>JADJCG010000013.1 GCA_016703335.1 Caulobacteraceae bacterium | reverse complement strand
ACGGCTTCAGCGCCGATCGATGCGGTGAAGCTGTCTTCGCCGTACTCGTCTTGCGCGCGGATGTAGTCTTCTTCGGTGAGAAGTTGCTTGGTTTCGAGCGGCGTCAAGCCCGGTTCGAGAACGATGTACTGTTCGAAGTACAGAACCTTCTCGATGTCCTTCAGCGCCATGTCGAGCATCAGCGAAATGCGGCTCGGCAGCGACTTCAGGAACCAGATGTGCGCGACGGGTGCTGCCAATTCTATGTGGCCCATGCGCTCGCGGCGGACACGCGCCAGCGTAACTTGCACGCCGCACTTTTCGCAGATGATGTCCTTGTACTTCATCCGCTTGTACTTGCCGCACGTGCACTCGTAGTCTTTCTGCGGGCCAAAGATGCGCGCGCAGAAGAGACCGTCACGTTCCGGCTTGAACGTGCGGTAGTTGATCGTTTCCGGCTTTTTGATTTCGCCGAAGCTCCACGATTTGATCTGTTCGGGGCTCGCGATCGAAATCTTGATCTGATCGAACACAGGCGCCGGCGGCTGGTTGTTGCCGAAGGTGTTGTTGATCAGCTCTTGGTTCATAGCGCTCATTCTCTCTTACCTTCCTTCGTCCCGTGGTGCGGCCCGGGACGTGGGCTTGGCATTTTCAAATCATATCCCGCGCGCCGCTCTGGCGACGCGCGGGTAGTTCGCTTTACTCGGCTGCCTTCAGGCGCGTGCCGTCGACGAGTTCGACGTTCAGGCCCAGCGAGCGCATTTCCTTCACGAGCACGTTGAACGACTCGGGGATGCCCGCTTCGAACGTGTCGTGACCGCGCGTGATGGCCTCGTAGACCTTCGTACGGCCGGCGACGTCGTCCGACTTCACCGTCAGCATTTCCTGGAGCGTGTAGGCCGCGCCGTAAGCTTCGAGCGCCCACACTTCCATTTCGCCGAAGCGCTGTCCGCCGAACTGCGCCTTGCCGCCCAGCGGTTGCTGCGTGACGAGCGAGTAGGGACCGATGCTGCGCGCGTGGATCTTATCGTCCACCAAGTGGTGCAGCTTCAGCATGTAGATGTAGCCGACAGTAACGGGGCGCTTGAACGTCTCGCCCGTCGTGCCGTCCTTCAGCATGACCTGGCCGGTCTCGGCAAAGCCCGCTTCCTTCAGCATCTCTCGGATGTCGCTGTCCTTGGCGCCGTCGAACACCGGAGTCGCGATGGGAACACCCTTGGAGATATTCTGCGCGAGTTCCCCAGCTCTTCGGTCGACTTCGGCAGCTCTTCCTAGCGCGAGGCGAACTTGCTTGCCGATGCCGGCGCAAGCCCAACCCAAGTGCGTTTCCAAGATCTGACCGACGTTCATGCGCGACGGCACACCCAGCGGGTTCAGAACGATATCGACGTGCAGACCGTCATCGAGGAACGGCATGTCTTCGACAGGCACGATCTTCGAGATAACGCCCTTGTTGCCGTGACGGCCGGCCATCTTGTCGCCCGGTTGCAGCTTGCGCTTTACCGCGACGAACACTTTGACGACCTTCATCACGCCCGGCGGCAGTTCGTCGCCGCGGGTGAGCTTATCGACCTTGTCGGCGAAGCGCGCATCGAGACGCTTCTTAGCGTCGTCGTACTGCTTCTTGAGGCCTTCGATCTCCGCCATGCCGGCTTCGTCTTCGATGCCGAACTGCCACCACTGGCCCTTCGAGAACGGCTCGAGACCTTCAGCGGTGATCTCGCCCTTCTTGAAGCCCTTCGGACCCGACGCGGCTTGCTTGCCGATCAGAATCTCTTCGAGGCGGCCGAAGATGTTGCGTTCGAGGATCGCGAGTTCGTCGTCGCGGTCCTTCGCAAGGCGTTCGATTTCTTCCTTCTCGATCTGCAGAGCGCGTTGGTCTTTGTCGACGCCGTGGCGGTTGAACACGCGCACTTCGACGACCGTACCGTTCACGCCCGGCGGCAGACGCAGAGACGTGTCGCGCACGTCCGAGGCCTTTTCACCGAAGATGGCGCGCAGCAGCTTTTCTTCCGGCGTCATCGGGCTTTCGCCCTTCGGCGTCACCTTGCCGACGAGAATATCGCCCGGCTCCAAGTTCGGCGCCGATCGCCACGATGCCGGCTTCGTCGAGGTTGCGCAGGGCTTCTTCGCCGACGTTCGGGATGTCGCGGGTGATTTCTTCCGGACCGAGCTTGGTATCGCGGGCCGCGACTTCGAACTCTTCGATGTGGATCGAGGTGAACACGTCGTCCTTGACGATGCGCTCGTTGATCAGGATCGAGTCTTCGAAGTTGTAGCCGTTCCACGGCATGAACGCGACGAGCACGTTGCGGCCGAGCGCGAGTTCGCCCAGATCGGTCGACGGACCGTCGCCGATGATATCGCCTTCACGCACCTGGTCGCCGACCTTCACGATCGGACGTTGGGTGATGCAGGTGTTCTGGTTCGAACGCTGGAACTTCAGCAGACGATAGATATCGACGCCCGGTTTCACAGGATCTTTTTCTTCCGTCGCACGCACAACGATACGCTGTGAGTCCACCTGCTCCACAACGCCAGTGCGGCGTGCGGTGATGGCGGCGCCGGAGTCACGCGCGACCGTGCCTTCCATGCCTGTGCCGACGATCGGCGCATCTGCACGCAGCAGCGGCACCGCTTGGCGTTGCATGTTCGAGCCCATGAGCGCGCGGTTGGCGTCGTCGTTCTCAAGGAACGGGATGAGCGCCGCGGCGACCGAAACAACCTGCTTCGGCGACACGTCCATCAGATCGATTTCATCGCGCGGGATGAGTTGCGCTTCACCGTTCTCGCGCGCTTGCACGAGATCTTCGGTCAGGTTGCCCTTCTCGTCGATGATGGCGTTGGCCTGCGCGATCTTGTGCTTGGCCTCTTCCATCGCCGAGAGATAGACGATCTCTTTCGACGGCTTGCCGTGCGAGACCTTGCGGTACGGGCTCTCGATGAAGCCGTACTTGTTGACGCGCGCGTGCGTCGCCAGCGAGTTGATCAGACCGATGTTCGGGCCTTCCGGCGTTTCGATCGGGCAGATACGGCCATAGTGCGTCGGGTGCACGTCGCGGACTTCGAAGCCCGCGCGTTCGCGCGTCAGACCGCCCGGGCCCAGCGCCGAGAGACGACGCTTGTGCGTGATCTCTGAGAGCGGGTTGGTTTGGTCCATGAACTGCGAGAGCTGCGACGAACCGAAGAACTCGCGCACGGCAGCGGCCGCCGGCTTCGCGTTGATCAGGTCATGCGGCATCACGGTTTCGATGTCGACGGACGACATACGTTCCTTGATCGCCCGCTCCATGCGCAGCAAGCCGATGCGATACTGATTTTCCATCAGTTCGCCGACCGAACGCACACGGCGGTTGCCGAGATTGTCGATGTCATCAACTTCGCCGCGGCCATCGCGCAGGTCGGTCAGCGTCTTCAGCACTTCCAGGATGTCTTCCAGGCGCAGAACGCGGACCGTGTCGTCCGTGTCGAGGCCGAGGCGCATGTTCATCTTCACGCGGCCGACCGCGGAAAGATCATAACGCTCGCCATCGGAGAAGAGGCCGTTGAACAGCACTTCAGCCGTGTCGATCGTCGGCGGCTCACCCGGACGCATGACGCGATAGATGTCGAACAGCGCTTGTTCGCGGTTCTCGTTCTTATCGAGCTTCAGCGTGCTGCGGATGTACGGGCCAACCGTCGCCGGATCGATGTCCAGGATCGGCAGGTCGTGGATGCCAGCTTCGATCAGCGTCGCGAGCACGTTTTCGCTAAGCGCGTCGCCGGCTTCGACGAAGATCTCGCCCGTTTCCGGGTTGACGATGTCTTCGGCGATGTAGCGATCGAACAGATCTTCCGACGGGACTTGGATGTCCACGACGCCATCTTCGACGAGCTTGTTGGCGTTGCGGGCCGAGATCTTCTTGCCGGCTTCAGCGACGACCTTGCCGGTCTTCGCGTCGACGAGATCGTAGGTCGGCTTCACACCGCGCCAGCGTTCGGCGCGGTACTTCGTGGTCCAGCCAGCGCGCACGCGCTTGTAGATCGACGTTTGGTAGAACGTCGAAAGGATTTGCTCGCTCGACATGCCGAGCGCGTAAAGCAGCGTCGTCGCCGGCAGCTTGCGCTTACGGTCGATGCGGACGAACATGATGTCTTTGGCGTCGAACTCGAAGTCGAGCCACGAGCCGCGGTACGGGATCACGCGCGCAGCGAACAAGAGCTTGCCCGAAGCGTGCGTCTTGCCCTTGTCGTGGTCGAAGAACACGCCCGGCGAACGGTGCATCTGAGACACGATCACGCGCTCGGTGCCGTTCACGACGAACGTACCCTTGTCCGTCATCAGCGGGATGTCGCCGAGATAGACGTCTTGTTCTTTGATGTCCTTGACCGACTTCGCGCCCGTCTCTTCGTCCGTTTCAAAGACGATGAGGCGCAGCTTCACCTTCAGCGGCGCCGCGAACGTCATGTCGCGCTGCTGGCATTCTTCGACGTCGAACTTCGGCACTTCGAATTCGTACGAGACGTATTCGAGCACCGCGCGATCCGAGAAATCGCGGATTGGGAATACGGACTTGAAAACGGCCTGCAGGCCCTCTTCAATGCGCTCATACGAGTGAGCGTCTTTTTGCAGGAATTGATCGTAGGAGCTTCTTTGCACCTCGATCAGGTTCGGCATCGAACCTGCTTCCGGGATCTTCCCGAACGACTTACGAATACGCTTCTTACCGGTGTACGACAGAGTCATCTGTTCTTCCCAATGCGCGCTGCGCTCGTGTGCGGACCCCGGCCACTAGGCCCGCCAAGCGCGGCACATGAGCCGCCTCTTCCGCCCCTAGCTCCGCGAACCGTCTCGGCTCACGAACCCGACCCAGCTACGGAACATCCCGGGCGGGAGACGTTCCGGCGCGCCTCAGAGGCACGCAATGACAGAAGCGGGGGCCATTGCGGGCCCCTGCTTCCGTCTGTTGTCTGCGAGTTACTTCAGATCGACCTTCGCGCCGGCCTTTTCAAGTTGGGCCTTGAACTTTTCGGCATCAGCCTTGTTCACGCCTTCCTTCACCGGCTTCGGTGCGCCTTCAACGAGGTCCTTGGCTTCCTTCAGGCCGAGACCCGTGATCGCGCGGACTTCCTTGATGACTTCGATCTTCTTGTCGCCAGCGGCGGTGAGTTGGACCGTGAACTCGGTCTTCTCTTCAGCGGCAGCGGCCGGGGCCGCGCCAGCAGCGGCGACAGCAACCGGAGCAGCGGCGGAAACGCCCCACTTTTCTTCCAACATCTTCGAGAGCTCAGCAGCTTCGAGGACGGTCAGCGCCGAAAGGTCTTCGACGATCTTATCGAGGTTTGCCATGATTTCTGTTCCTGACGTTTTGTCTGTATTTTCAATGCAATGCGGAAATGACGGTTAAGCGGCGTCCTTGGTCGCGTAAGCGTTGAGAACGCGGGCCAGCTGACCACCAGGCGCTGCGAGCACGCCGGCGATCTTGGTCGCGGGCGCCTGCACCAGGCCGATGATCTTGCCGCGCAGCTCGTCGAGCGAAGGCAGCGTTGCAATTGCTTGCACGCCTTGCTTGTCGAGCAGCTGGTCGCCGAACAGGCCGCCAAGAATGACGAACTGTTCCTTTTCCTTGGCGTACGCGACGGCCACACGAGCGGCAGCGATCGGATCCGTGGAATAGGCGATGGCCGTTGGGCCCTTGAACAGGTCTGCGGCGGACGCCTTGGGCGTGCCGTCGATGGCCAGTTTCACGAGCCGGTTCTTTACAACCTTGAGCGCGCCACCTTCGGTACGAAGGCGATTACGCAGCACCGTCAATTCCGCAACAGTCAAACCGGTGTAATGGCCAATCACCATCATCCCAGCACCAGCGAAAACGCCTTTCAGCGATTCCACCGTTTCGGCTTTCTGAGCACGATCCATTGCGGTCTCCTCAGTCAGCGTCCGGCCAATCCGGGCGCTGTCGTAAGCGCGCGCGGACCAACCGGCCGGTGGTTAAAACCCCCGAGCGGCGCGCGGTCTGCGCGCAGCCTGTCCCAGGAGCCGGCCTGCGGGAGACGGCTTGACAGCCACCCCCGAAAAACGTCAGCTTCTGTCTATTGCAGGTGATGAAAACTAAGGTTTTCAACACATTAAGCCGCGCAAATAGAGCCCTCTCGGGCCGCCCATGTGCGTGGCGCCTGCAGTCTCGGACAGGGTCGACGGGAGGTTAATCCCGCCGGATCGGGGCATATGCACGCTTTATTGCACTGCCGCAAGCCCGGCAGGCACAATTCCCTGCGCCTGACAAGTGGGACCCGCACGGGTGAAACCCGCGAGACACGCTTCAAGCGGCGCCCTGATCCGCCAACGGCTACCCCTCACGCCGGTTCAACGCTACCCGCAGAGATTTTTAAGCTAGCCCTTCGCGTCGCCCACCAGCTTAGCGATCGCTTCCAAATACGCCCTGAACGCCGCACGTCCGGCGTCGGTCATACGCACGCGTGTCAGTGGCTTGCGATCGATGAAGCTCTTATCGATCGAGACGTACTCGGCTTCTTCCAGCTTGCGCAGGTGCACCGAGAGATTGCCCTGCGTGACATCGAGCAGGTTCTTCAGCTCCGTGAAATCCGCGACTTCGGCCTCAGCCAGATACGCCATGATCCCCAGGCGCACGCGCCCGTGGATCACGTCATCCAGCTTGCCAATGTCAAAGGCGGCCACGCGTTCAGCCCCGCTTCGCGCCGCGCCAGATGATCCAACCGGGGACGGCCATCAACACCGTCAAGGCAATCGCTAGCGTCAAGACAAACGCACCGATGTTCGACATCAACACGCCCAACGCAATCACCGTTACGAACCAGCCTGTCGCAACCACGCCCAGCCAAGCTTTACGCAACACGTTAAACGCAACGTACCAAGCAACGCCCTGGAACATGCACACAACAACAGGATGATAAAGCCACAAGCCCGGCGAGTCGTACGCCTGCGCGCCATAGGCAAACACGAACGCCATCACCAGATTCGCAATGCCCGCGCCCTGAAACACCGAGCCAAGCGCACGCGCAGCAGGCCCTCCCGGCGGCGCTTTGCGATCCTTGATGAGGATCATCGTCAGCACACCGATGAACAGCACCGTGGGCACAACAACGATCGCCAGCGCGAGCGGCCCTTCGTCCGGCGCAAGGTGCTGGGTCTGCAGCCAGTGTAGCGCACACTGAACGCCGTAGAGCAGGCCGGCCCAGAAGAACGCTTCGCCGATCGTGGCTTGCATCCGCTCCGTGCCGCCGACGAGCGAGCGCATGTAGGCGAGATCGTCGCGCGCGCTCTCGATATCGGTTGCCATCACCCTCTCCTATTCCGCCGCTGCGAGTTGCGGCTCACCACGCTTTGCCTTCACGGGCTTTTGCTTCTTACCGTTGAGAATCGACCCGATCCAAGAATAGCGCACAATCAGCTGATAGCTCGCCAACATGATCGCGAACGCCACCGCCAAGATCAGCGGATATTTGGCGAACCACGGCCATTGATAAGGCGCGATCAGAGTTTGTAACGCGATGACGATCGGTAGATGGACGATATAGATCCAATACGATGCGTCAGCGAGATAACGTCGCGCGGGGCTGTGGCCCGCGAGGTGGCGCACGGCAAAGCCGATGATCGCAATCGTCCAGCACCAGCTCGCAAAGCCATAGAGCGCTGCGAAGCTAAGCGTCGTCAGACTTTGTTCAGGCGTTGCGATGACCGGACCCGTGCCACCGCCAAGCACCAGCGCAGCAGCTGTCGCGCCGATCGCGGCCAGCAGATAGAGCGCCCAGCGTTTGCCCCAGCTTTCCAGAATTGCTGGTTGGCGACTGAGCAGCCAGCCAAAGCCGAACGCGACGCCATACGCGATGAGCGCAACCGTGTTTGGCACAAGGCCCGTATCCGGGGTCGGAATGCCGAACCACATCATCCAATTCGATTTAAAATAGAGCGCCACTGCAACCGGGATCGCGAGCAGTACAGGTGCAAGCGGCCCAGCAATCAAACGCACAACCGGATCGACCAAGCGCGCGCGCATCGTGCCGTTGCGATCGATCAAATGCACGAGACCACGCAGCACCAGCGTCGCCGCGTAGAACATCAGCAGCACATAGAGAAACCAGAGGTGCAGCAGCGGGAACGTCTCGGCCGTCAGCGGCGGCGGCGGCGGGCCATCAGGCACCGTGCCGCCATTGGCTTGCGCCGCAGCCCAGATCAAAGTCGCAATGAACGCCGTGAGCACCAGCGGCCAGAACATCACGAGCGGCGTCGCGATCCGCTTGACGCGGTTCATTACGAACGCGCCGACGCCCAGCCGCTCAAGCAGCAAGCGCCCGAAGAAGCCGGCGAGTACGAAGAACACCGTCATCCGGAAGATGTGCAGCGTGAAGAACAGGACTGAGAGTTCGGTGCTGCGCGAGGCGTCCATGACGAGCCACATCTGATCGCCCGGCAGAAACGAAAGGGTCGCGTGGAAGAAGACCCCAAGGACCAATACCCCGCCCCGCACCGCATCCAGCGCGTGATAGCGCTCACCAACCACACCACTCATCGCCAACTCCCTCGGCCCGGTGCTTCCCGGGCGGGCCGGCTTATTGCTCAACTAGTTTGTTTTGTAAACTGGTCTATTGACATGCTGATGTCTGCTTTGGTAGACATAATGTACTATATATTTTACATTAAGTCGCACATAGCGGACAGAGGGCCCTAGAATGTCGTATCGAGAAAAGAGAGCTTGGATCGCACTCCTGAGCTATTGCGCTGTTTTTGGGGGCTATTTCTTCTTCCTGTGGCAGGCTTGGTCTTTGGACGAAGCTTTTGGCCGCGAGCTGGTATTCCCGCTCCTAGCCGGCGCAGTGGTCGCGTTGGTGATCGCAGCCGTCGTGCTCAACGTCGCGCTCGCTCTCTTCAGCCCCAAAGAAGCAACCGCCCCCACTGATGAGCGCGAGACGATGATTGATCTGAAGGCTGAGCGGATCGCCTCCTACACTCTCTCAACCGGCGTCGTGTGCTTGGTCGGCGCGCTGCTGATGGGCGTGAACGGGATGGCGGTCGCGGTATTTTTGCTTGCCGGCCTCGTGATTTCCGAACTCGTGAAGTCCGCGGCGCAGATCGCCTACTTTCGCCGGGGCGCGTAATGGCGATCGAGAACGAGATCAGGCGCCTGCGCTTTGAGAATGGAGAGATGACACAACAAGCGTTGGCGGAAAGCGTTGGCGTGACCCGCCAAACCATCATCGCCATCGAGCAAAACAAATACGCGCCATCGCTCGAGGCGGCGTTCAAGATCGCCAACGCGTTCGGCGTACCGCTTGAGAGCGTGTTTCGTTGGAGAAACGGCTGAGAGCGGAGGCGTCGCGCTTCAACAAGCTCAGCGTGACGCAATTTATATCGCAGAACTCAAAGCAGCGTCAGCCTGAGCCCGTCGAAGGCCGAAGCTAAGCGGCGACCGCCGTAAGCACCATTGCCCCGCGCTTCGTCGCGACCAGAGTGTGCTCGTACTGCACCGTCGGTCGGCCGGTATCCGCGCGCAGCGTCCACTCATCGCCGCCCTCAATCGCCCATTCCGATCCCATCGAAAGGAACGGTTCGATCGTGAACACCATGCCTTCATGGATACGGCGGCGCTCACTCGGATCATGCCACGTCGCGATCGATGTCGGCTCTTCGTGCAAGCTGCGGCCAACGCCGTGGCTGGCGAGATTGCGGATCAGCGAATAGCCGTTCTTATCGGCGAAGCTCTCAATGGCCGTGCCGACATCGCTCAGTTTCGAACCGGCGCGCACGCTGTTGATGCCGGACCACATCGCCCGCTTGCCGTCACGCATGAGCTTGTCGATCTTGGTCGCAATCGGCGTCAGCCCAAAGCTCGCGCCGGTATCGGCAAAATAACCGTTGAGTTCGGCGGATACATCGATGTTGACGAGATCGCCCGCCTTCAACACGCGCTCGCCAGGAATGCCGTGCGCAATATCCGGAAATACCGAGATGCACGTGGCGCCGGGAAAATTGTAAGCCAAAGTCGGTGCCGACCGCGCCCCTTCGCGCTCCAACAATACGCGCCCGATCTCATCCAGCTCGCGCGTCGTCATACCGGGCTCAAGCGCTTTGCCCATAGCCTGCAGCGTGTTGGCGACGATCGCGCCGATCCGCTTCAGCGCTTCGAGATCATTGTCGTTGTCGATGGTCACTTAGTTCGCCGCGGGCTTACGGACGACGTAAACTTTCTCAGCCGCCAAACGATAGCGCTCGTTCTCTTCCGGCGAGAACATGATCTCTTCGAGACAAAGCCGTGGCTCGCGAGCAATTTCGGAAAGTCGAGGCCATAAAGACGCACGTGCGTGCGGCCGCAAATGCGCTCGATCTCAGCTTGCGGCGTGCCCGGCGGCGGGTTCCACGTCTCTTCGGCGTTCACATCCATCGGCACTGAGAAAATGCCGACGCCGCCCGGCTTCATCACCCGGAAGCATTCGGCCATGCCCTTTGGCATCTTCCTGCACGTGCTCGAGCACGTGATTGCAAACGATCACGTCGAACTCATTGTCGGGATAGGTCAGCGCCGTGATGTCGACGACGGCATTCGCCACGGCGCTCGGCTTAATGTCGCCGGCGACGTATTTCGGGTTGCGCTTCCACTGGTGAAAGAACGGCCGCTCAGCCGAGAAGTGCAGCACGCGCTTGTCATTCGGATCGAGGTTCGCGCGCTTCAGATAGAGCGCGATGATCCGGTCCCGCTCCTTCGATGCGCAGTTCGGGCAGCGCGCTTCTTGGCGCGGCCCTGCGCTCAGAAAATAGCCTGTAAAGCCGCAAAGCGGGCAATCGCGCTTCTGGCGCGTGCGAAAGTGCTGCAACGGATCGCGCACGGTTCCGCGGGAAATTTCTTCAGCAAGCGTTGGCCAATTGAGCTGTGTCATGGGCGGTCCCTTAGCATAGCGAAATCGCGGGAGGTAGCGGGCGCAACTGCCCTATCGCACCAGCCGAATGGGCTAGCCCTTCCACTCGATCGCCATGCCGACGGCCCGCAGATCAAGCTTCGAGCTTGGAATTGCCGCTTCCATGTAGAGCCGGACAATGTCGGCGCGCTTTATGGGCGTGTCGGCGCGCACATCGCTTATCTCGCCCGCAGGGAACGCGGCAAAGCTCTGCGCCACGGAGCCGAAGACATGCATCAACTGCAGCGGGTGGAGGTTCAGTTCAAGAAAGCGCGCAAGCAGCCAAGGACCATGCGTACGTACTGCATCCTGCGGCAGTTCCGTCACCCGGTAGCGCGACTCGATCTTCGGCCTACCGAAGTCCGGCCCGCCGACATCCTTCGCGGCGCGCCGCGCGATCTCGAGCGGTTGTACTTTGTCGCCGATCTTGGGATCTTGCGCCGCGGCCGCCGACAGCATCCAGAACGAAGGCGAATCCTTGCTGCCCTCTAGTAGGCAGGCATTGATGGCATCGCCGGAATAGTAGACCGCGCCAGATTTTGTCGACACCTCTACGAGCGTGGTCTCGGTTTGCTGGATGACGCCGAGCCGCAGCATCGCGCGCGCTTGAATCTGCGCGAAAATTCCCGCGAGCGCGCCCAACGCATTTACGCCGTTGGCGGCGTTCAACACCCCGGTCGCCTTGTCGCGATACGCCGCCAGAATGTAGCCGCCCGTCTCCGACGTCGCCGCTTTCACGATCTCTTCAGTGCTCATGGCCCCCGCCTAGCACAGCAAAAACAAAAACGCCCCGGCTTTCGCCAGGGCGTTCGCGGTCTTACAGCGTCGCCATATCGATGACGAAGCGGTAGCGCACGTCACCCTTCACCAGGCGCTCGTAAGCGCCGTTGATACCCTCCGGTGCGATCACTTCGATCTCCGGCGCGACACCCTTCGCGGCGCAGAAATCCAGCATCTCTTGGGTCTCACGGATGCCGCCAATCGGCGAACCCGCCACAGACCGGCGCCCCATCAACATCGTGAACACAGCCGGCCATTGATGGCTCTCCGTAACCGGCGGCGCGCCCAGCAAGCAGAGCGTGCCGTTGCGGCGCAGCAGCTTCGTGAACTGCGCCAGATCATGCGCGGCTGATACCGAGTTGATGATCAGATGAAAGCTATTCGCATGCGGCTTCATCTGCGCCGCATCCTTCGACAGCACCACCTCATCGGCGCCCAGCGCCTTTGCGTCCGCGACCTTGCTCTGCGAAGTCGTGAACACAACGACATGCGCGTCCATCGCCTTCGCCAACTTCACAGCCATGTGGCCGAGGCCACCCAAGCCAACGACGCCGACCTTCTGCCCAGCCTGCACATTCCAATGGCGCAGCGGCGAGTACGTCGTGATGCCAGCACAGAGCAGCGGTGGGGCTCGTTCAGAGCTCAGTCCATCCGGAATGCGCAGCACGAAATCCTGCGTCACCGTGATCGACTTCGAATAGCCGCCATAGGTCGGCAGCCCGCTCTGCTTTTCGACGCTCATGTAAGTGCCGGTTTGGCCAGCGCAGAATTGTTCTTCGCCTTCGTGGCACGCCTCGCACTGGCGGCAGGAATCCACCATGCACCCCACACCAACGCGATCACCAACCTTGTGCTTCGTGACGTTGGCGCCAACAGCGCGCACCAAGCCAACAATCTCGTGCCCCGGCACAGCGGGCGCCGGCTGCTCGCCCCACTCGCCGCGCGCAAAGTGCAAATCGGAATGGCAGATGCCGCAATGGGTGATGCCGATCTCAACATCGTCGGCCCCAAGCACACGGCGCTCAATTTTCACCGGCTGCAGCGGCGCATCAGCGCGCACCGCGCCGTAGGCGGATACCTGGCTCATAGAGGATCCCTCGAATTCAGAAAGCGCGCTCGTCCAGACGCGGCACTCGCTCATCTAGGGATCACGCCACATGATTGCGACTGCAAAGTCGATCCTCCACGCGGAACCCAGCGCCCTTTCGACAGTTCCCTGCTCCACGAAAGGAGCACTCTCATGGACAAAGAACATCTGAAGGGCGCCGCCGACAAAGCTTCGGGCGAAGTCAAAGACGCCGTTGGCAAAGTCACCGGCAACGACAAGCTGCGCGTTGAAGGCGCCATCGACAAGGCCAAGGGCGAAGCGCGCGAGGCCCTCGGCGACGTCAAGGATTCGGTGAAGAAAACCGACGTCGACGCGCAACGCGATCGCGAAGCCGACCGCAAGTCGTAAGGCGCAAGCCAAAACAAAAACGCCCCGGTGTGAGCCGGGGCGTTTCGCTTTTCACCAGAACTGAAGTCTTACGACGCAGACGCCGCGATCGCCGCGGCCGGGTCGAGGCGCACGCCCGGACCCATCGTCGTCGACAGAGCAACCTTCTTCACGAACGTGCCCTTGGCGCCGGCCGGCTTTGCCTTCGCGACAGCATCGACGAACGCCTTCGCGTTCTGCAGGATTTGCTCTTCGCTGAAGCTCGCCTTGCCGATGCCGGCGTGAATGATGCCCGCCTTCTCGACGCGGAATTCGACAGCGCCGCCCTTGGCGTCGGCGACGGCCTTCTTCACGTCCATGGTCACGGTGCCGACCTTCGGGTTCGGCATCAGGCCGCGCGGGCCCAGCACCTTACCGAGACGGCCGACGAGCGCCATCATGTCCGGCGTCGCGATCAAGCGTTCGAAATCGATCTTGCCGCCGTTGACGATGTCAAACAGGTCCTGATCGCCAACGATGTCGGCGCCAGCGGCGCGCGCTTCGTCGGCCTTCGCACCCTTGGCGAACACAGCGACGCGCGCGGTGCGGCCCGTGCCGTTCGGCAGCGAGCAGACGCCACGGACTTGCTGGTCCGGATACTTCGGGTCGACGCCGAGGTTCATCGCGATTTCGATGGTCTCGTCGAACTTCGAATTGGCGCGCGCCTTCACGAGCTTCACGGCTTCGTCGAGGGTGTGCAGCTTGCGCGGGTCGATGCCGGCATGGCTGACAGCCATACGCTTGGTCATGCCCGGCGTTTTCTTCTTTGGTGACTGTGCCATCTGATTAGCCCACCACTTCCACGCCCATGGAACGGGCAGTGCCGGCGATCATCTTCGCGGCTTGGTCAAGATCGGCGGCGTTCAGATCTTTCTGCTTCGCCTTGGCGATATCCTTGCACTGGGCCATCGTGATCTTGCCGACCACATCGATGCCTGGCTTCTTCGAGCCCGAGCCCGGCTTCTTCGCCGTCGCCATCTTCGCGGCCTTCTTGATCAGGAACGACGCCGGCGGCGTCTTGATCTCGAAGGTGAAAGACTTGTCTTGGTAATAGGTGATGACGACCGGGCACGGATCGCCCTTGGTCATGTCCTGCGTGCGGGCGTTAAAGCCCTTGCAGAATTCCATGATGTTCAGACCGCGCTGACCGAGCGCAGGACCGATTGGAGGTGACGGGTTGGCAGCGCCAGCCGGCACCTGGAGCTTAATCTGCCCCAGTACCTTTTTAGCCATTTTGGCCTCTCGCTTAACGCCGGACGATCGCTAAATCGCCCGACCTGAGTGGATGCGTGGTCCGGGTAGCTAAACCCCTCCCACGCGGGAAGCGGGGCGTATAACGGAAGCGGAACAGCTTGTCGACGCCCTCTCCCCGCATGCTAGGGCTGCTTCCATGGAACCGGTCGTGATCTGGGAGCTGGTGCTGCGGGGCTTCGCGCTTGGGGCGCTGGCCGCCATCGCGGCCGGGCTTTGGCGCAGCGGCATCCAGGCGATCCGGATCGCCGGCGTTTTGCTCACCGCCAGCGCCGCAGCCTACGTTCTGAACTCATCCGGCCTGACCCGCGACGCGCTGGGTGTCTCTTCGATCCCGATCCACCTACTGGCCCTTGGCGGCGCCGGCTGGTTCTGGCTGTTCATCGTCACTCTTTTCGAGGACCGCCCGATCTCACCGACCACCCTCATGGCGGGCGGCATTCTGACGGCCGTGGGCTTGGTTGGTTGGCTCGGCCGCCAGGAGATGAGCAGCCCAGTCTGGATCGCGCATAATTTGATAGAGGCAGGCTTTGCCGTCCACGGGCTTTTCGTGATCGCCAATTCCTGGCGCGGCGACCTTGTGGAAGCCCGACGCCGCCTGCGCGGCCCAGTGCTTGGCGTGGTGACCATCTACGTCATCGCACTCTCCGGCTTCGAGATCGGCGAAGGCTTGGGTTTCGCTCAACCCTGGTTTCCGATCGCCGGCGCGACGGCGCTCGCCTTCATGTGCGGCCTCGGCGCGGTGGCGTTTCTGCGCGCTCAGCCCGAACTCTTCGGCGGCGCCCGCCCCTCCGCTTCCGATGACAGGCTCGACGCCGGTGATCGGCTCATCCTCACAAAGCTCGAAACCCACATGGCCGAGGGCGAGGCCTGGAAGCGCGAGGGCCTCACCATTGGCGCGCTCGCGGATGAAGTCGGCGCGCCCGAGCATAAGCTTCGCCGCCTCATCAACGACCATCTCGGCTTTCGCAACTTCGCGGCCTTCGTGAACGCTCGCCGCATCGACGCCGCCAAAGCCCGCCTCGCCGATCCCACTCAAGCGCGCGAGTCCGTCTCGACCATAGCCTTTGATTTAGGGTTCGGCTCGCTCGGGCCTTTCAACCGCGCCTTCAAGGAAGTCACCGGCCAAACGCCGACCGAATGGCGACGCGAAAGGCTCGCCGAAACTGGAAATCCCTAGCCGATTTCGAAAACAAGCGGCCTTTTCCGGCCCCGGCGAGACCCGCACCGCCCGCTTCAGCGATCACGCCTCCAGCCAAGGAGGCCAACATGGACATCGCTGCATTCGCCAATCAGTGGCTGATGAACGTCAGTACAGATTTGACCCGCTACGTCGTCTTCGCCGTCGCGGTTTGGCTCACACTCTGGGTCGTGCTCGCGCGGCCCCTCGCCGGCCGCAAAATCCGTCCGGACTCACCGAAGACGAAACAAATGCTGATCGAGTTCGGCGCCTCGCTGCGCTCGATCGCGATCTTCTCCACACTCGGTCTGATCGCCTTCACGCTCGAACGCTTCGGGCTGCTCCCCGGCCCGCGCCTCGCGGCTGAGTGGGGGCAGGCCTGGGCGTGGGCGTCACTGGCGCTAATGGTTGTCGGCCACGACGCGTACTTCTATTGGACGCACCGGCTCATCCACGATCCGCGCCTCTTTCGCGCCTTCCATCGCCGCCATCACAAATCCAACAACCCCTCGCCGTTCACCGCCTACAGCTTTGACATCGCCGAAGCCGCCATCAACGGCGCGTTCGTCCCGCTGTGGATGATCCTCGTGCCGACGCAATGGTGGGTGGTCGGCGTCTTCATGCTGCACCAAATCGTGCGCAACACGCTCGGCCACTCCGGCTACGAACTCTTCCCCGCGCGCCGCGACGGGCGCCCTCTGTTCGATTTCCTCACCACGACCACGCACCACGATCTTCATCACGCCCAAGCCGGCTACAATTACGGCCTCTACTTCACCTGGTGGGATCGCCTCATGGGCACCGAGCATCCCGAGTATCACGCGCACTTTGCCGCCGCGACGCGCAAGCCCCTCATGGCACGTGGTGCGCGGGCGCCAGTTGTGACAACACTCGCCCTCGCGCTCTGTCTCGTCGCCGCACCAAACGCGCGCGCAGATACTCCCAATGACATCGCCGGCGATTGGGCGACGCCAGGCCTCGGCGCTGTTGTGCGCCTCGCGCCATGCGCAAGTGATCGCGAACGTCTCTGCGGTCGCTTGATCTGGGCTTGGGATCCATTGCAACGCAACGCGATTGGCACGGAAATCTTGCGTAGGTTCGCGTGGCGCGATGATGCTTGGAGCGGCGGCGAAGTCTTCAATCCAGAAGACGGGCGCACCTATTCAGGTTCACTTCGTCTCGATGGCGATGTCTTGCGCTTGCGCGGCTGCGCTGGACCATTCTGCCAAACACAAGTCTGGCGGCGCTTGAGCTCAATACCGCGCCCTACGATCCCATAAGCCCGCCAAGGATGCCGGCGACGGCGCCCATCACAGTGACCCAAAGGCTCGCGATCAATCCGCCAAGGATGGTCGCGAAGCTGGGCACGAGAAAAGCAACCGCGACTGCCACCAGCGCGATGATGAGGATCGCGCCAATGCCGCCCTTTGCAGCTTGCTTCAAACTCATGCGCCCCCACTGTGCACCGTATTGGCGGCGCGCGCGGGACCGTTGGTCAGAACCGCGACTTCAGCAAGCACAATCGGCAGCGTCCACGCGCCCGGCGCCGCAATGTAGCGTGGCTCCCAGCGCGGATCGAATTTATCCTTGAACGCGCGCAGACCTTTGAAGCCGTAGAATTGCTCACCGCGTTCGTGAACGAGTTTGCCCACGCGCGCGAAGAGCGAGGCGTACTTGGCGTCCTCCGCCAATCCCGCCAGCGGCGCCATGCCGAGATCGAAACTCTCCAAACCATGAGTCTGCGCCCACAGTAGGATTTCCGTGAACAGAAAATCCATCAGGCCATTCGGCGTGTTGCTTGGATCATGGCGCATGAGATCGACAGCGCCGCGTTTGCGATCAGCCGTCAGCCAGATATTTGCAAACGCAACGATGCGGCCATGAATGCGCGCAATCGCGATCGCGTGACGTGACAGATAGGTCTCATCGAATGCGCCCAACGAAAACGCCTTCTCGCGTCCGCCATGCGCTTCGAGCCACGCACCCGAAACCGGCCGCAACGTCTCCCACAACGCCGGCGCATGCGGCGGCCCGACAACCTCGAACACCGCCCCTTCGCGCTCAACGAATTTCCGCCGCGCCGAGCGCAGCTTCTGCCGCGCCGCTCCGGCGAGAGAAAAATCCTTCAGGTCGACGATCGCGTTCTCGCCAATCTTCTCGACACGAAAATTTAGATCCAACAGATCCGGTAACAAATCCGGCGGGGCCGAATACACAACCGGCCGCAACGACAAACGCTCCGCCTCAGCGCGCAATCCCGCCAACGCCGCACGCCAATCGTGGCGTTTGCCCACAGGCGGGCCCATCGCAATCAGGCTGCCACCGCCACGCGCCGTCATCGTCATCGCCGCATCGGCAAACAAAAAGCTCTTGTCGCCGGTGAACGCCAGCTGCGCATCCGGCAACGCATCTTCAGCGGCAGCAATCACCGCTTCCGCGTGCGCGATGTCTTCGCTCGCTGGCGGCGCTGGCGCACCGCGCGCACGGCTCAGCAAATACCATTGCGCGCCAACCACGATGGCAGCGGCCGCCGCGACCGCAAGTGCGCGGCCAGGACGCCCAAGGTGCTCGCCCGTCAGCAACGCCCACCACGGCGCTTCGGCAAAGTCCGGCCGCTCACCGCCCACAACAACGCGCCCATCAGCGCAATGCCAAATGCCGCCGCGATGCCAACCGCCACGCGCGGATCAGGCACAAGATCAATCAATCGCGAGTGGCGATAGAACGCCCGCCGCGTCAGCAGCAACGCCCACGTTATCGCGCCTGCCGTCACCGCCGCAGCAACGTGCCCATGACGCAAAGCAGCATAGAGGCTGACGGCAAACATCAGCGCCGTCGTCACCGCCCACGCTGCATCGACGCGGCGGCTGAGGCCCGTCGCCAAACCCATCAGCGCGACGCCTGCGATGCTTGCGGTGAGTTCAGGCAGCTCTTCGACGACGCGCTCAAGTGCATCGAGCCCGCGCATGGCCGGCAAAGCTGGCGTCGCCACCGCGACCAATGTAAGGCGCCCGCCGCAAACGCGAGCGCGGCCGCAACATGCGGCGCCGCCTCGAACACACGCGCGCGCCAGACCGGCTCTCGCGCCTCGATCTTTGCGGCTTCAACCATGCGGCAAGTCTAGCGGCGCCGCGCCCGCGCGCAAACAAAACGGCCGCGAACTCATGTCCGCGGCCGAGTTTGTTTCTGAACCATGCGCCGCCCGCTTCAGTAGCGCAGCCGGAGCTCCGCGCCAAACACGCGCCCCTTGTTGAGGGGCGAGAATGTCGGTCTCGCGCCGCCTGAAAACCCGAACGCGGTACTCGACGGCAATATTGTGTCGCCGCCCCATGTCGGTTCGTCGAGAAGATTTTCTCCATAGAGCGCGACAAGCCAATGACCGCTGCCGTGCTCCCACGCAAAATTGGCGTCGACCATGTCGGCCTCGGCGAGCTGGCCAAGATTGGTGTCGTTGTAGAACGCTTGATCGCGGTGATTGTAGGCCACGCGCAGCGACGCAACGCCTGGCCCGAACGGCTGCTCATAGTCCACGCTCGCGCCATATGTCCAAGGCGCAAGACGTGGAATTTCGAGCGCACGATCTGCCTCATTGACGAGAAGATCGCCGTTGAGGTCGGCCGTGACGCGATCGTAGGCGCCGTCGAGATAACCAGCTTGCGCTGAGATACTCAAATTTGGCGTGACCGCCAGCCGCACTTCAATTTCACCGCCGCGAATGACTGCATCGCCGGCATTCAGCACGATCTGCTGCACGCCGGATATCGGGTCAGGAAGATTGGTCTCGCGCTGCATGTCGTCGATACGATTTTCGAACAATGCGACGTTCAGGCGAAGGTGATTGTAGAGAAGATCCTGCTTCCAGCCGATCTCGACCGTTGCCTGCCGCTCCTCATCATAGGTTTGCGGCGGGGTCCCGAGGTGTCGTCGTGCGAAAGTTGGCGCCGCCCGATCGAAATGCGCGCGACCATGTCGCATAGATGTTAGTTTGCGGGCTCGGCCGCCATTGCAGAGCCACGCGCGGCGAAAGGTCGTCCCAGTTCTGCGAGAGTGTCGCGTCAGCGAAATTCAACGTCCTCGCATCGAGGTCCCCGCCCTGCTGACCGAGCAGCCCGACAATTGCGCCGTTGTTCGCCCGCACGCGCGAAATGTGTGAATCTTTTTCCTCGCGCGTGTAGCGTAGCCCTGCGCTCAAAGTCAGCGCATCGTTCGCGCGCCAATCCGCGTTCGCAAACGCGGCCCACGTGGTGAAATCACCGACGCCGCCGCCGACGCGCCGCGCCGTCAACGGGAAGTTACGCTCATCGAAGTATTTCAACTCTTGATTTAGAAAATACGCTCCCGCCGTGACATCAAAAGCGCCAAACGCACCCGCGTAGCGCAGCTCTTGGGAACGTTGAGTATGCAAGTTGAGAATGCGGGTATGGAAAACAAAGTTCGGCGTAGAATCGATATCGGCGGCCCATCCCATCTCGACATCGCGCCAAGCGCTTATTGAGGTGATGACGCCATCGCCGAACGCCACGCGCCAATTTGCCTCGAGGATGGCTTGCTCCCAATCGGTTTGGGCGTAACCTGGATTGTCGATAGAAAAGTCGAAGCTATCGCGTGAGAATAGTGCGTGGTTCTGGCCGGCCGGCCCGTCGCCGTCGGCAAAGCCTTGCTCCACGCGAAGCGTCGCGTCAAAGCGCGGTGACGGCGTCAGACGCAGCGACGCGCGAATAACATAGGTCGTGTTGGCGCCGAATTGCGAACCGTCGCGACGGTTCTCGAACCAGCCAGCGTCATCGGAGTGCAATACAGCCAATCGACCGTAGAGCAGGCCCGGCGCGAGCGGGCCGGACATGGAAGCGTCCGCAATGACATTGCGTCCTGTTTCCAACGCGACGCGTCCACGGGCTTCAAAGCTCTCGCTGGGATCGCGGGTGCGCAGCAACACCGCGCCGCCAGTGACATTGCGACCGTAGAGCACCCCTTGGGGGCCCCGCAGCACTTCGACCGCCTCGATATCGAAAGTATCCGTGATGGCGCCCGCGTTCAGGCCGACATACATGCCATCGACAAACAGACCCACCGCCGGATCGACCGAAGCAATCGACGAATTAATCCCAACGCCGCGAATGGAGAAGTTAGCGACGCCGCGACCCGTGCCGATGTCTTCGAACTGAACATTGGGAATTGCGAAGCTGAGACTCTGCAGGTCTTCGAAATTGCGCGCGCGCAGTTCATCGGCGCCGAAAACATTGAGAGCGATTGGGAGGTCCTGTGCGTAGGATTCGCCGCGCTTATCACCCGTCACCACGATTTCGCCTTCGGGATCCTGCGCCCACGCGGGCCCGCAGGCGATCGCCAGAAGTACACAAAATGCAGCGCCCACTCGCATGGGAGATCCTAGGCCAGATTCGATCCCGGCAAACCTAGGCGTGCTTGCGGCAACGCGAAATGCAATTCACGCGTATGCAGAACTAGCGGAGCTTTTCGACCTGAGCGTATTCGAGGTCGACCGGCGTTTCGCGGCCGAAGATCATGACCGCGACCTTCAAGCGGCCGCCATCTTCGTCGACTTCCGAAACCGTACCTTCGAAGCTTTGGAACGGACCGTCCGAAACCTTCACCTTCTCGCCAATCTCGAAGTGAATGAGCTGACGCGGCTTTTGCGCGCCAACTTCAGCGACGCGGCCCAAGATGCGCTCAACTTCGCGATCCGAAACCGGTTGCGGCTTGTTCTGCGTGCCTAGAAAGCCCGTGACCTTCGGCGTGTTCTTCACGAGGTGATAGGCCTCGTCGGTCATTTCCATCTTCACCAGCACGTAGCCCGGGAAGTGGCGATGCTGGCGCACCTTCTTCGATCCGCGCACGACTTCGGTGACTTCTTCGGTCGGAACCTGAATGTCTTCGAACTGACCTTCGAGGCCCTGGCGACCGGCTTGATCGCGGATCGCTTCAGCGACCTTCGCTTCGAAGTTCGAATAGGCGTGCACGATGTACCAGCGCGCCTTGCCGGCATAGCGCGGCGAGGGAGCTGCCGTCTGTTGTTGTTCCTCGACCATGGTCTCAACCACCCAGACTGAAGCTGAAAATGAATTGCATGAAGAGGCGCAGCAAAAGATCGACGACGTAGAAAAAGATCGCCGCCGTGATGCCGAAGATCACGACCATGATCGTGGACACGGTCACTTCTTGGCGCGTCGCCCAAGTGACCTTGCGCGCTTCAGCACGCACCTCGCCAAAAAACCGGAACGGACCGCCGCCTTTGCGCCGCGGTTCATTGTCTTGATCGGTTTGGTCCATCGCCATGTGTTGTTCAATCTTCCCGTTGCGCACTCTTAGTTCGGACCGGCGCCACTCCACCGCAAGGCAGGGATGGCAGGAGTTGAGGGACTCGAACCCACGACCCTCGGTTTTGGAGACCGATGCTCTACCAGCTGAGCTAAACTCCTAAGTCCTGGCTCCCAGTTAGCCGCCCTCGCCGCGGGAAGGCCCGCTTCGAGTTTGGTTTTAGGGAAGGCGGTCTTTTATTCCGGCGCGTGACGCGGCGCAATGGACCCGGCGCCGAAATACGCGCTTGCCCGGGGCACCACTACGACCGCCGACGGGCCTAGTTCGGAAAGGCGTTCGACGCGCCGATCGCGCACATACCGAAGAGGCTGACGCAGCCCAAAACCAGCGCAGCCACAGAGAACCACACACTTTTGGGCTTAAGATCGGTCATTGCCGCCTACTACGCGGGTTCGCGGGCGGTATTCCGCCCAGCGCGCATAAATCCAGCACTTATCCACAAAGCTGTTGATCCAATTTGCATCGCCCACACGTAAGAACATATCAAGAACTCATGCAGCTGCGCGACAAACTCCGGATTTTGGCCGACGCCGCCAAATATGACGCCTCTTGCTCCTCCTCGGGCGGCAAGAAGCGCGACAGCGTCCAGACGCGCGGCATCGGCTCGAACGAAGGCATGGGCATCTGCCACTCGTACACGCCGGACGGCCGCTGCGTGTCGCTGCTCAAAATTCTGCTGACGAACCAGTGCCTCTACGATTGCGCCTATTGCATCAATCGCCGCTCCTCGAACGTGCCGCGCGCGAAGTTCACGGTCGAAGAAGTCGTCAAGCTCACGCTCGATTTCTACAAACGCAACTACATCGAAGGTCTCTTCCTCTCCTCCGGCATCATCAAGTCGCACGATGAAACCATGGAAGAGATGGTGCGCGTCGCGAAGAGCTTGCGCGATGAGCACAAGTTCGGCGGCTACATCCACCTAAAGCTCATCGCCGGCGCCTCGCCTGAACTGATTGCGAAAGCGGGCGCACATGCAGATCGCGTATCGGTCAACGTCGAGCTGCCACGCGAAGACACGCTCATCGAACTCGCGCCGGAAAAGCGCGGCGACATCATTCGAAAATCCATGGGCCAAGTGCGCCTCGGCATTGACGCCGGCAAAGAGCGCAACGCGCCGATCTTCGCACCAGCAGGCCAAAGCACGCAGATGATCGTCGGCGCGGATGGCGCCAACGATCGCGACATCCTCAATTCCAGCCGCCGCCTCTACAGCGGCTACAATCTGAAGCGCGTTTACTATTCCGCCTTCAGCCCGATCCCGGATTCATCCTCGCGCTTGCCGCTGCAAGCAGCGCCACTGATGCGCGAACACCGCTTGTATCAAGCCGATTGGATGATGCGCTTCTACGGGTTCGAGTCAGACGAGATCGTCACCGGCGACGATGGCCTCCTTGATCTCGCCATTGATCCCAAACTCGGGTGGGCGCTGGCGAACCGTGATCGCTTCCCGGTCGACGTCAACACCGCCGACCGCGAACTCCTGCTCCGCATCCCCGGCCTCGGCGTCAAAACGATCGACAAGCTCCTACGCGCTCGCCGCCAGCGACTACTCGGCCTCGAAGACATCGCGCGCCTAACGCGCTCAGTCGAAAAGTGCCGCCCCTTCATCATCACGCGCGATTGGCGCCCCGTCGTTCTCGCTGACGCCGAGATCGAAGCGCGCATGCGCCCCGTCGCGCAGCAACTCGATCTCTTCACATGATCAGCGCCAACCTTCCCCGCATTCCGACGTTCGACGATTGGCGCGGCGCCGCGCGCAACATGCTCGCGATCGCCGCCAAACCCGATGAGGTCGTCTGGCGCACCGAAGGCGAAACCGATCTCTTCGCGAGCGCCCCGACGCCGAACCTTCAGCCCGCAACACCGATCTTCGTCCCACGCGCCTTCATCGACATCGCCGGCAAAGCCGCGCTGCACAACGACCCGCATCGCTTCGCGCTGCTCTATCGCATCCTTTGGCACCTACAGCAGAACCGCGCGCTCATGGATGACGCCGCGGACCGCGACATCGTCCATCAACGCGCTCGCGAAATCCGTTCGCCGTGACGAGCACAAAATGCACGCCTTCGTGCGGTTCAAGGAAATTACCAGCGCCAACGGCCCGCGTTACGTCGCTTGGTTCGAACCGCAGCACCATATCGTCCACGAAACCGCGGAATTCTTCGTGCGCCGCTTCACCGGCATGAACTGGTCGATCATCACCCCCGAAGCCAGCGCGCACTGGGACGGTGAAACGTTAAGCTTTGGCTCCGGCGGCAAACGTAGCGACGTTCCCGCCGACGACGCACGCGACGACGATTGGCGCGCTTACTACGAAAGCATGTTCAATCCAGCCCGCCTCAAAGTCGCGGCGATGAAGCGCGAAATGCCAAAGCACTATTGGCGGAACATGCCTGAGACTGAGCGCATTCCCGATCTGATCAAATCCGCTTCCACACGTACCGAAAACATGGTCGCCGCCACACCCTCCACACCGCGCAAACGCGCCGGCGCCGCGCACGCGAAGATCGCGCCCGAAGACTTGCCTGCGCGACTTGAAGCGATCGCCGAACACGAAAAACCGCCCGCCTCTCTCAAGGACCTGCAACGCGCGCTTCAGAGCTGCCGCGCTTGCCCGCTTTGGCGCGACGCAACGCAAGCGGTCCCCGGTGAAGGCGCAGAAGAAAAACCGCTGCTCGCATTGGTTGGCGAACCGCCAGGCGATCAAGAGGATCTAGCTGGCCATCCCTTCGTCGGCCCCGCCGGCAAAGTGCTTGACCGCGCGCTCGCAGAAGCTGGCATCAATCGCGACGAACTCTTCGTCACCAACGCCGTGAAGCACTTCAAACATGAGCCGCGCGGCAAACGCCGCCTGCACATGCGGCCCAACGCTGGCGAAGTCGAAATCTGTCGATGGTGGCTCGCGCACGAACTGACGCTGGTGAAGCCTCGCTTGATCGTCGCGCTCGGCGCCACCGCGCTGCAATCGCTCTCGACCTACAAAGGCACGCTCACCAAAGCGCGCGAGCAGACGCTAAAGACACGCGAAGGCGCAACATTGCGCGCCACGGTGCATCCGTCCTATTTGCTCCGCCTACCCGACGAAGCTGCAAAAGAAGCCGAGTTCGCGCGTTTCATGGCCGACCTGAAGGACGCAAAGCAACTCGCGGAACGCATCGCACGCGCCGCATAAGCAAAACGGCGACCCGAAGGCCGCCGTCCGCTCGCGTTGCCGTAAATTACGTTGTGCTTATTCGCCGTCGAACAGCACTTCCCAGGCGTGGCCATCCGGATCGGTGAAGTAGCCAGAATAGACGCCGTCTTCATCAGAAGCGGCGACGATCTGCGCGCCGGCCTTCTGAGCCTGGCCCATCACCGTATCGACTTCACCTTTGCTCTCGGTGAAGTAGCTGATGATCGTCTCAATCGTGCCGCGCGTCGCCGGGCGCGCGCCGACGGTTTCAGCGTACGAGGTGAACTCTTCGCGTTGCAGCAGCACCAGATAAACGCCGTCGAGATCAAGCGCGGCGTGATCTTCGTCCTGCTCTTCAATCGCAAGGCCGAGGCCGTCGCGGTAGAACGCGATCGACTTCTGCAGATTCTCCACTGGAATCGTTACGCATGAAATCGCTGCAGGCATCCTACCCTCCAAAACTGACGCGGAAACGCGTTTCGAGGGCAGAAATGAATCGATTTGCGAGCCGATACAAGACGGATCAGCGGCCGACGACGACCTCTCCACCGCCAAGAACGCTACGGTTGATTTCGCCATCAACATGACGCACGCGCACGTCGCCGCCGCCCAAGATTACAGCATCGAGAGTTTGCGCTGACCCGCCGTGCGCGATGTCGCCGCTACCGGCGATCACAACACTCAAGCTCGTCGCGCGGCCGTCGCGAATGGTGACGTCCCCCGACCCCTGCACCGCGATCGACGTCGGTCCATCGACACGGCCCGCGACCACATCGCCAGACCCCGCTACCGACACGTTCAACCCATCACGCACAACGCCGATCGTCACATCGCCCGAACCGGCGATCGCCACTTCCGCGCTGCCAGCTTCCACCAGCCGCAGATCCTGCAAACCCGCGATCGCAATTTCCGCTTCACCCGCAACGCGCGCGACTTCCGCGTCACCGCATCCATCCAGACGAATGTGCGCAGCCTGCGCCGGGGCAACATGCAAACGCACCGCCCCGCCAACAGCGACAATGGCGTTCTGCGGCACGTGCAATTCCATCACCGGTAGTTGCGCGCCGGTGAGCCGTCCCAGTCGAGAGGTCTGCACCTCGAACTCGTCCTGGCCGATCACCCGGCAATTGCGCACCTGGCGGCGGAGCTTGCCATCGATGATCAAACGGCGGCGCGACACGCGATACTCCGGCGTCGGCGTAACGCCCGTATTGGCAAAGCCCACGGCGACGTCGTTGCGGTTTTCCGGGATCACCCGCACGAAGCCGACAAAGTCCCGAATCTGAACTTCGGACGCTGCCGAGAAGCGGGTGAGCGTTCGTGCGTGGGGCACGAATGCGGCCGCAGGCGCCGGCGTTTGCGCCGCCGACGGAGCGGTCAAAAGCAGGGTCGCAAGCGCGGCGGTGAAGCAAGTTTCGGCTAGGCGCATGTCGTCGGGCCCTCCTCGGACCACTTCCCTCTGCCTACCAAGATGCGTGCGCCAAAGCGTTTAGATGCGGGCCCGTGCGCTTTTCCCCAAATAGGCGAAAGTCACCATAAAATCATGGGGTAAGCTGTGGCTTCAGCGCATCGGCGGCCGTTAATTATTAACAGGGCAGGCGTGTTCAATTGCGACCCCGAAACGCAAAGCGCATGTGTGCGGTCCCCAGAACGGGTGATCACTACAGGGGTTAATACCTATGCGTAACTGGATCCTTGGCGCTGCGGCCCTCTTGGCCGTCGCAGTGCCAGGCGTCGCCGCAGCCCAAACGGGCTACGTCGGCGTACAATACGGCAACTCAGATGCCGGCGCCGGCAACGACGAAGATTTCTACGGCCTCGAAGGCGCAGTCGCTTTCGCTGGTTCGGGCTCGATCTCGTTCGAAGTCGATGCCGCCATCAACGATGGCGACGACACGGACACGTCGTACGCCGTCACTGGCCACGCCTACAGCCGCAACGACAGCCACCTCTTCGGCGGCTTCATCGGCATGGCTGACTCAGACGCTGCCGACACCACCTGGTACGGCGGCCTCGAAGCCAACAAGTACTACACGAACTGGACGCTCGCTGGCGCCGTCTTCTACGGCAACAACGACGACAACGATGTCGACGGCTACGGCGTCAACGTCGAAGCTCGCGCGTTCATCAACGACAACTTCCGCGTGAACGGCAACGTCGGCTACGCCAGCATCGACGCTGGCGCGGGCAACGATGACGACGTCATGATCTATGGCGTCGGCGGCGAATACCAACTCGCCTCCTACCCGATCTCGTTCACGGCCGGCTATCAAACCGCTGACTTCGACGGCGGTGATGTCGACACGTGGACAGTTGGCGTCCGTTACAACTGGGGTGGCACGCTCCGCGATCGCGATCGCAGCGGCGCAAGCCAAGCCAGCCTCACGAACGTGGCGGCAGTGTTCTAAGATCACGATACCTTCGTTAAGCAACGCACACTTCAACGCCCCGGCAGAAATGCCGGGGCGTTTTTCTTTGTGTACCGCGCAGCGCCGATTGTTCACGCGCGGCAATAATTGCCGAGCGTGGCCGCGTTCGATGCAGCTTCCGCGCAACACATTTCGATAAGCGCGAACAGCAATCTCAACGGGCAAGGTGTTGTTAACCGCGAGGGCGGCACTTGGGCTCGCACATTTGGCGCCGGTCCTTGCGGCTGAGCCCCAATGCACAAACACAAGGACAACACACATGAAGAAGTTTCTGCTGAGCGCCGCGGCCGCTCTGGCCATTGCTGCTCCGGGCGTCGCAGCCGCTGACTCCGGCGACGTGGGCGTCAGCTTCTCGAATACGGACGCCGGCGGCGGCTTTGATTTCGACACGTGGAGCCTGAACGGCGGCTACGTGCACAACCTCGACGGCAACATGATTTTGCAGTTCGACGGTGAGCACAACAAGCTCGACGCCGGCGGCGGCTCGGACCTCGGCGTCGGCTACGGCGCAGTCAACTACGGCGTTCGCAACGACAGCTACTCGTTCTACGGCTTCGTCGGCCTCAGCGACATCTTCGCGGTCAGCGCCACCAACTATGGCATCGGCGGCCAGTACTACCTGTCGAACATGACGTTCAACGCCTCGTACGGCATGAGCGACTGGGACGGTGGTCTCGACATGACCAACATCCACATCGACGGCACGTACTTCTTCACCGATAACTTCGGCATCTCGGCTGAAGCTGGCCAAACCGACATCGACTTCACCGATTGGCGCACGCTCGGCGTCGGCGCTGTGTGGCGTCCGACCGGCTCGAACTTCACGATCGATGCCGGCTACCGCAACTTCGATTTCGACGGTGCAGAAGCTGATCAATTCCGCATCGGCTTCACTTACAACATCGGTTCGGGCTCGGCCCGTGAGAACAGCCAATCGGGCGCCAGCCTGAACGGTGCTCGCACGTTGTTCGAAGAGACCAGCAACCTGATCCTCTTCCCGTAACGCTTACGCGTCTACGTGACGGCAGGGCCGCTCCGAAAGGAGCGGCCCTTTTCGTATGCAGTCTTAGTCGAGCGTGATGCCCGCGCGCTCCAGCACGCGGCGCGCAGGATCGAGCAACGCGCCGTATTTCGCAAAGCGGCCGACGGCTTGCGTGTTCATCGCTTGACGCACCTGCCGTGCGCTCGGAGTCGATACGCTGGCGGCATTCTCGTGAAACGACAAAGTGCGCTCGTCCCAATCGAGACCGCAGAACGCCAGCAGCTCACGCGTGCGCGCCTTTTGGTTGGCGACGAGGTCTTCGTACTGCACCAGCATGAAGCGATCAGCCGGCAGCGTTTCACGCCAGTGCGCGAGCATGCCGTCGAACAAGACGAACTTCTCCGCCGTCCACGCGAGATCGTAGACGTAGTCAAAATATCGATCGTCCATCGGGAAGATCTGCTTGTAATTACTGAGGCACGAATCCAGCGGATGACGACGGATGCAAACGATCCGCGCATTCGGCAACGCACGCAGAATGAGCGGCGCGAGAAAGTAATTGCTCGGCGCCTTATCAATGAAGCGCGGCGCGGCGCCTGTGAGCGGCCGGGTGCTGTCGATGAAGGCGCGCCCAAGCCGCGCATAATCGATCTGCCCCGCCCGCGCGAACACGTCGGGATGCAGTGAGGCTGGCACGCTCGATCCGGACATCAGCTTCAACAGCTGAAGAAAATTTCCGATTTCACCCGCGGAGGTAACGTCTGGATGGCTGGAGAAAATGCGATCCAACAGCGTCGTGCCCGAACGCGGCAAGCCGACGATAAAAATCGGATCGTCCGCCTCGCATCCAGCACCCTCACCCGGTTTGACGTTCTGCGTCGCGCGCACGAGTTCAGCTTCTGCAGCTACAACGTAGGGCCGCAGTTTGCGCCGATGCTGCTTGGCCTTGCCGAGCCACTCAAACGATCTTGGAATGTCGCCTAGATCTTCGTAAGTGCGCGCAAGCGCATGGCCGATATGGAGCGTGCGCCAACCGTCTTCGGGTTGCGCAAACTGCCGTTCAAGTTCGGCAATATGATTGGTCAGCAAGCTTTGCTTCTGCAATTGCACCAAGGCTTGCCACGCACGATAGTTTAGCGGTTCGGATTTCAACGACGCTTGGTAGTTCGCGATCGCCTCAGGAAACTGGCCGAAATATTCCTGGGTCTGACCGAGCTCGTACCGATAGTTCGTGTTGTTGGGCTCAAGCTGACAAAGCCGCTGCCATTGCGCGAGCGCCGCCTCGTAATCGCCACTGATGCGGAACGCCATCGCCGCGCCGAATAGGGCGCGCGCGTCGTTGACATTTTCCTTTGCCGCACGCGTCGCGAGCGCGCGCATCGCGGCGAAGCGACCAACCAGCTTTTCGATCTCAGCGTCTGCGCGCATGCGCGTCAGCCGCCCCGGCGCTGACCCAGGCCTTCCTTCTGAAACTTCGCGATGCGGATTTCAGCCGGCTGATAGGTATCCTGATGCTGGCACTTCGGGCAGCGCAAGGTTTGCGCCGTCGCAATCTGGACCTTGCTGCCTTCGGGGATCGCATCCTCCTTTACGCGGAAGCCTGCTTGGCAGCCCTTGCAGAACACCACGAGGTACGACTTCCCAAGTTCCTTGGCCTTCATGAGCTATCTCCGTTGGCGCTAGCCTTGCCGCGACCTTAGCGAAGCCGCCCGACGCTTGCACGCGCCTCTCTCCGTACGCGACGGCTTGACGAACGCCGCACAATTGTATTTAACACAATAGTTAAATACGATGCCAAGCGCCGACCCCCTCTCCGAAACCCTTGCCGCGCTGGCTGATCCAACGCGGCGCGCGATCCTCGAGCGACTCGCGCAGGGCGAAGCGACCGTCAACGAACTCGCCGAGCCGTTTGAGATCAGTCTTCCGGCCGTGTCGCGGCATTTGAAGGTGCTTGAAAGCGCCGGCCTCATCTCGCGTGGCCGCGACGCGCAATGGCGCCCATGCCGGCTCGAGCCGAAGGCGCTGAAGAGCGTCGATGTTTGGCTTGAGAAATACCGCCGGTTCTGGACCGGCAGCTTCGACAAGATGGACGGCTACATCGCCGAACTCAAAAAGAAGAAGGACAAGAAATGAGCGCCACGCTCTCCGACGACGAACTCTTGATCGTGCGCGACTTCGATGCGCCCGCATCGCTTATGTTCAAACTCTGGAGTGATCCCGTTCACTTCAGAAACTGGATGGGGCCTGAAGGCTTTGATTGCCCTGAAGCGGAAATCGATTTTCGCGTCGGCGGCCGCTATCGCGGCGTAATCCGCCACAAGGGCGACCTCAGCGGCTTTGGCGGCGAGTACCGCGAGATCGAGCCCAACACGCGTCTCGTCTTCACCTGGCAATGGGATGGCGGCCCGTCGAAGGACGTTGAAAGCCTTGTCACCATCACGTTCCGCGAACAAGGCGACCGCACCACCATGACCTTCCACCAGATGCGCTTCGTCAGCGTCGAGCGCCGGGACAGTCACGTCGGAGGCTGGAATTCACTCTTCAACAAGCTCGCGGCCTACGCGGCGAAAACCAAGGAGCAGACACAATGATCACGATTTCCGCTTTCGAGTGGGTGCCCGATTTCGCGCAAGGCCAAGTGCGCGATCTGCGTGCGCGCTGGGCGCTGGAAGAAGCCGGCCTGCCCTATCGCTCGCGCCTGCTGGCGCAAGGCGATCAGGACAAACCCGAATACCGCGCCATCCAACCCTTCGGCCAAGTGCCGATCTTCGAAGAGAACGGCTTCACGTTGTTCGAGACCGGCGCCATCGTGCTGCACATTGGCCAGCGCAGCGAAACCTTGCTGCCGCACGATCCAGCGGCGCGATCACACGCCACGCAATGGCTGATCGCGGCGCTCAACTCGATCGAGCCGTTCGTCATGGACGTCGCCCGCATCGACTTGTTCTACAAGGATCAGGAATGGGCAAAGCTGCGCCGCCCAGGCGCCGTTGAATTTGCACATCGCCGCCTCGGCGGCTTGTCGAAGGCGCTCGGCGAAAAACTCTACCTTGACGGCGATCGCTTCACCGCCGGCGATCTGATGATGACAACGGTGCTGCGTATCATGCCCGAGCTCACTAACGAGCACGCCAATCTCGCCGCACTCGTCAAACGCTGCACCGCCCGCCCCGCCTTCCAGCGCGCCTACGACGCGCAGATGGGAGATTTCAAACAGGCGGCGTAAGCGCGCTACGCTTTCGCGTGCTGGGCCTCGCCTGCGTGCAGATTCCGGACCCGCAACAGCGAGAGCACAAATGCGATCGCGAGAGCGGCGCTCAAGGCAAGATTGATCAGCGCGCCAGTTGTCGGCGTCGCTGATCCGGCCGCCGCTTCCGCGATCGCCCGCGCCGTGCCAACGCCGGTACGGCCGACCTGCTCGATCAGCAGCACCAGGATCGCCACAGGCAGACCAGCGCGATAGCGCACGAGGATGAGCCAAACAAACAAGCACAACGCAAACAGCGCCATGCCCCAGGCGCCGGCGGAGTTTAGCACAGCGCTCGCCGCTGCATCACTGAACGTATCCAGCGGCACGCCATCAACGGATTGAAGTATCTCTCCAACGTCGATGAGGGGATTCAGGCCGCTGAAGTTGAACCCCATCAGCGTCTTGATGAGCAAAACGGGCGCGAGCAACCAAACCGCCGCCCACGAACCTTGATAGGCGTTCGTCAGACTACGCGGAAACAACCGACCCAGCATGTTGAATTCCCCGGGGCGACGAGCACCACGGCCAGAGCATCAACGAACGGCGCGTCTCATGCAACTTGCGGCGAAGACGGATAGTCTGCGATTTTCGCCAAGAAGCGTTTCCGCCGCAAACAAAAGGGCCGCCCTTTCGAGCGGCCCTTCGTGTTTTAGTGTCGTCGCTTCGCTTAAGCGCGGAGCTTCGCCAGGACTTCGGCGCTGACCGCCTTGGGGACTTCTTCGTAATGGTCGAATTCCATCACGTAGGAAGCGCGGCCCTGTGAGAACGAGCGCAGCGTGTTCACGTAGCCGAACATGTTCGCCAGCGGGACCATCGCGTTGATGATCGTCGCGTTGCCGCGCATGTCTTGGCCGAGGATCATGCCGCGACGTGAATTCAGATCGCCGATGACCGAGCCGACATAATCTTCCGGGCTCGTGACTTCGACCTTCATGATCGGCTCGAGCAGACGCGCATCGCCCTTTTCCTTCAGTTCGCGGAACGCAGCTTGCGCCGCGATCTGGAACGTCAGGACGTTGGAGTCGACGTCGTGATACTTGCCGTCGATCAAGCGCGCCGTCACGTCGATCACCGGGAAGCCGGCCAGCAGGCCGTTTTCCTTGGCCATGTTGAGGCCTTTCTCGACGCCCGGAATGTATTCCTTCGGCACGTTGCCGCCGATGATCTTGTTCTCGAACTTGAAGCCCGAACCCTGGTTCGCCCGGCTCGAACTCGATCTTCACTTCGGCGAACTGGCCCGAACCGCCGGTTTGCTTCTTGTGCGTGTAGGTGATGGTCGCGGCGCGGCCGAGCTTCTCGCGATACGCGACTTGCGGCGCGCCCACGGTGGCTTCGACTTTGTAGGTGCGGCGCAGGATGTCGATTTTGATGTCGAGGTGGAGTTCGCCCATCCCCTTGAGGATGGTCTGACCCGACTCTTGATCGGTCGACACGCGGAAAGACGGATCTTCCGCTGCGAGCTTCGCCAGCGCGACGCCGAGCTTTTCCTGGTCGGCCTTCGTCTTCGGCTCGACGGCCACTTCGATAACCGGCTCAGGGAAGATCATGCGCTCAAGGATCACCGGCTTGTTCGGATCGCACAGCGTGTCGCCCGTACGGACTTCCTTCAAACCAGCGAGCGCGACGATGTCGCCAGCGTAGGCTTCCTTGATGTCTTCGCGGTTGTTGGCGTGCATCAGCAGCATGCGGCCCGCACGCTCTTTCTTGTCACGCGTCGAGTTCAACAGCGCGTCGCCCGCATTCAGGACGCCCGAATAGATGCGGCAGAAGGTGATCGTGCCGACGAACGGATCGTCCATGATCTTGAACGCCAACAGAGCCATCGGCTCGGTGTCGCTCGACGGACGCGTCAGTTCTTTTTCCGGGTCGTCCATGTCGACGCCCTTGATCGCCGGGCGATCAAGCGGGTTCGGCAGATAATCGACGACGGCGTCGAGAAGCGGTTGCACGCCCTTGTTCTTGAACGCCGAACCCAGAAGCATCGGGTACCAAGCAGCCTTCAGCACCGCGAGACGGATCAGGCGCTTCAACGTCGTGATGTCTGGCTCGTTACCGTCCAGGTACGCAGCCATGACGTCGTCGTCCATTTCGACGGCGGCTTCGACCAGCGCGGCGCGATACTCGATCGCCTTCTCTTTCAGGTCATCCGGAATTTCGACGATGTCAAACTTCGCGCCGAGGCTTTCATCTTTCCAGATGATCGCGTTCATTTCGACGAGATCGACCAGGCCCTTGAAGCCAGACTCGATGCCGATCGGCAATTGCAGCGGCACCGGACGCGCGCCCAAGCGCTTCTTGATGTCGTCGACGCACATGTAGAAGTCAGCGCCGGTCTTATCCATTTTGTTGGCGAAGATGATCCGCGGAACCTTGTACTTGTCGCCTTGGCGCCAAACGGTTTCGGTCTGCGGCTCAACGCCTTGGTTGCCGTCGAGCACGACGACGGCGCCGTCGAGCACGCGCAGCGAACGCTCAACTTCGATCGTGAAGTCGACGTGGCCGGGGGTGTCGATGATGTTCAGGCGCTTGCCGTTCCAGAACGTCGTCGTTGCAGCCGACGTAATGGTGATGCCGCGCTCTTGCTCTTGTTCCATCCAGTCCATGGTGGCCGCGCCATCGTGGACTTCGCCGATCTTGTGCGACTTGCCGCTGTAGAACAGAATCCGCTCGGTCGTCGTCGTCTTGCCGGCATCGATGTGGGCCATGATGCCGAAGTTGCGATAGTCTTCGATTTTATACTGACGAGGCATGACAATTCTGTCCGTGTGTTTGATCGCCCGGCGTCTTGCGGCGCCGGTTTAAGTCCGGCGTCGAAAGCGCCGGCGATCCTATTGGATTACCAGCGGTAGTGTGAGAACGCGCGGTTGGCTTCCGCCATCCGGTGCGTGTCTTCGCGCTTCTTCACCGCGTTGCCGCGGTTGTTGGCGGCGTCCTGGATTTCGCCAGCCAGACGCTCTTCCATCGTGTTCTCGTTACGCGCGCGCGCAGCGCCAACGAGCCAGCGGATCGCGAGCGCTTGACGGCGCTCGGGGCGAACTTCAACCGGCACCTGATAAGTGGCGCCGCCGACCCGGCGCGATCGCACTTCGATGGACGGTGCAACGTTGCCGAGCGCGTCGTGAAACGCTTCGATCGACGGACGCTTCAGCTTTTGCTCGACCGTTTCGAGCGCGCCATAGACGATCTGCTCAGCGGCAGACTTCTTACCTTCGTACATGACGTAGTTCATGAACTTCGTCAGAACGAGATCGCCATAAACGGGATCGGGCAGAACTTGGCGCGGCTCGGCGCGGTGACGGCGGGACATCTGTTCTCTTCCTTATTTCGGACGTTTCGCGCCATAGAGCGAACGGCGCTTGCGGCGATCCTTGACGCCTTGCGTATCGAGCACACCGCGCAGGATGTGATAGCGAACGCCCGGCAAATCCTTCACGCGGCCGCCGCGGATGAGCACAACGGAGTGCTCCTGCAGATTGTGGCCTTCGCCTGGGATGTAGCACACGGCTTCGATGCCGGTGGTGAGACGGACCTTGGCAACTTTACGAAGCGCCGAGTTCGGCTTCTTCGGCGTCGTCGTATAGACGCGCGTGCAGACACCGCGGCGTTGCGGCGACGCTTTCAGCGCCGGCGACTTATTGCGCTCTGGCTTCGGGTGCCGCGGTTTGCGGATCAGCTGGTTGATCGTCGGCATTCGCCTCTTCCGTTCTTCAAACTCAAACAGCGCGCCAAGCGGACCTTTCGGATCCACCAGGTGGCGCGCCAAAATCAGTGCCAATCGGCGGGGTAGCGCGGGACTAAAGCGCCACAGCCGTTCCGAATGAGGGCGGACAAATACGAGCGTGACCAGAGAAGGTCAAGCCGTCGCAGGTGCGGCGCAGGCGCCCTTTTTGGCCCTACCCGGTCGGATTCCGGGGGTCCAGCGGCAGCCCTTGCGCCTGGCGGCGCTTGAGCAGCCGGAGCCAGCCGTGCAGCCCCTCGCAATCTAGCCCGTGCATCATGAGCCGGAAGCCCGCCTGCATGGTCGAAAGCGGCACCAACGGGTGGCCGTTCTTGATGAAACTGAGGTGGTAATCGGTACCCAGGATCTTGCCGACGTAGATGGCGACCACCTCGTCCAGCTGCAAGGAGTTGGACGCCCGGATGAAATCGGCCCGCGGCAGCATCAGCGCATAGAGCGGCGTATAGACTTCGACCGCCGTCTGCACGTCCACGAAGTTGAGCCAGCCCTTCTTGGTTGGCTCGATATCGAACGGGCCGTCGGAGATCATCGAAAAATCCGGCCGGTCGAGGGGCACGAGATCGCGCCCCTGCGCCCTAAGGCTCTGATTCAACTGGATGATGAAATTGAACACGTTGAGGTCGTGCTGAAGGAAGACGTTGTCTTCTAGGTCCTTCAGCTTCCGCGGCCGCAACGGCACGGTGTTGACCTCCACCTCCCCGGCATTGGCCTTGATGAACGCCAAGAGCTCCGTGCCAACATGGAAGTGGCGCATGATCAGCAGATTGGCGTCCGGCGAAGCGAACGAGCGCAGCCCCCAATGGATGGTCTTGTGCAGAAACCCGTTCAGGTTCGGATGATGCGGCGAGAGCGCCCGCACGAACTTCACCAGCAAGAAGAACGTGAACACGAACGGCCGGATCACGTTGAACATCCACCGGCGCGACCAAGACGAAGAGCCGCGCAGCAGCGCCCCCTTCGCTTCAGGGTCGATTGGCAAACTCTGATCGAGCGCCAACGCCAACCATGGATTGGGATCTCTCGGGTCGTAATGCTGGGGCGGGCAGGTCCGCTAAGGTCACGCCAGGATTTCCTCGATCTGCAGCGCGTAAAGCCGCGCTGTCACTTCCGCCGTGCGCACAATCCGGCGCGATGCGGCCTCATCCGGCAACACCATCGCCAACATCGACTTGAATTCTTCGATGTGCTCGGCGTCGTTCTCGCCGTGATAGAGCAGAAAGCGCACCGCTTCGTCCGGCAGCGCAAGCGTCTCTTTCACGCGCTTTCCCCATTCCTGCGCCTTGATCGAGCCCAGACCCTCGATGATCCACATCGCCCAAAGCCCGAACGGGTTCGGCTTGCGAAGCTTGATGATACATCCACGCCGATAGCGCTTCGGAGCCGATATTCTTCTCACCACCTTGGATCACCGCAACGTCGCCACCGCTCGCCACGTAATCGGCTTCGAGCAAGCGAAAATCGCGATGCTCCGTCACCGCGTGGCGCATCAACAGCGACCGCAACTCCAAGTGACTGTCATCGATGTTCGACGCAGCGCGCGACATCCAGAGCGCGCCCTCTTTCACCTGCTGACGCAGCTGCACCAAAAACGCCTGATAGTCCGCCAACTCAAAGCGCCCGCGCGTAAGCTTGCGGATAAGCGGCGTCGCCTCCAACCGGCCCTCGAATTGCGTAAACACAATCGTCAGCCGCCGCAGTGTTTCGGCTATGTCGCTCACACCGCCTCCAGCATCATGAAGCCCACCAGCGCGCGTCCGCTTTCAGGCACCACGCAAAGGATCTTCTGCCCAGGCATCACGCGCCCCGACTTCATCAAGCCATCCAGCATCAACCAAATCGATGCCGACCCAACGTTGCCCTTCTCACGCAGCACCGAAAACCACTTCTCCTGCGGGATCATGCCGGCGGTATTCTCCAGCAGCGACACGATCTCCGCGCGCAGCGACTTTGCAGAATAGTGCACCAAGCAATGATCGACCTCGGCCGGCACGATGCGGCCGGCGTCGACCTTCTCCAGATAAACGCCAACCCAAGCGCGGATAACGCGCTTCAGCAATTCAAAGTCCTGCAGCAGCGCGATCGCCCCCGCCTCATGCGCCGCGCGCGGGCCCCTGCGCGCCCAGAACGCATGCGGATCTGTGCGATCCTCCACCGTGGCGCCTGCCCACATGCATGGATCGTAGCGATCGGCGAGCGACACGATGTCGATGAAGTTGATCTTCAACGCACCCGGACGGGGCTTTGGCTCAATCACAATCGCACCAGCGCCATCCGATAGCGTAAAGCGCAGAAAGTCCGCTTCCGCGCGTAGCCGCCCCTTAGCATCAACCAGCGCCGTGCCTTCGTAAAAGCTCGGCCTGAACCAGCGCGACGAGAACTCGCCCGCGCACGCCGCCGCTACATCGTGCTCGCCGGCGCGCACATTGAGCCACGCCGTCTTCGCCGCCATCAGCGACGATCCGCACACCGATTGAAAGCTCGCGATCTCCATCGCGCGCACGCCAATTTCGGCATGCACTTGCGCCGCGTGACCTGGGGCCAGCAGATCGCCCTGTGTTGTCGCCGCCGCCAACATGGCGAGATCGCTCGCATCGAGCCGCGCCGCGCTCAGCGCCTCGCGCACCGCCAGCGCACTCATCTGCGCATTGGAGTGAGACACCGCGCCATCAGCCGCCAACGCGTAGTGGCGCCCTTCAACGCCGTTCCAGCGCAACGCCTTCTTGCCGAACAGACTATCGCGACCAGCAATGCGGCCGAGGTGATCCTCCATCGCGTCGTTGCTGACATTTGGCCCAGGCAAGAACGCGCCGGCGCCGGTGATGTAGCCGTCTCTGAGATCGCCCATGAGCCGCACCCTAGCGGCAACCCGGGCCGGTCACGAGGCGCGATAGAGGCGGCACGGCGCCGAACTACCCCCGCGCCGCCCGGCCGCTAGCGGACCTTGCCGACGGCCCCTATTCATAGAGCCATGAAAGTGAACGGCGGCCGGGATACGCCCACATGAGGGTGATCCCGCCGGGGTCGCGACTCCGCGCCAGCTCAAGAGTGCCTTCCCCTCACCAGCCAGTCCCCCCCCCTCCCCCCCCCCCCCCCCGGCCGTCGTTGGCCGCCCCCCCGCCGACTCCCCCCCGATGCTGCAGTCCTGGGGGCGACGCCGGCGTGGGCACCGGTCGCGACGGCCAACCCATCTCTGGCGAACGACATGCCGCGTCCACCCGAGCCGGAGCACTCTCTCGCTCACGCTTGGCAGCGACGACAGATCTGGCCGTTCGAGAGCGTCGATCCGCGACGCCCTGGCGACATCGTCGACGACTTCGCCGGCAACGCCTTCACCTCGATCGCAATGCTACCAGGCGACGCGGTTCTCTACCGCGGCGTTCAACACCGCCACGGCCGCATCAATCCAAATCCAAACCGCTGGTCAGCGCATCTCTTCTTGCACTGGGTCGATCGCGACGGCCCACATGCCGCTCAGGCCTTCGACGTCATGGCCGCCCCGCCCGACGCCGCCGGCGGCAAGGTCGACTTCGAGCTCTGATCGGAGCTGCGGTCACGCAGCGCAACTAAGGAGTGCGGCCGCCCGAAGCGCCCGCACAGCCGCGATCTGCTCCGCCGATGCGGGCCATCGAACAACGCCCGCGCCATCCAACAAACCCCAAAAGAAAATGGCGGGCCCCGAAGGACCCGCCATCTCTAGTCTTAGAGCTTTCGCTCGTTCTCTTAGAACCGGTAACGGCCCGAGATCGCGAACGAACGGCCAAGGACGCGATAGACCTGCGGGTCCGTGTTCGCTTGGCTGAACAGACCGCCGAAGGTCTGCGGCGGGTACTCGTCCATGACGTTGTCGATCACGCCGGTGAGCGTGAAGTTGTCCGTCACGTTCCAACGCGCCGACAAGTCGATGTAGCTCGCTTCTGGCGTCATACTCGGAACACCGAAAACGGCGCTTTCGTCGAGTTCAGGTACGTAGCTCCAGCGGCCGAACAGCGTCCAATCGCCGACGTTGTACGAAACCGACAGAACCGACTTGTACTCCGGCAGAGCGCCGCCGATCGCTGCAGTCGAGGTGCCCGCGAACTCGTTTCCGTTGAATTGGAAGGAGTCGAGGATCGAATACAGTTCGTTGATCGTCAGCTGGCCCGGGCCGATCGGCACTGACCATTCGAGTTGGATGTCCACGCCTTCGGTCGCGAACGTGCCTTGGTTGGCGCGTGTCGTGTTGACCGAGAAGACTTGGCCCGTCGTTGGGTTACGCGTGACACGTGCGCAGCTCGTCGGCGTTTGGTTTTGGTAGCAATCGTTCAGGAAGAACTGTGCACCAAACGCCGCGATGACGTCCGTGATCTCGATTTCGTACCAGTCAACCGTGGCGCGCAGGTCGCCAATCGGGAACCAATCCGGCTGGAACACGACACCGTAGGTGGTCGACTCTGCGGTTTCCGGCGCCAGGTTCGGGTTACCGAACGCGAACGCTTGGACCTGCGAGTTGTTGGCGGTGAAGCCCGGGTAGACAACGCCGTCGCCGGTGCACTGCGCCTGCACAACGTCGTCCGCCGGGTTGTGTTTTCGTTCAGGTCCGGGATGCCGTTGCCGCCAGATTTGGTCGCGGCAAGGATCCGTAAACGCCGGGAAGCCTTGGTCGCCCGCTTGCCACAATTCGAACACGTTCGGCGCACGCGTCGCTTCGTTGAACACGTAGCGGAAACGCAGCCATTCCGTCGGAGCCCACTCGCCACCGATCTTGTACGTGTCGATGTTGCCCACCGACGAGTAGTTCGAACGGCGGAAGCCACCTTCGAGTCCGAGATAGTGAGCAAACGCTTGCTCGCTGATCAGCGGAACCGAGACTTCCGTGTAGAGTTCGTAGACGTCAACTTGGCCTTGCGAGTCTTGGATCGCGTTGAAGCCGAAGATGTTGCCCGACGTTTGGTTGCTGTCGTTGAACTGACCAGCGTACGTGTCGCGATATTCGAAGCCGAACACCGCAGCGACCGCGCCAGCCGGAAGCTCGAACAGATCGCCACGGATGTAGCCCGCGAGACGGTTCTCTTCGACCTTCGTCGTGCTGAACGTGTTGACACGGAGGAAGTTGGTCATCGCACCAGCTTGGAGCGGGCCAATGCCATCCGGATCTGCGTTCAGCGTGCCAGGGCCAAAGATGTCGAGCGCGACGCAGCCCGGCAGAGCGCCGACGAGCGGCGAACCATCGATGTTTTGGCAGCCCGCGAGACCTTGGCGGAACGCCGTAGCGTTGACGCTGTTGATGCCGCGGCTGTTGAACGTGCTTTGGCCGTACGACGCCATCAATTGCCAATCCCAATTGTCGCCCAGCGCGCCTTCGAGGCTCGTCAGGAAGAAGAAGGAATTGTTCTCGAAGTAGCCGTTACGTGTGCCAACTTCGTTGGTGCGGCGGTCCATGACGAACGGCGCCAGCTTGTTCGGGCGGCTTTGGAGAGCCGTCCAGAGGTCCGCGTGGTTCGTTTGGATGAGCGTCTGCATCGCCGGCGTCAGCGTGATGGTCAGACCAGTCGCCGGAGTAGGCGCCAGCTGAACTTCAGACTGCGAGTTGATGTAGTTCAACATCACGTTCAGGCGGAGCGTGTCGGTGATGTCGTAGTGGCCGGTCGAGTTGAGCGCGATACGCTCGCCCGGGATGACCAGGAAGTTGTCCGGAGCGAAGTTGTAGCGCGACGAGCCCGCCGCACGATCCGGAACGCCGCACGCGCCGCTCACGTTACGCGGCGTGAGCTGACCGGCATCGTTGAACGAGAGGTTGCCGGTGGCGCACCGCCAGCCTTCGTCACCGGTGGTTGCCGTCCTGACTTTGCCGGAATCGGCAACGCCGGCGGGGTTCGCCTTCGTCAATAAGGCCGTCGCCGGTTACAATCCGTGGTTCGCGGCGAACAGACCTTGAACTGACCGGCTGAACCAGTCGGCTGCCGAACGGGTTGAGCCGTCGAGGCCCGAGATCCCGTCGTTGCCGAGCGCCACGTCGTGATCCAGCCCCATGGCGGGGTGCCCGAACCACCGGGAACGCCGTGCCGGGAACGAAGAGTTGTACGCTTCAGCTGCGGTATCGCAGACGAAGTAGCCTCCCTGAGCCGGAGTCATAGCAGAGCGCGGCGGACGTACGCGAATAATCGTACTCGCTTTGGAAAACCCCCTCGCGGTTATAGTACGAAGCGTACGTCGTCATGTTGCCGCGGCCGTTGGCGAAGTTGCCGCCGACCAGGCCGTTGATTTCGAACTCAGCAGCGTTGCCGGTTTCGAGCTCAGAGCCGTACGTCATGTTAATTTCGGCGCCTTCGTAGTCGTCCTTCAGAACGAAGTTGACGACGCCCGCGAGAGCGTCAGAACCGTACACGGCCGATGCGCCGCCGGTCACGACTTCGATACGCGAAATCAGCGAGGCCGGGATGGTGTTGATGTCAACCGTACCGGTGGTCGAGGACGACGGAACGCGTTCGCCGTTCAGGAGCACCAGGGTGCGGGTCGTGCCGAGGCCGCGAAGGTCGACGGTGGCGAAGTCTTCGCCGCCTGAGTTGTTCGACGTACGCGTGTTGCCCGGGATGATCTGCGGAAGTTCGTTCAGCAGCGATTCCGTGGTCAGCGTGGCCGTGAGTTCGAGCTGCTCGGCGCCAACCGTCGTGATCGGGCTGATGGCTTCGAAGTCTTGACGCACCAGGCGCGTGCCCGTGACGACGATTGCTTCTTCATCTTCTGCATCTTGAGCCATCGCCGGCGTTACCGCGATCGCTGCTGCCGCGGCCGCGAGCACCGAGGCGCCCGTCAGCAGGGACTTACGTTGTCCACTCTGCGTCTTCTTTGACATGTTTTCGAACCCCCTAGAGCGCCGGGCCCCACCAACAGGCGAACCCAAGATCTCCTTCGAGCGACCATCGCTCGAACTGTTGCGTCGGCGTTCGTCGATTTCGTCCCCCCAGGGACGTCCGGACATCGTCCGGCAGTCGACTCCCGCCATGCTGCGGAGACGCTAACGACATATTTTAACCATGGTCAATTTGAGATCGCCCAGTTTCGGCCCTGAATATGAAGGGGGTCTGGGTGTGTGACCTTTGGAGCGCAGTGGTCGAACTTGCCGTCACTACACCTCGCGCGGCGCCATAACCAGAGTTCCGCGCGACTGCCAGCTATGCCGAAATAGGCTATATAATTCATGCGCTTGTCACAAAGGTACGGATGCCTGCCCGACGGCGTGCGGTTCCCTACGGCAAACGTCGCAAAACGACGACAAAGCGGCTGATGGCGTCACAGTCACACCGAAACAAGCCGCTCTCGATCGTGGCGCGCGCCAAAGCACGGCACCTCAATTGTGACCACGCAACAAAGCCCGCCCAACCCCCTGTGGCGCCCTCCGCAACGGCGTCCTATCTTCCCTGTTCATGCCACGTTCCCAGCCTCCGCCCGGCGTGTCCGAGGCCCCGATCACCTTCGACACCAACCAAGCCATGTGGATGCCGCACCGGCCGAAGCGTGAGTGGGAGAAGCTCGAGGGCGGCCAGCGCTTCAAGATCGTTTCGGATTACCAACCGGCCGGCGACCAGCCGACGGCGATCAACGAACTCGTCAACGGCATCAAGAAGCATGAGCAAGACCAAGTCCTGCTCGGCGTCACTGGCTCCGGCAAAACCTTCACCATGGCGCAAGTGATTGAGCAGGTTCAGCGCCCCGCTTTCATTCTCGCGCCAAACAAAACACTCGCCGCGCAGCTCTATGGCGAGTTCAAACAATTCTTCCCGGAGAACGCGGTCGAGTATTTCGTTTCGTACTACGACTATTACCAGCCCGAAGCGTACGTGCCGCGCACCGACACCTACATCGAAAAAGAATCCAACATCAACGAACAGATCGACCGCATGCGCCACGCCGCAACGCGCGCGATCCTCGAACGCGACGACGTCATCATCGTCGCCTCCGTGTCATGCATCTACGGCATCGGCTCGGTCGAAACCTACACGAGCATGACCTTCACCGTGAAAGTCGGCGACGAGTTCGGCTCACAAGAACTCATCCGCCAACTCGTCGCCACGCAGTACAAGCGCAACGAAGCCGGCTTCGCGCGCGGCACATTCCGCGTCCGCGGCGACACCATCGAGCTCTGGCCCGCGCACTTGGAAGATCGCTGCTGGCGCTTCAGCTTCTTCGGCGACCAGGTCGAAGCCATCGACGAGTTCGATCCGCTCACCGGCCGCAAGAACGCGACCATGAGCGCCGTCAAAGTCTACGCCAACTCGCACTACGTCACGCCGAAGATGACGCTCGAACAAGCCGTCAGCTCGATCAAAGACGAACTCGCGCACCGCCTCGCTTACTTCCGCGAAACCGGCAAACTCCTCGAAGCCCAGCGCCTCGAGCAGCGCGTGAACTTCGACATGGAGATGATGCTCGCCACCGGCTCCTGCGCCGGCATCGAGAATTACAGCCGCTATCTCACCGGCCGCAAACCCGGCGAGCCGCCGCCGACCATGTTCGAATATCTCCCCGACAACGCCCTCGTCTTCACCGACGAAAGCCACGTCACCGTGCCGCAAATCGGCGGCATGTACAAGGGCGACTTCAGCCGCAAGACGACGCTGGCCGAGTACGGCTTCCGCCTGCCCAGCTGCATGGACAACCGCCCGCTCAAGTTCGAGGAGTGGGACGCCATGCGGCCGCAGACGGTGCACGTCTCGGCCACGCCCGGCCCGTGGGAGCTCGACCGCACCGGCGGCGTCTTCGCCGAACAAGTCATCCGCCCCACCGGCCTCATCGATCCGCCGGTCGAAGTGCGCCCCGTACAAGCGCACGGCCACAGCCAAGTCGATGACGTCATCGCCGAAGTGAAGGAAGCGGCGAAGAAGGATCTCCGCTCCCTCGTCACCGTGCTCACCAAGCGCATGGCCGAAGACCTCACCGAATACATGCACGAGCAAGGCGTGCGCGTGCGCTACATGCACTCCGACATCGACACGCTGGAGCGCATCGAAATCATCCGCGACCTCCGCCTCGGCGCCTTCGACGCCCTCATCGGCATCAACCTCCTCCGCGAAGGCCTCGACATTCCCGAATGCGGCCTCGTCGCCATTCTCGACGCCGACAAGGAAGGCTTCCTGCGCAGCGAAACCTCGCTCGTGCAGACCATCGGCCGCGCCGCGCGCAACGTCGACGGCAAAGTCATCCTCTACGCCGACAAGGTCACCGGCTCGATGGAACGCGCCATGGCCGAAACCTCGCGCCGCCGCGAGAAGCAAGCCGCCTTCAATCTCCAACACGGCATCACGCCGCAATCGATCAAGTCGAGCATCAAGGACATCCTCGACAGCGTCTACGAAAAAGACAGCCTCACCATCGACCCGCGCGACCCGATGGCCTGGAAACGCGGCGCCGGCGGCGACAAACGCGGCAAGGGCGTCGGCGAAACCGGCACAGCCTTCATCGGCCACAACATCAAAAGCTACATCGCCGATTTGGAAAAACAGATGAAGGACGCGGCCGCGGACCTGGAGTTCGAAACGGCGGCAAGGCTGCGCGACGAGATCAAACGCCTGCAGGAGACGGAGCTGCTGATCGCGGATGATCCGTTGGCTCGGCAGGAAACACTGCGCCAAGCGGCGGATACGGCTGTACGTGCAAGCCGCGAAGAAGGCAGAGCTACGGTCACGGGCGCGACAGTGCGAGCGAAGAAGCCGCCGTATCGTGGGCGGCGAAGGAAGGGGCCGTAGTGAACGGCGCCGAGGAAGAACCGCTCTTTCGTTGCACAATGGCGCGCTTCACCATCGAAAGCGCTCAACGCGGTCTCGACTCGAAGAGAGTCCGCTTATGCAACATGAAGCGCAGCAAATCTCAGGGCTCATCCGGCACCGCGGTCAGCTCTGTACTTCTGAATAGCCCAGCGCGCTCATTTGGCCGCTGAACCACGTCCAGCTAAGCCACGCCAAACCGCCGACAACGGCGATCATAACGATCCGGTAGATCCAGTCTTTTGCGTTGGTCGGCGTGCCAGATAGATCGAACGATCCTAACGACCTTTTCGCCCCGGGCGATGAGAAGGACGCCGATAATGATGGCCAATGGCGTCACCATGAACGTCCTCAAGTCGTAGGAAACTTCGGCCGTTCCTCGCTTGCGCCGCACGCAGCGGCCCGAGCACCCAAAACCAGCCGGCGGCAAGGCCGACCAAAACAGCAACGACCCCAAGCAGTCTGTAAATCAACGCTCCCCCCCTCTTGCTGCAGCTCTTCGCCTCCACAGTTCGACCACCAAGATCGCTTTGACGCAAGCGGAGTCCGAGAAACAGCGGCGCAGCCCATTCTGGTACAACACGCGCGTCACATCCTGCACCACGCCCTCACCTGAGCTTCGCGCGACCTCTCCCACTAGCGGGCGAGGTAAGGCAGTGTTCAATGCGTGTGCGCCACGCCAGCATACAAAATGCACTTAACCGCCCCGCGCATCGCGCCCCTTATCGACGCCGACACCTTCACCCCCGAGCAGCGCGCCGCGCTCGCCGGCGCGACCTTCCCTGGCCGCGCGCCGCTCAACATTTTCCGTACGCTCGCCCGCGCGCCGGAAGCGCTGACCGGTTTTCTCGGCTGGGGCAGTTACGTGCTGTCGAAGAAAAACGATCTGCCCGCGCGCGAGCGCGAGATCGTCATTCTCCGCACCGGCTACAATTGCCGCTCAGGCTATGAATGGGTGCAGCACGTCGAAATCGGAAAGCGCGCCGGCATCACTGACGCGGAGATCGACGCACTCAAAAAAGGCGCCGGCGCCAACTGGTCCGCCGCCGATGCCGCGCTCATCCGCGCGTGCGATGATCTCCACGCGCGCCAATTCGTCAGCAACGAAACCTGGTCGGCGCTCAAAGCCCATTTCACCGACAAGCAGTGCATGGACGTCGTCTTCACCTGCGGCCAGTACACGCAAGTCTCGATGATGCTGAACAGCTTCGGCGTCCAACTCGACGAAGGCCAAACGCTCGATCCAGATTTGGATCTGCGCGGCTAAACCGACTTGGTGTTCACGCCGCGAATGAAGCCTTCGATCTCCGCCGCACTATGCGCGGCCTCGTCGCGGTCTTCGACCATCGACGCTTGATCGATCAGCACGTCCTGCAAGCCGTCCGGCAACTCGTCCCACTGCAGCACAAGCGCCTGCCCGAGGCGGCGCAGCAAATGCTCGTCCGTCTCTTTGTATTTCAGTGTCATCTTCATCGCCATCGGCGGACGCGGTCCGCCGTTGTTATGCATGCATCACCGATTCAAGGCGCGCCTCGTCGATGATCCGATCGAAGCTCTCGGCCTCGCTGCGGACGCGATATTGCTGCGGGCCGGCGTCGCGCGGCAGCGGTGCAACCACACGGCAGGCCGAAGAAATGGCCGAAAAGCCGACGGCGCGCGTAATGGAAACGCGTTCGCCGGCGCTGAACTTGGGCTGCGCCATATACTTACCTTTTCTCGAAAACGGCGCAGCGGACAAAGAACCGGCGCGTCTAGAGGTTCAACCTAGGGCGCGGGAACCTAAAGACAAGGCGAGAACACGAGGGATTGAGGCCAATCTATCTGGCGGGCGTCGAAATGCCCGCATTATGGCTGCGCATGAACGCCTCCCCCACCACCAACACGACCGAAAGCCGGGCGACGTCACGCGCTGATTTTCAACTCAGGCTAGGAGCTCCGCGCCCTCGCCAACCAGCGGCTTTGCAAGCCGAGCCCGCAACCCGCCGGCGCGCGCGCGCACCCATGCGCGTCCCGCCTGAAGCTCCGCCGCCAATTCCACCTTCAACTTCTCACGCCGCTCGATCCGCTGCGCATTGTCGAACTGATGGCGCGGGTCCTTCGAGTAGCGCGAGAACAAATCGCTCGCGACAATGGCCTCGATCGTCTCCGCGCTCTGCGGCTGCCCAAACAATTCAAACGCCGCCGCCAGAACCGGCTTCGGCGTTTCAAACAACGCCTCAGCACTCAAACTCCGCGCCTGCGGATACGCCGCCAAAGCCGCCTCAAACTGCAACATCTGCGTCAGCCACAATCGCGCCGCCGCAATCGGTTCACTTTCCGCGCCATTTCGTGGTCCCGTCAGTTTCTCGATCCCGGGCGCCAGCTCATTCGAAACATGCTGCACCCAGTTGCGATGCATCGGCGACCGCAGAATCGCGAGCAGATAATCCTCAAGCCCATAGTGCAGAAAAATCGCCGGTTGCTGCGCCTGCGGGTCCATCAAGGAAGCGATCATGAAGTTCACCGGCACATTCGCCTTCACGATCACCGGCTCACTTTGGGTATAGCGCCGCCCAAGGAGAACCCTCGCCAGTCGAACCTTACGCTCGAAATCCGCGCCGCCACTGTTCGCCGCATCCACACCAAGCTGCCGGAGAATATACGGCTCACGCAGAACCAAATTCTGCTCTTTCAAATCCAGCGCCCGCGCCAACAACGTCGAGCCACAATGCGCGATATGAAAAATGTAACTGATCGGGGCCGTCTCTGGCGCAGCGTCAACGCCAGCCAGGAGTTCAGGCACGGGCGTCCGGCGATAGTTCATGTTTTTCGCCGTGATACGCCGATCCAGAAAAATCGAACGCGCATAGGCGTCGCGATCCATCTCGAACAACACCGCGTCGGTTTGATCGAAGGACTGCAGGTATTGGTCAGGACTGCCGAGCAGAGACTGTAGATTCATCCTGCTACCTTACGTCATCGCGAAGCCGCGTGGTATGCATTGTAGGCTGCGGTGATCGGATAGCGTTATGACCAACCTAACCCCACCGACCCCCGCGACTCCCTACGTCACGTTCGCTGGCGAGGGCGCCCCGCTCAGCACACTCTCAGAAGAAGAATTGGTCTCCGTCTACAAACGCCATGGCGCGATCCTGCTGCGCGGCTTCAATGTGGACTTGAGCGGTTTCAGCGACCTGACGCGCCGCCTTTGCGTAAGCTCCGTCTTCAACGAGAGCCCCGGCCGCGAAGTCATTGACGCCAATCAGAACGTCCAAACGGTAAACCTCGGCGCCGAAGCGTTCCCCTTGCACCCGGAACTCTCGCGCGAACCGTGGAAGCCGGACATCTGTTTCTTCTGGTGCATCGAAGCGCCGACCAATGGTGGCGAAACCACGCTTTGCGACGGCATCGAAATCGTCCGCAATCTAACGCCTGCCGTCCGCGAACAATTCGCCGCGCGAAGCCTACTCCATCGCCAGATCGCAACCCCGGTTGAGTGCGAACGCTGGCTCGGCTCAGCAGAGCCCGACGACACCAAGCTTGCCAATCCGCCAGCAAGCTGCCCCTACACGTTCGAGCGCGTGAACGGAAAAGTCCTGCGCTCCTTCGTGCGCCCAGCCTTTCACAGGCCAATGTTCAGCGACGAACCGGCATGGGGAAACTTCCTCCTGTTCGCACGATACTTAAATCGCATCCGCGTCTTCCCAACGTTCGAAAACGGCGAACTCGTTTCAGACACCCTTCTCGACCAAGTGAAAGCCGTCAGCGATCAGCTCGAAAAACCAATCCCCTGGCAGCCGGGCGATATCGTCATTCTCGACAACACGCGCTTCATGCACGGCCGCCGCCAAATCACCGATGTCAGCGAGCGCCGGATCGCAACGTATTTCGGGTACGTGCGCTTCGCCGAAATCAGCGCTCAGGAGCGCCAATACCCGTGGCGCGACGCTTCTTTCCGCCCGCCCCGCGCGTAGCTATTCGTAGCCCAGTCGCTCGGCCCACGCGTTAAGCAACGGCAACACTGGCGCGAGTTGCTCTTCGTATCGCTTCCATCGGCCGACGGCGCGATTGTAGATCGGTTGAACCACCTGCCGCGCCGAGGGTGTGTTGATGTTTCGCTTCAAAGCGGCTTCGCGAAACTCAAGCATGGAGCTTTCAAACGGCAGCCCAAGAAAGTCAGTCACGCCGCGAGCCACCTGCTCCAGATCGCGCACGACGCTTTCGTAACGGACTTCATAAACTGACAGCCCAAGTCGCTCCCGGCAAAGCAAGCCGAGGCCCATGACCTTATCGTAGTACGCAGCGGCCGTGTGCAAATCGAGAAACTGCACCATCGCTGCGTTCATGCCGAAACGCTGCTGGAAACAAGAAAGAACGACGTCGCGCGGATCGCGGAGCGCAAAGAGAATTTTCGCCTCCGGAAACACGCGAAGAATAAGGGACAGAAAGATAACGTTCAGCGGCAGCTTATCGACAACGATGCGATTGCCGATTTCCGTCTCAGCTCGAACGCGCCTGCAATACTCCGTACGAATTGAATTGATCGCATCGTCGCTGAGCGCGGCCAACCGCGAGGGATCGTAAGCTTCCGCTGGCGCGGAAAGCGCCAAGTGCTCGCGTTCTTCAATGCATACGAGCGAAGGGTGCGCAGACAAGATCTGCTCGAGCAGCGTCGTGCCCGATCTCGGAAACCCAACGAGAAAGATCGGTGCGGGTTCGGCGACGTTCTGCGGCGCGCGCCAAGCTGAGACATCCCCGCGCTCGGCAAACGCCCTGATACGATCCACACCGTCGGGATGGTACGGCAGCTCAGACGCTTCGATATGCAGGCGATTGAGCGACAGCAGGATACGGTTGGCCTCGCTGAATGCGGCAAATGCTTCTTTCGGATCATCCAAGCGATCACGAACGTCGCCGACGACCCCCCATGCCAACGCCTGGTTCGTTGGCGAACGGGAACCACGCGCAACAGAAGAAGCATGACCCTCCGCAGCAGCGAAATCGCCATCTCGCAGGTCGAGGTTGGCGAGGGTCAACGTCGCGATCTCGTTGTTCGGATCGAGCCCAAGCGCACGCAGCGCATGCTTACGCGCGCGATCCGACTGGTGCGACAGCTCAAGCGCCTGCGCCAAGCCAGCATGTGACGCGGCATCGCTCGAACTGAGCTTGATCGCGTGCTCGTACGCTCGAGCCGTCGCGGCTATGTTGCCGGCGTTGCTTTCGAGGTTGCCGAGATTGCGCCAGCCTTCGATCGAGCCGCGTTCACCGGCGCGGGTGAAATGCTGGCGAGCTTCTTCGAGTTCGCCGGACCGACGATGCGCGACGCCGAGTGCGTTTAGCGTGTGGGGCTGACCTGGGGCGATCTTGTCGGAGCGCTGCAGATGTTGCTTGGCGAGTGCGAGGTCACCAAGCTCAAGCGCGACGATGCCCAAGAGTTGGTTCGCGGCCGGATCGTTGGGAGCTTGAAGAAGCACGCCAGCCGCTTCGCGTTTGGCGCTGAGAAAGTCGCGCCGCGCGAGCGCAGCTTGCGCTGCCTGCAAGCTCACTTTGGCGGGTCCGGATATGCGGTGAGCACTGGGCCGAGGGCTTCCGCGAGCGCGCTGAGGTGCGGTTCATACGGGCGCCAATTGTTGAGTCCCTTGGCGCTGATGGGCTGGCGCACTTGCTCTGAACTGGCCGTCTTCACAGCACGCTCGTTCTCGTGCGGATTCAGGCACTGCTCTTCGAAGGGCAAACCGCAATAATCGAGCAAGGCGCGAATGTGCGTTTCCGGGTCAAAGACTAGCTCTTCGTGAATGACGCGATGAACGCGGCCGGGCAGCGCCTCATCATAATGTGCCATCAAGCGAACGTAGTTCGCGTAGTAGCGGCCGAGTTCGCCCAGATCGTAGGTGAACAACTGGCCGCGTGCGAAATGCTGTTTGAAACAGGACCATCCGCACGCCATCGGGTGACGACGCGCGTCGATGATCTTGGCGTTCGGCAAGGTGAGGTGAATGAGGCCGGTGTGAACGAAGTCGTTCGGCATTTTGTTGATGAAGAACGGACGACCGAGGACACGATGCACTTTGGTCGTGCGCAGATAAGTCTCGCCTAATTCTCGAAGCTGATCTGGGCTGAGATCGCCGATCACGTCCACGAAGCTGCGTCCGCCGCGTGCTTCAAAGGGCGTCAGTAGGCTTTGTGCAACTAGGTGCATATCGGTGAGTTCGGCCGTGCCCTCCACCATCGAATGCGAGGCCAGTATTTGTTCGAGCAGCGTGGAGCCCGCGCGCGGCAGACCGACGATAAAAATCGGATCTTGCGGGACCGCACCGGCGCCTTTCCGCGCCGCGAAGAACTCGTGCGTGAACACGGCTTGACTGCGCGCAATGATCTGATCGAGCCGCCCCGCAGTGTAGTTCGACACCGAGAGATGCAGCGCCGCGCCTTCGCTGTAATAGGCGAAAGCGGCCTCGGTTTCGCGGCGATCCTCGGCGGCCTTGCCCAGCGCGAACAGGAAATTGACCTTATCTTCCGCACCGATGTCGGCGCGAGCCGCTTGCGCCTTCATCTGCGCCATGTCGGCTTCGCTGAACGTCACGGTCTTCAGGTTCGCCAGACTCCAATACGCCTCGCCCAATTGCGGCGCTAGTTCGATGGCTTGCCGATAAGCCGCAATCCCCTCTCGCGTGCGGTTAAGCGTTTTCAGCGCATGGCCATAGCTCATCCACGTTCCCGCGCGATTGGCGTCGGACACAAGCAACGGCTCGTAAATTTCGAGAGCGCGATCGTAAGCGCTCATCGCCATGTAGATGGCGGCTAACAAGCGCTTCGCGCCGCCCGATTGCGGGTCTAGCGCGAGCAACTGACGCGCCTCGATGAGCGCATCGTCCAGGCGTGAAAGACCTAACAGCAATTGCGTCAACGCATGGCGTGCGCGCCGGTATTTTGGCGCGAGTGCGATGCAACGGCGCAGCGTTGCTTCGGCTTCGTCGGGGCGATCGGCGCGCGCCTGTGCTTCGGCGAGCAAGTTCAGCGCGGCGACATCTTCGGAATACTCTTTGAGATACGCCTGCAAAATCTCTTCGCCGCCAGCGAGGTCATTGGCGCGGAGCTTCGCGGCGGCGCGACCTAACGTGGGCTCGGCGAGTGGTAAATCCGCGTGGCGGGTTCGAGCATCGCGTGCGCCCTGTTCATCGCCGGCCAGGGCCAATTGCAGCGCAAGGTCACGCCAAATCGTCGGATGCACCGGCGTACTTGCAGCCGCGGTCGCGAAAGCGGCCGATGCAGCGACTGGCTCTCGCATGTCGGCAAGGATGACGCCCAATTGGCGCTGCGCACCAAACCATTGCGGATGCGCGGCGGCGAGCGGCGCAACGATAGCGCGTGCGCCGGCGAAATCGCCGCCAAGGCGCAGAGCTTCGCTCAGCAGCAGTTTCGCGTCGCCATTGTCAGGATCGCTTTGCAGCAGCGCCTTGCAAAACGCAGCCGCGCGCGCAGGATCGGTGCGCATGGAGCGCATCGCTTCCTGGAGCATGACTGGAGCTGTGCTCATTGGATTTGGCGGGCCGCTGCGCGCTCAGCGCGTTCAGCGACTGCAGCGATTGAAGACCACACAGCATCAATATCGTCGGCGCGGGCGCGCCATTTGTTATTATCGGGATTGAAACTGTGTGCCGCGCGAGCGGCAACTTTTCCTCAAGATGACGATCCCATTCAAGTTCGTTCGCCGCACACAGCCGTGCGATCTCCGCGTTTGGGTCCGCGAGCAACGCATCGTAACGCGCACTCACCCAGCGCTCTTTGGGCAGCGCATCCAGAGCATCAAGCATGATCGTGGTTGAGCTTGCCCATTGTGAAGCAACGATCTGATTGAGCGGCTTGCCGTCGAGGTCGCGCCAACCTGGCGTCAGCAAAAACGACCAAGGGCGCTCACCAGTCCACCCGGGTAGATCGCGATACATGACGAATCGACCGGATTCCCAACCCTCCATCATCGACGACAGAACTTGGCGTGGATCACGGTAAAGATAGACGAACCGCGCCTCCGGGAAGACTTTCGCCAAGAACGGAATGCGCAGCGCATTCTTCGGGGTCTTTTCGAGAATGCGAACGCGACCCGCAGGCGCTGGCGCTCCGTCGCGATCGCGTAGCTGTTGACTGAACCGCTCGCGCAACATCGCCGCGACTTCCGGGCGCGCGTGACGCGCGTCGAGTTCGTTCGAATTGAAGTCCGAGGCGGCGATGCCAAGGCCGCGTATGCCTTCGATGACGCCGTGGCTCTCGCCGCCGACAGTGTAGATGTTCGGCGCCTGCGCCAGCGTCTCGAACAGAAGCGATGATCCCGAGCGCGGCGGATTGACGACGAAGATCGGCCGATCAAAGCGTGGATCGGCGGCGCCGGTGTTGATGTTAGGCGCAGCGGCAAGCTGAGGCGCAACATCGGGACGCGTTTCGCCTGATGTATCGTTGCGCTGATCCGAGAGCGCTGGCGCGATGACCAAAGCGGTTAGCGTCGCGAACAAGTCCGAACCGTTGCGCAGTTTTATCTCGTTGGCGCGGGCGGCCCGGATTTGACCAAAGAACTGATCGAGTGCCTTGCGATAGCGTGGCCAGCCTTCTTTGGATTCGCCGTAGGTGGACCACAACGCGCGCCAGATATGCGTGAAGTGCGAGGCTGCGTGCGCGACGTGCGGAAATTGCGGATGGTTCTGCTGCGCTTCGCGGAACAGGAAGTCGACGTGGTTTTGGATTTCCCACGGCGTCATCACCACCGGCATGTTTTCGCGCTCGTACTCGAGCTGATCGATGGTTGCCCCCGTTGGTTCAAAGGCTCGGGGCTGCCAGTTGGGTTGTTGCTGCTCAGGCAAACGGCCACCTGCGGCGAGCGTAAAGAAGCCCTCCCCGCCGACCGTGTCAGCGACGAGATGGATGCGCTTCTTCTCGGCATCGTTGACGACGCGGTGGCGCGAAAACGTATCGAAGATCCAGCACTCGCCTTCGGCCATGTTCACGGTGAGACCGCCGCATTGGAACGTGACCGTGGGCTGCGTCACGATCGGTACGTGGATGCGCATGCGGTCGCGCCAGTAATAGTGGATATCGACGTGTGGCGTGACTTCAGCGCCGCCGGAAAGACGCATCAGCCGCGTGCGGCCGAGCGATGCGCCGAAGCTGGCGAGCACTTCGATCAGGTGCGGACATTTTTTCAGATACTCGGTCGGCGCCATTTGACCGGTGAAGGATTCGTTCGCGGCTTCACCGTTGACGGAGATGAGGGGCAGAAAGTCGTTGCCTTCGAAACGCTGCGGGTGCGGCAGCCAGCAATCTTCGCTGAACGCGAGCACTTCCTTTGCGAGGCGCTCAGCATCGTACTTCAGTGGCAATTGGATAAATCTGGCTTGCAGTCGCATCGATGGTCCGGGCGCGCAGAGCGCGTATCTGTTCCCGGTTCGTTTATCGCTGCGTGAGAGGTCGCGGCAAGGACAAAAGCCTGTTCGGCCACGTGGGCCGCAGCCGCTGCTCGCGTGGCATGCGAACAGCGGCGCCTGCTTGTGCGTTAGATCGTTTTCGCCAAGGCTTCAAGCTGGCGCGCGGTTTGCCCCAGCCTTCGTGGAAGCCCATCTGTTTGTGCTGCTCTTTCGTCTCTTCGGTCCAATGGCGGGCGACGGCGCGGTATTTAGTCTTGCCTTTGCCGATATCTTCGAAGGTGACTTCGGCTACCATGAACGGGCCGGCAGGCTCGTACGTGGTCGGGTTGATCGCATCGGTGGTGACGATGCGCTTGTTGGGCTCGAGGGCGAGGATGATACCGCCGTTTGGATATTCTTGGCCCTCAAGCGAAGGCCGACGGCTCAAGAGCGCGCAAGATTATCCAAATGCTGCCGGATGTGTGCGGCTTCAGCGGGGCTGTTAGCGAGCGCGATGGCTTTGTTGAAAGCTTCGCGGGCTTCGGCGTTTTTGTTGAGTTGCATCAAGAAAGCGCCGCGCGCGCCGTGGAAATAGAAGTAGCCGCTAAGGCGATCTTCAAGCGGTGCGATGAGATCGAGCGCGGCTTGTGGGGGCCGTGGAGTTTGGCGACAGCGACAGAACGATTGAGCGTAATGACGGGCGATGGCGTGTGGCGTTCGAGCGCTTGGTAGAGGCCATCAATCTCGGCCCAATCGGTTTCATCAGGCGTTTCGGCGCGGGCGTGAAGACCAGCGATCGCCGCTTGAATTTGGTATGGGCCAGGTGTGCGCTGTCGGATCGCCTTATCGATGAGCGCTAGCCCCTCTTGGATAAGCGGGCGCTTCCATTTTTTGCGGTCTTGGTGTTCGAGCAGGATGGCGTTGCTGTCGGCGTCGAAGCGCGCAGCGATGCGGGAGTGTTGGAGCAGCATGAGCGCGAGCAAGCCCATGATCTCCGGCTCGCTTGGATACATGCGCAGCAACAGGCGTGCGAGGCGAATGGCCTCATCGCAGAGTGAGGCTCGGTCGCTGGCGGGATCGGCGGCGGAATAGCCCTCGTTGAAGACGAGATAGACCATGGCCGCGACCGAGGCCAAACGCTCGGCGCGATCAACTGCGTTGGGCGCTTCAAAAGGCACGCCAGCGCCTGCGACTTTCGCTTTGGCGCGCGTGATGCGCTGTTCCATCGCGCTTTCGCCGACGAGAAACGCCTTTGCGATTTGCGGCAGTGTGAGACCAGAGACGATACGGAGTGCGAGCGCGACTTGCTGGGTCGGCGGGATGTCGGGGTGGCAGCAAATGAAGAGCAGCCGCAGAACGTCATCGCGATAATCGGCTTCATCGAGGCGTTGTGCGACCTCGGTTTCAACGTCGCTTAAATCCGAGATCTGATCTTCGTCCGGCAGTTCAGTTTGTTTGGCGCGGCGTCGGGTGACGTCGATAGCGGCGTTGCGGCCGACCATAATGAGCCAGGCGGCTGCATCGCGCGGCGGGCCGTTTTTGGGCCAGTTCTTCAACGCGCGCAGGCAGGCGTCTTGGTAGGCCTCTTCGGCGAGATCGAGATCACGGAAATAGCGGAGCAGCGCCGCGACCGCCTGGGGCCGCGCGCTGACGAGCGCAGCGTCGATCCAGGCGAGGTCAGTCACGTCAGCGCGCCTCTACGGGTGAACCCGGATTGTAGAGCATGATCGGGCGCAGTTCGTAGGCGCCGCCGGGGTTCGCCACTGCGAGCTCGCGTGTGAAAACGAGGCCCTCTTCCAGATTATCGACTTCAATGATGTAGAAGCCGAGGAGCTGCTCCTTCGTCTCGGCGTAAGGGCCGTCGAGGACTTCGTTGTCCTTTTTGCGGAGCGTGGTGGCGGCGGAGGTCGGCAAGAGGCGCAGAGAGGGCTTCAGCTTGCCGGCCTTCTCCCACTTTTCGTGGACGACACTGAGCCGGCCCATAACGGCGTCATCCTCCTCCTTGGTCCAGGAGAACACGGTCGCCCCATCGTTGTAGCAAAGGACGGCGTAGAGCATCGGATAGAGCCTCATAATGGGAGGACGAACGCCTACCCGCCTTCCCGACACCGCGTCGAGAATTTCCTCACAAACCCGTCACCCGAACTTAAGTCGCAGCAATGTTCCGTGACGGCGCTTGACGCTGCCACCCCCGCTTCGGTTCAACACTAGTTGAGGTGGGAGACGAATGGCCGAGGTTTTCATTGCTGCGGCGCCCGATGCCGACGGACAGGCGGGTGGGCTTGCGCAGGCTTTGAAGAGTTTGGGCTATGACGCTGCGGCGGTCGCGCCCTCGGACTCTGAGATCGCAAAGCTTGTGGATGATGCGAAGTGCGTCATCGGCCTGTGGTCGCGCGGCGCGCCGACGGCCGAACTCGCGATGCTCGCGGCTCTCGCGCACGAGCGGAAGAAGCTGGTGAGCGCGGAATTGGTGGCGGACGCGACGCCGGCGCCGTTCGAGCTGCGCCGCGTGTCGATTTGGCATTGCGGGACCGGACGGCGTTTAAGGTGCGGTTTGAGGCGCTGATCGCTGAAATCGATAAGCTCTCGCCGACTAAAGCGAATGTTGCGGCTTTGCCGAGTGTGCTCGCGGTAACGCGATCAGCGCTTTTGAAACGGCGCGAGACTGGCGGCGAGAAGCAGCTGAAGACGCTGGGCGTGTTCGCGGCGGCGGTTGCGGCGCTGTTTGTGGTGGGGTTCGGCGCGGGGCGCGTGATCAATTTGGTGCGCTCCGGCGAGCTGACGATGGCGTCGTTCCAAATCTCGACGCCCCAAGCGCAAGCAGCGGCGACCCCGACAATCACCCCTGCTCCGATACTGACTTCTGCGGCGCTTGAGCGGACGCCGTGGCGCGAGGTAGCGGCGCGGATTGATGAGGCAATGGCCTCGCAGATAGAAACGCGCGCGGCGGCAGGCGACGCAGATGCGCAAACGTTGGCGTGCCTGGGTCATATGGCCGGCGCAGGCGGTTTGCTGCCCAGTCCGACAGCGGCACGCGAGCAGTGCGACTTGGCTTCGGCGCAGAACAATGCGGCGGCGCTTTATCTTTCGTGGCAACTGCGGCGGACGGCGCCTCATGCTGGCATTGACGATGCGACGGCGAATGCGCGGTTGCGTCAGGCGGCGGATGCCGGGTTCACCGCGGCGCAGATTGACTACGCGGCGAGCTTGCCGGGGTGATCGGACTTCGCAGGCTGAGGCCGGGCGCTTGTGGCTCGCGGCAGCCGAGCGCGGGGATCCTCGGGCGCAGTTCTTCTACGCGCGCTGGCTGCGCGATAGTCCGGCTGGACCGCAGGATCCGACAGCGGCGCTACCCTTCTTGCAGCGCGCGGCGGAGGCCAATCAACCGGAGGCCCTCCATATGCTGGCGACGCTTTATCGCGATGGCATCGGTGCGCCTCGTAACGTGGCCGAAGCGAAGGCGCTTTATGAGCGCGCAGCGCGGCAGAACCACGCGCCCTCGATGTCGAACCTGGCGGATTTGCTGCGCGATGGTTCGCCAGAGGAGCGAGCGCGGTCGATCGAGCTTTATCGCCAATTGGCGTGCATGACCGACGAGCATCAGATCCAGCCACGTGCGGTTGGGCGTCTGCGCGCATTGCAGGTGAGTTACTCCTGCGGGTAACAAGCGCCGATGGCGTGGCGCAAAATCTATGAGGGTGCGGAACCGCAGCGGGTCAATAAATGGCTCGCTGGCGAAGGTGTGTGCTCGCGGCGCGAAGCCGAGGAGATGATCGCCAACGGCCTGGTGCGGATTGACGGCGCTATTGTTGAAGATCCGGGGCGCAAGATTGAGCCTGGCCAGACGATCGAACCTTGCCGACGGACGCGTGGCGCCACGGATCAGCATGCGATCAACAAGCCGGTTGGGTTTTGTATCGGCGCAGCCCGGAGCCGGTCAGGTGCCCGCAGCACGCTTGTGACACCTGCCAACTTGAGTGGGCCGCACTGACGTGATGCCAACGTCACGGACGAGTTTGGCCCCTCTGGGACGACTGGATCAGGACTCACGCGGCTTGTTGTTGCTCAGCGAAGATGGCGTGCTCGCCAAGGCGGTCATTGGTGCGGAGTCGAATGTCGACAAGGAATATCTCGTCGGCGTGCGCGGGCAGATCAATGATCGCAAGCTCGACTGGCTGCGCCATGGATTAGAGCTGGATGGCAAGAAGCTGAAGCCGGCAAAGATCGATGTGGTTGAACCGTGGCGCATTCGTTTCATTTTGAATGAAGGCAAGAAGCGGCAGATCCGGCGGATGTGTGAGCTGGTTGAGCTAGAGGTTGTCGACCTGCTGCGCGTGCGGATTGGGCCGATGTGGTTGGGTGACCTGCCTGAAGGTAGATGGCGTGCGATTACGTCGGCCGAACGCGAAGCGCTACTTAAGGCCTCTCGCTAGGCGGCGCGTACGAGCCATCATTCCTGCGCCGCAGCTCTGCCAGCAATTCGCGATCGAAGTTCGCGTGCGGGGCTTGGTTTAGCGCTTGGATGAACGTGGTCATGTCGGAGACGCGCGTGCGCTTCTTCGAAGCTGGCGCCTAGGGGAGGATGCCGCGGCGGTAGAGGTATTCGTCGGAGCGGCCGGTCAGGATGTATGCGGGCGCCCAATGGAAGCCTGCGGCTTTGGCGAGCTCGTTGGTGCAGTTGGACATCACCGTGTTGTAGTAGCGCGGCGTGTGCGACAGCGACTGCGAACGTTCGAGCAAATGCACGAGCAACGTGCGGCTTTGCGCTTCGGTGATATCGACGGGGTACACGAAGACTTCGTGATCCAGCATTGTGGCGCTGCGGACGAGAAGATCGCGCGCGGTTGCCCAGATGTAGATGAGCTCGAAGGCGTTGAACTGGCCGTGGAAGGCTGAGTATTCCTCGCCCTGCTCGCGGCGGGCTTCGATGGTGAGGCCGAGGATGCGATCGTCGCTGAATTCGAAAAGCAGCAATGTGTGCGCGGCGAGTTGTGAGCCGGGCTGCGGCTCAAGCATGAACCAGACGCGGCGGAGTTCATCGAAATTGTAGGACGCCGACGGCTGATACGTAGTGTCGGTTTCGCGATCGAACTCATAGCTCCAATCGCTGACCGGTGAGACGGTGAAGCTGGTTTCGGTGATTTCAACCTGTGGCGTGTGCGACAGGTAGGGGTACCAATTCCGGTCCATCCGCGGCGGGCTCAGCATGTTCGCGAGCGAGCCGATCGCGAGTATCGCGAAGATGGACAAGATCGCCGGCCGAAGCGGGTTTGCGCCGAACCAGTTCACAATACCCTTCACACCCGCCTCCGCTTCGCCACCACTCCCTAGTCTGATGCGCGCATTACGTTAAGTGCGGCTTGCCAAAGCGCGGGCCGCTCCCAATGTCCCATTTCGACCCCGGTTCGCTCCTCCCCGCGCGATCCGGTTCAGGAGGCCCCCATGGCTCTACGCATCAACGACAAAGCGCCGGATTTCGAAGCCGAGACGACGCAGGGCCGGATCAAGTTTCACGAGTGGATCGGCGATAGCTACGCGGTGCTGTTCTCGCACCCGAAGGACTTCACGCCGGTCTGCACCACCGAGCTGGGCTCGCTCGCGAAGCTTGAGCCGGAGTTCAAGAAGCGGAACGTGAAGATCATCGGGCTTTCGGTTGATCCGGTTGCCGATCACGAACGCTGGCGTGGCGACATCAAGGAAGTCACCGGCGGCGACGTGCAGTATCCAATGATTGGCGACAGCGATCTCGCGGTGGCGAAGCTCTACGGCATGCTGCCGGGCGATGCGGGCAATAGCAGCGACGGGCGTACGGCAGCGACGAACGCGACGGTGCGCACGGTGTTCATCATCGCGCCGGACAAGACGATCAAGGCGACGCTCTATTATCCGATGTCGTCGGGCCGCAATTTCGATGAAGTGCTGCGGCTCATCGATTCAATCCAGCTTACCGCCAATCACAAGGTCGCCACGCCAGCCAACTGGAAGAACGGCGAGGACGTGATCATCGTCCCGGCGGTGTCGGACGATGACGCCAAGAAGCTGTTCCCGGCGGGTTGGAAGACGCTGAAATCGTACCTCCGGATCGTGCCGCAGCCGAAGGCGCCGCGCGAAGACTAGCCGAACCGGTGCACTGCTTGGGATGCCTCCCCTTGCGATAAGCAGGGAGGTGTAGGAGTCTCCATGTGAGGAGACGCCATGATTTTCGAGCAGATCGCCACGGGCGGGTGTCAGTCGTATTTTATCGCCTGCGGCGAGACGTGTACGGCTGCGGTGATCGATCCGGAAGTGCGGCAGCTGGCGCGCTATCAGGCGCTGGCGACGCAGTACGGCGCGCGTATCCGTTACGTGATCGATACGCACACGCACGCGGACCATTTCAGCGGCAGCAAGCAGTTGGCCCAATTGGTCGGCGCGCCGGTGGTGGCGCATCAGACCTCGCCCTCCCCGTATGTGACGATGCGCGTGGACGAAGGTGATGTGATCAAAGTCGGCAATCTGCGGCTTTCGGTGATGGCGACGCCGGGCCATACGCGCGATGCGATCTGCTTGGTGATGAGCGATCGGGTGTTCACCGGCGATACGCTGCTGATCGGCGCGACGGGGCGGACGGATTTGCCCAGCGGCGACCCGGGTCAACTCTACGACAGCCTCTTCAACAAGCTGCTGAAGCTGGACCAAGGTCTACGGATCTATCCCGCGCACGATTACAAGGGGCACACCTGCTCGACGCTGGAAGAAGAGAAGCGCTCAAACCCGCGCCTGCAGAAGAAAGAGCGCGCAGAGTTTGTGGCGATGATGCAGGCGCATTCGCCGTCAATGCCTGAACATTTGACTGAAGCGCTGCGCGTCAACATGAGCGGCGGCACCAGCGTGGCGCAGCTGTTAAGTGAAGCGGCGGCGGAAGTGCCATTTATCTCGATGGATGAAGTGAAGAACCGCCTCGACAAAAGCGTCAACGATTTCATCGTGCTCGACGTTCGTGAGAAAGACCAGTTCGACGCGGGCCACATTCCTCACGCGAAGCATCTCTCACGGGGGCAGCTGGAGCTTCGGGTCAACGACGCATTCCCCGACCCGACGGTCCGGATCGTGACGTATTGCGAGGTCGGGAAAATCTCGACGCTGGCGGCGGCGACGCTGCGGCGGATGGGCTTTACGCGCGTGCTGGCGCTCGATGGCGGTATGAAATCTTGGCGCGAAAAGGGATTTCCAGTCGAGGGCGCGCCTCAGGCCTGAACGTCAGCCGTATCTGGATGGCGGCGAAAATAGGCGACGGCGTACGAACAACTTGCGCGTAAGCGACGATTGGTTGAGCGCGCGTCATCGACAACGTGCTTCATGAGCTGGGAAGCGTAGCCTTTGCCTTGCGCCTCGGGCGGCGTTTCGACGTGTAGGATGACGCGCACACCGGCGATGTCGCGATAGTCTGCGAACGACTGGCCCTCGGGCGCATCGAGTTCGTAGCGGTGGCCGGCGGCGTTATCGCGAAAATCTCCCATGGTCAGGACATGGGCTTCGGCTGCCACAATTCAATCTTGCGGCCTTCGTTGTCCATGATGTGCGCGAAACTGCCGTTGGCTTCATCCATCATCGTGAGGATCGGCTCGACGCCCTGCTCCTTGGCGCGCGCCAGGATGGCATTGAGATCATCAACCATGAGGTTGAACATGAATTCCTTGTCTGACGGCGCGAAGTAATCGGTGTCGGCCTTGAACGGGCTGAATACGGTGGCCGAGCCCGCATGAGCGGCGGCGTCTTGCGGCAGAAAGAGCGCCCCGCCCCAATCGGTGAAAGTGATGCCCAAGACACGACCGTACCAATCGCGCATCGCCGTCGCGCGACTTGAAGAACACGCCACCGACACCAAGCACCTTTGCCATCTGGCCTTCTCCCGTTAAGCCGCTGGCGTGAACTATCGCCACGCCTTCCACGCCGGCAACCACGCCGACGTCCTGAAGCACGCCGTGCTGCTGTTCTGTCTCGATTCTTTAAAACGCAAAGAGACGCCGTTCGCGGTGCTGGATACGCACGCCGGGCGCGGGCTTTATGACTTTGCGGGCTCGGAGGCTGAGCGCAGCCCGGAATGGCGCGATGGGATTCAGCGGCTTTGGGATTGGCCGGAGCCGCCACCTTTGATTGCGCGGTATCTGGAAGCAGTGCGCAGCTTCAATGCTGATGGCGCACTGTGGACCTATCCGGGCTCACCGGCGCTGGTGACGACGAATTTGCGCGATCAGGACGTGCTGATGGCGTGCGAACTGCACTCCGAAGATGCAGGTGCTTTGCGCCGAGCGTTGCCGCGCAAAGCCAATGTGCAGGTGCATGAGCGTGATGGCTGGGAAGCAGTGGGCGCGTTGCTGCCACCGCCACAGAAGCGCGGGCTGGTGCTGATCGATCCGCCGTATGAGGCGACGGATGAGATGGATGTTTCGGTCGAGGCGTTGCGCGCGACCGTGAGACGCTTTGCGCACGGCGTTTATCTTTGGTGGCGACCTTTGAAGAGCAGCGCGGTGCTGGATAGCGCCGACGCTGAGGTGCGCGGCTTTACCGATCGCGAAACGTTGCGCGCTGACCTTTGGGTTGCAACGCCGCAGCGCGACGGCAAGCTTGTTGGCTCAAGCGTGTTTTTGATCAATCCGCAGTTTGGTTGAGCGAGGCGCTGAAAGAGGCGCTGCCGTTCTTGGCTGACGCGCTCACCAAAGGCCAAAGCGGCTGGCAGGCTCGTCAGAAATTAAAGGGCGCGGATTGCTCCGCGCCCTTCCCTCGCCACGCGCGTCGCTCATCAGGCGACGATCATCGCGGCTTGGTTCAGTGTCGCCATCGCAACGGGGAGAAACACGGCCGCCGCTGCGATCAGGCAATAGAACTTGGACATTTGCGTGCTCCCCCTGTTTGAACCTCTGTCAATCGCGTCATCGCGATGACCCGAACCAGGGTGCGCGCCGGAGTGCTCGTTACCGGTGTCACGGTTCGCGCGCACGCTGGACGGAGCTCGAACACTCGTTGGCGTCGCTGCCGTGCGTCTCCAAGACGCCAGCGCGCCTGATTTGCTCCAGCGACCGGCATCACTTAATAGCGCCCGACCGCGCTGGGCTGCCGCCCTGGACAAGGCGCCCCGCTTGGCTCGCTGCCCAGCGGGCACTGGCCTTCGCATGAAGACGCGGCCTTTCTGCTAACCGCGTCGCGATCCTGATTGTCGCCGTATCGGCGTGGCGATCTTTCTAACGGGACGGCGATGGACAGCGCTCTATGTCGGGCTGATGCCGGTGATCAACTGGGCGTTCGCGGCGGTGCCGACGATCCGCCATTCCCGACGATTTCGGCGGCGGCGCGTGCCAGCCGTTTGCGGTCGTGACCGGCCTTGTGCTGGTCGTGCGCGACTTCGCGCAGCGCGAGATCAAGACATTGGGTCTGGGGGCGATGATCGCCGGCCTGGCGCTGTCGACGCTGACCTCTTGGATCACGGTCGTGGTGGCGAGCGGCGTCGCCTTCCTGGTCAGCGAGAGCGTCGATTGGGCGGTTTATACCTTCTCCAAGCGGCCGCTTTCGCAGCGCATCATGATCTCGAGCCTGGCCTCCGGCGCCGGTCGACCAGGTGTTGTTCATCGGCCTGGCATCGTTTGTCGTGCCGGGCATTTTCGCCTGGGGCACGATTTTGACCGGCGTCGCCTCTAAGTTGGTGGGCGCCTACATCGTGTCACGCGTGGTTGCAGCGCAGGAGCGCCGCACCCTCCAAAACGACATGAATCCCGCGTAAACCAAGACTTGTCGCTTGCGCGGCGGGACCCTCTCGCGCATAAGCGCGTTGTGAAGAAGCTGGTCGTGTTGACCGGAGATGGTGCGAAGTTCCGCAAAGTGCGGCAGAATTTTCTTTCCCCAACAAAGCAGAAATTCGCGGTGACGTGCGTGCGCATAGGCGTGCGCGCGGCCGATGGCGTTCGCCTCGGCCTTTATCAGGACAAGTGGAAATGAGTTTCGACGACGATTTTGGCGGCGGTGACGACGACAATAACGACAAGAAGAAAGAAAAGCGCGGCGGTCGCGGCCGCGAACGTGACAACGCGACGCCGGAATTTGGCGGCGGTGACACCGGCGGCGGCGGCTTCGGCGGCGGCGGCGTTTTCCGGTGGGGGCGGCGGCTTCGGCGGCGGCGGTGGCGGCGGCGGCGGTGGTCGCGGCGGCGGCGGTGGTGGCGGCGGCGGTGGCGGTGGCGGCGGCTATCGTGGCGGCGGCGGCGGTGATCGCGGCGGCGGCGGTGGTGGCTACGGCGGCGGCGGATATCGCGGCGGCGGCGGCGGCTTTGGCGGCGGCGGCGGTGATCGTGGCGGCGGCGGCGGTGGCTATCGCGGCGGCGGCGGTGGCGGCGGCTACGGTGGTGGCGGCGGCGGCGGCGGATTCCGTGGCGGTGGCGGCGGCGGTGGCGGCGGCGGCGATCGTGGCGGCGGCGGTGGCGGTTACGGTGGTGGTGGCGGCGGCGGCTTCGGCGGCGGCGATCGTCCCCCGCGTGCACCGCTCGGCGATCCGCAGGATGGCGTCGTGAAGTTCTTCAACGGCGCGCGTGGCTTCGGCTTCATCACGCCGGACGGCGGTGGTGCGGACGTGTTCGTCCACGTCAGTGCTGTTGAGCGCGCCGGCCTCACGCAATTGGTCGAAGGCCAAAAGGTCAACTTCCAGACCCTGCCCGACACCAAGGGCAAAGGTCCGAAAGCCGTGAACCTGAAGGTCAACGACTAAGTCGTCTGAGCTTTGAGAATGCTAAGGCCCGCGGGATCGCTCCCGCGGGCCTTTTGCTTTGTCCCTCTTCCTTCGCTCACTGGAGCGGCATGAATATCTCAATGCGCGACGCTCGCGTGGCGTCGCCCGCATCAATGACGGTGTGCCACGGCAAAGCGTCTTCGCGCTTGGGAATGCGGTGCGCTTGCAGATAGGCGTCCATCTGGGCGTAAGCCGCGCCAACATTGTTGCGGTCGCCTTCGACGAGCACGTGCATCGCTTGGCCTGACGGCGTTTCGCCAACTTGCACGCCAACGACCGTCAGCGGACGCGGGCCAGCGTAAGGATAGCCGACGCGATAGGTCATGCGTTCAGCGGTCTGCTCTGTCACAACGCGCGTCAGCGGGCCGGCTGCGGTGAGCTGATATTCGCTCATGAAGCGGCGCACTTGATCGAGGCCGAGGCCTTCTGCGCGTTGAATTTCGTCCGGATTGCTAGCCGCGGTTTCGACCACCGAATAGACGAAGGGTTGCGCTTCGATGGCGTCGAACTGCGGATTGAGCGTTTCGAAGTTCACGTTCGGCAGCTGCTCGGCCAACGTCTTGAGACGCGCGAGGCCGCTATCCAGTTCTTTCTGAATCACGCCGCGAAGAATGAGGTTCATGTAGCGGCAGGGGACGTTGATCCAGCCCGCGCCGCATTCGGCGGTGACGGTCCAAGCGACCGCGGTGCCGCCATCGACGGCGCGCAAAATCATTTCGGCGTTGAGCGTCGCGCGTTCGCCCATTTCGAGGATGCTCTGCACTTCCTCGTTCGGCGCCGAGTTGACGATCGACATCCGGCCAGAACCGACTTCGCGCACGTCGGAGACCCAGCGCATGGTTTGGCCAGCGCCTGGATCGCCAGAGAAGGTATAGTCCGCGTCCGGATCGCGCGCGTAGTACGGCGACCATTCCTTGGCGATCTTAAGATCGTTCACCATCGCGAACACGGCGGCGCGCGGACGCTCCACCGTGACGGTTCGCGTTACCTCAAGCGTGTTTGGAAGCAAAAATGTGCCGACGGCGAAAAGCGCACCCAACACAAGTGCGATCACCAGCAGCAGTCCAAGAAACCATCTCATACGCCAGTCCCCGCGCGCAAGCTCAAGGGGTTAGCATTGGCGCGGACTCGCCGCCACGACGCGCCATGCATGCTTGCATGACACAGCTTCGCCTCGCGCCTAGCGCGAACACGAGCATCGATTTTGTGCGGCATCACCCAACCCGGACGACGCCCTCCCAGCCGGGGACTTGGTTAACACGGCGAAAGCTTGGGCGTCAGCCCGCTCGCGCAGATGCTCAGACCCGTGTGGCGTCCCAGACATCAAATTCGTGAGCGATGCAGCGTTCCATCATCTCGCGCCAAACCGGCTCGGCGATGGCCCAGGAAAGCCCCATGCGCTCGGCTTCGGCTTTCACGTTGGTAAGCACCTGATTGATGCGAGCCTCGTCACGGACCACGTCGCGGCTGGGCTTTATGCGGGCTGCGGCATGCATATAGCCCTGGCGGCGGGTGATGAGCGCGACCAGCATGCGGTCGATTTCATCGACGCCGGCGCGGACGTCGAGCATCGTCTTACAGTCGTCTGGATCGAGCGCTTCAAAACGGGTCTCCGCCTCGGGCTCCTCGATGCGGTTGAGGTTTTTCATGTGGATACCGTGGCGGGAGCCGCCTTTCCCGTCCAGGGGGCGCGGGGCCGCAGGACGATAGGTTCCACCTCACCTGTCTGGGATAGGCCCAAGCCCAACCCCATTTGTGAAGATACACTGACGACTCGATGAGCGGCGCCGACAAACCCATCACGCCTCCGCTGGAGCACCTGCCCGCGGAAGATGCGCCGACGCCCGCACTGAAGGGCATCGAGGCAATCCGCGATACGTGGAAGCGCCTGCCGATGAAGCCGGGCGTCTATCGGATGATCGGCGCGGATGGCGAGGTGCTCTACGTCGGCAAAGCCAAGAGCCTGAAGAATCGCGTCGGGCAGTACGCGCAAGGGCGCGGGCACACGAACGCGATCTACCGGATGATCCATCAGACCATGTCGATGGAGATCATCGTCACGGCGACAGAGACCGAAGCGCTGTTGCTTGAGACAAACATGATCAAGCGCCTGCGGCCGCGCTACAACGTGTTGATGCGGGACGATAAAAGCTTCCCGTACATCGCCATTCGCACCGATCACGAAACGCCAGTACTGCAAAAGCACCGCGGCGCGAAGAGCTTCAAAGGCAAGTTCTACGGGCCGTTCGCCAGCGCGGGCGCTGTGAACCGCACGCTCAATACGTTGCAGAAGGCGTTCCTGCTGCGCTCGTGTTCAGACTCAACATTCAGTGGGCGCACGCGCCCCTGCATGCTCTATCAAATCAAACGCTGCTCGGCGCCGTGCACGGGTCTAGTGAACGACGGCGAGTACGCCGCGCCTGTGAAAGACGCGATGATTTCTTAGAAGGCCGATCAGTTGAGCTTCAGGATCGGCTCGCGGTTGAGATGCGTGAGTCGGCGGAGAAGCTGGAGTTCGAGCACGCGGCGCGCCTGCGCAATCGCATTCGGGCGCTCGCGAGCGTGCGCGCCTCGCAAGGGATCAATCCACATACGTTTGATGAAGCCGATGTCTTCGCGCTTCATGTCGAAGGCGGGCAATCGTGCATCCAGGTCTTCTTTTTCCGCGCCGGCCAGAACTGGGGCAACCGCGCTTATTTTCCGCGTCACGGTGGTGAAGAGTCGGCGGAGGAAATTCTTGGCGCTTTCATCGCGCAATTCTACGACGACCGCGAACCGCCGAAACTCATTCTGACGAACGTCGAACCGAGCGACCGCGAATTGCTCGAAGAAGCCCTCTGCATTCGCGCTGAGTGCAAGGTTGAGATCCGTCGCCCGGAACGCGGCGAGAAGCGCGAGATCGTCGATGCGGTGCTGCTGAACGCACGCGAAGCGCTTGGGCGGCGCATGGCGGAGACCGGCAGCGTTGCGAAGCTGCTCGACGGCGTGGCGGAAGTGTTCGGCCTGTCGCAGCGGCCCGAGCGGATCGAGGTTTACGACAACAGCCACATGCAGGGCACGAACGCGCTCGGCGCGATGATCGTCGCGGGGCCTGAGGGCTTTACGAAAAACCAGTATCGCAAGTTCAACATGAAGGCGGAGGAGTTCGACGGCGACGATTTCGCGATGATGAAAGCGATGATCCGCAGGCGGTTCGCGCGGATGTTGATTGAGAGAGAAGAAGATACGCCGGACGAACCCTTCTCCCTTGCGGAGAAGGTGGCGAGTGACAGCGAGCCGGATGAGGGGCGCTTCAACACGCAGGCGCCTGATCAATTGACCGCCCCTCACCCCCCGCCCCCTCTCCGCAAGGGAGAGGAGGAAGAGTTTCAGACGGCGGCGTCGATTTCTCCAAAGAGCGCGACGAGCCCGAGCGCGATTCAAAGTTCGGCGCGTGGCCGGATCTCGTGCTGATCGACGGTGGCGATGGCCAACTCAATGCAGCGCTTGAGGCGCTGGACGAGCTTGGGCTCAAAAACCGCATCACCATTGCCGGCATCGCCAAGGGCGTGGATCGCGATGCGGGGCGCGAGCGCTTCTTCATTCCAGGCAAACCGGCGTTCCGGCTCGACGAGAAGAGCCCGGTTCTCTACTATCTGCAGCGGCTCCGGGACGAAGCGCACCGCTTCGCCATCGGCGCACATCGCGGTAAGCGCAGCGCTGGGCTAACCAAAAATCCGCTCGACGAAATTGGCGGCATCGGCCCAGCTCGAAAGCGCGCTCTACTCGATCGCTTCGGCTCGGCGCGCGGTGTTTCGCGTGCTGGGCTATCGGAATTGGAAGGCGTCGAAGGCGTCAACAAAGAACTGGCGAAACGCATCTATGACTTCTTCCGAGACAGCAACAAGCACTGACGCTTCAGCGCGCGTAAGCCCGATTCCGACGCTGCTCACGGTGTTTCGGATTGTGATGGGGCCAGTGGTTGCGGCGCTTGTGCTGTGGGCGGCGGCGGAGCTTCATGTCGATCCACCGCTCGCTGGCTTCATCTACGCGCTTGCGTTCATTCTGTTTGCGCTCGCCGCGGCAACCGATTGGCTCGACGGATACTTGGCGCGGAAATGGAACGCCGTGACGCCGCTGGGCGCCGCACTAGATCATTCGGCCGATAAGGTGCTGATCACGTGCGTGCTGGTCGCGCTCGCTTACGCGGCGCTGCCGATGACGCTCGTTGCGGCAGCCGTGCTTGTTCTCGGGCGCGACATCGCCGTGGCGGGCCTGCGCGAAGGCATCTCGGCGCAAGGCAAGACGCTGCCGGTGAGCCAGCTTGGCAAATGGAAAGCTGCGGCTGAGATGGCAGGCGTTGCGGCGTTTCTCGCGTTTCAGACGGCAGTGCTGCTGTCAGCGCCGCTTAGCGTGATGATCGGTTTGGATTGGGCCGCGCGGAGCTTGATTTGGTCGGCGGCAGTTTTGGCGCTTGTTAGCGGCGCACAATACGTGGCGGCGCTGGTAAAGCGCGATTAGTCCGGACGGCCGAACTCGATCGTGTTGAGGACGAAAATCGCCACGATGAAAATGGCAATGGCGATGAGCGCGGCCATGGTCTTCCCGGATTCGAAACTTGCCCTGGCTCTAGCTGATCCGCCCCGCCACCGCCAAGGGGCTAACCGTCACACATGTTGGACGACCGACAATAAATTCAGGTCAGGGTCGTGAAACCAGGCGACTTTTGTGCCGTCGGGGGCGCTCCAGATGCCGCGCGCATCCTGCACAAAGAACCCGAAACGAGCGAAGACAACGCCTTTGGCCGTGAGGCCATCCACAGCCTTTTCGATGTCGGCCACCTCGAACGCGAGCACAGCGTAGGCAGCGGGCGCCATGCCCGGCACGCGCGAGACGCGTACGCGCGCATTCTTGCCCTCGAACACGAGCGCGAAGCCATCGTCGCTGATGAATTTGAGGCCGAGCGTGTCGCCGTAAAACGCCTTGGCGATCTCCGGCTTCATCGTGCCGACGAGCGCTGTGACTGTCGCTGATCCGAGCAATAACGCCTCCTTCCGGCATCGTTACGCCTCGCCTGGTTCGCGGTCTAGTTTCCAGCCAACCCCATTGCTCGGAAAAATGGCAATTGGTCGGCGTGGAGGAGCGCAGCGACATCCTGCGCACTGCGGCCGCGTAATTCGCCTGGACATACGCGCACAATCTCCTCGGCGCATTCTTCAACCGAACGCCTGCCCGCCGTGAAGGTGGCGAGCAGCGCCCGCTCGAGCGGCGAGACTTCGACGCCCGCGCCCAGAACCGGCGACGCCAGCACGGCGCCTGATCCGCCCGACAGGCTCAGAATGTAGGCGTTGAGTGCTGCGCAGCGTGGCGCAGCGACGCTTCTTTGCTCCGGAGCAATTGCCGGACGCACCACCCGAACGGCAGCGAGCAAAATAATACGCTTAATGAGATCGTCGATCGGGATGTTGGGCAACGCCGCTTCGACGTCCGCGAGCGTGTGCGGGCCCTCGCCGAGCGCGTCGAGCGTTTCCATCACGGGCACGCAGCCCTTAGGCGCTCAGATCGAGTTCGCCCCAGGGACTTGCGCCTTTCAGCATGACGTGGCGCGGACGCGTGGTCATGAGGAAGGCTTGCTTGCGGAAATGATTTCTACGCTCTTCGTCACTGAGCTTTGCCGCGCGCTTGACGAAAACGTCCTGCCGGAAGCCCATGCCTTGGAAGGTTTCGCGCACGGTCTCGCGCAGGATTGGGCTTTCGAGGGTGGAGAGGATTTCTTGCCCGCGTTGTCCGAGCACGAGATCGTCGTCGTGTAAAATAATCGGGAATTGCGCGCCGAACTGAAGACCTGCTGGCTTCAGCGCGCGCTCGACCTCCGCGACCGACATCAATTTCCAATCGTCGAGAAAATATTCCTGCTGCAGATACACAGGATTACGGCTCGCCATCATTGTCAGCTCAGACGCGGCGATTGGGTTTTCTTTGAAATACGAGGCGTTAGCGCCCTGCAGCGAACGCGCGAAGGCGACGGCATCACCGATCTCGGCGCGGCCGCCCTTCTCCGCGAGGAAGAGCTTCATCATCTGACGCAAGAACACGACGGACGACCAGCCGGCGGTGTTGTTGTAGCTGACATAGAGCGCACCACCGGGGGCGAGTTTGCGCTTCAGCAATTCGACGATTGCGGCGCGGTCTTCGTCGGGCACCCAGGTCCAGATGCCGTGCGCGGCGATGATATCGAACATCGGCAGATCATCGCGCTTCAGAAGATCAGAGAACGCGTCCGGCAGAAAGTGCGCATCGGCGCCTGACACCGACGCGATCGATGCTGCGCCGTCAACGTGCGCGCGGACAAAGTCGTTGCCCCAGAATTCGCCATCGTTTGCAGCCGCGTGAATGTTGAGCGAGAAGCCGGTCCCGAAGCCCAATTCCAAATAGCGAAGCGGCTTCGATGCTGGCGGCGCGAAGCCACGGCTCAGCAGCGCTAGGCGAAGCTCGGCTGGCGCGAGGCCAACGAAATAGGTTTCGGGATAGACGAGCTTGCGCAGGTCGTCGGCGGTCTCGGACGTCATGGCCGCCGTTCTAGACGTAGAACTCCACGCCACCAAAGCCTCAAAACAAAACCGGCGACCTTGAGGCCGCCGGTTCGTGTTTTCATTGTGGGAGTGCTTAGGCGCCTTGCGGCGCTGCGCCACCCCAGCCCGTTGGCACCGGCGCTTCGTCTTCGTCCGTCACCGGCAGAGCCGGGATCGGCGCCGACGGCGCGGCAGGCGTATCATCCGGACGATCGAGTTTCTCGCCCTTCAGCACCTTCGTGACTTCATCGCCAGACAGCGTTTCGTACTCGACCAACGCATTCGCGAGCGTCGTGAGATCGTCACGGTGCTCGGTCAGCACCTTTCGGGCGAGCTGTTCGCCTTCGTTGACGATGCGGCGCACTTCCTGGTCAACCAGCTTTGCAGTTTCACCGGACATGTTCTGGCGCTGCGTCACCGAGTGGCCGAGGAAGACCTCCTGCTCGTTGGGGGCGTAGCGCAGCGGGCCGAGCACGTCGCTCATGCCCCACTCGGTCACCATGCGGCGGGCGATGTTGGTCGCTTGCATGATGTCGTTCGAGGCGCCGGTGTTGAGATGCTCTTCGCCGTAGGCAAGCTGTTCGGCGACACGGCCGCCAAACGCCATGGCGATTTTCGCTTCGCACCACTTCTTCGAATACGAGAGCACGTCGGCTTCCGGCAGAGACCAGGTGACGCCCAGCGCGCGGCCGCGCGGGATGATCGTGACCTTTGTGGAGCGGATCGTTGCCAGGCACCAAGATGTTCACGAGCGCATGGCCGGCTTCGTGGACGGCGGTCGCCTTCTTTTCTTCTTCCGTCATCGCCATCGAGCGGCGCTCGGCGCCCATCATGACGCGATCCTTCGCGTCCTCGAACTCTTTGTTGGTGACCACGCGCTTGCCGCGACGGGCCGCGAGCAACGCAGCTTCGTTGACGAGGTTTGCGAGATCGGCGCCCGAGAAGCCAGGGGTGCCACGCGCAATAGCTTTCAGGTCGACGCCCTGCGCCACCGGTACGTTGCGGGTGTGAACGCGTAGAATCTTTTCGCGGCCAGCGATGTCTGGGTTGCCGACAACAATTTGACGGTCGAAGCGGCCCGGACGCAGCAGCGCCGGATCAAGAACGTCAGGGCGGTTGGTTGCGGCGATCAGGATGATGCCTTCGTTGGCTTCAAAGCCGTCCATCTCGACGAGGAGTTGATTGAGCGTTTGCTCGCGCTCGTCGTTACCGCCGCCGAGGCCAGCGCCACGATGGCGGCCGACAGCATCGATTTCGTCGATGAAGATGATGCACGGGGCGTTCTTCTTGGCCTGCTCGAACATATCGCGCACGCGGCTGGCGCCGACGCCGACGAACATTTCGACGAAGTCCGAACCCGAGATTGAGAAGAACGGCACGTTGGCTTCACCAGCGATGGCGCGCGCGAGCAACGTCTTACCGGTACCCGGAGGGCCAACCAGCAACGCGCCTTTCGGGATCTTACCGCCCAAGCGTTGGAACTTGCCCGGGTCTTTCAAGAACTCGACGATCTCGCCCAGCTCTTCCTTGGCTTCATCGATGCCAGCGACATCTTCAAACGTGATGCGGCCTTTGGCTTCGGTGAGCAAGCTTCGCTTTCGAGCGGCCAAAGCCCATGGCGCCGCCGCGGCCGCCGCCCTGCATCTGGCGCATGAAGAAGAACCAGGCGCCGATCAACAACAGCATCGGCAGGATGGCGAGCATCATGTCGCCAATGCCCGGGCCTTGCTTCGGTTGCTTGGTGTCGACGACGACGCCGGCTGCATCGAGGCGCTCAACCACATTCGCCATCGTGCCTTGCGGCAGGTACGTGACGTAATGCGATTTACCGTCTTTCGCCGCGGCGATGAGCATATCGTTCTGCGTCGTGACGCTTTGAATGCTGCCCTGCTCCACCCGATCCATTAGCGCGGAATAGGGAAGCTCCGTGGCGCCGCGCAGATTGTTGTTACCGCCATTCATGGCCTCGAACAGGACAACCAGCACAAGCGCGATAACGCCCCAGATGAGCAACGAACGGATAGGCATGAATGGTCCGACCTTCTGGTCCGCGATCCGCCTTGGACGCGGGCAACGATTTCTTCAGCAAGATAGGGACCGCGCCCGGCGCTGAACACCCCTTAGTGTGACACGAGTGCCGTCAAGGCCGCATGAACGTTTAGGCGCAGAAATTGGGCCAAAATTTCATGGGGTTGCGCGCGGTTAATCCGGCGCGAAGGCGTGCGTGACACGATCCGCGGCGAGCGGGCGCCACTCAGATGGTCGCGGACCTCGTGGTAGCGCTTCGGATCTAAGGCCGTTTTTCTCGAGCGCCGCCAGTTCGCCATTCCGAACTGGAACAGCACGCCAACCCGCTTCAGGCGCCGTGAGCGCGAGGCGACCATCCCAAATCGCTTCGAGGTGTGGCGGAGTGAGCGGCGCTACGGCGGGCGCGCCATCAGCGCGGCCGAGCGCAGCGCCGGGTTCGCGACTGAGCGTGACGCTAGAATTGGCCTGCGTGAATGCGACGCCGCTGTGGGTGAAGCCGCTGCTTTTGCTCATGGCCCGGCGCTCAAGCGCTTCCATCTCCGTCCACGATGGCTCGCGCGACGCGCCGCTTGCGGTGGCGATGAGGACCGAGAGCGCGCGCTGGCGCACCTCGATGGCAGCTTCCCAAGCGGCGCGGTTAATCGTGATCGCCAGATCGAGCTCCGCTGCGCGGTTGATAAGGGCGAGAGCGGCGGCGTCGAGAACGCCGGCGTTGCGGCGGAGCTTCGTTGCGAGCGCCGCCAGGCGCATGGGCTCGAAGCCCGTTTGCTCCAGAGCGGCCAGGCGTTCGCGGATGCGGACGCGCTCGAACTTGGGATTTGTGTTGGCGGGATCTTCGATCCAGTCGGCGCGCTGATCGCGGAGATACGCACGCAAGCTTCCGCGCCGGGCGCCGAGAAGCGGACGCGCTAGCGCGATGCCGCGGCCACCTGGCCAGATCGGCGCGAAGGCGAAGGGTGCAATGCCGGCTAGTCCGCGCCACGTGGAATTACTGGCTGCGCGCATGAGCACAGTTTCTGCCTGATCGTCGGCGGTGTGCGCGGCGGCGATGGTACTGAGGCCGTTGGCGCGCGCGTGGTCGCAGATAGCGTTGTAGCGAGCTTCGCGTGCGGCCTGCTGTGCGCGATTGGCGCCCTCTTCCCAACTTAGACGGAGAATTTCAGCGGGGACGCCGAGCCCTTCGGCGAATGAGTGTGCGCGCGTAGCGTCAGTAGCGGAGCCGTCGCGGAGTGCGTGATCAACGATGGCCGCGCGCAAGCGGTTCGCGCCAAGTTCAGCCACAAGCAGATGCATGAGCGCAACCGAATCGCCGCCCCCGGAAAGCGCGATGAGAACTGGCTTATCACCAGTCCACGACCGCATGCGCTCGATCGTCAGACGATCGAGCATAGAGCTAGCTTAGGCTGGGCAGTTGGCGGCGCGAGCTTCGCGGGTCGCGAGGTCGCGCACGTTGCGCGGCGCGTCGGGATAGCGGGTCGCGAGCGAGTTGAAGGCGCCGCAGGCTTGACGAAGCTCGGCAGCGTCGTTGTTGCCATCGCGCGCCATGCCCGCGAGCGCCATGCCGAGACGCACTTGAGCTTCAGGCGCGCGCGGACCTTGCGGCGTGCGCTGCAGGTACTGAGCAAAGCTTGAAGCGGCATCGCCATAATTGTTTCGCGCCAACAGAGTGAACGCATACCAGAAGCGCGCGTTCGGCGTCTGCACAACGTTCGGGTAGCGCTCGAGGAATTCGGCGAATGCGCTCTCCGCATCCGGGTAACGGCCGGCGGCGAGCAGCGATTGCGCGCGTGAATAAAGATCATCCGCTGTCGGCGCTGGCGTCGTAGCGGCTGCGCCAGGCGTAGCAGTGCCCGCCGGTATGGTGCCGAGCGTGCCGGTATTGGCTTGCTGCGCGGAGTTCAGCCCTGACGGCGCAGGGCCGACATCAGCGCGCGGCGCATTCGGCGGTGCGTTGCCGCCCGGCGTGACAGCGCCATCGGCCGGCGGCGTCGCCAGCTGCTGGTTCACGCCGGCGAGTTCCCCAACCATGCTGCGCAGACGCTGGATCTCGCGATCGCGTTGATTGAGTTCGTACTGCAGCCGCTCGTTTTCGGCAGTCTGATCGGTGAGCTGCTGTTGCAGCTCCTCGATGCGATCCTGACGCGCATCGGCAGAGCCGTATTGCGAGGGCGGCGGCAATTGGGTTTGCGCCAGAGCGGGCGCGGCAAGAAGAAACCCGGCCGCAGCAAAACATGCCGCGAGCCGGGTTTGAAATGAGGCCGAACGATTGGTCATGGGCGAAGTCCTAGTCCGCACGTTCGGGCCAAATTTTGACGCTTACGAGACAGCGCCGCTAACGATCTGCGTGTGTGCGTTTCGGTTCACACTCCACGCTTCTTCGTTGGCGCGTGCATCAAGCGGGCGTTCCTTGCCGTACGAAACGGATTCGATACGGCCGCCGTCGATGCCGAGCGACACGAGGAAGTCGCGGGCAGCAGCAGCGCGGCGAGCGCCGAGCGCGAGGTTGTATTCGCGGGTGCCGCGTTCGTCGCAGTTACCAGCGACAAGCACGCGGGTGTTCGGATAGCGGCGGAGCCAAGCAGCTTGGCGCTCGAGCACCGAGCGCGCTTCCGTCGACAGATCGAAGCGATCGTAGCCGAAGAAAACGCGGTCACCGACCGAAACGCGGAAGTCTTCAACCGAACCCGGCGTCGGGCCTTGCGGCGTCGTTACCGGCGGCGTGGTGTTGCCACCAGTCGGTTGTGTTGGTGTCGGCTCAGGACGGCTGGCGCAAGCGGCCAGAGCGGCCACAGCGGCCAGAGCTAGAACAGTGTTACGCATTAGGACAATTCTCCCCTAGAAGCGGCGCATTCGGCGACGGCCGTACCCCCTGTACAAGAATGCAAACCTTACAGAGCAGGTTCCTAGCCGATAATCTTGTCCCGGTCATGGCAATAAGGGCGACCAGGCCGGATCTGAGGCCTCAGTTTGCGTGTCAATTCTGCGTAAATTCCGTCCGGTAAGGTCAACCGACCACAGACGCGGACCTTCGCCGCGGCCTTCGCGGAAGAACATGATTACGCGACCGTTCGGTGACCAAGTCGGCGCTTCGTCGAGATAGCTTTCGGTTAAGATGCGTTCACCAGAACCATCAGGCCGCATCACGCCGATCGCGAAGCGTCCGCCGCCTTGGCGCGTAAATGCAATGAGATCGCCGCGCGGTGACCACACAGGCGTCGAGTAACGCCCTTCACCGAAGCTGATGCGGCGCTGACCTGAACCGTTCGCGGCCATGACATAGAGCTGCGGTGAGCCGCCGCGATCCGAATTGAACACGATCTGCGAACCGTCCGGCGAATAGCTCGGCGATGTGTCGATCGCGGGATGGTTGGTGAGGCGCTGACGGGCGCGGCTCTGCAGATCCATCGAGAAGATCTCGGAATTGCCGTTCATATCGAGCGTGAAGACGATGCCGTTGCCGTCTGGACGGAAGCGCGGCGCGAACGTCATGCCCGGGAAATCACCCAGCACTTCGCGGCGATTGGTGTTCAGATTGTAGAGGAACACGCGCGGCGCGCCGGTCTCGAAGCTCATGTAGGTCAGCACGCGTGAGTTCGGTGCAAAGCGCGGCGTCAACACCATGGCATTGGGGCCAGTGAGGAAGCTCGGGTTGGCGCCGTCTTGATCCATGATCATCAGGCGCTTGATACGCGCGGTGCGCGGTCCGCTCTCGGATACAAACAGAATTTGCGTGTCGAAGTAGCCGCGCTCGCCGGTGAGCTGTTCGTAGATCTTATCGGCGATGTGGTGCGCGATGCGGCGCCACCCATCTGGCGTACGCGGTGGGACTTCAAATGAGTCCAGACGGCGCTCACCGAAGACATCCCAGAGACGGAAGGTCACGAGAATGCGTCCATCGGCTTGTGGCAAAACTTCGCCAACGCCAAGGGCTTGAGAGTCGATGTTTTTCCAACCGGCGAAACGCGGCGGGATATTTGTTGCCTCGATGCGCTCGATGAACGCGTCCGGGGCGATGGCGCGGAAGAGACCTGAGCGATCGAGGTCGGCGCGGATGACGCCAGCAATGTCACGACCGACTTGCTGAGCAGCGGCGCTATCACCGAGGAAATCGATGACGGCGATCGGCATGGGATTGAGATTCCCCTGCTCGATATCGACGTGCACGCGATCGGCTTCTTGCGCGAAGCTCGGAGGCGCGACGAACGCGACCGTGATAATCGCCACCAGTGACGCGAGGAAAGACTTCATCAGACGCATCGGCTTCTAGCCTCTAAGTTCAATCAAGAGCGTGGGCGGAACGTAAATTCGAGCCGGTCCCAGGTGTCATAGTGATCGGCCACGACGGGATCGGTTGCAAACGGATATGGATCACAAGTGGTGACAGCGCGAACCGCATTGTCGACGGCGACGCGCATGGGTGGATCGAACGTCGTGTTGCGCGGGCTGGTAACGCGCGGAGGTCCGCGCAGGTTGCCGTTGCGATCAAGTTCGAACTCAAGCGTGACGATCAGACGTTCCGGATCAGGCTGATCGAGCGGCATACGCCAGCAACGCTCCAAGTGACGCTGCACAAGCGAGCGCACGCGATCTTCCATCGCGGCGACTTCCGCGGTGCCTTGGCCAGCGCCTTGGCGCTGGCGATCTGACGGATCGCCTTCGGTGCGGCGACGGCCTGGTTGTCTGTCGTGATTCACCAGGTCCTGAACGGAATCTAGGCTGAAATCGTCATTCTGGCGCGGACGCGGCGGCGTTGGCCGCTCTGATGGCGCAGGCGCAGGTTCATCTTCCGCTGGCGGCTCTTCGTTCGGGATCGGTTCGCCTTCGGGTTCATCGACCGACAACGCGCGCACGTTCGACTCGTCCGCGACATCGACGATTTCAATCGGCACGACCGAACCGCCGCCGAGAGTGATCGTCGAACGCGCTTCCCAGGCCAGCATCGTCATGATGACGAAGCCGATATGCCCAACAATGGAGACGACGACACCGGCGCGCATGTTACTCCTCGCGCGATCGCGTATCCGGCCGTCGTGGGCCCTCGCGCGTGTCGGTAACGAGGCCGAGATTGCGGAAGCCCGACGATGAGAGCCGCGCCATCACATCGGCGACGAGACCGTAATCGGCTGTGGCGTCAGCACGGATGAAGACGCGGCGATCATAGCCCTCGCGCGAGATCGCGCGCATCTTTGCGATCAGCTCATCCGGCGTGACTACCGTTTCCTGAACATAGATCGTGCCATCGGCGCGAATGGTGATCGAAAGCGGATCGGCTTCGCTGTCCATTTGCTTGGCGTCAGTGCGCGGCAATTCCACCGGCACGCCAACGGTCAGCAGCGGCGCGGTGATCATGAACACGATCAGCAGCACCAGCATGACGTCGACGAACGGCGTAACGTTGATCTCACTCAAGCGTCCGCGCCGCGCTGAAGCGCGCCCGCGACCTCGACCGCCGCGCTTTGAAGCGGCCATCCCGCCTGCCATCAGCCGCGCTCGCTCAAGCGGCGCGACAAGCGCGCTGCGACTTCGTCGCTGAAGGTTTCGAGACGATCACCAAAGCGATCCAGATCGCCGCTGAACTTATTGTAGAAGATAACCGCAGGGATAGCGGCGACGAGGCCGAGCGCGGTTGCGAACAACGCCTCGGCGATGCCCGGCGCCACAACCGCGAGATTTGTTTGCTGTTGGGCGGCAATGTTGGTGAAGGCGTTCATGATGCCCCACACCGTGCCGAACAAGCCGATGAACGGCGCCGAGGCGGCTACCGAAGCGAGCACGCCCATATTGCGTGAAGCGCGCCCCATCTCGCGCGCGATCTGCGCTTGCATGAGACGATCAACGCGATCGAGCATCATCTGCGCGTTCTCACCATTGGTGCCGGTGCGGCGTGCTTCGCGCCATTCGCGTGAAGCCGCGGCATAGACGCGGCTCAGCGCATCGCGCGGTTTGTCGCCGCGATCTTCGATGTCGTCGAGCGAGCGGCCAGACCAAAACTCGCGCTCAAACTTGCGCGCATTCTGTTCGAGTTCGCCAAACGCCAACCACTTGTCGACCGCGATCGCCCATGACCAAACCGAGGCCACGGCCAAAATCAGCATGACCCCCTTCACGACCGGATCGGCCTGAAGGAACAGGGTCAAAATTGTGATCTGCTCTGCGCCGGATTCCATGCTCGCTCCCGCTATCGTGGCTTTCGCAATCAGCCACGTTCCCCACACGGTTTAGAGCCGTATGAGTTTGTCAAAAGCTGGACGCGGAGGGCTCTAGAAATGGTTTAAGCCGTTCCAAAAGCACCGCTGGCGGTTTCTTGGCGCGTCCCGTGAGGCTTATGCAACAGACCTGCACCTTCGCGGTTACCAAGATTTCGCCCGCCTTTTCGAGCGCTTGCGAAATAAAAATGCGAGGACCCCGCATTGTTTCGAAGGCGGTTTTCACAAGCAATGCATCGTCAATCCGCGCAGAGCGCAGGAACTCAAGCTCCATCTTGTTGACCGCAAACGCGGTAGGATCGGTTGCTGCTGCGAGCTCGTTATGGTGAATGCCGGCGACACGGAGGAAGTCGCTCCTGCCCCGCTCGAAGTAGCGCAGATAGTTGGCGTGATAGACAACGCCGCTGAAGTCGGTGTCTTCGTAATAGACCCGCACCGGTAGGTGGTGGATGCGGCCGTCGAAACGGCCAGCGCTTGGTGCGTCGTCACTCATGCGCGCTTCGATACACGATCGCGCGGCACGTTAGAACATCTGCGCGATGGCGGCCGCGCGCGCGCGGATTTCCGGAACGGCAGTGGATTCCCAGAACGAGCCCACTGTGATGGGGCCAATGGCGTAGAGGCTGCCGTGGGTTTGGCCCCGCGCGTCGAGAATGCGGGCGTTTTCATCCAGTTCAAAGCCGAGGCCGGTTGGGTGAGCGCGCGCCAGACCCTCGGTCAGCATTTGCTGGATAAGAGGTTCGGTAGAGCGTGTGAGATCGAGGTTGGAGCCGGTGCAGTTGACGATCGCGGCGACTTCGATGCGGTGACGCACCATGCTTCCGCGCTGGCGATGATAGATCTCGACCAGACGGCCCTTCTTCTCGGCAGAAATGATCTCTCCCGCCAACACCTTGAGCTTGCCTTCGCTTTGCAGGGCTTGCGCGCGCTCTGAGATCTCAGGCGCCGCGCGATGACGGTGAACATCCCACCAGACGCGCAAATGGCGTAAAAACCGGCGCTGTTGTTCGGTTGAGAGCGCGCGCCACAGGCTTGGCGTGACGCTGCGCATGCGATCGACTGCGAGTTGCCAGGGCTCGCCACGTTCAGCCATCTCACACGCCTCGCGGCGGAATTCGTGCAGCGCGTCGCTGAGATTGGTCGGCAGTTGCAGCGGTGTCGGCGGCGGCGGGCGCGGCGGATCGAGGTGCATCCGCGGTGTCTGTCCGCGACGCGAGAGCGCGTAGATCGTCCCCGTTTTCGAGCGCGAAGCGAGCGAGAGCGCGACATCGATCATAGTGAGGCCGGCGCCGAGCAGCAACACGTCGCCACGCCCGATGCGTTGCAAATCCTTGGCGTCCCATGGACTGAGCACGGGCACGCCGGCATCGGCGAAAACGACGGGTTGCGAGACCGGTTGATTGCCGAGCGCTAGCACGACACCGTTCGCTTCGATGATCTTCCCGGAGTCGAGCGTGACGTTCCACCAGCCCGAGCCAGCACGGCAGGCGACGGCCTCACCGCGCTCGCGCTTCACGCCGCCGCCGAACATTGCGCCGCGCTGCGTGCGCTTCAACACGTCTTGGATGTACGCACCGTAGCGCCTGCGGGTCGCAAACGCGGTCGGTTCGGCGCGGGTTTTGTCTTTCAACCAGTCGGCGAAGTCCGTGGGCTTGTCGGCATAGGCGCTCATGTTCGAGGCGCGGACATTGAGGAGGTGCGAGGGATCCTTTGTGCCGCTCGATCAGCGTCACGCGCGGCGCAGGCTTCAAGCGCGCCAGCGCAGTAGCGGCCGCTACGCACGAAAAGCCTGCGCCAATGACGACGACGTGCTTCCGCGTCATCGCTTTCGCGCCCCAGCTTTGGACTTCACTGCCGTCACACCCATCCCTTAGTCGGTATTGTCGCCCGACAGCCGGCCATTTTGCCCATCCAATACGGCATAGCTTAGCCGTTTCTCCGGCCAGCAGGCGTTGACATGCAACCATTTGGTTGCCTATAAGCATCCGTGAGCACCGAAGACGAGACAGTCGACGGCGTTTTCCGGGCTCTGGCTGACCGCAGCCGCCGCGCCCTGCTCGATGCGCTCTTCGCGCGCAACGGTCAGACGCTCAGCGAGTTGTGCGCAGGCCGGGGCATGACGCGCCAGGCTGTGACTAAGCACCTGGGCATCCTGGAGAGCGCCAATCTTGTGGCGAGCGTGAAGCGCGGCCGCGAGAAGCTGCACTACCTCAATCCGGCGCCCATCCATGAGATCGGCGATCGCTGGATCTCCAAATACGAACGAACACGCCTCGACGCGTTGTTCGATCTGAAAAAGGCGTTGGAGAGCGACAATGAATGATGGCGACGAGCGGATTGTGCCGCCTGATCTTGTGTACGTGTTTTATATCCGAAGCACGGCGCAGAAGGTTTGGGATGCGCTGACATCTAGCGAATTCACGACGAAGTTCTTCTTCGGACGCACGGTCGAGAGCGATTGGAAGCAAGGCTCGCCGTGGAAGATGGTGATGCCGAACGGCACGCTTGATGTGTTTGGCGACGTGCTGATCAGCGATCCGCCGCATAAATTGCAAGTGACATGGACTGTCGATTGGGTCGATGAGGCCGATAAGCCCGGCCCTGCGATTGTCACCTACGACATTGAGCAAGCTGGCGACGCCGTGAAGCTCACGATGACGCAGCACAGCGATTACGCGATCCCGCGCAAGTTCATTCAGGCCGGCGCGCAAGGCTGGGCGATCATTCTTTCGTCACTGAAGAGCTTGCTCGAAACCGGCAAGGCGTTGGTGGTGAAGATGGAGCCACCGAAATGAGCGCGCCTATCGTCAAAGCGGAAATGTTGATCCGCAAGCCGATCGCCGAAGTGTTCAATGCGTTCATCGATCCAGCTGTCACCACGCACTTCTGGTTCTCGAAATCGAGCGGCAAGCTTGAAGCCGGCCAGCGCGTGCGTTGGGAATGGGAGATGTACGGCGTTAGCGACGATATCAACGTCAAAGCCGTCGAAACGAACCAACGCATCGCGTTCGAATGGTCATTTCCGAAATCGAACCTGGTGGAGATGACATTCGCGCCTCACGCCAAAGGCACGATCGTCAGCATAACCAACAGTGGGCTGCGCGGTGACGATGTCATCGCCGAAGCGCTCGACCTCACGCAAGGCTGGAATCTCGTGCTGGCCGCCGCGAAGGCGTGGCTTGAGCACGGCATCAATCTCAACATCGTCGCCGACAAGGCGCCGGATCATAACATCGAAGGGTGGGACCAATGAGCAAGCCAGAATTTGTCTACGTCATCTATATCGGCGCACCTAAGCAGAAGGTGTGGACCGCAATCACGACCGGCGAACACACGAAGACGTTTTGGAAGCGCTTCGTGAAGTCCGACTGGAAGGTCGGCTCGCGCGTCGAGTTCATGTATCCGGACGATCAGACCAAGCTCAGCCATGACGGCGAAGTGCTGGAGATCGATCCGCCGAACCGTTTGGTGATGACATTCGATCTCAAAGCAGAAGGCATCGATGAGAAGCCGTCGCGAGTGACCTATGAACTGGAAGAGCACGAACTCGGCACCAAGTTCACCGTGATCCACGAAGGCTTCCCGCCGGAGAGCAAGGTGTTGCCGGGCATCTCGAACGGCTGGCCGCGCATTCTCTCAAGCATGAAGAGCTACATCGAGAGCGGCAAGCGGGGCTGAACCCCTTCTCACCGATGATATCAACGGCCCCGGCTTACGCTGGGGCCGTTTTCATTTGGGCGGGGAACGCTATGTGAGAGCGAAGGAGTTCTATGCATGGCGACGATCCTCATCACCGGCGCAAACCGCGGCATTGGCTTGGAGCTGAGCCGTCAATTGAAAGCGCGCGGTGACAACGTGATCGCCGTCTGCCGCAAATCTTCGCCTGAACTCGACGCGCTCGGCGTGCGCGTTGAGGCGGGCATTGAAGTGAGCGATCAGGCATCCATTGCCGAGCTGGCAAAGCGGCTCAAGGGCGCGCGCATTGATGTGCTCATCAACAATGCCGGCATTTTGCGCGGAGACTCGCTCGATCGCGTCGATTTTGCGGGCATCACGCAACAGCTGGAAGTGAACGCGCTGGGGCCCTTGCGCGTCACGACTGCACTGCTGCCCTCGCTTCATGAAGGCGCGAAGGTTGTGATCATCACGAGCCGCATGGGCTCAATGGCCGATAATGGATCAGGCGGCTATTACGGCTATCGCATGTCGAAGGCGGCCGTGAACGCTGCCGGCGTTTCGCTTGCGCATGATCTCAAGGCGCGCGGCATTGCGGTTGGCCTCTTTCATCCGGGCATGGTCGCCACCGAGATGACGGGCCGCGGCGGCATTCCAGCGGAAGAATCCGTGTGCGGCATCATTCACCGGATCGACGAGCTAACGCTTCAGAACACGGGGCGCTTTACGCACGCAACGACTGGCGAGGCGCTGCCGTGGTGAGGGTTCGCACTACGCGAAGATGGCGACGTTCTGGCGGCCCACGGCGATGAGCTCTCCGCTTTCGGTCCACATCGCCATATTTTGCAGCGAATAGCCCTCGCCCGCTCGTTCGCTCGACGACCAGAGCAAATGCCAGCCATCAAAGCTCTGGGGCGTGTGCGCGATATCGACCGTCCATGTGATAGTGCTGATTGGCGCCGGCTGCGTGAAATGCACCATGGCCGCCGGCGGCAGACAATCTGCAATCGCGAGCAATGCCGTCACCGGATCGGCGCCGCTGGCGTCGAGAAAGCGTGTCCACGTCGAAAACTCAGGGCGTTCGGCGCTGGGATCGTACAGCTTGCCTCCCGCTGCGAGCCGCGTCTCAAAGTTATTCCAAAAGCCGGGGCGCGTATTGCCGCCCTCTTTGCGGAAGGCGCCAACCTCGTTTGGTCCGGGCACGTTTGGCATCGGTAAAAGATCGTGTGCGACCTTGCTTTCGCGTGTTGCGCCGAACGCGAAGACGGCACGCGCCGCTATGCCCTCTTCACTCAAACATTCGGCTGAGATCAGCGCTGTCGAACGCCCGCGGCGCAGTATCTCGGACTTAAAACGCAAGCGCCCCGACGCCGGGCCAACAAATGTGAGTTGGGCCGACCGCAGCGGTGGCAACGCATCATGCGTGCGCCGCACAGCTTCGTAAGCAAATGCCGCAGTGATGCCGCCATAGAGCGTGCGCCCTTGCGACCACTCGACCGGCGCTTCGACAACGAAGCTATCGCCGTCCGGCGCCAGCGTATCGACAACCGCGCGAAGCGAAGACATCGGTGGGTTATGCTTTCGCGCCAGCGCAATCACAACGCTGACGCCGAGGCAGCCACGCGCCCCAACAGTTGTGGAATACAGCCTAACTCCGCTTGGCCGCTTGCTACTCAGCCCGATAGACGTGCTCGCCCAATGGGCTGAGCAGAACTTGGCCGAGGTTCTAGAGGCGTGAAGCTTTCGAAGCCGAGGATATCTGAGGGAACCACGCCCGCGTATCAGTGGTTACCCCGCCGAACACAGTTAACAGAGACCCGAGATGCTTGAACTTGCTGCCATGATCGCCGTTTCCGCCCTGGTCCTGACGTTCGTCACGGACGCAACTTCGGGCACCGTGAAGGTGGTTCGCGCCATGGGGCGCAAGAACGAAAGCAAAATCAGGGTGGCCGACCACCACTAACAAATGTCACGTAACAGATATTGACTTTTGTTACTTGAGACGCGAGACAGTGCTCGGAAGGAGCATCGTCATGCAAACGCGTCGCCTTGGGAAAACCGGCCCTACGGTCTCCGCTCTTGGCCTCGGCGCTATGGGGATGTCGGACTTCTACGGTCCGGCTGACGAACAAGAATCCATCTTTACGGTCCACGCAGCTCTAGAAGCCGGCGTCACGCTGATCGACACCGGCGATTTCTACGGCATGGGCCATAACGAGATGCTGCTGCGTGATGCGCTAAAGGGCGCGAAGCGTGAAAACATAGTGCTCAGCGTGAAGTACGGCGCACAGCGCGGCGCTAATGGCGCCTTCATCGGCATCGCGACAGATCCGGCCGCCACCAAGACCGCGATCGCGTATTCACTAAAGCGTCTTGGCGCCGACTACATCGATATCTACCGCCCCGCGCGCGTTTCGCCGCTTGTGCCGATCGAAGACACGATTGGGGCCATCGCCGATCTCGTGAAGGAAGGCTATGTGCGCCATATCGGGCTTTCTGAGGCTGGCGCGGACACCATTAGGCGCGCACATGCTGTGCATCCGATCGTCGATCTGCAAATCGAGTACGCGATGATCACGCGCACGGTTGAGCGGGATATTTTGCCTAACGATGAGGCAGGCATCAATCGCGCGTGAGCACTGATTCAGTCAGGGACCGCATTCTCGACGCCACCGTCGATGTGTTGCGACGCCACGGCCCCGCGAAACCGGGCGTCGTGGACGTCGCGCGCGCGCTCGATATGCGCCATTCCAACGTCTACAAACACTTCGCCTCCAAGAGCGCATTGTTCGATGCTGTTGCGGAACGCTGGCTGAAGACTGTTATGGCGCCGCTGACGAAGATCACGGCGGACAAGAAGACGCCAGCGCCGAAGCGGCTGAAGGCATGGGTGCGTACACTCGCAGAGATCAAGCGCACCAAGGTTCTCGACGATCCGGAATTGTTCGCTGTCTATAGCTCGATCACGAAAGGCGCGCATGCGGTGGTCGCGGCCCACGTGAAGCATCTGCACGATGAAGTTGTTGAGATTCTCAACGACGGCGTTCGAGAAGGCGCGTGGAAGGTCAGCGATCCGAGCAAAACTGCCGGCTTGTTGCTGAACGCCACCTCGCGCTTTCACCACCCCGCCATGGTGGCGCTGGACGAAGGCCAGTCAGACCTCAAACAGCTTGAGGCGCTGACCGACCTTCTGATCGCAGGGCTTAGCGCTTAGACGTTGCCGTCATTGGCTGGCGGCGATGACGCCGCAGCTTCACGGCGCAGGATGCGTTCCAACAACGCTGCGCCTTCTGGCGTGTTCTTCAACGCTTCCAGCATGCCGCCAATGGCGGTGCCGCCGCGCGGCGAGATAAGCGCCATGGCGTCGTGCACGCCCTGCACCGTGTCGCCGGTGTTGGCGATGACCTTCACGTCCGCTTGCGCGATCGCTTTGGCCTGCTCGACGCCGACCTGCACGTACGCTTCCACGCCGCGAAGCGAGACGAGATAGGCTTGGTAGCCCTCGTTGGAGCCGATCTCCTTGGCGAGTTCGATTTGCGCCGCGACAGGCGCAAGTTGCAGCGCCTTCTCGGCATCGGCTTTGGCGTTACCTTCAACGCGGATACCTTCGGCGCTGAGCTTGGTGGCCTGCAGATCACCATCGGCGCGCAGGACCGTCGTTTCTTTGTCTTGCGACGCGGCGACGACTTGCTGGTCTTTGGTGATTTCGGCCTGACGCATGGTCGACACCCGCACGACTTGCATTTCGCGTTCGCGCGTGACGGCGGCCTCGGTCTGGACTTCTTGCGCAGCCTTTTCGGTGGCGATGCCGACTTGCTTGTCTTTTTCAGCCGTACGCTGACCGACGACTTGTTGCGCTTCTTGTTCGCGCACTTCGACTTCCTGGCGCGCGGCGATTTCGGCCGTCTGCGCGGCGCGCATATTGTTCGCGACCTCGATGCGGCTCGTCATCTGAATGTTCGATGCTTTCATCGCCATGATGTCAGCGATGACGCGCGAGCCTTCGGCGTCGCGCACATCCATCAGTTCCATGTTCTTGACCGGCTCGACACCCCAATTCGCGAGTTCGGTCGCAACTTCTTGCGTGAACTGCGCACCGAAGGTGGCGCGATCGACCATGATCTGGTGGATGTCGTGCGTTGCCAGAATTTTGCGCGCCGCACCTTGGACAATGAAGTGCAGCTGCGAGATCAGCTCTTTCATATTGGCGATGCGCGCGGCGGCGACGTTGGTGTCGGCGATGCGGAAGAACGCCGTGAGATCGAGCCGGAACGGCACGCGATCTTTGTCGTAGGCTTCATAGCCGGAAAGCGAGAGCTCAAAGTTGTTGACCGGCAAGATGATGCGGCTGACGCCGATCATCGGCACCCAGCTCGGCCAGTTATAGTAGACATTTCCAGCCTTTTGCCCCGCGCCATACGAGGTGGTGCGTCGTCGTGATTGGACGGTGTGGACCATGTTGGTCGGCACAACGACGCGCAATAGAATTGAAATAACGATGAGCGCGACAAGCACCACGCCGATGATCAACGGCAGTGAAGGCGCGAAGTCTGCAAACGCACCAAACAATTCTGACATTTCGTCTCTTCCCTCTCGCCCCTTGCCGATGTTGTACGACGACAAGCGGGCTACACATTCGATGTAAGCAAGCTGCGCGGGAGTTTGAGAGATCGCATGCCGATTTCGCGCCAAAATCGGACGTGGCCCGCGCGCACGCTGTTATAACGAAACACTGCCGGGGCGGCGCACGCGCCGAAAGGCGGCACACGGATTTGGCGAATGATATTCGCGTACAGAGCGCGTCGGCGCGTTTGTGCTAAGCTTGCCTATGCCTCAAACGCCGCATCAACGGACCGAAGCTGAACTCACCGCGTACGGGTTCACGTTTCCGGAAACGAACGCCGGGCCTGCGTGGCAGACGACGCGCGGGCTTTATGTGCGCAAGAAGATGTTCGCGGTGTTCGGCGAGAAGGCGCAGCCACTCAATGAACTCACGATGATCATGAAGCTGCCGATCTCAGCGGAGATGGCAGCGGAGCTGCCTTTCGTGCGGCCGGCGCGAGGCTGGTACAAGCAGCACAATTGGGTGACGGCGTATTTCGGCGCAGGCGATGATGTGCTGGCGGAAATGGACACGCTGCGCGGGTGGTTGAAGCAAAGCTACATCGCGGTGGCGCCGAAAACGCTAGGGAAGCGGTTGTGATCTATTCAGGCGCCGATCCCGCGAGATCATAGCGAACCGTGAATTGTACGCGTCTGCCCAGTGTGGGCTGTCCGTCGATCACCGGCAAAATGCGATTGAACCGCGACTCCGCAAGCGCGGCGTCGCCGAAGTGCATTCCCACCGGCTCCTCGCTTTGAACTGCGCAATTGACCCGTTGTTCTTCGATCACCAGGCAATCCAGTCGTACGCGAACACGGCCGACATATCCCATCGCCTCCAAGGGCATGACGAGTCCGGTGACATCGGGGCCCGCTCTGATCGCCCACTCGGTCGCTGTTTCCGGCGCCGCCGCCAACTGTGCCTCAGTTGGAGGCGGAGGCGGATCGAAGTCGATCAGACTTTGCATCATCTCGATGCCAAGCTGACAGACGAGTTCACGCGAAATTGGGGCTGCAATCGACGATACCTGAATGAACATCTCCCCGAGCTGCGTCGCGATACCAGCATTGAGTGCTTCGCGTGGTCTGTAATAACGAATTTCCGAGCCGCCTGGCGTCGCGCGCACTTCCGCAACGGCGCCAAATTCGCCGGGCGCTCGAAAACTGTTCAGGGGCCCGACAAGCGACTCAAGCGCAACGACAGTTTCAGCGAGCGCACTCATTCGCGCTGACGATGGGCCCACCGGCCTGAAATTCAATTTTCGCCAACCCGCCCTCACGAAACTCCAACTGTGGCTGGAATCCTATCCGCCCGATGGGGATCGGCCGGTCGGCAGTGAGCACAACAAGATCCTCACCGAAGGCCTGTTCACGCCAATGAAGATCGGTCGCCGCCGCGCGGACTTCGGCGACGCTCATGCCAACTCGAAACCGGCCTAAATCGGCCTGCTGAGCGAAGGCGACTTGCGGCACGCACATCAGAACTAGAGCAACCAGCAAAAATCGCGACATCACGTGACGCTAACCCAAAATCAGGCCGCGCAACAGCGCTCGCCGCCGCTACTTCTCGCCGAACAAACTTCCGCTGCTCGGCGGCGCGCTGGGCGGCTTTTTGCCCAACCGCTCATAGGCCTTCGGCGCGGCGACGCGGCCGCGCGGCGTGCGCATGACGAAGCCTTGTTGCATCAGATAGGGCTCGATCACGTCTTCTAGTGCATCGCGGGCTTCGGCGAGTGCCGCGGCGAGGGTTTCGACGCCGACAGGCCCCCCCGAATAGGTTTCGACCAAGGCGTGGAGATAGCGGCGATCCAGGAGGTCGAGCCCGTCACTATCGACATCGAGCCGCTTCAGCGCCCGATCCGCGACCTTTATATCGACTGTTTCCTCGCCCGCGAAATCCCGCACGCGGCGCAGCAAGCGTACTGCCACACGCGGCGTGCCACGCGCGCGCTTGGCGATCTCCATCGCCCCTTCAGCGGTGATCGGCACGCCGAGCTTTGCGGCGCCGCGCGTGACGATGCCGAGCAATTCGTCGGGGCCGTAAAATTCGAGTCGCACCGGAATGCCGAAGCGATCGCGCAACGGCGTGCTCAGCATCCCCGCGCGCGTGGTCGCGCCGACGAGCGTGAATGGCGCGAGATCGATGCGCACGCTGCGCGCGCTTGGGCCTTCGCCGATGATGATGTCGAGGTGATAATCCTCCATCGCGGGATAGAGAATTTCTTCGACGGCCGGCGCCAGACGATGGATCTCGTCGATGAAAAGCACGTCGCGCGGTTCAAGGTTGGTGAGCAGCGCGGCGAGATCGCCGGCGCGCGCAATCACGGGGCCGCTAGTGGAGCGAAAACCAACGCCCAGCTCACGCGCTACAATTTGCGAGCGTCGTCTTGCCGAGGCCAGGCGGGCCAAACAGCAGGACGTGATCCATCGCCTCGCCACGCGACCGCGCCGCTTCGACGAAAACCTTGAGGTTCGCCTTCGCGTGCGGCTGGCCGACGAACTCGTCGAACCCCTGCGGGCGCAACGCGCGGTCCGCGCCCTCTCCGGGCATGCGGTCAGCGGAGACAATACGGTCATCTGGGCGTTCTGCCGGTTCGGCCATGAGCGTTTCCTAGCTCGATTCGGGTTTCCGGATTGTTCCGGCCTGCCCGCTCACCGCGCCTGTGGATAAGTTTCAAATCGAAACGTCGGCTTTTGGCACAGGCCTTCGTCCTCTGGTCAGCGCCGCTTATGGCCGCAAATCAGGAAGGACCAAACCATGCGCTACATGTTTCTCACCTCAGGCGCCGAAACCGGCGCCATCCCGCCCCAAGCCATGATCGATGCGATCGAAGAGATGACCGAACGCGAAATCGCAGCCGGCCGCATGCTCGCGCGCGGTGGTCTCATGCCAACCGCAATGGGCAGCGCGCGCATGGAATCGCGTCGCGGCCAACTCAAGCTCACCGACGGGCCGTTCGCTGAAACCAAAGAAGTGCTAGGCGGCTTCGCCATCTTCGAATTCGCAACGCGCGAAGAAGCGCTCGCGTCGCTTGAGAGCTTCATGCAGCTGCACCGCCAACACTGGCCGGAATGGGAAGGCTTTTGCGAGGTGCGGCCGATGTTCGGCTTTGGCGCGACAAGCGCCGCGCTGGCCGGATAGGCTCAACCCCTTGTTCACGCTGGTGCGCGGCCTAAGCTCAAAAGGCATGAGCCGCGCGTTTGTCAAAGAAGATGACGACGCCGTCGAAGACTTGCCGGATCGGCCGGTCTCGACGGCGCCCAATCTCGTCACCGCCGAAGGTTTGGCGGCGATCGAAGCCGAAGTCGCGCGCTTGAGCGAAGACCTTGGGAACGTTGGCGATGATCGCGCCGCCCGCGCGCGCATCAACCGCGATCTGCGCTACTGGACGGCGCGGCGCTCCAATGCGCAACTCGTTGCCCCGCCCGAGGATCATGACGTTGTGCGCTTCGGCACGACGGTCACGCTCGACCGTGACGATGGCCGCACGCAAACGTTTCGCATTGTCGGCGAAGACGAGGCCGATCCCGAGAACGGCACGCTCAGCCACGTCTCCCCGCTGGCGCGCTCCCTGCTGGGAAAAGCGGCGGGCGACAGCGTCAATGTCGCCGGGCATGAGTTAGAAATCGTGAAAATCAGCCGAACATGAAATGTCGGGACTTGCGACGCGGAGTCGTCCTCTCGTCAGGGCGCGCAATCCGCGTCGCCATCGAAGACGAGGTTTCCCAATGCGCTATTTGTACCTGATCCAACAGGAGAAAGAGTTTCAGGGTCCGCCGCCTGCGCGCCTGATGGAGGAGATGGGCAAGCTGATGGGCCGGCGCATCGCTGAAGGCTCATTGATTGATACGGCTGGCCTGACGCCGTCGGCTCAAGCGGTCCGCGTCACACTAAAGCGCGGCCAGCTCAACGTCATGGATGGCCCATTCACCGAGAGCAAAGAAGTCGTTGGCGGCTACGCGTTCTTCAAGTTCGACACGCGAGAGCAAGCCATTGAGGCGCTCATGGAATTCATGGAGCTGCATCGGCTCTACGCCGAGGATTGGGAATTCGCCTGCGAGATGCGCGAAATCAACGAACACACAAACCCGGAGCCGCAGAACTAGCGGCTGACTTCTTTCAGCGCGGCGCGGATCAATTCAGGTGCGGGCGCGTCAGCTTCGAATTGCTTTGCAGCTGACGCCACGGCGCGCGCGGCGCTCGATTGATCAATGCCGAGATTGACGAGCGCCGACACCGCTTCTTGACGCGCACCGCTGCCTGACGTTGCCGGTCCCGCAGCCGCGCGCGACGTTGGCGCGCCGAGACCGATGAAACCTTTGGGCCCGCCTTTGCCTGTCAGCTCAGTTGCAAGACGCGCGGCGAGCTTGGGGCCGACGCCGTTGGCGCGCGCGAACGCGGCCTTATCCTGCAGCGCGATGGCGTCAGCGAGCGCATCCGGCGGCATGGTGTCGAGAATGCCGAGCGCAACCTTGGCGCCGACGCCGGGAATGGTTTGCAAATGCGCGAACCACGCGCGCTCCTCTTCCGAGGCAAAACCGAAGAGCTTGATCGCGTCTTCTCGAACATGCGTCTCGATGAAGAGCCGCGCCGGCGCACCGACCTGCAGCCGCGCCAAAGTGCGCCCGCCTGACTGCACGACGTATCCAACGCCGCCCACATCGATCAGCGCGGTATCCTCGCCCACCGCCGCCACCACACCGCTCAACAACCCGATCATTCTGACCTCTTCGCGGCCATCATCGACGGATTCGGTCGGGGATCGAAACGCACGAGCCCCCTAAACGCGGGTCTCTTGCGAATTACTCTCACGCTTACGAGACCGAACGACCCGTGTTACGATTCCCACGAGGGATACAAGGTTTTTGCGATTAAGTCGCAATAGTCGTTTGGGGAATGCATGTCCGAAAAGAAGAAGCTCAATCGCCGCTCTTTCATGTCGCGTATCGCGGGCGGCGTTGTGATCGCTGGCGGCGCAACCGCGCTCATCACCGGCAAGGCCGAAGCTCAAAACTATACCGGCCGTACCGACAACGACAGCGGCAACGGCGCTGATCGCGGCGGCTATGGCCGCACCGGTCTCACCGATAGCGACAGCGGCAACGGCGCCGATCGCGCCGGATACGGCCTCGGCGGCAACACAGGCGGCCGCGGTCGCACTGGCCTGACTGACAGCGATTCCGGCGGCAATGCCGACAATGCTGGCAACGGGCGTGGCGCAACGCGCAACAGCGCAAGCGGCCTGACCGACGGCGACGGCGGTTCAGCCGCTGACCGCTCCAGCTATGGACGCGGCCCGCGCCGCAACTGGTAGTTTAAACTCATGACGCGCGAGCCTTGGCTCGTAGATCCGCTCGGCTACCTCATAGGCGCTGGGCGCGAGGAAGATTTCTTCGCGCGCGCCTATGAGCGTGAGGCGCTCATCGTGCATCACAATGCGCCTGAGCGTTTCGCTGGGCTGATTTCGCTCGACGATATTGACCGCATCGTCACTACGCTTGATCTACGCGAAGGTCAGCTGTCGCTGGCTGATGCGTCGAACAACGTCGATGCGGACGAATACGTTGACGCCGCCGACTTCATCGATCGCGGCGCGGTCGCTGACCGCTACCGTCGCGGCGCGACAATCGTTCTAAACCAAGCGCACCAATTCGATCCTGCCCTGGCGCGGCTCTGCCGTGGGCTGGAGCACGTGTTTTCGTCACACGTGCAGACCAACATCTATCTCACCCCGCCGAACGCGCAGGGCTTTCGCACGCACTACGACAATCACGACGTGTTCGTGATCCAAGTTGAAGGTGAGAAAGCCTGGCGGCTCTATGATATGCCGATCGAGGCGCCCTATCGCGGCGAAGCATTCGAGCAAGGCCGATACGAAACCGGACCGTTGCGCCAAGAATTTGTCCTAAAGCCCGGCGATTGCGCCTACGTGCCACGCGGAATGATGCACGACGCGCAAACCTCGGGCGCCGCGCCCTCGCTGCACATCACAGTCGGCCTGATCACGCGCACGTGGGCCGACCTTGTGCTCGAAGCGGTTTCGGAAGTCGCTTTGCGCTCGCCCGATTTGCGCCGAAGCTTGCCGGCAGGTTTCGCGCACGCCGGGTTCGACCGCGCGCACGCACGCGCGCACCTCAAGGCGCTCGCCCGAACACTCGCCGACAGCGTCGAATTAGACCCCGCGCTTGACCTAATGGTCGATACCTTCATTCGCTCGCGCGCCGCCAACAATCGCTCGGCCGTTCGCGATGTTGCGGCAATTGCCACGAGTGATCGCTTTCAGGTGCAACCGCGCGCGCCCTTCCGCATCGCCGAGGACGGCGACGATGTCATTTTGATCTCACCCGGCGGCGAACTGAAGTTCGCGCCAGCCCAGCGGGCGGCCGTTGAGCGCGCCCTGAACGGAGACGCGTTCAGCGTTGGCGATCTCTCGATCGAAAAGGCCGATGCGGTGATTTCCACGCTTCTTGCCTACGGCCTCATCACGCGCACCTGAGGCGCTCCGCCGCGTCTTGCGGTCGGCTCGTCTCAAAGACGTTGAGCGGACTTGGCGGCCTCACCCTGATTGCGGCACAACGCGCCAACTTTTCGGGGGATTGCATGACCATGTTCACACGCCGCGCCGTCACCACATCTTCGCTTGCCTTGCTGGCGGGCTGCGCCACGGGCGCGAACGGCGGCGGTTCAGCAGCGCCGACGGCGACAGGGCGCGCCGCGATCGGCGCATTCGGCATCGATCTCGCCTCGCGCGACATGAACGTGAAGCCCGGCGACGATTTCTTCCAGCACATGAACGGCACGTGGTTCGCCAACAATCAGATTCCCGACGACCGCACCACGTGGGGCACAAACGCGATCCTTCAGGAAAAGGCCGAGCGCGACGTTCGGGTCATCATTGAAGAAGCGGCGCTCGCCGGCGGTGCGCCGGGTTCGAACGCGCAGAAGATCGCCGACTATTACAATGCCTACCTCAACCAAGATGCGATCGACGCACGCGGCCTTGCGCCGCTGCAACCGGTGCTCGCGGAAATCGCAGCGCTGCGTACGCATGAGCAAGTCATCCGCCTCACCTCACGACCGGATGTCGGCATCTCTATGCCGGTCAACGTCTACATCACACTCGATGAAGGTAATCCGGATCGCTATCTCACCGCGATCACACATGGCGGTCTCGGTCTGCCCGAGCGCGAATATTATCGCCGCACCGACGGCGTCTTCCCCGAGCAGCGCCGCCAGTACGCCGCGACCATCGCGAATATCCTTACTCTCGCGGGCCAAAGCGACGGCGAAGCCACAGCCGCGCGCATTCTCGCCTTTGAAACCCAGATTGCCGAACTGCACTGGCCGATAGCTGATCGCCGCGAACGCGAGCGCACCTACAATCTGCGTTCGCGCGCTCAAGTGCGCGCCCTCGCGCCACGTTTCCCATGGGACGCAGGGTTCGAGGCCGCTGGTCTTGGCAACGTAGAAGAGATTGTCGTTGGCGAACTGAGCGCGATCGGCCCGTTGGCCGGAATTGTGCTTGAGAACGCCGGTATCAACGTGGCGCGAGTACATCACTTGGCATTACGTCAACGGCAACGCCAACCTTCTGCCACGCACCATCGACGATGCGAGCTTCGATTTCTTCGGTCGCACACTCAACGGTCAGCCGCAACAGCGCGAGCGCTGGAAGCGCGCCATCTCTTCAGTGAACAACGTTCTCGGCGAAGCTGTCGGCGAGATCTACGTGCAGCGCCACTTCTCGGCTGAAGCCAAAGCGCAGACGTTGGCGCTGGTTGAGAACATGCGCCGCGCCTACGGCGAACGCATCAGCTCCAGCACTTGGATGAGCGCTGAAACCAAAACCGCGGCGCTCGAAAAGCTTGCGACGTTCCGCCCGAAGATTGGCTACCCCGATCAATGGCGCGACTACTCGCAGCTGGAAATCCGCGCCGGCGACGCGTTCGGCAACGCAGTGCGCTTCTCGCAATGGACATGGGCGCATGAACTTGATCGCCTCGGCAAGCCGAGCGACCGCGAAGAATGGTTCATGGTCCCGCACGCAGTGAACGCCTATTACAACCCGCCGTTCAACGAGATCGTCTTCCCTGCCGGCTATATGCAGCCACCGCTGTTCGATCCCAATGCGGATCCTGCGTGCAATTATGGCGGCGTCGGCGGCGTTATCGGACACGAAATGGGTCACGGCTTCGATGACCAAGGCGCGAAGTCAGATGCGCACGGCGTGCTGCGCGATTGGTGGCGCCCGGATGATGTGCAGCGCTTCGAGGCGCTCACTGGCCGTTTGGTCGATCAATACAATCAGTTTCAACCGCTCGAGGGCCTCAACGTGAATGGGCGTCTGACGCTCGGTGAGAACATCGGCGATTGCGGCGGCTTGCAGGTTGCGTTGCACGCTTACCAGCTTTCACTGAACGGTCAGGAAGCGCCTGTCCTCGAAGGCACCACCGGCGTTCAACGCTTCTACATGTCGCGCGCCCAGTGCCGTCGCGAGCTGCGTCGCGATCAAGTCGCTGCGCAACCAGGTGATGACTGACCCGCACTCACCGGCGCGCTACCGTGTCAACGGACCGGCGCGCAATATGGATGCGTGGTACGAAGCGTTCAACGTGCAACCGGGCGAGGCGCTTTATCTCCCGCCGGCGGATCGCGTCACCATTTGGTAGGCGCTAGCGCGAGCGCGCGGTTTCGATCGCGACCGCGAGCGTTTCCAACGAAAACGGCTTTGACAGAAGTGGCAGCCCCGCGCGCTCGGCCTCGCGGTGCACCGCTTCTGTGTAGCCACTGGCAAGCACGATCGGCAGATCGACATGACGCTCGCGCAACGAATGAGCGAGTTCGATGCCGTTCTTGCCGCCTGGCATCATCACGTCTGAAAACACGAGCCCGACATCGAGGCCGTTGGTGATGGCGCCGAGAGCCGCTTCGGCGCTGGCGACGCGCGTCACGCGCCATCCGAGATGGCGTAGCATTTCTTCGGTCAGCGCGGCGACGTTGTCGTCGTCCTCGACCAGGAGCGCTTTGCCTACGGGGCTCAATTGTTCTGGCAGTTTGATCGGCGGCGCTACGGGCTCTGCCGGCGCCACCGCTTCGCCGCGCGGCAAGACCAGCATGAACGTCGTGCCTTCGCCGACCTTGCTCTCAACTCCGATATGCCCGCCCGATTGCTCGGCGAAGCCGTGAACTTGCGCGAGGCCAAGGCCAGAGCCCTTGCCCGTCTCCTTCGTCGTAAAGAACGGCTCGAAGATGCGCTGGCGCACTTCCGGCGTCATGCCCTCGCCGGTATCGGCAACCGAGATGATGATGCATTCGGCGCTCGGATCCCGGGTCGACCCGTTGCGCGCGCTAATGGTAACGACGCCGCTATCGTGCATCGCATCGCGCGCGTTCACGGCCAGATTCAGCAGCGCGAGCTGAAGTGCGTTCGGGTCTGCGAACACAGGCTCGACATCGTCCGGCACATCAATAGTGACACGCACGTTCACACCGAGACTGCGGTTGAGCAGGTCGTTCATGCCGGCGAAATAGTCGGGCAGCCGAATAGATTCCGGGCTGAGCTGGTGACGGCGCGAGAAGGCCAACAATTGCTTGGTGAGATTGGCGCCGCGATCGACAGCTTCGCGCATGCGGCCCATCAGCATGGCGCGCTTTTGCTCATCCGGCGACCGATCGAGCATGTTGAGGCCGCCTGAGATCACCATCAGTAGATTGTTGAAATCGTGCGCGATGCCGCCGGTGAGCTGGCCGACCGCTTCTAGCTTTTGAACTTGGCGAAGATCCTCTTCGGCTTTGAGCCGTGCCGTAATCTCGTTAGCTTCCAGAACCATCGCGATGACGGCGCCGGTTTCGTCATGCACCGGACGCATCGCGAAATCGAACGCACGCGCGCCGGCTGGCAATTGGAGCGACATGTTCGGCTGCGTTACGATTTCGCCGGCGCTGACACGCGCAACCGTTTCGCGCGCGAACGCTACCGTGAGTTCATTGGCGCTGATCCAAGGCGTCTCCCAGAGCTTTAGCCCGACGACATCTTCCTTGCGCGCGTTGATCGCCCTAAAGGCGGCGGCGTTGCAATCGAGCAGTGTGCCGTCGGGCGCGAGCAAGCCCTGAAAAAGATTCGTCGTCTCGAAGATGCTACGCAAGCGCGCTTCGCTTGCCTGAAATGCGGCTGTGCGTTCTGCAACCGCTGCTTCGAGACGCGAGCGCGTTTGCAGGCGGTCGGTAATGTCCGTCAACGCGACGCAGAGCTCGACTTGCCGGCCGGGCCGGTAGAGCGACGGCGCCTCAAGCACGCGCATCGGTCCGCCAGCCATGGCTGCATCGAGCAATTCCTTGAACTCGTCGCTCGCCGCCGAGATCAGGTCGCGATAGTCGCGACCAATCATCTGCGCGCGGCTCATGCCGAAATACTTTTCGGCCGCGGGATTGAACTCGGTGAGACGCCAGTCGCGGTCGACGGCGTAGAACCCGTCGGAAATGCTATCGAGCACGCCGCGTAGACGCGCTTCGCTCACCCGCAGCGAGGCGAGCAAATCCTCAGGCGCAAAATCAGATTTGGTTGGTCGTCCGCCATCCACACGCCCGTCCGCAGGCCGAGCCCACAGAACCCGGCGGTGCGTAACGCAGATTAATGCCTATGGGTTCCCCACGCGCCGGCGCGGCGGCGAAACCCGCCGTGGGCCGCGTGGCATAGGGCGATCCCGAGCGCGTCGGCGGCGTCGGCGGTCACCGGGCCTGCCGCAGGCAACAGGCGCTGCACCATAAACGCAACTTGGTTTTTGTCGGCCGCGCCGGAGCCAACGACAGCTTTCTTGATCGTTGTAGGGGCGTATTCGGCAACGGCGAGCCCGCGCCGTGCAGCGGCGGCGAGCGCAACGCCGCGCGCTTGGCCAAGCGCAAGAGCTGCGCGCGCATTGGAGTTCACGAACGTTTCTTCGACCGCCGCCTCGGTCGGCTGATATTGCTCGATCACGGCGCTCAAGCCCTCGAACAGATCATGCAGACGGGACGCGAGTTGTTGTTGTTGCGGCGGCTTGATGACTCCGTGCGCGACGTGAGAGAGCCGCGAGCCTTCGCTGACGATAAGCCCCCAGCCGCAACGGTTGAGGCCCGGATCGACACCGAGGATGAGAATTGCGGTCATTAGCATTGTCTCGCATCGAGTGCGAGCCGCGCTGCGACCGCCACGTAGATGATCCAGAAGATATTGTTGGCTTGCAGCGCGTGGCTTTCGCTCAGCGTGTAGAGCGCGAAGGTCGCGAGGAATGCCGGCGCCCAGAGGCCAGCCTTAGGCTGCATTACCGCGCTGACCCCGCGCCCAAGCGTCGCCAGCAACTGCAACGCGAACAAAGCGACGCCGATGCGGCCGACGCCAAGCGCCAACTCAAGCCAGCTCGAGTGCGCGGATGCCACTTGCCATGCCACCGCTTGACGAACCCAATAGGCCGGGCCGTCATCAGGCAGCCAGAAGGCGTAATAGCCGTAACCGAGCCACGGCTTGGCCTCGACGAAACGCGCTGAAGCTTCCCAAATATCGGTGCGTCCGGTGAGCGTGAGATCGCGGCCGATGGCGGCGACGAGCAAATCCGGTGCAAGGAGCACGATGCCGGTGATGGTCACGATCGCGACGCTCGCGGTCGCGAGGCCGGCAATCATGTGCACCGGGCCGCGGCGCACGATCATGCAGAAGCCGATCATGCAGAAGCCGAGCATCGACGCGATCAGCGCCGTCTTGGACGTCGAAAGCACCACCAGCATGAACGCGGCAAGCGCGAAGGCAATCCAAAGCTTGCGCCGCTCCGGGCGTTACGATCGCCGCGGCGGCGTTGATGGCGACGCCCAACGCCATGATGCCGCCGAGCGTGTTCTTGTGCGTCCAAAGACCGGACCAAGCGCCGGGGTGCTCGAATGTCATGCGGCCGATGCTTGGCGCTAGGAGCCCAAGCGCGAACGATCCAGCAATCAGAACGATGAAGCCACCAGCGAGAACGTTCAGCAGCGACTTCCAATCGTGACGCCACGCGAGATAGAGCCCGAACGCCATCGAGAGTGCGAGCCACACCGAACGGCGCAACGTCGCGCCGCTATCGATCGACCACAGCGTTGAGAGCGCGGCCACTGCGATCAAACCCATCATCAGCGGCACAGCGCGCGCGGCGGCGAAGGCTTGTGCGCGATCGCGCCACAACACCCAGGCTAAAAATCCATAGACCGGAAGGAAGAAGGCGCGCGCATAGCCCGGCGGTTCAGTCAGGCCTTGGCTCTGCGCGATTGCGGCAAACAGCGGCTCGGAAAATTGGGCTAGGCAGAGTGCGGCCGCCACGGGTTCCCAGCGCGCAAAAGTCGGCGCGGCCGTGCTCGTGGGCGCATGCGCAAGGGACATCTGCCTAGCCCTGCGCCCAATCCCTTGCCAAAGCGCTAACCCACGGCCAGCATACCTGAAACGATTGGGGATTTTCATGGGCGGATGGATTCGGGCGCTGGCGTTAGGCGCCCTCTTCGTATGTGGTTTCGCGCATGCGGCTTGGGCGCAAGAAGCGAGCCAAACGCAGCGCGCGCAGGCGCGCGAAATCTATCAGCGGGTCATCGCCTTCAACACGTCCGTCGAAGGCGCGCAGACGCCGGCGATGGCGGATTATCTCGCGGGGCTTTTCCGCGGCGCAGGCTTTGCTGCCGAAGATGTGCACGTCCTGCCGCTGAATGGCACGGCAGGCTTGGTTGTGCGCTACCGCGGCAATGGCTCGGGCGGACGCCCCATTCTGCTGCTCGCGCACATGGACGTGGTGCCGGCGCTGCGCAGCGATTGGGAGCGCGATCCATTCACACTCGTCGAAGAAAACAATTTCTTTTTCGGACGCGGTACGATCGACAACAAAGGCGGCATCGTTCAGCTGACCTCGACGTTTCTAGCGCTACGCGCCGAAGGCTTCGTGCCGACGCGCGATTTGATTATCTGGTTCTCGGGTGACGAAGAAACGACCGGCGCAACCACTGAAGCGCTACTCGCTCAGCATCGCGATCTTCTCGGCAACGCCGAATTTGCGCTGAACTCCGACGCTGGCGGCGGCCAACTCGACGGCAACAATCGCGGCATCGCTTATGTCGTGCAAACGGCGGAAAAGACCTACGCCAGCTTCACGTTCACGGCGCGGAATCCCGGCGGCCATTCCTCGCAACCGCGCGAGGACAACGCAATTTACGATCTCGGCGACGCGCTGGCGCGGCTGCGCGCGTTTCAGTTTCCAGTGATGTGGAACGACACCACGATCGAGAGCTTCCGCAATACAGCGAGGGTGTTTCCTGACCGAAGGCGCCGCACTTGCGACGCTTTGCTGAGCATCCAGGCGACCGGTTGCAGCGCGGACGCTCTCGCACAACGTTTCGCTTTCTTCGATGATGCGCACGACCTGCGTCGCGACAATGCTGAATGGCGGTCACGCAGAGAACGCCTTGCCGCAAAGCGCCGCGGCGACAGTGAATTGCCGTATCTTCCCCGGGGTGCCGGTCGAGGATGTGCTGACGGAGCTGCGCGCGATCGCCGGCAGCAAGGTTACGGTTGAGCCGCTTGGGCCTTCCAACTCAAGCGAAGCATCGCCGCTGCGCGCCGATGTGATGCAGGCGACGTCTCGCGCCGTTCATGCATCTTACCCCGACGCGGTGGTTTCGCCTTACATGTCGGCGGGCGCGACGGATGGTTTGTTCTTCCGCGCCGCGGGTATTCCCACGTACGGCGTCGGCGCAATCTTCATTGGCGACAATGACGATTTCGCGCACGGCCTCAACGAGCGCGTACCGGTCGACAGCTTCTATAAAGGCCTGACGCACTGGCGCTTGCTACTCACAAGCCTCGCGGGTCCGCAATAATGCGCCACGTCGCGTCGATTGCTGCATTGCTGCTCGCGCCGCTGCTTATGGCGCAAGCGGCCGCACCGCCTGCCACGGTTTCCGATTCTGGTTTGCTCGTGCTGGCGGCGCAACCCGTTGAGTTTAATGCCGAACCGCAAACGGCGACCGGCACGACCGTGCTGTTGACGCAGCAAGCCAGCATCGTCGGCGCGGTGCGTGTGGATGCGCCGGTGGCGGGTGCAATTGCCGTCGGCAACGCTTCGCTCGCATTGGAAATCAGCCCTGGCACGGAGCTCTTTCCGGTTTTGCTACATCAACATCGCGAGGTGCGTCTCTTCTGCCGCGCGACCACGGAGGTAACTGCGCTCACGCCGCTGCGGCCGCCCTTGATCACGCGCACATGCCTCGCCGACAACAACGGGGATCGGGTGTTCGACTATCTGGCGTATCTGCAAGTCAATGTTATGCCGACGCGCGCAGTGAGCGGCGCTTGGGAAATACCAGCGACGCCTCACGTGAGCGGCGGCGCGGTCACCATCGCAACGACGCCAATCCGCGCGCCCGTGCCATTCACGCCGCTCCAGCAAAATCACATCGCGCCGGTGACCCTAGAACTCACCGCGCGTGTCATCGGTGATACGGCCATCGTCGAGCTACGCTCACGCGAAGGCGATGCGAGTGCGCTGATCACCGATCAGCGCGAGACGACACCCGTCGCGAACATGCCGCGCACAGTGACGTTGAGCGGCGCGCAAGTTGAGGTGCAATCGCTGGCAGCCGGCGCGCTGACCTATCGGCTGATCTCCGGTTTCCCGACAGACCAGCCGTTCGTCATCGCGAACAACACTCGCCGCTAAAGCCGCGCCGTTAGGCGGTCGCGGCTTCGGCGGTGCCGTGGCAATATTTGAACTTCTTGCCTGATCCGCACGGGCACGGCGCGTTGCGCGAGACCTTGCCCCAGGTCGACGGATTGTGGCGATCGAAGCCATCCGGCGCGAGCGGCGGCGCATCGGAGCGCGCCATTTCGTTCTCGCCGGTATCCGGGTTCTGGTGGATCTCGTACGTCTGGGTCGGCGCCTTCGGTGCGAGCGCTGCTTCGTCGGCTTGGCCGATCTGCAGACGCAACAACATGCGCGTGATCGTGGTGCGTAGATCCAAGAGCATGCGCTCGAACAACGTGAACGCTTCGGTCTTGAACTCGTTCAGCGGATCGCGCTGCGCGTAACCGCGCAAGTGAATGACTGAGCGCAGGTGATCAAGGAACGACAAGTGCTCGCGCCAGCGCATGTCGACGACCGAGAGCAGAACTTGCTTCTCGACTGCGCGCAGACGCTCAGGGCCGAGCATGGCGGCCTTCTGCGCGTAAGCCTGATCAACTTCGCGCGTCAGGCGCTCGATGATCTCGTGTTGCGCAATGCCTTCTTCCGCAGCCCACTTATCGACTGGCGAATGGAAGCCGAAGATCTCTTCCGCTTCTTCGATCAGTTCTTTGGTGTTCCACTGTTCGGGATACGCCTTCTCCGGCATGTGACGCCAGACAAGCTTCTCGACCACGTCGTGGCGCATGTCCTTCACGATCGGCGCGACGTCGGCGGTGCGCATGAACTCGATGCGCTGCTCGAAGATCGCCTTGCGTTGATCGTTGATGACGTCGTCGTACTTCAGAAGGTTCTTACGAATTTCGAAGTTGCGCTGTTCGACGCGGCGCTGCGAGGTTTCGAGCGCCTTGTTCATCCACGGATGGACGATGGCCTCGCCTTCTTGAATGCCGAGGCCGCGCATGATGGCGTCCAAGCGCTCGGCCGCGAAGATGCGCAGCAGATCGTCTTCCAAGCAGATGTAAAATTTCGACTTGCCAGGGTCGCCTTGACGGCCGGTACGACCGCGCAGCTGGTTGTCGATGCGGCGGCTTTCGTGGCGCTCGGTGCCGAGCACGTAGAGACCCCCAGCTTCGAGCGCGACGCGCTTTTTCTGCTCAACGTCAACAGTGATCTGGCGCTTCAGTTGCGCGATCTGATCCGGCGTTTCGTCGCCCTTCAGCGCCGCCTTCATGCGCATGTCGATGTTGCCGCCGAGCTGAATGTCAGTGCCGCGGCCGGCCATGTTGGTGGCGATCGTCACTGCGCCCGGCACGCCGGCTTGCGCAACGATCTGCGCTTCTTGTTCGTGATAGCGCGTTCAGCACTTGGTGCGGGATGCCGCGTTGCTTCAGCATCGTCGAAAGGAATTCCGACTTCTCGATCGACACCGTGCCGACCAGCACTGGTTGTTGCTTGCGGTGCGTCTCTTCGATGTCGGCGATGACGGCTTTGAACTTCTCTTTCGCCGTCCGGTAAACTTCGTCGTCGGAATCCTCGCGCTTCACCGGTCGGTTAGTCGGTACTTCGACAACGTCCAGCTTGTAGATGTCGCCAAACTCCGAGGCTTCCGTCGCAGCCGTACCGGTCATGCCGCCGAGCTTGTCGTAGAGGCGGAAGTAATTCTGGAACGTGATCGACGCGAGCGTCTGGTTCTCAGGCTGAACCTGCACGCCTTCCTTGGCTTCGATCGCTTGGTGCAAGCCTTCCGACAAGCGGCGGCCAGCCATCATGCGGCCGGTGAACTCGTCGATGAGGACAATCTCGCTGTCCTTCACGATGTAGTCCTTATCGCGCATGAACAACTTGTGCGCGCGCAGCGCCTGGTTGGCGTGGTGCACGATCGTAACGTTCGACGGCTCGTAGAGCGACCCTTGCAGCAAGCCGCGCTCCACCAGCATCTCTTCGATGCGCTCGGAGCCCCCTTCCGTGTAAACGACAGAACGCTGCTTTTCGTCGTGTTCAAAGTGCTCCGGGCGCAGCAACGGAATGAGCGCGTCAATCGACTTATAGAATTCGCTACGATCTTCGGACGGGCCCGAGATGATGAGCGGCGTGCGCGCTTCGTCGATCAGGATCGAGTCGACTTCGTCGACGATCGCGTAACGGTGGCCGCGTTGTACCATTTCCTCGAGCGAGTACTTCATGTTGTCGCGCAGATAGTCGAAGCCGAACTCGTTGTTCGTCCCGTAGGTGACATCCGCTGCGTAGGCCTGGCGGCGCTCGTTATCGTAAAGGCCGTGAACGATCACGCCGACTGAGAGGCCGAGGAAGCGATAGACTTGCCCCATCCAATCGCTGTCGCGCTTGGCGAGATAGTCGTTCACTGTGATGACGTGGACGCCGCGGCTCTCGAGCGCGTTCAAATACACCGGCAGCGTCGCGACCAGCGTCTTGCCTTCGCCGGTGCGCATTTCGGCGATCTTGCCGTTGTGCAGGATCATCCCGCCCATCAGCTGGACGTCGAAATGGCGCATGCCGAGGACACGCTTTTGCGGCTTCTCGAACGGTCGCGAACGCTTCCGGGAGCACCTCGTCAATTTTGCCGCCGCGCGCCAGGCGATGGCGATATTCGCTTGTCTTGTTGCGGAGCGCTTCGTCGGACAGCGCCTCGAAGGTCGGCTCCAGTGCATTGATCCGCTGCACCGTTGGCCGCAGATGGCGCACCTTGCGCTCGTTGACGGAGCCGAAAATCTGCTTGGCGAGGTTCAGCATGTGCGCGTTCTAATGGTTAAGGCGCCGCTTGGGAGGGGGCGCGGGGAAGAGCGTCTAATCCGTTGAGTTAATTGGGTTTTTATTGACTCACCGACGCGCGCCCGCGTGCGAAAACACCCTCGACACGTGCGCTGGCGAGACTTAAGAGCGCCCCTAGGGCGTGTCAATGCGACCCACAGAGCGCGCTCTGGGGCGCAGGGCTTGCACACACCCGAAGTAGGAAAGCAGAACGCATGGCCACGCTGAAGCGCGCCCTCCTCCCCGCGATTTTTTTCGCCGCAGCTTTGACGCTCGTCGGCTGCGGTTTGGGCCGCGACTCCAGTGGCGACGCCCAAGGCGGCGCCGACCCGATCGTTGCAGCTACCGTCAACGGCCGCCCGATCTACATCGAGGACGTTCGCGCGCACGCCGTCGCGCGCGGCTGGCTGCGTGAAACCGAGGATTTGGACGCTAATTCCGACGCGTTCTACTTGGCTCTCGAAGAGCTGATCCAAGTGCGCCTCTTTGCGATGGAAGCTGAAGCCCGCGGCTTCGACCGCCGGGCCGACGTGCGCCGGCAAGTCGAAAACGCCCGCGAGCGCGTCCTGGCCAATTCCATTTATGACGAGATCGACGCGCGTGCGACCGATCCCGAAGCGATCGAGCGGCTCTACCGCGAGAACGTCAACCGGCTGGGTCAAGGCGAGGAAGTCCATCTCCGTCAGATCGTGTTCCCAACACGTGAAGCCGCGGATCAGGCCAAAAGACGGCTGGATCAGGGCGAACGATTTGAAGTGATCGCTTTCGAGCAAAACACCAGCGGCGACGGCGGCGATTTGGGCTTTAGCGCCGTCGATGACCTCACCACCGCGATGAAGCAGGAAGTGAACGCCACCACGGTCGGCAACCTGATCGGGCCGATCGAGGCGGAGGGGCACTGGTACACCTACCAAGTGCTTGACCGCCGCACCCGCGGCGTGCCGAGCCTGGAAACGTTGCGCCCACGCATCGTCGATTGGCTGCGCTACCAGGAAATCACCCAGCTAGACGAACGCCTCGCCCGCGACGCGCGGGTCGAGCGCCTGCGTCAGCCGGAGGAAGGCATGGAGCCGGGCGGCGAAGTGACGGCGCCGGAAGATGCCGCGCCGACGCCAGCGCGTCCGACCACGCCTGCGCCAGATGCGAACGCACCGCCATTCCCGTTCCCGATGGGCGCGGGCGGACAAGCGCCTGCCACCACGACGCAAGCGCCGGCGACGACGCCACCAGCGCAAACACCCCCGGCAGCACAACGCCCGCAGCCGCAGCGCCCACCAGCGCCGCAGCCGCAGCAACAACCGGCGACACAGGAAGAAACCGGCACAACGCCTTAACAGCTGCTTCAGCGTTCGCGTGACGTCGCCTTTGTCGAAGGGCGACGCCGCGCGTGCCGTCTGATACAGCGGCGCGCATGAAGCCTGACTCGCAAATCAGCCCGCTCGCGCCGGCGCCTTTCCCGAGCTGCCGCCCATCGCCGGCCTTGAAGCCGCGATTGGCCGCGCCGGTTTTTACAAGCAGGAGCGCCCGGATCTGCTGCTCATCCGGTGCGCCAAAGGCACGAAGGCTGCTGGCGTCTTCACGTCCAACGCCGTTGGCTCAGCGCCAACCGATTGGTGCAAACAAGCACTGTCCGCCACGCGCGGCGGCTCACGCGGACTTCTCGTGAACGCCGGCTGCGCCAATTCCTTCACCGGGCCGGCGGGCGACGCCGCCTGCAAACGCTCGCTTGAGGCCGCCGCCGAAACGCTTGGTGTCGAAGCGCGCGAAATGCTGTCCGCTTCGACAGGCGTCATCGGCGTCGTGCTCGATGATTCCAAAATCGCCGCTGCGCTGCCAAAAATGGAGCTAGCGCCGGTTAATTGGCCAGCTGCCGCCGCCGCGATCATGACGACCGATACGTTCCCCAAGGGCTCGGGCGCGGCGTGCATGATCGATGGCGTTGAAGTACGCATCGCCGGCATCGCTAAGGGCTCCGGCATGATCGCGCCTGACATGGCGACGATGCTCGCGTTTGTGTTCACCGATGCCGCTATTTCCGCGCCGATCCTGAAAACGCTGCTGCGTCAGGAAACCGAGACCAGCTTCAACTCGATCACCGTCGACGGCGACCGCTCGACGAATGATTGCGTACTGCTGTTCGCCACCGGCCAAGCAAACGTGCCGCCGATTCCAGATGTCAGCGACCCCCGCCTCGCCGATTTCCGCGCGGCGTTGAGCAAGGTGCTGGCCGATCTCGCCATCCAGATCGTGCGCGACGGCGAAGGCGCGACGAAGCTCGTCACCGTGACTGTAGAAGGCGCGGCGAACGATGCATCAGCCAAGGCCATCGCGCGCACGATCTGCGAAAGCCCGCTCGTGAAAACCGCCATCGCCGGCCAAGACGCAAACTGGGGCCGCATCGTCATGGCGATCGGACGCAGCGATCAACCAGTGAAGCGCGAAATGATCGGCGTACGCTTCGGCTCACTCCACGCCGCCCGCAACGGCATGATCTCGGAAGAATACGACGAAGCCGCGATGAGCGCGTACATGAAAGGCGCTGAGCTAGATATCAGCGTAACGGTCGGCCCAGGCCAAGGCCGCGCCAAGATGTTCACGTGCGATCTCACGAAGCGCTACATCGAGATCAATGGCGACTATCGGAGCTAGGCTCCTTCAGCCAACTTCAGCCGGCGCGGGTTCGGCTTCGCGCGCAATCGGCGGGCCCATGCGAGCTTTGCGCCAACCACCCCAACGATAGTACGCGTACGCAAGCGACGCAGACACGATCATGCTGGTCGGGAAGCTCCACCAAATCGCCTCCTGTCCCCAATACGGCTCCAGCATTTTCGCGAAGCCGATCCGAACACCGATCAGCGAAATGATCAGAATGATCAGCGGCGGCATCACCGCGCCTGTGGCGCGCACAACGCCGAACAGAACGAACGTCACGCCAAACAGAATGAAACTCCAACCGGCAATGTTGTTGATGTGCTCAGCGGCCGCCACGGCATGCGGCGCGCCCGGCAAGAAGAGTTGCACGATGTAGGGATCGATGAAGTAAAGCAGCACGACCATGCTGCCTGTCAGCAGCACGTTGATCGAAATGCCGGCCGTCGCGGTGCGCTCGACTCGATCCCACTGCTTGGCGCCGACGTTTTGCGCCGCCATCGAGGAAACGCCTGCGCCGATCGCCATCGCTGGCATTTGCACGTAGGTCCAGATCTGCACCGCAACGGCATAGGCAGCGGCCGTCTCCGCGCCATATGCGTTGATCATCGACATCATGATGATCGCCGACACCGAGATCACGATCATCTGCGCGCCCATCGGCAGGCCTTTGAACACCACCGTCGACAGCAATTCCGGATCGGGCTTCAGCAAGCAGCTCACCACGCGCAAGTCTGAGATCTGCTTTGCGCCAGTAGAGATACGCCAGCATCGCGAACATGCCGATCGCTTGCGAGAGCAACGTGGAGACAGCCGCGCCAGCGATGCCGAGCTGCGGGAACGGACCGAGACCGGAGATCAGTAGCGGATTGAAGATGATATCCAGCACGATCGCGAGCGTCATGAAGCGGAACGGTGTTTTCGCGTCGCCCGCCCCGCGCTGCACCATCACCATGAACGCAAAGAAAAAGAGAAACGGCATCGAGAGGAAGATCACGCGCAGATAGGCCTCCGCGAGCGGCAAGCTCGCTGCCGGCGTTCCCATCCAGGTGAGAATTTGCTCGGAGGCGAGATAGCCGACGAGCGCTGTCGCCAGCGACAACACCAAAACGAAAACCGCCGTCGTGCCGACGACCTTCTTCGCGCGCGCCAAATCCTTCGCGCCGACAGCTTGGCCAACCAGGATCGTGGCCGACATGCCGATGCCGAACATAGCGCCTAGCAAGAACATCAGAATGAGCGTGGCGTTGACCGTCGCAGTCAGCGCTTCTTCGCCGAGCAAGCGCCCAACCCAGATCGAGTTGATCGATCCATTCAGCGACTGCAGCATGCTCGTGCCCAGGACGGGCAACGAGAACATCAGCAGCGTGCGCGCGATCGGCCCCTGCGTGAGATCGATACGCGCGTTCGGTTTGCGCTGAGCGGGAGCGGACTGTTCGGTCATGAGCGAGGTCCTGAGCGTCCGAAAAGAACGCGCGAGTGCAATGACCGATGGTGAAACGGCGCGCCTCTTAGAGGAGTTGCACGCCCGCGTGCAGTCTTGTTGCCGGGCGTTGGTCCCATATCTGATGTGAAGGCAGCGCCTATCCTGCGCCCTGTTGCTCCGCCTCGCGCCGCAGCGCCGCCAGCGTCCCCCGCACATTGTTGATCATCAACGACCGCGAGATGCCGGCAGGCACGCCGCCGGGCACGGCTGCGTTGATGCGGTAGGTTACGTGCGTGCCACGACCGCCATCGATAGGAGTCAGCGTCCATTCGCCATCAGAGCGCGTCCAGTCACCTTCGATAAGCCTGAACGATAAGCGCCGGTCCGGATCGAGCGTGATCCGCGAGACATTACGCATCACCGGATGGAGGAGCCAACCGCGGCTGCGATGCTCGCGCACGTCCCAACCATCGCCGCGTTCCAACACGCGACAGCTGATGAGGCTGCGCATGAAGCTCAGCGCTTTGGCGCAATCGCTGAGGACAGACCACACGGCGCTTGGCGGCGCATTCACGTCCATCGAGGCCTGGGCTTCGCCGCCGTCGCCTGCCCGCTGCGCACTGACGACCGGCGGCGCCTCATAGTTCTGGGCGGCCGCGAACGGCGCAAACGAGAGCGCCGCCAGGAATACGAACCAGCGCATGCCCATCAACATGCCACTGAACGCCCCGTTCCGCGTCCCCGCTCGACACTTTGGTGGACGGAGTTCGACGCGCCGCGCGGGCAGGAACATGGCTGACACTTGAGCGCTCCGTCGGCCGGGCTAATTCACCGTCGCATTGCGGAGACCTGATATGAAACTCTTCTACGTTCCCGGCGCCTGCTCACTCGGTCCGCACATCGTCATCAACGAAGCGGGTTTGGACGTCGCGCTCGATAAGGTGGCATTCGGCAAGGAGCGCACCACCCAGGACGGCCGCAATTTCTACGACATCAACCCGCAGGGCGCGGTGCCGGCCTTGGAACTGGATAACGGCGACGTGCTCACCGAAGCGCAGGTGCTGCTCGAATATTTGGCGGCGCAGAACCCCAGGGCCGAACTCGCAATCACCGACGGGCCGCAACATTGGCGCTTTCTGGAGGCCTTGAACTTCATCGCCACAGAATTGCACAAAGGCACCGGCCCCCTCTTCAAGAGCAATCCTGATGAGGTGAAGGAAGCGGCAAAGGCGAACTTGGTGAACCGCTATAAACTTCTCGAGCAAAAGTTGGGCGATCAAGATTATCTGCTGGGCAAGTTCAGCAGTCGCTGACGCGTATGCATATGTGGTTCTGAACTGGGCGCGGAGATTCGAAGTTTCTGTGCCGGCGAAACTGAATTCTTACTTCGAACGCGTGCGCGCACGCCCTGCCGTGCAGAAAACGCTCCAAGAAGAAGGCTTGCCAACGTCCTGAGGCCTCTGAAAGGGTGACTGTGCTTAACGGCCATCAACCACCCCGCCTCACCGGATATTCATGCAAACCAGCGATAGTGCTTACTCAACGCGGCGCCTGCTTCTCGTTGCAGCCGCAGCGTTGATAGATTCATCGGGACGCGTGCTCATCACACAGCGGCCCGCGCACAAACAGCTCGGCGGCCTTTGGGAATTTCCCGGCGGCAAAGTCGAGTTAGGGGAAGCGCCAGAACACGCGCTCGTGCGTGAGCTGAAAGAGGAGCTGGATTTGAACGTAGAGCCCGACGCTCTCGATCCGTTTGCGTTTGCTTCGCACGCGTATCCAGAATTCCATTTGCTGATGCCGCTTTACGTCGCCACGAAGTTTGCCGGCGTGATTAAGCTCGACCCTAATTCCGCGCAAGACGCCAAGTGGGTTCGCCCGACAGAGCTGCGCGCGCATGATATGCCGCCGGCCGATGTCGTCCTCGTCAATCGTCTGATCGAACGGAACGCCGCATGATGCTCAAATTCTTCCGCGACGAGCGCGGCGCAACGGCCATCGAATACGCCCTCATCGCCTCGCTCATTGGCATGGCGATCGTCGGCGGAGTCACGGCGGTCGGAGACACGCTGAACGGCGCCTTCAGCGGTGCGGCGGCCGGCCTGGGCTAAGCCCTGCCTAACATTTCAGCTTTGTTTCAAAGCCGACGAACAGCCGCAAAAGAGCATCGCTAGACACCCGGCTAAGGGAGCCAGGGACATGAGCGTTGCACAAGCACTCGCGATCGCCGCCGCGGCTTGGATGATGGCGATGACGATGAACCCTCGGCGTGCGCGGTTCTCCACCGAGCTCAAGCACAGGCTGAACATCTCGCAAGCAAACTCGAGACTGCAACCACCATGCATTTCATGCAGATCAATGACGGCTTCGGCGCGACGCCTGATGGCCTGCGCATGGAACGAACAGCGCGACCTCTAAGCCTCTAGTTCAACGTCCCAATAGAGATAGTCCATCCAGCTTTCGTGCAGATGGTGCGGCGGGAAGCGGCGGCCGACATGTTGCAGCTCATGCATCGTAGGCCGGCGCGGGCGCTTGTACGGCCGCATGCCGGAATGATGAGCGTACTTGCCGCCCTTCTTCAAATTGCACGGCGCGCACGCGGTGACGATGTTCTCCCACGTGGTGCGCCCGCCTTTGGAACGCGGCAAAACGTGATCGAACGTCAAATCTTCCGGCGTGCCGCAATATTGGCAAGCAAAGCCATCGCGCAGAAACACGTTGAAGCGCGTGAACGCAGGCGGGCGATCCTGATGCACGTAATCGCGCAGCGAGATGACACTCGGCAGCTTCATCTCGAACGATGGCGAGTGCACGACTTGATCGTAATGCGCGACGACATCGACGCGCTCGAGGAAGACGGCCTTCACCGCTTCCTGCCAGGGCCACAACGAGAACGGATAATATGATAGCGGGCGGAAGTCGGCGTTGAGAACCAGCGCCGGAAATCCTGCCAAAGGAGCGCTGGAAACGTTCATCGACGGCCGCTCCAATGCAGCCGCTCAAGGATTTGGTGTCGGATCACGTGCGCTGGATTGAAGACGCGTCTCCTTCTGCATCACGAGTATAGCACATCGACCGGGGCCGACGCGAACCAGCTTTATCTGATTTGCAGCGACAGGTTCGTGACACTGCGGCCACGTGGCCTAAAAACCTCAGCCCGCCCCTATGAGTCCCTTGGTTTTCAAGTACATGGCGAGAAATTCGCCACCGAGCTCCAAGCCATCCGCGCCGATCGAGTGCGGTACTCCGTACGAAATGTGCCATTGCGCGCCGTGATCGGCTGCCGCAAGCGCCTCCGCCGAATCGAACATCGCGGGAATCGGGATGGTGGGATCGCGGTCGCCGTGGATCAGCAGCACGGGTGGTTTGGAGCGCATTTGCTCCTTCAGATTGCGCCCACCGACGAGAACGCCAGAGAAACCAAGGATCGCGCCTATCTGCTGTTCCCGGCGCAAACCGACGTGCAGCGCCATCATCGTGCCTTGGCTGAACCCAACGAGGGCGACGCGATCTGGCGTCAGACCATATTTCTCCATCTCGCGGTCAATGAAGCGATCGACCGATTGCGCAGCAGCGCGTGCGCCCTGCTCCATCAAATGCGGATCGAGATTGGAGATCGGAAACCACTGATACCCACCCGGCGCCATCGGCACCGGCTCGATCGCGTTCGGCGAGACGAACGCAGTACCCGGCAGCGCCTCCGCCCAGTACGGCGCAAGCGAAATGAGATCGGCGCCGTTGGAGCCGTAGCCGTGGAGAAAGATGACCAGCGAGTCCGGCTTGCCGCCACGCGCCGGCGGCATCCGGGGACCATCGAGGAAGAGTGTCATGACGCGCTAGGTAGCGGCTCAGGGCCGTGAGCGGTAGCCTTGACCCGCATGAGTTTCGTCACCCGCTTTGCGCCCTCGCCTACGGGCCATCTTCATTTGGGCCACGCCTTCTCGGCGTTGACCGCGTTCAACGCAGCGCAGGCGGCGGACGGACGCTTCTTGCTGCGCATCGAAGACATCGACCAAGGCCGCTCGCGGCCGGAGTTCGAAGCGACGATTTTCGAAGATCTCGCTTGGCTTGGACTCGCTTGGGAGGCGCCGGTGCGCCGGCAGTCCGAACATATGTCCGCGTACGAGGGCGCGCTGCAGAGCCTGATTGAGCGGCAACTCGTCTATCGCTGTTTTCGCACGCGCAAGGAGATTGCCGAAGCCATCGCCTCGGCGCCGCACGGCGAGGCGGAGGAAACATTCCGCGGCGAAGCGCTTCCGTCGGACGAAGAAGCCGCCAAGCTCGACGCTGGCGAGGCATTCGCATGGCGCCTTTCACTGAAGAAAGCGCGCGCGGCGCTGGGTCCCGCGTACTTCACTTTGATATTCGAAGACGAGACAGGCCCGGTCCGCGCCGAACCGGAGCGACACGGCGATGTCATCCTCGCGCGAAAGGATTTCGGCACGAGCTATCACCTCGCCTCTGTGTGGGACGACGCCTTTCAGGGCGTAACGCATGTCATTCGCGGCGAAGATCTGCGCGAGGCGGCGCATCTACATGTGCTGTTGCAGAAGCTGCTGGATTTCCCGCAGCCGGCCTATCGCCACCACCGCCTCATCTTGGGCGAGGACGGCAAGCGCTTGGCCAAGCGCGATCAGGTGGCGACGCTTCAGATCATTGCGCGAGAGCGGCAAAACCGCTGCAGACGTGCGCAACATGATCGGCTTGTGATGCTCAAAGTCTCGCGCGAGCCGATCTTCACGCCGCGACTTGAGCTACGCCGCACCCGCGTTGAAGACGCTACCGCAATGTTCACCGCGCTTCACGATCCGCTTATGTATCTCTACGTCCCGCGGCGTGCGCCAACGAATGCCGCAGAGGTTGCGCAACGCTTCGCGCGCGTCATCCAGGAAACCGCCCCGGATCGTCTCGATCAATGGCTCAACTGGACAGTTTGGTTGCGCGATGGCGGAGCCGCTATCGGCACGATTGAAGCGACGGTGAAACCGGATCAGCGGGTGGAGATAGGATATCTCTTCGATCCACGCGTTTGGCGGCGCGGATTTGCACGCGAGGCGGTCGGCGCGATGATCGAAACCCTGTCCCAAAATGGCGCGGCTTGATTCGAAGCCGTAATCGACATCCGCAACACCGCCTCCAAAGCTCTTGCCACGTCGCTCGAATTCTCACTCACAGAAACACGCGGCCTCGATGAGCATTGGCGGCGCACATAGCTAACGCGCGTTCACTGCGATTGCGCATTTTGCAGCTGCGAACACGCTTCTCTAATCATGTCGCGTTACTACCTACACAAGCAGAAGGTGCGAGCCGCAAAATGCGGCAATGTGGACGAAATGTTGTGGGTCGATCATTCTAGCTATTTCGGGCCCGACCGCCGGCGCAAGCCCGGCGGCATGCGCATCCGTGAACGCCGCCGCTACGACTATGCCGGGAACGCGCCGCCGCTGAACACGGCGCTCCGTCAGCTGCGCATGCGCATCATCGAAGCTCAAGGTCCAGGCGCTGCGGCGCTCTCCGATCGCGCTCAAGGCGTGGCGATGCTTGCGGTCTCGTATGGCGAGCACGACGCGGCGCATGAGCTCTCTGCTTTCGCGGCTGTGGCGCTACGCGGCCGCAACGGCGACGTGCGGCCTGCGCTTTACAAAGAACTCGATCGCGTCCATGCGCTCATGCACGACGCCTATCACTGACTAATCAGGATAGTGGCGATCGCCTGGCCAGCCTTCGATGGCCTCGATCGTCTCGTGTGCGCGCTCAAGCTTGTGATCTGGCACGTTGGATAAACGCGCCGCTTCGATCCACGACTTGATCGCCGTGGGCGCCAGACGATCGCGTCCGCACAGCAGGAAGAACGGCTCGTCCTTCGCCAAGCCTGATAGCGAACCGAACTCGAGTTCAGCCGAGAGATATTTGAAGCCAGCTTCCTTCAGCATCTTCGCGCAAGCGAGCTTCACGTCGCGACCATCATCTGACATTTCCGCCTCCTGATGCTTGCGGGCGGTCGCTGAACGCACCGATCAAGCGCCCTGCCCAGTCGCCCAGCGCATCCCATGCTTCGCTGCCGCCGTCAAAGTGGCCGAGCCGCACCATGACGAGATCCTTTGATGGCACGACGACAATGAGCTGGCCCTCGTGACCTTCTGCGGCGAACGCGTTCGATAGCGCGGGATTGGTCAGCAACGAGCGCGAAGGGCGCCCAGGGCCGCTCTCCGCCATCAGCCACCATTGCGCGCCGTAAGTGTCGGTATTCTCAGCGGGTCCGGGGGTACGCGCGAAATCGGCCCAACCTTCCGGCAACACACGTTCGCCGTTCCAAACGCCGTCGCGCAGATAGAGGTAGCCGAAACGCGCATAATCGCGCGCCGTCGCCCAATACAGCGAACTGCCGTAGAACGCGCCTTGCGGATCGAACTCGACGACGGGATGCATGCCGATGCGGTCGAACAACGAAGTGTTCATCCACGCGCGCATGCGCGCACGGCGATCGTTGGCGTCGCGCGGATCGGGGATAACGACGCGCGTTAGCGCATCTGCGGTGAGCATTGTTCCGGCCGACGTGTAATTCCAATGCGTGCCCGGATCATGGATCAGAGGACGGCGCGCGGCCCAGCCAACTACATCATGCCGGCCGTCACCGAACAGCATGATGGCGTTGCCGGCTTGCGCAATGTCGGCGGCGCTTTCGTTGTAGTCGAGCCCATCGACCATCTGCATCCATTGGCGCCAAGTGATCGACGCGCGCCGATCGCCTGCGCGCCATGCGGGATTCCCCATCGGTGCATCGATGCCGAGACGGCCTTGCAACACGGCGGCGCCAACAAGCGCGTGGGTCAGAGACTTGCCCACCGACCACGAGTTCAGCCGCGTGTCGCGCGTGTAGCCATCGGCGTAGCGCTCGAACACGACGCGGCCGCCTTGGATAACGACGACGGCGCGCGTTTCGCCCATCAGCGGATGCACGCCTGAGAACACTTCGGTGACAGCAAGATCGTAAGCGGCGCGATCGACATCGCTTGGCAACGCGGCGGTTTCCCAATCAGCGCTGGGCCAAGCCACACCCGCGGGCTGTGACGGCAGTGGGTAGAGTTGTTGCGCGCCTGCTGACGTTGCGAAAACCAACGCCGCGGCCATGATCATTCCGCGCAGCATGACGTATCCCCTGGCCTCAGCTATGCTCGACGCAGAGCATACGGGGAGGCGGCGGTGTCGCGCAAACGCTGGATTTGGAGTGGCGTAGCTGTCGTGGCGATTGCGGTTATCGGCGCAGGCGCTTGGGCGTCGCGTGGGCAAGTCGCATATGCCGGCATAGCGACAGGTTACGCCGCCAAGATGACTTGCTCGTGCATGCACGTGAGCGGGCGATCGCTAGACTCTTGCCTTGCCGATTTTCCGGAAGAAGCACGCAACAACATCACCATCACACAAGAGGGCGACACCGTACGCGCGAGCGTGCTCTTCGGCGCGATCAGCGCACAATCAACGTATGAAGAAGAGTTCGGCTGCCGGATCGTCGACTAGAAGAGCAAACCGCGCGGGTTGCTGATCGGCTTGCGCATCAGCGCTAGCACAAGGCCGACAATGCTTCGCAACGCCGCCCAAAGCATGATCGCCACGTGCGTCCAGAACGTCACAGGAGCGAGACCGGTGCTGATGTAGAGCAGCGCGCTGGCCAGCGTCCACGTAACAAATCCGAGAAGCAACGTTCGGATTGCGTGCTCGTGATGCGTCGTCGCCCAAGGCATGCCGCTGTAACGGTTCGGCATCGCAATCGTGACGGCGATGATCGCCAGCGCGAACGAAATGCAACCCGCCACATATAGAACGAGCGGTGAGCCCCCCGGGGGCGGAAAAGGAAAGAAGAACGCGCAGACGTACGTCGCCATCGTCAGCAGATGGACAAGCACCAGCAGCGATGTTGTTGCTAACAGCGCGTTCCTCGGCAAAGCGCGGCAGATAGTTGGGGCCACCTGCTTTTGGGCCAGTGCCAGACAGGCCAGAACCGCCGAATGGCTGCACGCCGACAACAGCGCCGACGATGGTACGGTTCACGTAGACGTTGCCGGCCGGCACGGACGCGATAACTTCCAGCGCGAAGCTTTCGAGACGTGAGTGCACGCCGAGCGTGAGGCCGTAACCCTTCGCGGCAAGCTGCGCGCCGATCTTAGAAACGTCCGCAGGATCGTAGCGCACGATGTGCAGGATCGGCCCGAACACTTCGCGGCTGATCTGATCGAGACTGCTGAGTTCAATCACCGCTGGGCCGAAGAAATTGCCGCCGAGATGCGAGACATCGATCTGTTTCAGCACTTTGGCCTCACGCTTCATGCGTTCCATGTGCTTTTCAAGATTGGCTTTCGCTTCGGCGTCGATGATCGGGCCGATGTCAGTCTTCGGATCGGACGGATCGCCGACGATCAGGCAATCCATCGCGCCTGTCAGCGTTTGGATCGTGCCGTCCGCCGTGTCGTGCGGCAGGAAGAGAATGCGCAAGCTTGAGCAACGCTGACCGGCCGAGTTGAAGGCAGAGACGCAGACGTCATCCACGACTTGTTCTTTCAGCGCCGTCGTATCGACGAACATGCCGTTGAGGCCACCAGTTTCCGCGATAAGCGGAACGATCGGACCATCCTTCGCGGCGAGCGTGCGGTTGATCAGGCGCGCGACTTCCGTCGAACCGGTGAAAGCAACGCCAGCAATGCGCGGGTCGGCGACGAGCTTGCCGCCGACAGCACCATCGCCCTGCACAAGTTGCAGCACTTCACGCGGCAGACCGATGTCGTAGAAAAGCTTCACTGCGGCTTCGGCGATCAACGGCGTTTGTTCGGCCGGTTTGGCGACTACTGTGTTACCCGCCGCGAGCGCTGCTGCGAGTTGCCCGGTGAAGATCGCCAGCGGGAAATTCCACGGGCTGATGCAGACGAACACGCCACGCCCGTGCATTTCGAGATGATCGGTTTCGCCCGCCGGTGACGGCAGCGGCCTCGGGCCGGAGAAGAGACGCTCGGCCTCGGCCGCATAGAAGCGGCAGAAGTCGACGGCTTCGCGGACTTCATCGATAGAGTCCTGGAGGTTGCGGCCCGCTTCCTGCGCCGTGAGCGCAATCAGCGTCGCTTCGTTCTTCTGCAGCACATCGCCCATTTCGCGGATGATCGCTGCGCGTTCTGCGCCGCCCAGCGCGTTCCAGCGTTCGTATGCTTTGAGCGCGGTCGTGACCGCCTGCTCCGGATCAGCCACGCTTACCTTCTCGGGCGTCGGGGCCTTGGTCTTCGCAAGCCCGTCGCGTTCGGCGGTGATCGAAAGATCGGGACCACCTGAGTTGCGGCGGCTGGCGCCGAAGATTTGCGGCGGCGGCGGCAAGCGGCGATGCCGGTGCGGATTGGCTTCGAGCGTCGCGATGGGGTCGGCGGCGACAATTTCCGGCGAAACGTCGTCATCAAGGAACGAGTGCACGAAGCTTGTATTGGCGCCGTTCTCCAGCAGGCGACGCACCAAGTACGGCAGCAGATCTTCATGCCCACCAATCGGCGCGTAGACGCGCACCTGCGGCGGCGGGTCGACGGCAAGATAGAGCGCCTCGCCCATGCCGTGCAGACGCTGAAATTCGAACTTATCGCGCCCCGCGCTCGACGCCATGCGACGGACGGCGGCAACGGTGTGCGCGTTATGTGTGGCGAACTGCGGGAAGATGGCGTCGCCAGCGCGGAAGAGATCGCGCGCGCAGGCCATGTAATGCACGTCGGTCGCGGCCTTCGTGGTCCACACTGGGAAGTCCGGGCGGCCCATCACTTGCGCGCGCTTCACTTCGCCATCCCAGTACGCACCCTTCACCAGACGCGTCTGGATCGGCGCACCACGGCGCCGCGACAGCGACACCAAGCGCTCGATGACTGCACGCGTGCGCTTCTGATAGGCCTGGATAACGATCCCAAGACCTTCCCAGTCTTTCAGCGAAGGCTCCAGCGCGAGCTTCTCGAACAGCTTCAACTGCAGCACGAGGCGATCAGCCTCTTCCGCATCCAACGAAAGCCCGATGTTCCACTTTCTCGCGGCTTCAGCGAGTTGCAGCATGCGCGGATAAAGCTCGCGCATGACGCTCTCTTCCTGACGCATCTCATAACGCGGATGCAGCGCCGATAGCTTCACTGATACGCCGTTTGACGCATGCGGCCCAAGCCCGCCTGCGTTTTCCCCGACAACAGCGATCGCGTTCGAATAACTGACGAGATAGCGCTCGGCGTCTTCGTTGGTGCGGGCGCCCTCACCCAGCATGTCGAACGAATAGCGCCTGGCCAAACCTTGGCGCACCATGCTGGCGCCGCGCTTCAAGCCTTCTTGAATGTTACGGCCGAGCACGAACTGCTCGCCCAAGATCCGCATCGCTTGCATAGCGCCGGCGCGCACCACCGGCTCGCCCATGCGCTTCACCAGCTTGCCGACAACCTCGCTCGCCTCGCCTTTGAGATCATCCGGCAGATTGACGACGCGACCGGTCAGCATCAGCCCGAACGTGCCGGCGTTGACGAGCCAATGATCGGACTTGCCGAGGTGTGCCGCCCACTGGCCGGTGCTGATCTTCTCCGCGATGAGCTTGTCGGCCGTCTCAGCGTCCGGCACGCGCAGCAGCGCCTCGGCCAAGCACATCAAAGCCAAGCCCTCGGCGTTCGAGAGACCAAATTCCTCGAGGAAGCTCTCCATCACGCCCTTGCGCCGCTTTAAGCCGCGCGCTCGTTCAACCAGCGCGCGGGCCTCGGCGTTCACGCTGGCGCGGGCGGCCGCGTCGAGAGGCGCATCCGCCAGCAGTTTGGCGACGGCGATGTCCTCGTCCTGATATTTCAGCGCGTCGAGCGCGTCCCAATCGATGGTGGCGGAAGGGTGCGGCGTCGGGGCGGTTTGCATGAGCCGTCATTTGCGCGTCTCGGGCCGTAAGGGCAAGTCACTGGGCCCGCCCCCTTGCGCCGCAGCCTCCCCCGCGTCAGAACCCCGCGCGTGAGCACAGACGCCCAAACGCCGCCCAACGAGGCCGCGAGCCCTAACGGCGCCGCCGAACCCACGCCGCTGGCGCACAAAATCCTTCTCGTCACCGACGCGTGGGAGCCCCAGGTCAACGGCGTCGTCAGGACGCTTTCCAGCACCAATAACGAATTGAAGGCGATGGGCTGCGAGGTCGAAGTGATCTCGCCCGCCGACTATCCCAACACCGTGCCGCTCATCACCTATTCGGAAATCCGCCTAGCGCTCGGCGCGCGGGACGATGTCGAAGACCGCTTCTTGGCCTTCGCCCCGGACGCCGTGCACATTGCCACCGAAGGCACTTTGGGCTGGGACGCGCGCGCCATCTGTCTCAAGCACAAGTTTCCGTTCACGACGAGCTATCACACGCAATTTCCGGAATACGTCACGGCGCGCTTTAACTGGATCCCGCTCTGGGCCGGCTATCGCTTCATGCACGCGTTCCACGACAAGTCCGGGCGCGTCATGGTCGCGACACCGACAATGCAGAAGCAACTTGAGCTTCAAGGCTTCCGCAACACGGCGATCTGGAGCCGCGGCGTCGACATCGAACAATTCCATCCACGCCTGCGCGGCATCGATGGCGGCATCTACCCCGCCGATCTGCCGCGTCCGATCTTCGCTTATGTTGGCCGCGTCGCGGTCGAGAAGAACATCGAAGCGTTTCTGAAGCTCGACTTGCCCGGCTCGAAAGTAGTGGTCGGCGGTGGGCCTGCGCTGGATGAGCTGAAGACGAAATACCCAACCGCGACGTTCACCGGCCCGAAGTTCGGCGAAGAGTTGGCGCGCCATTACGCCGACGCTGACGTCTTTGTGTTTCCAAGCTTCACTGACACATTCGGGTTGGTGATCCTCGAAGCGGCCGCCACAGGCACGCCGGTGGCGGGCTTCGTAGCGCCAGGGCCGCAGGACATTCTGCCGGGCACAGGCGCCGGCATCGTCGATGACGATCTGCAGAAAGCCTGCCTGGAAGCGCTGAAGCTGAAACGCGAAGACGCGCGGGCATTGGCCGAGCGATATTCTTGGCGCGCCTGCGCGGAGGACTTCCGCCGCAACCTCGAACCGCTACCGAAAGAGCGCGGTCGCCGGTTTTGGCACAAGCTTGCCGATCTGCGAAAACGCGCGAAAGAGCGTCGTAGGATTGCACGCGAAAAGCGCGAAGCCGAACGCGCGCGCGGCAGCGCTAAGGCTTAAGCGCTCTCCGCCACGCAGCGCATTTCTCTTTGAAACTGTGCCCGGCGGGCTGCGGGTCACGCCTGCGCCCCCCATCGGCGAACCTTAGTCGCGCGCTCAGATGCGCCTCACCACTTGATCGATTTACGCAGCCTGTAGCGCAGGTAGATCGCGGTGCCATTCATCAGCAGCGTGATCGCAAGGAGCACGATACCCGCCGCAGCCGCAAGTTCGAGGAACTCCGCTTGTGGACGCGAAGTCCAGTTGAACATCTGGATCGGCATCACCGTGAACTCTTGGCCCAGCCAGTGACCCGGATTCCAGCTCGCGATCGCATCGCCCCAATCAGCCGTCGATTGAATCGACGAGCCGTGAGGCAATTCCAGCGTTTGCCCAGCTTGCACCGCGCGTTCGGTGAAATCTGGCAGCACGACCACGCCATCATGCGTGATGTGGACCGTCTCCGTCGCGTTCGGATCAACAGCGGCGCCGTATTCGTCCAGCATGCCAATGGTTTCGAAGGTTGCATCGCCCGGACGCGTGATCGGCAGGAACGCCACGAATGTCAGGCCACCGATCATGATCAGCGGCGCGGTTTCGCCCAGCGCACGCGAGATGCCGATGATAACGCCAGTGACAACCCCCGGCAGCGCGTACGGAAGCACGTGGTGCTGCGTCGTCTGCCACTTGGTGGCGCCGACAGCGAGCGCGCCGTGACGCATCTCACGCGGCACACTGCGCACAGCTTCGCGCGTCGCGACGATGACAACGGGCAAGATCAACAGCGAAAGCGTGATGCCTGCGGTCAATATCGATTGACCGAACAGGTGTGCGCCCGCCTCGCGAACGCCTTCGGGAAGGAAGCCGAACCATTTATTCGGATTGCCTAGAAACTGGACGAAGATGCCAACGGCCATGAGGCCGAACAGGATCGATGGCACGCCCGCGAGATTGTTCACCGCGATTTCAATCGCGCTCGTGATCGGGTTCTTAGGCGCATATTCTTCAAGATAGATGCCCGCCATGATGCCGATTGGGATCGCGAACAGCGCTGTCGTCGCGATGACGAGCAATGATCCTACCCAGGCCGAGAGAATGCCGGCCAGCGCCGGTTCTGATGACGGGAAGCTAGTGAAGAACGCCGAGGTCACGCGATGACCGCCATCGTGCGCGAGGTCGGTCACCAGGGTGACCAGTGTGCCGAGGCCAACGATCGTGGCGATGATGCCCCAAACAATGAACGCCGAGTCTTTGAACTTGCGCGCGCCGAGGCCTGGCGGGCGCGCAGTGATATCGCGCACGGCTTGAACGTCAGTCACGGCCATTAGTAGGCCTCCCGGTAACGGCGTTGCAGCCAGAAGGCCACGAAGTTGAACATGAGCGTCAGCACAAGCAGTGCAAGGCCGGCGGCGAAGATCGAATTGTACTCAAGCGTTCCAAACGGCAGGTCGCCCAGTGCAACCTGCGCAATGAAGGCGGTAACGGTAGCACCGCCCTGAGTAGGTGTGGTCACCATTTGCGGCTGAGTGCCGCCAGCGACCATGACGATCATCGTTTCGCCGATGGCGCGCGACATCCCGAGGATGACGGCGCCGACAACCCCGGACACCGCAGCGGGCACGACAACGCGGAACGATGTCTCAAGCCGCGTCGCGCCCATTGCGTAAGAGCCCTCGCGCATGGCGCGCGGCACGGCCCGCATCGCGTCTTCAGAAAGTGAGGCGATGTACGGGATGATCATCAATCCCATGACAATGCCGGCGGAAAGCAAATTGAAGCTCGGCAGCTCAATGCCGAACGGGCGCAGCCATGTCTGAAGCACCGGCGTCACGAACAGCAGCGCGAAGTAGCCGTAGACAACTGTCGGGACTGCCGCGAGCAACTCAAGCGTCGGCTTGATGGTTTCACGCGTACGCGAACCGGCGAATTCCGAAAGGTAGATCGCCACCAGCAGACCCAGCGGCACGGCGACGGCCAGCGCGACGATCGTGGACATGAAAGTCCCGGTCAGCAGCGGCGCGATACCGTATTGCGGATTGTCGAAGAGTGGGGTCCACGTGGTCGAGGTCAGGAACTCGATGACCGAGACGTGGGAAAAAAACTTCGTCGATTCAGACGCGACGACATAGACGATGCCTAGAACAACCGCGATCGCGGCGGCGGCAGCGAGGAAGAGCGAGCCCTCCATCGCGCGCTCAATCCAGCGCACCTTCTTCTTAGTGAAGTCCCGTTCCACACCCTACCCCCGGGAAATCCCGCCGGCCACTTGCGTGCCGGTGACCTTCGGCAACCCAATCGCGGGAAGCCCTAATGCAGTTTTGTGACAGTTTGACTTCGCCGCCCCTGCCCTGGGCGCAGAACACACATGCAGAACCGAAACAAGCTCGTCTTAGACACAGCGAGGGCGGGAGGTTTTGGCCTCCCGCCCTGCCGCTTAGGTCTCGTTATTCGCTAACCGGGGTCTGAACCAGACGACGGCCGACCACTTCCTCGATGCTCGCGCCGATCGTCGCGCGGCCACCGAAGGCGGTGCCGACTTGGCGGCGCTGAGCGCGCTGCAGGTACGTCGCGTACGCAGCTTGCGGCAGAGCCACATAACCAACGCGCTCCGAAACGGCCGCGGCGTTGTTGATGTAGTACTGCACGAACTGCTGCACCTGCGGACGGCGCAGAGCGGCGGCGTTCACATAGATGAAGATCGGGCGCGAGAGCGGCGCATAGGTGCCGTCGCGAACCGTGGCTTGGCTCGGCACGACCGGGCCGTTGCCGTTGTCGATGGCGACAGCGTGCAGGCGGCTCTGGTTTTCTTCGTAGTAAGCGAGGCCGAAATACGCGAGGCCGCCCGGATTGTTGGCGACGCCTTGAACCAGCACGTTGTCGTCTTCCGACGGCGTGTAGTCAGTGCGCGAGGAGCGCGCCGTGCCGTTCACGGCTTCGGTGAAATACTCGAAAGTGCCCGAAGCAGAACCCGGACCGTAGAGTTGCATTGCCAAGTTCGGGCCGCCCACTTGGTTGAAATTGCGGACGTCCGAGCCCGGGCGCCAGATTTCGCGCAACTGAGCAACGGTCATCGAGCGGATCGGATTGGACGGGTGAACGACGACGGTGACGCCGTCGAACGCAACCGGAATTTCAACGTATTGAATGCCGGCGGCGGCGCAGGTTGCCATTTCGCTCGAGCGGATCGGGCGTGAAGAGTCGGCGATGTGAATCTCGCCGCGGCAGAACTTGCGCAGACCAGCTGACGAGCCAGACTCGCCAACCGCAACGCGGATGCGGCCAGCTGTGGTTTGCTGGAAGCCTTCAGCGACGGCTTCTGAGATCGGGAACACCGTCGACGAGCCATCGATCTGGATCGTGAACGGCGCTGCCGTTTGCGCGGACGCGGGGCCCGCGAGCGCCAGCACTGCAGCGGATGCAATCGCTACTTTGCCAAGCGTTTTGAAAATTTGAGTGTGCATGTAGTCCTCCAAAAACCTTGTCCCTCGAAAGTGCGCGGAGGCCCGGCGGCTCGCCGAACCTCCGCCTAGTCGGGGGTTAGAAGTCGAACTGGCTACGCAGCGTGAAGACCTGCGCTTCGTCGTCGGTCGAGCCAACGGCGGTGCGGTCCATGTCCGTTTGCGCGTAGTTAAGCATGAAACGAACGTGATCGACTGGCACCCAGTTCAGGGCGACTGCGTATGAAGTTTGCTCACCACGCGAAGTGCCTACGTCGATGTCAGTGAGATCGATGTAGTCATAGCGAGCGGACACGTCCCAGTGGCCCCAGCCACCATCAAGCATCGAACGCGCCGGAACGATCGGGCCGAACGAGCCCTGGTTGCCGCGATACGCACGCGATTCGCCGGTCAAAGACCAGTTCACGTCAACATAGTAGCCGTTCGACTCGACGTTTGCGTTGGTGGTGGTTTCGCCTTCAAGCGTGATGTATTCGGCGGTAAAGCCGAATGCATTCCATTGGCCAGCGACCTCGAAGCCGTACGAAATGTCGCTTTCAGTCGCGTTGGCGGCGCCTGAGCCGCTCTCGATCCAGCGGCTGCCACGCCCGTTGAGCGGACGAGGCCGATAGCGGAAGAGGCTATCGTCGCCATTATAACGCTGGCGTGCCGAAACACCGAGATGGAGCAGAGTGACGCCATCCGGAGACGTTTCGAAGATCGGAGCCCAGGTGAAGCGACCGCTGATCGACATCGACTCGTCGAGAGCGAAGTTGCTGTCGGCATTGTTGAGCGAGTCGCCATAGACGCCGACGGCGCCCATCCAGTTGGCGCCCGTCGTGAGGAACGCAACACCAGCGGCGCGACCATAACCATAGGCGTTGATGATGCTCGACCGTTCGACAAACGGAATATCGAGCGACGACGTGCGATCTTCGAGAGGCGAAGTGACGTTGTTTTCGCCGATCACGAGCGAATAGAAATCGCCGGCGTATTCGAGGTACGCGTCGTCGACTGCGACTTGGCTCGGCGGCATCGTCGCCCGGCGAGAGAACGAAGTCGACCTTGTAGCGCCAATGATCCGTGAGACGTCCTTGCACGCCGAGGAACGCGCGGCGAACGTAGGAACGCGAGCCGTGTCCTGGCCATCGTGTCCCAATCGTTTGAGTAGATGTCGTACTGGAAGCGGCCGCGCACCTTGAAGCGCTGCTGGCCGTCACGAATTTCCGGCGCGCCGTTCATCGCCTGGTTAGTCGGCGCAGCTTGCGTTGGGCGGAGCCAGCTGTCGCGGCGACGCCGCCGTGGCGGCCAGCCGCGAGCGCGGCTTTGGAAAGAACATTCTTCATATAGAGACCCCCTTGGTCAGACCGAGCCCCTGCGGTTGGCGGGCGACTGGCTCGTCTCCCTGGGCGAGGCGGGGGTTAGTCCCTGGGAATGACGCCTGCGCGACTATTGCGCGAAGGGTTGGCGACAGTTTGATCTCAGTTTTGTGACGTGCGGGAACACCTCATTTGCGCTTTTGGATAGCGCGCGAGTCACGCGTCACATCGTTTTGACCTCGAAATTAACCATCAATCGCTCTTTACATTGGGGAACGATCACCATATTTGCGCTCGTTACCGGCGGACCTGGAAACAGCGTCCACTAACGCCCCCTCGGCCCAGGCCACCTGGGGGATCGCAAGCAACGGGAAGCAGGATGCTTCCTAGGCGATCCTCCGGCGCAAGCTCCCAAGGGCGGACCTGACATTAAAGCATGTCCGACTAACGCCGGCCTGGGAATGAACTGAACCGCACGAAAGCGGTTATTGTTTAGGGAGCTGCCGGATGGACTCTGTCCTCTCGCCTCTTGACCTGACTGCGCGCGAAGCGCCGGACGGTCCCGTGGCCATCGCACGCCCGCACCGCGTCACCGCGGCGGCGGAGTGGTTTCTTGCCAATTTTCCTGGCGAGACGTTTTACGCCGTAAAGGCGAATCCGGCCCGTGGGTGCTCGACGCGCTCTGGGAAAATGGCGTCCGCAGTTTCGACGTCGCGTCGGAGAACGGAGGTCGCTCTCGTCGCGCTAGAGTTCCCGACCGCGCAGCTCGCGTTCATGCACCCGGTGAAAAGCCGCCGCGCCATCGGTCGCGCTTTCCACGATTTCGGCGTGAAGACGTTCGCTCTCGATAGCGAAGACGAACTCAACAAGATCCTGGCCGAGACCGGCGGCGCGAAGGATCTGACTTTGGTCGTCCGCTTTGCCGTGTCGGGCGATGGCGCAGCCTACCCGCTGGCGCGCAAGTTCGGCGTCACCGAAGAAGAAGCGCCGGCCCTGCTTCGCCGCGCCCGCCAAGCGACCGAAGAGATGCTGGGCGTCTCATTCCACGTCGGCACCCAGTGCATGCGTCCGGACGCCTATCGCACCGCGATGGACGGCGTGAACCGCGCCATCGTTGAAGCTGGCGTGTTGGTCGATGTCGTCGACGTTGGCGGCGGCTTTCCGGCGATCTATCCGGGCATGACGCCGCCGCCGATGATCGAGTACGTGAACTCGATCAAACAAGGCTTCGAAGAGATGTTCGTCGCCCAGAACGCAAAGCTCTGGGCAGAACCCGGCCGTGCGCTCGTTGCAGAAGCAGGCTCCACTGTTGCACGCGTTGAGCTGCGCAAGGGCGACGCGCTTTATCTGAACGACGGCGCCTTTGGCACGCTGTTCGATGCGACGCACCTGAATTGGTCGTTCCCAGCCAAGCTGCTGCGCGCCAAGGAAAGCCGCGCCAGGCTCGCGCCATTCCGCCTCTATGGCCCGACCTGCGATTCAATGGACGCAGCCGCCGGCCCGTTCATGCTGCCGGCCGACATCGGCGAAGGCGATCTCATCGAGATCGGCTCACTCGGCGCCTACGGCACCGCAATGGGCACACGCTTCAACGGTTTCGGCGAAACGGTGACGATGGAGTCGAAGGACTCACCGTGGCCGAGCATGTATGGCGAAGCGACCGCGAAGGTCGTCGCAATGCCGAAACGCAAGCGCACCAGCACGAAGAAGCCGAAGCAAGTCTAACGGCGCCTTCGAGCAAGTGCTCGACGAGCTGCGTCATCGTATGGCGCTCGACTACATCGCTGCGCGCAAAGTCTCGGTGAACGAGACCGCCTACCTCGTCGGCTTCTCCGACCCCGCCTCGTTCTCCCCCGCCTTCAAACGCTGGACCGGCAAGAGCCCGCGCGACTATCGCGGCGGCTAGACGCACACGTTACGGTAAGCCCTAGCGTTTGCGCGAAATGAGCAGATGCTCGGGCAATGAGCTGGCTCCTCATCGTCTCCGCGATTGCAGGCTTCGGCTCGGCAATCGGACATTCGTACTTGAGCGAACGCTTCGTGCTGGGCCCGTTGCTGGCCACGCCGGGCGACAATCGCATCTGGCGAAACGCCTCAAACCATCGGCTTATGCGCGCCATGTGGCACTTGCCGTCATTCGCTTGGGCGCAGATCGCGGCGGCAACGCTCTGGGTCACGTTCAGCCCCGAAACATTGGACGCGCAAGCAAAGGCAATGCTCGCTTTCTTCGGGGTCGGCGCCTACGGTATGTCCGCCGTCATCAACGCGCTCTGCATGCAGAAGCCGCACGTGGGCAATATCTTGCTCAGCGTAGCGGCTTTGACATTGTGGTTTGGGCTCTACGGCTAGATCGCCGTCATCCCGCCATCGACGACAAGCTCCGAGCCCGTCACGAACGCGGCCGCATCCGACGCCAAAAACGCCACCGCGTTCGCCACATCGATATCGCGACCCATGCGCTTCAGCGGATGACGCTCTGCAAAATTATCGCGGATCGAGTTGGCGCCCTGCCCGGTGACTTTGCTGATCACTGTCGCGGCTTCCGCCATCATCGGCGTGTCGATAATCCCTGGGTGCACCGAGTTCACGCGCACCTTGAGCGGCGCCGCTTCCAGAGCCGCACCCTTCGTCATCAGCCGCACCGCGCCCTTCGAGGCATTGTACGCCAGAATATTCGGCCCACCGACAATGCCCGCAACCGACGAGAGGTTCACAACGGCGCCGCCGCCATCCCATTGCTGGGCGCGCTCGGCGATCGCCGGAATGCAATGCTTCAATCCAAGAAACACGCCTTCGACATTGATCTGTTGCATCTTGCGGAAGGTCTCCAGCGTTTCCGCCGCCATCGGCTTCACCCAGAACACGCCGGCATTGTTCACCAGAATATCGAGCCCGCCAAACTTCTCCTTCGCGAACGCGACCGCTGCGATCCACTCGTCCTCGCTGGTCACGTCATGCTTGGTGTAAGCGCCGCCGATCGACGCGGCGGCTTCGCTGCCGTCGCTGATGTCGGTCACGACGACCTTCGCGCCCTTCGCCGCCAGCGCCTTCGCCGCCGCGGCGCCAAGCCCACGCGCACCGCCCGTCACCAGCGCCACACGCCCTCTAAGTTCGCTCATCGTGTCCTCCGTTTAGCCTTGAGCATGTCACACTGAGCGAGGCAAAGTCTCCAAGCTTCCGCTGGGGGATCATGGCCGCGATCGAGGAAAAACGGACGACGACGCACATCAACGTCGGCACAGCGCTGAAGCGCTTCACCATGCTAGGTTTCATGGTGCTGACCATCGTCACCATTTGGATCCACGAAGCCTACTTCTTCCGCGGCCCGAGCCCGCAGCTCGATCGGCTTATGCCGATCATGTCGATCCTCGCGCCGCACATCGCCACCGGCGCAATCGCGCTGCTGCTTGGTCCGCTGCAATTCTCGACCACGCTGCGAAGAAAGAGCCTCACGCTGCATCGCTGGCTCGGCCGCACCTACATGGCGGCGGTGCTGATCTCGAGCATTCTTGCGCTCTACATCACCGTAACATTCGAAGCGCCATCGGCGCGCTGGGTCATGGGCACGATGGCAGCCCTTTGGCTCATCACCACTATCTTCGCCTGGGCGGCGGCCGCCAGCCGCAACATCCCGCAGCACAAGCTCTGGATCAGCCGCTCCTACCTCTTCACCTTTACATTCACGACCACGCGCTTTGCGATCGACGTGATCTGGCCCGGCATTGATGGCGAAGGCGTTACCAATTTCTATTGGGTCCTCAACATCGCCTGCCTGGTTATTCCTGACTTTGTGATGTGGGCCAACGCGGCGTGGATGCGTCGGCGCTGACGCGCAAATCTCTTGCATTCCTGCGCGATTGCCCTATCTGCACCCGCGATCGCGTGTCGGCGGAGCGTCCGCGCGGTTGTTTACAGATGACGCCGCCCATAGGAGCACCTCCCGTGGCTGACAAAATCGACACCAACCGCAAAGCGGAACTTCTCTCGAGCCCGGTCGAGCACATCGACATCGCGTCGTTCGACGCGCGCCCGATCATCGACGCGTGGGGCAAGATGAGCTTCACCAGCCGCGACGCCGCGCGCGCCGCCGGCATCCTCAACATGGCGCTCGAAGATCAGAACTGCTCGACCTGGCTGATCATGGCCGGCTCAACCGGCGCGGGCGGCTGCCTCCACGTCTGGCGCGACATGGTCGAGTACAACATGGCCGACGCCATCGTCGCCACCGGCGCCTGCATCATCGACATGGATTTCCTCGAAGCGCTCGGCTTCAAGCACTACCAAGCCAAGGAAATCCCAGACGACAACACGCTGCGCTCGCTCTACATCGACCGCATCTACGATACGTACATCGACGAAGAAGAGCTGCAGAACGTCGACGGCACGATCTACGAGATCTGCGAGATGCTTGAGCCGCGCCCCTACACGTCGCGCGAGTTCATCTATGAGATCGGCAAGTGGCTCGCCAACGGCAACGCCAAGAAGAAAGATTCGCTGATCCAGCGCGCCTACGAAAAGGGCGTGCCGATCTTCGTGCCGGCGTTCTCCGATTGCTCGGCCGGCTTCGGCATCGTCAAGCACCAGGTCGAGCGCCGCAAAGCCGGCAAGCCGTACCTCACCATCGATAGCGGCGGCGATTTCCGTGAACTGACCGAGATCAAACTTGCCGCCGGCACCACCGCCCTCTTCATGGTCGGCGGCGGCGTGCCGAAGAATTTCGCGCAAGACACCGTCGTCTGCGCCGAAATCCTCGGCCACCACGACGTCGAAGTGCACAAATACGCCGTGCAGATCACGGTGGCGGATGTCCGCGACGGCGCCTGCTCAAGCTCAACGCTGCAAGAAGCGGCGAGCTGGGGCAAGGTGAGCACCGTGCACGAGCAAATGGTGTTCGCGGAAGCGACAAGCGTTGCACCGATCATCGTAAGCGACGCCTATCACCGCGGCGGCTGGCGCAAGCGCGAAGCGCGGAATTGGGCGAAGCTGTTCGCGTAAACGCAGCGGTCAACGCAGAAACACGAAGGCCGCTCCGAAAGGAGCGGCCTTTTGTATTGCTTGACCGAAACCAAAAACGGGAGTTGCGTGCCTCTCACCTGAAAGTTGCGACAGACAACGCGGGGGATGGGTATGGCACAAGGGTCACTGAAATATTGGAAGCCGGGAGGCGAAGAACGCAAACTCCGGATTTTCATCAGCCACCGTTACGACAAAGACGACGACCTGTACGGCGAGGTGATCTCGGATCTGAACAGTCAGAGATTCCACGTCCAAGACATGTCGCTTTCGGCCAAACAGATAATGTCTGGGCCAAGAGGCGGCGACCTTCCCAGGCTGGAAATTCAGGCCGAGATCGCCGCTAGAATTTTCACTTCTGACATTCTGATTGAGCCCAGCCGGGTCGGCGCGGGCCAAGCTGAATGGGTCACCTGGGAAGTGCAACTCGCCTCCAGTTGGCTATTCAATCCCGTTCTCTTCGTGGATCACAGCGATGATCAGCAGCGAAGAGCTGCGCTGGTTTCTGAGGTCGCAGCCGTTGGTGTACCGCACGCAGTTTGTGGACGCACGACGCCCGAAATCGTGCGCAACGTGATAACCCTTGTCGGCGGGCGGCCGAATTGGGCGATCCGCGAAAGCGAGGATGACAGACTGATCCGCTATCGCGGGCCGTTGCCGTCGGCGAGAGACAAGATACTCAAGCAATTCCCATTCGAGGCGCGCCTAGCGGCAGTCGATTCTGATCCGCCCAAACCAAAGGGTCTGTGGCCGTTCAAGTAGCGCAAGAACTGCTTCCGCTTGCGGGCCGAAGACCGCTCCGAAAGGAGCGGCCCTTCTTGATCATTGGCCAACTTCGGCCGGCACGTACGTCAGCTTAAGCGGCTGCTCCCCAATCCGCTCACTCCCAACCAGCCGAAGCTTCGGCGTTACGCCGGCGAAGAACGGTTCGCCGTGTCCGAGCACAACAGGATGCAGAAAGACGTGATATTCATCGATCAGGCCAAGCTTTTCCAAACCTGCCGCGAGCTTCGGCCCGCCGACTTCGATCTCGCCATCGCGCTCGGCCTTCAGTTTGCGGATCGCCGTTTCGAAATCACCGCTAATCAGCGTCGCGTTCGGCCCAACTTGTTTCAGCGACGTTGACACAACCCACTTCGGCATCGCTCGCCACGCGTCCGCGAACGCGCGCAGATCGTCTTGTGCGCGCCCATCCTGGTTCCACGCATCGCCATCCCAATAACTCATCAGTTCGTAGAGGCGCGGCCCATAGATGCTGCCCGCTGTCTTTCGCGTTTGCTCGATGAAATACCGAAACAGCACTGGATCAGGCGCGAACCTATCGAAATCGACATAGCCGTCCAGCGACATGTTCATTCCAAACACAAACTTCGCCATGCCATCTCCGTCGAATTGCTGGACGTCACATAGCCCGCGCTTCGTTTGATGTGGAGCCCATCGCAAGAAAGTCCAAAAATCTATCCGGCACTCCGCGCGCTGCACTAAGCTCACGCCATGAGCCAAACCGAAGCACCCGCGCCAAGCGCCCCCGCCCCCACCGAACAACGCCTCGATCGCTATGGCCGCTGGCTCGCGCTCATCGCCAACATTGGCGTCGTCCTCGGTCTCTTCGCGCTGATCATCGAGATCCGGCAGAACGCGGAGCTGACGCGTGTCGCCACCGAAAATCAGCTCAACCAGTTCATGCTGGATACGGAGCTGCACTTGGCGTCGCCCGAGCAGACTGCGGCTTGGGTGAAAAGCTACACCGCGCCCGAAACCATGACCGACGTCGACATCCGCATGAACGAAGCGGTGCTCGTGTCATTGATGCTGCAATGGGACACAGCGTTTCAGATGGAGCGCGCCGGTCTGCGCACACGCGGCGAAGCGGAGCGGCTCATCCGTAACACCGCGCCCGTCTATTTCGGCAGCCGCTTCGGCAAGGCGTGGTTCGCAACGCAGGCGCCAGGCTGGCAAGGCGTTCCAATGTACGAAATCGCCGCACCCATCGTTGCGAGCCTAGACGACAATTACATGCGCGATCTCTACGCCAGCATGCGCCCCGACGCGCCGCATGGGGACTGACGGTGGCGCCGAGGCGTGGCGATCGTCAATTTTGTGCTTTGAACACCGCCAATTGGGCTGCGAACGCGCGCTTAAAAGCGGGACGCGCTTTGCCGCGTTCGACGTAGGCGGCGAGCATCGGAAACTCTGTGAGCGGGCCTTGCCCTTCGAGCCTGCGCAGCGCCTGCACCAAGAGCACATCAGCCGCGCTGAATGCGCCATCGATCCAATCGGCGTCGCCAAGATACGCTGACAACTCGCTGAACCGGTCGCGTATGCGTTGTTCCACCAGCGGCATGCGTTCGTCTGCCCAGCTTTTATCGCTCTCAAGATATTCCATGACCTCGCGCTGAATGATGAGCGGCTCAACATCGCTCACAGTCGCGAACATCCAGGTGATAGCGCGCGCACGGGCGTTCGCGTCAGCCGGCAGGAGGCCAGGAAAGCGTTCGGCGATGTGAAACACAATGGCGCCGGATTCAAACAGGACGAGGTCGCCCTCCTCATAGGTCGGGATCTGTCCAAAGGGCTGTCGCCGGCGATGCTCCGGCTTCCTAAAATCTTCCCACGGCACGAGACGCACTTCGTAAGGTTGGCCAACTTCTTCCAGCGCCCAGCGCACGATCATGTCGCGCGCCAGGCCCGCGCCTTGATCTGGCGAGTTGGCAAAAGCGGTGATGGTGATCGTCATCGCAATTCTCCCTAATCGCCCAAAGGACGTTTCCGTGATCTCATTCCCGACAATTGAAACGCACGCGCCTGGCGCTAGTTACCGATTGAGCCACGAAGGACTTAGCCATGAAGAAGAATACGATTTGCCTCTGGTACAACCGTGACGCCGAAGCCGCCGCACGCTTCTACGCCGAAGTGTTTCCCGACACCTCAGTCGGCAAAATTCATCATGCGCCGGGCGACTATCCCTATGGCAAGCAAGGCGATGTGCTGGTGGTCGAATTCACCGTGGTCGGCATTCCTTGCATCGGACTGAATGGCGGCCCGCAGTTTCCGCACACCGAAGCCTTCTCTTTCCAAATTCAAACCGAAGATCAGGCCGAGACCGATCGCTATTGGAACGCCATCGTTGGCAACGGTGGCGCCGAGAGTGAGTGCGGCTGGTGCAAAGACAAGTGGGGCCTCAACTGGCAAATCACGCCGCGCACTCTGAATGACGCTATGGCAGTGGGCGGCGATGAGGCGAAGCGCGCGTTTGACGCGATGATGACCATGAAGAAAATTGACGTCGCCAAGATCGATGCAGCTCGGCGCGGTTGACGTCAGAAACAAGAAGGCCGCTCCCAATAGAGCGGCCTTCTGAGTAGGTCACGCAGGCGGCACTTACGCGCCTTTGCCGTTCTGCAGGATCGTCTCGCTATGCGCGTGACATTCCCAGCCGTCGGAGCCGCGAATCCAGGTCGAACTATCGGCAGCTTGTAGCTCTTGCGGCTTGCCACCCATCGTCACCTTCTGCGTCACTTTGTAAGCGATGATCGCCACGTCGGGCGCCGGCGTAATGACTTCCACATCTTCGAACTTGTAGGACTCAAGCGTCCAGTCGCCCTCTTCCGTCATCTTACCCATTTTGTCTTTGGGAATGCTGGTGACGCCGCGCGCGCCGGTAGTGAGCGAGACTTTGCCGGAGAGCTGTGACGCGCGCTTGCCGTCCTTCCGCTTCATCGCGTCCCAATAATCTTTCTCAAGCGCGATAATTTCGTCTTTGGTTGCGTTGGCCATGTCGGTCTCCTGAATACCTCAGGTTCAACCGCAGCCAATATTGACGGTTCCGCTAGGCGCCCGGGTTCCGCTGCGGGTTAGCAACTTTCTCTGATAACCAAGCGACCGCCGCTTTGTATTCGGCGTAGTCGGCGCTGTTTAGGTTCAACAGATGCGGACGAATATTCGCATCGAACGTGTAGCGCGTGTCGACGTGGCCCGAGAGTTCCAACAGAAAACCACCCATTGAATAGCGAACGGTCGGATCGGAATGAATGCGGGCGTTGCGCATGAGTTGCTCCATCACCGCTGGCGTTGGGTGCGCTTGCGCAATTTCGTAGAGGCGATCCAGCGCACCGGTCATTGATTGCACGCGCTCTAGCTTTTCGATGAAGCGCGCCTCGATCTCGGGCGTCCAGCCTTGCGCCACTTCATCAAAGAAAGCTTCGATGCCGCCGCCGTCCGTCTGCTTTTGTGCGGCGACGCCCACGCGTTTTAGCGCCTTCGGTGTCGCTAGAGCACGCAACGCCTCGACGTCACGCCAATCGAGTGAGCTTTTCTCACAGAGTTCTTCGGTCAGCAGATCGCGCTCTTCATCGCTGATCTCTGAGAGCGCGGCGATGTCGTATGGAGTACCCTCGCGCCATGCGTCATAGTCGATCATCATCGACTTCCGGAAGCGCGTGTAGGCGTCGGACGGATTTCGTGGCGGCAATGTCATCGGACGTTGAATACATGATCCAAGTTCCGCCGCACGCGCGTTCCCTTTTGTGACATTTCTGGTATGTCACGGGCAAGCGGCGCGACAGCCGCGCCTGAGGGGTTAGACTATGCTTAGACTTCAAACTCTGGTTGTTGCGGCGACGCTCGCACTCTCGGCGCCTGCAGTCGCGCAGACGCGGCCGGCAGTCGCGGCGGCGCCGATCATCGATGGCGCGGCGCTCTCAGGGCCGGCCCCGGCCGCGGACTCCGCGCAAGCCGCTGCTGATCGCCTCTCAATGCACCCAACCGTTTCGACCGAACGTCTCGCGCAGGCGCGCGCTGACATTCCATGGAGCCCATGGGTGGCGATGAACCCGGTGTTTGGCGACACGTTCGTCGAGACGCGCCTGCCACGCACGGCACGTGTCTTTGCTGATGTGACCAATGGGCTTTCCCCGCCCATCGGCGCGGCGAAAGACGCATATTCACGCCGCCGTCCATTCTTGGACAATCCGAGCGTGATTCAGTGCGATGCACCGGATGAACGGCTGGCAGCCAGCGGCTCGTATCCTTCGGGACATAGCGCCGGCGGCTGGGCCTGGGCGTTGGTGATGGCCGAACTCGTGCCGTCGCGCGCGGATGCGATCCTGCAGCGCGGGCGCGACTACGGCGATAGCCGCGTGATCTGCGGCTATCACTTCCCGAGCGACATTGAAGCGGGCCGCGTGCTCGCAGCCGGCATCATCGCGCGCATGCACGCTGATCCGGCATTCCGCCGCGATCTCGATGCGGCGCGTCGCGAACTGGCCCGGGCGTATCCGAACTGATCAAAGCGCATCGCGGCGCTGTTTGAGGAAAGCGATGAGAGCGCGATCATCCGCGCGCTCAATTGCTTCGTCATACGCCACTCGCGCCGCTTCGCTGCGGCCGAGACGCGCGCATAAATCTGCACGTAACGCCCAATAGGGCTGATACTCGTTGAGCGCGGGATTGAGCAGCGCGATGTCATCGGCGACCGCAAGGCCGCGCTCCGGTCCGTCGCGGCGTGCGATGGCTGCGGCTGAGTTGAGACGCGCGACCGGTGAGCCAGTGAGTTCGGAAAGCGCTGCATAGAGCAGCACGATCGCGTCCCAGTCGGCTTCGCCTTTCCAGGCGCGCGTCGCGTGCGCGGATTGGATCGCAGCTTCGAGTTGATAGCGGCTTGGGCGCTTGGCTTCGCTGGCGGCGCGTAATGTTGCTTCGGCTTCGACCATGAGATCGCGACGCCAGAGCGAGACATCTTGCTCGTCGAGAGGCACGAAACGGCCATCGCGGTCGCGGCGTGCTGGGCGGCGCGCTTCGAGGTGCAGCATGAGCGAGAGCAGGCCGAGCACTTCGGGTTCATCGCGAACTTGCGAGGCAAGTACGCGCGCAAGCCAGATCGCCTCCTCCGCGAGCCCACGCCGATCGGGATCGGCGCCGAGGGGATCGCTCCAACCTGAAGTGTACGCCGCATAGATCGCATCGAGTACGGCGCTGAGGCGCGCGAGCCACTCGCGCGGCGCGGGCACATCGAAGCGCACGCCGCCATCGCGAATGCGCTTCTTTGCGCGCACTAAGCGCTGGCTCATGGCCGAGGGTTCGACGAGAAACGCGGCCGCGATCCGCTCGGCTGAAAAACCAAGCACAACTTGCAGCATCAGCGGCGTACGGGCGCTCTCTTCGATCGTGGGATGCGCGCAGGCAAACATAAGGCCGAGACGTCGATCGGGCGCATCGGTCGCGGTCATCTCGGCTTCCAGCTCTTCGATGCCGAGAATGATCTGCTGCTCGCCTTCGTCCGCGGTTTTCTTGCGGCGCGCGGCGTCGATCAGCTTGCGCTTTGCCGCTGCGAACAGCCACGCCTCGGGATTGACCGGCACTTCGCCGCGCGGCCAGGCAAAGAGCGCGGCGGCGAACGCTTCGGCCAGCGCGTCTTCAGCGGCGGCCACATCGCGCGTGCGCGCGGCGAGCATGGCGAGCAACCGCCCGTAGCTCTCGCGCGCCACGCGCTCGGCGGCCGCTTCAGGGCTCAACGCATAACGACGGGACGCACCTCTATGCTCCCGTACCGCGCGCCTGGGCATTTCGCGGCCCATGCCAACGCATCTTCCATGTTCTCGACATTCACGAGGTAGTAGCCGCCTAGCGTTTCCTTGGTCTCGGCGAAGGGGCCGTCGACAACCTTCTGCTTGCCGCCGGGGGCTCTGACAGTTTTCGCGGTCGCGACCGGGTGAAGCTCATCACCAGCGACGAGGACGCCGGCCTTCGCCATATCCTGCGTGTAAGCCACGTAAGCGCCCATTTCGGTCGAAAGCTGATCCGGCGTCATCTCTGCGAACGTCGACTCTTCCGCGTAGATCAAAAGCAGATATTGCGTCATCGCACCCTCCAGGTCTGAGCTGGGTTCTATCACCCACGCCTCAGTGACGCGCACCGCCAGCCAATTTCGACACTCACGCCGCTTTTTTTGGCGAGTCCTTCAAGAGGCCGAGTTTGATCAGGCTTTCGGCGGTCGCGACGATGCAATCTTCGTTGGAGATCGGCTTCCAGCCGAGCAGGCGCTTGGCCTTCTCGTTGCTGCCATTTTTTCGCTTGCCCAACTCCGGCACGATCGAACCGATCGCCGCGTCGCGCTTAGCGGCCATCCGCACCATGAAATCCGGGATCTGCATTGTCGGCACACGCTTGGCGGCAGAGCCGAGACGGCGCTTCAGAATGTGCGCGATGTCCTTAATCGACATGAAGTCGCCAGCGACGGCGAGGAAGCGCTGGCTCTTGGCGGCGGGATTGGTCATGCACTCGATGTGCATCCACGCGACGTCGCGGACGTCGACCGCACCGAAATAGAGGCGCGGCACGCCCGGCATGGCGCCGTCCATGAGACGCTGCACCAATAGGATCGAGGTCGAGTAGTCGGGGCCAAGCACTGGCCCAAAGACGCCCACCGGATTTACGACGGCAAGTTCGAGCGAGCCGCCCTGATTGGCGATGAAATCCCACGCCGCTTTTTCGGCGATCGTTTTCGATTTCACGTAGGCACGAACGTCGTCACCGTTCGGGTCGGTCCAGTTCTCTTCGTTGTGGGGCTTGCGTTGCGGTTTTTGGCCGTAGCCGATGGCGGCGTAACTTGAAGTGAGCACAACCCGCTTCACACGAGCGTCACGCGCGGCCTTGAGCACACGCAACGCACCGTCACGTGCGGGAATGATCAGTTCATCCTCGTGCTCCGGCGTCGCGGGAGGAAATGGCGAGGCGACATGGAGCACGTAGGTGCAACCTTCGACGGCTTGGGACCAGCCATCATCCTTCATGAGATCGGCTGCCGCGAACGTGAGATTTTCGCTGGCTTCGACACCACCTTCACGGACCATCGCTCGCACTTCGTTCTCGCGCGAGAGCGATCGCACCGTCGTGCGAACTCGGTAGCCCTTTTGCAGCAATTGTACGATGCAGTGCGCGCCGATGAAGCCCGAACCGCCGGTGACTAGAACAAGCTCTCCGGCCATGTGGGCCTCCGCTTAAGTACGCGCGGGCGCGACGCGCTCCGCCAATTGATCGAACGCTTCCCAGAATTGATTCCGGATCGGATCGACTTCCATCAGGATTTCGTGCTTGGCGCCTTCGATGGTGATGTGGCGCACATCGGGCAGCTCATGCGCGACCGCCTCTTGCGCGGCATTGTCTACGAGTTGCTCTTCGCCTGCGGTCGCAACCAAGATGGGGATGCGCACGTGCGCGAGCGCGCCACCTTGGCGGAAACCTTCCGTCGCATCGGCCGCCGCAGCGACCCATCCGTTGGTGGGGCCGGCGAGTGCAAGACGCGGCTCTTCAGCGATCAGGCCTTGGCAGCGATCGTGGCGCGCTTTGTCGTGCGTAACTGGGTTCTTCTTGAAGTTCTCGCGCTTCCACTTCTTCTCGACGTTCGGCGCGAACTGTCCGCCCGCGCCGAGAGACACCATGAAGCGCACGTATTTCTTGGCGACATCCGTCAAATTTGGAATGCCCCACATCGGCGCAGAGAACGCCGCCGCATCGTATTCAACGCGGCGCGTCATTAGCGCGCGCAACGTGATTGCGCCGCCCATTGAATGCGCGAGCCCGATGTATGGGCGCGGCAGGCGATCGGCGAGCAGCTTCAACGCCGTCGAAAGATCGTTCACCGGATCGTCGAAGCTGACGAAGTGCCCCTTCAGCGAGTTCTCAACTTCGCGACCGGAGAGGCCCTGCCCGCGCCAGTCGATGCAGAAGACGGCGAATCCGCGAGCCTGAAGCTCGCGGATCACCTCGAAGTATTTTTCGATGAACTCGGTGCGCCCTGGCGCAACGATGACAGAGCCGCGCGCTTCGCCGCGCGTAGAAGGCGCGGTCAATACCCGCACCTTCACGCCGCCACGGCCTTCAAGCCAATGCTCTTCCGCCCCATCGGGCGGTTCGTTGCCAGGAACGCGTACGAACGCCAATCGCTTAGCCGCGCAGCTTCGCCATCACGCCTTGCAGCTGCATGGCGACGCCCATGTCGCCTTCGACGCGGAGCTTGCCTTGCATGAACGCAGCGGTCGGGTCGAGCTTGCCGCCGGCCATGTCGACGAAGTCTTCGAGCTTCACTTTGATGGTCGTGTCGGCCGCCGCATCTTCAGCGGAAACTTTGCCGGCCGCGCCGTCGAGGAAGATCTTGCCAGCGTCGCCGAAGTCGAATTTCACCTTCTTGCCAGGCACGGTCACGTTGCCATCGGTGAAGCGCTTCAGGATTTCATCGTACGTCATGGCAGTTTCCTCCGGACCTTAGTGGCCTTCGAGGGCCACCTTACACACCACGGCAGCCGCCGCCGCAAGAGTGACGGCAGCGTCAAGCTTGGGCTTAGCGTGGATTGTGGGGTGCTTGGAGGCGCCGCCGGGGCAGTCCCGCTCGGCTTGCGGGATTTGAGCGTCATGCGGTCGCTCTCGCCGATCGCCTCGTAGGGCGCCGTGTCAAAGCGGGGATCGTCTTCTTGCCCAAGCGGCGAGGAACGCAGCGTTGGCGGCAACGTCCAGACGCCGAACGGATGATCGCGGCTATCGCGTGCGTTGGCGTTGAGATCGCTGGCGGCGACAAACTCGAAGCCGGCCTCCTGCGCGAGCGCGCGGACGTAGGCCTCTTGCACATAGCCTGTGCCGGCGAGCGGGTCCTGCAGACCTGTGGAGGCCGCGCGGTGTTGTTCGATGCCGAACGCGCCGCCAGGTTTTAGCGCTGCGAGCACTCCGGCGAACACACGCTCGGCGATGCCGGCGGCCATCAGCGTGTGCACGTTGTTGGAGAGGATCGCGAGGCCAACCAAGGCCCGGATAAATTTCCAGCACATTCATGTCACCCTGCAGCCCCCAGAAGAGGAGCGTCTGCAGCGGGTGGCGCCAATCATCGCGATCTGGATCGATGCGCCAATCGCCTGCGATGGCCCACGCCAGCGAGCCCTGTGGTGGCGCATCTGCGGCGCTCTGCGCGGAGCGCCCGCAAGCGGCAAGGCCAAGGCCCAATCCAAACGTGGCGGAACGGCGGGTCAGCAACATGGCTCTGAGCGCTAAGCCCGAAGGGCTAACATTGTCAAAACGGCCGGGCTGGAACCGGGTCTTGAACGACCGTTTCGAGCCCCCATCTGCCATATTGTGCGGCGCCCAGCTGGGGTCGCACCGCTGGCCAGCCCGCCGCCTTCGGGGACGGAAACAGCCGGCAAATCTGCTCCCAAAAGGAGCGCCAGTATGTCGCTTTGAAAGGACAAAACGTATGGCTTCGAATGAATTGAACCCCCTTTATCGCACGCTCGTCGGCTTTGACCGCATTGCGAGCCTGATGGACCAAGCTGCGCGCCTGGACGCCGCGCCTGGTTATCCGCCCTTCAACGTCGAACAAATCGGCGAAGACAATTTCCGCATCGAGTTGGCCGTCGCTGGCTTCTCGGAAGACGACCTCAACATCGAGTTCAAGCAGAACTCACTTTTGGTCACCGGCCAGCGCAAAGCGCCTGAGCAGCGTAACTTTCTGCATCGCGGGATCGCTGAGCGCAGCTTCGAACGTCGCTTCGGCCTCGCTGATCACGTTCGCGTCGCCGGCGCCAAGTTGGAGAACGGTCTGCTGACCATCGATCTTGTTCGCGAGCTTCCTGAACTTTTGAAGCCGCGAAAGATCGAAATCGGCTCAACAGCCGGCGCCAAGTCCAAGTCGAAGGTTGTGGACGCGGCGAACGACGAAACAGAAGCGGCTTAATCCCCGCTTCCGCTCGCCGCGCGGCTATCCCCTCCCCCCGCGCTGCGCGGCGAGCACTTTATTCCCTAGACCGAACCACGGCGCGCGTTCCCCCAGACGCGCGCCGTTTTCGTGCGTGAGGCGTACGCGAGCTTTCCAATTTATTGGGCGTCATTCCGCCGCTTTGTGCTAGCTGGATCGCGCTATGGCTGAAGCTCCCCGCAAACACGCGGCCATCGTATCCGTCGATATCGCTGGCTTTTCCGCGCTCGCTGAACGCGATGCGGCGCAAGCATTGGCGCACGTTGCGCGCGTGCGTGGGCACGCGCGTGAGATCACGGCACGCCACAACGGCCGCATCTTCAATACGGCGGGCGATGGGCTCATGCTTGAGTTCGCCAACGCGAACGATGCGCTGAATGCAGCGATCGCGCTTTGTGAAATTGAGCGCGAAGCGAAGCTGCGGTTCGGGGTTCATTTCGGCGAAGTGACCGAAACCGCGACGGGCGATTTGCTTGGGCATGATGTGAACGTCGCGGCGCGCCTGCAGGCTGAGGCCGCACCAGGCACAATCCTGGTGTCGCAGATCATCTACACAAACGCGGACCCTGCGCTGGCCGAACGTTTGCAACCACGCGGCAAGATCAAGCTGGCGAAGATGCGCACGTTGATGAACGTGTACGCGCTCGATCCCAGCGGGGCGCCTGTCAAAGCGCGTGCAACAACGCCGACGCTGGCAGTGCTGCCGTTCGATACGCCAGCACGCGATCGCGCCACGCGCACACTTGCCGATGGCGTGTCGGAGGAAATTCTCTACGCCGTCTCGCGCCTCGATGGCCTCAAAGTTATCGGTGCTACATCGAGCTTCGCGTTCCGCGGGCGGGACAAGCCTCGCGCGGCGAAAGCGCTGAACGCGACTCACATCCTGGATGGCTCGGTGCGGCGCACCGACGACCGCGTTCGCATCTCCGCCAGTCTCGCTGGAGGCAGAGTCGGGTGTGGTGCTCTGGTCTGAACGCTACGATCGGGATCTGGGCGATACGTTTGCGTTGCAGGAAGAGATCGCGGCTGAAGTCGCGAAGGCGCTTGAGGTCACGCTCGGCGAGGCCAAGCGCGTGCGAGCACCGACGCTGACGCCGGCGCTGTCTGACTCTTATTTCGAAGCGCGTGAGCTCCTGCGCAGCGGCGCCATCCCCTGCATTCAGTCGAGCGCAGCGGCGCTGGAGCGCATCGTTCGTGAAGCGCCGGATTTTGCCCGCGCTTGGGCGGCGCTCGCGGGCGCGAAGCTTGAGACGCTGCGTTTGTCGCGCACCGATCGGGCGCGACTTGCTGAAGACGCTCGTGAAGCGGCCGAACGCGCGCTCGGCGCCGATCCATCCATGGGCGAGGCGTATGCCGTGCTGGCAGCGCTCGAAGGCGAGTTCTTTGGGCGCTGGCGCGAGCGCGAGGCGCTGCTCGAAAAGGCGCTCGCGGCAGAGCCAAACAATCCGCATCTCCTCTTCCGGCACGGACAGTTCTTAGTGTCAACGGGCCGCGTCCAAGAAGGCTACGCGCAGCAGGCGCGCGCCTTTGAACTTGATCCACTCGATCCCCTGCTGGCGGCGTTTCACGGCTACAATGTCTGGTCGAAGCACTCGAAAGACAGCGGGCGCGAAATCCTTGAGGAAGCAGCCAAGCGCTATCCGGACAACGTGTTCGTCTGGTTCATGCGGCTCAACACTTCGGCGCTGGATGGAAATTTTCCGCAGCTAAAGTGTTGCGAGAAGATGGCGCGCGGCTCATTCCCGGCTTGAAAGACAGCGCATCCTACAAGGCTGGCGAGCGCATGCAGCAGCTGATGATGCAGCCTTCGCCCGAAGCGTTCATGCAACTCGGCCACGACTTCGCGCAGATGGCGGAAGCTGAGCCGGCCGCCGCGCTCGACTTGGCGACGGCGCTCTCCGTGCTTGGGTTCACCGGACCGGCCCTCGCAATCTTTGGTGATGCGCTCGACAACGTCGACGCCTGGCGCGCCGGCGCGCTTGAGACCACGCGGCCGCACATTGGCTACGAAACCGCACTCCTGTTCATCGGCGAAACCATCCAGCTCCGCATGAACCCGGAATTTCCGCAGCTCTGCACGCGCCTGGGTCTATCGCGCTACTGGCGCGATACGAATGCTTGGCCCGATTGCGTGGCGGAGGCGCCGTACGATTTCAAAGCAGCGTGCGGCGCCCCGTAGAGCTATTCCTCGCCTTCGGCTTCTTCGCCGTCGTCGCCGCCCTCTTCGTCATCACCAGCATCATCGTCGTCCGCACGCGATACGGCAAGCAATGCATCAACGCCGGTCGCGGCGAGCAGCGCGGCAAGCGCTTCGTCCTCGACGAGGCCGCGTTTGCGCTTCAGTTCGCTGAACGCCTTAGCGGCGTAACGCTGCGGCTTCTGCACGAAGGTGGTGCCGGCGATATCAACGCTCACGCCTGACGCGTCGTCAGCGACGGCGCGCGCGTTGGCGTCCATCCAGAGGAGGTACGCACCAGCAATTTCGTCACGGAGCAAGTCTTCGACGCTATCGCGTACGTCGGCGAACGACGCGAAGCTGCCTTCAGCCCTAGGGTTTTCCATTCGCTCAAGCCAGCGCACGACGTTCGGCGCTTGCGCCCGCAGCAACGCGCCTGGCGTCGGATCCGAGTTGAGCTGCGCCAGTTGGCCAGCAAGACCGAAATCAGCGAGCGAGGGTCGGCCGCCAAACAGGTACGGGCGCTTTGCCAGGACCTTATCGAGCAGGCTCAAGAGACGGGTGAACGACCCCTCGATCAGACCTGCGGTCTCGGGCGAGGAGCCGACATGATAGAGCCGCCCGATCATCCGCGTGCGGACTTGCTCTTCGATGCCTTCCGGCTTCTCGGCGCCTTCGAAGATCATGTCGCTGATCCGCTTAGCGGCAAATTCCTGATCTTCGGGATAGCTCCAGCGGTAGTGGAACATCGCCTTGTTGAGCCACTCGTCGGCGTAGTCCTCAATGAGCGCTGACAGGAACGCCAGCGACGCCTCTTCCGGCACGATCGAATGGTCTGTGTACTGCGCCTCAAGCTTCTCGATGATCGGCGTCGAGTCCTGCAGGGCATTTTCGTCAGCGTCGACCAGCACCGGGATCAGCGGCAGCTTGGCGTAGCGCTGGAACTCGTCCTGGCTCGCGTTGGTGCGCGCGCGCCATTCGAAGTCGACGCCCTTGTACCGGAGGTAAGAACGCACCTTCACCGAATACGGGGAAAGCTCCGCGCCATAAAGGCGGAACGGGGCAGTCATGGGAATCTCCCGGAAAAACAAAATCGCCGTACGGTGAACCGCACGGCGATTGAAACTTCAAGTCTAAGAACCGCGTCAGACCGGCTTAATGTTCACCGCCGACGGCTTGTTCTTGCGTGGGTCGTTTTCGACGTCGAAGCTGACCGCCTGGCCTTCCTTCAAACCCGTCAGGCCTGACCGCTCAACCGCGCTAACATGGACGAAGACATCCGCCCCGCCCTCGTCCGGCGCGATGAAGCCGAAACCCTTTTGCATGTTGAACCATTTCACCACGCCCGTCGCCATGGCCGCACTCCTCGCAAACTCCCGCGCCTGAAATAGACCCGCGGGTTGGACTTTTAGGGGTGAGTAGCCAACGCGGATGAACCGCGAGGGTCGTGATCGTCCCGACGTCCGGGCCGCATAGGGCCTTTCTGCTACCGCAGAGTCAAGCAAAAGCGCGACCGGGCGTCGCACGCCTATCAGGGAGGCGTGACGCCGTAGCTCGCGAACGTCGTGCCAATTTCGGCCTGCATGTCTTCGGCGGCAGCGATGTCGGCGCGTCCTTCGCGCGCGCGGCCTAAACGGATCGCAGCGACGCCGCGACCGAACAAAGTTCGCGCCGTGCGACGGCCGTTGAAGATCGCAGCGTCGAAATCCGTCCAAGCTTCATCGTTCGAGCGGGCGCGGAGATTGAGCAAGCCGCGGGCGGCCAAAGCGGCGGTGTCGATGGAGTTGATCTCAAGGGCGCGATTGCAATCTTCGCGCGCGGCGTCGAGTTCGACGTTTTGCACGGCTCGGATTTCGCACCGGATGCGATAGCCGCCGGGCGTATCCGGCGCGATCCGAACGACCCGCTCAGCATCAGCCATAGCGAGCTGGTATTGGCCCTGGGCCAGATAGACCTCACTCCGGCGATAATAAGCGCCCGGGTGATCGCCGCGCATGCGGATGACTTGGGTGTAGTCCGAGAGCGCGCGATCCCAATCACTGAGCTGGCGATAGCGGTCGCCGCGGAGCTTATAGGCCTGCGCGCGGCCGTCGCCGGTGATAGTGCGCATAGAGATGAGATCGGAACAGCCGCGAATGCTCTCTTCGGGCGAGAAGCTATTGGCGGAATTGTAGCATTGCTGACGGCGGAGTTCGAAGACTTGCCACTGAATGTCAGCCAACGCCGGTGCGGCGAACGCCGACAACGTCAATGCGGCCAAGCCGCCGAGCACGACACCCTTCATGACACGATCCCCTGCCCGAGAGCTTACCTCCGAGCGGCTGAGGCGCAAGGTTAGCAAGATCAACTCTGGGTGTTTCCCCCGACGCGATCCAGCGTTACCGCCAACATCGCCCGCAAGGCGGTTTCCATTGCCGGCTCGTGCGCGAAGAAGCGCGGATTGTGGTTCGGCGCGGCCTCCGCTTGCGTCACGCCGGGCGGGTTGACGCCGTAGAAAAAGAAGATGCCGGGAACGGCTTGTTGGAAATAGGCGAAATCCTCGGCTGGCATAACCGGCTGACCATTGAGGACATGATCCTCGCCGAGCGCTCTGGTCACGGCGGCGCGCGTGCGCGCCATAAGTTCAGGCGGGTTCACGGTTGGGATCGCATTTTCAGTGATCGTCACTTCCGCCGTCGCGCCAGTGGCGGCGGCGGTTTCAGTGATTGTTCGGCGAATGCGCTCGTAGAAGCGCTCGCGCGTTTCCGGATTGAGATAGCGCAGCGTGCCCTGCATCTGCACGGTTTGCGGGATGATGTTGTAACGCACACCGCCCTGGATCATGCCGATGGTCACGATCACGGGTGAGCCGACCGCATCCATCTGGCGCGATGGGACAGTCTGCAGCGCGTTGATGATCTGCGACGACGCGACGATCGGATCAATGCCCGCGTGCGGCTGCGCGCCGTGGGTCTGACTGCCGGTCACAGTGATGTCGATACGATCAGAGCCGGCCATCATAGGGCCTGAGATCATCGTCACCGTGCCGCTCGCTTGCGGCCAAGCGTGCAGACCGTAGATGGCTTCAGGCTGAAGATCGCCGAACACGTTCTCAGCCAGCATGCGGCGCGCGCCGCCAAGACCACCCGGAGGCGCGCCCTCTTCCGAAGGTTGGAACACGAAGATGACCGCGCCCGCGAGTTGTTCGCGCTGCGAGGCCAGCACCGTCGCTGCAGCCATCAGCACAGCAACGTGCGTGTCGTGGCCGCACGCGTGCATGATGCCGACGTCCTGGCCGTTGTAGTGACCGCGCGCGCGCGAACGGAACGGCAGATCGCCTTCCTCGGTGACAGGCAGCGCGTCCATGTCAGCGCGGAGCGCGATCACCGGGCCGGGACGACCACCGCGCAGGACGCCAACGACGCCGGTTTGTGCAACGCCTGTTCGAACTTCGAGCCGCAACGAACGCAAATGCGCAGCGACGACGCGGGAAGTGCGGACCTCCTCGTACGAAAGCTCCGGATGCTCGTGGAAATCACGGCGCCACGCGATCATACGAGGGAGCACAGATTGGATTGAGGCTTCGACAGAGGCCGGGAACGGTGTCGTCGTTTGCGCGCTTGCTGAGGCCGCAAACAACATTGAGGCGGCAACCGCCAGCTTCACCAGATGCTTCATTCTCTGTCCCCCGAATTTACTAGCGTACACCAGCGGCCAGCAGATCGTGCATGTGAACCACGCCAACCGGCTTGCCCTCCTCGACGGCAAACAACAACGTGATGCGCTTCTCGTTCATGATCGCGATAGCATCGGCGATCGGCGCGCCCGGCGCGATCGTTTTTGGCGCCGCCGTCATGATGTCCCGTGCAGTTTTGCCGAACATCTCTGGCGAGAGCTTCCGGCGCAGATCGCCGTCGGTGACGATGCCGATCAGCTTGCCCTCTTCAATCACTCCAACAGCGCCGATGCCGCCGACGCTCATGGCTTTCATGGTGTCCGGCACTGAAATGTCCGGGGCGATCAGCGGGTCGCTTTGGCCGACGCGCATGACGTCCGTGACTTTCTTCAGCGCAGCGCCGAGCTTGCCGCCTGGATGGATCGCGCCGAAATGATCGGCGGTGAAGCCACGTGCTTTGATTAGCGCCACTGCGAGAGCGTCGCCGAGCGCAAGACACATCGTCGTGGAGATGGTAGGCGCCGGCGCTTCTTCGCTGGCCTCGCCGCACTCCGGAAGCACAAGCGCGGCGGTAGAGGCCGTCGCGAGCGAAGAGCCGGGCTTAAACGTCATGCCGATGATCGGCACTTTGATGCGGCGGCAATGATAGAGAAGATCGGAAAGTTCGGCGGTCTCGCCCGAGCGCGAGATCGCCAACACGCAATCGGCTTCGACGATCATGCCGAGATCGCCGTGGCTAGCTTCAGCCGGGTGGACGAACTGCGCAGGCGTGCCAGTCGAGGCCAAGGTCGCTGCGATCTTGCGCGCGATGTGGCCCGACTTGCCCATTCCTGAGACGATGACTCGCCCCTTGGCTTCGGCCAGCAAGCGCGCTGCATGCACGAAGGCCTCGTTCAACTCGCCCGCTAGCGCTTCGGCCAGCGTGTCCAGCGCACGCGCCTCGGCGCGGATTGTGTCCTGGCCCGCCGCGACGGCGGCCTTCGGGTCGATAATGCTCATGGCCGCCCCTCTCGCATGCGCGCCGGGAAAAGTCATCTGCGAGCAAGCGGTTGAGGCGGGCGCCGCTGACCTCTATGTCGGAAGCCGCCGCATGATCCTCCCGCTCCATCAAATCACACCCGTGCTCCAGACTATGGGCTCGTCCGCGAACGGCGGCGCCGAGGCGTATTTCATGAGCCTTGCGGGCGCCTTCGACCGCGCTGGCATAAAACAGAGCGCGGCGATCCGCGCGCACGCGGTGCGCGAGACGGAACTGGGCGCTCTCAACATCCCGACGCGCGTGCTGCCGTTTTCAAAGCCGCTCGATTTCACCACCTCGCGCGACATCGCAAAGATGGCGACGGAGCACAACGCGCGCGTCATCATCGCCTGGATGAACCGCGCCGCCAGCCTGACGCCGGCCAGCACCGGCCAGCACCGCGGCTGGAAGCGCATCGGCCGCTTGGGCGGCTATTACAAATTGAAGAATTATCGAGGCTTCGACGCGCTCGTTGGCAACACACAAGACATTGTCGATTGGATCATCCGCGAAGGCTGGCCCAAAGGTAGGGTACACTACATTCCGAACTTTGCGCGCCGCGACCCAGGCGGAATCATCGTGCGCGAAACGCTCGACACGCCGCCCGATGTGCCATTGCTACTCGGCATGGGACGACTTCATACCAGCAAGGCCCACGACGTTACATTGCGCGCGTTGCAGCAATTGCCTGACGCTTACCTCTGGATCGCGGGCGACGGGCCGGACGAGGCGATCTTGAAATCGCAGGCGCAAGATCTCGGCGTGGCCGACCGTGTGCGTTTCTTAGGCTGGCGCGACGACGCACCCTCACTCTACCGCACGGCTGACCTCGTGCTGTTTCCATCGCGTTTCGAACCACTCGGCAATGTCGTCATTCAATCTTGGGCGCATGGTGTGCCGGTGATTGCTGCGAAGTCCGCGGGGCCTGGCGCGCTTATTCGCGACGGCGAAGATGGATTCCTGATCGAGATCGACGACGCAGAAGCGTTGGCGGCAAAGACCAAGATGCTCCTCGCAGACAAAGAGCTCTCGGCCAAGTTCGTCGCCAACGGCGCTCAGCGTGTTGAAACTGAGTTTTCCGAAAGCGCCATCGTCGCGCAGTGGCGTGTGCTGTTCGATACGTTAGGAGGCCTCTGATGTGCGGCATCGCTGGCATCATCGGCGAAGCCACTGGCGCGCAGGCGCTAATCGATGCCATCGCGCATCGCGGGCCGAACGGGATTCGTGTCGAAGAGAGCGAGCGCTACTCACTCGCTCATGCACGGCTGTCCATCATTGACCTGGAGGGCGGCTGGCAGCCACTGCATGCGGCGGGCAGCACCATTATCGGCAATGGCGAGATCTACAATTACATAGAACTGGCCGAGGCATATCAGCTCAAAGGCAAGCTCGGCACCGGCTCGGATTTCGAACCGCTGCTGCACATCTATGCGCAGGAAGGCGAAGCGGGGTTCGATCACCTGCGCGGCATGTACGCGTTTTGCCTCATCGGCTGTGATGGCCGTACCTGGCTCGTCCGCGATCCTTTCGGAATCAAGCCGCTCTACATTTACGCGCGCAACGGCGCCGTGGCGTTTTCCTCGGAACCCCGTTCGTTTGGGAAGGCACAAGTCGTCCCGGCAATCTCCAATCAAGTCGCTGCACTGCACTACACGCTAGAGAACGAGACGGCCTGGCCCGGCGTCATTCGTCTCGAGCCAGGTGAGATCATCGAGATTGTGAACGGCTCAGTGAAGCGCCACCGGACGCGCTCAGCTCTGCCGCCGGCGCGTTCGCGCATTAGCGACGATACCGCCGCCATCGCCGAGCTCGATCGCGTTCTCGAAGACTCGATCAAAGTTCACCAGCGTTCTGATGTCCCCTACGGCCTCTTCCTCTCAGGTGGCATCGATAGCGCGACCGTCGCCACGATGATGGCGCGGCTCAATGCACGGCCAGTCGTTGCGTACACGTGTGGCTTTGACGCCGAAGGCGCGCGAGATGAGCGCGCTCAAGCGGAGCACGTCGCGCGGCAACTCAAGCTCGATTGGAATAATGTCAGCTTCGGCGAAGAGGATTTCTGGTCGATCGTCCCGCAAGTGGCGTGGGCGATGGACGATCCTGTCGCGGACTATGCGTGCTTGCCAACGTACAAGCTCGCGCAAGAAGCCAAGAAGCGGCTCACCGTCGTACTGACCGGCGAAGGCGGCGACGAACTCTTTGGTGGTTATTCCCGTTACCGCCGCGCCCAACGGCCTAAATGGCTAGGCGGACGGGTCGCCGAACCTCAGACGGACACGATCCTCGGCGCAGGCGCCGTTGAGGCTTGGCGCAAACACGCCACGCAACCGAACGGCTTCAGCACATTGCAACAAGCGCAGAGCGCCGACATCGCAACCTGGCTGCCCAACGATCTGCTCCTCAAACTAGATCGCATGCTGATGGCGCATGGTCTCGAAGGCCGGACACCGTTTCTGGACCCGGAAGTCGCGGCGTTTGCGTTTCACTTGCCTGACAATCTCAAGACACGCGGCAAGTTCGGCAAATACATCCTGCGTGCGTGGCTGGAGAAGAACTGCCCCGCCGCCGAACCCTGGGCGAAGAAGAAGGGCTTTACGGTCCCGGTCTCGGCGTGGATCTCGCCGCGCGCCGCTGACCTCGCGCAAACGTTGCCGCAAGTCGAAGCTGTTCGCGCCGCAGCGAACGCGGAGACGATCCGCGCCATTTTCACCGATGATGCGCACGAGGCGCTTCGCTATCCGATGCTGTTCCTCGGATTGTGGGGTCGCATCCACACGGAGGACGCAACCCCCGGAGCAGCTCTCAAGAGTCTGCCGCTCACGTCATAGAGAAAATGGCGGGACCGCTCGGGGCGGCTAGGGCATGCGAGGGAAGCGGCCCCGCCGGGCGGACGGAGTTACGCAACCACCGCCGCGCCAATCGCGAGCACCGGCACGGCGACGAGCAGCACCAGCAATGTCGCCACCGCGACCGAGGCGGCTTTCACCGCGAGCGGCGTGCCGTTTTTGAGTGCATAGGTATAAAGACCAGTAGGCTTCAGCATTGTCGTTCCTCCAATTTTGAGCCGGGAAACGATGAAATTCTCTCGGCGACAGACCTCAGGTGGGCGCCCCACCCCTTGAATCCGAACGAAGAGTGGACGACTTGGATGTGAGCGGAATTCACATCCCGCGGGGGTCAAAACTAGGTGTCGCTGCCCTCTCTCCAGACGCTCCGCGCCTTTGAGGCGGCCGCGCGTTTGAAGTCCTACTCCAAGGCCGCCGAGGAGCTTGGCCTGACGCACGGCGCAGTTAGCCATCGCATCCGTGAGCTTGAGCAACGCGTCGGCGTCACGCTGTTTCGCCGAGCTGGAAACACGATGCAGCTGACTCCAGACGGCCAGCAGCTTGAGACGCAAGTGCGCCAAGGGCTTTCTATTCTTGAGCAGGCTTTCCCGCCACCAAAGGGCGCGCACTCGAAGGCGCAGCGCCACGTCGTCATCACCGCGGTGCCAAGTCTTGCTTCAACATGGCTGTTCGCCCGCCTTGGCGATTTTCGCGCCGAGCATCCTGACATCGACATTGAGCTTCGCGTCACCGAGGCGCTGAACGATTATCGCAAGGAAGGCATCGATCTTGGCATTCGGCTTGGCGCAGGAGGTTGGCCGGGATTGCATTCGACCAAGCTCTTCGATGAAGCGCTGACGCCTGTATGCAGCCCCGAGTATCGCGACAAGCACAAGCTTAACGAGCCCGCAGATCTCAAGCGCGCGATGTTGCTGCGCAATCCCTGGACGCCCTGGACGCGATGGTTCCAGGCGGCGAACCTGGATTGGCCCGAGCCCAGCAAGGGCCCAAAGTTTGACGACAGTCCGCTCCTGCTGAAGGCCGCGCTGGCAGGACAAGGCATCGCGCTTGGCCGCCAATGGCTCGCCATTGACGAAATCCGCGCCGGTCGGCTCGTCACGCCGTTCGACATCGCCGTGCGGGACACGTTCGCCTACTGGCTCTGCTGGCCGACAGGCCGCAACCCAAGCCCGGACGCACAGCGTTTCGCGACCTGGCTGCAGGCGCGCGCCGCCGCCGAAGAGCCGCCCTGCTCGCTCAAGATCGCCGAAGCGGCGGAATAGGCGCGGCCGATGCCGGCCATAGAAAACGCCATCCCTGACAGCCTTTTCATAGCAGCCACACGCGCGTGTGAGGTTGAGCCCATAAGCGCTACGGCCTAAGTGTCGTGCTCCCACAAAGGACAGCCATGAACCCCGCCTCCGTCATTCGCATTCCGCGCGTTGAGAGCACGCCGCTTGAGATCGGTAATAACCTGCCGCTCACTTTCATCTGCGGCCCGTGCCAGCTCGAGAGCCGCCAGCACGCGCTCGAAACCGCAGAGTTTCTCCGCGATGTGTTCAAGCGCGCAGGCGCCGGGTTCATTTACAAAACCAGTTTCGACAAAGCCAATCGCTCCAGCCTCTCAACTAAGCGCGGCGCGGGCTTCGACACCGCCGCTCCGATCTTCGAAGAGATCCGCAAGAAGATCGGCGTGCCGGTAATCACCGACGTGCACTTGCCCGAGCAATGCGCCGAAGTCGCCGAAGTCGTGGATGTCCTCCAAATCCCGGCTTTCCTCTGCCGCCAAACCGACCTGCTCGTCGCCGCCGCCGAAACCGGCAAAGCGATCAACGTGAAGAAGGGTCAGTTCTTGGCGCCGTGGGATATGAAGAACGTGATCGCCAAGATCACGGGCAGCGGCAACCCGAACGTTATGGCGTGCGAGCGCGGCGCTTCGTTCGGCTACAACACGCTCGTCTCCGACATGCGCGCGATCCCGATCATGAAGAGCTTCGGCGCCCCCGTCGTGTTCGACGCCACCCACAGCGTCCAACAACCCGGCGGCCGCGGTGACACCAGCGGCGGTGAGCGCCAATTCGTCCCCATCCTCGCGCGCGCGGCCGTTGCGATCGGCGTCGCCGCCGTCTTCCTCGAAGCCCATCCCGATCCGGACAACGCCCCGAGCGACGGCCCCAACATGGTGCCCTTCGATCAACTCGAAGATCTCGTCGGCGACCTCGTCGCCTTCGACAAGCTCGCCAAACGCGCCGCGATCGCCGCCGAATGAGCGAACGCTTTGAACGCCACCGTCAGCCCTGGCGGCAGGACGAGATTCAAAAGCTGCACCAATTCGCGGGCAAAGGCATGTCGCTCAAAGCCATCGCCAAGGCGCTCACCCGCAGCGAAGAATCCGTAAAAGACCGCGCCAAAGTCGACGGCCTCACTATCGCGAAATTACGCTAGCGCTGGCGTTGCGCGAACAGCGGAGTGACTACTCCAGCACGACTGGAATACGCACCCCCCCCCCCCCCCCCCCCCCCGGCCCCCCGCCCCCCCCCCTCCCCCCCCCGCGCCCGCCCCCCCCCCCCCGAGGGAGAGTTCGGTGTCGAACTCCTTCGGGCCAGGATCAGTCCAGCTGACACGTGGATGCGCTGGCGCGGACGCGATCTCTTCGCCATTCGCGCCGGCAAACCCCCCCCCCCCCCGCCCCCCAAACCCGAGCTTTCCGCCACCGCGCAGCAAAAAGGGCGCTCCCGGAAGGAGCGCCCTTAATAGCTGGCTTGAGCTCAACGCTCTTACTGGATCGCGTAAACACGCTGATAGAGGCCCGTTTGGGTCTCGAACGGCGTAGCGGTGTCACGCTCGCGCAGCGTGCCGCCGAAGTTCCAGCGAACGCCGAGCGAGAACGTGTCGTACTCACCGAACGCATCCGTATCGATTGTGCTCCAGCCTGCGCGGAAGCTCACTGGCGCGGACGCCATCTGCCACTCGCCGCTGATGCCGTATGAAGACGTATCGACGTCCGCACCGCCGCCGGCATCGAGGTTGCCGGTGCCGAGCGTGCCGCTGACACGGAAGTTGTCGGTGAAGTAGTAGTTCAGTCCGATGTCGGCGTTCCACGTGTCGAGATCGATCAGGAATTCGGTTTCACCGACAGTGTAGCTACCGAAGATCACCGCGTTCGGCGCAACGTTGACCGTGCCTTCGATGCCGTAAACAGTCTCGTCCACGCTGGTGACGTCATCTTCGATGCTCGTGGTCGCGAACACCGCGCCGAGGTTCCAATTGTCGGTGTGCCAGTAGAGGTGGCCAGCGATGGTGTGGTGATCGATATCGCTGCCGTCGGCGTCGGTGCTGCCGATGCCGCCATCGATTTGATAGCCGACAGCGCCACTGGCGCCGCCCAAGGCACCTTCAACCTGCCAAGTGTCACCCCTCGGTCGCGTCAGATTCAGTGTTGCCGTAGGTAACACCAACGTGGCCGCCAGTGAGCCAAGGCAGGCGTGGCGACGAACAGCGGCGACCGCCGCGAGCAATGCGGTTTTCTTCATTTGAGATTTCTCCATCCCGCGGCCGACGACAAACCCGAAAAGCCAGTCCGCTTCGATGGACAGCAATTGGCCTTGTTCCGGGAAAATTTGAAGCCTCGGAGGTCATTACCGGGCGGTAATTAGACTTGGCTGTGTCCTCAGCGTCCCTGTGGATAATCTTGCCTCGCCGCTGGCGCCGCAAAGCGCCCTGGGACGAGATTTGATCGCCCTCTCAAACACCCATAAGGGACCTCCTAAGCAAACCACATGTTTGAACGGCGCATTCTCGTCACCGGCGGCTCCGGTTTTCTCGGTTCACACCTGTGCGATCGGCTCGTCGCGCGCGGCGACGATGTCGTCTGCGCCGACAATCTCTTCACCGGCCGCAAGCGCAACATTGCGCACCTGCTCAACCAACCGAACTTCGAGTTCCTGCGCCACGACGTGACCTTCCCGCTCTATGTCGAGGTCGATCAGATCTACAACTTGGCCTGCCCCGCCTCGCCCGTGCACTACCAGCACGACCCGGTGCAAACGACGAAGACCAGCGTCCACGGCGCCATCAACATGCTGGGCCTCGCCAAGCGCCTGAAGGCGCGCATCTTCCAGGCTTCGACCTCGGAAGTGTACGGCGATCCGGACGTGCACCCTCAGCCCGAAGAATACTGGGGCCGCGTCAATCCAATCGGCATCCGCTCTTGCTACGACGAAGGCAAACGCTGCGCCGAGACATTGTTTTTTGACTATTATCGCCAGCACAAGACCGACATTCGTGTCGCGCGCATCTTCAACACGTACGGCCCGCGCATGCATCCCAACGACGGCCGCGTGGTCAGCAACTTCATCGTGCAAGCGCTGCGCGGCGAGAACATCACGCTCTATGGAGACGGCCTGCAAACGCGCTCGTTCTGCTACGTCGACGATCTGATCAACGCTTTCATCACGTTCATGGATACGGACGGCGATCTGCCGGGGCCGATCAATCTCGGCAATCCGAACGAGTTCACGATCAAGCAACTCGCCGAAGCCGTGATCGAACTCACCGGCGCAAAATCAAAGCTCGAGTATAAGCCACTGCCGAGTGACGATCCAAAGCAGCGTCAACCCAACATCGAAAAAGCGCGCGAAGTGCTGAATTGGGCGCCGAAGATTCAGCTGCGCGACGGCCTGGTTAAAACCATCGAGTACTTCGACGGTCTGGTAAAAGAGAACGATCCACTGATCGTCGGCAAACGCTAGAACGCGCCCCACTTCGCGAAGAAGCCGGCGTTCAAGGCCCGCCCCTCATCGGCCAATATTCCGACTTCGACCTCTACGCCCGCCGCGCGTAGCCGTTCGATGCCGGCGCCCGCAACGAGCGGGTGCGGATCACCCACGGCAATAACGACCCGTGCCACACCAGCTTGAATGAGCATTTCGGAGCACGAGGCGCCGCCCGCACTCCGCTTCGCGCACGGTTCCAGCGTCACATACACAGTCGCGTCGCGCGCGTCCGTCAGCGCCACAGCCCGCTCTTCTGCGTGTGGGCGTCCGCCATCCGCCGTGCGCGCTTCCGCGATCACCACGCCATCGCGGACAATCACACAAGCGACAGAAGGATTGTCGCCGGTCAGGCCGACGCCAGACGAAGCGAGCGACAAGGCTCGCCGCATGAAATCGATGTCGCTCACGCAGGCAGAGCGGGCAACTTCTCGGCGCGGTCCTCATCGAGGTAACGCACCGAGATCGGCTTCAAGTCCGCGTCGAGTTCGATCAGCAACGGATTGCCGGTCGGGATTTCGACGTGGACGATATCGGCGTCCGGCACGTTGAAGAGGTGCTTCACAATTGCGCGCAGCGAGTTGCCGTGCGCGGCGATGATCAGATTCTTTCCTGCCTTCAAATCCGGCGCGATGGCCTCGCGCCAGTACGGCAGCACGCGCTCAAGCGTTAGTTTCAAGGACTCGGTGGCCGGCACGGTGATGCCGGCATAGCGGCGATCCTTGGAAAGATCGAACTCGCCGCCCGCTTCGAGCTGCGGTGGCGGCACGTCGTAGGACCGGCGCCAAACCAGCACTTTGTCTTCGCCATGCTTGGCGGCGGTTTCTGCCTTATTGAGCCCAGTCAGCGCACCGTAATGGCGCTCGTTCAGGCGCCAGTCGCGCTCGACCGGCAGCCAAGCGAGCTTTGCCGCCTCAGTCGCCAATGACCCGGTCCGGACCGCGCGCGTCTGTACGGATGTGAACAACTTGTCGAAGGCCACGCCGCTCTCGGCCAGCAATTCGCCGGAACGGCGCGCTTGGGCCTCTCCGGCTGGCGTCAGGTCCACATCCACCCAGCCGGTGAAGCGGTTTTCCAGATTCCACTGGCTCTGGCCGTGACGAAGCAGTGCGAGATAGGGCATGGCCCGCTTGCTCACAGGCTGGCCCCGGCCCGTCAAGAGCCGAAGCCGCTTGGACGCTCCCGCTCAGGCACGCTACACCCGAGCCAATGCGTCACTGGCTGTTCCACCCACTGATCTTCTACCCGCTCGCGCTTCTGATCGCCGCGGCGGCAATCGTCGTGAGCCTCCGGCCCCAATCTTGGCCGCGGGAGCCCGCGCCCATGGCGGCTGCTCAGGACAGTGGCTGGCTTGTCTATCAAGGCTACGGCTTCAACACGCCCGCCGCGGGCAGCGAAGAAATGACGGTCGTGCGCGACTGGTTTGGGCGGCCGCTGCGCCTCCGCGTGGCGCAAAAGCCGGAACAAGCCGTCGCGCCGCCGGCGCCCGAGGAAACCGGCACACAATTGTTGATCTCGCCCGAGGTCAGCGCCGCAATCAGCGACCGGCCTGTGGTCATTGAGGTGAGCTACAATCCGCTACCGGTGAACGCCGCCAACCAATTGGCGATCAGTCTGCGCAGCAGCGACAACGGCCCCTCGCCGTGGGTCACGCAAACCGCGCCGCCAGAAACCGCAACGCTGCGCTTTACGCTGCCAGCCCGTAGTTCAGTGAACGCCATCGGCATTCGTCCGATCTCGAACTTGGGAGACATGGCTTACGGCCTGGAAATCACGCGTATTCGGATCATGCCGCGCACCTGAGACAGAGCGGCGGATTGAAATTCGCGGCCATATCGACCACACCGCCCGCACTCCCTCCTAACCACCTGGAACCTGCCCATGTTGCCTGCGCCGCGCGCAAGCCTCGCGCCCAATTCCGCTGACTTCGAAGCGCTGCCGCTGGTCAAGCCGACGGGCTTTCGCGAATACGACGCGCGCTGGTGGTTCGGCATTCAAGGCAACGATAAGCCGCCGGAATTGAACCTGCTCGGCGTGCAAGCGCTTGGCCTTGGCCTCGGCACGCTCATTCACGAATTCGGCGTCGCGCCGCGCATTGTCGTTGGGCACGATTTCCGCTTCTACTCCACCTCGATCAAGCAAGCGCTGACGCTTGGCCTGATGCAGGCCGGCATGGAGGTGAACGACATCGGCCTCGCCCTCTCGCCGACCGCTTACTTCGCACAGTCGCGCTCGATATTCCCTGCGTCGCGATGGTGACCGCAAGCCACAACGAAAACGGCTGGACCGGCGTGAAGATGGGCGCCGATCGCCCGCTCACCTTCGGCCCCGACGAAATGGGCAAGCTCCGCGACATCGTGCTCGGCGGAAACTTCAAAGAACGCCCGGGCGGCGCCTACAAGCGCATCGAGGACATGCGCGAGCGCTACATTGCCGACATCGTCAACCGCGTGAAACTCACCCGCCCGATCAAAGTCATCGCCGCCTGCGGCAACGGCACCGCCGGCGCGTTCGCCCCCGAAGCGCTCCGCCGCATGGGTGCGGAAGTAATCGATCTGCACACGGCGCTCGACTGGACGTTCCCCAACTACAACGCCAACCCCGAAGACAGCGAAATGCTGCACGACATGGCTGCGGCAGTGAAAAAGCACGGCGCCGATCTCGCGCTCGGCTTCGACGGCGATGGCGATCGTTGCGGCGTCGTCGATGATCAGGGCGATGAGATCTTCGCCGACAAAGTCGGCCTCATGCTCGCACGCGATTTGAGCGCCACACACAAGAACGCGACCTTCGTCGCCGACGTGAAATCCACCGGCCTCTACGCGATCGATCCCGTTCTCAAAGCCAACGGCGCCAAAGTCGATTACTGGAAAACTGGTCATTCCTACATCAAGCGTCGCACCACTGAACTCGGCGCGCTCGCGGGCTTTGAAAAGTCAGGCCACTTCTTCTTCCGCGAGCCGCTCGGCAATGGCTATGACGACGGCATCGTCGCAGCCGCCGCTGTGCTCGCCATGTTGGATCGCAATCCGGGCAAGACGCTCGGCCAGCTAAAAGATGCGCTGCCGAAGAGCTACACCTCGCTGACCATGTCGCCGCACTGCGACGATGAAAGGAAGTACGGCATCGTCGATCGCGTCGTCGCCGACTATCAAAAGCTGGCCAGCGAACGGGGCAAAATCCTTGGCCGCAACATCCGCGACGTGAACACGGTGAACGGCGCGCGCGTCACACTGGAAGATGGCGCTTGGGTGCTGGTGCGCGCCTCATCGAACAAGCCTGAACTAGTTGTCGTGGTCGAGAGCATGACCAGCGACGAGGACATGAAGGCGCTCTTCCGCGAAGAGGTGAAACCCCGCCTCGCCCGCTTCCAAGAGGTCGGCAAATACAATCAGGAAATCTGAACCGTGGTCGAAGGCGGTGAGACGCAGATCCTGAAGGGGGCCGATTTTTCGGTCACCGATCGCGAGATCAAATTCGCAAGCGGCGCCATCGCGATCACGCAGGCGGCCGCACCGCAGATTGAGAACGCAGCAACGAAGACCACCGTGTTGCCGACGCTACTAACCATAGCAGGCGCTTTCGTGCTGATCGGGTTTTTCCTGAAATTTCCGCCGCTCTGGATCGCTGGCCTTGCATTAGCGGCGGCCAGCCCTGTGCTTAAGATCAATCGCCCCGCATTCGCGGTGAGTGTAGAGACTGGCGGCGCGCGAAAGGTGGTCTATACGACCGCCAAAGAAGACGAAGCGAAACTCGCCCTGGCTGCCGTTAACGAAGCGCTGCGCCGGGCCAAAGGCACTAACGAGGGAATGAACTGATGCGCGTTACCATGATCGGCACCGGCTATGTGGGCCTCGTCTCCGGCGCGTGCTTCGCCGATTTCGGCCACACCGTCACCTGCGTCGACAAGGACGCCGGCAAGATCGCGCGTCTGCAGAAGGGCGAAATTCCGATCTTCGAACCGGGCCTCGATGAACTGGTCAAAGACAACGTCGAGCAAGGCCGCCTCTTTACGACCGATCCGAGCGCCGCGATCCGCGACGCGGACGCGGTGTTCATCGCCGTCGGCACGCCCTCGCGCCGCGGCGATGGCCACGCGGATCTCTCCTACGTCTATGCCGCCGCTGAAGAAATCGCAGGCCTGATCAACGGCTATACGGTCATCGTCAACAAATCGACGGTGCCGGTCGGCACCGGCGATGAAGTCGAAGCCATCATCAAGAAGACGAACCCAGGCGCTGATTTCGCCGTCGTCTCCAATCCCGAATTTCTCCGCGAAGGCGCCGCCATCGGCGACTTCACGCGCCCGGATCGCGTCGTCGTCGGCACCAATGATGAGCGCGCGCGCGATGTGATGCGTCAGCTCTATCGTCCGCTCTCGCTCAACGAGACGCCGATCGTGTTCACTGAGCGTCGTACATCTGAGCTGATCAAGTATGCTGGCAATGGCTTCCTCGCGATGAAAATCACCTTCATCAACGAAATCGCTGACCTCTGCGAAGCTGTCGGCGCCAACGTGCAAGAAGTTGCCAAAGGCATCGGCCTCGACAACCGCATCGGCCGCAAGTTCCTGAACGCCGGCCCCGGCTATGGCGGCTCGTGCTTCCCGAAGGACACGCTGGCGCTGATGAAAACCGCGCGCGACAACAACGCGCCGATCGAACTCATCGAAGCCACCGTGCGCGTGAACTCCGCGCGCAAGCAGAAGATGGCGCAAAAGATCATCGACGCGCTGGGCGGCGACGTGAAGGGCAAGACCATCGCGGTGCTTGGCCTTACCTTCAAGCCGAACACGGACGATATGCGCGACGCGCCTGCGCTCGACATCGTGCCGGCCCTGCAGGACGAAGGCGCCAAGGTGCGCGCGTTCGACCCCGAAGGCATGAACGAAGCCAAGCACATGCTGAAGGACGTCGCGTTCGCCACCGGCCCCTACGATTGCGTGCAGAACGCCGATGCGGTGGTGATCATCACCGAATGGGATCAATTCCGCGCGCTCGATCTGGATCGCATAAAGGACGCACTGAAAACGCCGACCGTGATCGACCTCCGCAACATCTACCGCCCCGAAGAAATGCGCACCAAGGGCTTCAAATACGTGAGCGTCGGGCGGG
>JADJCG010000012.1 GCA_016703335.1 Caulobacteraceae bacterium | reverse complement strand
CGAAGGCGTTCATCGCTGTTCATCGGCGTGCTTACCGGACGCGCGTCGGCAAACCCCTGCCGGCCGGCCCTTTCTGGCCCGTCACTCGCGCAATGCAGTGTTTCCAAACTGCTGAACCTAATCGGACTGCTCTGCTATCGAGGGCCGCCACACATGCACGAGCTGAGTCTTTCGAGAGCACGCGCTGGGGCCGGTCTCTTCCGTGATATCTGCCAAGCGCCACGACCGTGTCGCGGAAATCCCGCACTTCGTCGATCTGAGGTGATGTCCGTTGAAAGCTCGGTGTCGCGCAGTGACACTCTTATCGATGCCCTCGGGGCCGCTGTGCGTCGACGTGCTTACGAGGAGAGTCTCGACCTCGTGCCAAATGATGTTCGGGCTGACACAACTCAGCACGCCAGCGATGTCGCCGGCGGCTGAAGCGTCATAGATTGATCGGACTACGTCCACGTTCTCTTTTGACACTTGATCCTCCCACAGGCTCGCCTATTCGACGCGGACGCGAAAGCGAATTTGAAATTGTCCCGATGCCGCATGGGCGCCATTGGGCAGGACGCGGATGTGCGTGACGGCGGGATCGGTACCATTCGGTCCCGGCACCGGGACGTAGTTGAACGTCGCGCCGTTGTTGTTTGAGAATTCGAGGCCGTCTGTCAGAGACGAGAGGCTGACGAATTGATAGGTTAACGTGCTCGCCGGAGAACCATCAGTGTGGCGACTGGACCCTAATCCAGCGCCGGCAAGGTCCCCAACCAGCAGATCCGTGTTTGCTGGTATGGCGTCCAGCATCAGCCGAGGTTCACCGATGACGCGCGGAAGGATCCGGCGATGTGGTCGTGAAGTCACCAACGCGCCTGGATGCGCCTGGATTCATGACCGTTCTGCGGTCCGAGCTACCGCACCGCCCGAGGCTTTCGTCGCAACGAGCGGCGGTCGGACCATGAGCGTTGCGCTTGCGGCGGCCGGCGACGCAACCGAAACGCCACCGATGGTTCCCGGTGAGGCCGCCCGCCGCCACGGTATTCGTATGGTCCCCCTGCGGATATGCCGACGGTATCTACCGCCACAGTGCAACTACTCGCCGCGCTGATACTTCCGCCCGATCGCGACCGATCCTCCGTTTAGCCCGCAGTCACTGACCCGCCCGTGCAGGTCGTTGCTGCTGCTGGCGTCCCCGCATTTCGGATAGCCTGGATAGGCGTCGGTAAACGCTGCCGAACTCAGAGGTAAAGTGGGATTGCGATTGGGAAGGTGAGCGTCAGACTAGGCAACTTGATTGATGCCAACGTCGATGACGCTGAATGCCTTTGTCAGAACGGGCGCATTCGCCGCCCGAGGAAGCGCCCGGAACGCTGGCGCCTGTCACCAACGTGGTGCTCGCGCCGGCAGCGCCGGCGGTTGCGCGTAGTTCGCGCCAAATGAGCCGCCATTTACTACTCGGTCAGCCCGCGGCGCCGCCAACCGAAGCAGTCACAGCAAACGAGGTCGCGACAAAGCCGCCGCCGCCGCCGCCGCCTGGACCGTGCGCGCTGCCGCCACCCGTATTCGATCCGCCATTTCCGCTTAGCCGACGCAGTCGCCGAGGGCGCCAACGTCGTCCGTGGTACGCGAAGATGAGAACGCTTCGCCCGCGCCGCCGCCGCCCGAGCCGTCATTGAGGACTGTGTTGTTAGCGTTCGCGCCGTTTGCCGTGAACGTGCCTGAGCCGCGGATCGTGCCGGCACGAAGTGAAGATGGCGCCACCGCCAGCGGGCGCCGTTGACGCAAGTCCCGCGCCCGGAGAGCCCGTGGCGTTGTTGGTTGTGCCAGCGCCGCCGCCGCCCGCCTAGAGTCAGCCGGCCGACAGCGAGGCGATGTAATCGCAGCGCCTCCGAAACCGCCGGTCTGCGCACAACCGGAAGGCGCCGTCCCGCACCAAGCGTGTCCGCCTCGACCGCCACCGCCGCGATTGCCGCCGCCGCCGCCGCCGGTGTTCTCGTCGTTCGTTGCGGGATTGCCATCAGTCCTCCGCCACCAGCGTTGCCAGGAGCGCCACGTGCTTGAGAGCCGTTGGGATAGCCTTCGACACCGGTATCTACGAGGGCGCTGCCGTTGAAAACGTAACGTGGCGTGCCCGCGACGCCCTCGCCCTTCGCCGTTCGCATTCTGCGTCGCATTCGTGCGATAGTCCGAATTGAGCAAGCCCGAGATGCCTGCGAGCGAACGGCCGCCGCCGCCGCGGAATCCGAGTCCAGAAACCGTCGCGCTGCCGCCATTGAGGTCGAGAACACCGGCAACATCGATCGCCAGGATGCCTCCTCGCAGCCCATCCCATGGTGCGGCCGTCAGAGCGATGCCAAGCGTTGCGTTGACGTACTGGGGAACCCGAATGACCTGAAAGCGCCGCTGCCCGCGCGTGCCGGTCGCTGCGGCATTCGAGTAGGAATTGATGAGACCGCCGCCTGTGCCGCCGACAATTGTAACCGTGCCGCCCGCCAACGAAACGGAGTTGGTGGCCCGCACAAACTCGAAGAGGCCGCTATTGGTGAGATTGGTCGTGCCGGAACCATCGCCGCCGGAAACGCCATCGCCGTACGATGACGTGTTAGTCGAGTTGATTTGCGCGTCCTGCATCTGGACGATCAGCAAGAGGTCGCCCGCCGCAATCGGTGTCGATGCGCCTGCGGCCGAACCCAGTGTGATCGAATTCGCACCGGCGCTGGCGTTTGCTGTTACAGACCAATACGCATTCACGACGCCGGTGAGACCGATGGGGCTTCCATCGCGCCCAGGTGCTGCGCATTGCGCCGCTTCACTGGGCGCGATCGAGAACGCCAGCGCAAACATCACCGCCAGCGCTGCCGATAGGCGCATTCGAATGCTCTTGCTCACTGTACCCGCTCCGGCGATTCAAAAGTGTCTTGGTCGAATTTCATACGCACCGTCAGGTATGGCCCGACGTCTGTGTATCCAGACATGTCCAAGTCCCTGTCACGGAAGCCGGAAACATTGTAGCCAAGCGTCACCCAAGTGTTGGTGAAGGGCGACAGCCCGATCGAGGGGCCGAAGGTGAACGCGTATTGTTCGGCGTCCCACGCATGATGCACGCCGCCTTGCAGGCCAAGGTCGAGCCACTCCGTACGTCGTACCGGGCTTCGATGCCAAACATATCGACGTAACCCTCGAACTCCTGATCCTCGAAGCGCGCGAACACGAACTTCGAGCCGTAATAGATCGTGCCCATCAGGCGGCCCGTATCGCCCTCGTCATAGCTGAGCGCGAAGTTGTTGATCGCGCGACGCGACCGGGCGTCAGCCTCGTCCTCGGCGCCGGTCAGGGCGTCGTACTGAAACTCCAGCCGGTTCAGAATCGACCAGTTGCTGTGCATTGGGCGGCAAGCGATCGACAAATCGATGCCTGCCTGTATGGTTTCCGCGCCTTCGGGCGTCATCGATTGGAAGACGCGCAGGCTTGAGCCCACCACGATCCCCGACTCCAACTGGCGCAGCACGTGCGTCACAACGCCGAAGCGATCGGCCGCATCTCCATCACGAGATCTGAGGCGTCCGTTCCAAGACCAGATGTCCGCGCGGTAGGCAGCGCCAAGCGAAATCGCGGTGAAATCCTCGTTGAGGGCGTCCGCGCCGATGTAGCCACCGGCGGCGGCCGGGTAATCGGAATCAGGCCTGTCGATTTCAGGAATCTCGCCTGAAATCGTGGCGCTCGATTCCAACGCAACATCGATGGTCAGCCGCTCATTGATCGGGAGCGATTGCGCGATCCCGAACAGCGCGTAGGTCCGCGGTCCAAACTCAGGAACGCTGGCTTGGTTGAGACCGCCCGTCAGTCGTGCGCCGGTCCAAGGGGTGGAGTCGAAGCCAAGTTGCACGGTTTGACTTTCGAAGGCCTCGCCTTCAGCGAGTTCGTAGGTTCCGATCAGCCGCACGTTGTCTGTCAACGTGTAGGCTGCGCCCATCCGGTATCGAGCCGGGAAGTCCGCACTCTCGGCGCTCATCCCAAACGGAATGGCGACATCGCTGGAAATCTCCAGCCTGCGATCCATCACGAACCGGCTGGCGCCAAGCGTCAGCAGTCGCGATTCGAGATTGCGGCCGTCCGACGATGTCGTTGACGGCCTGAACGCCGCCTCTGAGGGGAAAGTCCTCGCCGATGTAACGCAGCTGCGCTTCGCCCGCCGTGCGTGCGCCTGCGCCCGTCAATTGTTCTTCGCGGTAGAGATTTCCGGCAAAGCTGAGCTGAGGCGAAAGTCGTACGCGCCCTCGATCCCGTATCGCCGCGCGTCCGACAGACCGAGGCTCTGTTGACCGATGCCGAAACCCCGGTCCTGCTGACGCACGTAAGCCAGGATGTCCGCTGTTTCGGCATGATGCTCGGCCTCGACCAAAATCCGCGCCTTCCTGGGTCGTCCCCCCGGCGCCATAGTGCTGAAGCAGCTTCAACGCGGACTGTGGTGTCGGCGCAAGCGCAATGGTGGCGTCGAAACCCGCCAGTTCGGCGTCCGCGCCGTCCGTCTGGTCGGTCACTACGCTCGCCCCAAGTTCGACCGCGCCGTCGAACAAGCGCACGGCGCGCGGCCGCCAGCCGTCCGCGCGTCCTCGCCAGAGCCGAACACCTCATACTCAGCGACAACAAAGATCGGGTTGAAGTCGCGGTCGCGGCTCGCGATCGGCTGCCTGAAGCGGATCGTGCCCGCCGCGTAGTCGATGTCATAGTCGATGTGACGCGACAGTTCGCGCCGCGCGACTATGCGGTCGGTCCGCAGGGCGGTCTCGCGTTTCTAGAACAATCTTGTCAGATCCGCTGATAACGTCGCGGCGCGACAATTGGTACGGGCCTGACAAGCCAGAGCCCCAATTCGTCGCGAACGAAGCGATCCTGCGTTTCGGCAGCGAAGCCCGAGAAGGTCACCAAATTGCCGCGGTACTCGACGCGCGCGCCCGTCAATGTCCGGCTGTAGCGCGACAGCTCCGTTTGTGTGAGACCGGTCTCGAAGTCGCCAAACAACGCGTAAAACTGGTCTCGCTCAAGGCGCACGTACAGGTTCTGACGACTCGCGGCGTCATACGATTGCTCTGTGCCGTCGCCATAGACCGTGTAATAGCGATCCGGATCGATGGTCGAGAGCAAGCCCCGATCGTCGCGGCGCCGCTCGCTATCATAGGCCAAAGTGAGCAGCCACGAGCCAGTACGCGACCGCTCGCGTAGAAGCTCAGCTGACCATCCTGAACAATGTCGCTGTCCTCTTCCTCGTCAAGCGGGACGCTGTTTTGCGAGAGCGTGTTGAAACCCGCTGTGCTGGCGGCAAAGCCGACAACGATCCAATCTTCCCGGGTCGCCGACAGCCATGCCCGTACTTCACGCTGGCGCGAGGCTTGGGCGAACGGGAATTCGAGCACGACTTCGCCACCTTGTGTGGTTGGCGCCAGTTCGATGAGCGCCATGCCGTCGTCGCCTTCTACGCGCCAGGGCTCGCGATGTGAAGCGGTCCCGTCGTGCCTTCACGAACCGGATGCCCGGCGCGATCGGTAATGCGGACCGCAATGACTGGCCTGGTCGCCCCGTCGGCGACCAATCGAGATTGTTCGGGCAAGAACTCTGCGCGGGCGGCGGTGTTTGCGTAGCGGACGCGGCGCACAATCGTTTCGACCTCAGCGCCCGCAGCATCCAAGACGCGCGCTCGGATCACGTTGTCGCCTTCAACCAACGGCAAACCGCGCCAAACGCTGACTGCCGCCATGGTTCCATCAGCGCTGGTCTGCGTCCCATCGAAGCTGAGCGCCCGCTGCGCGACCGGAAATCGTCAGCGCGACGGACCGGCCCGGCAAGTGTTTCACCGGCGACACGGAGCGTCGGCGCGCGGGGATTGTGATCTTCCTCTGGGAGGAATGCTATCCCCGGCGATTGCCCGGCGAACCAATCACGATCCGCGCCGGCTGCGTCCGCATCCGTCGCCGCTGGCGCGGCGGGTGTGGGTGCGGCGGGCGCCGACGCGGCGACGGCTGGCGCCTCGGGAACACCTTGCTCGACCTCAGCACCCTGTTGCGCTGTGCGACGCAGGTAGAAATCGGCGCGGTAGGCTGCCGCCGCGCCCATCGACGAACTGCGAGAACGCCCGGCGTCCGCGACGTGTGTTGTTGTCGCAACGGACGAGTTCGAGTCCGTCGGGGATGCTCTCCAGATCGACCTGAACGACGTGTGGTCCGGGTCTCACACCTTCAATGTGATACCGCCCGTCCGCATCGGTGACGACATATCTGCCGTCTTCCATCACGAGTCTGATGCCTGGCACGCCGGGGCGCCGATCGAGCGCGCATTCGCCTTCCAACACTTGCCCAATGATCGTGAAGGCATCGGTGAAAAGCGGCGCCGAGATCTGGACGCGCTGGCCTCGGCCTCGTTGCTGGTTGCGCCCTCGCGGTTCGACGCTGCCGCGCGATTGATCGCGCGCCCTGGCCTAACGCCAGGCGAGATTTGGATCACGTAGCTCAAGGTGACACTTGCTCCAGCTGCAATGTCACCGACGTCAAAACGGAGCGATAGGCCCGTACCCGCCAAGCTGGGATCGTCGATCGCGATGCCACCGACACGCGACGAACCCGCGACATAGCGCATGCCGGCCGGCAGGCGATCCGAAAATACCTGCGCCGTCGATCGCCACGGCGCTCCAATTCGTCACGATCAGTTCGTAGCGGATAAAGTCACCGGCGGACGCGGTGCCGATCGACGCACCTTTCAAGCGTCAGGGCTGCCGGCGAGCGACGCCGCGTTGATAATTGCGCGTCCTTGGCTGGTGTCGCCGACGTGCAGAGCGTCGGTGTATTGGACAACCGAGATGTCGTTGTCGGTTAGCGTCAGGCTGCAATTGTAGCGGGTCGGCGGAAGCGCGCTGTCGGTAGGCACAAAGCCGGCGAAGACGCCGCTATTTACATCCGTCTCCTGCAGACGAAACATTTCCTCGTCGCCATTGGAGGTCGTTACGGTCACGGTGACGAACTCGCGCGCGGCCCTATCGGCGTTGCGATCAGGATCCGTGAGAACCACAAAGACGGGCTCGCCCACGCGAAATTCAGTCGCCGGCTCAAGCGGCGCAGCGGTTGGATCGAACGGTGGGTAGACAGGCTGTGGCGTTGTAATATAGCCGCCGTCCGCCAGGCGGCATTGCCCGCCATCAACCGGAGTCGAAATCCCGCCACCATCGACAGCCACTTGCATGAACGTGACGTTTGAGGGACTCGTTTGGCGGTTCACATCGACGATAACGGTGTTCGACTCGACAACGCGCGATGCACCGCCCTCCACATAGGTCAGCGAACCAGTGTTGCTGATCGTATTCGCACGCGCCCCCAAGGGTTGCGCGAGCAAACAGAGCGTGACCAGAAGGCACGCACGGAGGATGGTGCAAAAGCGTTTCGGCGGACTCGCCGCCCGGAGGTGCCCCGGGCGGCGATTGCTCTCAGCCGATCAGTTCACGGTGACGCGGAAGCGCGTCGCCGAAGTCGAGCCAGCCGAAACCGACGGCGCCGGTTGCCGACACCACGCCCGCGTTGAACGAGCCACCGTTCGGGTCGGTCTCGTCAGCGCCAGCGGCATTGTCGTCTTCTGCCGTGCCGTCTGCATTGCAGACGCCGCCAGTTACTGTCCCACCAGCGACGATGCTGCCCGGCACGAACGTCGTGTTCGCCGGCAGCGGATCGTTGATCGCAACGCCGTTCGCCGCGGCGCCGCCGGTGTTTTGCACTTGAATGCAATATTCCAGAACAGCACCCGGAATGGCCTTCGGGTTCACCGTTCCGTTGAAGGGATCAGAGATGACGCGCGAGGTCTTGATCAGCGTGATCGTGGCGCTCAGCACGTCGTACTCGTCATCGTCGCTGAACCGACCATCGCGCGCTGCATCGGAGTCGCCTGCTGCGTCGCCGAAAACCGTATCGACCGAACCGGGCGTGTCCGCGCCCGCCGTCTGGGTCATGTCAGCGCCAAGCGACCCGCCAGTGCCGGAGGCGGCCGCGATGGCGGTCAGGCTCACGCCCGCCGTCGCATCGTGGGGTTGGCCAGTGGCACGTCCACAACGACGAAAACCGTCACAGTCGAATCCGGCGCCAGCTCGTCGATAAAGGTCTGGGTATCGACACCCGGATCATAGACGCCATTGCCATTGGAATCGACGAACACGCGGACGTTGGTCGCGTCGAAGCTGTCGGTGTCGCTGAACGCGGTCGTGGCGCCGTTTGCATCCTGCGCAGCGACAAGACGGAAGTCTTGCGTCGAGTTGGTCGTGTTCGTGACCGTGAAGGTGGTGACTTGGGACGTCGACCCAGGCGCGACAGGCGTGGCGGCGCCGCCAAGCTCGGCAACGGTCAGGTTGACGCGACGGTCGACCAAGAACGATGCGGTGTTGGAGGTGATATCGGGTTGGTTCACGCCGCCAACTGCGTAGTCGACGGTCGCCGTGTTATCGATCGACGAGCCCGCGAGGGTGCCGTCGGCCCATGCCTGCCCTGCGGTGACGAGGGCAAGTGCAGTCCCCGCAAGCAGGGCTGTCAATTTCTTATGCGTAGTCATTTCAAACGATCCCTTGGATGCGTTGTGTTGATTGATCCGCGATCACTTGAGGCGAGCGCGGAAGGAGACTTGATCGGTGGCGCCAGGCGCGACCTGTGGAACGGTCCAGCGAACGTGAGTCACGTCAGCGTTCGTCGCTGGCCGTACGGCGTTGCCGTCACGAACAGTCAGGGCCGAGAGCGCGCCGAAGCGGCGGCCGCCATCGACCGAGACTTGCGCGCCTTCGGCGGCAAGAAACTGTAGATCGTCGGGCACCGGGTTCGTGATGACGAGGCGATCCGCCGGGCGATCGCTCGTGTTGTTGACGGCGATGACATAGACCACGTCTTCGCCAGGCGTGACGGTTGTCGCAGCTTCAAGGCGCTGCGCCGTTTGGCCGTCCGCGGTCGTGTATTCCACTTCCTGATAGACGGCATTGTTGAGTTCGAGCGGATCGGCAAACGCCGAGCCAGCCATGAGTGCAGTGGCCGCGGCCGCTGCGAGGAGGATGCGATGGTTCATGGATGGGCCCCGTTATTCAATGCGCGCTTTGAAGGTGACGAGACGCTCGGCGGGCGCAGTGAGAACACCGAGGTTCACGTTGATCGAGACGCCGTCGAAAGCGCCGACGTCGCTGTCGGCGGCGTCAGTGAGGACGGCGCCGTCAAGAGTGAGAGTGCCGAGCACATAGGCGGCGCCGGCGGGGATGGGATCGGTGACCACGGCGCCCGTGATCGATGTCGCGCCAAACGCGCGAACGGAGAGCGTGTAGGTAACGATGGCGCCGGGCACGGGCACGGCGCCCCCGGCTGCGTCAGTCACGATCTGCGATTTTGTGAACTGAACGCCTGACGCAACAACTGTCAGCGGTGTGAGAGATCCGCGTCCTCTGCCGTGGTGGTCCCTTACCACCGCGGCGCCGCCGGCATCGCCCTCACCTTCAAAGGTGTCGCCAGGTTCGCCCGAACCCGTGACCGCCGTCGCCGTCAGTGCGACCGTCGATGTTTGACCTTCCGTCGCACTCGGCGAGATCGAGACAGATGACAAAGACTGTGACCGACGCGCCTGGCGCCAAAATCGGGTCGTTCGCTCCGGGAGAGTACACAACGTCGTGCGCCGGGTCGTAAACGTCATCGCCGTCGGTATCGAAGGCGAGACCGACAATGCCGACCGCCAACGAGCCGTCATTGCCGGCAGCTAATGCGAACGACTCGCTGCCGTTGCCGTGGTTGACGATTTGGAAACGCAGTACCTGCTGAGTGTCCGCACCCACCCCAACCGAGGCGGTCGCGGCCACAACACCGACATCGAGCCGCTCATCGACGCGGGTCTCGACCGTGTTGGAATCGACGGTGCGCGTCTCGCCATCGACCGTGTACGTGATCGAGGCGACGTTGCGGATGCGCTCGCCGGCGATCGCCTGAGCGGAGGCCGGCCCGGACCACAAACACGCAAGCGCAAGCACCGCCGGGGCGCTTGCTGCGAGCACGGTATTGAATCCATTAGCCATAAGCGGCGGAATCCTGTCGTCGTTACGGGGCCGCTCTGACAGGCCCTCGACAGGAATAATAGTCTTCGTTCAGAACATATGCGGAACATTACTACTTAAGACTGATCCGCCACCGCATATTTACTTATGTTTACTGTTTAACTTCCTGTTTACTGCGTTTGGTCAGTTACTGAATATTATCCTTCGCGCGGTTATTACGACCCCGGGACGCCCGCGAAGAGGTCAAGAAAACATCATGTCACCCACCATTCTTATTGTGGACGATCACGAGCTGACGGCTCGGGCGCTCCGGCTGCGCATCTGCGCCGCCATCCCACATTGCGATGTCGTCATCGCACCGACGCTCGTCTCAGCCATGCAGCAAGCGATCCGCCTGCGCCGGCTTTCGCTCGTGTTGCTCGACCTCATGCTCCCCGACGCCAGAGGCTATTCGGGACTCCTGCTCATGCGCCAACTGACGCGCGGGGCGCCGATAGCGCTGATTTCAGCCAGGCAGGATCAAGCTACAATCGCGAAGGCTCGGTCGTTGGGCGCCGCGGGCTTTTTGTCGAAATCCCTGAGTCCATTGGCAATGACAGACGCGGTGTGCGCGATGCTGCGAGGCGACACGGCTTTTCCCGAACAGGTGGATGAAGACGATCAGACGACGATTCTAAGAGAGCAACTCGATAGACTCTCTGCGGCTGAGCTTCGCGTCCTGATTTCGTCAATGGATGGGCGATTGCACAAGCAGGTGGCGGCGGACATGGGCTTGTCGGAGGCGACGGTGAAGGGGCACATGAGTGCGGTTATCCGCAAACTGGGCGTGCCAAGCCGACTTGACGCCTTGATGCTTGCCCGGCCGATCCTGGCAGGTACGGGTGAGTTGCTCGCCGCTTGAAGGCAGCGGGCGCCGCAGATCAAGTCGAACAACCTGAAGCGTCGAAACCGTATTCGAGCACCTCCGGAAAGACTTGACCGTGGACGCGATCATGGAAGTCAGACCGACGATGGATCGCGTCAACGTCGCGAAGATGGCGAAGGCATACCCTCGCCTCGCCCCAAGTCGTCGAGATTGACCGTCGTGGCTAGTGCAACAAGAAAGAGCGCCCGCGCAGGGTACTGCGCGGACGCCCTAGTTTGTGCGCGCGCGGGGCGGCTGACGCCCTGCTTTCGCAGAAAGGCGCAGGCGTAGGGCCAATGATGGGGCTGGGGCGCCCGCCTGCATTGACTTTTCCCTGCCCGATTCATTTCGCAATCTCTTCGCGCGAGCGTGAAATCGTGGTTTCCTTGGACCCCAATGACCGCGCGCATCCTCGCTGCCGATGACGACGCCATCCTACGGGACTTCATTGCCCAAGGTCTGCGAGAACAGGGCTATGTGGTCGCAGAGGCGGCGACGATCGCCGAGACGCTTCTGCGGGCGCGAGAAGAGCCGTTCCACCTCTGGATTTTCGATCGGCACATGCCGGGCGGGGATTGCGCGGCGGCGCTACGCACCCTGCGCGCCGAAGGGCTGGCGACCCCGGCCTTGTTTCTAACCGCGTCTAGGTCTCTCGAGCAACGCGTCGAAGGCCTGGAGGCGGGCGCCGACGACTACCTGACCAAGCCGTTTTCGATCGTTGAGTTGTCTGCGCGCGTTCGAGCTTTGCTGCGAAGGCCGCAGGCCATGCGTGAGGCTGTGCTAAGGCGTGGAGTGATGACTCTGCACTTCGATGCGCGGCGTGTATTTGTCGGTGATGCGGAATGTGTGGTCACCGCGAATGAGTGGCGATTGCTGGCCTTGCTGGCGCGGCGACCGAACGTGGTTCTCACCCGCGGCCAGATCATCACCGAAGTCGGCATCGCCGAGGACGCCGGCGAAGTCGCTGTCGATCACCTCGTGAGTCGGCTTCGGCTCAAATTGCAGGAGCACGGCGCAGGCGCGGTTATGAAGACCGTGCGCGGCGTGGGCTTTGCGTGGGAAGATACAGGCTCCCAAATGTAGGCGGCGCCGATATTTCGAGACCCGCCTGCGTCTGCCGTCGTTGTACTGCGCTCACGAAATACACTCGACGTGCCTTTGGTCGCCTCGTGGAATGACGGAGGCGGCGTGCAGTGTTGCGGTGACACTGCGTTTCTCGTTTCCGATCAGGTGAACGAGGACAGCCAGACGACCGATCTGCGCGGGCGTCTCGACAGACCTTCTCTGCGGCGGAACTTCGCGTGCTGATCTCGTCCATGGATGGGCATCTGCACAAGCAAGTGGCGGCTGAGCTTGACCTCTCCGAAGCGACCGTGAAGTCGCACATGGGCGCGATCGTCGAGAAACTGGGCGTGGCCAGCAGGCTTGACGCCCTCATGCTAGCCCGACCGGTGCTTGAGAATAGCTGTCAGCTGCTCGCGTCCTAAGCTTCACCAGCCAACCTGCCAATGTCGCTATTCGCGCCCTTGCTTGGCGAGCCGAAGAATCTCATTAATCAGCGTCTCTGGGTTGATTGGCTTCGCCGCATGCGCGTCTGCACCGGCGTCCAGTGCTGCGGCGCGCTGTCGTGCTGAAGCATGAGCACTCAGTATGATAATGGGGAGCCGCTTCGCGTTCGTCATCTTTTCCCGTTGGCGGATTTCGCGGACGGCGCTCAGTCCGTTCATTCGCGCCATCTGTTCATCCATCACGATAAGATCGAACGGTTCGCAGTCGAGCAGTTCCAATGCCGCACGTCCATCAGCGACAATAGCAAGCTCGAAGTGAAGCGGCGCGAGGACGTGCGTGAGTATCTTTTGCTGAATCTCATCATCCTCGGCCACGAGGATGCGCAACGCCTTCGACGGTTGGAGGCAAGAAGCCCCCGCAGGCAGTCTCGATGTAGACATTGCACAGCCTCAGTAGGACTGCGGACCGCGCACGACAAGGTGCCTCCGGCCGCCGCGTTGCGCATTCGGAATGATCAGCGACCCCGCGCGTGGTCGCCGCAGAGTCCTTAACGGCAGAGTAACTAGGCGCAGGCTTTGCTCTAATGCGGCTTGGGTTTCTGACATTGAATGGATTTTCGACCCTTTCAGTTCTCGTGGTTGATGATTGTCGGCACATGCGCGAGCTTACAATCGCGCTGTTGCGCGGATTTGGTTTTCAGCGCACCCACGAAGCCGATTGCGCCGAGGCTGCCTGGGAAATTCTCCAAGGCCGACAGCCGGACATTTTGATCGTTGACTTCGACATGCCGCGGGAAAGTGGCGCCAAGCTTATTGCGCGACTTCGCCATCGGCTGCCGCCGTCTGCAGCGGACATGCCGATCCTCCTCATGACTGCGTTCTCCGACATGCCGCGCGTGCTTGCCGCGCGAGACGCCGGCGCTTCCGAAATCCTGGCCAAACCCCTCACCATAAAGGGACTGCTAGATCGGCTGATCGCTGCCGTTGACCGGCCCCGCCCATTCGTGCGCGCGACGACCTACGCCGGGCCCGACAGACGCAGACGGACGGATCCGGCCTACGATGGCCCACGCCGGCGAGAGGGGGACCGAAATGAACTCGACCTCGACTCGATCAAACCAAGGCAAGCCATTTGATGAAGAACGCCACGCAACTTCAAGACAAAATGGGAGGACCCGCCTGTGCGCTTGATCGCACGACGCTCATCCTCGAAGCCCAAAGAGGCTTGGACGCAGTAACGCCGGCGATAGAGGCCGCCCTTCAAGATCGTCGCATCACACTGCGCGCCGCAGCCAAGTCGGCGCCACTCGATACATCGATCGTCTTTGGCATCGCGCACCAAATAAGGGGGCTTGCGGGGACGGTGGGGCGACAGTCTGTTGGCGCGCTTGCCGACATGCTTGGCACGTACCTGACAGATTGCGCAGACTCCGGAGCGCCGCCGGTCGATGAGGTTGTTGTCGTCCTGGTGCTCGCGCTCGATCAGGCCTTTCAGTTGCGCGATGGTGACCCCGTTTTGAACGAGACCCTAAGTGCCGCCAGTCAATTGACTCACTCGCGCGCGCCAATTCACTCATCCGATGCGCGCCTCCAACCGCAGCGTTGATTGCACAACCTTCGTCGTGGCCGCGTGGTCTCCGCCGAAGGTGAAGCTCGCGTCGAGCACACGTTTCGGACGACAGCATTACGCGTGCACACCCTTGTTGGGGAGTGCCTTCAGTGAGGACGGCAACGCACAACGCTGCGGTGGAACCCCGCGTCAATGACGCCCTTTTTTCAATCCGGCGCTCGCAGTGCTCGCTGGCTCCGGCGCGTTGGCGCGTCGCCCGCTGGTGTCGCCGCACGGAATCCCTTGCGCGACATCTCGCCCCAAGACTGCACACCACGCGCCCACTGCCAGAGGCCGCGCATTCGCCAAAGTGAATTGAGCTGGCGGTAACCGAAATTCTCAAGCACGGCTGCGAGCGCCAGCGTCACCAGATCGCTGGCCCTCGGAAAGCGGCGCAGCTCCGCCTCCTCAAGCGCAAGCGACCCGACGCTGATCGCCACGCCCATTGCGAACGTGAGCGCGAATATGCGAGCAGATAATCGAACGACAGAACGCCGAGGAGCCACACAGTCGGCATGAGCACGTAACCGGCGATTTCGACGATCGGTCCCACCACATCAAACAGAAGCACTTGGCCCATGCCGAGCATGCCGATCCGGCCATAGCGTGGATTGAACAACATGGCGCGATGACTGAAGAAGGTTTCCAGCGCGCCCCTGTGCCAGCGCGCTCTCTGCCGCGCCAGCATGGCGAGGGTCTCCGGCGCCTCGGTCCAGCATACGGGCTCGGGCACGAAGGCGATGCGGTAAGGCCGCCCGAGCTCGCGGAAGTGGCGGTGCAGGCGAACGATGAGCTCCATGTCTTCACCGACGGTATTCTGCGCGTAGCCGCCGACCTCGATCAGAACCGATCGGCGAAACAGGCCAAACGCGCCCGATACGATGGTGAGCGCGCCCACCTTGCTCCAAGCCAACCGAGCCAGGAGGAAGGCGCGCAGGTACTCGACCGTCTGCAGCAGCGCCCAGATGTTGCCAGGAACGCCGATCTCCACCACGCGTCCGTCGCGAACGACGCAGCCATTGGCGATGCGGACTGTGCCGCCCGTGGCCACGACATTCTGCGGGTCCTCGACGAAGGGCTGAACCGCGCGCAGCAAAGCGTCGGGCTCAAGGATCAGATCGGCGTCCATCGAGCAAACGATTGGAGCGCGCGCGCGAGGTTGAGCCCGCGTTGAGCGCATCGGCTTTGCCGCCATTGTCTTTATCGATAACGATCAAGCCTTCGCAGTTCGTCGAGCGGTAGATCGCTCTGATCTCGGCGTGCGCGAGGGGTGTGGCGTAGTCGCGTGGCGCCAGCTCAAGCGCGAAGGCCCGCTTGAGCACATCAAGCGTGTCGTCCTTGGATCCGTCATTGATGACGATGACTTCAAATTCGGGGTAATCGAGCGCAAGCAGCGAGCGGGCGCTGTTCTCGATCGTTCGTTCTTCATTGTAGGCTGGCGCGAGGAGCGCGATCGGCGGCGCATTGGCGGCGCTCCGGCGCCACAAGGTGCGCACGCGCGGCTCCGGCGGTTCGTCGGCCAGAGCGCGCTGCGCTATGACGAGCTGCAACAGATACACTGCGTTCTGCACGAGCCCCACGCCAATGATGACGCTGGCGATCGCCTTGGCGAGGATGATGACCACGTCAGGATAGAGCGCAGCATTCATCGGCGGCGTTCGCGCGCAGTCGATACGGCTCGACGCTTGGCCCTCGCGCCCGCTGTGACTTGGTCTGGCTCCTGCCGGCTTGGCGGGCTGAGGCGTTTCAACGCCTCCTCGGCGCGGAAGCGGACCCACCACACTGGGTCGTCCAGCAAGGGCGCAAGACAATCTGCGCGCCGCCAAAGGCCCAGCCGGCCAATCGCTTCGCTGGCTTTGAGTCGCACGCGCCAGTCAACGTCGCATGTAGCTTGCGCAAGCCCGTCAGCGGCGGCGTCCAATCCGAGCTCACCCAGCGCTCCCCGCCGCCGCCGAGCGCACCGCCGGATCCGAATTGCCAAGGGCGACACGCAACGGATCCAGTGCTTGCGCCTGACGCGTTTCCCCGATCGCACGGATCACCAGCGCACGGGTTAGGCCAGGCAACTCGGCCCGGAGCGCGCAAAGCGCCTCCGGAAGATCCTTCTGCACACGTGCAGCGAGGAGATCGTGCATGATTGGCGCCCGCCTGGCGCCGGGACGGTCTACGAGCTTGAGGAGCTCCGCCAGATCGGGCCCGGGCCCGATCTGGGCGCGCGTGCGCAGAGCGGTCAGCCAAATGCGCAAATCGCGCGCTTGTTCGGCGCGATGCAATGTTGCAAGGGTCTCGACATCCGGGAACAGATAAGTCCCTCCAGGGCCAAGAGGCGATCGCGCATGCTTCCGCGGGCCTCATGGCGACGCAATCGTCGCGCGAAGCCGATGCTGCGAAGCAGTTCAACCAGCCGCACCCTGGCCGGGCCGCGCATGATCGGGATGGCGTGCAGAGCGGTCTCGACGACAACCTGCCGCTCGCTCCGATTGGAGATCGGCAACACTGGCCGGTCGCCGCCCGCCGCCGCGTAGTGCAATAGCGATTTCGAAATGCGCGCGCGGCGATCGGGATCAGCGCGTTCTTCGCGCTCGCGCACCAGTCGTGCGAGGATCAAGGTCGCAAGCGCGGCGAAGGCAAGCAGCACCAATACGAGCGACGCGGTCCAAATGAGCGCCAGCGGGTTGAGCACTTCAGAACACCCGCGCTACGGCAATCGACAGCTCGGAGCGATCGAACGCGTCGCGCTCCTCGTGCAGACCTCCCACACGCAGCCGGAGGTCTGGCGCGACGTCGAGCGCAATACCGAAGGCAAGCGACCGGACGTCGATGGGGCGCCTCGGAGGATTCGGGCGCGTCCGACCAGATGGCGGAGATCTCGATCCCTTTCGTGCACCGCCAGACGGCGCCGATCCCATAGCCAGTTCGAACGCGTCGGCCTCGTCGCGAACGACGACGGTCTGGACGCTGGCGCGTACGCCATCGCGGAGCATATGAGCGACGCGCAATCCGAGGTGGTCGATCTCGCCGACGCCGTAGCGCGCCATTGTCACGGCGCCGCCAAAACTCCAGTTGGCGTCCTCTCGCGTCTCGAACTCGAGTCGCACGAGCGCCTCCGGCCTAAACTGGGGATGTGAGGCGCCGCCGAGCGCTATCGCCCACGTCGTGCCGCTTGTCGCGCGGGCGGCGCGCACTTCACCATAGAGATCGGAGCTGTCGAAGCGCGTAACCCGCTCGACTGCGACGCCGAGCGAGTTTGCCCCTTCTCGGCGCGTCACCGCGAGAGAGGCTTCCTGCCACGGCGCCAAGTCGTCGGAAAGACTACTGTAGGCGGCGAAAGCATCGACACGCCAAACGCCGCGTCCGACCGGCGAAGCAGACAGGGACTCGGCAAATGCCGTGATCTCAGGATCGTGGCGCCGAACCGGGGCGATCCGCTGCAGCCAAGCCCGCGCGCCCGCCAGATCGCCCGATCTGTACGCAAGTTGCGCAAGTCCGAGTTTCGCGTCGTCGTAATCGGGCGCGATTTCCAGAGCGTGTAGGAAGGCGGACCGCGAACGCACTGCATCACCAGACGCCGCGTGGACCAGTCCGAGTTGAACCCAGGCGTCGGCATTTTGCGGCTCGACTGAGAGCAACCCTTGGAGCGTGCACTCGGCGCCGGCGTTGTCGCCCATCAGTCGCGCGGCGTTTGCCCTCGCTAGAGCGGCTTCGCCCGCCAGATCTTGCGATTGCTGAGGCGCGCACTCGATGATCGTAGTCGGGAGGTCTGCATACATCTTTATACATCTTTCGACCTCGAATCGACGACAGTGAAGGATGCAGATTAACGATGAAATTAGTGTGACCCGCGGGCCCGTGACCCAATGTGCGTCGGCAGCCGCACACGCGCCCCTCACTCGCAGTGCGGGCGGCCTGGAGTTTGCGTCGGAAGATGGAGGCTCTAAAGCGTAGGCGGCACTGACCAGCGACGACCACACCGAGCCGTCCCCGTGGTGCAGCCGCAGTTATTTGCGCCCGAGTGCTTGACTGGACGCGACACACCAGGACCAGCGCTCGTCCCGCTGGCCGATGGCGGCGATCCGGCTAACCCCCGCCATCTAGCGCTAAAGGCCTAGCCGGTGCGGCCGATGTAAAATGCCGCCCAAGTCAACCCTATGCGAGCGATCTCTGCGCATTCTGCACCAGGCGCCGGATGGGCGCCGCCGTGGAGAGGGTGTGCATGGCGCTGAACATGCTGCAGCGGCCATCATCAGAGACGCGACGCCCGACCTCGCCATCACCGACCTACAATTACCCGGGCTCGGCGACGCGGCGATCGTCGCCCTGCTGCGCACGCGCCTGCCAGCAACACCGATTGTTGCCGTCTCAGGCGCGGGCCCCGAGGTACTGGCGCGGGCGCGCGCCGCGGGCGCCGACGCGTCGGTGGCTAAACCGTTCGATTGGGAAACGCTCGAAAGCGCCATCGCCGTTGTCCTGCGGCGATGATCTCGACGCCGCTCAAAGTTCGCAAAGCTCGAATTATACGAACTTAGATCGTGAACACGCAGCTCTCGCGCGGGCACACAAACGGCCCAAGACATGAACCTATCGCGCACCCTCGAAAGTGACAGTGCTCGGCGCAGACTTCATACAAGCACTTTTCAATCGCTGCTTTCGAGGGCTCTGATCAGCCGGCGCTGGCGCTTTGTGAGCCGACGCGCCGCCCTAATGCGCTTCACCGCCCGTCATCGTCCCGTATGGGCCAAAGCTTGCTATAACGCGCGCGCATGTTGCGCGAGAAGCGCCTCTCTCACGGGCAACGCGCGACCCGCGAGACGGACGCTGCGCGCTATGAGCGCGTGATCGCCCGCATTGACCACCTCACATCACTGCGAACATCGCGCCGGGCATCCTCATATCGCACGCCGCCTCGCTTCATGCGGTCAAGGGACGCTTCGCTCTTCGCCCTTGACCGCGCGGTTCGGCGTGCAGGGCGACCATTGCCCGACGCGATGGTCGCGTGCGGGCGATTGGAGAATCGTCCATGACAGACGTCATCATGATCCCGCTCACCAAGCTGGTGGAGAGCGAAGACAATGTTCGCCGCGTAAATCGCAAGGATGGCATCAGCTCACTTGCCCAGAGCATAAAGTCTTTGGGCCTGATCCAGTCGATCGTCGTTCGCGACACGGGCAATGGCAAATTCGCCGTGATCGCCGGCGGACGCCGGCTGCGCGCGCTGCGCCTGCTGGCGAAGACTGGCGACATCGAAAAGAATGCGCCAATTCCATGCCGCGTGATCTCGGGCGATGACAACGCCATCGAGCTTTCGCTGGCTGAGAATGTCGTTCGACACGACCTGCTGCCGTGGGAAGAGCTTTCCGTTTACGGGCGGCTCATTGACAGCGGCGAGGGGCCCGAAACCATCGCGGCACGTTTCGGCGTCTCACCCCAACACGTTGTTCGCAGGTTGAAGCTCGCGCGTGTCTCACCACGTCTCATTGAAGCGCTGAAAAAGAGAAAGCGACACTCGACCAGCTCGCTGCGCTCGCCATTGCTGACGACCATGCAGCGCAGGAAAGGGCATTCTTCGATGCGCCCGAATGGGCGCGCACGCCTGAACGGCTGCGTGCGCAGATCACCCAGGCGCATGTGCCGGAAACCGACAAGCTCGCGCGTTTCGTCGGGACCGACGCCTACAAGGCTGAAGGCGGCGCCGTGACCTGCGACCTGTTCGCGGAGGAGGACGGCGATTCGACGCTTTGGCTCACCGACCGCGATCTCCTCACGCGCTTGGCCGAGGGCAAACTTCAGCCGATCGCCGAGCAAACCCGCGCCGAAGGCTGGGCCTGGGCCGAGATCGCCATCGATGAAATCGGCTGGCAGCGCTTCCCGATGCGTGTGCGCGAAGAGCGGCGCGCGCTCACCAAGCGGGAGCAAGCTCGGCTGGAACAGCTCTACGTCAAATTGGACGAAGCCGAAGACCGGGCCGAGATGGAGGAGCTCGAAGCCGATATCGACACGCTGGCGCCGACGACCTGGCCGGCGGAAGAACTAAAGCTGGCGGGCGCCGTTGTCACGCTGACACGCGACGGCGTCCCGAAGGTTGAGCGCGGACTGGTGCGTGATGAGGACGTGAAGGCGTTGAAGGCGCTACGTCGCAAGACAGAGCGCAGCGGAGCGCTGCAGGATGAGGACGCCGGAGACGGCCAGACTGGCGCATCGCCGCCCACGCGGCTCTCCGCCAAGCTGGTTGATGAGTTGCAGGCGCACAAGACGCTGGCGCTGCGCGCCGAGCTGGTCGAACGACCGGATGCCGCGTTGCGTATCCTCGTCTTCACTCTGGCGGAGCGATTCGTTGGCGGCTTCAGCGCATCTCCCCTTGGTCTGCATGTCGAGGAGCAGGATGTCGCGCGCTCGGTCACGCGGAGCGAGAGCAAGGCGCCCGAGGCCTACGAGACGGTCGCCACCTCTTGGCGCGACCGCCTTCCTACAGGGCGGGAAGACCTCTGGCGCTTCATGATCGAGGCTGAGCAGCAGACCCTGCCTTGAACTCTTGGCCGTGTTGATAGCGCCGGGTCTCGATATGAGAACGGACACGCGAGCGTCTGGGCATGATGCGCAGGTCCGCATCGGTGACCTGTTCACGGCAGCGGTCGGACTCGACATGAGCCGCTGGTGGACCGCTTCAGCGGACTCGTACTTTGCCCACGTCAAACGCGATGTGATCTTGGATGCGATCCGCGAGCACAAGCCCGGCGTCGTGCTGCCGAAACTAGAAAAAGCCTCCAAGGCCGAACTGGTCTCGCGCACGAAGCGCATCTTCAAAGGTTCGACCTGGCTGCCCGAGCCGTTGCGCACACCCTCGGTCTTTGTCCAATCGCCGACTGAAGCGATCGCCGCTGAATAGAGGCGACGCCCAGCGCGAAGGTCCGACTCCTTCCGTTGGGCAAATTGCACGAACGCCCTCGATCGGTTTGCACTCCTCCTTCCCTCACACCGCGCACGCGTCCATCGCCACAAGACCTTCCGCTCCTTGGGTGTGCTCTTCGCATGAGGGCGCCCGCCCGCAAGGGGCAAGCCTCTGGTCGCTGACGCGACCCCTTGCGGGCGGCCTCATCACCCTCATGCGCGCCGCTTCCCATCGCGGGAAGGCCCCGCGGCGCCAGCCGGAGCATTCCGGCGTCATGAGGAAGAGAAAATGTATCGCTTCACCGCTCAAGGCCGCATCGGCCGCATCGACGAATTGAAGAAGGGCGGCCTTCGCATCTCCGTCGCCGCCGACCGCCTAGTCGATGGCCCCGACGGCCAATGGACCAAGACCGAATGGCTCTCCGTCATTTCGTTCGACGCCGACCTCAACACCAAGATGCTGACCGAGCTTGAGGTCGGCCAGTCGGTCAAGTTCGAGGGCCGCATCGAGCCGCGCAAGCGTCCCGTCGGCGACATCAAGATCTACGACAACAGCTTCGTCGTCGTCCGATTCGACCGGATGTCGAAGCCGAAGGCCAACGCCAAGGCGAAGAGCGAGCCCGCCGAGGCCGCTGCCTAATCTCACATTGGAGTCGCCCAAGAACACGTCTCTTGGGCGGCTCCTTTCGTTTCCAGCTTCAGCTTGTGCGAGCGCGCAATGCGCGCCTCCGCGCGGAGAAAAATCTCCATGACAACTCTTCCCAAAATACCGCGCCGCGGCGCGCAGGACGCGGCGGCGCACGTCACCGCCGAGATCGCGCGCTTCCTCGAACGCGGCGTCATGCCCTGGCGCGCGCCGTGGGACGCCGCACGCGCCCACGCCATAACGCCAGGCCTTCCGCTTCGCGCAACAGGCGAAGCATACAAAGGGGCGAACGTGCTCTTGCTCTGGACTGCGCAGATCGCGCGCGGCTATTCCAAACGCACCTGGCTAACCTATCGCAACGCCGAAGCGCTGGGGGCGCACGTCAGACAGGGCGAGAAAGCCACGCCCGTCATCTATTATGGCAGCGCCACGCCGCGCACTGAAACGACAGATCACAGCGACGACGAGGCCAGACGTTACCGGTTCTTAAAACTCTTCTATGTCTTCAACGCAGAGCAGTGTGAGGACTTGCCGGACGGTTTCGTCGCCGAGATCGCGCCCGCGCCCATCGACCCGCCGGCAATCGTGCGCTGGCTGGAGCGCGCCGGCGCGCGCGTCCGTGTTGGCGGCCAGCGCGCATTATTCCCCTTCCACCGACACCATCCATCTGCCGCCGACGGCGGCGTTCTTGACGCCAGAGCATGCCGCAGCAACCGCGGCGCATGAAGGCATCCATTGGGTTGGCCATGAAAGTCGCTTGGATACGCTCAAGGGCTATTTCACCGATCGCGCGCTCCGCGCTCGGGAAGAGCTGCGGGCTGAGTGTGGCGCAGCCATCATCGGCGCCATGACCGGGCTTGCACCGCATCATCTGGAGGATCACGCCGCCTACGTGGCTGATTGGCTGACGTTGCTGAAATCCGATCCGCGCGCCTTTCTTTCCGCGGCAGCGAAGGCGCAAGCGGCGGTCGATTGGTTGATCGCGCGCGCTGGCCATCCCATCGACACGGCAGCCACGCAGGCCGCTTGAGGCCACGCCATGCCATGACCTGCGTACGGGTCATGGCATGGCGTCTGCAACGCATCGTGCATGAAGCGCGTTCTCGGTTTTGCGATGCTTGCCCTCGCGTGTCTCGTCATCTCGGCGACACACGCGCGACCCGTCGTGATCTGCAATCCGTCGCAGAGCGTGCCTTCTGGCTTCTATCTTCGCAGCGGTGAGCCGCCACGGCGCGGCGATTTTGTCACCGTAGCTGCGGTCGATGTCGCGCCGGAGTATGCGGCGCTGCGCGGCTACGCCGACCACAGCGACCGCTTTCTGAAGCGCATCGCCGCCACTGAGGGCCAGCTCGTGTGTGCCGAGGATGAGACGATCTCGATCGACGGCGTGCAAACCGCCACCCGCATCGAGCGCGATGCCGAGGGGCGTATGCTGCCGGCTTGGCGCGGTTGCCGCAGGCTCAGCGCCGGCGAACTATTCCTGCTCGGCAACACAGACGATTCCTTTGACGGCCGCTATTGGGGACCGATCCCGCTAGATCTGATCGAGGGCGTGTGGACCCCGATGTGACTCGCTCGCGGGTCGTGGAAGGGTCGCAGCGTCAGGGAGCGCGGTCGCACTCCGCCGGACCGGGTCTGGCCGGCGCTCATTGCATTCCTGGGCTTTGACCCCTCCCCTGCGCCGGTCACCCCTGGCGAGCAATGGAGAGCCACAAGGCGACGCGCGGGCATGACGATCAAGGAGGTCGCAAGGGCTCTGGGCTGCGACCGAGGACCTGTCGCCAACTGGGAGCGAGACTTGAGCCAGCCGAGCTCCACCCACGTGGCTGGACTGGCCTCAATCCTACCGTCCTTGGGCCAGTCGTCGGCCAGCATTCCATCGGGCCGAAAACGGTCTCAGCCGAACCGCTCGAATGTTGGATGGGACCGAGCATTCGTGGCCCATTTGAGACATTCGCTGCCTTCGCTAGGGTCGATCCATGACGAGGCGTCCGACAGACATCATCACGGCCATGTTGGCCCCGCTGACTTTCTTTGAGGCGCGATGCGGGGACAGGACACGCTTCGCAAACTAATCGCACTGGCCAATGACCGGACTCGGCGCAAGGAAGCGCACGCCTTATTTTCGGAGATCAGACAGAAGACGCTAGCCGCTCACAAACGCGAAGATGAATTGGCTCTGGCGCAATATGCATTTGAAGAGATTTGCGCGAAGACGCTCTACAACCTCACACATGAGCCCGCACCGTTCGATCCCGACTCCCCATTTTGGGTTTTGCCTCTCGCGCTGCAATTGGGCCAACGGTTCGGCGTGACCGATCCCGCCGAAATAAGCCCGCTGCTCAGCGTGACCTGATTTCTGGTCCCGACGATTTCGGGACATGGTGTGGCAATGATCTTCCTAGCGCAGGTTACCTTCGAGCACGATGGCGATAGCGGCGAACACTTGGCGCTTTCGTACCAAGGTGCGTGTGGCTGGATGGCCATAGACGCTGATGACGCCAAAGACGCCGTCGATGTTCTTCGAAAATCCCTAGCCGCAGACAAGCTCAAGCTGGTCGAGGCAGAGCGCATTCATGTTGTTGGCGGCCCTCAGCAGGCCGCGTCTTTGGACGATCATTTGTCCGACAACATGAGGGAATGGGAGCCCGGTCGCCGAACCGTTTGGGGGACGATCCACTGCTACGTTGGAGTTCGCCGCGCTTAGGGCCCAACGTCCGCTCACGGCGATGGCGTGCCACTCAGTGCGGCGGGGCGCCAGCGTCGCGTTTGAATCGACCAGACCGCTGAGCGAAATTTCCGCTACGCCCCGCACCAAGCCGAAGCGAGCTATCGGCGCTGCAGTCAACGCCGATAGCTCGCTGAACCTGCCTTCATCTGGGGCGTCACCGTCGGCGTGAGCCGGGCCTTGGGAGCCGTCATCGGTGCGATTACACTGCGATTGTTGTCCCGCCTGAATCGCGCGGGGAGGAAGCGCATGCAAGGTTCGTTCGGTGGTGGCTGCGGCGTTTCTCTGTTTCTTGTGAGCGCATGTGCGCAGATGGGCGACGCGTTTGGCGGCGGCGCGCGACAGGCCCAGGAATTCCTGCCCGACGGCGGACCTCCGGTTGTGAACGGCTTCTATGAAGTCGGGGATGACTCATGTTCGGATGGAGGCTGCCTCGATGTGCGGGCGGATGCGCCCGTCGACCTTCGGGACCTCCCGCATCCCGACGCTTCGGTTATCGCCTCGACGAGGCGCGGGGAGTGGGTCGGTTGGGTCGGTAACCATTATCGGATGAGGCCCATCCGCGGCGTCGTTCTGCGCACGCGCGAAACAGGCGGCGTTCGCCTTGGCGCTGGCGATGTCGTCTACATCGTCGATACCCGGTCGGGCTATTATGCCGAAGACACAACCCCCGCGGTCTGGTTTCGCGGCGAGACATTTTACTACGAACTCGATGAGGGTGAGGCCGCTTTCGTCCGCTGGGATTCCCCAAGTGCGGAGCAGCGCGCCGCGGATGAAGCGATGGGCGCAGGCGAGTGGTTCGAGGTGCAGCGCGCCACTGGCGAGCTTGGATTTGCCAGGAAGGACAGCTTTTCATGCTGGTGGGGAAGAGATGATCTGTGTGATCCGGACCGGATCATTCCCCCTCCATCAGATTGCCCGGGCCACGACATCTCTTGGGAATGCCAGGAGCTGAGAAGCAGAGCAGAGCCGGACGTTGCGTCCTACCCAACGCCGCGACCCTTCCGTGACTGCGCCAATTGCCCCTCGATGGTTTGGATCCCCGAGCAATCCTTCGCCGCCGGTCAATACGAAGTGACGTTTGCGGAGTGGGACGCGTGCGTGGCCGCCGCCGGCTGCACTGGAAGCACGCCCTACGATCAGGGTTGGGGACGTGGCAGTCGGCCCGTCATTGGCGTGAGATGGGCCGACGCGCAGGCCTATGTGCAGTGGCTGAGCCAGCATGGGGGCAGCCCTATCGGTTGTTGACCACCGATGAGTGGGTTGTTGCGGCGTTCCCGGGAGGTCGGCGGCAGAACTATTCCTGGGGCAATGAACCGCCGGTCTGCGATCCGGGCGCGCGCAACGGCGCGGCGTACAATGCGTGCATACCTCAAAGGACGATGCCGGTCGGGACATTCCAGCCGAACGCATACGGTCTCTACGATACTATCGGCAATGTCGGGGAATGGCGCAAGACCCCTACGAACCAGGGTGATGGGCGCCACGCCATCATTGGGTCTTCATGGGCTTCTGGGCTTAGGCATCTCGGCGGCCGCGGCGGTGGGTGGGACTACGATCTCGGCCCCGACACCGGCTTCCGCGTCGCGCGCGATCGGTAGAAGCTTTGGCGCAGGAGCCTGCCGCAACCACGGAGGCGTCAGCGGCGACTGTTGCACCGACCAATGCAGTCCCTGTTGAAGCGCTCGAAATCGGCGGCGCAAACGCGAGATTTATGGAACCTGGCGGAGCGGCAGGCGGCCATTCCGTCATCGTTCGCACGTCGACAACGCAAACCAGCTTCTCACCAGCGACCGTGCGCGCGTTACGCTGAACTATCGTTTCACGGGGGCCTCCAAAGACGAACAGGCCCGCATTCTCGAATCAGAGCGCCGCAAGGGCATTGGCGAAATGGATCGTCTGTATCGCGCCTTCCAAAGCGAAGAGTTGCCCGGGAAGGCGTTCGGCGAACTCCACGGCTCGCTCAAAGAACGCCAAGAAGCCATCGATGATGAAGTGGCGAAGCTCCGCGCCGAAATCGATCTTCGGCGGATCAACCACCTCTCAAGCGAGGGAGGTGATCACCGGCGCTCGCGACCTCTGGTCGCTGGGCTTCACTCTCGTTTCAAGAGAAACGAGCGATTGTGGAAACAATCGTCGAGAACATCACCATCGGCGAGACCATCGAAATATCCCTCGCCTACATCCCCGGAACTGGCGGGCAAAAAGCAACGCATCAACACACAATCGTGACGGCGCTTTGAAGCGCGCACGCTCTCGCCTTTGAGACGTATCGAGGCGCCAGAGATCGTTGTTCATGATACGCAGGAGGAATGACGGGTCCTCAGAAGGTTGGAGGGCAAGTTAAAGGCGTGACCTGCGGTCACGCAAAACGCTTGCAGCGCAAGGCTTTTTCACGACCTGTGGCGCGGCGCGCAGGTCATCTACGACCCGTCATGCGAACAGCGCGCGCTTCGCCAATTGCGAGCGCAGCACGATGAGCGTCACCAGCTTCGACCGCCTACTGCGCGGCTCGCTCCTCGCTTTGCCGGCGACGCGCGAAGACAGCCATCAGCGCCGATCGCTCGATCCGAATGACGCGTGCAGATCGCGACCGACTCGAAGGAAAGATCAAGGGCGGAGGGCCGCCGGCGAGCGGCGGCGGCGGCAAGCGTCCCGGCCTGTCGGCCAAGATGGACAAGCGAACGCCGATGAGGCGCCGGACTCGGCGGTGAGAAGAGCGGTGCGCACGTGATGATGGCGTTCGACAGCCGCCAGCGCGCCATCGTGAAGGTGCATTACTTCAACCACTGGGCGGCGGCGGCGCGGCGCTGAAGGCTCACGCGCGCTTATGTCGCCCGTGACGCTGCGACCCGTGATGACCCGTCAGCAACGCATTGCCCGAGGAGGAGGAGAGGCGCGGAGGCGAAGGCCCGCGCACTACGCACCATCTATCGCGTGAGGGGCAAGCGGAACGGACGGTGTTCTACGACGCGCATGGCGAAGGTGTTGATGGCGCAGCGCGCGCGGAGGCGTGGGCGCGGTCGGACAAGCGCCATTTCCGGATCATCCTGAGCGCCGAGGACGCTGGCCGGCTGCACGACCTGCCGGCCTATACGCGCCAGGTGATGGCGCGCCCGAGGCGGCGTTAGGCACCAAGCTGCAATGGATCGCGGCCGACCATCACGACACGGCCAACCCGCACACCCATCTCATCATCCGCGGCCGCCGAGCGAACGGCCAGGATCTGGTCATCCCCAAGGCCTTCATCAAATACGGCTTCAGCGGCATCGCCCGCGATGTGGCGACCGAATGGCTCGGGCCACGCTCCCCGCCGACGAACGCCGCGCGCTCGATCGCGAAGTAGTCTGGCCTGCGCCGACGCGCCTGGATCGCATGATTGCACAGCAGCTCCCGGAGGATCGCACGATCCGCGTCGCATCGCTGGAGGCGGCAAATGGTGACCCGTCAACGACCCGCGCCTTGAAGGAACGCGCACGCGAGCTGCAACGCATGGGGCTCGCCGTTGAGGTGAAGAGGAATGTCTTGGCGTTCCGGGCGGACTGGCGCGAAGCGCTCAATGCGATGGAGCTTCACCTGGATATTCGTAAGCGCCTCATTCATGAGCGCGCGCACTCGCTGGGCATGCAGAAACCAATCGAACATCTGCGCGGACTGCTCTGGCGGTGACCGAGGCTTTTTGGCGCTAACAGCAGATATGACCGCACGTTGGCGCTCGTTGCCGCTTGAAGCTCGGCAGTCCGAAATTCTTATCCACAATTATTCCGTGGTGACCAAGTGGTGACCAGCTTGTGGAAAACTTCTCGCCGGACCCTAGAATGTTAGCTAGGTCTAAGTTTTGCTTCCTTGAGCGGGCGATGAGATTCGGAACTCACGACCCCAACCTTGGCAAGGTTGTATCTACCCCTGAGCTACGCCCGCATCCGTGGGTAACCCCAGCAGGGCCAGGGCTGAGGCGGGCGTCATATCCGCAGAGCCGCAGGGGCAAGCAAGGGCGGCGGCTCCGAACTGTCTTTACCGGCGCTGCATAGGGCAAAAAGCCCCGGCGGTAAACCACCGGGGCTACCCGGGGCCTTAACGGCCTGAGCCGGCTTACTTGCGGCGGCGCGTCAGGGCGGTGACCAGAACACCAGCCAGGAGTGCCAGCGCCTGCCGCGGCGCCGACTGCGGCGAACGGACGCGCCGGGACTTCTTTCGCGGCGCGCTTGATGCCGCCATTCACGCGCTCGCCGACACCATTCCATTTTTGCTCGAAGATGCTGCCGAGATCGTCGGTCAGCTGCGAGAAATCCTTGCCCAACGTCGACATGTCGTCGCGCAGATCGATCGCGCCATTGCGACGGTGACGAGTTTCGTATGCATGTGCCATTTTCTTCACTCTACCATGCAGCTTCGTGCTGCTCCGATGAATTGAAGATAGCGCGCGCGCTATCAGGCTCGCCGCGACCTGCGTCACACAACGCGGTAGAAATCGCAGTTATTCTTCGCAGGCCGTTCTGCGTTTCACCAGATCTCGCCGAACGCCCGGACAAAGTTCCCGCCGAGCACCTTTTTCCACACGCGGCGCGATCCCGCGATCCAGCAACGCGTCGGCAATCACCAGCGCGCGGTCCGGCCGGTTGAGCCCTTCCGTAAACGGCAAACCGCCCATCTTCTTCCGGGCGCGGCAACGCCAGCCGCGATGCGGCGCGGCGTCTCCGCGTTCCAGCCCGCGCTCTTCCTTCCGACATCTCCATCGTATCGAAGCTCGTATCGCTGCCGATGCCGACATGATCTTCGCCGCACATCGAGCGCGTGCGTCATGTGCGCGATGTAGTCGTCGACATTCGGCTGACGCGGGCTTGGCGCGGTGAAGAAAAGATCGAAAATGCCGAACACGCCGCCCTTCTCGGCAACGGCGCGCATCACTTCATCGCTCTTGTTGCGTGGATTGTTGTGAACGGCCGCGCAGCCGGCATGCGTGATCAGCACCGGCTTAGTTGACGCCGCGATCGCCGCTGCGGTGGTCGCCGGGTTGGCGTGGCTCAAATCCAGCGCGACGCCCTTTTCGTTCATGCGCGCGACCGCTTCTCGGCCAAGATCCGTCAGCGTTGCGTCCGCCGGCGACATCACGCCCGCGCCGAACGGCGACGGCGTATTGTAGCTCAGCTGCATCACCCGGACGCCGAGATTGCGGAAGAGATCGATGCGATCGACTTTGTCTTCCAAACACGCCGCGCTTTCGAACGAAAAGATGATCCCGACTTGCCGCGCACGCTTCGCGACCGCGATGTCGCCCACCGTGCGTATCTGCCGGAAATAATCCGGATGCGCCTCGATCAAGCGTTGATAAAACGCGATCTCGGCAAGCGTATCTTCGAACGGCGCATTGAACCCGCCCATACTGGTCTTGATCGCTGACACGCCAGCGTTGCGCGCCAGATCGAGCGTCGCTTGCAGCAGCGTCAACTGATCCGATGTCAGTGGCGGCCCAAGATTGGCGTCCGACAATCGCGCGCCGATGCAAAGCGCGCGCGCGCGAACTGATCGCGCCATCATACGCCAGCGCCGACCCGCCAAAGCCGCCCGCCGCCAACAACGCACCAGCGCCCAGCGCAAATTCCCGACGATCCATTCGTCCCCTCCCCGGTGTCTCGAACCTGGATGCCGCCGGCGCCGCGATGGATGCGCTTTATTCTCCCGGCTCAGCCTTGCGCGGCGGCTTCAGGCGCCGGCGGTTGACGTGGCTATCCGGCGCCAAATGCCCTTCCGGCGTGCGGCCGCGGAAATAGTCACGTTGCCAGCCGTTCTTCACGGCCTCCGCGTCCTTGTCGGCGAGCCTATCGAGGAAGTTGGTGCGGCTCGCGCCCCACGCGTCGTACTGGTGCTTCAGCTCTGGGTCGTCGTGAATCGATTTTATGATCGGCTGCACCTCATCCATCTGCTCGTGCGGGATCGGAAAGATGAAGCAGAACGGCTCGCCCTTCTTGAACGACACCATGCCCGGCCGCGTGAAGCGCCAGTTCATCGTGAACGGGAACGGCAGCCAATACGTCTCGACGACGCCCGCGAGCGGCTGAATGCCATCCTTGATGTGATTGGGCGGCCCGCCGCACCACAAATCCCAGCCCGGCTCCGTGCGGAAAAGCTAGCCGGTGTGGAAACGTCAGCACGCCGCCGGAGAAAGTGCGACACCGCCCAGCGATCGAGCAGCGCGCGCGGCGTATCTTCATCCGGATCGAGCCGGATGTCTTCCATGCGCGGCCCGCCAGTCCAGGTCGCGGTGAAGCTCACCGGCGAGAGCAGCGCCCAACCTGTCGTGTTCGCCACCACAAGCGGTAGGCACCGATACGGGTGGCGATCGGAGAAGCGATCCATCCAGTCGCGATCGGGCGAGCCAGGCACGATCTCCGCCGGCTGCTGATCGACTTGATAACAAGTGAGTTTCATCCCCTCCCTCCTAGACGCTCGGCCGCGCTTGCGCCAAGGGGATGCGCGTCATGCCCGCGACCGAAGCTGATCTTTTTGCCCGTTTTGATGCGCTCGACATCACCCACGTGACGCACCGGCACCGGCCGGTGTTCACGGTCGAGGAAGGCCGCGACCTCAAAGCGCGATGCCTGGCGGGCACACGAAAAACCTCTTCCTCAAGGACAAGAAGGGCGCGATCTTCCTGATCTGCGCGATCTCCAACACCGCTATCGACCTCAACGCCACATCGAAGCTGATCGCGTCCGGCCGCTTCTCGTTCGGCTCAGCGGAGCGGCTGATGGAATATCTCGGCGTGGAGCCAGGCTCGGTGACGCTGTTTGCGATCATCAACGATCCAGAACGCAAAGTGACCTTGGTGTTGGATGAAGCCTTGTTCGCGCGCGACCCAGTGAACTTCCATCCACTGAAAAACGACGCCACCACCGCCATCAGTCCGGCCGATATGCTGAAATTCGTGCGTTCCCTCGGCCACGAGCCAATCCGGCTGTCGTTTGACGCGGAAGGAATACCAACCAGAATTGAACCGGACGACGCGCCAGCCCATCTTTAGGCCCGAAAGAGACCAACTGAGGAACGCATGACCATTATCGACGGCGCAGCGCCGCCCGCTTCTGATCTGGTGAAAGAGGGCTCCGACCTGAGCTTTATGGCCGACGTGGTCGAGCAATCACGTGAAACACCCGTGATCGTGGATTTCTGGGCGCCGTGGTGCGGCCCCTGCCGCACACTCGGTCCACCTCTGGAGCGCGCCGTGCGCAATGCCGGCGGCAAGGTGCGCTTGGTGAAGATCAACATTGACGAAAATCCCGGCGTCGCCGGGCAGCTCGGCGTCAAATCGATCCCGGCGGTCTATGCGTTCGATCAAGGCCGCCCGTCGATGGCTTCATGGGCGCGATCCCCGAAAGCCAGATCAAGCTCTTCGTCGATCGCCTCGCCGGCGCCGACATGACTGCAGAGATCGAGCCTTTGCTCGAACAAGCCGCAGAGTCTCTCAAGCTCAACGACATCGGCGGCGCCGCGCAAGCGTTCACCGCCGTGCTGCAGCTCGATCAAACCAACATCAAAGCCATCGCCGGCATGGCGCGCCTCGCCGTCACCACGGGCGACTTCGCCGACGCTGAAGAGATTTTATCTCTGACGCCGCCGGAGAAAGCCAACGACCCAGAAATCCCGGCGTCCGCGCCGCGATCGAACTCGCCTCCAAGCGGCCGACGCCGGCGACAATGACGAACTCGGCGCTCAAAGTCGCTGCGAACCCCAACGACCTGAAGCCCGCTTCGAATACGCCGAAGCGCTCTCCGCCCGCGGCGACCTTGGAAGCCGCCAGCGATCAGCTTCTCGCCATCATCGAGAAAAAACCGCGAGTGGAACGAAGGCGCCGCGCGCGCGCAGCTCCTGAAAATCTTCGAAGCCGCCGGGCCGATGTCCGACGTCACCAAGAACGGCCGCCGCAAGCTTTCGGCGATTTTGTTCTCATGAGCGCGTTTGGTTATCGCAAGCCCGCGGACTTGCCGCAGACGATCCCGCTCTTCCCGCTGGTCGGCGCGATTCTCATGCCGCGTGGCGTGCTCGCGCTTAACGTGTTCGAACCGCGCTATCTCAACATGGTCGACGATGCCCTCGGCGGCGATCGCCTGATCGGCATGATCCAGCCGGCGATCGGCGATGAAGACGATCCAGCGCCCGATCTCTCCGACGTCGGCACTGTCGGCCGCATCACCGCGTTCTCGGGAAACCGACGACGGCCGCTATCTCATCACGCTGACAGGCATCTGCCGCTTTGATCTCAACCAGGAACTCGAAGCCGGCACGCCCTATCGCCAAGCGCTCGTTAGCTTCGACGCCTTCGAAAACGATTTCGCCCAAGCCCGCGGTGAGCGCATCGATCGCGATGGACTCGTAAAATCTCTGAAGACCTACGCCGCTTTGCACGGCTTCGTCGTCGATTGGGACTCGGTCGAACAAGCGCCGACCGAAACTATCGTCAACGTCGCCGCGCAAATCTGCCCGTTCGACCCCGCGGCCAAGCAAGCCATGCTCGAGGCCGTCACACTCGAAGATCGCACTGACGCCTTGCTGGCGCTGCTCGAATGGGATCGCGCCGCCGGCGATGATCAACAGCGCCCGATTCAATGACGAGCGAAGTTGATCCCAAGCTCCTGGAAGTGCTCGTCTGCCCGCAGACGCGCACGCCGCTGCGCTACGATCGCGAACGCCAAGAACTGATCAGCGAACGCGCGCGCCTCGCCTATCCTGTGCGCGATGGCGTCCCGATCATGCTCATCGACGAAGCGCGAGAACTGGGAGCAGACGAGTAGCTGCATCCGTCGAACGCGTGGTGTAAACACTCATCATGACTGCAGAAGCAATCTCCCGCCCTGGCCCACAGACCTTGTCTTCGATCGCGAAGCCAAAGCGCTCATCATCGCCTTCGATGACGGCGAGACATTTGAAATCCCCTTCGAACTCCTCCGCGTCGAAAGCCCGAGCGCTGAAAACAAAGGCCACGGCGGCAACGTCCCACCACCTGCCGACCGGCAAAGCCAACGTCAACGTCGTCAGCGCCGATGCTGTCGGCCGCTACGCCGTGCGCATCAGCTTCGACGACGGCCACGACACCGGTCTTTATTCCTGGGATCTGCTCTACGATCTCGGCCGCGACAAAGACGAAAAGCTCCGCATCTATCGCGACACGTTGCGCCTGCGCGCACTGAGAGACGAAGCTAGACAGCCATGTCGACGCAACTCGAAGAAAACCCCATCACCAGACCAGCGAGCCGCTGGCGCAATTTCTATTGGCTGACAAACAAATGGAAATCGGCGGCGAGATGCGGGTCCTGGCCGCACGCCGTCCAAATTCGTCTGGCCAACAAAAGACATCGCCGAGACCATGGCCGAAAAACGCCGCGGCGAATGGGAAAAGATCGGCGTGAAATATCTGGGCGCGGAAGAGGAATCTTAGCGCCGTCGTTCGTTATCCGACCCCAATAAAAAGTGGGAGACGATCGAACCGTCTAAGATTGCGGCAACCATAACGACCAGCATACCCACGCCGGCAATGGCGATAATCACGCCATGCCAATGATGGTCACCCAGCCTTCAAGGCTGCGATGCAAACGGCGGCGCATGAATCCGACGTGTTGTCGCTTACCGCTCTCCACAAGCCTGAAACCGCGCAATTCGGGGTTAACAGAGCGCTTTTCACCCCCGTGACCACCGTCACAGCGGCATCCCTAACCCTTAGCTACCTTCTCCTCATCGGAACGGGGCAACGGCCTCACCCAAGAGGAGCAAGAGCAATGACCAAGTTTTATTCCCCTGATGCTGGCTTTGATGCTGATGGCGCCCGTCGCCTACGCGACGATGCGAACCGTTGCTCAGATGGTTGCCTAAGCAACCTCCCAGCCGAACCCAATCAACTCAGAAAAGCACCAAACCAAATGACCAAGTTTTTCGCCCTCATCGCTGCCTGCGCCGTGTTTGCTCCGGTCGCCCTCAGCGTGATGACCCAAGCCGCGCAGATCGTCGCTTAAGCTCCCAAAGCAGCACGATCATTGGCCCCAATAGCGCGGCCTGGAAATAGAACGGCGCGGAGGATTGCTCCCCCTCCGCGCCGTTCGCCGTTCTAGAACAGCACTGCCGCCGCGTAGGCGAGCGCCGCCACCAGCGCCACCACCAGCGACATCCGATCGCTCACCGCATGCACGATAGGATCGTCCGGCATTTCGCCGCGTCCCGTCAGCAGCCACACGCGGCACAGCCAAAAGATCACCGCGCCGGGCAACAGCCAGAGCCACATCGGCGAATTGTAGGTGAACATCGCCACATCGCTCTGCACGTAAAGCGCAAGCACCAAGCTCGCCGCGAACGCCGAGCCCACGCCCATCGCCTTCAGCACCGGCGCATCCTCGATTTTGTAACCGCGACGGCTGTTTTCCGGAGCGCCTTCGATCTCAGTGACGCGCTTCTCCAGCGCCAGGCTCAAGAAGAAGAAGCCGCAAAAACGCCAGCATCCACGATGACGCCGGATGCGCGGACGCCTCCCCGCCCAACAACACGCGCGATCCGTAAAGCGTGGCCAGCACGAAGATGTCGACCACCACCAGCCGCTTCATCCAAACCGTAGAGGCTCGATATGATCATATAGAGCAGCGTCAGCACCACGACGTGAGCCAGCCACCCAACCAGCAACGCCGCGACCGAAAGCCCGATCGCAAACGCAATGCCGCGCGCCGGCGAGAGCGTGCCTGACGCGAACGGGCGGTTGCGCTTGCCAGGCGGATGACGCCGGTCCGCCGGAATGTCGAACGCGTCGTTGAAGAGATAAACGCTCGACGCGGCGCAGCAGAGCGCGACGAACGCCAAGAACGCATCCTTCCAGCCTTCGAGATCAGCCCAGCCTTGGCGGCGATCAGCGGGATGAACACCAGAATGTTCTTCACCCACTGGCGCGGCCGCAGCGCCTTCTGTAGCGCCGCCTGCGCGTCGCGCTCATCCGGCAGCACACGCTCAACTGTCGTCAGCGCCGCCGCACGATGTTGCAACGTCGCGTCCGCATTGACGACGACAGCGCCCTTGGCCTTCGCCCAAACCTCGAGATCCGCCGTCTCGTTGCCGGCATAAACAAAGCCGTCGGGATACGCGGCGCTTAGCGCCTCCGCCTTCCGCGCCGATTTCAAATTGATCACGCCATCCGAAGCAAACACCTCGTCGAACAAACCAACATGCGCCGCGATCTCGTCCGCGACCTTACGATCCGTCGCCGTCGCCAACGCCAAGCGACGCCCGCGCGCCTCTCCTCCCGGAGCCAGCTCAGCAAGCGTTGATCGTACGGGACCTCATCGGCCTTCGGCGCATAGTCCGCGAGCTTCGCTTTCGTGAATGCGCGGCCCTTGGTGAACCATCCCGCCAGCGCGAACGCGCCCAACGGATTGCTCCCCAGATAGGAGAGGATCGATTCAAAAAACGTGTCGCCATGGATCAGCGTGCCGTCGAGATCGACGGCCAGCGGCAAATCCGCTGTACCTGGTTCCGTAGCTTCTGATGACATTATCGGCCCAAATCAACGCTACCAGCGCGCGCTTCATACAATCGCGCGCTCACCTGGCGCGACGCCTAAGCGCACAAAACTCGCCCGGAAGCGATCAATGCGGTATCGCCGCGACGCGCGCCTGATCGCTTGCGCCCGCAGGGCCCAGTCCTCCGGCCGCGTTCGCAAGCCCGGACCGCGCAACAAAGCCGCAAGCCTCGCCGATTCCGGCATTGAGAGCGGCGCTCGGCTTATCGAAAATGATTTGCGAAGCCGCCTCGACGCCCTCCGCATCACGCCCAAAATACGCGTGCGGCCAACCACAATCGCAGGAGCTGACGATCGTTGTAGCGCTGCACTCAGCTGGCACGCGACAACGAGCCGCCTGACCTGCCAACGGATAGAAGAGTCCTGACGGTCAGACGCCAAGTCCGTCGCGAGCTTTTGTGAGACCGTGATGCCCTGCGGCGGATTTTGGGTCCGTGATATCGAACCACGTGAACGCAAACGTCCGGCACGGCGCACCATGCGTTAGCCATGTGTCGCGAAACTGATCCATCGCAACCGTGCGCTCGATCGTCGTCAGCCTATTGCTCCGCGGCGCCCACAGCGCACCGCTTTGCTCGGCCCGCGCCAACACCGACTGTCCATCCATCCAGAAACGCACAGCAAACGTCGCCGGCACGGCCAAGCCGATCAGCACGATGATGACCACGAAGATAAATACGGCCCGCATGGGGCCAGATTATACCACCGCGCGCCGGTTACGCAGCCAGACTCTCGCCGCGCAACAGCTTCGGCAGGTCGCCCGCACCACCACCGGCGTATTTCATGAAGAAACGCCGCGCCGGACCAACGGCGTTGACCGCGCAAGCTTCCAACGTCCGCGCTGCGCGCAGCGGCTTGATGTCGTTGGAGAAGAGCTTGTCGAAGAACTCCATTCCTAACGCCATCGTCACATTGTCGAACTGCCGCCAGCGCTGATAGCGCTCGAGGATCGAGACATCGCCGGGATCTAGCCCAAGCGCCACGCCGTCAGCGATGCACTCCGCCAACGCCGCGCAATCTTTCAGGCCAAGATTCAAGCCCTGCCCGGCCAGCGGATGGATTCCGTGCGCGCTATCGCCGGCAAGGCACACGCGCTGATCAATCATCCGCTCCGCCATCTGCAGCGACAGCGGATAGCCAAAGCGCGGCCCCTCAAGCGAGAGCTCACCCAAGAACGTGCCGAAGCGCTTCGTCAGCTCCGACAAGAAATCAGCTTCGTTCATCTTCAGCAGCGCGTCCGCCGCGCGCGGCTCGGCCCACACGATGTTCGAACGATTGCCCTTCAGCGGTAAGATCGCAAACGGCCCGTTCGGCAAGAAAATTCATGCGCCACCGCATCGTGCGGCTTCTCGTGCTGGATCGTCGCGACAATCGCCGTCACCGGATAATCCCAACCGATCGTGCGAATCCCAATCGCGCCGCGCACAAACGAACGCCGCCCGTCGGTGCCGACCAAAAGCGGCGCGCGCAGCTTCTGCCCATCCGCGAGCGTCACCGTCGCGCCTGCCGGATCGCGCTCGATCGCGCTCACCGACATCGGCTGAATCATCTTGATGCTCGGCCGCGCCTTCACGCCGCTATCGAGCGCCATGCGCACGTGCCGCGCTTCGAGCATCAGCCCAAGCGGCTCATCGGTGTCGCGCATCTCGGCGATCAAAGTGAATGCAGTAGTGACGGCCCGCGCCTGAGCTTACCGTCCGTCACCATGATCTGCTTGATCGGCTGCGCGACGTTATCGAGCTGATCACCCAGCCCAAGCGCGCGCCACATCCGGTACGAGGCAAAGGCGATCGCAAAAGCGCGCCCATCAAACGTCGTGGCTAATGTGTCCGACGGCTTCGACGCATCGATCACCGCGACGGAAAGCCCCGCCTGATCCAGCGCCAAAGCCAGCGTCTGCCCCACTAAGCCGCCGCCGGAGAGGATCACGTCAGCATCGAAACCGCGTTGGTTGCTCATGCCGAACGATACCCCTGGGGCAGGGCAAGCAGTGATGCGGCGCTGGCGCGCAAGCTTGAGGCACGGCGCCGCTTTTTGAGCGGAGGCGCTGCAGTGCACAAAGACGCGGCCCCATTAACTTGCCGGATCGCGCGGCGCCTGACCAATCCCCGCATCGAACTCTGAGGAGCGGGGCAATGACAAAATCCAAGGGCCTTTGGCGCTCGCTGCGCATCGCAGCGTTGGCGCTTGTAGGCGCAGTAGCGTCGGCGATGGCGCCGAACTAGCATTCGCACAAGAAAACAAGCGCTGCCGTTGAAACGGTCGTCGCTGACGAAGGCACAGGCGAAATCCTCGCCGTGGAAGAAGCTGCGCCCGAGGCGCCAGCGCTCACCGTCGACAAAGGCGACACCGGCTGGATGCTTGTCTCCACCGTTCTCGTGTTGCTCATGATCATCCCCGGCCTCGCGCTTTTCTACGGCGGCCTGGTGCGCGCGAAGAACATGGTTTCGATTTTGAGCCAGGTGTTCGTCGTCACCGGCATCGGCATGGTGATGTGGTTGCTCGTCGGCTACTCGCCTGCCTTCACTGATGGCGGCGGTCTCAATCGCTTCGTCGGCGGCTTAGACAAAGCCTTCCTGAATGGAGTCAACGTCAACACGCTGGTCGAAACCTTCTCCGTCGGAATCGCCATTCCAGAGCTGATTTTCGTAGCTTTTCAGATGACGTTCGCCTGCATCACCGCAGCGCTCGTCCTCGGCGGCGTTGTTGAGCGCGTGAAGTTCAGCACCATCGTGATCTTCTCCACCTTCTGGCCCGTCATCGTCTATTATCCGATGGCGCACATGGTTTGCGGTGGGGCGGCCCGATCATGGCCTCCGATCCCGCCAACGCCGACGCACCGCTGCAGGCGCTGGTCTCATCTGGAATTTCGGCGCGCCTGATTTCGCCGGCGGTACTGTCGTGCACATCAACTCAGGCGTCGCCGCTCTTGTCGGTGCACTCTGCTCGGCTCGCGCACCGGTTATCGAAAAGAACCGATGCTGCCGCACAATCTCACCTTCACAGTGATCGGCGCGGGTCTTCTCTGGGTCGGTTGATTGGTTTCAACGCTGGTTCAAACCTCGAATCCAACGTCTACGCCGCGCTCGCGCTCATCAACACCTTCGTCGCTCCCGCAGGCGCAGCGCTCGTGGACGCTCACCGAGTGGCTTACGAAAGGCAAACCAAGCCTTCCCGGCCTGGCCTCAGGCGCTGTTGTGGGTCTCGTCGCCGTCACGCCGGCTGCCGGTTTTGCAGGCCCGGTGGGCGCGCTGATCCTCGGCCTCGTCGTTGGCCCGATCTGCTTGTTCGCCTGCTCAGCGCTGAAATCCCGGCTCAAATACGATGACAGCCTCGATGTTTTCGGCATCCACGGCATTGGCGGCATCGTCGGCGCCATCGGCACCGGCATCGTCGTCAATCCTGACTTCGGCGGCGCTGGCATCGTCAATTACGTGACGGGCGCCGCAGAGTATCCCGGCATCGTTGCGCAAGTGACCAAACAAGCCTCGGCGTCGCGGTAACACTTGCCTGGTCCGGCGTCGGCTCGCTCATCGTTTGGGTGATCGCACGCGGACTAACAGGCGGGCGCGTCAGCAAAGAAGTTGAAGCTGAGGGCGTCGACTACGCCGAACACGGCGAGGTTGCCTACCACAACTAACTCCAACGCATCTCCTCGATTTCAGAGCGCGGATCATTTCGATCCGCGCTCTTTCTTTTTACCTTTATTAATCGGAACCTCGCAACGCAGATGAATGCGCGCGGTAACCCCGTTCGCATCCGAATCTTCACATCGGTCGTTTACCGGGAGAGCCAACATTCCACCTTCAAATTCGGCGCCTTAGCGAGCGAACAAAGTTAATGACCGACGACGCTCTACACCGAACGGGAAGAATCCCCGCCGCGACCACTTCCGCCGCCGCGCGCCTTGTTTTGAAGCGAGCTACGCTCGCCATCGGCTGCGGCGTCATTGGCGCTTACGGCTTAGGCGCCGTGCTCACCTACTCGCCGGAAGATCCGAGTCTCAACACTGCTGCTGACGGCGTGCCGCACAATCTGTTTGGCGGCCCCGGCGCGATGCTCGCTGATCTTGCGGTCCGGCGACTCGGCGCAGCTGCGCCTTTGATGTTTGCTGCGATGTTTGCTGCTGGCGCATTGCGCGTCATGCGCCGCCAACTGGTCGCGCGCATCGACAAGCGCCGCATCGGCGCAGCTTCAGGCGGCATCGTTCTGCTCGCCGCTGCTGCAACCACGATCCCAACACCAGAAGGCTGGCCGCTCGCGACCGGCTCGGGCGGCATGCTCGGCGATTCCATCGCCAGCATCATCAGCGGCCTTGCGTCGATGCCCGGCCTGCCGTTCCTGGCAGTGCTGACCGGCATCGTCTGCGCAGTCGCTGGCCTGCTGTTTGTCGGCTGGGCCTTCCAAATCCGCCCTGAGGACGTGCGCAACGCTGGCTAAGTCATGCGCCGCACTGTGCAGGGCAGCGCTAACGCTACGCAACGCGCCATTGGCTCGTCTCGGGAGAAGACGCGCCGTGAGGCCCGAACCTGAGGAAACGTCCTACCGCCGCGCCGCGAACGCGGTCGCTGCTGCTGCGCGCGAAGACGAAGAAGCGCCGCGTCCGCGCGCGCCGCGTCCCGCACGCCCCGCACCGCAACAGCGCGAGCCAGCCGAAGCACGCCAACGCGCGCCGGAGCAACAACGTCCAAAACCGGAAAAGCGCGAGCGTCAGCACGCGTCGATGGCGTTCGGCCGCGACTTCGAACTCCCGGATACCGAACTGCTCTCGGTGCCGAAGCAACGCATCACCCAAACCGACGCGCAAACGCTGCACAACATGAGCCGACAACTCGAAGGCGTCCTCGCCGACTTCGGCGTGCAAGGCGAAGTGCTCAGCGCGCGCCCCGGTCCTGTCGTCACCTTGTTCGAGTTCGAACCTGCAGCCGGCGTGAAAACCTCACGCGTCATCGGCCTCAGCGACGACATCGCCCGCTTGGATGTCCGCCACCGCTTGCCGCGTCGCCGTCATTCCTGGCCGCAACGCCATCGGTATCGAACTGCCGAACACCAAGCGCGAGACTGCTTTCCTGCGCTTCGCTGCTCAACAGCTCGTCCTTCGCCGGCACGCAAGGCGATCTGCCGCTCGCGCTCGGTGAAACCATCGAAGGCGATCCGTTCGCCGCCGACCTCACCAAGATGCCTCACCTCCTGATCGCCGGCACCACCGGTTCGGGCAAATCGGTCGGCATCAACGCGATGATCTTGTCGCTGCTCTACAAGCACACGCCCGACGAGTGCCGCTTCATCATGATCGATCCGAAGATGCTGGAGCTCAGCGTCTATGAGGGCATCCCGCACCTGCTGCACCCGGTCGTGACCGATCCCAAGAAGGCGGTCACGGCGCTGAAATGGGTCGTGCGCGAGATGGAGGATCGCTACCGCCGCATGGCCAAGCTCGGCGTGCGCAACATCACCGGCTACAACGAGCGCGTGGCTGACGCGATCGAGCGCGGCGAGCGCCTCGAGCGCACCGTGCACGCCGGCTTCGATCCCTCAAGCGGCGAGCCGATCTACGAAACCCGCGAGCTGCCGCTCGAGCCGATGCCGTACATCGTCGTCGTGATCGACGAAATGGCCGATCTGGCATGATCACGGCCGGCAAGTGAAATCGAAGTCGCCGGGCAGCGTCTCGCGCAAATGGCGCGCGCCGCAGGCATCCACGTCATCATGGCGACGCAACGCCCGTCGGTCGACGTCATCACCGGCACGATCGGCGCCAACTTCCTGACCCGTATCTCCTACCAAGTCACGTCGAAGATCGACTCGCGCACCATCCTTGGTGAGCAAGGCGCCGAACAACTCCTCGGCCAAGGCGACTTGTTGTTCATGGCGGGCGGTGGCTTTGCATCCGTCGTCTGCACGGGCCTTCGTTACCGACGCTGGAAGTCGAGCGCGCGTCGTCGCCATGCTCAAAGAGCAAGGCGCGCTGCAATATCGCACCGACGTCACCGAAGAGCCGAATGCCGCCGGCGCGACGACAATCTGGAATTGTTCGCCGAAGGCGATGGCGGCGACGAACTCTTCGGAACGCGCCGTCGAGATCGTGCAACGCGACCGCAAAGCCAGCACGAGCTACCTGCAGCGCCGCCTAGAGATCGGCTAGCAACCGCGCCGCCACGCTCATCGAAAAGATGGAAAAGCCGGGATCATCTCGGAAGCGAACGCGGCTGGGGAAACGCGATATCCTGGTTGATGTGATCGACGAAGACTAGGCGGTCACAGGAAAACGACGTCGCCCAATAAGCGTCGCCGTTCGTGTCTCAGGACGTCGTCAGTCATTGATTTTTTCGGGAAGAGTCGAGCTACGAGCTCGACCGATAACGTTGCACAGCGAATGCATCCAACTCATGTCGGGGCCCGCGACCGCAGCGTAATGCCGGATCGTACTCAGGTTCTCCAAGAAGAAAACCCATGCATTGTTTGTAAACAAAGTAACGGCGTCTTTCGCAGCTACAATCGGAACGCTCGCGCTGACGCCGGGAAGAATCACGCTGCTGAGTGCAAGTGAGCCAATCGCGCTTCCAACTACGATTAGGAGATTTCGATTGGCTGTTAGGCGCGGATTTCGTGACCGCTGTGATGCGGTCCTCGCCGATGTCGCTGTTGAGATCGCGCCGGGTATCGCGGACGGTTGGATCGAAGACCTCCGGCGAAGCTGTCACCACGTCGGACAGCTTTTGGGCGGCCCCACGCAGGACGGCGATGTCGAAATCGGAAAGCGCGTACGTTTGAGCGCTGTCCATAAGTGCGCGTCCTCTAGCGGTGCTGCCAATCACAACGCCGTGCAAGGCAACGACAGAGTCGATCGCCTCGCTAACATCCGCCGACAGCGCCGGAAGGTCGCCTCTCTGAAATTGCTCGGTCCGTCCGCATGCGCGTATTCTCAAGACGCACACCAACGCAATAAAGTCGATCAATCGAAACGGGCCTCCGGAGTTCACTGGCCGTCGAAATAGCGGCCACCTGCCTCGCCCAGAATTACGTGCGCGTTCGAACCCTTTCAGCAGCTCGCGCAAATCACTTACGGCAGCGCGAAGCTCAGGCAGTAATCTGCAATTTCGCGGACATCTGGAGCCGTCGGCGCCGTCCAATTCAGCGCAACTTTGCCGCCTTCAATTTTGAAAGCTACGCCAGCGGTCTGTTCCGGCATATCCTCAAGTGCCTTAGCGACCTCCCCATCCGCGTCACCGATATCGTCGTACGGCTGGCTGTCGTAGTCGCTGGGCATCCTGCGCGGTGCCCATTCGAATATTCCATCGGACTCGATTTCTTCAACGGCTGCTTGCCGAACTCCCTTCGGGGACTTTCGGGATACTGTCGACCAGCACTTCGCGCGAAGTCGACCACCAGGTTGTGCGGCGCAACAACCGACTCCCTGTGGCTCTCTTTGCCCTCCGGATATTCCCATAGCTCCCACCTCAAAGCACCCAGAACGGGATGTTCAACAACACCGGCGTGCACCGTCTCGGGTCCCATCGCTCGGACGTGGAAGATCTCCGTTGTCCACTCCAGATCGCCACTCGGAATGTCGTAAACGACACTGCTCCCCCACGTGGCGCACGCGTGCTGTACCTTCGCAATGAACTTGCATCGAATCTCACCCGGCAACATGCGCCGTCGGAAAATAGGTCGGCCAATTCGCGATGATAAGCATCAGGCGCCGAGAATCACGAATGTAGGCACTTGTAAAAAGCTATCCGCCCCCTCCTGCACCGTCTGTATCATGGCTTGCACCCAGCCATGTCAGTCGCTTCACCCTCCTCCATACGCATCGCGCCGCCCACGCTCTGGGCCATTGCGTGATGCGTTTTTGCACTCTCTGCACACGCTGTTCGGCGACCCCGCGCACGTCGCGATGCTGCACAAGCTCCCGGCCGAGACGCATCGCCTGATGTCGAGCTGGCTGCGCTGCGCCGGAGCTTGATCAACGCGCGTGTCAGACGCGCATCACCCAAACAAAAAACGGCGACGCCCACAAAGGCGCCCGCGCTGTTTCGTTTAGCTTGATCGCGTCGCTTAGACTGGCGTCGGCGCTGGCGCTTCCGCTGTCGGCGCCGGCTCAGACACTGTCGACGGCGGCACTATCTGAGGCGCTTCAGTTGGAGCCGCATCCGCAGCCACAGCAGCGGGCAGCGCTTTCCAGATGAACTGTCAGCGGGTTCGGCACTAAGTCCTGCGTCGCACCGCTATTGGCGTCGACGGCCAAACCGATGATGCCGAGGATCACGTTGCCGGCCATGCCCGCACCGCCCTGTCCGGACGTTTGCGAGAGATGTTCGCCGTCGCCGTGCGATAGCCCTTTGCGGATCTCAACCGTGAATTCAGCTTCGCGCGGAATGCGCGCGAACGTGCACGGCGTCGAATTGCATTCTGGCCCGTGCTCAGCGCACGGGTGCGCTCAGCCGGCACGGTGTAGACGACAACGCTTCCGTCGTGCCACGCGTGATCGTCGCACGAAGCCAGCGTCCCGCGACGCCAGCAGAACTGCAGTTTTCATAAGTTAACCCCAACCGGGCGACCTAACCGCAAAGGGAATCTTCCGGCTATCACCCGTCTGGGTGATGGGGTGACGCGGCCTGGTGGGATCGTTTCGCCACGCTGGGGCGCGATCACAAAATCTATCCGCCCTCCCAGCGCGCCCGTATCATGCGCCGTCCATGTCCTCCGCCGATCCACCCGCCACACTAAGAACAGCGCCGCGCGCGCTGTGGCGCATCGCGGCGGCGCTGCTGCGCACACTGCATCGCGCTCTTCGGCGATCCGGCGTGGATCGCGCGTCAGCACACGCTGACGGCCAAATCGCACGCACATCCGCCTCATGGCTGCGCAGCGCCGAAGGATGCTGCGACATCTGTTGGTGATTGGAAGCGAGCGCCTATCCTAAACCCAACACGCGCCCACCACCGCGCGCCGGTCACGCACGCGCAGCTGATGAGCTTCACGCCGGACGAGCCGGGAAAGTGGCGCGTCAGTTTCCGGTGCTTTGCCCCGCCGCCGCGCAAGCACTGCCGCAAAGCTCCAAGCGCCGCGGGTGCCGCGCGTCTCGAACGCTTGCGCATCCTCGGCGTACGGCCAGGCGAGCCGATCTTCATCTGCCGCGAAGGTCGTCGCACGCGGAGCGCGCCCGCCCCCAAGGAGCGCTACATCCTGCCGGCACGCCGGCGCGCCGTATCAACGCAAGCGCACGTTCGCGGCCAGGATCGATTTTGGGTGCACGAGCGCGATTTGAGGCCGCTCTGTCTTTCATTCCGGGCTTGGCCGCCCGCGGAACGCTGCTGAGAGCGTTGCTGCGCGCGTCCAACGATCCCGGCGTTTTACGCACGCGCCGCGTGCCGCTTGTGCATGCAACGCCACCTCACCGCCGAAGGTTATAGTGCAACAGATGCGGGAGGCCGTATCGAGCGTTTCTGGCAAATTTTATGGAGTCCGCCAAACGAGCTTGGCGCTCGCATTGAGTTCGGCGTGTTTATTCGGCTTTCGGCTTTTTCCGGGCCAGCCGCACGCTTCAGTGTCTACGCGACGCGTTTCCGTTTGCACGGCAACGCGCTCGGCGCTATTTTTCCTCAAGGTGGGCCTAGCGAGCGGCAGCAGCTCTTTGAGCTTGTTGCCGCTGAATATCGGAACCGAATCCTTCCAACGCTCAGCGTTAGCGCGAAGGCTTTCCAGTTCTTTTCGCTCATATCAGGGATGCGATCAGCAATCCCCATGGGTTAGCCAGCCTTCAGGTCCGCGGCCGAGTCACGAACTTTGACGGACCTTCTCGAGGATCGAACGTGACCTTTGGTCGTTCTCCGAGGCCGGCTACGCCGGAACGCTCAACAGCGGAAAATGTGGACGAAAACGTCCCTGCCGCCGCCGTCCGGAGCGATGGAAGCCGTAGCCCTTTGGTGGTGTTGAAAAACTTTACTGTGCCGGTAGCTAGACGTGGCAGCTTCCTTCTGACAAACTGTCCGCGTGACCTTCCAGAAGATCAGGCGACGATTTCGAAGGCAATAACGAGATCAAAGCGTAACGCGACGAGGATCGATAAGAGGTGACGTAGGCTTTTCCGCGCGGAAAGTCCAATTTGGCAAATTCCGCGTTCACGTTCCTTACTGACGAGTTCGCAAGAATTACCCGGCCAGAGTGCGTGCGGGGCAATTTCGGCGACGACAGAGTCGCCTTTTGCTCACCCTTTCCACTCAAAGAGC
>JADJCG010000011.1 GCA_016703335.1 Caulobacteraceae bacterium | reverse complement strand
CCCATGTGTAACCGCTACGCCTCCGACATCAGAAAAGCCGGACTAGAGAGGGACTATTACGGCTTCGACGAATGGAGCGAGACCCGCATCAATCCCATTCTCGGCAACGCCATCCTTGAAATCTTTCCCAAGAGCTTCGGCCCGATCCTGAAGCTCAACGACAAGGTGAGCTAGGATGGACCAAGATGCGCTGGGGCTTGCCTGGTCCTCCTCAGTTTGGCGGCGCGCCCGTCACCAATATCCGCAACGTGAAAAGCCCACACTGGCGCGCGCTGCTGGCGCCGGCGCATCGCTGTCTCGTCCCGTTCACTGCCTTCAGCGAATACGAGGACGCGTCTCCGAAGGGCAAGAAGCAGATTCGTTGGTTTGCTCCGCCGGGTCGAGGCGTGCTCCATTTCGCCGGCATCTGGCGCGAGTGGACAGGTGATTATGGTTCCAAGAAAGAGCCCAACGCCGGCGCGCATTTGCTCTTTAGCTTCCTCACCACCGAGGCCAACGACCTTGTTCGTCCCGTGCATGCCAAGGCGATGCCGGTCGTGCTCTGCACGGAAGCGGAAAGGGAAGAGTGGCTCAACGCGCCCGCCGACCGGATCGAAGAGATCCAATCGCGCGTGTTGCCCACCGAGGCGCTCGAGATCGTTGCTGACGACGAAGCCGCCCAATATGTGGGCGGATACATTAAGTGATCAGCGCGCGTCCGTGCGGATGTTCGTGTCTTGGCGTTGGACCATGTCTAATGACAGTTAAGCGACTGCGAGCATCAGCCGCGCTCAGGCTCTGATGGGATGGCGATGCAGGTCTGCTACGATGCTTCGCATGGCCCGCGAAGTTTTTCTCCTCTGCGACGGCGTCCTTAAGTGGCATGGCCTCGTCAGCGTCGCTGGCCGAGGCGCTGTCGCCACCACGCGTGACCTTTTTGAGGAAGCTTGGCGCCTAGCGCTACAAGCAAAGGCCGTCAGTCCCGAGGATGCCGGTCGCGTGCAATTTCGTTTTTCGTCGCCTTGAAGAGTTAGAGTCGACCCAGATGAGCAATCTTCCGCCCTGTCCTAAATGCCAGTCATCCCTGTCTTACGAAGACGGGAGCCTTCTTGTGTGCCCGGAGTGCGCGCACGAGTGGTCGCCCGTGGCCGACGCCGCCGAGGCGGAGGCCGGCGGCATACGCGACGCCAATGGCAATCCGCTGCAAGACGGCGACACCGTCACAGTGATCAAGGACCTGAAGATCAAGGGCTCATCGCAAGTCGTGAAAGTCGGCACGAAGGTCAAGAACATCCGTCTCGTCGGCGGCGACCACGACATCGACTGCCGCATCGACGGCATAGGGGCGATGAAGTTGAAGTCTGAGTTCGTGAGAAAGGTCTAATCCGGTTTTCAGTCGCGGGAGGCGAGGCGGAAGCGAGCGCCACTGGCGAACTCGTCTTGATAAAGAAATCGCCGCTGTCCCGATCCGTCCAGGCTCTCCAGCTCAACGACATCGCGCCAGTAATCGGCGACGCGCCAACGCGCATTCGGTTCTGCGTGCTCTATTAAGAGATCGCCGGTTCGCAGCCGAGCGCTCAAGACTAAAGTGCGTCCAGCCGAAGCTTCAGCGCATGAAGCTGGCCCTGCAGCTGCGATGGAAGCCGGTCTCCATAACGCGCGTAGTGTTCAACGATGCGCGGATACTCGTCCTTCCACTCGTCCCCGTTCACGTCGAGCACGGCGTCGAGATCGGCGCCGGCGATCGAAAGCCCGGAGAGGTCGAGCGCATGGGAAGCGGGGACGCGGCCGATCGGCGTGTCCCGCGCTTCCCCGCTCCCCCTCAAGCGATCCACAATCCACGCCAGCACGCGGATGTTGTCGCCGAAGCCGGGCCAGACGAATTTGCCGGCGTCATTCTTGCGGAACCAGTTGACGTAGAAGATGCGCGGCAACTTTTCCGGGTCCGGTGCCGTCGCGCCGATTTTCAGCCAATGCGCGAAATAATCGCCCATATTGTAGCCGCAGAACGGCAGCATCGCGAACGGGTCGCGCCGCACTTCGCCGATCTTACTTTCCGCAGCAGCAGTGCCTTCCGACGCGACATTGGACGCGAGGAAGACGCCGTGCTCCCAATCGAAGGCTTCGGTGACGAGCGGCGCGGTTGTCGCTCTGCGTCCGCCAAACAGGATCGCCGAGAGTGGGACGCCTTCGGGGTCTTCCCATTCCGGCGCGATGATTGGACATTGCGAAGCGGGGCAGGCGAAGCGTGCATTGGGGTGTGCTGCGGGTTCGCCCAGATCGGGCGACCATTTCCGCCCTTTCCAATCGGTGAGATTTTCCGGCGGCGTCTCGGAAAGGCCTTCCCACCACACGTCGCCGTCGGCGGTGAGCGCTGTGTTGGTGAAAATCGTGTTGGCCTGCATCGAGCCCATCGCGTTTGCGTTGGTCTTCAAGCCGGTGCCCGGCGCCACGCCAAAGAATCCGGCCTCGGGATTGATGGCGCGCAAGCGTCCATCCTTGCCAAAGCGCATCCAGCAGATGTCGTCGCCGATAGTTTCCGCTTTCCAGCCTGGAAGCGTCGGCTGCAGCATAGCGAGATTGGTTTTGCCGCAGGCGCTTGGGAACGCAGCGGCGATGTAATGCACCTCGTTCTCGGGCGAGGTGAGCTTTAAGATGAGCATGTGCTCGGCAAGCCAGCCTTCATCGCGGGCCATCACGGACGCAATGCGCAGCGCGTAGCATTTCTTGCCGAGCAGGGCGTTGCCGCCATAGCCCGAGCCATAGCTCCAAATCTCACGCGTTTCTGGAAAATGCACGATGTACTTGTCGTCGTTGCAAGGCCAAGCGACATCCTCTTGCCACGGCCAGAGCGGTGCGCCGACCGAGTGCACGGCGGGCACGAAGAAGCCATCGGTCCCCATCGCCTTCAGGGCGGCATCGCCCATCCGGGTCATGATGCGCATGGAGAGAACAACATAGGGGCTATCGGTAATCTCGACGCCAAGCGCGCTGATTGGTGAGCCGATGGGGCCCATCGAGAAGGGGACGACGTACATGGTTCGTCCGCGCATGCAGCCGGCGAACTTCTCGTTGAGCGTCGCACGCATCACATCGGGAGCGACCCAATTGTTGGTGGGGCCGGCGTTGATCTCTTCTTCAGCGCAGATGAAGGTGCGGCTTTCCACGCGCGCCACATCGCGCGGGTCAGACGCGGCCCAGAATGAGTTTGGGCGTTTGGCTGGATCGAGCCGTCGCAGCGTTCCCGCTTCTACCAGCCGGCGGCTGAGGACATTCCATTCCGCATCGGAGCCGTCGCACCAACGTATGCGCTCCGGCTTGGTCAGCGCCGCGATCTCCTCAACCCAGGCCAACAGGCGCTTGTGGCGGGTGGGCGGGCTCGATTGGGCGGCTAATGCGGAAAGCGACAAGGGGCGGGATGCTCCGAGGTCTGGGGCAAGCGCCGCACGAGGCGGATCTGCCGCGAAATGAAAGGATGAGGCTCGATATCTGCGCGAACGCCTCCAGGCAAGTTAAAACCCTCATTAGAGCCGGTAAGAGCGTGATAATCGCGTGTCTGGACATTATGAGTGATGTATGAGACATCATCGGCATGCTCACGCCTGCCCAATTGCGCGCCGCGCGCGCTCTGCTTGGAATTGACCAGCGGACCTGGCGGACCTCGCCGGGGTGTCCTTGCCGACGATCCAGCGGATGGAGGCGAGCGAGGCTATGTCAGGGGCGTCATCGACACGCTGACCAAGGTCGTATCGGCGCTCGAACTGGCTGGCATCGAACTCATCAGCGAGAACTCAATCAGCACCGGCGGCGGGCGTGGGGTGCGGCTAAGCGATTCCACTTTGCCGCTCACGCGTACGCCTTCGGCGGCAGCGGGGGCTAAGCGCAAACGTTCGGAGCTCCCGGCGTGATCACGCCATGAGTGTGGAGCGTCCGGCCATCGCTTCGGCAGCGCCGAAGACCGATTGGCGCATCTTCATTCCGAAATCGATCACCGTAATCGCCCAGGAGGGCTATCGGTTCGGCGACTTTCGCGCCGACGCTGTGGCTGGGCTCACGGTTGCGATTGTTGCACTTCCCCTCGCCATGGCGATTGCCATTGCGTCCGGCGCCACGCCGGACAAAGGGCTGATCACAGCCGTAGTCGCAGGCTTTTTGATTTCGGCGCTGGGCGGCTCGCGGTTTCAGATCGGCGGACCGACCGGGGCTTTCATCGTCGTCGTCTACGGCGTCATCCAGCGTTACGGCTTCGACGGGCTGGTGCTTGCCACCATGATGGCGGGCGTGTTGCTGATCATCGCCGGGCTGCTGCGGTTCGGCGATTGGATCAAGTACATCCCCGAACCGGTCGTGACCGGCTTCACCGCCGGCATCGCCGTCATCATCTTCACCAGCCAGCTGCGGGACCTGTTCGGGCTGCAAATGGAGGCCGTGCCGGCGGAGTTCATCGCCAAACTCGAAGCCTTTTGGGCGGCGCGCGACTCTCTTGCCTGGCCTGCAATTGCTGTTGCCGCCGGCGCGCTCGCCACCATCGTCTTGTCGCGCAAATACGCGCCTAAGCTGCCTGGTTTTTTGATCGCGGTCGGCGGCGCAGCGGCGCTCGTGGCGATCTTTGCATTTCCTGTCGAGACCATCGGCTCGCGCTTTGGCGGCGTGCCTTCAACGTTGCCGGCGCCGATATTTCCGATCGTCACCTTCGAGCGCGTACGCGAACTTTTCCAGCCGGCGCTCACCATTGCCTTTCTTGCTGGCGTTGAGAGCCTGCTTTCTGCGATGGTCGCTGACGGCATGACGGGCCGGCGGCATCGCTCCAATTGCGAACTCGTGGCCCAGGGCGTCGCCAATATCGCATCCGGTCTCTTCGGCGGCATCTCCGCCACTGGCGCGATCGCGCGTACGGCGACCAACATCCGTGCCGGCGCGCGCACGCCCATCGCCGGGATGCTGCATGCCGTCTTCATCCTCTTGAGTATGTTGGCGCTGGGTCCGCTGATGGCTTTTGTGCCGCTCGCAAGCCTCGCCGCCGTGCTCGTGATCGTCGCCTGGAACATGAGTGAGCATGAGCGCTTCCGCCATCTGTTGAGCGGCCCGGTCGGGGATCGCGTTGTATTGCTCGCCACCTTTGGCTTGACGGTGCTGGTCGATCTCACCGTCGCCATCGAAGTCGGCATCGTGCTTGCCGCAATCATCTTCATGCACCGCATGGCTGAAAGCACGGGCATTCAAAAGGGCGTGTCGATCCTGGAGAAAGATCAGGATGATTTCACCACGCCGGGGCGCGGCGCCTATCATGCGCGCCAAGAATTGCCCAAGGGCGTTGAGATGTTCGAATTGCGCGGCGCCTTGTTCTTCGGCGCGGCAAGCCCGCTTGAACGATGCGTTCGAGGCCGCGTTCCCACCGCCGAAAGCCTTCATCCTTCGCTTCGACGCCGTGCCGATGGTCGATGCATCGGGAGTAGGGGCGCTTATGCGTTTTTTGAAGCGGTGTCAGACCCACAATACGGCGGTCTTCATCACCGAACTGAATTCCGGCGCCCGAGAGGTTCTAAAGCGCATGGGTGTGCTGGGGTTGGCGAATGTGCGCGATGTGCCGCTCTATGAAGATGCACTGAAGCATGCAGCGCAAGCTGTCGCCGAGCGGGCCGAATAGATGCGCGTCCTGGCGCGCCGCGAGGGCGTATTTGGTCCGATTCGTATCCTTGAACGCAAGAGCGATGGCGCGCGGCTCTATTGCCTCCGAGACAGCGTGCAAACGATGGTGCAGGCCGATGGCGTCAGCGTGTTCGGTTACGTTCACGCCGCCAAGCTCTTGCTCAAAGCGGCGCGGACTGTGCTTTTGATCGGTGGGGGCGGGGGCAGTCTGGCGACAATGCTCGCCCGGCAGGGCTGTAGCGTCACCGTTATCGATGTCGATCCCGCTGCCGAAGAACTCGCTCGCACCTATTTCGATCTCGACGAACGCGTACAATGGCTCACCACCGAGGCATTTTCCTTCATCGAAGCATGCAACACTTTCTACGATGCGGTTGTCGTTGACGCGTGCAATGCCGATGGCCTCGTTGCCCCATTCAATGACGCCGATGTCCTGATCGAGGTGTTGCGGCGCGTCTGCCCGGATGGGTCGCTTGTGCTCAATCTCGTGCACGAGGACGGCGCTCCGCCGTGGGGCCGAGCACTGGCAAGAAAGATCGCCGCGCGTGGCCTTAACATTACGCTCTACAGCGCTGACCTTGGATGGGAGGGCAATGAGGTTTTGCACGTTCGCGCGCTCGGACCGACCGATGTCCTTGACGCGCATGATCTTTCGCAGCGACCGGCGGAGACGCGCACTTATCTCATGTCTCTGCGCGCCGAGACGCGACGCGGCGCCGAACCGAAACCAAAAGCGCGCGATGAGCCATAATCAAACCCCGGCGCCGGCGCGCGTCCTCGGCCGTGCGATTATGCGCGGCTTCATTGGGCGTTGTTCCGCCTGCGGACGAGGGCCCGTCATCCGCGGCTACATTTCCCCGGTCGCTGCCTGCAGCGTGTGCGGCGAGGATTTGGCCCGCTATCAGACAGCGGACTTTGCGCCCTACCTCGTCACGTTCTTTGTCGGCCTCGTGTTTACGCCGCTCACCTTCGTGTTGTCTCTCGATGAGACGCTCGCGGATTGGGCGCTCTACGCGACAATCGCCGCGGCATTGGCGACGGCTTTTGTGTTGCTGCCGCGCACAAAAGGCGCGGCGATCGGACTGCTGTGGGCTTTGGATGTTCCCAATACCTGATGCGGCTGACGTTTCGCGGGCGTCATGCTGACGTCATGACGCGGTGAAGCACCCGGCGCGTTTCGCCAAAGACGCGATTTTTCAAGCCACGGATCACAACATCTCGCGTTGATCAATAGGTCCCGTGGGACCCGTTGAGCGTGACGCGCGCCGCGCGTTTGCTCGCACGCGACTGGCGGACGCGGAATGAGACGAACCCCGCGCCGGTATTGGGAGCGAACGTGATGCGGCGGGCAATGGCGATCAGCGCGGGAGGAGCGATCAGCCTAGGAGCGTTGATCTGGGCGTCCTCGTTCATCGCCGACGTGTTCGATCATCAGCCGGCATTGGGCGATCCCGTGATCACCATAGGCGGCGTCCGCCTCTACGCCCCCTGGCAAATATTTCTCTGGCACGCGCGTTGGAGTGAGGCGTATCCGCGCCCCTTTGCCATCGGCGTGCTCATCGTGCTCGTGAGCTTCATCACCGCTTGCGTGGCGATGGCGTTTATCATGCGCCGCGGTCACGAGATGAAACCCTTTGCTCCCGGCGCCTGGGGTGATTTCGAGGAAGCAAAGGCATGCGGGCTCTTTGCGCCTTTGGGCGCCGTGCTCGGCAAGCTCGACGGCGAAATTCTCTGCTTCGACGGCCCCGAACATCAATTGCTGATCGGCGCCTCGCGATCAGGCAAGGGCAGGGGGCAGGTGGTGCCGACCTTGTTGGCTTGGCCGCATTCGGCCCTGGTTCTCGACATAAAGAGCGAGCTCGCCGACGGCGACGACCGGCACGACTTTCCAGGCACAGCTGGATTCCGCGAAACCCTAGGCCCAGTGCTTCGTTTTGCGCCGACGCACGCAGACTCCCACGCCTTCAATCCGCTCCTCGAAGTTCGCCGCGGCGCCGATGAGGTGCGCGACGTTCAAAATATTGTCGAGATCCTGGTCGATCCGGCAGGCGACGCCCGTCACCAGGACTTTTGGGACCGCTCCGCCAAGCACGTCTTGGTCGGCGTCATCCTCCACGTTCTTTATGTCGAGCCCGTTGAACGCAAGACGCTTGCCGTGGTGCGCGAGAGGCTCCGCGATCTCGACGCCACCGCCCAAGCGATGAAGTCGGTCTATCACCGCATCTCGCCCACGAGCGGCGCGCCCGAAGTCCATCCCGAAGTGTTGCACGCGGCCGGGAGCTTCCTGGCCGGGGAGGAACGCATGCAATCGGGCATCAAGGCGACAGCGGAAAGTTTTTTCGGTCTCTTCGCCGACGAGATCGTAGCGCGGAAAACCGCGACCTCTGACTTTCGCATCGGCGACCTCATGTGCGGCGCCCGGCCGGTCACGCTCTTTTTGCAGCCGCCGCCTTCGGACGCGCTTCGCCTGGTGCCGTTGATGCGCCTCCTCATCAACCAGATCGCGCGCGCTCTGATGGAGCACCAGACCCGTGATGCGCAAGGCAGGACGAAGCGCCATCGCATGCTGTTGCTGCTCGACGAATTTCCAATGCTTGGCCGCATGCCCTTCTTCGAGGTGATGATGGGCGCAATGGCGGGCTATGGCCTTAAGGCCCTGCTCGTGTGCCAGTCGCTGCATCACATCACCAAGGCCTATGGCCGCGAAAATGTGATCCTCGACAATTGTCACATCGTCACGGCGTTTGCGGCCGCCGACGACGACACCAGCGAACGCATTTCCCGCATGGCGGGTGAAGTCTGGGAGCTGCGCGAAAGCGTCAGTCACCGCCGTCCGCGCCCGATCCTAGGGTGGGCGTCCGGCACGACGACGTTGCGCGAAGAGCGCCGGCCGCTGATGACGCCGGCGCAAGTCCGATCTCTGCCGCGCGATGAACAGATCATCTTCGTCTCAGGCGCCAAGCCGCTTCGCGCCAAGAAACTGCGCTTTGACGAAGAGCGAGTTTTTCGCCGCCGTTTACGTCCGGCAAGCAACGCGCGGCCGACCTTGAGCATCGTGCATGATTGGCAAAGCGTGCGCGCTATCGGCCTCGTGCCGAAGCCCACGCTGGCGCCGCGCTCAAAGCCCGCCTTGGCCAAAGAGGGGCTCAAAGCCCAGCCCGATCTCTTCGACACCGAAGCGGTGAAGCCGCGGAAAATTTCCGAGCTCGCGCTCGCGGGCTTCCGGGGCCCGGATGGCGCTGTTCTGCCGCCGCCGCACGCGCACAACGAGGCGAGCGGGCCGCCTGCTGCATCGCCTCCAGCCGAACACCCGGCGCCGCCGCGCCGGTCGCGGAGAATTTAAACATGCCGCGATCGGGCATCACCGTCTATCTGCCGCCGGCGCTCGAAGAGCGGATCGCGGGTCTCGCCAAGGAAAGGCATTGTTCGGAATCGAGCTTGATCGCCGACGCCGTGAAAGCGCGTTTCGACAAACGCACGCTTGAGAGCGCCAGCACTGCCGAACGCGAGCGTTTTCGCACCGATGCCAGGCTCGACAAGGCGATCGGCGAAGCGCTCATCGTGAAAGAAGTGCTGCTGCTCTTCGTGCGGGTCTGGCTTGAACATAACCCGCCGATTGATCCGAGCTTGGAAGAAAGCGCGGCAGCCAGCGCCGATGCACGCTTTGAGCGGTTTCTGGATTTCGTCGCCCAAGGTCTCAGTCCCGGCAAGTCCATCGCCTCGCGCGAATTGGTGACGCCAGCGCTCAATGGCGGAGATGCCGCGCACCGCGAAACGCTGGAGAGCGTGACATGAACGGCGCGATCGCTTCGATTGGCGCGGCGCGGCGCCGCTCGGCTCTGCAGCGCGCGCTTGGCGCGGCGATCGCCGATGCGCTCGAAGCCGATGATGTGGTCGAAGCGCTCGTCAACGAAGACGGCGCCATATGGTTTGACCGCGTCGGCGGCGGGCTCGAACGCACCGCCTACACGCTCTCTGCGCCAGACCGCGAGGCGGCCATTCGTTTGCTGGCGCACGAAGCCGGCGAAACCGTTGGCGAGGATCGGCCGACGCTCGCAACCATTCTGCCTGACAGCGCCGCCCGTGTGCAGGCAGTTTTGCCCCCGCTCGCGAGCGCGCCGATCCTCGCCATCCGCAAACGCCCGCGGCTCATCTATCGCCTCGATGACTATGTCGCTGGCGGTATCGCCACGCAGGCGCAAGCGGATCGTTTAGCGTCGGCTGTTGCGCTTCAACGAAACATCGTCGTCGCCGGGGGCACGGGATCGGGCAAGACCACGCTTCTAAACGCGCTCCTCGCCGAGCCTTCGTTCGGCGGCGCGCGTGTCGTCATCCTTGAAGACACTGCTGAGCTCCAATGCGTAAGCACCAACACAGTGCAATTGCTGACCAAGCGCACGGCGCCTGAAATCGGCCTTCGCGATCTCGTGCAGATGACATTGCGCCTTCGCCCTGACCGCATCGTCGTCGGTGAAGTGCGCGATGGCGCAGCGCTTGAAGTGTTGAAGGCCTGGAACACCGGCCATCCCGGCGGGCTCTTAAGCCTGCACGCCAATTCCGCCGAAGACGCGCTTTCTCGGCTTGAAGATCTTTGCATGGAGGCGCGAACAACGCCGCCCACGCGCCTCATCGCCTCGGCCATCGACATGGTGGTGTTCATTGCGCGCCGCGAAGGCGGACGCGCCATCACCGAAATCATCGATCTCTGGGACCAAAGAGGAGGCACGAGATGAGAGTCTCGGCGTTTGTGCACACAACGACGGTCACGTGCGTGGTCATGGCCTTCGCCACATCGGCGCACGCGGCAGGCTCAGGCATGCCCTGGGAAGGCCCGCTCGAACAAGTGGTCGATTCCATCACTGGCCCTGTCGCGCGCGCTGCGGGCGTTATCGCCATCGTCATCGCCGGCGTCACCATCGCGTTCTCGGAAGGCGGCGGCGGCGTGAGGAAGCTCGCTTGGGCGGGCTTGGGCATCGCCATCATGTTCGCGGCGGTGAGCTGGGGCCTCACCTTCTTCGGCTTTGCCGGCGGCGCGATGATCTGACGGAGCCACGTTGATGGACGACATCCCGGAAAACTATGTGACGCCGCTTCGGACCTCGCTCACGCGCCCAATTCTGATGGCGGGCGTGCCGCGCGGTTTCGCCATTCTGAACGGCACGGTGTGCGCGGCGATCGCATTCGGCCTGCAGCAGCCGATCATCGGCGCTCCGCTCTGGATCGTGCTGCAAGGCTGCGCTGCCTGGGCCGCCGCGCGCGATCCTTGGTTCTTGGAAACCTGGCCGCGCCACCTCGCCAAACCTTCCTATTTCGCGAGTTGAGGAGAGGACCCGATGCTCGACCTCCGGCCCTACAAGCAAGCTGGCGCAAGGCTGGCCGATTATCTGCCCTGGGCGGGTCTCATCGCGCCCGGCATCGTCTTGAACAAGGACGGCGCCTTTCAGCGCACGCTGACATTCCGCGGACCCGATCTCGATTCTTCGACGCCGTCTGAATTGATGGGCCAGAGCGCGCGCCTCAACAATGCGCTCCGCCGCTTCGGTTCGGGCTGGTGCTTGCATGTCGAAGCGCGCCGCGCGCCGGCGCCCGGCTATCCAGACAGTTTGTGGCCCGATGCGCTCTCGTGGCTGATCGATGAAGAGCGCCGCGCGGTGTTTGAACAAGCCGGCGCCCGCTTTGAGAGCCGATATTTCTTGACGCTCGCTTGGCTGCCGCCGGCGGAGCGGCAGGGCAAGCTCGAAAGCGTTCTCTTCGAAGGCGGCGAGACGGGCGCTGCAAAACAGATCGACTATCGCCGTCTGCTCACGCAATTTGAAAGCGAGACCGACCAGCTTCGCGATCTCCTGGAGACAATGACGCCATCGGCGCGCTGGCTGAGCGACGAAGAAACGCTGAGCTATCTCCACGCTTGCGTCTCGGATCGCGCACATCGCGTCGCGGCGCCGCACACGCCATTCCACATCGATGCGCTGATCAGCGACACCGCTCTTGTTGGCGGGTTGACGCCCAAACTCGGATCTCTCGATCTCGCAATCATTTCGGTGCGCTCTTACGTCACCGAGACCGAACCAGGTCTCCTGGACGCGCTCAATAGGCTGCCGATCGCCTATCGGTGGGTGACGCGCTTCCTGCCGCTCGATCGCGAGGAGGCGCGGCGCGAACTCGAAAAGGTCAGAAAGCGCTGGTTCTCAAAACGCAAGGGATTAGCGACGCTGCTGCGCGAGGCGCTCTTTAAAGAAGAATCCGCGCTCTTCGACAATGATGCGTCGAACCAGGCCGATGATGCTGACACCGCGCTTCAGGAACTCGGCGCCGACGCGGTCGCGGCCGGCTTCACGACGCTCACCATCGTGCTGGCGGAAGAGGGCGAGGAGGCGCTGAAGCAGAGCGTCGCCCGCGTCCAGCAAGTCGCCGATGGTCTGGGCTTCGTCACGCAAGTGGAAGGCGTCAACGCCGTCGAAGCCTGGCTCGGCGGCTTGCCGGGACAAGCCTATGCCGACGCGCGCCGTCCCATCATCTTGACGCCGAGCCTCGCGCATCTTCTGCCGCTTAGCGCAGTCTGGGCGGGCCCCGAGCGCAACACCCATCTAGGCGCGCCGCCGCTGATGCTGACCGCCACCGATGGCGCAACGCCATTCCGGCTCAACCTCCATGTCGGCGATGTCGGCCACACCATGGTGGTCGGTCCCACGGGCGCCGGTAAATCGGTGCTGCTGGCGACGCTCGCGGCGCAATGGCTCCGTTACGAGAACGCGCAAGTTTATGTCTTCGACAAGGAGCGTTCGTGCCGCGCCACGATCTTAGGATTGGCCGGCGACTTCTTCGATCTGGGAGAGGAGGCGCCCTCGGCCTGCAGCCGCTTGAACGCGTGGACGACGCCGACGAGCGCGCCTGGGCGCTCGACTGGATCGCAGGGCTGATCGAAGGCGCCAATGTCACGGTCACGCCGGATCTGCGCCGCGAACTTTGGCGCGTACTCGAGCTCTTGGCCGCGCGCCCCAGTGAAGACCGCACGCTCACTCTGTTTGCGGCCTTGATGCAGGACGCCTCGGCGCGCGCAGCGCTTGCGCCTTATACCGATGCAGGTCCCCACGGGCGCATTCTCGACCACGACCATTCCAGTCTTGCGCACGGGCGTGCGCAGGCGTTCGAAATGAACGAGCTGATGCGGAAAGGGAGCGCCGCCGGCCCGGTGCTCGCCGCGCTCTTTCGTATTCTGGAGCGCCGCTTCGACGGCAAACCCACCTTGCTCATCCTGGACGAGGCCTGGCTCTTTCTTCGCGACGCGTTCTTCTCAGCTCAAATCCAGGAATGGCTGAAGACACTGCGCAAACGCAACGTGGCTGTCATCTTCGCAAGCCAGGAACTTGCCGACGTTGAAGCAAGCCCTATCGCCACGACCATCATCGAGGCCTGTCCGACGCGCATCTATCTGCCCAATGACCGCGCGCGAGAGCCGAGATCGCGCGCCTTCTATGAGCGGCTGGGCTTGAACAGCCGCCAGATCGCGCTCATCGCCAACGCCACGCCCAAGCGCGACTATTACATTGTCAGCCGCGAAGGCTGCCGCTTGTTTGAATTGGGCTTAGGTCCTGCAGCGCTCGCCTTTGTCGGCGCGTCGCGTCCCGAAGATCACGCGCTCATGGATGGCGTCGCCCAGCGCGCGCCAGGTGCGGCGTTCGCGCCAGCGTGGCTCGATGCGCGCGGCCTCAACGCCGCCGCCGAGGCCGCCCGTCGCTTCAACAGCGCCACGCCCATCCAACAGTCCGAACCACAACCCATTGCCGCAGAATAGGAGGAGCTCTCATGCGTTTCTCGACAAGCCCTTGGATCGCCGCGAGCATTATCGCGCTCGCCATCGCCTCTGGGCCCGTAACGCCCGCACGCGCGCAACTGACGGTGATCGATCCCGCCAATTTGGCCCAGAGCATCACCCAGGTCTCGCACATGGTCGAGCAATTGCGAAACCAGGTGACGCAAATCGAGCAGGCGACAGCGATGTTGCGGCAAAATCCGCTGCAACTTTCGCCCGAACTCTCGCAATCGATCGGCGAGGCGCGCGCCTTGTTTGAGAGCGTCGAAGGTCTTGCCTTCGAAGCCGATCAATTGGGCGATGATTTGCGCACGCTCTATCCTGAAACCTGGGCCGAGCACGATCTTGAAGACGTGCTCGCTCAATCGGATCGCTGGCTTGACGAAAGCCGCGCCAGCCTTCGGCGCGCCATGGAAGCGGAAGCGCGCGCCGCGCGATCCATCGAGAGTACGCGCGGGCGGATCGACCGGGCCATGCAATCGTCATCGGCCGCTGAAGGCCAGACAGGCGCGATCCAAGCCGGCAATCAATTGCTGGGTCTGCAAGCGGCCCAACTCGCCGAGATCCACGCACTGCTCATCGTGCAAGGCCGCGCGCTAGAGACCGAACGCATGGAGCGGCTCGCGCGTGAAGAGCGCGCCGGCGAGATCCGCCGCCGCGCTTTCCCAACGCAGCGGCGCCGCGCTGCAGATCCGGCACGCACGGCCTTTTGAGCGAGGAGAGCGCGCATGGACCCCGCGACCGTCAACACTTTCCTCGACCGCTTCCTTGCGGTCGCCGATTCAGGTTTCGGCTTGATCGCGGGCGACATCTCTTATGTTCTGAACGCGCTTATCATTATCTCGATCACGCTTGCAGGTGCGCAATGGGCCTTGGCGCAAGAAGCGCCGATGGCCGCGTTCTTCAGGAAAGTGCTGTTCGTCGGGTTCTTTGCCTTCCTCATTAATAATTGGGACGCGCTCTCGACCGCGATCAATCAATCGGGCGCCATGCTGGGTTTGAAGGCCGGCGGCGACGGCATGAGCATGGCCGATCTGCACAATCCCGGCCGCGTCGCCGAGATCGGCGTCGAAATGTTTGGCCGCACCGCTGCACTCGGCGAAGGCATGAACATCATCACCGATTTCGGTCCGTTGATCGCGATCTATGTCGCGGCCTTCACCGCCATGCTCGGCTTCTTCTTGCTGGCGCTGCAGGTCTTCGTCGCACTCATCGCTTTCAAGCTGGGCGCACTCGCGGCCTTCGTCGCATTGCCGTGGGGCGTCTTCAGCGGCACCTCATGGGTGGCGGAGCGTCCGATCGGTTGGGTCGTCGGGTCCGCCGTGCGCCTCTTTGTGCTCGCCTTCGTCGCCTCGATCTCGGTGACCTTCGTCGACAGCCTGCCGGCCACCATGACGCTCGACGATGGCGGCGTCCTCAATGTGCTGCTGTTTGGACTGACAGTGATGACGCTTGCCTGGTTTGCGCCAAACCTCGCCAGCGAGGTTGTGCAGGGTCAGCCTCATCTTGCCGGCGCCGATGCGATGCGCGCGGGCGCTGGCGCGGCGTCACGCACGCTGTCGGTGACCGGCGGTGACAGGGTGGACGATCGCCAAGGGCGCTGGCGCGCTCGTTCTGCGCGGGCGCACGCGCCGCTGGGGCGCCGCGGTGCATTGGCGGCGGCGGCCAACGCGGCGGCGGACAAGCCGCGATCAATTATGCGGGCATGCAACCAAAGCCAGCGCCGCCGCCCGCACCAAGCGGAGGGGCCAAGACATGAGCTTTCCTTTTAGAGCGCCGGTCGCCAGCACCAAGCCTGCACCAGCGGAGACGCCTTACCGGCGCGCCCAACAGGAATGGGACGCACGCATGGGTTCAGCGGTGCTCTCCGCGCGCACCTGGCGGCGCGTTGCCTTCGCGTGTCTTGGCTTGGCTGGCGCGCTCGCCATGGGCCTCACGATCGTCGCGCTTCAGCAGCGCACGTTCGTGCACGTGGTCGAGGTCGATCCCCAAGGCCAGGTCTTGAGTGTGCGCGCCGCTGACGGGCGCTGGAGCCCGAGTGAAGCGCAGACCGCCTATCATCTTGGCCGCTTCGTGAGACTGGTGCGCTCGCTGCCCACCGATGGCGTCGTGCTCAGAGAAAACTGGCTTGAAGCTTACAAATTCCTGACGCCGCAAGCTGCCGCGCAACTGACCGAGATCGCGCGCCGGGACGATCCCTTCCTCTCGCTCGGACGCGTCGGACGCACCGTCTATATCCGCTCCATCATCGCGCGTTCCGGATCGCTCATACGAAGTGAGCTGGATCGAGCGCAGCACCAATGGCTTGGGCATGGATGACGGCGAGGCCTATAGCGGCATCTTCACGGTCACCACGCGCGCGCCGCGCAATGCCGACGATATCGCCGTCAACCCGCTCGGACTTCTGATCTCCGACTTCTCGTGGAGCCGTGTGCGATGAGACAGGTTCTTTTCGTGGTGGTGAGCCTCAGCGCGCTCGCCTATGCGTCGACCGCCTCTGCACAAGACGCGCAACAGACATGCCGGCCGCTTCAGACGACGGCCGCTGAGAGCATGCCGTCGCGCGCGCGGGGCCGCACGGCAAGCGCCGCGCAAGTGTGGACTGAGGCAAATGGCGCGGCGCGTCAGCGTCCCGAGCGCGAGGGCTTTTCGTCGGCGCGCTACATCTACACGTATGCACCTGGCGCTCTCTACGAACTTTACGCCAATCCCAGCTTCATCTCGACCATCCTCCTGGAGGAAGGCGAGACTTTGGAGGACGTTGCGGCAGGCGATACGTCACGCTGGCAGTTAAGCGAAACGACGAGCGAAGGCGCGGAAGGCGCGCGCACCATTGTTCTCGTCAAGCCGAACGCAACAGGGCTTCGCACCAATATCGTGCTGGTCACCGACCGGCGCACCTATCTGGTGGAAGCGGTCGCCCATGCGGGTGAAGCCTATTCCGCCCAGATCGCTTGGTGCTATCCAGCAAGCGTTTCGGATCGTTCGCCGCTCACGAGCGCTGGCGTCATCAATTTCGAGTATCGCATCCGGACTACGCGCGGCGCGCGCCCCGCATGGGCGCCGAGGCGCGTCTTTGACGATGGACGCCGCACATGGATCGAGTTCGACGATGACACCGAAGCCGCGGACTTGCCGCCGCTCTTCGTCATCACGCCCGAAGGCGCTGAACTCACCAATTATCGCATCGATGGCCGGCGTTACGTGGTCGACCGCGTCTTCGACGCCGCCGAATTGCGTCTAGGCGTACGCGCCCCCGTCGTGGTGCGCATTGAACGGACAACAACCACGCCGCCGGCGCGGCGGATGCGGCGAGGCCGGCCATGAGCGAAGCCCAAGCCGTACGCGCGGACCCACCGCCAGCACAACCGGATCTTGCCATCCGCACCCGCCCGCCATCGCCAAAGCGCTTGTCACGCAAAGTGCTGTTGGGCGGCGCCATCACTCTGGGCGCGATCGTCGCCGCGGCGTTGCTGTTTGGTCTGAGCGCAGAGCCAGCCAATCGCGGACGCGACGCTGAAGCCATCGCCACGGCGGGCGGGCCGCCAGAATCGATCCAATCGGCGCCGGGCCAATATGCGAGCGCCGATCTTCAAGGCGGTGACCTCGATACGCTGGTCGAGGAGGAGACTGTAGAAGGCCTTGCCCCGCCGTCGGATCCGGCATGGTCTGGGCAATCGCCCGCCAGCGCGCCGACATCGGCGCCGCCCGAGCCGAGCCCGCAAGAGGTGGCGCGCTCAGCACCCATTCTCTTCGACGCCGAGCGCGCATCAGCGCGCGCCGAGCCCGATGATGAACGGCCTGCCGTCGCGCTTAAGGCCGCCGCGGTCGCGATATGAAGTGATGGCGGGCGCGGTGATTCCGGCAGCCTTAGCGACGGAGCTTAATTCCGATCTGCCGGGCAGTGTGATCGCGCAGGTGACGGCGCCTGTGTTTGACAGCGTCACCGGCAGGCATCTGCTCATCCCACAAGGCTCGCGCCTGATCGGCACGTACGATAATGGCGTGCGTTATGGCGATCGCAGGATCCTCTTGATTTGGAACCGTCTCATCCTGCCCAACGGCTGGTCGATCAGTCTGCAGGGCATGCAAGGCGCCGATCCAGCCGGCGCTTCTGGTCTTTCAGACCGCACCGATCTGCATCTGGATCGTCTGATCGGCGCGATCGGCATGTCGGCGATCATCAGCGTCGTCGCCAACAATGCCGAAGACGAGGATGACGGCGCCTCGCTCTCACAAAATATCGCCGACGCGGCCGCGCAGGAGGCGGCGCGCACTGGCGGACGGATCATCGACCGCGAACTCCAAGTGCGTCCGACTTTGCGCGTGCGCGCCGGTGCGCCCGTCCGCGTTCTGGTCATGCGTGACATTGGCTTGCGCCCCTATCGCGAGAGCCGAAATGACGGTGGGTGAACGTGACGCCATTGTCGCCGTTTCGCCGGCGAAGCCGCCGACAGGCGCCCGCGCGCGCGACGGCGCCAAGAAGCATGCGGGCTCAAGGCAACTTTCATTGTTTGATGTGGAGGACGCTGAAGCAAAGCCCGCTCCCGTCGAGGTCGGGGCGCCGCCGCCGACTGTCAAACCTATTGCGGCCAAGCCCGCGTTGAGTCGCGCCTGCGCGCGTATGATCGATGAGCGGCCATCGCGCGTGCTCTGCGTTGACGACATGCCAGCCTATTCGGACGAGGCCCATGAGAGCGTCGCCCCGGCGCTCGAAGCGCTGCCGCAGGCCCAGCTCTGGTTTACGTACAAGGACATTCAGTTCTTCTTCGGGGTATCGCGCGCGACGGTGGCGCGGCGTCTGCGCGAGGGCTTGGTTCCCGGCGTCCGCATGGCCGGCTCAAGCGTAGTGGAAGACGCCGCCGTCCGCCGCTTCGATCGCGGTCAGCTCAAATGGCTGCTCCTGGCCCTGCGCCATCGTCCGCGCCAGCACGGGAGGTGAGCAGCGGGGTCAGAACGGCCCTTGTCGTGTCAGAAAAAATCAATATATTTCTGACATACAAAGACGCTGAAAGCATATCTAAGCAATGGATTTACCAGCAAAAATAATGCGCCGTGTGCGGGGGCATGGTCGAGGGGGTATGATCTTTACCCCGGCCGACTTCGTGGACCTCGGCGCCCGGGCTGCGGTGGATCAGGCGTTGTCGCGCCTGGTCAAGGCCGGAACCCTGCGCCGGGTGGGGCGAGGGCTCTATGACTGGCCGCGCCAAAGCAAGCTTTTAGGCGGGGATGCACCCGCCGCCGCCGATGATGTCGCCGCCGCCGCCGCCCGCCGCGTCGGCGCAACCGCCGCGCCCGACAATCTGGCGGCGGCGAACGCTCTGGGGCTCACCACGGCCGTGCTTTCGCGGCCCGCCTATATGGCCAGCCGCAAACTTGGCGACCGCACCGTGGGGACGTTGCGCGTCAAGTTTCGGCCAAGCGGCGTAAAGCTTGCCCCGCTTCTGAACACCGACGCCGCTGTGATCGTGCAGGCGTTGGCCTGGGCGCGCGACAGCGGTTTCGATCTCAATGAAGCGGCCGCGAAGATTGCGCGCACCGCCTCCGACGCGGCGACATCAGCGCTCGCCGCTAATCTGCGGCGCCTGCCCGTGTGGGCGCTTGGGCCTGCGCGCGAAATCCTCAGGAATCGTGGCACATTGAGCGCCTGAGGGGCCGCTCGTTGTCGCGCAGCATCAATTCCGCTTATGCCGAGTTCGACGCGCTGGAGGCGCGCGATCGGCGCGACGCGTTCAACGCCGCGGCGCAGAGCCTGGGCGCCAGCGTGCAGGCGATCGAGAAAGACTTCTGGGTCTGCCGTTCGATCGACGCGATGTTCATGGGTTTTGGCCGATCGGCGCGTCCCAAGCTCTATTTCAAGGGCGGCACTTCGCTCTCCAAGGGCTACGGCCTCATCAAGCGCTTCTCGGAAGACATCGATATTGTGGTGTCGCGGCGCGGGTTGATGATCCCGGACGAGGCCGATCCGCTGGCGCAGCCTTCGGCGACGAAGCGGAAGAAGGCGACCGATGCGGCGATGGGCAAGTGCTGCGCCTTTGTCTCCGGCCGCATGCGCACGAAGCTCGCCGCCATGCTGCCGATGTGCCGCGTCGACGTTGATGGCGCCGACGAGGACGGGTGCACGCTGCAGATTCACTATCCATCGCTGTTGGACGCAAACAGCTACATCGCCCCGTGGGTCAAGATCGAGGTTGGCGCCCGAGGCGCCATCACACCCTGCGTGGAGCGCGCCGTCGAACCTTATGTGCAACGTGTGCTGCGCTCGGATTGGGACTTGGCCACAAAGGCGGTGGCAATGATCGAAGCCGAACGCACTTTCCTTGAAAAGGCGCTCATCCTCCACGGCAATCATTGCCGCATGCGTGACAATCCCGACTGGAAGCCATCCGATCGCAACCACATGGCGCGCCATTACTACGATGTCGCGATGATGCGTGACACCAAGATCGGCTACGTCGCGGTGCGCGACGACAAGCTGCTTGAGGATGTGCGCCAGACCAAGATGAAGATGTTTCCCGCGCCTGCAGATAGGCTCGTGGAGGCCAAACGCGGCGCCATTCTGCTGACGCCGCAAGCGAAGTTGCGACGCCTGATCGAGGTCGACTATGAGGCGATGGCGGGCATGATGTTCCACGACCCGCCAGACATCGCGTGGGTATTAGACGAGATCAGTAAGCTTGAAGCCGACATCAATGGCTTGACGTAGATCCGCGCCGATCTCGATCAGGCTTTGACGTTGAACTGGTCGAATGCGCGCAGCGCGTCGGCTGCATAATTCATGCTGGGGCCACCGCCCATCTGAATGGCGACGCCAAGCGTCTCAGCCACTTCAAGGCGCGTAGCGCCCGTGCGCGCCGCTCCGCGTGTATGATAAGCCACGCAGCCATCACAGCGGATCGCCACGGAAATGGCGAGCGCCAGCAATTCCTTGGTTTTCTTGTCCAGCGATCCGGGCGCTTGCGCGGCCTTCGACAAACCGGCGAACGCACTGACAGTATCGGGGATGAGCTTGCGCAATTCGATGGCGTACTCGTCGATCTCGGCAATGCGCGCGCCATAATCGGTTGTCATCTGTCTCGCCGTTCCTTCAGCGCAAAGAGCAAGCCGCTCCGTTGTGACGCGGAGCGGCGTGCCTGACCGAGCGTTCCGCGCCTCCACGGTGCGGGCGGCTGGCCATTCAGCGCGCGGGGGCGCCGAACTCAGAAAAACACGCCGCCAAAATGATGCGTTTGATGAAGGTCAAGCTTGAAGCGCGCTGCAACGTCGCAGGGCCCGATCGGATTTTTGGGTTCTTGTCCATGATCTCGATCAATACTCGTTCTTAAACCGCCGCCAAGCTGACGCCGGGGAGATGTGTTGATGGACAGAGCGGCTCTCGACCTGTTGCATCAATGCGAGTCGGCGCGCGGTCGTGGCAGTGACTTTCCCACCATCTGGCTGACAATCCTGAGGACGCATCCGCTCGTGACCGGCTTGCCGGGCCATGAAGTTCGCGACGGCGAGGCCCTGATCGTGGTGCGGCTGTTGACGGGCGAGAAGCTCGCCTCGTCACCGCTTGGGTTCCGGTTCATCTGACGTCTTGATGCGCATCAAACGCCAGCGCGAGACCAAGCCCTAGGCTTCTTGGCCATGCGCACCATCATCGAGCCCTTCCGGATCAAGTCCGTTGAACCGATCCGGATGACGAGCACGGAAGAGCGCAAAGGGATACTTGTCCGCGCCGGTTACAATCTTTTCTCGATCCGCGCTGAAGACATCATCATCGATCTGTTGACCGATTCCGGTGTCGCCGCGATGAGCGCCGAGCAATGGGCGGCGCTGATGCGCGGCGATGAATCTTATGCCGGCTCAACCTCCTTTGGGCGGTTTGAGGCCGCCGTAAAACGGCTGATGCCGTTCAAGCATGTGATCCCGACGCATCAAGGGCGCGCCGCGGAATCCATCCTGTTCGCCTTGCTGGGCGGCGCGGACCGTCTCATTCCCTCCAATACCCATTTCGATACGACGCGCGCCAATATCGAAGCCACAGGCGCGATCGCTCTCGATCTCCTGGGCGCTGAAGCCGACGAGCCCGCTTCGGATTACCCTTTCAAGGGCAATATGGATGTCGAGCGGCTCGAAAAGTTGCTGGCCGCCGAAGGCAATCGCATCCCGTGTGTGATGATGACCATCACCAACAATGCCGGTGGCGGACAGCCCGCCAGTCTTGCCAACATCAAACGCGTCGCCGCTTTGGCGCACGCGCACGACAAGTGCTTCATCATCGACGGCTGCCGCTTCGCTGAGAATGCCTGGTTCATCAAGCAAAGGGAGCCGGGGCAAGGCGATCGCGCCGTACCCGACATCGTGCGCGAGATCTTCGCCTGCGCCGACGGCATGACCATGTCGGCGAAAAAGGACGCGTTCGCAAATATTGGCGGCTGGCTTGCGCTCAACGACGATGATTTAGCCGAGCGCGCGCGAACCCGGCTCATCCTGACCGAGGGTTTTCCCACCTATGGGGGCCTCGCCGGACGCGACCTCGACGCCATAGCCCAGGGTTTGAGCGAGATCGTCGACGAAGATTATCTGCGTTATCGCGTGCGCGTGAATGAATATGTGCTGGAGCGTTTGATCGCGGCCGGCGTGCCAGTGGTTCGCCCAGCCGGCGGGCATGCGGTCTTTCTCGACGCCGGCGCCATGCTTCCTCACATCCCAGCGCTCGCCTATCCCGGCCAGGCGCTAGCGGTGGCGCTCTACGAAGAGGGCGGCGTGCGCGGGTGTGAGATCGGCAGCGTCATGTTCGGCCGCCAGCCCGACGGGGGCGAGCGCGCCGCACGGCTTGAATTGGTGCGCTTGGCGATGCCGCGGCGCGTCTACACGCAATCTCATGCTGATTATGTCGTGGAGACGATCCTCGCCGTGCATGAAAAGCGCAAGACGCTAAAGGGCTTGCGCGTCGTGCGCGAGCCCAAAGCGCTGAGGCATTTCACCGCGATCTTCGCCCCGCTCAGTTGAAGTGGCGCAGCGGCTTGAAGATCTTGTCAGGGTTCATGATCGAGCGCCGGTCGAGCGCAAGCTTGATGTCGGCCATGACATCGACCGCCGGCCCAAGCTCTTCGCGCAGCGACTCGCGCTTGCCGATGCCGATGCCGTGTTCACCGGTGCAGGTGCCGTCCATGGCGATCGCACGCGCGACGAGCTTGTCATTGAAGCTCTTGGCGGCGGCGACTTCCTCGGCGCTCGTAGCGTCAATCAAGAGAACCACGTGGAAATTGCCATCGCCAATATGTCCCAGCACAATGGCCGGAAAGGCGAGGGCGCCGATGTCGCGCTTGGTGGCGTCAATGCAGTCTGAAAGCTGGCTAATGGGCACGCAGACGTCCGTCGACCAAGGCCGCGCACCTGGCCTCAAGCCCAGCGCCGCCAGACCTGCATTATGCCGCGCCTTCCAAAGTTCATTGCGCGCTTCGCTGTCGAGCGCCCAGCGAAACGCGCCGCCGCCATGCGCATCGGCAATCGCACGGGCGCGGGCGGCGCACTCCTCCACCTCACGCGGCGATCCGTGGAACTCCAGAAAGAGCGTCTCGCGCTCGGGGTGATCGGTGGCGAAAGCGCGGTTCACCGCAACAATCGCTGCGGCGTCGAGATATTCCGCGCGCGCCAAGGGCAAGCCGCATTGCACGGCTTCGATCACGGTCGCTGTCGCGCCGTGCGCGGTCTCGAACGAGCACACCGCCGCGCTGGCGGCCTCCGGAACTGGGTGAAGCCTCAACGTCACCTCGGCGATGACCCCGAGCGTGCCTTCACTGCCGACAAAAAGATGGGTGAGGTCGTACCCCGCCGCCGATTTGCGTGCGCGGCTGGCCGTCTTGATGACGCGTCCATCGGCGGTGACGACCGTAAGCGCGATGACGTTCTCGCGCATGCCGCCATAGCGCAACGTCGTCGTGCCCGAAGCGCGGGTTGAGGCCATGCCGCCGATCGTGGCGTTGGCGCCCGGATCGACCGGGAAGAAGAGACCCGTGTGTCTGAGCTCCTCGTTCAGGGCGAGGCGCGTGAGGCCCGCCTGCACCGTGCAGTCCTGATCTTCGATACTCAAGCGCAGCAGCTGCTTCATGCCCGAGACGTCAATCGCGATGCCGCCGCGCGGGGCGCCGACATGGCATTCAAGCGAAGTGCCCGCGCCATAGGGGATGATCGGGGCGTCATGCTCGGCGCAGGCGCGCACGACGGCGATGATCTCTTCCAGATTCTGCACCATGGCGACGGCCTGGGGCGGCAACGGCGGCAAGTGCATGCCCGCGCCCGCGTGCTGATTGCGAACCGCCTCGGCGCGGCTGAAGCGCACGCCCAGTAATGTCTGGAGCTGGGCGCTGAGCGCGTTGGGTAATGTGCTCAACGGATCATCACCTCGATCAAGGCGGGGCCCGGCGTGGCGAAACTGCGTTCGAGCGCCGCGACAAGTTTGGCCGCCGTTTCGACCCGCTCGGCGGGCACGCCGAAGCCTCGCGCCAGCGCACAAAAATCGATCGCCGGATGTTTAAGGTCAAACAGCGCGCCGGCGGCTTCCGACAATTCGTTGACGCCCGCGCGCATCATTTCCAGACGCAGGATGGCGTAGGCGCCATTGTTGAGGATGACGTTGGTGACGTGGAGACCCTCGCGCGCCTGCGTCCACAAGGCTTGGATCGTATAGAGCGCGCTGCCATCGGCCTCGAGCGCGAGCACGCGCCTATCTGGACACGCGATGGCCGCGCCCGTCGCCAACGGCAGCCCTTGACCAATCGCGCCGCCCGTCAGTGTCAGCCAGTCGTGCGCCGCCGCTGACGCCGCGGCCTCGTAACAGAAGAGCCCGGCCGTGTTGGACTCGTCGCAGACAATGGCGTTGTCCGGCAGGGTCGCCGCGATGCTTTGCGCCAAAGCCATGGGATCGATCGCGCCGCCATTGGGGTTGACAGGCGCCTCGCCGGCGCGAGGCAGGTCGATATTGGCTTGCACGAGCGCTGCGATCGAGGTGAGCGCGCGCTCGATGTTGAAGCCGGGCGCGGCGATCTCCAGGATGCGCGCATGATCGGGCGCAAGCGTTGTGGGCCGGCCGGGAAGGGCAAAGAACGCCACTGGATAGGCAGCGCCCGCGAGGATGACCGTATCGATATGCGAAAGAGAAGCGGCCGCCATCTCGCTGAGATAGGGCAGGCGCTTCAGGCCCGCTCCCGCGCCTTCTCGTCGGACGCGCACAGGGAATGTCTCGATCAAAGCGAGCGCGCCAGTCTTGGCGGCGATGCGTTGCGCGGCGGCGCAGGCGTTGGCGGACAAAAACCGACCACCCAGCAAGAGCAATGTACGCGGCCCAAGCAGACGCGCGGCTTCGTCCCAATGGCCATCATCAAAACTCTCGCGCTGTTTGAGCGGCGGCGCAGGTGCTGTGGGTTCTTCATCGCTCCAGGCGACATCGGCCGGAAGAATGAGCGTTGCCGGACCGGTTTGGCGTGCTGCTTCGATCGCGTCCTGCGTGAGGATAAGAAGCTCGGCCGCGCTCTCGGCGGTTTTTAGCCATGCCGACACTGGCCGCGCGATCGATGCGATGTCGCTGGCCAGAGGCGGGTTGTTGACGCGATGATAGGTGGCGTGTTCGCCGATCAGCGAAACGATCGGCGTTCGCGCGCGATAGGCGTTGTGCAAATTGGCGAGGCCGTTACCAAGACCAGGCCCCAGATGCAGTAGCGTCAGCGCCGGCGCCTGCATCATGCGACCGTACCCATCGGCTGCGCCCGTCGCCACCCCCTCGAACAGACATAAGACCGGACGGATGTCCGGTGCGGAATCGAGCGCCGCGACGAGATGCATTTCCGAGGTGCCAGGATTGGCAAAGCAGGCGCGCACGCCCTCGCGAGCGGCGAGCGCCAGGAGGCTCTGGGCCGCTTTCATGCGTCCGCGCCGCTGAGGCTCGCTTCGACGATCCGACGCGCGCCCGGCGTGGCGTTCATTAAGCGAAGGCCCGCGCCGCGCGCCCAACGCGCGATTATGCGTTCGTCAGCGTAGAGTTTGGCGATCGCGTTGGTGGCGGCAAAGAGCGGGAGCGTGGCGCGTTTGTGATCTCGCTCGTAATGGCTAAGGCCGCGGCTGGCGCCAATATCGCGACCGTCCCGTTGTGCGGCGAGGATCTCGCGCCCGAGCGCGAAGGCGCCCTTGAGGCCGAAATTGAAGCCATGCGCGGTGACTGGATGCATGCCGACGGCGGCATCGCCCAGCAGTGCAAATCTGGGCGCAACGAAGCGATCGGCATAGACGGCGACCAAGGGATAATAGAAGCGCTCGCTCGTGAGCGTGATATCGCCCCAGCGGCGTTGCGTGCGGCGTTCGATCTCGCGTGCGAACGCTTCCGCGCTCAATGCTTTGATCCCCGCCATGTCGAGCGTGTCGAGTGTCAGTACGAAAGATGATTGGCCCTCCAGCAACGGCAGCATCGCAATGGTTTGGCCGCGATCGAACCATTCGGTGGCGATGTTGTTGTGCGCCCGCGTGTGGCGCACGCGGCAAACCAGCATGGTGCGGCCAAAGTCGACCATGCGCGCGCCGATGCCCTGGCTCTGGCGCAAGGCCGAGAACCGCGTGTCCGCCGCCACTATGAGCTTGGCTGCGAGCGCGCGGTCATTTTGTAGCTGCACGCTGGCGCCTTTGTCATCGATGTCGCCGATGTGCGCCGTACGCCCGGTGAACAGATCGCAATTGCTTTGAACTTGGACACACTCGAACAAAGCGCGTCGGAGGGCGGCGTTGGAGACGAGCGCCCCCAACGGCTCGCGACCGCGGCGATCGGTGAAGGGCAAGACGTAAGAAGAGGCGCCGTCCAGCACTTCGGCGCGCACGAGCGGGGCGGCTTCCTCTGCCCTAAGGCGTTGCCAGGCGCCAAGTGTGCGCAGGCGTTCGATTGATGTTCGGGTGAGCGCGATCTCGCGCCCATCATAGGCGGGTTCGCTCAGCGCCGCTTCGGACGACTTGTCAATAAGCGCGATACGGAGCGGCGCTCCCGCCAGCCGCGCGGCGAGGCTGAGGCCCGCGGGTCCGGCGCCAACGATGATCAGATCATAATCGCTCATCTGAGCTTCCTTCGCGCTCACGCCGTGGCTGCTTGGCGTCGGCGCAGCAAAAGCGGGGCATAGACAAAGACAAACCACCCAAAAGCGCCGCTCCAAAGCGCCGCCGATAGCGCCAAGAGCACGGTGTAATGCTCGGGCAGGAATGGCGCAGTGACGCGGACCAATGCGGCGAGATTGACCAGGATGTAGATGGCGCTGATGTGCGGCGTCGCGGCAAGCTTCTGTCCAGTGTGCCCCAGACTCGCGCGCGTCATCACCGCAAGCGTCATGACGCCGAAGGCGCCGGCGGTGATGGCGTGAAGGCCAGACGCCGCCGGCACAACGGACGGGGCGAGGATCGCGAGACCCTGTAGCAAGAGCCCCAATGCAAGCCAGAAATATCCAAGGTGAAGGATGAGCACTAAGGGCTCTTTTGATGTCCGCCAGCCTTGCCAGCGCGCGAGCCGAAAAAAGTGAAGCGCGCCCGCGAGCGTGAGCGCCAAGCCTGCAGCGTAGAGTGTCGGCGAAATAGCCCAAATGGTCAGGCCGATCGCGCCAATCGCGAGCGCGACCGCGTCGAAGCGGCTAGGTGAAGCGGGCTCGGGGATGAGTTTTTGCTTGGCCATCCAATTGCGCGTGAAGCTCGGCACGAGGCGCCCGCCGATCAGCGCCACAAGCGTTGCGACAACGGCGATGCCGATGCGCTCGCCGAGCAGCGCCAGCTCTGAATCGACGTTGCGCAAATGCGAGAGCAGGTTGGCGCTGGCGAGCACCGTAAGCAGCACGAGCACCGGCGCGTTTCGAATATTGCGGCCCGCAATGATCTCACGCCCGATCACGGCCGCGAAGACGAAGAGGAAGGCGCTGTCAACCATTGGCGCCGCCGCAAAGCCCGGGATGAGCATCGCCGCTCGACCGGCGCACCATAAAAGGACAAGCGCCATAAGCGGTGCGCCGGTCACCGGAAGCCGTCCCGTCCAGTTCGGCACTGCCGTCAACAGGAAGCCGGCGATGACGCCGCTCAAATAGCCGAACAGCATCTCATGCGCATGCCAGTCGCGGTTGAAGTGCTCGATCGGCAGCCATCCTGCAAACGCTGCGACCCAGACCGGAACCGCGAGGGCGGCCCAGAGCGTGGCGAACAGGAAGAACGGGCGAAAGCCCATGCTGAAGAGTGGATGGCCCTGATAGGCCCGGTATCGATCTGCTGTCGTTGTGGTCATGGCCTCTAGTTTCAGACGGCGCGCGAATGGGGCGTGGCGGAAGGCGAGGCGTAGGCGTCAAACGCCATCGCCGCGAGACGGGAGAATTGGCGCATCGGCGAAGGCACTTTGAGCGCATCGCCACTGATCTCGACTATGCCCGCCGCGGCGAGCGGAGCGAGGTCGCTATACGCATCGGGAAACATGTCCCAACCGCCCCACGGCGCTAGATCGACTTCAAGACTGCACATGATCGATTGGACGATAGCGCGGCGGCGTAAGTCTTCGGCGCTCAGCGCATGTCCGCGCGCGATCGGCAACGTCCCAGCCTCAACCGCATGGCGCCACGCGCCAATGGTGGAAATGTTCTGCGCGTAGCCACCCGGAAACTGAGAGATGGCCGAGGGGCCAAAGCCCAACACGGCATTGCTTTCGTTGGCGACGTAGCCTTGAAAATTGCGATGCAGAGAGCTTGCGCGTGCGGCCGCCGCGAGCGGATCGCTGGGAAGTGCGAAATGATCGAGGCCGACGCTCTCATAGCCTAGCTCGCAGAGCATGCGTCGCGCCAGCTCGGCCTGGTCGTAGCGCTCGCTGACGCCGGGCAGGGCCTCGGCATTGATCAGGCGCTGTCGGCGCTTAAACCACGGCACGTGCGCGTAGCCGAAGAGCGCGATGCGCTGTGGCTTCAATTCTGCCGCCAATTGGATGGTTCGCGCCACGTCCGCGTAGGTCTGCAGCGGCAAGCCATAGATGAGATCAAAGCTAAGTTCGTTGAGCCCCGCATCGCGCAGTGTTTTGACGGCGTCGCGGACTTGCTCGAACGGTTGCACGCGCCCGATCGCGTCTTGAACGTGCGCATTCAAGTCCTGAACGCCGAGCGACACGCGGCTGACGCCCGCGGCGGCATAGGCGCGGGCAAGCTCTGCCGTGACGTGACGCGGATCAAGTTCGATAGCGTGCCTGGCGCCTGGCAGAATGTCGAACCAGAAGTCGATATGGTGGACGAGGCGCAAGAACTCCGCTGCTGAGAGCACGTTGGGCGTGCCGCCGCCCCAATGCACTTCATCGACAGTGCGCGAACCCAGCGCCGAGGCGACAAGATCGATCTCCATCATCGTCGTAGTGACAAAGTCACCGCTGTCGCCGCCGCGCGTCAGGAAGGTGTTGCAGCCGCAATACCAACAGAGCTGCCGGCAATAGGGGATGTGAAGGTAGAGCGAGAGCGTAGCGCGTTCGCCGATCGACCCCAGCCATCGCCGATAGATTTGTGCATCGACCGCCGCGTCAAAATGATTGGCGCTCGGATAGGATGTGTAACGCGGCGCTTGCCGCTCCGCGTAGGGGATAAGGTGCGGATCCATGGCGCATGATTGGCCCGCCGGCGCTCGTAGCGATTGATGTTGGTCAACCGGCGATGCGGCGCAAGCGCGCAGTGATCAAGGATAGAGCACATCGACCAGGGCGCCGGCCGGAGCTTCGGGCGCATCCGGTGCGCGCACGATCAAGGCTTGGGCGCCGGCGAATACCGAGAGAAGCGACGAATCCTGTCTGGCCGGCGCCGTGACCCAGGCTTGGCCGCTCTCGTCGGTGGCGGGCGCGGCGCGAACATAGGTCTCGCGCGATCCGTTGGCGCTGAGCGGCGCGCGTGTGCGGGCTTTGCGAACCCCCGCCGACATCATGGGATCGCGTCCGCACATCTGATCGATAAGCGGACGAAGGAAAAGACGGGCGCACACGAAGGCTGAGGCGGGATTACCTGGCAAGCCGAGCACCAGCCGTCCGCCGATGCGCGCAAACCAGGAGGGCTTTCCCGGCCGCAAGGCGACCTTCTCGAACAGAAATACGCCGCCGAGGTCGCGCACGGCGGGGCGGGCGTGATCATGGTCGCCGACAGAGGCGCCGCCAACGATGACGGTGAGGTCGTGTGCTGCGATGGCCTCGCTTATGGCATTAGCAATGTCAGGGGCGCGATCTGCAAGCGGCCCGATGCCCGTAGCATCGCCGCCCCATTGCTCGACCAAGGCCGCGATCCCGACGCTCATCGAATCGAAGATCTGATCTTGCCCGGGCGATTGGCCGGGGGAGACAAGTTCGTCGCCGCCGCTCAACACTGCGATCTTGGGTCTGCGCGACACCAATAGAGACGCGCGCCCGGCGGCGGCGGCGAGCGCAATCGCGGCGGCATCGATGAGCGCGCCAGCTTGCAGAAGTCGATCGCCGGATTTGAAATCCACGCCAGCGGAGCGCACGTGCCGGCCCTTTTCGACAAGCGGCGCGGTCACGATTTCGCCGTCGCGCGCGGCATCTTCTTGAATGAGGATCGAATCGGCGCCGGCCGGAAGCGGCGCGCCCGTGAAAATCCGCGCGCATTCGCCGACGCCGAGCGGGCGACCCAGCGCACGCCCGGCGCCGGCTTCGCCGATCATCCGCAAAGGGCCGGGCGTGTCGATGGCGCGGAGCGCATACCCGTCCATGGCCGACGCGCGAAACGGTGGCTGATCACGCGATGCCATCACGTCTTCACGTAAGGAGCGGGCCAAGGCGGAGCGCAGGGATACGTTGACGGTGCTGCATGGGGCAGCGCTCGCCAGCATGAGCGCGCGCGCCTCGGCGACGCTGATCATGCATCGCCCCTGACATAGTCGCCGCTCGCCCCGCCATGCTTTTCGGTCACGCTGATCGCTTCGATCGTCATGCTTCGATCAACCGCCTTCAGCATGTCGTAGAGCGTAAGGCACGCCACCGAGACCGCGGTCAGCGCCTCCATCTCGACGCCGGTCTGGCCGGTTAGGCGCGCGTTGGCGGTGACGACAAATCCAGGAAGGTTCTCATCTGGCGCAACGTCGACAACGAGGCTGCTCAGGGCCAAGGGATGACACAGGGGTATCAAGTCCGAGGTGCGCTTTCCGGCCATGACGCCCGCGATCTCGGCGATGGCCCGCACATCGCCTTTAGGCGCGTCGCCGCTCAGCGCGCGACGCAGCGTTTCTGCTTGCATGCGAATGCGCCCGCTGGCGATGGCTTGGCGCTCTGTCGCCGGCTTTGCGCCGACATCGACCATGCGGGCGCGGCCGTGCTCGTCGAGATGGGTGAGCGATCGCTCCATTTTAGCGCTCCAATAGACGTGGCATGATCTCAACGAGATTGCAGGGCGTGTGACGGCTGTTGAGTTGCCAGCGGATGATCTTCTCCCAGCCGTCCCGGCAGGCGCCGTTCGATCCTGGCAAGGCGAAAATGAACTTGCCATGGGCGATGCCCGCGCAAGCGCGCGACTGCAATGTCGAGAGACCGACGCTCTCAAAACTCAGCATATGCCAAACGACTGCAAAGCCCTCGATCTCCTTCTCAAACATGGGGCGCAGCGCCTCTGGCGTGATGTCCCGGCCCGTGAGCCCAGTTCCACCAGTCGTCACGACGACATCGATGTTCTCCGCTCGGAGCCACGCGCCAACCCGGCCGCGAATCTCTTCGACATCATCGCGAACAAGCGCGCGCTCGGCGATGCGATGACCATCTCTGGTGATGAGATCGGCGAGTAGGGCGCCGGAGGTGTCGCTTTCGGCATCGCGCGTGTCGGAGACGGTGAGCAATGCGACATTGACCGGCTTGAACGGCAGCGACTCGTCAATCCGGCAGGCATGATCCTTCATTTCGCACGCTCCTCGCGGCGGATGCGATCTTCCGCCGTCGGTTCGATCCAATGTGCGCCGTCAGGTCCGGTCTCGCGTTTCCAGAACGGCGCGTCGGTTTTGAGATAATCCATGAGCTCTTCGACGGCCGCGAAAGCGGCGGCGCGATGGGCGCTCATGGCGGCCACGAGCACGATCGGGTCGCCGGTGGCGATGGCGCCGGCGCGATGGATGACGAGCAGGTCCTTCACATCGTGCTTTTCTCCGGCCGCTGTCGCCAAGCGGCTGATCTCGGCCTCGGTGAAGCCCGGATAGTGCTCAAGCTCAAGTTGGGTGACCGCGCGGTTCTTCGACCGCCCGCGGCAATAGCCGATGAAAGTGACAACAGCGCCGCACCCATCGCCGCGCAAGGATGAGAAGCGCGCGACTTCCGCATCCGGCGAGAACGGCTCGAGGCTGACAGAAGCGCGGATCATGTCGCTAACGCCGCCGCGGCGATGCCGAGCACGACGCCAAGCACGCGGAGTACGCCGCTTTTGCTCAGACCCTTGAGGCTCCAGTTCGTGCCGATGAACGCGCCGATGATCGCCGCCCCCGCCATCCAGGGAAGATAATCGGGCAGCGCCGCCAGCGAGGACGCGCGGCCCGCCAGTCCGGCCGCGGAGTTGACGACGATGAAGCACGCTGCGATCCCGGTCGCGCGCTGCGGGTCGGCCCAGCCGGCGAAGACCAAAAGCGGAGAAAGATAGACGCCGCCGCCAATGCCGGTCAGCCCCGCCAGTGCGCCGAGCAGCGCGCCCGCGGGCAAAGCAACCAACACGCTAGGCGGCGCACTCGATTTGATCGCGTCAAGCTGAGGCCAGAAGAGATAACGCGCCGCGGCCGCTGCGAGCGCTACGGCCAGCAGCGGGCGGTAAATGTGCTCGGGCACATCGACGCTTCCCGCCAGGAACGCCGCTGGAATCGCGGCCGCTGCGAACGGCCAAAACACGCGCCAGTCGAATCTGCCCGCGCGGACGAACCGCCATGCGCCTAAGCCAGCAACCAGAATATTCAGCACAAGTGCTGCAGGCCGCACCTCTTCAGGCGCGAGACCCGTGAGCGCCATGAGAGCGATATAAGCGGAGGCGCCGCCATGTCCGACCGAGGCGTAGAGCGCTGCCGCGGCGGCGATTGCCAAGCAGAGCAGGACGACCGTCTCTGTCACTCTAGCCCCCGCTCAATGGGGGCATGAAGGCAATCTCACGTGCGCCGCGAACGCTCACCGCTGCGCCGTTGCGAAGGACTTGATCGACGACGACGTGGATGCCGCCCGCCTGCAATGCGGCGCCGAGGTCGGCGTCCTCATTCGCAAGCCATGCACGCAATTCGCCGACCGTGCCAATGTCGGCTGGAAGGTCGACCAGGCGTTCGCCCTGACCGGCGACGTCGCGCAAACGTCCAAAGAAGAGCAATCGTGTCATCCGCCAGTCACCGACATGTGGCGCGCGGTTGCGGGCGCGCGGAGCCGCTCGATGTGAAAGTCATGACCTTTGGGGCGCAAGGCGATCGCGCCGTCGATCGCCGCTTGAAGCGCACAATCGCCGCCATTGAGGCGCAAGGGTTCGCGCAGATCGACGGAGGTTTCGTGCCCGAGGCAAAGATAGAGTCTGCCCGTGCACGTGAGACGCACGCGTGAGCAGGCTTCGCAGAAATTGTGGGTGAGGGGCGTGATGAAGCCCAGCCGTCCGCCCGTATCCTCGACGCGCACGTAACGCGCCGGGCCCCCGGTGCGATCGGGCAAGTCGGTCAACCGCCAATAGCTCGCCATATCCTCGCGCACGCGGGCAAGCGAGAGGAATTGGTCGGTACGGTCTTCGTCGATTTCGCCGAGCGGCATGGTCTCAATCAGAGTGATGTCGAAGCCCCGGCCCGTGCGCCCACTTCACCAGTTCCGGTATTTCATGGGCGTTGTCGTGTTTCAGTGCGACCGTATTGATCTTGATTTTGAGGCCAGCGCGCTCGGCCGCATCGATGCCATTCAAGACCTGCTCAAGACGATCGCGGCGGGTGATGTGCTTGAAATTGTCACGGTCGAGTGAATCGACCGAGACATTGACGCGCCGCACGCCCGCTTCGAAGAGGGGCAGGGCGAACTCGGCAAGCTGCACGCCATTGGTGGTGATTGTGATCTCATCGAGGCCCGCGCCCAGATGACGTTTGACGCTCTGCAAGAGGTCGATGAAGCCGCGGCGAACCAGGGGCTCGCCGCCAGTGAACCGCAGGCGCCGGACGCCGCGTTCGATAAAAGCGGTGCACAGCCGATCGAGCTCTTCGATCGAGAGGAGTTCGTTGCGCGGCAAAAAGCGCATGCGTTCACTCATGCAATAGATGCAGCGTAAATCGCAGCGGTCGGTCACCGACACGCGAAGATAGGTGATGGCGCGGCCGAAAGGATCGATGAGCGGCCTCATGCGCTGCGCTCCAGTTCGGCGAGCGCGTCGGCCGTATTGGCGTTGGCGAAGGCCAAGGCGTCATCGAAATGAACGGCCGCGGCGCCGATCTCCCGCAGGAATGCTCTCGCCGCCGGATGCTCACCGGCGTCAAGGCGGGCTTTGAGAGGTTCAAGCAGGTCAACGCGCCAGAGCGCGCAGAGCGGATGTTCGCCTTGGCAGGTGAGCGCATAGGCGGCCGGTGCGGCGCCTATGCCATCCCAAAGGCGTTGGACAAAGTCGCCGGGCAGGAGCGGCGCATCGCACGGCGCGGTTGCGATGAAGTCAAAGCCTTCACGCTTTGCCCAATCTAGCCCCGCAGCGATGCCTGCGAGAGGACCCGCGGGCGCGGATACATCGTCGCTGAGAACTGGAACGCGCCACTCGCGCGCGCGCGCGGCGGCGGCTGACGCCGGTTGTGCGCTCACGGCAAATCTTGGTAGCTCCTTGAACGCCAGGACAACGACTTCCATCAAGGTCTTGCCGCCGAAGAGGGCGATCGCCTTTTCGCCGCCAAAGCGGGACGACTTGCCGCCAGCCAGCAAAACCCCGGCAATGCGCGTTTCGGAGATTGAGCGTGGGCGGGTCATCTGGGATTCGACCGAGAAAGTTCGGAGAGCCAGATTTCAGCATCGGCGTCGGCGACGATGTCGCCGCCGCGGGGCGCATGATTGTCGATGAGCGGGTCGGGCTTTGCGAGATTTTCTAGCGCAGCCACGCTGCCAAGTGTGACGACAGCGCCCTGGACCGTAACGCCATGCTGCTGCAACGCTGCGAAGGATCGCGACAGGTTCTCAGGCGTCATGCCGAGAAGAGACGCAAGTACGCGCTTTTCGTGATGAAGCCGCACGACGCCGCCTGAATTGTCGGCGGCGCGTAAGGCGAGCAAGTAATTGGCGAGCCGCTCGGCGCCATTGCGCAGCTTGATATTCTTGATGTTGCGCACAAGCCCGCGATAGCAACCGGCAAGATCGCGTGAGACGGCCATGGCAAAACGCGTATCGAGCCGCATCGCTGTGCGGATCGCGTCGCCTGGAATCATCAGGATTTCGCAGCGCTCCAGAGTGCGCGCTGACATGAGCGCGGCGGCGTCGAGAACAACCGCCGCAAGGATGAATGTGGAGACCGGCCTTAGGATAGTGAGCACGGTCTCGTGGTCATTCCAGGTGCCGTGGAGCTCGACCTGGCCGTCCAGAAGAACATAGAGAAAATCTACAGGATCGCCCTCGAGCAGGAGCATTGTGCCGGGCGGAAACCGCTGCAGATGGGCGCCAGCGGTCGCGACGCGGAACGTGTCGGGCGCAACATCCGCAAAGAGCGGCAGTCCCTTCACTCTCTCGATTTCACTGGCCCGCACGCCGCTCTCCCGCCTTGGCGAGGTCAATCTGGCGCCGTTCGGCGTTGAGCGATTTGATGCAGATCAAGTGAGAGCGGTGGCTTAACCAATGCCAAGCGCCGGCTTGATATTCCGCAAGGCATAGACAGGACATCGATCAATCAAGCCTGCGGCTGGCTCGCACAGCTGCGCTTTTCTCGCGCTTGGACTGGCGCGGCTTGATCCACATCAAATGCTTCGCCCCCGAATGATGGTGATGGTTCTCCACTAAGGACGGCGCATAGGCGCCGCGGCGAACGGGGGCGACCGTCATGATGTCACTGAGCGAGCAACCGGCCAAACAGAGCGGCGCCGATGGCGCGCTTTGGCTCAGCACCATCGCTTTCACAGCGTGCTTTGCCGTTTGGACCATTTTCTCGATCATCGGCGTCCAGATTCAGCAAGATCTCGGCCTGTCCGAGACGCAATTCGGCCTTCTGATCGGCACGCCGATCCTGACCGGATCGCTCATTCGGCTGGTGCTTGGCGTTTGGACCGACCAGTTCGGCGGGCGGCTTGTCTACCTGTTGGTCATGCTCGCGGCTGCGGCGGCGACCTTCCTGCTCTCCTACGCCGAGACGTATCCGCAATTCCTGCTCGCCGCGCTGGGCGTCGGCATCGCTGGCGGCTCATTCGCTGTTGGCATCACCTATGTGTCGAAATTCTATCCGGCGGGAAGACAAGGCACCGCGCTTGGCATTTTCGGCGCCGGCAATGTCGGCGCCGCCGTCACCAAGTTCGTCGCGCCGTTCGTGCTGCTTGCGTTGGGCTGGGAAGCCGTCGCGCAATATTGGTCAATCGCATTGGTCGCCATCGCGATTGGCTTCTACTTAATCACGAAGGACGATCCCGAGCTGATCGCGCGACGGCGCAGCGGCGCGCGTCCACGCTCGATGCTGGCGCAGTTCGAGCCGCTGAAGAACGTCCAGGTGTGGCGCTTCTCGCTCTATTATTTCTTCGTGTTCGGCGCGTTCGTCGCGCTGTCGCTGTGGCTGCCGCGCTATCTGGTCGGCGTCTATGATCTCGACTTGAAGACCGCGGGCATGGTCGCAGCGGCCTTCTCGGTGCCGGCGTCACTGTTTCGGATCTATGGCGGGCATCTCTCGGACAAGGTTGGCGCTCGGCAAGTGATGTATTGGACCTTCCTGGTCGGCATCGCGGCGACGTTTCTGCTTTCCTACCCACCGACCGCTTATGTGATCGACGGCATTGAAGGCCCGATTGCTTTTCGGCTGGAGACGAGCCTCGTCGGCTTCACCATCATCGTTTTCGTGCTTGGGTTCTTCATGAGCTTGGGCAAGGCGGCGGTGTTCAAGCACATCCCGGTCTATTATCCGAAAGACGTCGGCGCGGTTGGCGGTCTTGTCGGCATGATCGGCGGTCTTGGCGGTTTCGTGCTGCCGATCGCCTTCGGCATGCTGAACGACCTGACCGGCATCTGGACGAGCTGCTTCATGCTGCTCTTCCTCATCGTGTCCGGCTCTCTTGTCTGGATGCACTTTGCCGTCCGCCAGATGGAACGCGAAGCCGCTGGCCAGACACTCGACGTCCTGCCGCAATTTCCAGAAATGCAACCGATCCACGAGCCGGCCAAGCACAAGCCGGCGATGGCTGGGCTCATCACCGATTGGCGCCCCGATGATGCAAGGTTTTGGAAGGAGAAGGGGAGAGGCGTCGCCGCACGCAATCTCTGGCTCTCGGTGCCTTCGCTTTTCCTTTCGTTTGCCGTCTGGATGGTGTGGTCGGTGGTCGTGGCCAAGCTGCCGGCCATTGGCTTCAATTACACAACCGATCAGCTTTTCTGGCTTGCAGCACTGCCCGGTCTCTCGGGCGCTACGCTTCGCATCTTCTATTCGTTCATGGCGCCTGTGTTTGGCGGGCGGCTCTGGACGACGCTGACGACCTGGTCGCTGCTCGCACCCGCGCTTGGCATTGGCTTTGCCGTCCAGAACGCTGAAACGCCCTACTGGATCATGCTGGGCTTGGCGCTCCTGTGCGGATTGGGCGGCGGCAATTTCGCGAGCTCGATGTCGAATATCGGTTTCTTCTTTCCGCGCAAGGAGAAAGGCAATGCGTTGGCGCTCAATGCCGGGCTCGGCAATCTGGGCGTCAGCGCCATGCAATTTCTGGTGCCGATCGCCATCACCGTAGCGGTGTTTGGGAGTTTCGGCGGCGCCGGACAAAGCACGCAAGCTGGCGGCACGATGTTCATGCAGAACGCCGGCTTCATTTGGGTCCCGTTCATTGTCGTGTCCGCCTTCATGGCTTGGTTCGGCATGAACGATCTGTCGACCGCGAAGGCATCGTTTGCCGAGCAATCGGTGATCTTCACGCGCAGACAGAACTGGATCATGTGCTGGCTCTATACTGGCACGTTTGGCTCGTTCATTGGCTTCTCTGCCGCGTTCCCGCTGCTCACCAGCACGCAATTCCCAAATGTAAACGTGCTGCAAATCGCTTTCCTTGGCCCGCTGGTCGGGGCGCTGTCGCGCTCCTTAACGGGTTGGGTGTCCGATCGGTTCGGCGGCGCGCGGGTGACGCTCGCGGTCTTCGCCATGATGATGCTGGGTACGATCGGCGTCATCTATTTCCTCGCCAACAAGGCCGCGCCAGGCGCGTTTACGGGCTTCTTCGCCTGTTTCATTCTGCTCTTCTTTGCGAGTGGCGTTGGCAACGCATCCACCTTCCAAATGATACCGGCCATCATGCGGAAAGAGATTGCGCGGCTTTCTCCGAGTGCATCTGCCACCGAGCAGTTGAAGCAGGCGGAGAAGGAATCCGCGGCCATTACCGGCTTCACCTCCGCCATCGCCGCCTATGGCGCCTTCTTCATTCCGAAGAGCTTTGGTTTTTCGATTGCCGAGACCGGCAGCGCCACCGCCGCTTTGATCGGCTTTCTCCTTTTCTACGTCTCCTGCCTTGCCATCACGTGGTTCGTCTATGCGCGGCGCGGCGGCTTGCTCTTCGATGTCGAGAACAAGGGCGTGTCGCCGGCGTCGCCCGTCAACGTCGCTGCGGAATAGGACCTGAACGCACATGAGCCACACACTCGACCGCCTGGCCTTCTTCACCCGCAAGACCGAGCTCTATCGGAGCGGCCACGGCGTCATGAACGACGAGGATCGTTCCTGGGAGGAAGCCTACCGGCGCAGGTGGCAGCACGACAAGATCGTTCGTTCAACGCATGGCGTGAACTGCACGGGCTCGTGTTCGTGGAAGATCTACGTCAAGGGCGGCATCGTCACCTGGGAGACGCAGCAGACAGATTATCCTCGAACACGGCCGGATTTACCTAACCATGAGCCGCGCGGCTGCGCGCGCGGCGCGAGTTATTCCTGGTATCTCTATTCCGGCAACCGCGTGAAGTATCCGATCGTGCGCGGTCGGCTGCTAAAGCTTTGGCGCGCGGCGCGCAAGACGATGCCGCCGGTTCAGGCGTGGGCGTCGATTGTCGAGAACCCGGAGCAGCGCAGATCCTACACCTCGATCCGGGGCGGCGGCGGTCTGGTGCGCTCGACTTGGGATGAAGTCACGGAGCTGATCGGCGCGGCCAACGCGTACACGGTCAAAAAGCATGGGCCCGATCGCGTGTTCGGCTTCTCGCCGATCCCGGCGATGTCGATGATCTCCTATGCCGCCGGCGCGCGCTATCTGCAGCTCTTGGGCGGCGCGTGCGGCTCATTCTATGATTGGTATTGCGATCTGCCGCCCGCAAGTCCGCAGACCTGGGGCGAACAAACCGACGTTCCGGAATCGGCCGACTGGTACAATTCCGGCTTCATCCTGGTCTGGGGCTCCAACGTTCCCCAAACGCGCACGCCGGATGCGCATTTCTATACTGAGGTTCGCTATAAAGGGGCCAAATCGGTCGTCATCTGTCCGGACTATTCAGAAGCCTCGAAGTTCGCCGATCTCTGGATCTCGGTGAAGCAGGGCACCGACGCTGCGCTCGCCATGGCCCTGGGCCATGTCGTGTTGACGGAATTCCATCGCGACCGAGAAGTCCCGTACTTCAAGGATTACGTGCGCCGCTACACCGACATGCCGTTGCTCGTGCGGCTGGTGAAGAAGGATGGTCGCTACGTACCCGAGCGCCTGTTGCGCGCTTCGGACTTTCGATGACGCTCTGGCGAAGACAACAATCCCGACTGGAAGACCATCGGCATTGATGAAGCGACTGGCGCGCCGGTTGTGCCGACCGGCTCGATCGGGTTCCGGTGGGGTGAACAGGGCAAGTGGAATCTGGAAGAGAAGAAGGCGGATGGCGCGCCGGTGAAGTTGCGCGTTGGCCTCAAGGGCGCGCACGACGAAGTCGCCGAGGTCTTGTTTCCCTACTTTGCCAACACCGCCTCGAACGGGTTTGCGTCCACCGACCACCCTGACACGCTGATGCGTCGCATTCCTGCAAAACGCATGACGTTGAAGGACGGGGAGGCGTTAGTTGCCTCCGTCTACGATCTGATGCTCGCCAACTATGGTGTGGATCAGGGCTTCGGCGGCGAGCACATGCCGTCCAGCTACGATGACCTTGAACCCTATACGCCGGCCTGGGCGGAGGCCGTCACGACTGTCCCGCGCAATCAGATCATCGCCGTGGCGCGCGGTTTTGCGACCAACGCGGAAAAGACCAACGGCAAGTCGATGGTGATCATCGGCGCGGCGATGAACCATTGGTATCACATGGACATGAACTATCGCGGGGTGATCAACCTCCTCGCGATGTGCGGCTGCATCGGTCAATCTGGTGGCGGCTGGTCGCACTATGTTGGACAGGAAAAGTTGCGGCCTCAGACCGGCTGGGCGCCGCTGGCGTTTGCGACCGATTGGGCGCGTCCGCCGCGTCAACAGAACTCTACCAGCTTCTTCTACGCGCATTCCGATCAATGGCGTTACGAAACGCTGGACGTGAAAGAAATCCTTTCGCCCACCGCACCGATGGCGATTGGGGGGCGACCTTCATCGACTACAACGCCAAGGCCGAGCGCATGGGCTGGCTCCCATCGGCGCCGGCGCTCAAGACCAATCCGCTCGAAGTCGCGAAAGCCGCGGAACGCGAGGGGATCGATCCGCGCGACTACGTTGTGCGCGAATTGAACGCCAAGCGGCTTGAGATGAGCTGCATGGACCCAGATCATCCAGACAATTGGCCGCGCAACATGTTTGTGTGGCGCTCGAATTTGCTGGGTTCGTCCGGCAAAGGTCACGAATATTTCTTGAAGCATCTGCTTGGGACGACAAACGGCGTGCTCGGCAAAGATCTGGGTTCTACCGGCCGACGCAAGCCCGTGGACGTGAAGTGGCGCGACGAAGCGCCAGAAGGAAAGCTCGATCTCCTTGTCACGATCGACTTTCGTATGTCCACAACCGCGGTCTATTCCGACGTCATTCTGCCCACAGCGACTTGGTATGAGAAGAACGATCTCAACACCTCGGACATGCACCCGTTCATCCACCCGCTGACCGCGGCGGTGGATCCTGTTTGGGAGTGCAAGTCAGACTGGGAAATCTTCAAGGCCATTGCAAAATCGTTCTCGGAAGTTTGCCCCGAAATCTTGGGCGTTGAGAAGGACGTTGGTGCTAACGCCGATCCAGCACGACAGCGCTGGCGAAATGGCCCAGCCGTTTGACGTAGAGGATTGGTGGAAGGGTGACTGCGCGCTGGTCCCTGGAAAAACTGGCCCGCAGATCACAGTGATCGAGCGCGACTACCCGAACGTCTATCGCCGCTTCACCTCGCTCGGCCCATTGATGCGCAAGGTCGGCAATGGCGGCAAAGGTCTGGGCTGGAACACCGATCATGAAATCGCGCATTTGAAGGCGCTCAATGGCGAAGTGCTCGATGGACCGACACAGGGCCTGGCGAAGATTGAAACCGACATCGACGCTTGTGAGACCATTCTCATGCTCGCGCCGGAGACAAACGGCGAGGTTGCCGTCAAATCATGGCAGTCGCTGGAAAAACAAACTGGGCGCGAACACGCGCATTTGGCCTTGCCGAAGGAAGACGAGAAGATTCGTTTCCGCGATGTCGTGGCGCAGCCGCGCAAGATCATCTCCTCGCCGATCTGGTCGGGCATTGAGAGCGAGAAGGTCTGCTACAACGCCGGCTACACCAACGTGCATGAACTCATCCCGTGGCGCACGCTGACGGGGCGCCAACAGCTCTATCAAGATCATCTTTGGATGCGGGCGTTCGGCGAGGCGCTGTGCGTCTACAAGCCGCCGATTGATCTCAAGACCACGGGATTGATGCACAAGTTCCGCTCGAACGGCGAAAAAGAAATTACGCTCAACTTCATCACGCCGCACCAAAAGTGGGGCATTCACTCTACTTATTCCGACAATCTGCTGATGCTGACGCTCAATCGCGGCGGCCCTGTGGTGTGGCTTTCGGAGAAGGATGCTGGCCGAGCCGGCATCAAGGACAATGATTGGATCGAGGCGTTCAACTCAAACGGCGCGCTGACCGCGCGCGCCGTGGTCTCTCAGCGCATTCGTGAAGGCACCGCCTTCATGTATCACGCGCAGGAGAAGATTGTGAACACGCCCGGCTCGAGATGACCGGGCATCGCGGCGGCATCCACAATTCGGTGACGCGCACCGTGCTGAAGCCGACGCACATGATCGGCGGCTACGCCCAGCTCGCCTATGGCTTCAACTATTACGGCACGGTCGGTTCAAACCGCGACGAGTTCGTCATCGTGCGCAAGATGGACAAGGTCGACTGGCTCGACAAACCGCTTGCTGAAGTGGAGGCCAGCCGATGAAGGTGCGCGCTCAGATCGGCATGGTGCTGAACCTCGATAAATGCATCGGGTGTCACACCTGCTCGGTGACTTGCAAGAACGTTTGGACCAATCGCGAGGGCGTCGAATACGCTTGGTTCAACAACGTCGAGACAAAGCCGGGCGTTGGCTATCCGCGCGATTGGGAAAATCAAAAGCGCTGGAACGGCGGCTGGATGCGCACCAAGAGCGGCAAGCTTGAGCCGCGCATGGGCCCGAAGTGGCGCATCCTCGCCAAGATTTTTGCCAACCCCGATCTTCCCGAGATCGACGATTATTACGAGCCGTTCGATTTCGACTACGCGCACCTGCAAACCGCCCCGGAGATGCAGGCGTTTCCGACAGCGCGTCCGCGTTCGAAGATCACCGGTGAGCGCATGGAGAAGATCGAGAGAGGCCCCAACTGGGAAGAGATTCTGGGCGGCGAATTCTCCAAGCGTTCGAAGGACGCAAATTTCGAGAACGTGCAAAAGGACATCTACGGCCAGTTTGAGAACACCTTCATGATGTACCTGCCGCGCTTGTGCGAGCACTGCCTCAATCCGTCGTGCGTTGCGGCGTGCCCGTCGGGGGCGATCTACAAGCGCGAGGAAGACGGCATCGTCCTGATCGATCAGGACAAATGCCGGGGCTGGCGCATGTGCGTGTCGGCGTGTCCCTACAAGAAAATCTACTACAATTGGTCGAGCGGAAAATCCGAGAAATGCACGTTCTGCTATCCACGCATCGAGGCAGGACAGCCTACGGTTTGCTCTGAAACCTGCGTTGGGCGCATCCGCTATCTGGGGGTCATCCTCTACGACGCGGACCGCATCGAGGAAGCCGCAAGCGTCGATGAAAAGGATCTCTACGAGGCGCAGCTCAAGGTCTTTCTTGACCCGAGCGATCCGGCGGTGATTGCGCAAGCGCGTGCTGACGGCGTGCCGGAAGCGTGGATCGAAGCGGCGCGGAGAAGCCCGGTCTACAAAATGGCGATGGAGTGGAGGGTCGCGTTTCCGCTTCATCCGGAATATCGCACGCTGCCTATGGTCTGGTACGTCCCGCCGCTGTCGCCAATCCAGTCGGCGGCCTCGATGGGCGCGATCGAACACGATGGCGTCATGCCGGATGTGCGCTCGTTGCGGATACCGGTGAAATATCTGGCCAACATGCTCACGGCAGGTGAGGAGACGCCAATCATTACCGCACTCGAGCGAATGCTGGCGATGCGCTCGTTCATGCGCTCGAAGTCAATTGACGGCGTGATCGATCATGCGGTGGCGGAGCGCGTCGGCTTAGCTGCGGCGCAGATCGAGGAGATGTACCAAATCATGGCGATCGCGAACTATGAAGATCGCTTCGTGATCCCGACTTCGCATCGCGAGGGCGCCGAGGACGCTTTGGGCATTCGCGGCGCCTGCGGCTTTAGTTTCGGCAATGAAGCGTCCGGCGGACGCACTGAGTTGGGCTTGTTTGGCAAGACCAAAAACAGCCGCGCCAAGAACCCGATGGAGATTTGACCATGGCGCAAACCTATCGCGCGCTCTCGGTGCTGTTGAGCTATCCCACTGCGGAAACGTCGGCGCTGGTGCCGGCCGCAGTCGAGGCGCTCCACGGCGAGCGATTGGCGCCTGCGGGCTTAGTGCGGCGCTTGAGCTCTTTGGCATTCGAGCTCTCCGGACAAGATCTCTACGGGGCGCAAGCGCGTTACGTTGATCTGTTCGACCGCACGCGCTCCTTGTCGCTGCAACTTTACGAGCACGTCCACGGTGAGAGCCGCGACCGTGGCCAGGCCATGGTCGAGTTGTTGAAGCTCTATTCGTCACGCGGTCTTGAGCTGACCGCAAAGGAGCTGCCGGATCACCTCCCGGTATTTCTTGAGTTTCTGTCGATGCTGCCGACGGACGAAGCGGCGGCGCTGCTAGGTGAAGCCGCCCACGTTCTGGAAGCGTTGCGAGAGCGCTTAAAAAAGCGTCGGTCGCCGTACGCCCGCGTGTTCGACATCTTAGTGGCTCTGGTCGAAACGAAGCGAAACGCCGAAGCGCTCAACGCCTTGCTGCAGGAACCGGACGACGATCCCGATGATCTCGAAGCGCTCGATAGGGCCTGGGCGGAAGAGCAGGTGACATTTGGTCCAGGATCAAGTCGGCTGCCCCAAAGGCCGCCGCGGCCGTCGCACGCATGGGGGAACCACTCAATGAACGCAGTGCAACAGCCGTTGCGTGTGCTCACGATTGCGCTGGGCGCCTTCGGCGCATGTTGGGCAGGCGCCCTTATCGGCCTCAGCGCAAACGCAGGCCGCGGGCGATTGGATCGTTGATACCCGCCTGCGCTACGAGAGCGTTTCGCAAGATGGGCTCAATGACGCCGACGCGCTGACTCTTCGCACCCGCCTGGGTTACGAAACCCGCGCGTTCAATGGCTTCAAGTTCCTCGCTGAGTTCGAGGGCGTGGCCCAGCTGACGGATGACTTCAACGACACGGTAAACGGCAATACAGCATTTGCCACCGTGCCAGATCCCGAAGCGTTCGAGCTCAATCGGCTGCAAGTCACGTGGGCCGGCGCCCAGGGCCGGCGTATTGTTGCGGGTCGCCAGCGCATCATCCTCAACAATGCGCGCTTCATCGGCAATGTCGGGTTTCGCCAGAACGAGCAGACGTTCGACGCACTCCGAATTGAAGCGCGGCCGTTTGAGCACGCCGCCTTCACCTACGTCTTCATCGACAATGTGCGTCGGATCTTTGGCGACGACAGCGCGCAAGGTGAGTGGGATAGCGATTCGCACGTATTGCAGGCCGATCTCGATCTGCCGGTCGGACGCCTCAGCGCCTATGGCCTTTTGCTCGACTTTCATAGTGCTCCGGCGCAATCGAGCCAGACTTACGGGCTGCGGTGGTCGAATGAGTGGCAAGCGGGTTCGTTTCATCCGCGCCTGACTCTGGAGGCTGCGGCGCAGAGCGATTATCGCGGCAACAGCGCCGGCTTTGACCTTGGCTACCAGCACGGCGAACTCGCTGTACGTCACGACCGATGGACCGTGACCGTCGGCGGCGAACGCCTTGAAGGCGATGGTGTTCGCGGCTTCTCCACGCCGTTGGCGACGCTGCACGCCTTTCAAGGGTGGGCTGATGTATTTCTAGCGACGCCGCCTGACGGCGTTCGTGACCTCTACGCCGGGGTCTCGTATTCGACGCGCCCCTGGCCGGCGCAGCAGCCTGTCGTCTTCACCGTCGTTGCACATGATTTCGCCGACGACGGCGGCAGCGCCGACTTTGGTTCCGAACTGAATGCTTCGGTTCGGTTCTCCCTCAACGAACGTGTCTCGCTTGAGGCCAAGGCGGCAATGTTCGAGGGCGAGGATCCTCGTTTTGCAGACCGCACCAAGATTTGGTTCGCGGTCGAATATCGGCTCTGAGGGCGCATCATGGATTGGCTCAATCAGGTACTGTTCGGGTTCTACCCATACATAGCGCTAGCAGTGCTCGCGCTCGGCTCAGTGCTGCGTTTCGACCGGGAACAGTACACGTGGCGCACGGGATCATCGCAATTGCTGCGCCGAAAGCAGCTCGTGCTGGGCTCCATCCTTTTCCATGTGGGCATCCTCGCGATCTTCGCCGGCCACTTTATCGGTCTGCTGACACCGATTGTGGTGTGGGATGCGCTTGGGGTGACCCACAGCGCAAAGCAGATGCTCGCCATCGTGGCAGGAGGCGTTGCCGGTGCGATGTGCCTCGTTGGTGGTCTCTTGCTTCTGCATCGGCGCGTTTTTCGACGCGCGTATTCGCTCAACATCGAGCTTTGGCGACACGGCGATACTTGCGCTGCTGTTGGCGCAACTCTGCCTCGGCCTCGCCACCATCCCGATCTCGTTGGAGCACCGTGACGGGGGGGAGATGATTAAGTTCATGTACTGGGCGCAGGGCATCTTCACGTTCCGCGCCGGCGCGGCAGACTACGTGGCCGACGCGCACTGGATATTCAAGGCGCACCTCACATTAGGTCTCACAATTCTTCTCGTCTTTCCGTTCACGCGCCTCGTTCACATGCTGTCAGCGCCGATCTGGTATCTCAATCGCCGCGGGTGGCAAATCGTACGTTCGAAGCGCCTGGCGGCAGGAAGCAGCAAATGAAGCACACCCTTATCCAGAGTGCCGCCGAGGGCGCGTCGCAAGAGGCCTTCTCTGGTTGCGGCCACGGCCCAGCGCCCGCGGCCCAGCGTGAGAAGGGCGCGCCTCCCATTTTTGTGGATGGCGTCTTGATCCCAGAAGCCGAAATCGCCGCGGAAGCACAAAATCATGGCGCCGGCTCAGCCGCGGAAGCGCGGGCCGCCGCGGCCCGAGCGCTGGTCATCCGCCATCTTTTGCTGCGCCGCGCCGAGGCGCTGAACCTCAGCCCGATCCGGATGTGACGACCGCGGCAGGGGAGGAGACGCCCGAAGAGGCGCTGGTCCGGCAGGTGCTGCAGTGTGAGGCGCCGGGGATGAGCCAACCGAAGCCGAATGCCGCCGTGTCTACGAGACATCCAAGGCGAAGTTCGCCGCGCCCGAAATCTTCGAGGCGTCGCACATTCTCTTTGAACCCTCGGCGCCCGGCGCCGAAGCTTGGGTAGAAGCTCACCGGCGCGCGCGCGCTGCAATCGTTGAGCTCGAGGCCGGCGCAGACTTCGCGAAGTGCGCCCGGGCGCACTCCGCATGCTCAAGCGCGGCCGAAGGGGGCGCTCTTGGACAATTCGTACGCGGGGATTTGGCGCCTTCGATCGAAGACGCCTTGGCGCAGCTGAAGCCCGGCCACTTGGCCCCAGCGCCGCTCAGGACGCGCCATGGCTGGCATGTTGTGCGGCTGATCGTCACGCGCCGGCCCGGGTCCTGGCATTTGACGCGGTGGCGGAACACATTCGTGCGTCCTTGCGCGCGCGCTCGACGATCGCCGCTTCCGCACGCTACGTCGAACGGCTGGCCGCGAACGCGCTGATCGAGGGACTGTCGTTGGGCGCAAGAGCCGCGCCATGAGAGACTCATGCTCGGCGACGTTATCTCGCTGGGCGCCAATCCAGCGCGCAATTGAGCGCCTGGCTTGGAGCCTCGGACCCGAACACGGCGAAGCGTCTGGACGAGGAAGCAGCTCGCCGCGAGGAAAGCCCCGCACAATTCCTTCGCATCGCAGTCTCCGACTTCATCTCGGAGGCCGACGAGGAGGCGTGGGCTGGTCTTATCTCTGCGTTGCGGGACGCGCGCGACCCGGGCGCGGCGTGCGCCGCGCGCATGATCGCCTTTCGCCTCAGGTTGGAGAGCGTCTCATGAACGATCTGCGTGATTCAGGCGTGCGCCCGGTGTCGCCGAGCGATGCGATCGAATTCCTGCTCGCCGAACATCTCAATCACCGGCGCATGTGCCGGGCGTTGGAAGAACTTGCTGCCGCCTCCGATTTCGACGTCTTGGTGATCACAGCGCTTGTCGACTTCATTCGCTTCGATCTCACCTTGCATGTGATCGACGAAGAGGAAGATGTGTTTCCGTTGCTGCGCCGGCGGTGTCTTGCCGAGGACGAAATCGAGGACGTGCTTGGCCGCCTCGCGCGCGAACACGCTGAGGACAAATCACTCTCAGAGCGCGTCCGCGACGTGCTCAATGCGTGTCTGCTAGTGCGCCGGCCGCCGCAGGCGATCGAAGGGGGCGCTGAAGCGCTCGTCGCCTTCGCGCACCATGAGCGTCGTCACTTGGCGCTGGAGAATGCCGTGATCATCCCATTGGCGCGCCGCCGCTTCAGCGAGAGCGATATTGAAATGCTGGGCCGGCGGTTCATGGCCCGCCGCCGCCGGGTTGCGGCGACGGGCAAATAGAACTTCATGAGCACTTTGAGTAGCCACACTCCAGGCACTTGTCGCAGCCCTCGCTGCGGATAAGAGAGGCCGCGCTGCACTTGGGGCAAAAGCGCGGGCGGGTTTGCGGCGGCGCGACCGTCACGGCCGCCGGCGCCGAGACCGTGTCACTGTCCAAGTGCCGCTGGATCACATCGCCGATGGCGGCCAAAAGCGAGGGCACATAGCGCCCATTGAGCCACGAGCCGCCGCGCGGATCGAACACCGCCTTCAGTTCTTCAGCCACGAACGTCACATCACCGCCGCGCCGGAAGACGGCTGAGATCATGCGCGTCAGCGCCAAGGTCCAGGCGTAGTGCTCCATGTTCTTGGAGTTGACGAAAATCTCGAAGGGCCGGCGCGCGCCATTCTCTTCGATATCGTTGATGGTGACATAGAGCGCGTGCTCGCTTTCCGGCCATTTGATTTTGTAAGTCGAGCCGATCAGCGTCTCCGGCCGCGCCGCCAGCGCCGCGGGCGGAGGGGAGAGCGGCGCATTCTGGTCTGGCTTCTCAACCGACAGGATCGAGCCGGTGACCGCGTTCGGCCGATACGTAGTGCAGCCCTTGCAGCCCAGGTCGAACGCACGCGCATAAATGTCGGAGAACTCCTCGAACGCAATATCTTCCGGACAATTGACCGTCTTCGAAATCGAACTGTCGATGAAACGTTGCGCCGTCGCCTGCATCGCCAAGTGATCGGTGGGGGTCAGGGTCTGGGCGCTGACAAAGCTGTGCTCCGGCGGCGGCGCATCACCATGCAAGCGCCGCCAAAGCGTCAGCGCATAGTCCTGGACGGGCTCCTCGATGAACGAATTGTCCTGTTGGCGGACGCGGCGCTGATAGGAGAATGCAAACACCGGCTCTATGCCCGACGATGTGTTGCCGGCGAGCAGAGAGATGGTGCCGGTCGGGGCGATGGTGGTGAGGCAGCCATTGCGCAGACCGTGTTCGGCGATCAGTCCGCGCGTCGCCTCGTCCAGTGACGCAAGCGTCGGCCGGTCCAAGATGGCCGCGTCATAGGCCGGAAAGGCGCCTTTCTCCGCTGCGAGCTTCGCCGAGGCGCGATAGGCGGCCGTTCGGATCGAGCGCAGCCAACTTTCGGTCAACGCAAGTCCGTCAGCCGCCCCATAGCGCGCGTTGCAGAAGATCAGCGCGTCAGCGAGCCCGGTCACGCCAAGTCCGATGCGGCGCTTCGACTTCGCTTCTTCTTCCTGCTCGCGCAGCGGGTAACGCGAGACATCGATGACGTTGTCCAGCAGGCGAACCGCCGTGGCGGTAAGCTGCTCCAGATCTTCAAGATCAATCGCAGCGTCTGGCTCGAAGGGACGTTTGACCAGGCGTGAGAGATTTATCGAACCGAGCAGGCAAGCGCCGTAGGGCGGCAGCGGCTGCTCTCCGCACGGATTGGTCGCCGACACCGTCTCGCAATAAGCGAGATTGTTTTCCGCATTGACCCGGTCAATGAAAATGACCCCAGGCTCGGCGACATCGTAGGTCGCGCGCATCAGCCGCGCCCAAAGATCGCGCGCTCGTACTATTCGATAGGTCTGACCGTCAAATTGCAGCGGCCAGTCCTGATCAGCCGACAGAGCCGCCATGAAGGCGTCGGTGACGAGCACCGACACATTGAAATTGCGCAGCCGGGCCGGGTCGCGCTTGGCGTCGATGAAGTGTTCGATGTCGGGGTGGTCGATGCGCAAACAGCCCATCATTGCCCCCCGGCGTTGCCCGGCCGACATCACGGTCCGGCACATGGCGTCCCATGCGTCCATGAACGAGAGCGGTCCCGACGCTTGCGCGCCAACGCCGCGCACCGGCGCGCCCGCGGGGCGGATGGTGGAAAAATCCATGCCGACGCCGCCGCCCTGCTGCATGGTGAGGGCTGCTTCGCGCAAATGCTCAAAGATGCCGTCGAGATTGTCGGGGATGGTCCCCATGACGAAGCAGTTGAACAAGGTGACCGTGCGGCCCGTTCCGGCCCCCGCGATGATGCGCCCCGCTGGCAGAAATCTAAAGTCAGAGAGCGCGGTCTCAAATTGCGTGCGCCAGTGTCGCCGTGCGCGCGCGGGCTCGGCTTCAGCGATCGCCGCCGCGACGCGCGACCACGTCGCCTCGACGCCGCCATCGCCCCCATCTCCATCGACGCGAAAGCGATACTTCGCGTTCCAGATTTCGGCTGAGATTTCGGCATCGAACGGCATGTCACGGCTCCACTTCACACTCTAAGGCGTGACAGTCTCGGTGAGTCGAACATAATGCGGAGGTAAATCCGCGCATGGGGTGACAACGCAGCGCACTTCTTAGCGCATGTCGGTGAGCGGCTTGATGGAAGTCAAAGGCGTCGCGTCGTCAGCGAAGGTGTCGCCGAAGTCGATCTGCGGCGACACATCGCAGCCGCGATTGATGATCATCAATCGCGAGGCGCACAGCGCTCTATAGCCTCTATGTTTGCCTCCACAGGTTTCGCGGGCGTTTGTTCGCAAAGCGGCCGTTCGCGCCTACCCGCGCAAGCGAAGTGACGCGTCATGTCGAAAGCAGGGAGGTCTATGCGATGGCGGATTTTCTAGCGAACTATTCGATTCAAAAATGGCTTGAATCCTGTCCGCAAGGCTATCTTGAGGACACCGTCTATGGCCATGGACCAGATGAGGTGAGCCGGCGGAGCTGCTCCAGAACGATGATTATCGCGAACAGCAGATACGAACGACGGTGCAATTGATTGCCGGCGAACGCTGCGCGCTTGCAGCGTCATCGGGGCTGGTGAACGCCGCGCCCGATCAAGCGAGCAAGACCTTCTTGGCGACGCAAACGCTCGACGAAGGCCGCCACGTCGAGATCTTCACCCAGCGTCTTTACGACCTGGGCGTGAAGCCGAACGATCTGGAAACTACGATCAAGACTTACATCAATCCCCATCTCGGCAAGTTTGCCGAAGTGCTGTTGGAAAAGATCGACAAGAAGGACTTCGTCGCCGGCGTCGTTGGTCAGAACATCGTGCTCGAAGGCATGGCGTTCTCAGTGTTCGAAATGCTGCATGCGGGGGCTGAGGCGTCCAATCCGAAATTCGCGCACACATTGTCCGGGACGATTGCTGACGAGCGGCGCCATGTTGGCTTCGGCGAAAACCGCATTGGCGAACTCATCCGCCGTTATCCGGAGAAGAAACCGGAAGTGCAGCGCATGCAGCGCGAGATGACCAAGCACATGTTGGCGACATTCCACGAAGCCTTTGCTCGAAATGGAAGTCCGGCCGAAGCCCGCACGGGCGCGCCGCAGAAAGATAGAGCGGGCCCGACCTATCAGGGGCTCAATCTGGCGGAGGCCTCTAACGAGGAGATGGAAGGCGCGCTGTCGGCGACGGTGCTGAAGGAGTTCAAGACGAGACTCGGCCGCATCGGCCTCGAATATCAGTCGCCGGTCTGAGGCGCGCCCCGGTGCCGGAAACCGACGACCCGCACGAACTCGGCGAAGCGGAGTTTCGCAACACCGTGCACTCGTTCGAGTTCTGGTTTGAGGCCGTGCAGGGCTACCTCCACGGCCGCCCGTACGGGAGCCCAGGCCTCAGAGAATCTGAACTCACTGAGCGCCAGCGCCAGGGGCTCATAACAACCCTCTGCAATTATTGTGTGGGTGAGACCGCGGCGCTCGATGCCTCAAGCGGCATGATCGGATTTGCCCCGGACCGCGGGGCGAAGATCTTTCTGGCGACGCAGGTCGTCGACGAAGGACGCCATCTTGAAGTTCTGCTCCATCGCATGAAGCAGCTCGGCGTCGCCGATCCGGATGCCGAGATCGAGCAACGGGCCAATCGCAGTCTTCTCAAGTTCAAGGAGCGGCTGCTGGAATTTGTCGATGCGCGCGACTGGGAGGCGTCGGTGTTCGCGCAGAATGTCATTCTTGAATGTTTGGAATACACGGTTTTCCGTCATCATGCCGGCACGGCCGATCCTGTGACGGCGGAAATGCTGCGCGGCATCGTCTCCGACGAGCGCAGGCACATGGGTTTTGGCGAAAACGATCTCGGCAGGCGCTTGCTTATGGCGCCACACACCCATGACCGGCTGAATCAAATCAAACGCGAACTGGATTCGCTGGTGATCAACACGTTCGCCGAGACGCTCGGTGAATTGGGTGTCGAGCGTGACGATCGGCCTGACTTGGCCGGAGACTATCTTGCCGCTGTCGCACGTTTGGGCTTTCGTTCATGACGGACCCACTCGAATTGCCGGCCTCTGCTCGCCGTCCGCGCCAGACGTTTGAGCTCGAAGAAACAGGCTTCAACGAGGTGCCCAAACGTTTCCGCCGTTTCTATCGGCGCTGGCGCGGCGCCGGCGACAAGCTTGGACCCAATGAGGCGCTCTGCCCAGTTTGTAAGGTCGTTATCCGGTCGACGAAAGAGCTGCGCGCCGGTGACCGGGTCTATTGCATGCCTTGCATGTCGCGGCTCGAACTCGTTGAAGAAGAGGGGATGCTGATTGCCAAGGTCATCTATTGAGCACAATGAAAGCAAAGGCGTAAGGCGTTACGCATCGCGTTAGCGAGACAAGCAATCTCGCGAGGAGGTCGCTCATGCGGCTCGTTAAAGCCGCGTCCTATGTCGTGCGCACGCCGCCGCATTGGGGCGGCTATTTCTGGTATTTCCTCCGGTTGGAGACCGATACCGGCTGTGTGGGGTGGGGCGAAACCCGACCTGTCAGCATGTATGGGTTGAGAAAAGCTTCGCTCAGCTCGTCCAAGACGTGTTCGCCCGCAATCTCGACGCCCGCGACCCGATGAACAGGGAGAAACTCAGCAAGCTAATGTATGCAGGTCTGTGTTCGCAGCATGCAGACTATTTCATGGCCGGCGTCATAAGCGCGTTCGATATCGCGATGTGAGATATTTGCGCTAAGATTTAACATGAGCGGCGCGCTTTTGCTTGGGTCGCCGGTCTCACGCAGCGTCACGCTGGCGCCGTGATCGTCCGCCGCGCCCGATGCAAAGGGAGGCCCCGCATGTCGCCGAACGAAACCGTGGTGCGCGCTTGCATCGCCGCCTGGTCGCGCCTCGATGTGGAAGAGTTTGCTGGGGTATTTCGCGCCGGACGGCGTCTATCACAACATGCCGCTTGGGCCTGTTGGCGGACACGACAAGCTGCGCCCGTTCATCCAGGCCTTTCTCAAAGGCTGGACCGCCACATCATGGGACATCCGAGCGATTCTTGCGGCGGGCGACCTCGTGATGGTGGAGCGCCTCGACCGCACACGGGTCGGCGACAAGCCCGTCGATTTGCCGTGCTGCGGCGGCTTCGAGCTTGAGAACGGCAAGATCAAAATCTGGCGCGACCATTTCGATATGGCGACCTACACGCGCGCGCTCGCCGGCTAGCGGCAGCCTTCGGGCGTGCAGACGCCTTCTGTCGCTGGCTCGTCTGCGGCGGTGGTCATGGCTTGGTTCTGTGTCTCCGCTACCAAGGCCATGATCTCCGCGCCAAGCTGCAAGTCGCTCATGCGGCCGAATGCTTGGCGACGCAGCCGGCCTTCGCGGTCGATCAGGATCGTTGTGGGCGTGCCCTGCATGCCATAGGCCCGCATCGTCTGGGGAATGCCGTCACCCTCCGGCGCATCGACGCCAACGGGGAAGGCGACCTTGTACTCATGAAGAAAGGCGCGAAGCGCCTGTGGCGCCATCGCCTCGTGATGTTCAAACACGGTGTGGAGGCCGATGACTTGCACATCATCGGGACGAAACAGTTCCGCGACGCGTTGCGCCTGGGGGATGCCGTGACTGACGCACCCGGGGCAGAGCATCTGGAAGGCGCAGATCATCACGACGCGTCCGCGCAGCGCGTCCAGCGTGAGCGGCGCTTCTGTGTTGAACCATTCTGTGGCGCGCCACGCGGGCGCGGCGCGTAAAGCGGGCATGATTGTTCTCTCCTGTCGGGTGGGCGCGTGGTGCGGAAGCGTCATGCTCCCGCACCGAGGCTCAAAGTGATTAGGCTTCGCCCTTCACGGCCGCCATGGACGCGCCGAAATTGATATGAAACGGCGCGCCATTGATGACGAAGGCCGGAACCGACACAACGCCCGCTTGCTCCGCTTCGGCAATGCGCCCGGGCGTCTCGGCAAAATTGACGACCTCGACATCGAACTTCGCCGGATCAAGCGCGATCGCGAATTGCTGTTCTGCCGAAACACACACGCTGCAGCCAGCGTGATAAAATACTGCCTTCGTCTTCATGTAAATAGCACTCCTATACAAACACTGTGCGCATGATGGCGTCGCACCCGCCTTTTGGACCCTTCCGAAAACTCAGGCGCCGAAGCGGCCTCCGCCTCCTCGTGCTCGGCGCAGTCAAGGCGCAGATCGCCCTCGCCGAGCGCCGCATCGATGAACCGGCAATGGTGCGGCTCGGACTTGCTCCGGTGGCGGTTCGGGGCAAAGTGGCAACAGCTCATGCACATGCGTTGCCGCGAAATGGCGCCTTCACGCTGCAAGGCGTCAATCGCGCGGATGACGATACCGAGCAGCGCCGCCTGATCCTCTGCGCTGAGGACGCGAGCCACTGCGGCGAAGCTCTCCGGCCAACGACGCGCAAGCGCCCGGCCGCTGCGGGTCACGCGCAGCATGAAGGCGCGGCCGTCTTCCGGATCGGGCAGTTTCTCGATAAGTGCCTTGCGCAAAAGCGCCGCCGCCGCGTCGCTCGCGGTCGGTTGACTGACGTTGAGGTGCGCGGACACGGCGCCCGCGCGAAGCCCGCCCGGGCGTTGGACAAGCAAACGCAAGATGTCGCCTTGCGTCGGCGTCAGGCCTTCGACCTCGCCCGTGCGCCAATCATCCTGGCGGGCAAGGGCGCTGAGACGGGCAAGTCCATAAGAGAGCTGATCGCGGATCATAATAGTAAGGACAACTATATAAATCGCGGTGAGGCGTCAAGACGAAGCGCATGGGGATTGGGCGGGGCTGGTCTTCAATCCGCATACGGAAATATCTTTTCCAAGAGAGGATTTTGGCGTCGCCAAGCGCCGCTACAGGTAGACGTACAAAATGATGCAGTGACGGTGCGCCTAGTGGTGGCTGCGCGTTCTGGCGCTGCCGCGTAGCGCAATAAAAGCGAGTGCGATCAGCATCAGAGCCTTCGCGGCCTCTAGTGTCGCGTAAAAGGTATGGTGTGCTGATGGGGGCGGCGTCTCTCCCGCGACGATCAGCGCGACCCGCGCGTCAAGCGTCGGGAGTAGCCAAACCGCCTGCATGAGCACGACGGCTGCAGCGGAAAGAGCGAGGATCACGCATAGAGCGCCTTCGCGCCAACGCCACGCGCTCGCGCCAACAAGCAGAACGGCGAGACCCCATTCAATGCGAGAGAACAGCCCGAATGTGGCTTGTCCGACTTGGAGGGCGATGGGCAGCGTCAGATCCTGCACCACGAACTTCACGGGCGTCGCGAGAAACGAGACGCCTATGAGCATTCCGAGCCAAATCAGCGCAATAATAGCCGCCGCCACCGTATTCTCCCTATTCAGGACTAAAACGGTATCTGATATGCTGATTTATGGCGAGGGGCGATTTTGACCATTCGCGTCTCCAGAAAGGCTTCGCTTCGTGCGTCTCACACTGCATACCGACTACGCTTTGCGCCTTCTCATGCTTCTCGCTCTGGAGCCCGACGAGGTACACACCGTGGAGGCCGTCTCGCGCCGGTATGACATCTCGCGCAATCACCTCAACAAAGTCGCGCGAACGCTGACGCAGAGCGGCTTCGTTGAAAGTCAGCGCGGCCGGGGAGGCGGGTTGCGTTTGGCCAAGCCCGCCGGTGAGATCAACTTGGGAAAAGTTATTCGCGCGACCGAGGACAATTTCCATATCGTGGAATGTTTCTGCCGCGAGACGAATACCTGCATCGTCGCGCCCGCCTGCGGTCTTCGTGATCCGCTTGAAGAGGCGCTTCTGGCCTTTCAGGCGGTGCTAAACCGCTATTCTCTCGCCGATTTACTCAGAAATCCAGGCGCCGCCCGGCGCATGCGGCGGCTGCTCGCGGTCTGAGGGCGCGTCGTTCTGCCCGCCGTTCTCGCTTGCATCATTTATTAGTGGTAAGTAAAATACCACTTATGAACACGCGCCCCATGCCATCGGGACCTGACTACGTCGCCGACGCTGTCGCGCTCGGCGTTGACGAGGTCATGATCGATCGCCTGGTGCGGCATTTCTATGCGGCGGTGCGGCTCGACGCGGCACTCGGGCCGATCTTCGCGGCGCGCATTGCTGACTGGGAGCCGCACCTCCGGCGGATGTCGGATTTCTGGTCGTCGGTGATGCTTTGCACCGGGCGCTATCACGGCCAGCCGATGCCGATGCATGCGCGCCTGCCGGTTGACGCCAGCCATTTCGATCGCTGGCTCGAATTGTTCGGCGCGTCGGCGCGCAGTGTATGTGGACGCGCGGCGCCGCTCTTCATCGATCGCGCCAATCGGATCGCGCAAAGCCTGGAACTCGGCATCGCCGGCGCACGTGGTCACATGCTCCGCACGGACGAGCGTTTGCCTGCATTGCACGCGACAGAGGAAAGGACGCCCCATGAACACGACACTTGACCGCATGGCCCTTGGCGAAATCGCCGTCCTCTTGCCGGGGGCGAGCGCGATCTTTCGCCGCTACGGCATGGATTTTTGCTGCGGCGGCGACGTCTTGCTGGCGGAGGCCGTTAAAGAGCCGGGCGTTGCGCTTGAGCAGATCGTCGCCGAACTGCGCGCCCTCGACCAATCGGCGCCGCGTGCTTACCCCGAAGAACCGGGCGCGCTCATCGATCATATTCTTGAGCGCTATCACGAAACCCATCGCCGCGAGCTGCCCGAACTAATCCGCCTCGCGGAGAAGGTCGAACGTGTGCATGCAAGTCATCCGGACGTGCCGGCGGGCCTCGCCGAAGCGCTCCGCACGGCCGCGTACGAACTTGAGACGCACATGATGAAGGAAGAAGCAGTGCTGTTTCCGATGATGCGCCTCGGCACGCATACGGGCATCGCTCATCCCATTCAACGCATGCGCATCGAGCACGATGATCACGGCGAACGTCTCCGCGAGATCGAGCGCTTGTATCGGAACGGTGTCTTGCCGGCCGAGGCCTGCGGGAGTTGGCGTGCGCTTTATGCGGGCGTCCGCAAGCTGGCCGACGATCTCATGCAGCATATCCATTTGGAGAATAATGTTCTCTTCCCGCAATTTGCGACGGAGCTGCCTGCTTTGCCCATTTGCCCCGGCATGGTTATGCCAGCGAAGCAAATAGATTGACTCCCTGGCTGCGGGCGCCGACATTGCCTGCATCATGAAGCAGAACGTCGCCCTTACGCGCCTACGCCTTCCGCGTGCCCCCGCACGCGGATAGCCCCTAGTTCTGCTTGGAGGCCCCAGCAGCGCTAGGGGCTTATCGTTTCCGCTTTTCTTTAGTTCACACTCAACGACGCGCAGGCGCCGCCGCTGGCGGTGCGCGGCGCATGGAGACCGCTATGACCACACTACAATCGAGACCACCGCTCTTCGTAACGCAAGATGAGCACGACCGTTTGCTGGACCTTGCTTATACAGCGCTCGGCCGCGAACCGGGCGCGCACACCCTCATCGAAGAACTCACTCGCGCGCAGGTGGGGATCGAGGCGCCACCCGAGATCGTGCGCATGCACGACCGGGTAACGTTCAACTATGATGGCTCAGCGTATCGCGACTTCGCTTTGGTCTTCCCGAACGAGGCAGATATCAGCGCCCGCCGAATTTCTGTCCTGACACAGGTTGGCGCCATGCTGCTTGGCCTCCGCCCCGGCCAAAGCATCGCCTGGACCGGGCCCGACGGGAGAGATCACCTGCTCAAAATTGAGCAGGTGAGCCGTGACTAGGTCGTTTCGTTTTACGATACATCGCGGCTAACGCGCCCCGTTGACCGCGCGTAAAAGCGGCATGTAATATACCAGTATAAGCGCGGCCACAAACGATAGGTTGAGGACGCGGGGCAGAAAGCGAGACGAGGGGCATGACTAGCGAGCTGACAACAGGCCAGCGCCAGGCGGCGTTGATCTTTCTTGCCGTGTTTGCGATCGGCGGACTGTTTCTCGCCGCCTTCGGTCGCGCTGACCCGATCGCGGGGCACGGCTGGCTCGTACTCGTCTTCGCGCTGCTCAGTCTCTTTGGCGTGCTCACACGCTACTATGATCCAGAGCCCGCCGCAGATCGCTCGGGCGAGTATTACGATACGCCCGTCAAGGTCGGCATCATCCTCGCGATGATATGGGCCGTCATCGGCATGTTCGTCGGCGATTGGGTCGCATGGTTGCTCGTCAACCCCAACCTCACTTTTGTCGATGAAGCATGGGCGAGTTTTGGGCGCCTGCGCCCCGTGCACACGACCGGCGTTATTTTTGGGTTCGGCGGCAACGCGCTTATCGCGACATCCTTCTACGTCGTGCAGCGCACGTGCCGCACGCGGCTTGCCGGGCATCTGTCGCCGCTCTTCGTGCTCTGGGGCTACAACCTCTTCTGCCTGCTCGCGGTCACCGGCTATCTCTGGGGCATCAACCAGTCGAAGGAATATGCTGAGCCAGAATGGTATGCTGACCTCTGGCTCGTCATCGTCTGGGTCGCGTATCTTGTGCTCTATCTTCGCACGCTCGCGCGCCGCAAAGAGCCGCATATCTACGTCTCGAACTGGTATTATCTCGCCTTCATTCTGGTGGTCGCGGTGCTGCATATCGTGAACGGTCTCGCGCTGCCGCTCTCATGGGCGTCGGCGAAAAGCTATTCACTCTTCTCCGGTGTGCAGGACGCCATGACCCAATGGTGGTATGGCCACAACGCCGTCGCCTTCTTCCTCACCTCCGGCTTCCTCGGCATGATGTATTATTATCTGCCGAAGCGGGCCGAGCGGCCGATCTTTTCCTACCGGCTCTCGATCATCAGTTTCTGGGGCATCACCTTCTTCTACATGTGGGCGGGTTCGCACCACCTGCACTACACGGCGCTGCCGCATTGGGTGCAGACGCTCGGCATGACCTTTTCCGTGATGTTGCTGGTGCCGTCATGGGCGTCAGCGGGGAACGCGCTGCTGACGCTGAACGGCGCCTGGCATCGCGTGCGCGATGACGCGACGCTTCGCTTCATGTTTGTGGCTGCGGTGTTCTACGGGCTGTCGACCTTCGAAGGCTCGTTCATGGCCATACGCTCGGTGAATGCGCTCTCGCACTATACCGACTGGACAGTTGGTCACGTGCATGCGGGCGCGCTCGGCTGGGTCGCGATGATCACCTTCGGCGCCATTTACGCCTCGGTGCCCTGGCTTTGGGAAACAAAAGACCATGTGGTCGCCGCGTCTCGTCGAAGTCCACTTCTGGCTCGCGCTCGCCGGCACCCTCATTTACGTTTTCGCGATGTGGAACTCTGGCATCATCCAGGGCCTTATGTGGCGCACCTATAACGAGAGCGGCACGCTTGCTTATTCGTTCGTCGACTCGCTGGAAGCGATGCACCCGTATTACATCGCCCGCGCGGTTGGCGGTCTCTTCTTCCTCATTGGCGCGCTGGTCGGCTGCTACAATATCTGGATGACGATCCGCGCCGGACGCGCGGCGAGTGTACTTGAGGGAGACGTGCCAGAACCGGCGCCGCGTCCCGCGCTTGAGGCGGGGAGGTAGGCGATGTTCGGACTGCATTATAAACTCGAAAAGAAAGCACTCGCGCTCGTGCTCGCCATCATCGGTGTCTCCAGCATCGGCGGTCTCGTCGAAATCGCGCCGCTCTTCACCATCGATCAAACCGTTGAAGAGGCGCCGGATATGCGCGTCTTGACACCGCTCGAACTTGCCGGGCGCAACATCTATATCCGCGAAGGCTGCAACGCTTGCCATTCGCAGATGATCCGCACGCTCCGCGATGAGGTCGAACGCTACGGGCCTTACTCGCGCGCAGCCGAGTCCCAATACGACCACCCGATGCTTTGGGGATCGAAGCGCACCGGCCCCGACCTTGCGCGCCTGGGCGGCAAATATTCCGACGCCTGGCACACGGCGCATTTGAACAACCCGCGTGATCTCGTGCCGCAATCAGTGATGCCGGCCTATGCTTGGCTTTCCCGCCATCAACTACGCATCGATGACCTTCAGCTTCACCTCCGCCGCTTGCGTACCCTGGGCGTGCCCTACACCGAGGCCATGATCGAGAACGCATCCGCTGACGCGGCCGGGCAGGCCGCGCCGAACACGGATCGCGCCTGGAGCGTCGCCGAACGCTATGGCGAGGCGACCAATATCCGTGACTTCGACGGCCAACCCGGCGCGCCCACTGAAATGGATGCGCTCGTGGCCTATCTGCAAATGCTCGGGCGTCAAACGACGATCGCGGACCGGCCAGTCGACGAGGAGGGCGCTGAATGACCATCGAGCACGACTTCCTCGTCGCCTTCTCAAAAACCTTCGGGCTCTTCTACTTGATCGCATTGTCGATTGGCGTCGTGATCTACGCCTATTTGCCGCGCAACAAGGCGCGCTTTGACGAAGCCGCACGCGCCATTTTAGACGAAGGGGACCGCCCGTGTCGGTAGACGAGCGCGATCCGCATAGCGGTTACAAAACGACCGGCCATGAATGGAACGGCATCAAGGAACTCAACACGCCGGTGCCACGCCCCGTGTATTTCTTCTTGGTCGCGGCGTTTCTGTTTTCGGTCGTTTATTGGGTTTTGATGCCGGCTTGGCCGACGGGGCTTTCCTACACCAAAGGGCTGCTCGGCATCGACCAGCGCACAAGCGTCGCGCGCGAGGTCGCGGGCGCGGAAGCAGGGCGCGCGGCCTGGACCCAAAAGCTCGAAGAGATGCCCTTTGATCAAGCGCTCGCCGACCCAGCTTTGATGACGCGCGTCCGCGAGAGTGCGCCATCGCTCTTTGGCGACAATTGCGCGGCCTGCCATGGGCAGAATGGCGGCGGCGCACCCGGTTTCCCGAACCTCCGAGACGACGCGTGGCTATGGGGCAGCGCGCCTGACGCCATCGCCGAGACGATCCGCGCGGGCGTCAATTCTGGCCACCCCGACGCGCATATGTCCCAGATGATGGCCTTCGGGCGCGATCAATTGCTGCCGCAAGAGGACGTCCGGGCGGTCGTCGCTTATGTGCGGTCCTTGTTCGCCGCACGCGCACCCGCCCCCAGCGCCGCACTCACCCGGGGCGCCGAGGTGTTCGCCGGCAACTGCGCCTCCTGTCATGGCGCGCGCGGCGAAGGCAATCAGCAGCTGGGCGCGCCCAACCTCACCGACGACGAGTGGCTCTATGGCGGTGATCAAGAGTCGGTGTTCCAAACCGTGTGGTCTGGGCGGCAAGGGCAGATGCCAGCATGGGAGGCGCGCCTCACGCTCGCGCAGCGGCGCATGCTCACTTTGTATTTGATTGATCAACAGCGGAGGGCCGAGTGAACGCGAAAGCCTCCGCCCGCAATCGCCCGGTCTTAGTCTGGCTTGCCGTCGCCGCCGGCCTTCTCCTGCTCGTGGGCGCCAACGCGCATCTCGCCTATGTCGCTATGACAACCAAGCCCGATTGCGTGGCGCATGCCCGCGAGGGTGCAGACGCCGCCGCGAAATCCGCGTGCCGGTCCGAATGAGGAGGCGCTGATGTCGTCATTGCCAGCCGTCGAGCCGCGCCATCCGCCGGCCTATGACTTCAACCGCCACCTGCCCGTATCAGCGGCCTTCGGCTGGCTTGGCGCTGGCTGGCGCGACTTCTGGGTCAATCCACTCGCAAGCCTGCTCTATGGTTTGCTCGTCGCTTCGGTCTCGGCAGCGATCGTCTGGGGTCTCTTCGCGCTCCGCCTCGACTACATCCTCTTTCCGGCGCTCGCGGGTTTCCTCGTTGTGGGCCCGATCCTCGCGATCGGCCTCTACGAGAAGAGCCGCCGCATCGCAGCCGGTGAGAAGGTGCGCTTCTTCCGCATGCTCTTCGTGCGGGCGCAGTCGGGCTATCAGGTCATCTTCGCGGGCGTGCTGCTCAGTCTTCTGGCGCTTCTATGGATGCGCGCGGCCGTCATCGTCTATGCGCTCTTCTTCGGCGTGCGACCCTTTCCGGGTATCGACCATATCGCCGAGATGCTGCTGACGACGCCGACCGGATGGGCCATGCTTCTGGTCGGGACCGCTGTCGGTGGTCTCTTCGCCGCCTTCGCTTTCGCCATCAGCGTTTTCGCGATGCCCATGCTGCTTGCCGAACGCACCGATGCACTGACCGCCATGGGACTTTCCATGGCGCGCGTATGGGGCAATCGGCCAGTGATGATCATGTGGGCCTTGATCGTCTGCGTGCTGTCTGCGTTCAGCATCGCAACCTTCTTCCTCGGCCTTATCGTCGTCTTCCCCGTGCTCGGCCACGGCGTCTGGCATGCCTATCGTGCGCTCGCAAACTGAAGCCGACACAAGTTTGCGGGGGCTTGATCGGGCTGCAGCCGAGCTTGTGCTCGCCAGCGTTCCCATAGCCGGCGGCGAGCGCGAAGCCGAACTCGTTGTCCCGGAAATCCACTGCGCCGGTTGCATCGCCCGAATCGAACGGGCGCTGAAAAATCTCCCGGATATCACGGAGGCGCGCGTCAATCTCTCGACCAAGCGCGTGCGAGTCCGCTGGCGAACCTCCACGCCGCCGCCGCTCATCGAAACGCTCGCGGCGCTCGGCTTCAGCGCGCATGCGCAGGAAAAGGGGAGCGATGACCGCGACGACGCACGGAGCGAATTGCTGCGCGCACTCGCGGTTGCTGGCTTCGGCGCCATGAACATCATGCTGCTCTCGGTCTCGGTGTGGTCAGGCGCGGATGCATCAACCCGCCAGATTTTCCACTGGCTATCCGCACTGATTGCGCTGCCGACGTTGGCCTATTCAGGACGGGTGTTCTTCCGTTCGGCGTGGCGCGTGCTGCGGCATGGCCAAACCAATATGGACGTGCCGATCTCAATCGGCGTGCTGACAGCCTTCGGTCTCAGTCTCTATGAGACCATTACCCACGGCCAGCATGCCTATTTCGATGCGGCCGTGACGCTGATATTCTTTCTGCTGACAGGCCGCACACTCGATCACCTGATGCGCGAACGGGCCCGCTCGGCTGTATTGGGCCTCGCGCGCCTCGCTGCACGCAGCGCCACTGTCATCGGCGAAGACGGCGTGCGCGCCTATGTCCCGGTTGAACACATCCAACCCGGCATGGTCTTGTCGATCGCGGCCGGTGAACGCATTCCGGTCAATGCGCGCGTCATTGCCGGCGCCTCGTCCATCGACCTCTCGCTGCTAACGGGCGAGAGCGCGCCCGTCACGGCCCGGCCAGGCGACGACCTCGTGGCAGGCGCACTCAATCTTTCTGGGGCGCTCACCGTCGAGGCGACCGCCGCCGTCCATGAATCCTTCCTGGCCGAGATGATGCGGATGATGGAAGCGGCTGAATCCGGTCGTTCTTTCTATCGCCGCATCGCCGACCGCGCCGCGCGCCTCTATGCGCCGGTTGTCCACTTGGCCGCGCTCGCGACGCTACTCGGCTGGTGGAGCCTCAACGGGGATTTCCATCACGCTCTCACCGTTGCGGTGGCTGTGCTGATCATTACCTGTCCTTGTGCTCTCGGTCTTGCTGTGCCGATGGTCCATGTCGCGGCTGCGCGCCGCTTGTTCGCGGCCGGCGTTATGGTCAAAGACGGCGCCGCTCTCGAACGCCTCGCGGAGATCAACGCCGTCATCTTCGACAAGACGGGTACTCTCACGCTGGACGCGCCGGCTATCGCGTTCTGTGAAGCAATGACAGGGGAGTCGCCGGGCATTGCCGCTGCGCTCGCCGCTCATTCGAAGCATCCGTATGCACGCGCCATCGCCCATTACGCGCCGCCAGCGCATATTGAGTTTGAGGCGTTGCGCGAGGATGCAGGCGCTGGCGTCGAGGGACGCGCTGGAGGCGCAACCTATAGGCTTGGTCAACAGGCTTGGGCGAGCGGGAATGCGGAGGCGCCAGACGACGGCGCCGTGGTCTTTACGCAGAACGGAGCGGTGCTTGCGCGCTTTGCGTTCAAAGCCGTGCTGCGGCCCGATGTGGATGCTGCGATACGCGCGCTGAAGCAGGACAGATTGAGCGTCGAGATGTTGTCGGGGGACCATGCAACGCCGGTCACCTCATTGGCCGCAGCGTTAGACATCCCGTCCCAGGCGCGCGTCGCGCCCGCTGAAAAGGCTGCCTACGTCGCCCAACGGAATACAGAGGGCGTCAAGGCGCTCATGGTGGGCGACGGCATCAACGATGCGCCGGCGCTGCTCGCCGCGCACGCATCAATGGCCCCGGCAAGCGCTGCCGATATTGGCCGCAACGCGGCGGACTTTGTGTTTCTACGACCAAGTCTCTTGGCTGTACCCGAAACCATTGCTGTCGCACGCCGCGCGGCGGTGCTCGTGCGCCAGAACATGATCCTCGCAATCGTCTACAACATCATCGCGGTACCAGTCGCAATCGCAGGGCTCGTGACCCCCTTGATCGCGGCGCTCGCCATGTCGGGCTCATCAATCCTGGTCGTCGCCAATGCGCTCCGGCTTGGCTCAAGCGGCAAGATCATGCGAGGGCGCCAATGACCGACTTCTTCTTCTTGATACCCATCGCGCTGATCATGGGGCTTGCCGGTTTGGCTGCGTTTCTCTGGGCGCTGAGGAGCGGTCAGTACGAGGATCTCGACGGTGCCGCCGTGCGCATCCTGATCGAGGAAGAGACCCTGTTCGCCGACACGCGAGCCGATCAGCCTCCCTCGCCTTGCGACACCGCGCCCACGAACACTCACGCACCGCGCAAGGCGTGAATGGCCGGCGGAAGCGCGCTGCTCGCCAAGATGTGTTCGAGACCAAATCTGTGCGTAGCCGTGTCGAAACGCACGACGTTACCCGTCTGCACATTCACGGCTCCGACCATGAGGCGCATCGCATTGCTGTTGATGCGGTCGAAATCAACGAGCTGTTCCAACGTTTCGCGGAGCGGGGAGGCGTCATAGACGCTCGTTGCATTCGCGGAGCCCGGGCCAAGGTGGCGAAAGACGTGGTGAAAACAATCCAGGCGCGCCGGCCGCCATCGCCTGCAACGGATCAACACGATCCAGTATCACGCCCAAGCCGTTATAGGTCCGCGCGCCGGTAAGGAAATCGTGAGGGAAGGATCCCAAGGGTGTTTCAGTGACCCGGCGCCAAAAGGCATGCGGCCGCTCAATGCGTTTTCGGGTGGATTGCCCGCGATGAGGGCGGCGTTTATGGCGCCGATCGAGACGCCTGCGACCCAATTGGGATGGAGCTCGACTTCTGCGAGCGCCTCATAGACGCCGCCTTGATAGGCGCCCAAGGCGCCCCCGCCTTGCAGCAGCAGAGCGACGCAATCGAAAGGCGGTTCGCTGGGACATCGTGTTGGCTGACGGGACCTGGTCGTGTTGTTCGTTTTGGTGTTCGTGGACGTCATCTCAGTGAGCCGCCGTCTCGGGATCTGGCCGGAAGTCGGTTTGTGAGGGTAGGGCATCGCTCGGCGCCGAGGTGCGCCGCAAGGATTGTGGCTCACCTACGTCGTTCCTTCGGGAAAATCGCGGCCTATCAACGATACGCCGATAACCTGACCGCTATCGAGAATGGGAGACGCCACGATTTATACGGTCGAATGTCGTTTGATACTTCGCGTTCCAGATTTCGGCTGAGATTTCGGCATCGAACGGCATGTCACGGCTCCACTTCACACTCTAAGGCACGACAGTCTCGGTGAGTCGAACATAATGCGGAGGTAAATCCGCGCATGGGGCGACAACGCAGCGCACTTCTTAGCGCGTGTCGATGAGCGGCTTGATGGAGATCAAGGGCGTCGCGTCGTCAGCGAAGGTGTCGCCGAAGTCGATCTGCGGCGACACATCGCAGCCGCGATTGATGATCATCAATCGCGAGGCGCACAGCGGCTCTATAGCCTGCATTGTTTGCCTCCACAGGTTTCGCGGGAGTTAGTCTGCGCAGCGGTCGTTCGCGCCTATTCGATTCAAAATGGCTTGAATCCTGACCGCAAGGCTATCTTGAAGATCCGCGCCAGACGTTCGCCCTTGAGGAAACAGGCTTCAACGAGGCGCCCAAACGCTTCCGCCGTTTCTATCGGCGATGGCGTGGCGCCGGCGACAAGCTTGGGCCCGAAGAGGCGCTGATTAACGGAGAGGTTTGATGGCTCTGAGCACAATTGTGATGCGACTGGCGCGCAACCCTGGTTTTCCCGAAGGAGATCGCGAGCGTGGCTATACGCTGGTCGCGCCGCTGACCCGCGATGGCCTGGTGGACGAAACGGCGTGGCGGGATGATAAAGCCGCGTGCACCGTGCGCGCCTTTGCCCCGGACCGACCGGCGCGTGAGGGGCGCTTGGGACGCCGCGGGCACAATTGGTTCTTCGACTACGACCGAAGCGAGACCGAAGACGACGAACCGGTGTTCAAGCTCGAGCAGCACAAGTTCGTGGTCGGCGAATATGTCACCATCCGGGACGAGGATGACACGCCGCTGGTCTATCGCGTCGATAGCGTCGAGCCGCTGCGCTAGCGATCGTGCGCCGGTGGCGGAGTTTGGATCGAATCTAGATAGGCGATGAGCGCGTCCACCTCTTCGGGTGCGAATGCAAATTGCGGCATGGCCGGATGCCCGACGCTGATGCCTTCGGCCAGCGCTTCTTCGAGCGTATCGACGCGGTAGTTCGCGGACAATGTTCGAAACGGAGGCGCCTCTGGAGCGGGGCTTTCGCCAGTCGGGCCGATGGCGTGGCAGGAGCTACAATGTTGCTCCACGATCGCGTGTCCGCGCTCGGCTGGAGCAGGGAGTGGCCCATGCGAGGCGCACGCGCTTATGACCATGACCCCAGCGAGCGCAAGAACATATTTCATGGCAACGGCCCTCAAGCAGCTTCGAGCAATTCCAAGGCGCAGCGATCGCGCACCACCACGTGACGTGAGCTGGGAAGTGCGATGGTGCGATCGCGTTCCATTTGCGTGAACGCGCGTGAGACGGTTTCAATGGTGAGCGCCAAATAGTCGGCGATGTCGGCGCGCGACATCGGTAGATCGATTTCGCATTGCGCCGTCACGCGATCGGCGAGTTGAAGTAGGAATGCGGCAACACGCTCGCCGGCGCCTCTGCGGCCAAGCACCAAGGCATGCTCCTGCGCGTTTTGCAGTTGGCGCTGCATCATGCCGATCACGGCTTGCGCGGCGCCGGCGTCTTGCTTAGCGGCGGTGTCGATCAGCGAGCGGCGAACAAGTGACAGATCGCAATCGGCGACCGCTTCAGCCGAAAGCGTATGCTGCTTGCCGCATTCCAGCCCGAAAACATCGCCGGGGAGGTAAAAGTTGAGAATCTGACGGCGACCGTCGGAGGAAAAGCGGATGGTGCGAACAGCGCCGGAAACGACCCGGTAGACGTATTCCGCGTTCTCGCCCTCGCCGAACACTTCCTCGTTTCGCCGAAAGTGTATGCGCGTGCCTTGCAAAACCAGACCTGGGCCGAGGGCGATGGAATCCGATACCTGTCTCGAAGGTCCGCCCAACGTTTCGATGCCGAGATCTCGCATGGAAGTTCTCCTCTGGAGCTTGGGTACGCTGCGGGGAAGCGAGGGAAAATTCGGGTCGAACGCTTAAGGGAAAACACCTAGTCCCTACGGAATAGGGGTGCGCGCCTAGTCACTTTGGCTCTGAGCACCCGCACGCTAAGCTGACGAGACGATGCGCTCCGTTCATCTGTTCGCGAAATTGGCCACTAAGCTTCGCGCGCGGCCTCAGGTCGCCGCCTATAGCGCGGTCGTGGCCGCGTGCATGGCTGCTGCCTTTGTGGTCGTGCTGGTGCGGTCGGCTGCGCCAGACACGCCAAGCTTATTGGTGTTTGCCCCCGCCGTTTGTGGCGCGGCGTTGCTCGGCGGCCTGGGACCTGGGTTGGCGGCAACAATGCTGTCGCTTGCTGCGGCCTATTTCATCGATCCAACGCAAAGCTCGGCTCTGGTTGTTTTCGCGATCATGGGCGTTGCCGTCGCTTTGATCGGTGATGCGATTATTCGTGGCCGGCGCGTTGAAGCACATGCCTCACGCGCGTTGGCGGAGCGCGAAGCGCATCTGCTCTCGATTTATGACACAGCCCCAGATGCGCTGATCGTGATCGACGAGAACGGCATCATGCAATCCTATAGCGCCGCAGCGGAACGGATGTTCGGATGGTCGGCCTCCGAGGTGCTCGGCCGCAACGTTAAGATGCTGATGCCATCACCGTTTCGCGCTCAGCATGACGGCTACCTCAATCGGTACCTCGATACGGGTGAGCGGCGCATTATTGGTATCGGCCGTATTGTCGTGGGTGAGCGTAAGGATGGCTCGACGTTTCCAATGGAACTTGCCGTAGGCGAGGTGCGATCGGAGCACGGTCGCGTGTTCACTGGCTTTGTTCGCGATCTGACCGAAAGGCAGGCTACTGAGACGCGCCTGCAGGAATTGCAATCCGAACTTGTGCACATGTCGCGATTGAGCGCGATGGGCGAGATGGCGTCAGCCTTGGCGCACGAGCTCAACCAGCCGCTTAGCGCCATCGCCAATTATGTGAGTGGCGCGAAGCGCCTCCTGGACCGCGCGGAGGTGAGTGAGCCTCGCGCTAGCGACGCCCTTGTAAAGGCCGCGGAGCAAGCGCTGCGGGCAGGTGAGATCATTCGCCGCTTGCGTGACTTCCTGTCGCGTGGTGAGGGCGAGCGCCGGGTCGAAAACCTGCCGAAACTGGTGCAGGAGGCGTGCGCCCTGGCGCTGGTTGGCGCCAAGGAGCACGATATACGGGTGAGCTACGCGATCGCGCTTGATGCTGAATCTGTCTTGGTGGATCGGGTGCAGATTCAGCAAGTGATCCTCAATCTCGTGCGCAACGCCATAGACGCCATGATTGACCAGCCGATGCGTGAGCTGATCATCTCAACCGCGTCCGTCGATGATCACATGGCGATGGTTAGCGTAGCAGACACCGGGTCCGGCATTGATGAGGCGGCGGCGGCGAAGCTGTTTCAACCGTTCGTAACGACGAAACCCAGCGGCATGGGCGTCGGCCTTTCGATTTCGCGCACGATCGTTGAGGCTCACGGCGGCCGTATTTGGACAGAACCCAATCCCGCAGGCGGCGCGATATTCCGGTTTACACTCCGCTTGGCGCCGGAGACGCAGGATGACTGAACCTGTCGTTCACGTCGTGGATGATGATGCGCCGATGCGCGAGTCGGTGGCGTTTCTGCTTGGCGCGGAAGCTATCACGACGCGCACCTACGATAGCGCGAGCGCGATGCTCGATCGGCGCACCGAACTGGAGCCAGGCTGCATCATTACTGATATCCGCATGCCGGGCATGAATGGGCTGGAAATGGTCCAGGAGCTTAAGCGTTCCGGCGTGCCGCATCCAGTCATCGTGCTCACCGGGCACGCCGACGTGTCGCTGGCGGTGCAAGCGATGAAGGCCGGCGTCGTTGATTTTCTAGAAAAGCCGTTCGACGACGAGGCGCTCCTGCGCGCCGTTCGCATGACGCTCTCGCAAAGCGGCAGCGACGCGAGCCGCAAGCGGGAGATGGCCGACCTCGCGGAGCGCGCCTCTCAACTTACCGCCCGGGAGCGAGACGTTTTTGAAGCGATTGTGGCGGGGGATTCCAACAAGGCCGCTGCCATTCGCCTGGGCATCAGCCCGCGGACAGTTGAAATCTATCGCGCCAACGTCATGACCAAAATGCAGGCGAATAGCCTTTCGGAGCTGGTTCGGATGGCGTTGCAACTCGAACAGCACTGAGCCGATTGAGCCAAGTCAACGCGAGCGGAACTCCAATCGGGGATGGTTCGCCGCATCTTGGACCAAGTCTGCCGCCATCCGCCTGTGCTTGCCGTCGTCGACGACGACCCCGCAGTGCGCCATGCTTTGAGCTTTGCGTTCGAGACGGCGGGCATTTCGGTGGCGACGTTCGCGGATCCAGAGTCGGCATTAGCCGCTTCGCAGCAGCACGACTGGCGCTGCCTGATCATCGACCAGAAGCTCCCCCAGATGAACGGCTTGGATTTGCTGGGGCGCTTGCGCGTCGCCGGCGTAAGTGCGCCCGGCATCCTCATCACCACCCATCCATCACGCGAAACACGCGCCCGCGCGTTCGCCGCGGGCGTCGAGATCATTGAGAAGCCGCTGCTCGACAACCAGCTCGCAATGAAGGTGCGGGAACTGATGGACAGCATTCCCCGTTGATCTGACGCAAAGCGAAGTTTCTGCATCACTGTCATGAGAGGTGTCCCGAAGGAGCCTGCCATGAGCCTCAAATCGATCGTAGTAGTTGCGTGCGGCGATGGATCCGATGCGGAGGTCATTGGTACGGCTGGAAAGCTTGCGGCGCGGTTTGGCGCCCAGGTAAGCGTGACGCCAGCCTTTCCTGATCCTGCCGCTGATCTCGTTTATTATGGCGCCGCGCTGCAGACAGCGCCCGAAGCGGTTGAGCGCATAATCGCCTCAGAGCGCGCCGCGCAGGAGCGACTGGAATCCCTGGGCCGCGACGTGGCCGCCCGGGAAAGCGTCATGATCAGCGTCGAGAAGCGCTCTCTGATGCCGGCGGTGACTCTCGCGCCAGCCGCCATCCTGGCAGACTTGGTGTTGTTCGCTGGCGCTGCCGCGCGGTCAGCGATCGCACCGCTTTTTGCGGAAACTTTGCTCTCTACAAGAGCGCCTACCTTGCTGACGAAGGGCGCGGCTTTTGCCGGCGGGCCCGTTGCAAGTGCCTGGGATGGCAGCGGGCAAGCAGCTCGCGCTGTTCGTGCAGCTATGCCGCTGCTTCAGGCGGCGTCCGGCGTGGTGGTCTTGCGCAACGTTGATGACGAAACAGAGGAGGCGGAAGCCTCCAGCCCCGAGCATATGCGCGCCTATCTGACATTGCACGGGGTCAAGAACATAGCGTTGCGGGACCTTCGCGGCGCGCGTGTCGCAGAGTCGCTTCTATCGGCGGCGCGTGCGGACAAGTGTGAACTCTTGGTCAGCGGCGCCTACGGGCGACCACGTCTGTTTGAGATGGTTCTCGGGGGCACGACCCGCACTTTGGTGCACGCTCCGGAGGCGCCTAGCCTCCTGCTCGCGCACTGACCTATGTCTTGCAAGCTCATCCTCGCCCCCGTAATCGCGCTGGACGAAGACGCCGCGGCGCTGACGGCGGCGGCGGAAATTGCAGAGAAGTTTAGCGCGCAGCCCACCGCGCTCATTCTCGCGCTGCATTTATCATCGACGTACATGGACGAAGAGGCGCCACTCTCCGCTGTGCTTCAGGACCTCGCGGGCGGCGCCAGTTCGCACGCGGCACAGCTTCGCCGCGGGCTGATGGCGTGGCTAGTGCGCGCGCCACGTCCATTTCAAGTGCGTGATCTCGCCATCGAACGCGCGGTCGATGACGACAAGATCGTCGCTCATGCGCAGCTCGCCGATCTCACCATCCTGGGCCGCGCAACGGCTCATGATCGCGCCCGCCAAGCCATGATCGAGGATGTTCTGTTCAAATCCGGCCGTCCGGTGTTGCTCGTGCCGGATAGGCCAATTCGCCAGCGCAGCTGGGAGACGATCGTCATTGGCTGGAACACGAAGGCCGAAGCTGTTCATGCTGTCGCTGGCGCCATGCCTCTCTTGAAGCGCGCCAAGCGTGTGGTCATCGCCACCGTCGACGCCAAAAAGGGCGAGGGCGTCTCGGCGCCCGGTCAGGATCTCGCAGCTTACTTGCTTTGCCACGCTATCGAAGCGGAAGTGCACAATCTCGATGGCCTCGGCCGTACGGAAGCGAGGGCATTATTGAACGAGGCGATCGCCGTCGACGCCGACATGCTGGTGCTTGGCGCGTACGGGCACTCGCGCGCACGTGAATTGCTGTTCGGCGGCGTAACGCGTGAATTGCTGGCCGCCTCATCCATCCCCTTGCTGATGGCTCACTAGTGGGGTCGCCAATGCGACGCGTAGAGAACAAAGTAGCGTTGGTCACTGGCGGCGGTCTTGGCCTTGGGCGCGCTTGCGCCGTGCTGCTGGCGCGCGAAGGCGCCAAGGTGATGATCACCGACGTTAAGGAGCGCGAGGGGCGCGTAGTCGCTGAGGAAATTGTCGAGGCAGGCGGTGAGGCCATGTTCATGCGCCAGGACGTTTCATCCGAGACGGATTGGGATGCGGTGAGCGCCGCTACTCTGCGCCGCTTCGGCCGGTTGAACATTCTCGTGAACAATGCTGGCGTGGCGCTCGGCGGCAGTGTCGAGACGACAACGCTGGAGCAGTGGCGCGCCTTGATGGCGGTCAATCTCGATGGCGTCTTTATGGGAACGCGCAGCGCGGTCGCCGCGATGAAAGACACCGGCGGCGGATCGATCATCAACCTCTCGTCGATCGAAGGATTGATTGGTGATGCTGACCTTGCCGCCTACAATGCGAGCAAGGGCGGCGTCCGCATTTTCACCAAGTCAGCTGCGCTGCATTGTGCGAAAGCGGGCTACAAGATTCGGGTGAACTCAGTGCATCCAGGCTACATCTGGACGCCGATGGTCGAGAATTATCTCGCCGCTCAACCCGACCCGGAAGCGGCGAAGGCGTTTGTTACAGGTCTGCACCCTGTCGGCCATCTCGGCGAGGCGGACGACATCGCCTATGGCGTTCTTTATCTCGCGTCCGATGAATCCAAGTTCGTGACTGGCGCTGAATTGGTGATCGACGGCGGCTACACCGCGCAATGATCGAAACGAACCTGCCGCCGCAAAGCCCTAAGCGGGTCCCGCATGCGGCGGCCGTGTACTTCGCACTCGTGTTTGCCGCGGGTCTGCTGCTTGGGCCTGCTCGCGTGATCTGGCTCGAGCCGTGGCTCGGCAACGCCCTCGCGGTTTTGATCGAAGCGCCGTTCTTGATCGCCGCGATGTGGTTTGCGGCCCGCGCCGCACCTCGCTGGACGCGCGTGCGCGGTGAATGGCCGAGCTTTCTCGCCATTGGCTTGGTGGCGCTTATCCTGCAGCAAGTTGCCGATCTTGCAGTAGGTTTTGGTCTGCGCGGCATGACGCTCAGCGATCAACTGGCGCACTTCGTCACGCCGGCGGGCGTGATCTACGCCGCCACCCTCGTCATTTTTGCGCTGATGCCGCTTATCTGTATGCCGCGCGCGAGGAGAGACACATGAAATTCGTTCTTATGATTGCGGCGTCGATGGTGGCGCCAGCGAAGATTTGCTCCGTCTCAATCTCTCGCAACAAAGTCGGTGCGGGCGAGTTTTAGTTCTCGCAGCCGCGTTTCACGCGCTTCAAGCTGTTGCGCTCGCGACCGGGCGGGCTGACTGGCTATTAAGAGATGCGGGATGTGCAGTCGTTACGCCCGGTCCGCCGTTGTGAACGCCGGCTCAAATGGCTTCTGTTGGCGCTACGCCACCGCCAGCGTCAGCGGGCGCAGCGTGCCTTGCCGATTTGGCAGCGTGCGCCTGGCTCTGCGGCTGCGCGCAGCCGTTTCAATCTCGCTGAAGCAGCAATAAGGGTGTCGCAAAGCGTCTCAGGTTTCAAGTTGGAATGTCGGGACGCCTCTGTGGGACACGTGCAACGGCCTGCGATGGAGCCAGTTTGGGACTCGAACCTAAAATTTCGGATACAAATTGCGGGGTATGTTGTGGGGTATGTTTGGCGGCGTGAGACGCCGACCCTGTTGGATTAGGTGCTTTCGCTCTCTAACGGATCCCCTCTCCCCCCCCCCCCCCCCCCTAACGTTGTTTGACGGGGCGTTGGCCCCCGCCCCGTTGGGATCCAGTGTTCTAAACCTCTGCGGATCCCAATGTGACGGTTTTCGCCAACCATGGCCCCGGCTGTGGCTTGGGGGCCAAGGGCAGCGCGGTTCGGGCCAAGTGTCTCAGCGCTGCCGAGCACTCTAAGATCGTTCAACAAGACCGCAGCTAAGCGCGGAAGAAGAAAAATCTTGCGCCATCGGAACGGGCGCGCGCAATCGACGTTTACCGGTGCGCGTCCTAGACACTCCCCCGTGACCGGACGCGCAAAGCTAGGAAAGCGGTCCCCGCCGGGCCGCTTTTTTGGCTGCACAGAACTAGATGGCGTTGGCGCCGTTGGCCCTGGGGGCGCTCATGTTGCGTGTGAAAAAATGCAGTTGCTGGCGTTGCTAACCTTCACCAGCCTGATCGTCGCGCTGATCGCGCTGATTTTGATTTAGGGCGTTGTGCACTGCGCCACGAAGGCCGTCAGGCCAACGATCCACCACAGCCACCAGCAAGCCGCCTAGCCAATACACATGATGTCGAGATGAACGCGGGACGGAGAACCTTAGTCCGCAGACTGCGCGCAACTCTGTACGCAACCGAACAGGGGGCTTTGCCAGCCGAGCGCGTTCGGCAGTGTGTGAGCACGCCCCGCTGAGTGACCTGCTTCAAGGACGTGGCCTAGGCCTGAGATGCGTATCCGGAGACGAGCGGGCCCCTCAACGTGTTACGCTCACGTTTGACGCAAGAGAGGCCCGTTGCCGGGCCCCTCAATCACTTCGGTCGTTTGCGCCTAGTGCACCGCACCGTCGACCTGTTGGCTCACCGCGCGAGCGCCGCGTTCAGCTAGATCTGCGCCGACGCGAGTCGCTTTGTTCGCGATGCCGCTCAGACCGTCGCGCTCGGTGTCACTCAGCGGCGTCGCGCTGCCGATCAGTGCGCCCACCGCTAGAGCGATCGCGCCAGCTGCCAGCGGGGTGTCGCGATAGGAGATTTTGCGCCCGGTGCGACACGGATGAGACTTCGGCGCCGAAGTTCCGGGATTGCTCCTGTGCGTACTGGGACATGTCGGACGCGGTCTGGTTCATGCGAGCACGCACGTCGCCCGCCCGGCGTTGGATGCCTTGCACTGTTTTCGACACACGTTCTTTAAATGCGTGCGTGGCTTCGCCGGCCATCTCCTTCAGATCGAGCGCCTTAGCGTAAGCCATGTGCACGCGGTCATTGTAGGCGTCGTCGCTCTCATTGGCGTTGCGCGGCGTGGACCAACGGGCTTCTTCAAGTGAGCGATAACGACTTTCGCTGTGCCAGTCGTCGTTGCTGGCATTACTGCCGTTATTGCCGCGGTTCAGGAAGAGCATGCCAACCCCCGCTGCAATGAGCAGCGTCGGGCGGTTCTCTTTAACCTGACTGCCCGAGCTTTGACGCGAACTGTCCAGCTTGGCCCTGCGCCAAGCCAAGAACTTCATCGAGCATTTGGCCCGGTGAAAGCTGCCCAGTGCTGAGAGCGTGTCGTTCAACCGATGGCGTGACTCGTTCAAGTCGGCCTCGATGCGATCTGTTTCCATACTCATGACGTTACATTTTCCTTGATGGCTCGAAGGTCGCGCGACACCTGCTTCGCAGTGCGTGGCAGAGAGACGTTGTCGACCGAAGCGGCCTTGAGGCCAGTTTTGATGAGGAGATAGGCGAGGAGTCCGGCGATGACCGCGCCGACAAGAGCCGCGGCCCACATCGGAATGGTCTCAGCCAACGCATAGGCCAGCGCGAACAACCCGAGGGTGGCGGCGGAGCCCGCCAAAACAACGCCAAGGGCAACGCGCGCGATGCCGCCGCCCATGTGCTTGGCGCTTTCCACGGCCTCCGCACGTGCAAGGCGCACTTCATTGCGCAAAAGGTCGCCGACTTGGCTGGCCAAATCCATGGTGAGCTCTGGCAGGGTGCGTTCGCTTTGCATGGCTACACGCCCGCCGGACGAGACGGATCTTCATATCCTGGAGATGCGTCCCCGTCGTTTGCAGCTTCGATTGCGGTTTTGCCGACGCGGGCGAGTGCAAATCCCAATGCGACACTCGCGCCCAAGAAGATTGCCGGCTGATTTCGGGCAAAGTTGTTCAGATCGGCGATGCCGCGCGAAAAGTGGCCGCACGCGATTGAGCGCGTTGCGCGATCCAGGCCGTCAGCGGAATTACGGAGCGCTGTGCCTATCCACGCGTTGTCGCCGTGCATTTCGGTGGCGGCACGGCGAAGCGCCTCAGCGGTGCCTTGTGCGGAGGTTGCAATACGCTCTGCGCCTTCACCGGCTTTTTCCGCCGCGAGTTGCCTCGTGTGATCGACGACCGTCGTGGCAGAAGTCTTTGATGCGGCGAGCGGCATCGTCCGGCGCTACCGCGCCGGGGAGTTCCATTGGGGGTATCCATTGGCTGTCCTTCACTGAGAATGCGTTTTCAACTCTCTCGTGCCCACTGTTCCGATTAAATCGCGTCGCTTGCAGTTGATCGTCGAACCGGTGTCGCGCGTGCAAATCCGAGCGATGCATCGCTAAATTGTTCTCCTTGGTCGTCGGCGGTGCGCGGTCCCGATGGAACGCAGTTGAGACACTGCCGTTGCCGTCCTGCAGATCCGAAGCCGCTTTAGGCACTCAAGTTGGCCTTTAGTTTCGTGCTGCACGCGAGAACAAAAGTGTTGTTGACTGAAAAAATCAACCTGCGCGGCGGGCGAAATTGTTGGCGTGACGAGCGGCGCCCACATCCGTCCGATCCGCTTCGTCATGCGTCCGATGTCGTCGTCATCGGCGCGGGCGTCATGGGTGCGATGGTCGCTCAGCGTCTGGCCCACAATGGGATGGACGTTGCTGTGCTCGACCAACGCGTTCCCGCGAGCGGCGCAACTGCAGCTTCGACGGCGCTTGTTATGTGGGGCGCGGATACCCCGCTCATACATCTTACCAAGATGGTTGGAGAAGAGCAGGCGATCGCACGCTGGCGAAGTGTGTTCGAGGCAGTCAGCGTGCTGGATCGCGTGGTGCGCGAGAATGATATCGCCTGTAATTGGATGGCGCGACCCGAACTTTACCTTGCCGGCGATGTGCTCGGTGCGGATGGGCTTCAGTCTGAACTAGAGCTTCGTCGCAAAGCTGGCCTCCCCTCCGAGTTCCTAGAGGGTGGAGCAGTCATGGAGCGTTTCGAAATCGCAAGTCGCCCCGCGCTCCTCTCTGCCGGGAGTTATGAGGTCGACCCCGTTGCGCTTACCCGCGGGCTGCTGAAAAGCGCGTGCGCAGCAGGGGCCACCGTAGCGTATCCTGTCGTGGTTGAACGGCTGGAACCTGTGCGAGACGGGATCGCGATTTTTTGCGAGACGGGAGAGCGCATTCAAGCACGCCACGTCGTCCTTGCGACTGGCTATGAAGCAGCGCGCTTCTTCTTGCCCTCGCACTATTCGTTATCGTCGAGTTTTGCGATCGCCAGCAGGCCTGGTGAGGCGCCGGCATGGAAGGAGAACGCGCTGATCTGGGAGTCGTCAGACCCATACCTCTATGCGCGAGCAACGGCGGATGGCCGCATCATCATTGGCGGCGAGGACGAAGATTTCGTGGATGCAGAACGGCGCGACGCGCTGATTGGCGAAAAGAGCGCCACTCTTGAACGAAAAGCGGCGGGTCTACTGGAGCGCGACGATATCAAGTTTGATTGCGCTTGGGCTTCCCACGTTCGGCGGCTCCCCAGATGGATTGCCAGCTATCGGCGCGGCGCGGAATATGGATCGGGTTTATCTCGCGTACGGCTTCGGGGGCAACGGCATCACCTTCGCCGCATTGGGTTCGCGGATCATCGAGGGAATTCTCAGAGGCACGCCGGAGCCTTTTTCGTCCGGCTTTGATCCTTATCGGCCGGTTCACATTGAATGAGCACTGTGGACAATACATCTCAAAGCGCAGCTGAATGACAGAAGGATCTTCTCCCAGTGAGGCGTCCCAGGAGATCGATCGCGGCACCCACCGGGTGGAGGGCTTCAGCGATGGCTTTTTCGCAATCGTCATTACGTTGTTGGTCATCGACCTGCGTTTGCCAGAGGGCAGCACGCTGCCGTTATTCGAGCAGTTGCTGGAGCTCTGGCCTGTGGCCGCCGCCTACCTGATTAGCTTCCTCAACATTTACATTCTTTGGGTCGCCCACCACGAGTTGATGCGGATTGCTACTCGCGCTGACACAAGCTTCCTCTACCTAAACGGGCTCTTGTTATTGGGCGTGGCTGTGATGCCATTTTCGACGGCGCTATTAGCGGATCACTTCACCGGTGCGGATGCGCCCGTCGCGGCAGCGGTGTTTACTGGTGTGCTGACTGTGGCAGCGCTTTGGCTCAATCTGCTGTGGCGCTACATCGCGAGTGACGCCGCTCGGTTGATGCCATCAGTTGAAGCGCATGATCGTAGGCGAATAAGCCGGACGTATCTTGTAACTCTTCTGCTGTACGCCGTTGCATTCGGCCTATCGTGGCTGCAGCCGCTTTGGAGCGTCGTCATTACGAGCGGGCTGGCTGTTTTCTTCGCGGTCGCGGATCGTCTGACAGGCTTTGCAAGCGAGGACATTACAAACGAACAGCCGTAGCATCGCGCTGCGGAGTCGCAAACTTGATGCCAGCAGTATCGAAGTCACGTACGGCTCGGAGGTTTCCTCAAGGTCACTCGCGAGATTTTGTACAACCACCTACCTCGGCACTGGCCCTTCAGTTCGATCCGTTCAGAGCCCAATCGTAGTTATAATTTGAGATTGTTGTCGCTCGAGCTAGGCGCGCCTGCAGTTCCGGTGAAGCGAACCGGCGCAGATGGGTCAAAACGCCAGCGGCGTCGCCGCCGAAGTCGGCGGCGAACCATCGATATATTGTTGAAATGCGAACCCGCCCCCGGGAGTCAATCGACACGCCGCGCGGTGGTTGATGTGGGCGCGCGCCGCTGCGGTCAGATCAGCGTCCATGGTCTCGGCCCGCCAGGCGCGTGCCGCAAGATCGGACAGCCGATTGAAGCGCAATTGATTGCGTAGTGAATGCGCGGTTCGTTGAAGTCACGGCGGAGGATTGAATTCTCAATCTGATCTAGGCTCAAGCGCCGGCTTTCGACGCTGACACGCGGTGTTCGCCATGGACCAATCAGGCCGCGCGGATCCAAGGTTTGGCTGCGGATGTCGCGGATCGATCGTACCGGGTAATTCTCAAGGATGATCTGGAGCGTGACAGCGTTGTAGAGGTTGATCCAATGGGCGAGTTGTTCATCGCGCGTCATGCGCGACGGGCGATCGCGTTCAAGTGAGGCCACATAGGCGTTGAGCGCGCGAACATCTTCAGAGCTCGACACCCAGGCCGCATAGCGCACGCGATTGATGCCGTCCGCTGAAGCGGCCACGTACCGCGTCAGCAAGCGATCGTAAGCGGCAGTGTCTGCGGCGTGCGCGGCGACGGGTGCGCCGACCATTCCCCAACGCGAGGATCGCGGCGACGAGCAGCTTGCGGCCAAGCATAAGGATTCTCCCAACTTCACTTCTTTCGATACGCAGCGGCGCGTCCTTTGGATACAGTCGTGCTGCTTCTGGGCGCACTTGACCCGGCAATCTGTCGGCATTCTGGTGATCAGGAACTTTTTGAGGTGCGCAGTGGAAGCGATCTATTGGGTTTTGACCTGGGCGTGCCATCGGCGATGCAAGCATTGCTACGATGATCGCTTTCGGCCGTATGTGCGCGAAGACCTAAAGCGCGTCGTGGGTGAGGGACAGAGCGCCTATCGCAACATCATTGCAAACCTACCGGAAGATATGAGTTTTGTGGACGCCAGTGGCGCGCGCAAGCGTACGCTCTTGGTGCTGGCTGGCGGCGAGGTGTTGATCGACGGCGTGCGCGAGGAATTGTTCTATCCGGTTCTTGAAGAGATAGGCCGTCGTTGGGGTGATCGGGGGCCGCACATTTCGATCCAAACGACGGGAGACATTCTGACCCCCGAGCATATCGAAGGCATGCTGTCACGTGGTGTGCGTACGATAGCGATCGCCTCGATCGATGACTTCCACGTTGGGTTGGAAGGAGACAAGAAGTTCGCGTTGATGGAGGATGTGCGCGCGATGATGGCGCTGTTCGGCGCGCGAGAAGTAGGTTTGGGGGGCGCGCGAGATCCGCGTCTGAAAGCGCCGGGATCTAGGCCCGCCGATGACGATCGCGGACCGTTCTTTGTTCTTTGGCGCGCAGCCCGACTTGTGGATTGGCGAACTTTGGCCGCGCGGCCGTGGCTAGGCGAATGGCCTCTCTGAAGCGACATACGAAACCAATTTTGCGCCCGCTGGAGCGGTGGAAAGAACTTTCTGAACTACGGTCAGGCGGGTTCAGAGGTTGCGCTCGAACCGGACGGCTCTGTCTATCCGTGCTGTCTCAAGACTAAGGCGCCGCTGGGCAGCGTGGCCGAGGAGCGCCTGACCGATATTCTCGACAGTTTGAGAGGCCACCCAGCGTTTGAAGCGATCAATGCAGGCGATCCCGAAGCGATGGGGCTAAGCGCCGGCTGGAGCCGGGAAGCTTATCGCAACGCTTCTACCGTATCGGACCCCAAAGGGCGGACCTTTGCTAATGTCTGCATCGGCTGCGATGCATATTTCGCGGCGCAATTGGGGGGATGATTTGGCTGCGATCCGCGCACAGCGCTTGGCCGGCGCGAGAGCCGGGGATTCCATGTCGTCGTCTTTGCCGAACGTATGAAACCCATGACTGTCACTGATCCGCCGTACACGAAGTTCTGCGATCCGAACCTTACCGCCCAAGGCGAGCCCCGCGCGCGTGTGGCGTTTGACGGACTAAAGACGCTGTGGGTCAATACGGGGACGCTCTGCAACATCGCGTGCGCGCACTGTTACATCGAGAGCTCTCCACTAACGATCGGTTTGAGTACTTCACGACGGCTGATTTCGCGCCTTTCCTCGAGGAAGTGGCGGCACTTGCGGATGGTGCGATCGAAATTGGTTTCACTGGCGGCGAGCCTTTCCTCAACCCACAGATCATCGAACTCGTGGAATTGGCCGTTGCGCGCGGCCATCGCGTATTGATCTGACCAACGCCATGAGGCCTATGATGCGGCCGCGGGTTCGCGATGGACTGCTGGCGTTGCAAGCAGCGCATGCTGGGCGGATCGCGCTCCGCGTGAGCCTCGACCATTTCGATGCAGAGCAACACGATCAGGAGCGTGGCGCTGGCAGCTATGCCGAGACCTTGCTTGGTGTCGATTGGCTTTCGGAAGCAGGGTTCATCATAAGCTTGGCGGGTCGCACTCTATGGGGCGTAGACGAAACCCAGATGCGCGCTGGATTCTCGCGTCTCATTGCGGCGCGCGGCTGGGCAATCGATGCGAACAAACCAGATGAGTTGGTGCTCTTCCTGAGATGGACGAAGCAATCAATGTCCCGGAAATCACCGATGCCTGCTGGGGCTCTTGAAGGTCGATCCGCGGCTATGATGTGCGCCAGCGCGCGCATGGTCGTAAACGCAAAGGCGCCGCCGCGCCAGCGTGATAGCCTGCACACTGCTTCCCTATGAACCGCAGTTCGAGCTGGCGGCGCGTTTAACGGACAGTCTAGCGCCAGTCGCGCTCAATCACCGCCATTGCGCCAAATTCTGCGTGCTGGGCGGAGGCAGTTGCTCCGCCTAAGTTTTGGCGAACCGCCTGGCGCAGACGGCGTCGAGCTTTTGCACGAGTTCGGCATCCCACTTGGCCGGATCGGTGATGAAAGCCATGTCCAAGCACGTATCGATCGGCGAAGGCGCACGCGGGACCTCGCGCAACACCTTGGCCAGTTCGGTGATGACTTGCCTTGCGCGGGCGACATTGGCGTGCATCACCGCCAGAATAGCGCCGACATCGACATCGGCGTTGTCTTCGCGCCAACAATCGTAATCGGTAACCATGCAAAGCGAAGCGTAAGGCAACTCCGCTTCGCGCGCCAAGCGCGCCTCGGGCATCGCTGTCATGCCGATGATATCGCAACCCCAACTCCGATAAAGGCGGCTCTCTGCCCGGGTCGAAAATTGGGGGCCTTCCATAGCAAGATAAGTGGCCGTCTTTGCGATCTGGACGCCCGCGCCAGCTGGCGCTTTGCACGAGCGCTGAAAGGCGCGGACACACCGGATCGGCCATTGAGACGTGAGCGGCGAGGCCCGCCCCGAAAAAGCTACTGGGGCGTTGGCGTGTGCGATCGATGAATTGATCGGCGAGCGCAAAAGCGCCGGGCGGGATATCCTCCCGTAGTGACCCGACGGCGGAAACAGAGACGATGTCAGTGCAGCCTACCCGCTTGAGCACATCGATATTGGCGCGGGCGTTGATGGCGGACGGCGGAATCATGTGCCCGCGGCCGTGCCGCGGTAGGAAGGCGAGCTCAACGCCGTTTAGAACGCCGTTCAGCACTTCGTCGGAGGCCTCGCCCCACGGGCTGGCGATCCGCGTCCAACGGCGGTTTTCAAGGGCGTCGATGTCGTAGAGGCCAGAGCCGCCGATAATTCCCCAAACGCCAAGCCGTCATGCGATCGAACTCTCTCAAGGCAGTTGCGCGAGCAGGCGAACCAAAAGCTTGGTGCGCGGCGAAAACAGGCTCTCGGTGTAGAACTGCCCTGCAGCGCGCTTCAAGATTTCTGCGCGGGTAGGATAGGCGGGCACAAAGCTCGAGGTGAAGGCGGCTATCTTGAGCTTGTTGGCGATCGCCAGGGCGACGGTTGCGATAGTCTCGCCAGCGTGCGCTCCAACAATCACCGCGCCCAAAATCTCACCATTGGTACGGACGATGATGCGGGCAAAGCCCTCAGTGTCGCGCTCAGTCTGGGCGCGATCATTGTCGTGCATTGGCACAAAAGAGCGCCCGTACCTTATCGTCCCAGCGCTCCCGCGCTTCTGCTTCCGACAAGCCGACAGCCGCGTATTCGGGCTCGGTGTAGATCACGCGGGGAATGGGCGCAGCGTCCGCGCGGCCCGGCGAGAGCTTGAAGAGAGCATTGCGCACGAACAGCGATCCGTGGAGCCCCGCAGCGTGGGTGAATTGTTCGCGTGAGGCGACGTCGCCCAGCGCATAGACGCGCCGATTGGAGGTTCGCAAGCGAGCGTCGGTGGTGACGCCGCGTTTGTCGTAAATGACGCCCGCAGCCTCTAAGCCAAGGTCCTCGACATTGGGCTTGCGTCCAGCCGCGACGAGAAGGTGAGAGCCTTCGACGCGTTTGGTTGCGCCGCCTAGTTCGATGTCGGCTGCGATGACGCCGTCTGCGCCTTCGATGCGCTGCGCCGTCGCGGATTCGTGCAGGGTCACGCCCTCTGCGTTCAGCTTCGCGCGCAGCACTTTGGCGGCTTCGTTATCTTTGCCAGCGAAGAGCGTGCCGGCTTCGATCAACGTGACTTTGGATCCAAGGCGGGCAAAGGCCTGGCCGAGTTCGAGCCCGATAGCGCCGGCGCCGAGGATGATGAGATGTCGGCAGCGCATCGATGCTGAAGATGGTCTCGTTGGTGAGATAAGGGACCTCGCTCAAACCCGGAATGGGCGGCGCGCCGGCGCGGGCGCCAGTGGCGATCACCATCAGGCGCGCGCGCACGCCGGACTCTCGGAGACGATCGTGCGCGCATCGGCAAAGCGCGCGCGTTCGCGCACGACCTTGACGCCGAGGCCCTCGAAACGCTCTTGGCTATCGATGGGAGCAATGGTTTCGATCACACCGTGGAAGTGCGCCTTGACGCGAGGCCAATCGACATGCGGAGGCGCGACGTCGAGCCCGAGTGGCCCCGCCGTGCGTGCGTTCTGGGCTGCGCGCGCCGCTGCAATCAGCGACTTTGAAGGCACGCAGCCATAATTTAGGCAGTCGCCTCCCATTTCACCGCTTTCAAACAGCACGACCTTTTGGCCGAGCTGAGCGGCGCCGGAGGCTGCGACTAATCCAGCGGAGCCGCCGCCGATAATGGCGATGTCCGCTTTTATGCTTTCCATAAAAGCTAAACTCCTAACTGGCCGCTTTCGGGCGTTTAAAGCGGCTGTAGATTGCGGGCGCGATCGCGAGCGCTGCGAGCGCGACGAACGCGGGCGCCAGCTCTCGCGCGAACGCAGCGATATCGGGGGCTTCTCCGGCGTCGAACGCTGCGCCGAGGCCGGCGCCGATCCGCGTGTAGGCGATGACGCCGGGGATGATCCCGACTGCGGTCGTCAAATGAAGCTGCTCAAGCGCGCGCTCCGAGAAAGGCGGGCGCAACATTGGCGATAAAGAACGGCACCACCGGGACCAGCCGCAGCGTGAGCAAATAGCTGATGGCGTTTTCTTCGAAGCCTGCCTCTATGCTTTCAGGAAGGGTCCGGCGCGCGCGCGATGTATCGGCAAGCAGGTAGCGCGCGATCACAAACAGTGCCGTCGCGCCCAGAGTGGCGCCGATCGTGGTCGCGACAGCGCCGCCGACTAGACCGAACAGATAGCCGCCCAAGATCGTGATCCAGAACGCGCCTGGGAGCGCCAGCGCGGTGACCACGACATAGATGGCGATGAAGGCGGCAAAGGCGAGAACCTGGTTGGTCGCAACGAATGCATTAAGTGTCTCGCGCTGCGCGCGCAGAGTCTCGAAGTTAAGATAGTCAAAGACGCCGAAACGCCATGCCGCAAACAGACCTAAAGCGAACACGGCAACCAACGCCAGCCGGCCCCAAATGCCGCGCCGAGCGGGCGGCGCTTGTTCGACGTCGGCCATGTTTCATCCTCCCGTGCCCGCTGGGCAAGAGCGCTCGCCCTGGATACGCGCAGGCCGCAGCGCGGTTACACTTTACGTGCACCGGTCGCAGTATCTGCAGCACTTGCCAACCCCAAACGCTCCCCATCATGTAGCCTCCATGGGCATTGCGGTCATCATTCCAACGCTGAACGCCGAAGCGGGCCTTGCCGCGACCCTGCGTTCCGTTGCCGGGACCGAGGAGATCATCGTTATCGATGGCGGCTCCGAAGATGCGACTGTTCGCTTGGCCAGCTCGGCTGGCGCGCGTGTCCAGGCAAGCGCGCGTGGGCGCGGTCAGCAAATGCGTGCGGGCGCCGACTAGCGACCCAAGACTGGCTGCTCTTCTTGCACGCCGACACCATCGTGGCGCCCGGGCTGGCGAACCCATGTCGACGCGCATGCGATGGTGCGAACGCGGCCGCAACTGTTGGCGTCTTCCGCTTCAAGCTGGACGATGCAGCATGGCAAGCGCGCGTGTTGGAGTGGCTGGTGTCGCTACGAGTTTTTCTGTTCGCGCTTCCCTACGGGGACCAGGGTCTTCTGATCCATCGAAGCCTCTACGCTGCACTAGGCGGGTTTCGACCGTTGCCGCTAATGGAAGACGTGGACTTGGTGCGCCGCATCGGCGGGCGGCGCCCTTGAGGACGCTGCCTGCGCCGCAACAACCTCAGCGCAGCGCTGGCGCGAAGACGGTTGGCTGAAGCGCAGCGCGCGCAATATCGTTTGCCTTACACTGTTCAGCGCTGGCGCGCCGATTGACCGGATTGCACGTCTTTATGGTCGCTGATCGCACCCTAGTGCTGATGGCGCGGCGGCCAATTCTAGGCCAGGGCAAACGCCGTTTGGCCGCTGATATCGGCGATTGCGCAGCGCACCGTTTTCAGCGCGTCGCTCTGGGGCGACTTTTGCAGCGTCTAGGTGCAGACACGCGTTGGCGGCTTTGCCTGGCAATCACGCCCGATGAGCCAGTGCGGTGTTTCGGCGCCGATTTCGTGGTCGGTCAAGGAGAGGGCGATCTTGGCCAGCGCATGACTCGCCTGTCGGAAGGATTGGCGCGGGGCCCGCTCGTGTTCATCGGCAGCGATACGCCAGAGGTGGTTACGGCTGATATAGGAGCGGCTTTCGAAGCGCTGGAAACAAGCGACGCTGTTCTCGGCCCTGCGCTCGATGGCGGCTACTGGCTCATTGGCTTCAGCCAGGCCCAGCGCCAGCATTTGCCTTTTAAGGGCGTTCGATGGTCGACGCCGCATACGCGCGCCGATACGTTGATCAATCTGGCCGGTAGGCGTGTGATGATGCTGCGCGAGTTGGAAGACGTTGATGACGGCGCCAGCTATCGGCGTTGGCGCCAGCGGATGGCGGGGAGGCAAGGTGCATGAGTAGGGTTCGAGCGTTCATCGTGGCGGCGGCATTCTTTCTGTCGTTGGCGCTGCCAATCTATTTCGCTGCAGCGGCGCTCGCCACGCGCTTTAGTCTGATCGATTGGCGGTTCGGCTTCGGCACGCTCACGCTTAGTTACGGTCCGCTCTTGTTGATGGCGGCGGCGGGGCTTGCGCTGGTTGCGCTTCTCCTCGCGCTACTGGTCAAACCAAGGACTGGTTTGGGCAAGGCTGCGCTCGCGCTTGTCATACCGGTCCTCGCGCTCGGTTATGCTGGCTACGTGCGCAGTGAAGCTGCTTCCATTCCGCCCATTCACGACATCGTTTCCGATGCCAACGCGCCGCTTATGTTCTCAGACCGCGTGATGGCTTTGCGCGCCGCCGTGCCAGGCGGCAATGCGGTCGAGGCGGACCCACGTGTGCCTGACGATGATCGCTTCGGCGCCGCCGCTGGTCAGTCGGCGCGCGCGCTCCAACGAAGCGCCTATCCGGACATTCAACCCCTCACGATTGCACAATCACCGGCCGAGGCGTTCGAGGCGGCGCTGGCTGCGGCACGAGCCGAAGGGTGGAGTATCGATGCGACAGATCCAGCGAACGGCCGCATCGAGGCGAGCGTTCGCTCTTTGTGGTTCGGCTTTGTCGATGACGTGGTCGTGCAGGTATCCCCGGCGGAGGACGGATCGCGTATTGATGTGCGTTCGACATCGCGCGTTGGCGTCTCCGATCTTGGCGCCAATGCCAAGCGCGTGCGCGCGTTCCAACGCGCGTTCGAGTGATGGAGCAGACGCTGAGTTCTAGCGAACCACTTGTTCGCTTCGGCGCCTTTTTTGGTGTGTTCTTGGCAATGGCGCTTTGGGAACTGTTGGCCCCGAGGCGCCCTCAAGCCATCTCAAGGCTGCAACGCTGGCCCGGCAATCTCGGTCTCTCGGTCATCAACACATTGGTGCTTCGGATACTCTTTCCAGCTGCGGCAGTGGGGGCTGCGATCTTCGCCGAATCCCATGGCTGGGGGATCTTCCAAGTGATCAACGCGCCGGACGTTGTCGCAATACTTGGCTCGGTGATTCTCCTCGATCTTGTGATCTATCTCCAGCATCGGGTGTTTCACGCCGTGCCGCTGCTTTGGCGGCTCCACCGCGTCCATCACACCGATCTCGAATTCGACGTGACGACAGGCGTGCGATTCCATACGGTGGAAATATTGTTGTCGATGTTGATCAAGATTGCGGCGGTCGTGACTCTAGGCGCGCCTGCGATCGCTGTCTTGGTGTTTGAAGTATTGCTCAATTCGACAACAATGTTCAACCACGCAAATATCGCACTAACGCGGCCGCTCGATCGGATTGTGCGATTGATTGTTGTAACGCCAGACATGCACCGCGTGCATCACTCAGTGCGTCGTGAGGAAACAAACAGCAATTTCGGCTTCAGTGTACCTTGGTGGGACTGGGCATTTAGCACCTACCGCGCCCAGCCCGCTGACGGCCATGATCGAATGATCATTGGTGTTGAGAAATTCCGCAACCCCGCAAATTTGCACCTGTCACAGATGCTACTGCAACCCGTTCGCGCGGAAGATTGATGGGTGGACGTCAGCCGAGTGGGGTCGGCTGAGGACGATGTTCCATGTTCCCGCGGCCTCCCGCGGGAAGTTAGGCCGGCACAAACCGAAGCGCAGCGCCGTTGTTGCAGTAGCGCAGGCTGGTAGGCCGAGGGCCGTCGTTGAACACGTGGCCCTGGTGCCCGAGGCAACGCGCGCAATGATATTCCGTCCGCGGCGTGAATAGCAGCACATCATCCTTCGTACCTATGTTCGCCTCGTTCACGCGGAAAAAACTCGGCCAGCCCGTGCCGGAATTGAACTTCCACTCGGAGCGGAACAGTTCAAGCTCGCATCCCGCGCAAACGAAGGTCCCGCGGCGATGCTCGTTGTCGAGCGGGCTCGTGCCGGCGCGTTCGGTGGCTTCTTGGCGAAGCACACGGAATGCCTGCGGTTCGAGTCGCGCGCGCCATTGCGCCTCGGTGAGCCGACGAACTGGATCGTTGGCGTAGCGCGCTTCGTTGGCGGCGGTCGGGATTTGCTGCGCCTCCGCGGCGCAAGCGGCCATTGGCAGCGCAGCGGCCGTGAGGAAGAAGGTGCGGCGTGAGATTGTCATACTTTGAGGTACGGATGGCTGGCTCACTTGGTTTCACGTCTGGACTTGGGATTCCAGCGCAGCGACGCCATCCCCGATGGAGCGTGTGTCTGGGCGTTCTTTTCCAGCGACCTGATGCTTAGTGTTGCGTCGCATTCATGCACCATCTCAATGACCGGAACCGGCGACAACACGCCGTTGCTACGTGCGCTAACCGACTGACCGCAATCGAGAGAGTAAGCCGGTCACGAAAATAGTCGCAACGGCCTAGGTTGGCCCATTCTCAGCCGGTGGGGGTTCATCGGCTTATGTCTCATTTACATCCGACTTAGCCACTCGTGAGGATCGCATTTCGGAATCGGACAGACGTGATTGCACGACCGCTGCCAAGCGGCCCGTTCCTCCCGCAAAGTAGCAGGGGCGCGACAGCCCTTTGGCTGTGGAATCGTTCTTAGCCGTATCGATTTCCTATGCCGTTTTGGCCCACCTCAGCTCGGAGGATGGAGTTCGAGAATGTGGATCGACGACGCCTTCGACGTGTTTCCCGGCGAGTGCAGAGACTCGTGCACGACGTGCAATCTTGGCGCGGCGTCTGCGTTCCATGGCTCCGCCATCGACGGTCGTTATATCGGAGCAGACATCGACGCTTCCGACAGCCTGATATCGTTTAGCACCGAAGCGCGCGCGGACGATTGCGTCTTGATTTCGATCAAGCGCGCGTTGTGAACGGAGCGCACGAGTGCGGAAGTTCATTGTGTCGACGATTGGCGGGCTTTGCGGGATCGCTCTGCTGGTTGCGACTGCCGTCGGCCTTGGATGGACGCTGAACCACTTCGGGCTCACGCCAAGCTGATCACCACGTTGGAGCTGTAGATGGGCGATTTGATTTTGTCGGCATAGGCGTCGGAGCGTTCGCGCTCCTCGCTCTCTACATCTTTGCCTGCGGGAGGGCGTGATGGATTTCGACTACGTCATCTGCGCCATCGCCGGTGTCATCGTGCTCGCTTACCTAATCGCAGCCATGCTGCGTCCCGAGAAATTCTAGAGGCGCTAAGATGACCGTCATCGGCTGGCTGCAAATCGCCCTGTTCGTGCTCGCTGTCGTTCTGCTCGTGCGGCCGCTTGGTGGTTACATGACGCGCTTATTTTCGGGCGAGAAGGTGTTCCTGACGCCCGTGCTGCGTCCCATTGAAAAAGCGCTGTACTGGGCTGGCGGCGTGAAGTCGGATCAAGAGCAGAGCTGGAGGGGATACGCCCTCGCAATGCTCGCGTTGCACGCTGCGGCCTTCGTGCTGCTGTACGCGATCCTGCGGCTCCAACATGTGCTGCCGCTCAATCCGCAGGGCTTCGGCCCTGTGAGCGATCACTTGGCGTTCAACACGGCGGTGTCATTCATCACCAACACCAACTGGCAAAGCTATGGTGGCGAGACGACGCTCAGCCATTTCAGCCAGATGGTTGGGCTCACGGTTCAGAACTTCCTGTCGGCTGCCACTGGCATCGTTTTGGCCGTCGCGTTCATTCGCGCATTTGCGCGTTCGCGCGTGGATGCGATCGGCAATTTCTGGGTCGATCTAACGCGCGCCAATCTCTACGTACTGTTGCCAATCTCGATCCTGTTTGCGCTTTTCCTCGTTTGGCAAGGCGTGCCGCAGACGTTTGCCGCCAGCGCTGCGGCCACGACGCTTGAAGGCAGCGACCAGACTTTGGCGCTGGGGCCGGTGGCCAGTCAGGTCGCGATCAAGATGCTCGGCACCAATGGCGGTGGGTTCTTCAACGCCAACGCCGCACACCCGTTTGAGAATCCAACAGCGCTCTCGAACTTCATCCAAATGATCTCGATCTTCGCCATTGGGGCGGCGCTGACGAATGTTCTGGGCCGCATGGTGGGTGATGAGCGTCAAGGTTGGGCGATCCTCGCGGCTATGGGCGTGCTCTTTATTGCCGGCGTTGGCGTCGCGTATTCGGCGGAAGCGTCAGCCAATCCGGCGCTCTTGGCTGCAGGTCTCGATCCGGGCGCCGGCAACATGGAGGGCAAGGAGGTTCGATTCGGCATCGTGAGTTCGGCGCTGTTTGCCGTCATCACCACTGCGGCATCCTGCGGCGCGGTGAACGCGATGCACGATAGCTTCATGCCGCTTGGCGGACTCGTGCCCTTGTTCAATATGCAACTCGGTGAAGTTATCGTCGGCGGTGTTGGAGCGGGCCTCTATGGCATCATGCTTTACGTCATTCTCGCAATCTTCGTTGCGGGACTGATGGTTGGGCGGACTCCGGAATATCTCGGCAAGAAGATCGAAGCGTCCGATATGAAGTTGACGATGCTCGGCATCTTGTGCGTGCCGTTCGCGATCCTCGCATTCACCGCGCTTGCGAGCGCCATGCCGGAGTTGCGCACGGCAATGGATGGCGGCGTCGCTGGTCCCCAGGATGCCGGTCCACACGGCTTCTCCGAGATTTTGTATGCCTACACGTCGGCCGGTGCGAATAATGGCTCGGCCTTTGCGGGGCTCACTGCCAACTCTCCGTTCTGGAATCTGACCCTCGGTCTAACCATGTTGATCGGGCGGTTCGCGATGATCGTGCCGATGCTGGCGATCGCTGGATCTCTGGCGGCCAAGCCGAAAATTCCGCCATCGACGGGCACCTTTCCGACCCATGGCCCGCTCTTCGTCGGCCTGCTCGTCGGCGTGATCTTGATTATGGGCGGGCTGACTTTCTTCCCGGCGCTCACGCTCGGTCCAATCGCGGAGCATTTCGCGATGCTGCGCGGCGATCTTTATTGAGGCAATGAACCAACCATGGCTCGCGAACCCGTTCCTTCGGTTTTCACTTGGTCGATCCTCGGCCCCGCCATCGGCGATGCGTTCAAGAAGCTCGATCCGCGCTGGCTCGCGCGCAATCCGGTCATCTTCGTCACCGCCGTAGCGGCATTGTGCGCGACGATTTTTTGGGCGCGTGACTTGAGTGACGGGACCGGCGCGCTGTTCTCCGGTCAGATCACGCTTTGGCTGTGGTTGACGGTGCTGTTCGCCAACCTTGCCGAAGCGGTGGCCGAGGGGCGCGGCAAGGCGCAAGCAGCGAGCTTGCGAAAGACGCAGACGGAAACTGTCGCCAAGCGCTTGCCGGACATTCATTCAGGCGAGGTGCAGCAGCTGCCGGCGCCGCAATTGAAGATCGGCGATCTCGTCTTGTGTGAACCTGGCGACGTCATCCCTGGCGATGGTGAAGTTGTAGATGGTGTGGCGACGGTCGATGAAAGCGCAATCACGGGCGAAAGCGCCCCGGTCATCCGCGAGTCAGGCGGCGATCGCTCCGCAGTCACCGGCGGTACGCGCGTCCTTTCCGATCGCATTGTTGTTCGAATAACGGCAGAGCGCGGCTCGTCCTTCCTTGACCGGATGATAGCGCTCGTTGAAGGCGCTGACCGAGGCAAGACGCCGAACGAAATTGCCTTGGCGATTCTTCTTGCGGCGCTGTCGCTCGTCTTCCTTGTCGCAGTTGGCGCCATTCCGCCGTTCGCGGCGTACATCCCCGGCGACGTGTCTGGGGTGGCGCTTGTGGCGTTGCTGATTGCACTCATTCCAACGACGATTGCGGGGCTTGTGTCAGCGATCGGCGTTGCAGGCATGAACCGACTCGTTCGCTTCAATGTGTTGGCCATGTCTGGACGCGCCGTTGAAGCGGCCGGCGACGTAGACGTGCTGCTGCTCGACAAGACCGGCACAATCACCCTTGGAAATCGCCAGGCTACCGAGTTTCATCCGCTAACAGGCGTCACTGAACTTGAGCTGGCGGAAGCGGCGCAACTTGCAAGTCTTGCTGACGAGACACCTGAGGGGCGTTCGATCGTTGTGCTCGCGAAGGAGCGACACAATCTGCGCCCGCGTGATCCGACCGAACATAAGGCACGCTTCATTCCGTTCACGGCGCAAACTCGTATGAGCGGCGCAGATTGGAATGGCTCGAAGATCCGCAAAGGCGCGGTCGATGCTGTTGCCGACTACTTGAAGGACTTGAACGGACCAGAATGGGGCGCGCCGCCGCTCATGCAACAGATCGCCGATCGCATCGCCAGGGCAGGCGGCACGCCGATCGCCGTAGCGCGCGATGGCCGTCCACTGGGCGTCGTCTATCTCAAGGACATCGTGAAGGGGGGCGTGAAAGAGCGCTTTGCCGAACTCCGACAAATGGGCATCCGCACCGTCATGATCACCGGCGACAATCCGCTGACGGCTGCTGCTATCGCGGCGGAGGCGGGTGTCGATGATTTTCTCGCGCAGGCAACGCCCGAGAAGAAGCTCGAACTCATTCGATCCGAGCAAGCCAAGGGCCGCTTGGTCGCTATGTGCGGCGACGGCACGAACGATGCGCCGGCTCTCGCCCAGGCGGACGTTGGCGTTGCGATGCAAACCGGGACAGTCGCTGCGCGTGAAGCGGGAAATATGGTCGATCTCGATAGCGATCCTACAAAGCTGATCGAGATTGTCGGCATCGGAAAGCAATTGCTGATGACGCGCGGCGCGTTGACGACCTTCTCTGTCTCCAACGACGTGGCGAAGTATTTCGCGATTATCCCGGCCATGTTCGTTGCGCTCTACCCGCAGCTCTCGGGCTTGGATGTCATGGATTTGTCGAGCGGACCGGGGGACAATAGCGCCATCCTGTCTGCCATCATCTTCAACGCGCTGATCATCGTAGCGCTTATTCCCCTCGCGTTGCGCGGCGTGCCGTATCGACCCGCCCCCGCGGGAAAGCTCCTCGCGCGCAACCTCGCTATTTACGGCCTCGGCGGCCTGGTGGCTCCGTTTATCGGTATCAAACTCATCGACCTCGCTGTCTCAGCGATCGGTTTGGCATAGGACGAGAAACTCATGTCTCATCTCCGCCCCGCGCTCGTGCTTCTGGCGCTCTTCACGCTACTCTTCGGGCTTGCTTACCCGCTGGCGATTACAGGAGTCGCGCAGGTAGCATTTCCCTCTCAAGCCAACGGCAGCCTAATCGAACGCGATGGCCACGTTATCGGCTCTGCGTTGATCGGCCAAAGCTTCACGCGCCCAGAGTATTTCTGGCCGCGACCGTCAGCGGCCGGTGACGGCTACAACGCGAGCGCTTCGTCTGGCTCGAACCTTGGGCCGACGTCGCGCGCGTTGGTTGAGCGCGTTGAGGGTGACGTGACCCGTTTGCGTGAAACCGGCGTCGAAGGGCCCATACCGGCGGACCTTGCGACCGCTTCAGGATCTGGCCTCGACCCTCACATATCTCCAGCAGCGGCGCGCGTGCAGATCGCACGTGTTGCCGCGGCGCGTGCCATGACAGCGGCTGAGCTGGAATCGCTGGTTGCCCAATCCACTGAAGGTCCGTTCCTCGGTTTCTTGGGTGAGGCGGGCGTCAACGTGTTGCACCTCAACCTTGCGCTCGATCAACACAGGCCAGTGAGCCGGTAAACCCGATGCCCTCAAGCGATCAAACACGCCCTTCGCCAGACGCGCTCTTAAAGGTGGCGTCAAAGGAAGGGCGCGGTCGATTGAAAGTTTTCCTCGGCGCGGCTCCCGGCGTCGGCAAAACTTACGAGATGCTGATCGAAGCCCACAACAAGAAGCGCGAGGGCGTCGATGTCGTGATTGGTGTTGTTGAACACCACGGCCGAGAGGAGACCCAGGCGCTGCTTCGCGGACTCGAACTCGTTCCGCGCCGGCAAATTTCGTATCGCGGGCAGACGCTCAAGGAGATGGATCTCGATGCGATCCTAAAGCGTAAGCCCAAGCTCGTGCTCGTTGACGAGCTGGCGCACACAAACGCGGAAGGGGTCAGTCATCCCAAGCGCTGGATGGACGTTCGCGATCTTCTGGCTGCCGGCATCGATGTATTCTCAACGATGAATGTCCAGCACCTCGAAAGCGCCAATGATATTGTAGCGAAGATCACGCAGGTGCAGGTCCGTGAGACAGTGCCCGATAGCGTTCTCGACATCGCTGATGAAATCGAGGTGGTGGACATCACGCCGGAGGAGCTGCAGCAGCGGCTCCGCGATGGCAAGGTCTACCCACAAGAAGCGGCGCAACGCGCGCTAGCGAACTTCTTCACCGCCGGAAATATCACAGCACTTCGTGAGCTTGCCTTGCGACGCGCCGCCGATCGCGTGGAAGACGCCATGCGCGCCCACATGGCCGAGCACGGGATTTCCGGCCCATGGGAGGCTACCGATCGCGTGCTGGCCTGCGTCGATGCGACAGCGGCCTCGCTGACAGTTGTTCGACGCGCCAAAAGAATGGCGGATCGTCTTCATGCGCCGTGGGAGGCGATTAATGTCGCAACGCCTGAATCGGAACGAGCGCCAAAGCGTGCGCGTGATGCCCTGTTGGAGGCCTTTCGGTTAGCAGAAGAGTTGGGCGGGACGACACGTTCGCTGAATGGTGACGACAAAGCGGCGGAAATACTCGCTTACGCGCGCGAGCAGAACGTCACCCACATCATTATCGGCGCGGCCTCACGACCGCTCTGGTTTGAGCTTGTCCGGGGGTCAATCATCCGGCGATTGGTGCGCAGCGCAGGTGACATTGCTATCGAGATCTGCCCGCGCGATGAGCGCAAGCCTGCGGCTGTCATCGGCGAAGTGCTTCGCCCGCCGCCGTTGGGTGAGCCAGGCGGCTATTTCGCAGCGTCGGTGTTTGTGGCGCTTGCGACGGCGTTTGCGGTGTTCATCGATCAATGGGGCGAACTGCCGAACATCTCACTCGTGTTCGTGCTCGCAATCATCGCGGCGGCCATCCGCTTTGGCATGGCCGTTTCAATTTTCACCGCGATCACGTCAGCGCTGGCGTACAATTTCTTTTCTGATCCCGCCACTGCACACATTCACGATCGCCGACCCGTCGAATATCTATGCCTTCATTTTCTTCATCGCCATTGGCTTGGCCATGAGTGGCGTTGCCGCCCGAACACGCGCGCAGACATTGATCGCCAGGAAACAGGCGCGCCGGGCAACCGACCTAGAAGGTTTTGCGCGCGGCCTAGTGGGTAAAGAAGAAGAGGCCGACATCGCGGCAAGCACCGCCGAGACGGCTGCGCGTCTGCTGTTCGCGCGTGTCGTCATGCTGTCTGCGCGAAAGGGGGATCTGGAACTCATTGGCGAAGCGCCGGGACCGGAAATTCTGGGCGCCGATGATATGGCCGCTGCTCAGTGGGCGTTCTCGCGGCGCCGGGAGGCGGGGCGGGGCTCCGACACATTGCATGGCGCCCGCTGGCTCTTCGTGCCGATCCCGGGCGAGCACGGTTTTGTCGGCGTTATCGGCGTGCGCCCGCTGGACGAAGCCGAGCGGCTCGATCCAGACCAACGTCGCGTTTTGGATTTGCTGTCGGCGCAAGCCGGCATCGCGCTTGATCGTGCGCGGTTCCAGCATGAGGCGGCTGACGCTCGGGTCGAAGCCGAGGGCGAGCGATTGAAAGGCACGTTACTCGCGTCGGTCTCACACGATTTGCGCACGCCGCTCTCCACGATCCGCACGGCAATTGAGAGCTTGCAGAAATTCGGTGACAAACACAGCGCCTCAACGCGCGACGAGTTGTTGGAGACCGCTCGAACGGAGGTGCGCCGACTCACGCGTTTCATCGAGAATCTCCTCGACATGAGCAGGATCGACGCCGGGGCCGTGCACATCAAGAAGCAGCCGGTGGAAGTGTTGGACCTGGTTGAACACGCATTGGAGCGGATGCGCGTGGTTCTGCGAAACAAGGTCATCTCGCGGGATGTATCGACCGGCCTGCCACGCGCGCTCGTCGACCAGAATTTAGTCGAAGCTGCAATCGGAAACGTTCTCGAAAACGCGGCGAAATACGTGCCTGATGGTTCGACCGTGCTGGTTCGGGCTTTTCGCCAAGATGCGCGCGTGGTCATCGAGGTGCTCGACGAAGGCGAGGGATTTCCGCCTGGCGCGATAGCGCATCTTTTTGACAAGTTCGCGCGCGGCGTCGAAGGCGACGGCCGTCCGCCAGGGACGGGGCTAGGGCTCGCAATTGCAAAAGGCTTTCTTGAAGCTCAGGGCGGATCGATCGAGGCGGCGAACCGTTCCGATCGTCCGGGCGCAGTGGTGAGCATCCGTTTGCCAATTGCAGAAGAAGCCGAATGACGAAAGACGCGCCGCGCGTGTTGCTTGTGGAGGACGACAAGCCATTGCGCGCCACCCTCGCAGCAACCTTCAAGGCCGAAGGCTACGCCGTGGTTGAGGCGGGAAGCGTGACGTCGGCGAAGCAACGTCTGGGGGAATATTCAGTCGATCTTGCGATCCTTGATCTCGGTCTTCCGGATCAGGACGGCTTGACGCTGCTTGCTGACATGCGCACCAGGGGGGACCTGACGCCGATCATTGTGCTGACGGCGCGCGACGACGAAGCGTCAAAGGTTCGTGCGCTCGACCTCGGCGCCGATGACTACGTCACCAAGCCGTTCGGGGTAGCGGAATTGCTGGCGCGCGCTCGCTCCGCCCTGCGTCACGGCATACAGGTTCGCGGTGCCGCGCCCGTCGTGCGGACCGGCCATTTAGAGATCGACCTCTCACGCCGTGTGGTGACGCGGGCAGGTGAGCTAGTGAAACTTTCGCGCAAGGAATTCGATCTTCTCGCCGAACTCGCACTCAACATCGGCAAGCCCGTTCCGCATGAGCGTTTGCTGGAGGCGGTCTGGGGCTCGGTGGACGCCGACATAAGGTATTTGAGAGTTTACATTGGGCAATTACGCGAGAAAGTCGAAATCGATCCACAGGGTCCCACACTGATCTCGGCGGATGCAGGGTACGGCTATCGGTTGAACCAGTTGTAGACCCTCCCTTCTAGGCGCGAGAACAATGGTAGCGCACTTCGCCGCGTTCCGAGGATGAGCAATGACCGTTGTCGGCTAGATCGCGTCATTGCTGCATGCGCTGCGCGAGTGACTGCAATCGAGGGATCAGGCCACTCGCGCTGACGGGTTTGCTTTGCTCTAACCGGGACCTTACCGAAGAGCTTTAGGAAGGCATGTATTCGTCCCAGCCAGACCGTAGAAGAACGCCGGGCGAGTGGCGCGGCGGCGTCGACTACGACTGCGCGACGCGGGACATCTTCTTTTGTTGCATGCAATCGGACAACGAGTGCCTTCTCAGCTGGTTTTCCGCCGAAGTCGGTGGAATCCAGAGCCACACGCTGGTCGCCGACTTCAAGAACAAAAACTCCGTCAGCAAATCGATAAAATTGGAGAAGTTTGTCGAGCCGCCGCAGAAGAAGGATCTAACCCTGTCGACCCATGGTAGTGAGCTGGACGAGGCCGCATGGCGCCAGGCCGGTCGCAGTCATGCTCCCGATGAGCAGCGCGCGATTGAGCGCTGGAAAAAAACCCACCGGCGGAATAGCCCCGCCGGTCGGATCGCGCCTTAGTGATGACGTGTGATCATTCGGCGCGAGTGTCGGTTGTCGATATCTGCCCAGCGACTTCGAGCACTTCTTTCGCCAGCGCAGAGAATACATCTGCGCCGTCGGAGTCAAAGCCGAGTTCTCCGTCCATGTCTAAGTTGGACGCAATCTCGTCGATGCGCGGTGAACTGGGGATCTCCGTGCGAAACATATTGAACTCGCGGTCGTCGCCTGCGGATGCGCTCCGCATCTGTTCGAGCATGAGCTGATGGTGCTTGCTTTGCTTCACCTTGTTCGCAATCACCCATGGCATTCTCTTGATCACGGTCTTGGGATCATTGCTGGTCCAACTGACGGTGCGGCAGAAAGACAGAAGACCCAGATTAGATATATAGTCGGGAACGGTTGGAACGACGACGACTTGCGATAAGCGCAGCGCCGCTTCCGTGAGCGCGGAAATACCAGGCGCGGTGTCAAAGATGATGACATCAAACAACATGCCAAGTTCTTGCAACTGTTGCTCAAGCAGATCGCTGACCACCCGCTCTACTTCAAGGAGATTGCGGTGCCGCCGGGAGAGAAAGACGATCAGTTCGCGCTCGATGATGCGCAGGTGCGGACTCGACGGGACGACGAATAGCCGATCCGAGTGCGCCTTTGCTGAGTGCACGTTGTCTTTCAACGAAGCCGATTTCCCGAAGACAACGGCGTTTTCCAAGAAGGTGTCGATGGTTGTGTTCTGGTCGATGTGAGCGGTGAGATTGGCGTGGCCGCAAAGCCAAAACGAGGCGTTGGCCTGCGCGTCCAGGTCGACTACCAGCACCTTGGCGGACGGCCGATTGTCGGATCCCATCGCGAGAGTTTGCGCGAGAGCGACCGAGATGGTGGTCTTGCCCACGCCGCCCTTCATATTTGAGATGGAGATTATCTTCGCAGACATTGCGCGTCCGGGTGAATGTCAGCTGCAACCCTGACGAAGCGGATGAGGGTGCAACTTTATCCAGAGTCTTCGCACATTGTCATCGGAGTGTTCGCAGCGCCCAACACGGCGCGATCGCGAAAATCCTGATGCCATCGCCCGCTCATACCCATTGTGGGCACTTGTACCGCCCGGCGCCGCGAGTCGGCCGTCCGGCCCCGGCGACATCGCGCCATTGGTGCGTGCGCTATGCAGGTGACCGCAATCGAGACAGTAGGCCGGTCGCGAAAATCATGTTGATGGCGCGCGTTAGGGCGCGGTCGCGCCGCCTTCATCTTCGCCTTCTTCATTTTCTTCCGGCAGCGCATCTCTCCAGATGTTGGCCCTGTCGTTTGCGTCCGGTCGCGGGAATGCGGTCCAACAGATCGTGCGTCAGCGCAGAAAAGCAGTGTAGATCGAAGGGGATCGAACGAGACACGAGATGAGCGCAGCGTCTTCACCAGAGCCTTGTGTACCAGGCGCGGTGGCAAAGGCGCTGTCAGCTCGCGTGCAAAGTTCTCTCGTAGGCGAAGCAGACAGACTAAGCGCATCGACAAGCGCGCCGCCGGGAGATTCGGTAATCAGTGGGTGATGACGCGCACAAGCGTTTCAAACTGGCCGACGAATAGCCGATCCGAGCGCCGCCTTTGCTGATTGCGCCGTTGTCTTTCAACGAAGCCGATCCGAAAGCCAACGACGCCATCTCCAAGAAGGGCGATATCGGTTCTGATCGATCGGGCGGTGAGATCGAAGTGGCCGCGAGCCAAGTCGGCGTCGCGTGCGCGTTCAGCGCGCCGAAACCCTGGCGGTCGCCGATCCTCGGCCCGTCGCGAGAGTTTCGCAGAGCGACCAGGCGGTGCTATCCGAGGCCATCATTCACAGCCTGCCGGTCGAAGGCCTCTTCGCAAGGCTTGCGCGTCGGGTGATGGAAGCTGCTCCCTGACGAAGCGGAAGGCAAGGTTTCCAGTTGTTTCGTCGACCGCGCGCTCCGGCGCGATGTTGAAAATGGTGCCACGCCCGCTCATACCCAGACTACCGCCGGTCCAGAGCCGCGTGGCCTTCGACTTCATTGCGCCTCTCCATTAGCGCGGGTGCGCGGCGCCAACGCTGCGCTGCCCAATTGTTTGAAAGTGGTTGCCGAAATCGCGAGCCCAGTTCTGCCACATCCTGCGACTAGCTGATGGCTCTCGGTTGATGGGAGAATGACAATGTCGCTACGAGTCGTGTTGGCTGTCCTCGCTTCGCTTTGTCTGTTTGCCGCCAATGCGCGAGCAGAAGTGGCTGCGGATCATTATTTTTGGCGCCCTGCGTCAGGAGGACACTGTAGCGCGACCGTGGGCGGTGTTGCTGCCTGGATCAAGCGGCATGTCGATCTTGGGCGATGATGAGCACTATTTCCGCGCCGCGACCTGGCTTAATCAGCGTGGTGTTGACGCACTGATCATCGACTATCACGGCGCCGCGCGTTTTGTGCCGGGTGCGGAGGACGGATCTCCTGGAGATCGTATGGCTGCTATTGTCGCCGATGCGCTCACGATCGAGCGTGCGGCAGGAAGAGCCCGAAGCGAATGTCCGGGAGTGGTGATTGGATGGTCGCTGGGAGCGGAAGGCGCTTGGACATTGGCGGCGCTGCCCGATTCCGGATTCCGCGCGGTCGCAATGTACTATCCAACGGTGCGGCGCCCGCAGCCCTACGGAAACGCTCTGCCAGTACTTGTTCTTCAGGGGACAGCGGACAATGTGACCCCGGAATCGGACTTGCGTGCATTCGTGGCCGCGAGGCAGGCGGAGAGCGCCGCCCTCGATGTCGTGACATTTGCGGGCGCGTCGCATGGCTTTGATGTGCCGAGCCTTGATCCGGCGAGGACGATGCGCTTTCCGCCGCTGATCGGTCAGCGTGTCACGTTCGGTTACAACGCCGAGGCGGCGGCGCGCGCGTCTTCGACCCTTGAAAGCTTTCTGCGCCGTGAGGGCATGATAGGCGGAACGTGCGCCGGTCGGTGACTGGATGCGGCACGATCGAGCCAGATTAGGCATGAGGCTTGAGGCGCCCAGCTTGTGCTTCGGGGGGCAGAATGCGAGCATCCTCATTCGAAAGAAGAGGTGGGGGCCATGCGTTTCTTGTGCGTCGCGATTTCGTTCGCTCTCCTTGCAGGGTGTGGTCCGACGGCGGGAGAGTCCTCTGGCGACGCTTCGAATGTTGCGCCAGGCGCCTGCGCAGATGGCGGTGCCCGGCTTGCCGGCACAGGTTTGTGTCAGTCCGAAGCGAGCGTATTGCTCGTCGCCGATCCTAATGTGCGTACGCCGGAACTCGAAGGATGCACCTGGAGCGTGAAAGAACTCATGCTGCCTGGTGACGAGGCGCTGCTCTATCGTGCGGCTACCTGCAGCGGCGTTGAGACGACTCTCTCATACGCGGGTGGCGCGCACCGCGCCGAGATCTCTTATGAAAGCTCCGCCGTTTACGGCGACGCTGGGAGGGGGCGCGTTGTTGTTGCGCTCTACGGAACTGATCCTGATCAGCGAGGCGCGCTTAATGCCGCGATTGCGGAATTGTCTGGTCGCGATCGGGGATCGTGTGAGATCGTTCCAGCCGAACGCGAGGGATGGCCAACGGACGCCTTGCTGATCGCGCCGAGCGCCGCTGCACGCGCCAGATTAGCTGAAGGCCGCCCCATCGTTGCGTGCGGTCCGCTGGGAATTGACGAAACGAAGGTAAGCTATTGGCGAGTGCGTCAGGGGTTCGCCTGGTTCTTTGATCTCGGCAATCGCGATCCTGACTTTGACGCCGGCAACATGGCCGTCTTCACGCAGAGCGTTGAAGGAACGTGGCGACTTAAGGCATGATCGTATGGCGGCCCTGGGGATCGCGTGGCAAAGGCCGCGCATGATCCCGATGGATGCAGGCGGCGGATTTCGGCGAGAACGGCCAGTCAACTAGATTCGTGGAGCTAACTCGCAGATGACCCGCGCGTGCAAACGCTATCGAGTCGGCGCATGATATCCGCTCGCGGGTCTTGCCCCGTAGGTGACATCGATAATTTGAAGGCAAGATGGGTGAGATCTTCCCAGATCTCGATCTCTTGGCTCACTTCAGCCAGCTCTGCGACCGCCTTGGTGCGAGCAACGAAGGCTGCAACGCCAGCTTGTCCGTAGGCGTCCAGCGCATGAAATCGAAGTTTGCGAAGGGCTGACCACAGAGACGGCACGGACGACGCCGAGTTTGCAACACGCCGCTCTTTACCGACGACGGACAGGCACGCGCGCCGACGGTCAGGCCCGAAGTATTGAACATTGTCCACCCAGGTCGCCGCTATCGACAACGAGGCATTTGCATGTGCAGCCATGGGAATTTCCAATCCACCGTGCGCCAAGCAGGGTCCGCGAAAAAAAGTTGAAATCGCGTTGGTAATGAAGGTGAAGATCGAATTAGGCCTATCCTAGTATCCTCGCGTCGTTCCATTGAACGAAGTTGGATCTCAGCGGCTGAAGTGACTCTCAGAACCGACGCTCAGCATAGAATACAAAGCCGGCTGTTCTCGGCGAAATCACGCCGCTGCTGTGCGCGCTAAATCACTGACCGCAATCGGGAGGGTAAGCCGGTCGCGAAAATCGGTGCAAGCGATCGGTCGTCGGGGGAGGGGGCTATTCAGTTTGAAATCGAACGAAGCGCATAGTCATGGCGGATCGAGGTGGCGAAGCGTAAGCCTAGCGCCATGGATAATGCCGCTCTTACTCTGATCTTCGACCGCCTTCAGAACGGTCACCTTCGCGCTGGATGGGCGCACACCGATTACGCCGAAATCCAAACCGTAGGCGATAGCACCGACTTGTGGGCTCGTCGCATCGACGCGGCCCTTAATGTTGGCCTTTGGACTCTCTTGCCTCCGCCGATCGCTGGTCATGCTTAAACTGGGTGCGATGGCGCCTGTAGCGCGCTAGAATTTTCGTCGAAATCCTCGCTCAGTTTATGCAGCGACGAGATGGATCTCATCGACAATACGCTCAAATTTTTCCAGATCGCCTTTGATGCGATATTGCGTGGCGCCGCCAGAATTCGGCATGGCAGCCAGCACTCGATAGGCGCCGTCGGCGCGAGGGTAGCGCTTGGAATATGACACGGACACGCTCTGGCCGACGGTGAAACGAAGATTCGGCATTTCGACTCCTTGAAGCGCGTAAACAAAAAAGCGGGCGCATCGACCAAAGCCGACCCGCCCGCATTCGCTAGAACACTCACGCCACAGCTTTCGCCACAGCCTAAGGCCTCTTAAACGGCGACGAGTTGGCCGGCCGACATCTTGCCGCTACGGCTGTCTTTTTCGCTTTCGAAGCTGAGTTTTTGGCCTTCGTTCAGCGACGACCATCCAGCGCGTTCAACAGCTGAAATATGGACGAACACGTCCGGGCCGCCATCGTCAGGTTGGATGAAGCCGAAGCCTTTTTGGCCGTTAAACCACTTCACGGTTCCAGTAGTCATAGGTGCACTTTCGTATAACAAAATTCACGCAGCGCGAGGCGCGCTTCGTGATCAAGCTCGAGGGTGGCGAGTGGAAGGTCCGGGGCCGCGATGAGCTCAAAGAGCTGACGACAGGCAAGGAAACAACCGAACCAAGAACGAATTCGATGAAGTGTTAGTATCCTAAATACCGAACAGTGGCAATGTAATTCGTCTTGGGCGTCTTGAGCGCTTTGTCGACTGCTCGTGCATTGCGTGCACGATGGTCTGCGAATTCTCCCGCAGAATCCAGTTCATTTGCTGTGTTGGGCAATTGCCGACCGTTACGTTTAGCGCACGCGACGCGACCGAGATTCTTCAGTAGCCCATATTGCCCGCGAATTTGTGTCCAAAGTCCGCGAGCTCATCGACCGTTATCCGCGGCGCACGGCGCGCCCGCTTTAGCAGCTGTTTGCCTGGGTCCCGCGCGCGCCGATCCGGATCGTTTACGGCGACGCAGACATCAATGTTTCGCCGATGTCCTCTAGGGCGCTCTACGATTATGCGCACCCGCGCGGGGGAGCGGTGACACTTCACGACATGGGAGCGACCGATCACATGGCAACCGCAGCGGTGAGCTATGCTCCAACCTTGGCCTGGTTTGATAATCTTACCGATCGCTGACCTGACTAATGACCAACGGCAGGTTTCGGCCTAAACGTATCGGAGTGGCCGGACGCTGGGTCCTGCAGATACTGAGCGGCGAAGTCACTTGCTGCAACTAATCTGCGAGCCAGTCGCAACAAGGTCGCGATAACGATTGGCGCTGAGAGATTTTTCGAGCTGCCCACACGGCGAGTTGGCTGTATCGGCGCGAGCAGGGGACCATTCATGCCGCACCTAAGCCGCCGTCATTTCGCGCAAGCTTCACTTGGCGCGCTTCTCGTTGGCTGCGCGCCGCGCGGCACGCCTGATCTCATCATCTATGGCGGCCCGATTTACACCGGCGTCGGTGAAGCGCCCGTCGAGGCGCTGCGCATCAGCAACGGTGTGTTCGCAGTCGTGGGATCGCTCGCTGACGCTCGCGCCAACGCACGCGGCGCGCGCGCGATTGATCTAGGCGGCGCGGCGGCGCTTCCAGGCTTCACCGACGCGCACGTACACCTCACCGGCGTCGGCGCTGCCGCACTCACACTCGACCTCGTCGGTGTAACGTCGATCACCGAATTGCAGCAGCGCTTGCGCACCTATGCCGCTGCACACGCGGAAGGTCCGATCTATGGCCGCGGCTGGATCGAAACGCATTGGCCCGAAGGGCGTTTCCCGAACCGCGCCGATATCGACGCCATCGTTTCCGATCGGCCCGTTTTCCTTGAGCGCGTCGACGGCCACGCTGCGGTGGCGAACTCCGCCGCGCTGCAACTTGCGCAGATCGACAACAACACCGCCAATCCTTCCGGCGGCAGCATCGAGCGTGATGCATCGGGCGCGGCGACCGGAATGCTCATCGACAACGCGATGAGCTTGGTTCAATCGCGTTTCCCTCCGCCCACCGAAGCTATGATCCGCGAAGCTCTGCAGCAGGGCGCACGTCTCTACGCATCGCGTGGCTGGACCGGCGTCCACAACATGAGCACCTCGCTTGTCGAAGCGCGGTTCTTCCAGGAGCTGGCCGCGAGCGGAGACCTTCCGCTCAGCGCGGACCTCTATCTCACCCCAGACGATGCCGATGGCATCCTCGAAACCGGCCCGTACGGGGAAGGCGCAGTCAAAGTGCGCGGCATCAAAATGTATATGGATGGCGCGCTCGGCTCACGCGGCGCGGCATTGCTCGCGCCGTACAGCGACGCGCACGCTTCATCCGGTTTGCTCGTCACGCCGCCCGAACAGATCGCTGCCATGATCCAGCGCGCGAAGGCCAAGGGCGTTCAAGTCACGACTCACGCCATCGGCGATCGCGGTAACCGCCTCGTGCTCGACGCCTATCGCGATGCCTACGCCGACAACCCAGAAGCGCTCCGCAACGCGCGCTATCGCATCGAGCACGCGCAGATCCTCGCCACCGAAGATATCCCACGCTTCGCCGCGCAGGGCGTGATTGCGTCGATGCAGCCGTCACACGCGATCAGCGACCTCTTCTTCGCACCGGCGCGCCTCGGTCTCAATCGTCTCGCTGGCGCCTACGCCTGGCGCGCGTTGCTCGATTCCGGCGCGACGATCGCCGGCGGCACCGATGCGCCGGTCGAGAAGGGGGATCCACTGGTCGAGTTCTACGCTGCCACGTATCGCCATGATCTTAGCGGCTTCGCGGGGCCAGACTGGCGCCTTGAAGAAGCCGTCAGCCGCGCCGAGGCTCTTCGCATGTTCACCGCTGCGCCAGCCTTCGCGAGCTTCACGGAGAATGAGCGCGGCACGATCGAAGTCGGCAAACGCGCCAACGTCACTGTGTTCTCCGCGGACTTGATGACAGCGGAGCCAAGCGCAATCCCGACCGCAACAGCAAAGCTCACCGTCTCCGACGGCCGCGTCACGCACGAAGCGCTCTAAGCGCAAACGAAAACCTCGGGATCTTTCGATCCCGAGGCCACGTATTCCAATCTGGAATGAGAAGAGTTTAGGCTGCCGCCACGCCGCTGGTGACAGTGGCCGTTGCGCCGGCTTCTTGCGGATCGCGCAGCACGTAGCCGCGGCCCCAGACCGTCTCGATGTAATGTTCGCCGCCCGTGGCAGCAGCCAGCTTCTTGCGCAGCTTGCAGATGAACACGTCGATGATCTTGAGTTCCGGCTCGTCCATGCCGCCGTAGAGATGGTTCAAGAACATCTCTTTCGTCAGCGTCGTGCCTTTGCGGAGCGAGAGCAGCTCCAGCATTTGATATTCTTTGCCCGTCAGGTGGACGCGCTGGCCGTGAGCCTCGGTCGTCTTCGCATCGAGGTTGACGACGATGTCGCCCGTTTTGATGACGGAATGAGCGTGGCCCTTCGAGCGGCGGACAATCGCGTTGATCCGCGCGATCAGTTCGTCCTTGTTGAAGGGCTTGGTCATGTAGTCGTCGGCGCCGTAGCCGAGGCCGCGGACCTTCGTGTCGATGTCGGCGGTGCCCGAGAGGATCAGGATGGGGGTGTTCACCCGCGCCACCCGGAGCTGCTTTAGCACGTCGTAGCCGTGCATGTCGGGCAGCGTCAGGTCGAGTACGATGATGTCGTAATCGTAGAGCTTTCCGAGATCGATGCCTTCCTCGCCAAGGTCGGTCGAGTAGATATTGAAGCCCTCGGACTTCAACATCAGTTCGATACCTTGCGCTGTTGCGCTATCGTCTTCGATCAACAAGACTCGCATTGAATGCTCCCCGATCGGCGCAACGCCTCGGCAACCTTAATCCACAGAATCATAATCATATTCCGCCTTGCCAACAGGTTAACGGCGGTAGGATTTATAGCTTCTGCGCTTGCCGAATTTGCGTTGACCCGCCCTTCATCAGCTCCGTTAAGACGTGTGAATCAGCGTTCGCTATTTGCTGCAAGCGCTAGATGCTGAAGAAAAAAGTAGCCACAAGCCGTTGATTTTGAATCGGCAACAGGATGAGCCGCTTAAACCAAGCGCAGCGCATTAGGTTTTGATTCACCATACCGGCTGAAAGAAGTGTGGAGGACTCTCGCACACGCGATGCCATCACTTCTTTCTAAGCTTGCTGAAGAGATTCACGCACTCGATCCGCGTCGCTTCGAAGGACGCGTGACGGGCTTGTCAGGCGCGCTTATTGAAGTAACCGGCCCCGTCGAAGCACTCGCGCTCGGCGCACGCGTGACGATTTTCGGCCACGCTTCAGTGCGTGGAGAGATCGTAGGGTTCCGTGGCGATCGCGCGCTGATCGCGCCGTACGATTCCATCGAAGCCATCAGACCAGGCGCGCGTGTGGTGCTCGAAGGCGCATCACCGATGGCGCGCCCGTCGCAAGCGTGGCTCGGCCGCGTCATCGATTGCTTCGGCAATCCTGTGGACGGCGAGGGGCCGCTACCGAATGGCCTGAAGCCGACGCCAGTGCGCGCTGCGCCGCCATCCGCACACGATCGCGCCCGCGTCGGCGGCCGTCTCGATGTCGGCGTGCGTGCGCTCAACATCTTCGCCGCGCTCTGCCGCGGGCAGCGCATGGGTGTCTTCGCCGGCTCCGGCGTCGGTAAGTCCGTGCTCATGTCGATGCTCGCGCGCGGCGCTAACGCCGACGTCATCGTCATCGGCCTCGTCGGTGAGCGCGGCCGCGAAGTGAAAGAATTCATCGAGGATACGCTCGGCGAGGAGGGCCGCCGCCGCTCGATCGTCGTCGTTGCGACCTCGGACGAAAGCGCCGCGCGCCGCCGCCTCGCGCCGCACATGGCCTGCGCCGTCGCCGAACATTTCCGCGACGAAGGCAAAGACGTCCTGCTGCTAATCGATTCCGTCACACGCTTTGCTATGGCGCAACGCGAGATCGGCCTCGGCGTCGGCGAGCCGCCAACGACGAAAGGTTACACACCGTCGGTGTTCGCCGAGCTCCCAAAGCTGCTTGAACGCGCCGGCCCTGGCCGCGAAGGCGAGCACGGCTCGATCACCGCGCTCTTCACTGTGCTCGTCGATGGCGACGATCACAACGAACCGATCGCCGACGCCGTGCGCGGCATTCTCGATGGCCACATCGTCATGGAGCGCAGCATCGCCGAACGCGGCCGCTATCCCGCGATCAACGTGCTGAAGTCGATCTCGCGTCTCATGCCGATGTGTCACACGGCCGAAGAGAACGCGCTCGTCGCGCGCGCGCGCGAAGCGCTCAGTCTCTACGGCGAAATGGAAGAACTCATCCGCATCGGCGCCTACAAACCCGGCGCAGATCCGCAAGTCGATGAAGCCATCCGCGTGCGTCCAGCCGTTGAACGCGTTCTGACGCAGCAGCGCGACGAACACTCATCGCTCGAGGAAAGCTTCGCGATGCTTGCTGAGGCACTGCAATGAAAGCCTTTCGGACACTGCTAAAGCTCGCTGAGCGTGATCTCGAAACGCTGCGCCGTGCGCTCGCGGATCAAGTCACCAAGGACGCCAACGTCGTCCAGCGCATCCACGGCCACGAGCAAACGCTGCGCAACGAGCAAATGCTGGCCCAACGCGACTACGAAAGCGCCCGCGCTTATGGCGGCTATGCCGTCGCCGCCATGGCCGTGCGCAAAGCGCTCGACGCGGAACGCATCCTCATCGGTCAAGAAATCGAACGCCTCCGCACGCTCATCGCCGAAGCCCACACCGAAGTGCGCAAGTTCGAACGCCTGATTGAACTGGAAGAGCAACGCGAAAAACTAAAGCGCGAAAAGCGCGAAGATGCAGAGCTGGATGAATTCGCGACGCTCCGCGCCGCCCGCATCAGCCAGCGTTGAGTGCCTCAACGATCCGGATCACGTCTTCGTACGCCTGCGACTGCGGGTGACGTGTCGGCAGCGGCGTTTGTGCGCGGATTGAGTCCGGCACGCGCGGATCGCGCGTGATCGCGCCCGCGAATTTCGGCTTGAAGCCAAGGTACTCGTTACACGCCAGCGAGAACTGATCGAACACCTTGCGTCCTTTGACGCGGTTCTCGGCCATGTTCACGATCACCCACGGCACCAGTTGCGAGCCTTGTAAGCGCAACAGCTTCACCATCGCATACGCATCGGTGAGGGCAGTGGGTTCTTCCGTGGTCACCAGGATCAAGCGATCCGCCGCGCGCGCAAAGCGCAGCACTGTCGGATCGATGCCGGCGGCGAGATCCAAGATCACGCGATCATAATGCGGCGTCAGCCGCGTCAAACCGTTGGCGATGCGCGCCACTTCTTCGAGCTTCACCGCGCCAAGTGCGCCCGAGCCCGAGTGGCCGGCGATCAAATCGAAGCCGCCATTGCGTCCAGGGCCGCCCATAACCGGCGTCACCGCGGACTCTAATTCGAGGAAACCGCGCACCACCGAGTGCACGTCGGCTGTCGGCCGAACGCCCAGTTGCACGTCGACGTTGGCAAGGCCGAGGTCGCAATCGACCAGCAGCGCCCGTTGCCCCGCGCGTCCAAAGGCAATCGACAGCATCGTGGATAGCCACGTCTTGCCGACGCCGCCTTTGCCGGAGGCGATCGCATAGACCGGCGCCGCGCGTGTGCGCGGCAGCGGCTGATCAATAGCGGCGTTGGCGCCTGTCATACTCTCGGTATGCGCGCGTAACGATTGCTGAGGTCTTAGCGGCGCGGCTGATTTTGGTAAACACGGGGTTAATTACAGCGATTTCGCATGTGAACGCGCTAACCACTGTGACGTTTTTGCTTAAACTTGCCCCATCGCCTTCAAGCGCACCTTCGCGTGGACTTCAGACTGCCCTATCACCGCCGTACTCGGCCGGAAGCGTTCGATCAGCGAGCGCACGAACGGGCGAATGTTGGGGGAGGTGAGCAGCACTGGTGTCTCGCCTTGCTGCGCTGACTTCTCAAACGCCGTGCGCACATCAGCGACAAAGTCATGCAGCTTCGAAGGCGCCAGCGCCAACGTGCGATGCTGCCCTTCGCCGATCAGCGCTTCGGCAAACGCGAGCTCCCAATTCGGCGACAGTGTCAGGATCGGCAGCGCGCCCGTCGGATTGCGGTGCTGATAGCAAATCTGCCGCGCCAGACGCGCGCGCACGTGCTCCGTAATCAACACAAGATCGTGCATCGCAGGCGCTGCTTCCGCGATCGCTTCGACGATCGCACCGAGATCGCGGATCGACACGCGCTCTTTCAGCAAGTTCTGCAACACACGCTGCACGCCCGACCAAGAAATATGCGCCGGCGCGACGTCGTCGAGCAGCGTCTGCGTATCCTTCGGCAGCTCTTTCACCAGCTTCTTCACTTCGGAGAACGTGAGCAATTCGCTCATGTGCTCTTTGATCACCTCGGTGAGGTGCGTCGCCAAAACCGTCGCTGGATCAACAACCGTGTAGCCGCGGAAGCTCGCTTCTTCACGCGCGCGCTCATCGATCCACTTCGCATCAAGCCCGAACGCCGGCTCCTTCACAGCGTCGCCTGGCAGCGCGATACCCGTGCCCGTCGGGTCCATCGCCAACAGCGCGCCCATCTTCAACTTGCCTTCGCCTGCTTCCATTTCGCGAATGCGGATCGCGTAGGCGTCAGCAGGGAGCTGCACGTTGTCCAAGATGCGCACGCTCGGCATCACGAAGCCGTAGTCCTGCGCCAACGTTTTGCGCAGCGCCTTGATTTGATCGGTGAGGCGGCGGCCTTGCACGTCGTTGATCAACGGCAGCAGTGCAAAGCCAATCTCGATCCGTGCGTCGTCCATCGCCAGCGACGATTGCGGCGTCTCTTCCACAGCAGGCGGGGGCGGTGGCGCTTCGGCGGCAGCCTTGAGCGATGCTTGGTTCGCCTGTCGCAATCGCCACGCCAGCAATCCCGACGCGAACGATAAAATGAAGAACGGCAGCATCGGCATGCCCGGCAACACACCCACGCCAAACGCGCATGCCGAAACAACGCCGAGCGCAACCGGATACGAAGCCAGCTGCTTTGCGAGAGCCTTATCGGCGGCGCCATCAATGCCGGCCTTGGTCACGAGCAAACCGGCGGCGACGGAGATGATGAGCGCCGGGACTTGCGTCACCAGGCCGTCGCCGACGGTCAGCAGCGTGTAGGTCTTGCCGGCTTCGGCGAAGTCCATGCCGTGAGACATGGTGCCGATGATGATGCCGCCGATAATATTGATGAACACGATCAAGAGGCCGGCGATCGCATCGCCGCGCACGAACTTGGACGCACCGTCCATGGCCCCGAAGAACGAGCTTTCGTCCTCCAGCGCTTTGCGGCGTTCGCGCGCCTGTTGTTCGTTGATCAAACCAGACGAGAGATCGGCGTCGACCGCCATCTGCTTGCCCGGCATCGCGTCCAATGTGAATCGTGCCGCAACTTCAGCGATACGCGTCGAGCCTCGGGTGATGACGACGAAGTTCACGATCACCAGGATCGCGAACACGATCACGCCGATGACGAACTCGCCGCCCATCACGAAATGCGCGAATGCCGCGATCACTTCGCCGGCAGCATGCTCGCCCGATTGGCCGTTCGCGAGGATAAGCCGCGAAGAGGCGATGTTGAGCGCGAGCCTGAACAACGTCGCCAACAGCAGCACGGACGGGAACGCTGTGAATTCGAGCGGCTTGATCATCAGCGCTGTCATCAGCACCAGAATCGAGATGATAATCGAGATCGCCAGCAGTAAGGCGAGCAACGCCGCCGGCAGCGGCACCAGCATGATCGCCAGAATGCCAAGAACGCCGACGGCGAGGGCGATCTCGCCGCGCATGACAAAGCCACGCAGCACGCCAAACGAAAGATCACTGCCCTGCGGCTGCGCTGCGTCGGTCATGGTTTAGCTTAAGCCGCCTGGCCAGTAGGCGGTGGCAAGATGCGCACGCCTTCGTCCGAATATTGCTTCAGCTTGTTGCGCAGCGTGCGGATCGAGATGCCGAGGATGTGCGCCGCATGCGTGCGGTTTCCGAGGCAGTGCGTCAACGTTTCCAGGATGAGATCCTGTTCAACTTCAGCGACGGTGCGACCGACGAGATTGCGCGCAGCAACTTGCGCTGCTTCGATCGCATCGCCCGTGGCGTCACGATGCCCAACCGGCGCACCATCCGGCGCGCGAATCGCGTCCGCACCGACTTCCTCGCCGTTCGCGAGCAGCACCGCGCGGTGCATGGCATTTTCAAGCTCGCGCACGTTGCCGGGCCAGCGATGCTCCATCACTTGCGCCAGGCCTTCACGCGAAAGCTTACGGGCAGGGCGGCCGTTCGAGCGCGCATACTTGTCGATGAAGAACTGCGCCAACGCCGCCATATCTTGGCGGCGCTCGCGTAGCGGCGGGATTCGCAGGTTCACGACGTTCAGGCGATAGAGCAAATCTTCGCGGAATTCGCCGGCACGCACCATGGCGGTAAGATCGCGGTTTGAAGTCGCGAGCACACGAATGTTCACCGCCACAGGCTTCGAGCCGCCAACGCGATCGATCACGCGCTCTTGCAGCGCCCGCAGCAGCTTCGATTGTAGCCGCAGATCCATTTCCGAGATTTCGTCGAGCAGCAGCGTGCCGCTTTCGGCTTCCTCAAACTTGCCAATCCGGCGCGCAATCGCGCCAGTGAACGCGCCCTTCTCGTGACCGAAGAGTTCGGACTCGAGCAATTGCTCCGGGATCGCCGCGCAATTGACCGCGATAAACGGCTTATCTTTGCGCTTCGACTTCTTGTGCACGTAGCGCGCCAGCACTTCCTTGCCGACGCCGCTTTCGCCCGTGATCATAATCGAGGCTTCCGAGCCCGCAATCTGATCCGCTAACGTCACCACAAGCTTCATCGCCTCGTCAGCGGCGATCAACGGACGTTCGTCATCGCACACAGCCGCGAGCACGGCAGCGATCAGCTCCGCATCCGGCGGCAGCGAGATGTATTCGCGCGCACCGGCGCGGATCGATTTCGCCGCGATCATCGGATCGACGCCGACCCCCGCCGCGACCACGGGCACCACGATGTGCTCAGCTTCGTTTGCCGCGATCAGCGCCGCGATATCCAAGCGCGCGTCCACCATCAGCAAATCGGCGCCGCGCCCCGCGCGCAGCGCGGCGGTCGCTTGTTCGATCGTATCCACGTGGGCGACTTTCGCGCCCTGATCCATGGCGATCTTCGTGGCGGCGGAGATTTGTCCTCCGAGTGGGCCAACGATGAGTAGACGCATTTCCGTTCTCCTCGCGCAGCTTTCTTAGGCTGCGTCGCCGTCCTTGATGATTTCCGTCATGGTCACGCCGAGGCGTTCGTCGACAACGACGACTTCGCCACGCGCGACCAGGCGGTTGTTCACGTAAATGTCGATCGCTTCGCCGACCTTGCGGTCGAGCTCGATCACCGAACCGCGGTTCAAGCGGAGCAGGGAGGCGACCTCCATGCTCGCGCGCCCAAGCACCGCTTGGATGTGCACCGGCACATCATACACCGCCGCAAGGTCAGCCGCGCTACGCTCGAGGCCGCCGGCAGAGCTGGCATCCTCCGGCGTCGGCTGGAATTCGTCGAGCTTCAAGTCACTCAGCGCGCATCGCTTGGCTTTCAGCGTCCAGGCGCGTGAGCACGGCCGAGGTCGCGTCCGCGATCGCTTCCAGCGCGGCCGCAGTGCGGCGCTCTGCTTGCGCGGTCGCGTCGTTCTTGCCGCGCTCATAGCCTTCGTTACCGGCGGCGCTGACTTCCTCCGGCGTGATCCGCTTCGGCGGCTCGCGCATGATCTCACCTTCAGGGGTGAACTCGGTCTCGAAAGCGTATTTGCGGATGTTGCTCATTAATAGATCAGCTCATCTTCTGACTTGCCATCCGACAGCACGATCTCGCCGCGCGCCGACAATTCCTTTGCCGTCGCGACCATACGCGTCTGCGCAGCGTCGACGTCCTTCAAGCGCACCGGACCCATCGACGCCATTTCGTCCTTCAGCAGCTTGCCGCCGCGCTCGGACATGTTGGAGAAAAAGAGGTTGCGCAGCGTATCGGACGCACCCTTGAGGCCGAGCGCCAGATCGCTCTTGTCGACCGCGCGGAGCAGCGTCTGCACGCCGCCGGAATCAAGCTTGCCGAGATCTTCGAAGACGAACATCAGCGCCTTGATGCGGTCAGCGCTCTCGTTGCTCTTGCCTTCGAGGGCGCCCATGAAGCGCGACTCCGTCTGGCGATCAAAATTGTTGAAGATGTCAGCCATGAGCTCATGGCTGTCGCGCTTCGAGGTGCGCGCCAGGTTCGACATGAATTCTGTGCGCAGCGTCGTCTCGACTTTTTCGAGAATTTCACGCTGCACTGGCTCCATCGCCAGCATGCGCATGATGCACTCAGCAGCGAAGTCCTGCGGCAACTCGGCGAGCACCTTAGCAGCGTGTTCGGGTCGAATCTTAGCGAGCACTACCGCGACGGTCTGCGGATATTCGTTCTTCAAATAACTCGCGAGCACGCTCTCGTGCACATTCGCGAGCTTGTCCCAAATATTGCGGCCTGCCGGGCCGCGGATTTCCTCCATCAGTGTGTCGACCTTTTCCTTCGGCAGGATCTGCATCAACATGCGCTGGGTCTGTTCGACCGAGCCCATGACCGAGCCTGCGCCGGAAAGGCGATTGATAAATTCGATCACCAAAGCTTCGACGACGGCCGAAGGCACCATGCCAAGCGAGGCCATCGCTTGGGAGACTTCCTTGATCTCGTCCTCGTCCATCACCTGCCACAGCTTCTTAGCGTCTTCGCCAAGCGCCATGAGAATGATCGCAGCCTTCTCGGCGCCGCTGTAGCGCGACAGATCAACTCCCGGCGCTGCCGGTTGCACATCAGAGGGCGAGGGGCGGGTGAGGGCGTTCATTTGCTACGCGTTATTGAGCCAACCACGGATGATCTGGACAGATTCATCTGGGTGCTGCTCGACGACTTCCGCGACTTTCTTGACCGACGACGCGCGTACGCGCCCGTTGATTTGCGCGATGTCGATGCCGACGTCGTTCGCGGCGCCCTCTGGCGCGGGCAACGCCGCGGTTGCGCCACCGCCGCCTGATCCACCCGGGCCGGCGAGAGCAGGCACGCCGCCCGCTGCTGCATTGGCGCCGCCGCGAATGAGGCCGCTGACCAGCGGTCGCAGCACGAAGAACACGAACGCCAATGCTGCAATCAAAGCAGCGACGATCTCGATGATCCGCATCACATCGAGATTGCCGAGGAAGTCGAACATCCCGGGCGCGGCGGCAGCTTCGCCGCCTGGCGCCAGGCTCGCGAACTGGGTGTTGACCACTTCGACAATGTCGCCCCGCTCTTGATTGAAGCCGACGGCGGAGCGCACCAGCGCGGTAAGGCGCTGCATCTCTTCTTCCGAGCGCGGCGCATACGTTGCCGCCGCGCCGTCGGCGCCTGGCGTCATCGTGCCATTCACCGCCACCGCCACCGATAGTTTGCGAACGCGGCCGCCCTCGCTCACTTCGGTGCGCGTGGTGTTCGAGATTTCGTAGTTGACGGTTTCGGAGCTTTGGTTGTTCTCGTTTTCCGGCCCTTGCCGCGAGGTGGCGCCGTTCGCGTCGGGTACGTTGGCCCCGGCAGTGGTGCCTCGCGAGCTCTCGCCGCTGCGGCCGGTTTCTTCCGATGTCTGCGTCGATCGGACCACGCGGCCTTCGGGATCGAAACGCTGCGTCGTCTCGCTAACCCGGTTGAAATCCATGTCGGCGGTGACTTGCACGCGCGCATTACCCTGACCGACGATGCCTTCGATGATATCGGTCACGGTGCGGCGGATGCGATCTTCGGTCGCCACCTGGCGCGCATCGATGCCGTCGGCCGCGCCTTCTTCGCCCGACTGCGCTGCCGCGAGCAGGCGGCCGGTTTCATCAACGATTGTCACGCGGTTGGCGCTGAGACCCGGCGTGGCGCTCGCGACCAAATTGCGAATGGCGCGAACTTGGCCCGCCGTCAGCTCGTCGCGGCGGAGCTGAATGACGATGGAGGCAGAGGGCTGCTCGGCATCGCGCGAGAACAGCTGTCGCTCCGGCAACACCAGGTGCACGCGCGCGGAAGCGATGCCATCCAGCGAGCCGATCGTGCGCGACAGCTCGCCTTCGAGCGCGCGCAGGCGATTGATGTTCTGTTGGAATTGGGTTTGGCCGAGCGCGTCCGGCTCATCGAAAATCTCGTAGCCGATCGAGCCCTGTGACGGCAGGCCGTCGGCCGACAGCATCATGCGCGCGTTGAACACTTCCGAACGCGCGACGTAGATCGAACCGCCGTCTTCACGGATCTCGTAAGGAATGTCGGCTGCTTCCAGGCGCTGGCTGATCTCGGCCATTTCGCGGGTCTCGACGCCGGCGAAGAGCAGCGCCTTCGACTCTCCGCCCATGCGGAACACGAGGGTGAAGAGGAGAGCAGCCACGACCGCCGCGATGCCAAGCATCGCGAACAACCGCGTCGGTCCGGCCTTCAAGAGTAGTTGAGTAAAGTTCACGCCAGCCCTCTGCACGCACGGAGAGAGCGCCCAGAATCACTGGGCAATTCTCACCGGTCGGCAGAATTTGCCGGGCGGGGGTGAAACAACCGTTAACCACGTTGGAGATCACAGTTGGCTCCAGACGCGCAAAGACCCCCGCTGGGGAAGAGCGGGGGCCTTTGAAAGCCTTGGTACTTACAGATCGATTGCCGCCGAAGCAGCGCGGCGTCTGTTAGACGCCGGCCGCGCGGTAGTGCTGGATGCGCGTGGTGCGCAAGCCAGGGAGGCCATGCTTTTCGATTGATTTCCGCCAAGCATCGAACTCTTCTTCAGAGAGGCCGTAGCGCTGGCAGGCATCTTCCATCGTCAGCAGGCCGCCGCGAACCGCAGCGACAACTTCTGCCTTACGGCGGATGACCCAACGGGTCGTTCCCGGTGGCGGCAGATCGTCCAAAGTGAGGGGATTCCCGTCGGGACCCATCACCACCCCATCATATCGGCGTTGCTTCTGCATGCGCCTTTCTCCTTCTTAGCAACCCAACATAACTTGGATCGCTAAAGAAACGGCTAAGACGCGAATCGAATTGGGCGAAGAAGCGTGTCTCGCATTAGAACATGAGTCTCTTACTCATTTCGTATCCGAGCCACGCTTCAACCTAACGTTTGATCATCAAAAGCTCTTCGAGCATCTGGTCCGCAGTGGTGATGATGCGCGATGCAGCGGAGTAGGCGCGCTGCGTGGTGATCAAGTTTGTGAACTCAGTCGCGAGGTCGACGTTTGAGGCTTCGAGCGCACCTGAAACGATGCGGCCTGCGCCGCCCGCGTTCGACGAGTTGATGTTGTAGAGGCCCGATTGCAGCGTGGTGCGGAACGCGCCGCCTTGGTCTGCGGCCAGACCGTTCGGGTTCAAGAACGTCGCCAGCGGCACTTGATAGAGTGCCCGCGCGCGACCGTTTGAGAATTGCGCCGTCAGCATGCCGTCGCCTTCAAGCACGAGCCCGACAAGGTCGCCTGGCGGCACGCCATCGGCCGTCACGGACGTCACGCCGAAGCTCTTGGCGAATTGCGTCATTCCGGTCGCGAGGTCGAGCGTTACGTCTTGCGCGCTCGCGCCAGTCGGCGCTGCCCAGTTGATCGTGAACGCATCGTCGATGTCTTGCGCCGTTGAGGCCGTGCCGTGCGGCGAGACGCTGGCGACCGTGCCGTCCGTGTTGAACGTTACGATGCCTGCTGCGAGCAGGCCGCCCGAGCCTGAGCCGCCGGTGACGTTCGAATTCGGACGCGCATAGGCTTCCACGCGCCACGTGTTCGGGCCCGTCTTCAGGAAGCCGAACGCCACAGTGCGTGCTGCGCCCAAGCTGTCGTAGATTTCGAGCGAGCTTTCGAAGTGCGGCGTGATCGTGCCGGTCGCCATGTCGCCCACGTCATAGGCGCCCTGAGCGTTGGCGTAATCGGCTTGCGCCGAGTTCAGGTTGGCGTTGAGGCCAATGTTACCGGTCGGTTCAGCCAAACCGCCGACGCCCGAAATGTTGATCGGCTCGATCGCCGACAGCGACGTCGGCGACGAGGTGACGCTGCCGTCGTTGCCTACCGGCCAGCCTTGCAAGAACAAGCCTTGCGCGTTGACCATAAAGCCGTCGGCGTCGATCGTGAACGAGCCGGCGCGCGTGAACAGCACTGAGCCGCCGTTCGAGAGCTGCTGGTTGTTGGTCGAGACGATGAAGAAGCCGTCTCCCGAGATCGCCAAGTCGGTCGATGAACGAGATTGCTCTAGCGAACCCTGCAGCGAGATCTGCTGGCGCGTCAGCGGCAGCACGCCGCCGGCGTTATAGGTCGTGTTCGAGTTCTGCGCGTTGACCAGCGCCGAGAAATCGACGCCCGAGCGCTTGTAGCCAACCGTGTTCACGTTGGCGATGTTGTCGGAAATAACGGCGAGGGCGCTTGAGTTGGCGGTGAGGCCAGAAACGCCCGCACGCAATGCGGTATAAATAGACATAAGTGTCCCAGCTCCATCGCCGCGCGCGTCCCACCGAACGCGGCATACGAAAATTGATACTGATGGAGCGCTTCTGCGCGTTAGTCGGCGTCCGCATTCGGCGGACGCTTAGCTTTGTCAGCCGTTCTCGAGCACCGAGCGAATGGTGCTCAAATCGCGTGTGCCCGCAGGCGTGATGACAACAGGCGAGGCTCCAGTGAAGTCTACGCCCATGATAGTTTCTCGAACGCTGATAGTCGGCGTCAGCGACGTGCCAGCTGCATTTTTTGCATCGATGACGATTTGATAGACGCCATCCGTTGCAGTGCTGCCGTCGTTCTTGATGCCGTTCCACGTAAACAAATGCTCACCGCCGCCGCGCGCTTCGGTCGTGGAGGTGTAGACAGTGCGACCTTGCATGTCCTTCACCGAGACCGTCATCTCCGTCGCCGCTTCCGGCAAACGGTACGCCCAGTTGGCCGAGCCGCCCGCGAGATACGTCTCGTCCGCCGAGATGATCGCATCCTTGCCGAGATAGGAGAGGGCGGCGCCCGCACTTGCAGCTTGGTACTGACCAACAAGGCCTTCGAGCTGTTCGTTGGTGCGGATCTGTTGTTCAACCTGGCTGAACTGCACCAATTGCTGCGTAAACTGCGTCGAATCCATCGGCGCGAGCGGGTCTTGGTTCTGCAGCTGCGCCGTCAGCAACACGAGAAATGTGTCGTAATTATCCGAGAGGCGCGTGCGTGAGCCCGCGGCCTCGGACGGCGTTGCCGTTACATCTATGCCTGAGACAGCCATCGCTTTATCCTCAAACCATCAGATCTACGCGCACGCCGCGCCACCGATCCATGCCGATCGGTCGCGCGAGGGGCGCTGCTTGTTGTTCGGGCGTTGCGCTGGCGTTTGCTTCGCCGCGCGCATTCGAATTGTTCCGCTGTTCGCCATCGCCGCCCTGCGCCCCTTGGCGCAGATCGAACGAGAGGCCGCTGTCGCTGAGTTGCAAGCCGGCGGACTGCAGCTGCTGCTCAAGATCGCGGGCATTCCGCGCCAATTCGGTCAGCGCCTGCGGATTGTCAGCGGTGATCACAGCCGTAACGCGGTGGTCGCGCGTGACTTCCATGCGCACTTCAACCCGGCCGAGATCGGCCGGATCGAGACGCAGTTCAAAGTTGGTGCTGCCGCCATTGAAGCGGCGAATAATCTCGCGGCCAACTTGCGCCGCTGCCGGCGCCGCGCGCTGAGCGCCAGTGTCGGTCGCCACATGTTGAACGTGGGTGCTTGCCTGTGATGCCGTTGTGAGCGCGCTCGATTGCTCCACGTGTGAGCCGTCCGCGTTGCTGCTCGTCTGCGTTTGAAGGGCGGGCGCGGCCTCCACGAAGGCGTTGCCGGCACTAGCCGCGGGCGCGCGCGGTTTTGCATTCGCGGCAGGCGCATCAGTCTTGGCGTCGCGCGCATCCGGTTCGACCTTCGTTTCGCCTGTCTGCGTTGCCGCCTTTGGGGCAGCGCGTTGCGTCGGCTGCGGCGTGGTTTGCGGGGCCGCGCTGATCGTAGCGGCGATCGCCTGCTGCACGCCTGCCGGCAATTCCTCAACCGCGACCTTGGCTTGCGGCGCCGCCTGCTGCACCGGCTGAGTGTTCGCCTGGGCCGTTTGCTGTGCGGGCTGCGTTTGTGGCGCATCCGTTGCGGGCTTCGCTTCGGCGTTCGACTTCTTGTCACCCGTCGCGGGCGTTGCGGCTTCAGCGTCAGCGTTTGCCTCTGTGTCCATTGCGGGCGCAACTGGCGTTTGCGGCGCGCTCACCGGCGCGACTTCGCTCTCACCGTCTTCCGGCGCAGCATCAGTGTGCGGCGCTTGCGGCTGCGATGCCGCGATCTGCACCACAACAGGCGCTGCCATCGGCGGCGGCGCTGGCGGGGGCAACGGCCCGCCCAACAATGCAACGTCCGGATCGATCTCGTCGCCCGCATCCGCATCGTCGGCACTGTCAGGCTTCGCGTCGACCGGCGGTGCTACCTCTTTAGCTTCCGTCTTCGCCGGAGCAGGGCGCTCGGGCGCCTCGTTGCTCACTGCGTCTAGGTGATCGTCGAAGGTTTGACCGTTGTCGTCGGCGACAGGCGTGCGCGGCGCCGACCGCGTCGGCGGCGGCGTGAAAGCATCGAGCACTGGCTCCGGCGCGAAATCCATAAATCCCCCAGGACCGGTCGCGGCTTGTCCCGCATCCAGCCTGCGCTCCCGAGCAAGCCCTGGGCCACGCCGGTAACCATGATAAAAGGCAATAAAATCAGTGCTATCGATAAATCTGATGCGCCCAGACCCTGCTCAAACGGCAATTCTGGCAGCCCTGCCCGGCAGCTTCTGCCGGGCGATTAACCATGGCCCCGACCTTGCGTGGTGAACGCCGACGCACCGCGCGTGAGCCCTCCAGCTCGCGCCGGTGACGGGGAGAAAGCGTGTTGTTTCAAACGCTTAAAAGCACTCTTCGCGCGTCATACGCGCCCGTGCGCGCTCGGCAGATTCCGCCGGGCGCCGGGCGCCTTTGCCGGGAGCGCGCTCATGGTCGGCCTAACCAGCGTCCTTCTCGCAGGCCTCTCCGGCCTGCGCGCCGCGCAAACCGGCGTCGCCACCGTTTCGCAGAACATCGCCAACGCCAACACGCCTGGCTACGTGCGCACCGAGATGACGCTCGCGCCGCGTACCCAGATCGGGGCGGGCGCCGGCGTTGAGATCACCGGCATCAAACGCGCCGCCGACCAGTTTTTGGCGACCGCAAACTACATCGCGTCCGCATCGGCGGGCTCGGCTTCCGCGCGCGCCGATTTGCTCTCACGCGCACAACAGAACTTCGGCGATCCGTCGAGCGCATCCTCCATGTTCGGCATGGTCGACGAATATTGGTCTGCGCTGACCCAACTCGGCGTGGATCCTTCATCGAGCTTGCGCCGGTCTGATGCTGTCAGCGCACTGCAAGCGACCTATTCGGAAATCCAACGCATCGGCGATTCACTGCAGCAACTGATCGGCGAAGCCGACCAGCGCATCGGCGATGCTGTGTCCGAATCGCAGAATCTGATGAACCGCATTGCGGAGCTCAACAACGAGATCCGCCTCAACAAGCGCACTGGGACCGATACAAGCTCCGCCGAAAATGCGCAGTCCGCGCTCATCGATCAGCTTTCAGAGCTGATGGACGTTCGCGCGACGTTGCAACCCGATGGCAGCACGCACGTCCGCACTGGCGGCGGCGCGCTTCTCGTCGGCGTCAACGCCGCGAAAATCTCTTACACGCCGAACCCGTCGTCATACGCAACCCACGGCGTCATCACGCTGAACGAAGAGCTTGGCTCAAACACCAATCTCGAGACCTCGCTCACCGGCGGCTCGATCAAAGGCTTGCTGCAAGCGCGCGACACCGATCTACCCGGCCTCGCTGAAGCACTCGGCGGCTACGCTGGCGCCCTCGCTGACGCGCTCAACGCCGTGCACAACGAAAACGCCTCATCGCCGGCCGTCTCGTCGATGACAGGCCGCCAAACCGGCTTGCTCAGCACCGACGCGCTCAACTTCACCGGCACGGCGACGCTCGCGATCACCGATGCCTCCGGCATTCTGCGCGATCGTCTCACCATTGATTTCGACGCGCAGACGATCACCTCGGAAGCGCCATCTAATGTCGTCTCGTTCGCAGGCGGCGGCACGATCGGCGATTTCGTCGATGCGCTGAACACCGCGCTCGCGGCGGAGTCACCGTCAGGTAGCGCCTCGTTCAACAACGGCGTGCTCTCACTCAATCTCAACAACAATGGCGGCATCGTCATCCAGCAGGATGACGCCGATCCGGCGCTCAGAGCGGGGCGTGGCTTCTCGCACTTCTTCGGCTTGAACGATCTCGTCTCGCGCCCAACGCCGCTCTTCTTCGAAAGCGGCATTAGCGGCAACGACCTACACGGCTTCTCTGATGGCGGCGCAGTCTCGTATCAGGTCCGCGACACACAAGGCCGCCTCATCGCCAACCGCACCATCAGCATTGATGGTCCGCTTTCGGCGCCAGGCGCAACGTGGAACGATCTGCTCAGCGCGCTCAACGCGTCAGGCACTGGCCTCGGCGAATACGGTACGTTCTCGCTGGACAGCACAACCGGCCAAGTTAGCTTCACCGCCAATCCGCATTCAATGTTCAGCTGGTCAACGACACCACGCAGCGCGGTGGCACTGGCGTTGCGTTCTCTGCGTTAAACGGTCTCGACGCGTCCGCCACCGCCGGGCGTGCCACGGAAATCGACGTCAACCCGCTCGTCGCCGCGAATACATCACGCCTTGCGGTCGGCCGTCCCGACCTCTCCGTCAACCTCGGCACGAAAGTCATCGAAGCTGGCGATAACCGCGGCGCCAACGCGCTCGTCGCTGCGCGCGACGCCATGCGCAGCTTCGGCGCCGCTGGCGTCCTCTCTGCTCAAACCGGATCGCTCGCGACGTACGCCGCGCGTCTCGGCGGTGAAGCAGGGCGCCTCGCCACAGATGCAGAACGTCAAGCCACCGGCGCTGCCGCCGTCGCGACCGCCGCCGCCGATCGGCGCGGTGAAAAAGAAAGCGTCAGCATTGACGACGAGCTGATGAAAATGACGACCTATCAAAACGCCTACGCCGCCGCCGCGCGCGTAATCCAAGCAGCCACCGAAATGCTCGATGTGCTCATGACCATCGGCTATCGTTGAGAGTGAACTAGATGTCCGCCAGCACGCCACTCAACGCACGCTTCTTTACCCGCGCCCAGGGCGACATTCGCCGTATCACCGGCGAACTCGGCAATCTGCAAGCGCAGATCGCCTCGACCGTCAAAGCCGACACGCTGCAAGGCTTCGGCAGCGCCTCAAGCCGCATCCTCAGCGCCTCAAGCATGCGCGCGAACACAGACGCGCGCGCCTCAGTGCTCAGCCAACTTGAAGCGCGTTTCGGCGTGCAAGCTGCGGCGCTCGGCCAAGTGTCAAACGCCTCTCAGGATCTCGCGCTCTCGATCCGTGAAGCCATCAGCGCCAACGACGGCCGCGGCGTCAGCACAGAACTCGACCTGGCATTCAACAGCATCGTCTCGGCGCTGAACGAAACCTGGAACGGGCAGCCAATGTTCGCGGGCGAACGCCAGAGCGGTGCGCCAGTAAAGATCACGTCGCTGAACCAGCTTGTGACGACGACGCAACCCGAAGACATGTTCGACGAAGCGTCGCGCCATCAGATCATTGATACGGGCAGCGGTGCGCCGATCAAGCTTGCGGCGAAGGCCTCGGAACTCTCCACCGGCCTCTTCGATACGCTGCGCGAACTCAAGATTATGCTCGACGGCACCGGCGGCGCGCTCGGTTCACCGCTCAGCGGCGCCCAGACGGACATGCTCAATACGCTGGCGGCGCAGCTCGACAATCACGCCAAAGACTTCGTCACAGAAGAGGGGCGCACCGGCCAGTTGCAGAACCGCTTCGAGGACGACGGCGCCCGCCTGCAAGCGCGCTCCGATCTGCTGTCGAAAGAGATTGGCGAACAAACGGACGCCGACCTCGCGGAAGTCTCCATCCGCCTCAACACGCTGCTCACCCAATACGAGGCAGCCGCAAAAACCTTCTCGCAACTCTCGCAGCTCAGCCTGTTGAAATACCTCTAGGCCGCGTTTCCCGGCCGGGTCTCACTGCTTTCGCCCAGGAAGCGTGGATGTGTGCCTGGAAGGTCTCACGTCATATCCCCAGCTTGAATTTCGTTCCGGACCTTGAATCCGGGAGGGATAGAAGATGACCATGCTCGACGCTGCGCCGCCAAAGGCGCGCACACTCAATTCACTCGGCATCGCGAAGCCGCCCAGCGAAACCCGCGTGGTTGCCGCCATGTCGGGCGGCGTGGATTCCTCCGTCGTCGCCGCAATGCTGAAGCGCGAAGGCTATGACGTCGTGGGCGTTACGCTGCAGCTCTATGATCACGGCGCCACAGTGAACAAGCCAGGCGCCTGCTGCGCCGGCCAAGACATCCACGACGCCCGCCGCGTCGCTGACGCCTGTGGCTTCCCGCACTACGTGCTCGATTACGAAAGCCGCTTCCGCAACGCCGTGATGGAAGATTTCGCCGACACGTATCTCGCGGGCGCGACGCCGATCCCGTGCGTGCGCTGCAATCAAACCGTGAAGTTCAAGGACCTGAAGCGCGTCGCCGAAGACCTTGGCGCCGATTGCCTCGCCACCGGCCACTACGTGCAACGCCTCGAAGGCGCCAACGGCGCCGAACTCCATCGCGCCGCCGACGCCAGCAAGGATCAAACCTATTTCCTGTTCGCGACCACGCGCGATCAGCTCAACTATCTGCGCTTTCCACTCGGCGGCTTGCCAAAGAGCGAGACCCGCGCGCTTGCCAACGAACTCGGTCTCCGCGTCGCCGAAAAGCCCGATAGCCAGGACATCTGCTTCGTCCCGAATGGCAAGTACCAAGACATCGTCCAAAAACTCCGTCCCGGCGCGATCGAGCCTGGTGAGATCGTGCACGTCGATGGCCGCGTCATGGGCGAGCACACCGGCATCATCAATTTCACCGTCGGCCAACGACGCGGTCTTGGCATCGCCACAGGCGAGCCGCTCTTCGTCGTAAGCTCGACGCGCCCAACAAGCGCGTCATCGTCGGCCCGCGTGAAGCCCTCGGCGTCACCCGCATCGCGCTGAAGGAAGTGAACTGGATCGGCGAAGCCGTCGCGAGTGAAGACGAGCTCAACGGTCGCGATGTTCTCGTTCGCGTGCGCTCAACGCGTCCGCCGGTTCCCGCAGCTCTTTCTTGCCGGCCCACGCCAACCACGCTCCAGCAGCCCGCCGGCGGGCTGGCATGTCCACGCACGCTTGACGCCCCGGAAGAGGGCGTAGCCCCAGGCCAAGCCGCAGTATTCTATGACCCGCATTCCACGCGCGTCCTCGGCGGCGGCTGGATCATGGCGACCGGATGAGCATCGACGAACAAGCGCACGCACTCTTGAACGAAGTGATGACGCCCAAACGCCGTGCGCGCCAACGCATCGCGGAACCATTGCGCGATGTGCAGCAGCACGAGATTGAAACACCAGCAGGTAAAATTGCAGCCTGGCGCCACGGCGAGGGGCCCGCGTCTTGCTCGTGCACGGCTGGCAAGATGACAACTCACTCTGGAGTCCGCTCATCTCTGCGCTCGGCGAGATCGGCATCGCATCAGTTGCGTTCGACCTTCCCGGCCACGGCTTCTCTGAAGGCGACCGCTGCGCGCCCTACGTCGCATCCGGGGCTGCAACAAGTCGCCGCGAAACTCGGCCCGATCGATAGCGTTGTCACGCACTCCTTCGGCGGCCCCGTCACCGGCTTTGCGCTGATCAATGGCTTTACCACGCGCCGCATCGCTCTCATCGCGCCGCCGCGCGGCCGCAATCAACGCTGGTTCGATTTCGCTGAAGAGCGCGGCATCTCGCCGGATGTCGTCCACCGCGCGCGTGAGATTTACGCTGCCGAAACTGGCCTGCGCGCGTCGTTCGATCTCGCCGAAGTCGCCAGCCCGATCGAAACCCTTGTGCTCCACTCAATGGATGACGACGCCGTCGAATGGCAAAACGGCGAGGCGATAGCCAAAGCCTGGCCCAATGCCGAACTCGTCCTCTGCGACGGCCTAGGCCACCGCATGATCGCACAAGACCGCGGCGTCATCGATCGCGTCGTGCAGTTCGTCGCTTAAAGCGGCAACTTCTCCGTCGCCCGCAACACCCGCTCCACATCCCGTGGCGACACAATCTCCACCGCCTCAGCCTGCGCGCTCTTCCATCTAGCATACGCCGCCTTCAACCGCGCGCGCCCTTCACGCGTCAGCCGCAAGCGCCGCTGCCGTCCGTCGACGAACACCTCAACCCAGCCCGCATCTTCCATCGGTCGTAGCGTCCGCGTCAGCGTTGACGGCGATAACTCACGCAATTCCGCAAGCCGCGACATCGTCAGATCCGGTTCTTCAGCGATCCCCGCAAGCAATCCGAACTGCGACATGCTCACGCCACTGGCAGCCATGCGAGCTTCGTACAGCGACAAAAGCCGCCGCGACGCCAAGCGCAGCCGCAAATAGAGGCACGGCGGCGCATCGTCTGCCGCAATCATCATCGGCGGCGCCTCAACCTTAGGCTGACGTTTCGGCATCTTGACGCTTCGCACTCCCGGTTCTACCTCCAGCTCAATACTTGTATATACAAGCAAGGCAAGTCCAGATGGCCGAGACCGAACCCTTCGATCCCAAAGCCGCTGCTCAAAAATTGCTCAGCATGTCCGGCCTCGAAGGCTTGCGTTACATGATGGCCGGCAACCATCCGCCGCCCTCAATCGCGATCACGCTCGGCTTCATCCTTGCCGAAGTGGAGGATGGCCGCGCGCTCTTCATAGGCGATCCGAGCGATCGCATCCTCAATCCGCTCGGCATCGTCCACGGCGGCTGGGCGCTCACGTTGATCGATAGCTGCACCGGATGCGCGGCGCACACAACGCTTGGTCCCGGCGTCGGCTACACAACCGTGGAAACCAAAGTGAACTTCGTACGCGCCATCACACCCGCGACCGGCCCCGTCCGCGCCGAAGGCGTCGTTGTCGCGCGCGGTCGCACGATCATTACCGCCGAAGGCAAGCTCACCGATTTACGCGGACGTCTGTTGGCGCACGGCACATCAACGCTTATTGTGCTCCGTAAAGAAGGGAACACCCAACAATGAGCCAAGAAGATATCGTCATCGTCGGCATGGCCCGCACGCCAATGGGCGGGTTGCTAGGCGAGCTCGCGAACCTCTCCGCGCCCGATCTCGGCGCCGTCGCCGTGAAAGCCGCGATGAAGGAAGCAGGCGCCAAGAGCGCCGACACGATCTTCATGGGCAACGTGCTCTCTGCGGGCCTCGGCCAAGCCCCCGCGCGCCAAGCCGCATTGAAAGCTGGCCTCGATAACGGCACGCAGGCGGTCACGCTGAACAAGATGTGCGGCTCCGGCCTGCAAGCCGTCGCCATGGCGCGCCAAGCTTTGATCTCCGGCGAGAGCGACATCGTCATCGCCGGCGGCATGGAAAGCATGACGCGCGCGCCGTTCCTGATGCAGAAGCATCGCGGCGGCCAAAAGTACGGCCACGACAAACTCTTCGATCACATGGCGCTCGATGGTCTTGAAGACGCGTACGAGGGCAACGCCATGGGCGTCTATGCCGATCAAACCGCGAAGGAGTACCAATTCAGTCGCGAGTCCCAAGACGCGTATGCGCTCGAAACGCTCCGCCGCGCGCAAAGCGCCACCGCCGAAGGCCGTTTCAAGCGCGAGATCGCGCCCATCGAATTGAAAACCGGCAATCTCGACACCGACGAATTGCCGCGCAAAGCCAAGCCGGATAAAATTCCGTCGCTGAAGCCCGCCTTCACGCCAGACGGCACCGTCACCGCCGCCAACGCCTCCGCCATTTCCGATGGCGCCGCAGCGCTCGTGCTGATGCGCCGCGGCGATGCGGAGAAGCACGGCAAGAAGATTCTCGCCACCGTCGTTGCGCAAGCAAGCCACGCGCACGAGCCGCAAAAATTCACCACCGCGCCGGTGCCTGCGATCCAAAAAGCGCTCGCCCGCGCCGGCTGGAAAGCCAGCGATGTCGATCTCTGGGAAATCAACGAAGCCTTCGCCATCGTGCCCATGATCGCCATGAAAGAACTCGGCATCAGCCACGACATCATCAACGTCAACGGCGGCGCCTGCGCCCTTGGTCATCCCATCGGCGCGTCAGGCGCGCGCGTGCTCGTAACACTGCTCGCCGCCCTCGAAGCCCAAGGCGCCAAACGCGGCGTCGCCTCGCTATGCATCGGCGGCGGGGAAGGCATCGCTCTTGCGGTCGAACGGGCGTGAAGGAAAAAATCCTCGCGCACTTTGCCGAGCAGGCGATGTATTGCGACATGTTCGGTTCGCCCTTCACAGCGCAACTGATCCGTCGCATCAGCGAGGACTACGAGCAGGGCGGCCCCATCGCATCGCTGCTCGCAAACTGGAACACAAGCCCGCGCGCCGACGCACTCGCGCTTCGGCTCGCGGGTTACTTCCATCACGCCGTGCTCATCAGTCGCGATCCAGAACTCGCTGCGCACTATCCCTCAGGCGTCGCCAACTGGACCATCGACGACATCTGGCCGCTCGCCCGCGCATTGCTCGAACGCGAACCCAGCACCGCCGCGCAATTCATCCGCTCCGCGCCGCAAACAAACGAGACCCGCCGCTCCATCGCACTCCTCGCCGCGTTCCTCTATTTCGCTGAAACCTGGAAAGGCGAGATCGACATGCTCGAGATCGGCGCCAGCGCCGGCCTAAATCTCAACTGGGACCTCTACACCTACAAAACCAAAAACTGGGCCTGGGGCGCCGAAGGGCCAGTGCAAATCGACACCGATTGGAACGGCCCGCCGCCGCCGCTCGCTGACATCAACGTCCGCAGTCGCGCCGCCTGCGATCTGAACCCGCTCGACATCAGCGACGAAGCCCAACGCCTCCAACTCAAATCCTACATCTGGCCAGATCAACCGGAGCGTCTTGCCCGCTTCGACGGTGCCGTCGAGCTGGCCCGCGAAACCGGCGTCCAAGTCGAACGCGCCGACGCAGCGGAATGGCTCGCGCAGAAGCTCCGCACCCGCGCGCAAGACGCGGCGACGATCGTCTACCACTCCGTCTTCCTGCAATACCCGCCGCGCGCCGCACGCGAAGCTATCATCGACGCAATCACAGCCGAAGGCTTGCGCGCCACGTCGTCAGCGCCGCTTGCTTGGGTTCGCCTCGAGCCAGAGGGTCTGATCGATGGCGTCGAAGGCAGTCCGCGCGTGGTAGTCGACATCACCACGTGGCCCGGTGGTAAGCGTCGCATTATCGGTTACACTGATGGTCACGTCCGCGCCGTCTACGCTGTCGAATGATCCGCACAGCGTTCTTGCTCAGCGCGGCCGGTTTGCTTCAATCCAAACTCGCGGTCGCCATCACTCGATCGGGCGGGGGCCTTGTCGCATCGGTGGCATCTGCGTCGCGAGGCCGTTTCGCGTTTTGAACTCTGTCTCGACGGCAACAAGCGCGTTCACGATCTCCCGATCCTTTAGGCTAAGCGCCGGGTGCCAAATATCGAACAACAGCACGACGCGCAGTTCATCGCTATTATTCCACGCCTCGTGCTCGATAGAGTCATCGAAGATGAGCGCCTCGCCAACCTTCCACTCCCGCTCTTCAGATCCCACGCGTAGCGACCCGCATTTTTCCGGAACGATCAAGGGCAAGTGCACGACAAGCCGTGCGTTGGATTCGCCTGTGTGCGGAGGGATGTGGGTGCGCGGCGAAAGTGCCGAGAACATTGCGTTCGGGCATGCGCCGCTGATGTGTGCCTGATCCACGGATGCGAGCGCCTTCACCGTTTCCGGGCAAAAAGCCATATTAGCTTCATCCGCTTCGCCGTTGAGCCACAGGCAGAAGACGCTCCAACGTGTGGAGTGATTAAGCTCTTGCCACTCCTCCATCGCGCTGCCGTGATCGAGCGTTACGTAAGGCAGGAACGATTCGCCGTTTGCCTCCAGTGCGCGCATCATTTCACCACGAATGACGTCCGTCTTGGCCTCCAGTGCTTCGACCCACGCGAACTGCGATTTGTCGAAGAAAGGCTGAGCCGCGAGCCGTGGCACAAAAAGCTTGTGGTATTCCGGATCGTAAGGCGTGGTCATTTTTGCCAGGATTGACCCTGCTTCGCGCCAGCGCTCGCGTTCCGACATACTCAACTCATCACAGAGGTTGGAGAGGTTGTCCGAGGCGCGCTGAACAGCGCGCGTTTGTACCGCTCGACGGCCGCCTCCGTGCGTTCGAGGCTCGCGGTGCAATCGAGCGCGTATGGGCCATGCGCGCTCGGCTTCATGCCAACGCCCTGCGTTCGCAGCTTGAGCTGCAACCTGATCGAGTTGCGCGCGGCGATCGCTGCGCGCAATGGTTGATCTATCCCCAACATCCCGCCCTCAGCGGTGAACGCTGGGGCCAAGTTTCGATGCGCGAAATACAACAAACGACATAACGCGTGCGAATATTGTAGGTTACGCTACAGCGAGATCGCGGTGTAGGTCTCGCCCTCAAGCGCAATCAGCCCAAGCCGCTCAAGCTTGCCGAGCGCGTCGTGGATCTCGAAATCGATCTCAAGACCAAACCTTTCGCGCAGAAAGGCTTCGCAGAAATTGTCGATCTCGGCCTTCGCAAGCGGACGCGCTTCGCGGCGAAGTACTGAATAGGCGAGGAACGCTTCCTTCGCGTCCTGCTCTTCGCCGGCGCCGATCAGCATATCGAGAACGCCGCTATTGTTGGCGAGATTGCGGAAATAGACGGTATCAGCGAGCTGTTTTTGATAGCGTAGTGTTTGCGCCTCGTATTTGAGCCGCTGACGCATAACGAACGCACCGACCGCGACCAAACCCGACACTGCAGCCAGCGCGCGTTTCAGCTCGCTCTCTTCAATCACGCCTTGTGCGCCGAAGTAGGCTGCCAGCACCGCGAATAGCACCGTCAGCGCCGGCCACAGATTAAGCAGGACCGGCACGCCAGCGACAACGGCTGGTCCCGCCAGCATCGCTTGATCGCGGGGATGCATGCTGGGCTTCGCGCCTGGGTGCAGCGTCACCAGTTCCGGGCCCGCGACGCTACGAAAGTGCTTCACCAATGCTGCGCCCTGGCGCACGCCGTGACGCATTCGCTTCAAGGCCTTGCGATCGTCGCGCGCCGCCGCCTCGTCTTCCGCTTTGAAACCAACGAGAACGACAACATCGTTCATGCGCTGCACGTTGATCTGTTCGCGCTTCAAGCCGAACCAGCTTCTGAGCTCGATGCTCTCTTCACGCGCGCCGCGCGCAAAAAACCGCACACGACGTATGCCGCCCATCGAGGGTTTGATGCTAAGGCCAGTCATGCGCCGCGTGGTGACGCGCGAGTGAACCGTATCAGGATTGATCTCAACAAAGTTCGCGCGCGCCAGTGCTTCTCCCAACTCGCGCTCGAATGCTTCAAAGCCACGCACGCTAACATCGCGCCGCGAGGCCGGCGCGTCCGGGTCGAGCGGATCGTAGAGTGCTTTTAGAGTTTCGAGTTCAGCGTGCGCCTCATGGTGCAGCAACGCTCCGAGTAGCTTGAGCACCTGAGTCATAGCCTGCGCATCGCCCGGCGGCGCTGCCGCAGCGATAGCCTCGGCCAATTCGGCCTGCCGAACAGCGATGTAACCGTCCCGTCGCGGCGGCGTCGTCCCCTCAGACATGAGGGCTGTGCTAACCCAGTCACGGTCCAAACGCCATGCGGAACGGCGGTTGCGAACTGGCCTGCGAGTGGCGAAATACTTGTCTCATAAGGGGGAGCGGGATGCAGGCAGGCAGGTTCGTTGCGGCAATCTTGGCAGCGGCGCTGTTCACAACGGCGGCGCCCGTGCATGCACAGCAACAACAGCCCGCGCCTCCGCCGGCGCCCGCTACTGATCCATTGCTCGGGCAGTTCGGCGCTATCGTCGAAGTGGCGCCGCCACCGCCCGAGGCGGCACGCCTCGCCAATCTATTGAACACATCGCTGAGTTCGTTGGAGCCGCAACGGCGCCGGCGTCAGGATGTCTATCTCGTCGTCGCTTCGCTTTGGGATGACCCAGTGTTCGAACGCGAAGCGGTGCAAGCCGAAGCCATTCTGCGCCAACATTTGGGTGCTGAGGGACGCTCGATCATTTTAAGCGCAGGCGGCCAGGGGCAGCGCCAATATCCCGCTGCGACTCCTACCAACATCTCCGCCACGATCGGCCACGTCGCCTCGATCATGGATCCGAACGAAGACTTGTTCGTCCTCTTCGTGACCTCGCACGGCACATCGAACGGCGCGATCTCGCTGCGCGAGCGTGGTCGTCTCGATGCCTCACTGCGCCCGATCAGCCTCAGCGCCATGCTTTCGCAGGCCAACATCCGCAATCGCGTCGTCATCCTGTCTGCGTGTTTTGCCGGCGCCTTTATTCCACCGCTGCAAAACCCCGACACGATCGTTCTCGCGGCCGCTGCGACGGACCGAACGTCATTTGGCTGCGAACCGCAACGCGATTGGACGTATTTCGGTGACGCCTATTTCAATCGTGCGCTGCGCGAGGGCGCATCCATGTTGGAAGGCTTTGAGCGCGCCAAGACCCAGATTTCGACATGGGAAACCGAGCAGCATCTAACGCCGTCAAATCCGCAGAGTGCGATTGGCGCGAACGCAGCGGCTATGCTTGGGCGCGCGGAGCGCGAAGCGCATTAGCTTTCAATATGAGCGGAGATCAGTTCTAACGGCGCCGCAGTCGTGCGCTTTGCCGCGCGCATGACGATGCGCGATTGGACATCGCTCACCAAGCCGAGCCCCAACATCTTGTCGCGCAGAAAGTCATCGTACGCGTGCATGTCCTTGGTGATGATACGCAGCATGTAATCGACAGCGCCTGTCACGGTCGCGCAATCAACAACCTCGGGCCACTTCGTCACCGCCGCTTCAAATCGCTCCAGGTTTTCGCGCGACGGCAATTGCAACTTCACGGACGCAAACACTTCGAATGTGAGCCCCAGCTTCTCGTGATCAAGCAACGTGACTTGCTTCAAAATCACGCCGGCTTTCTTCAATCGCTCAATGCGCCGCCAGGCCGGGGAAGAGGAGAGACCCACCTTCTCGGCAATATCGGCGATGGAGAGGCTGGCATTCTCCTGGAGCAGCTCCAGAATGCGGGCATCGATCGCGTCGAGCGGTTCGGACAAAATTGCCTCCCAGAAGCCCCGTGGCGGTGAGTTGTCCCATGGTTGCGCCGCATCCGGCCGCCTCGCAAGACCAAACCGGGCAACAAGGGAAAGGAAATTGCTAAATCCGGCGCTCACAGCGCCAAATGCCGCCTGACCGCTTGCCCGCCGCGCCCGCCGCGCGTATGTGACCGCCCTTCGGTGGCGTAGCTCATCTGGTTAGAGCGTGGGATTCATAACCCCAAGGTAGGTGGTTCAAGTCCACCCGCCACCACCATTTTCTCAGCGCCGTCCGACAAGCTGAATCAGCTTTCTTGCCGCTAGGAGAGCTTCTGTCGCGCTTGCGCCACGCATCTACGCTTTCGGCGACCGGGCACCAAGCGGCGATGAAGTTTCGTTGACAGCGCGTGAATACCGCCATCTGCTCCGGTTCCGGGAGAGCAGATGCAGACCAGCGCGCCGGAGCGAACGGGGTCCGTGCAGGAAGCGTTGGCGCATGCCCAGCGGCTTCTGAAGCCGAGCCCGTCTTTGGCACTGGAGCAGGCGCTCGAAATTCTGAAATTCGATCCCAAGCAAGCTGATGCGCGGTTCATCGTCGGCCTGGCGCACGCGCACTTGGGTGATCATGAGCAGGCGGCGATCGCCTTGCGCCGCGCCGCTGAACTCGCGCCGCAAGGCCCGGCCTGGCGCGCGCTTGGCGATCAATTGACCTTGCTTGGCGATACTGCCGGCGCTGATGCAGCCTATGCGCAATCTATCCGCGCGTCGGTACGCGATCCGGCCTTGATGCAAGCGGCGATCGCCCTTTGCGATGGCAAGCTCGCGGTATGCGAGCATTTGCTGCGACCGCATTTGCGCGAAAACCCAACGGATGTCGCAGCGATCCGTATGCTTGCGGAAGTTGGCGCGCGTCTCGGCCGTTTTGACGACGCGGAGAAACTACTGGCGCGCTGCCTTCAGCTTGCGCCCAGTTTCATGCCTGCCCGGCACAATTACGCAATCGTGCTGCATCGGCAAAGCAAGGCCGTTGAGGCGTTGCGCGAGATCGACATTCTGCTGCAAGCCGATCCGCTGAACCCAAGCTATCGCTTCTTGCGTGCATCGGCGCTGACACGTGTCGGCGAATATGACGATGCGATCGGCATCTATCAGGACATTCTGCGCCAATACCCGGACAACGCGCGCGCCTGGCTAAGCTTAGGCCATGCCTGCAAAACGGCTGGCCGACGTGCCGAGAGCATTGAAGCTTACGAACGCTGCGTGAAAGCGGCGCCAAATTTCGGCGAAGGCTATTGGAGCCTCGCCAACATGAAGACGTACACGTTCGACGATGCGGCGCTGGCCAATATCGAAGCTCAATTGGCGCGCCAGGACATCAGCGACGAGGATCGCTTTCATCTCCACTATACGCTCGGCAAAGCGCTTGAAGATCGCGCTGACTATGCGGGTTCGTTCAAGCACTACGACCAAGGCGCTCGCATTCGCCGGGCCGGACTCCACTACGACGCCAACGAAACGAGCGCGGCCGCGCGCGAGCACGAAGCACTTTTCACGCGCGATTTTGTCTCTCAACGAAAGGATTGGGGCAGCAGCGCAGCCGCCCCGATCTTCATTGTGGGATTGCCGCGTTCGGGCTCGACGCTGATCGAGCAAATTCTGTCCAGCCACTCCATGGTCGAAGGCACAATGGAATTGCCGGACATCATCGCCATCGCCAAGCGCATTGGCGGCGGCAAAGTGCGGGGCGGCGCCTATCCCGGCGTTTTGGCGCAATTGTCCAAGGACGAGACTGCGGCGCTTGGCGATGAGTACATCGCGCGCACACGCGTTCAGCGCAAAACCGACAAGCCGTTCTTCATCGATAAGATGCCGAACAATTCCCAGCATGTCGGTTTCATCAATCTCATTTTGCCCAACGCGAAGATCATCGATGCGCGCCGTCATCCGCTGGGCGCTGGTTTCGCCGCCTACAAACAGCACTTCGCGCGGGGGCAGGGTTTCACCTACGATCTCACCGATCTCGGCCGATACTACGCGGACTATGTGAGCCTCATGGCGCGCTTTGGCGAAGCTGCGCCAGGCCGTGTCCATCGCGTGATCTATGAGAATGTGATCGCCGATCTCGAGGGCGAGGTTCGCCGGCTGCTTCAATATTGCGGCCTGCCGTTTGAGCCCGCTTGCCTCGACTTTTACACCAACACGCGCGCCGTTCGCACCGCTAGTTCCGAGCAGGTGCGTCAACCACTTTACGCCGACGCCGTCGACCACTGGCGGCACTCCGAGCCTTGGCTTCAGCCGTTGAAAGCGGCTCTGGGGCCGGCGCTCAATTCGTATGGGAATACTTGAGTCGATCGCGAGGGGAGAGACATGACCAAAGGCAAGACAACAGGGCGGCGCAAGCGCAACGCACTCAACGTGTTTCTATTCCTCAGTACGGCCCTTACGGGAAGTTTCGCCACAAACGCGCTCGCGCAAGACGATGAGAGCGTCGGCGTCGGCGACATCGTCATCACCGCGACCAAGCGCGAAGAAAATCTCCAGGACGTGCCGATCAGCGTCCAAGCGCTCGACGCTGAACTTCTCGATGAACTCAACATCACGGACTTCGCAGACTACGCGCAGCACTTGCCGACGCTGTCATTCACACCGAGCTACGGCCCGGGATACAACCGGCCGTTCATGCGCGGCGTCGCCAGCGGTGAGAACGGTAACCACTCCAGCTCGCAACCAAGCGTCGGCACGTATCTCGACGAACAGCCAATCACGACCATCGTCGGCAACCTCGATATGCACCTCTACGATGTGGCGCGCGTCGAAGTGCTGGCGGGCCCGCAAGGCACGCTCTACGGCGCGAGTTCGCAAGCGGGCACAGTGCGCATCATTACCAACCGGCCGGACCCGGAAGAGTTCAGCGCGGCGTGGGATTTGGAGTTCAACGCCATCGCCAATGGCGGCTTTGGCCAAGTGGGCGAGGGCTACGTCAACATACCGCTCGGCAACCGCGCCGCCATTCGCATGGTCGGGTGGGCAGAACACGCGGGCGGTTACATCGACAACCGCGCCGGCACGCGTGACTACACTTACGTCTCCGACAGCAATTCCGACATCGCCAAGAACGACTACAACGACTCCGATTCATATGGCGGACGGATCGCACTCGGCATCGATCTGAACGACAGCTGGACGATCACGCCGCAGATCATGGGCCAACACCAGCGCTCGAACGGTGTCTTCGGCGAGCAGAGCGATGTCGGCGACCTGGGCGTCACGCACTTCTTCCCGGAGTGGAATGATGATGATTGGATCAGGGCGCGCTCACGATCGAAGGCACGGTCAGCAATTTCGATATCGTGTTCTCAGCCTCGCAGTTGAGCCGCGACGTCGAAAGCAATCAAGATTATTCTGACTACGGCTATTTCTACGATATCTTGCTCGGCTACGGCTGCTACTTCGTCGACAACACGACGCCAGGCGCCTGCGATGGCATCACCGGCGCGCCCGGCGATCCGATCAATCCTGGCCAGCAAGTCGGCGGTCGCGATCACTATGATCGTTCGACCTACGAATTCCGTGTCACCTCGCCGGCAAACAGCCGGCTGCGCGCGATTGCTGGCTTGTTCTATCAACTCGCGGAGCATGAGGATCATCAACGCTACTACTTCTCGGAAGACTTCCGCGACGCGTACGAAGTGCCGGGCCAGGAAGACACGATCTGGCTGACTGAGCAGCAGCGCACAGACGAAGAAACTGCGATCTTTGGCGAGCTCGCCTTCGACATCACCGAAAGTCTCACGGCGACGGTGGGCGTGCGCTCGTTCCGCACTGAGAACTCGCTCTATGGCTTCTTCGGCTACGGCGCTGGCTTTTCAAGCGGCACCGGCGAAGCGGCGTGCTTCTTGGCGACGCCATATCGCGAGGCGCCTTGCGTCAATCTTGATGCGTCGACCGAAGAGGAGGGGCAGCTCTACCGCGCCAACCTCGAGTGGAACATCGATGAAGACCGTATGGTGTATCTCACCTACTCGGAAGGCTTCCGTCCTGGCGGTGTCAATCGCAACAGCGCCGTGCCGCCATATGAAGCCGACTTCCTCGACAACTACGAGTTTGGTTGGAAGACCGATTGGGCGGATGGTCGCTTGCGCTTCAATGGCGCGATCTTCCACGAGGTCTGGAATTCGTTCCAATTCTCGACGCTCGGCACCAGCGGCCTGACGTACATCCAGAACGCGGGCGATGCCGAAATCGACGGCATCGAAACCGACATCACTTGGGCGCCGATCCGCGGTCTCATGATCACGGCTGGCGGGACGTACATCGATAGCCAGCTGACGAGCGCCGACATCCCAGACACGCTCGTCGGCACGCCGTTGCCCGTCGCGCCTGATCTCAAGCTCGACTTCACTGGACGCTACGAATTCCAACTCGGAAATTGGGACGCCTTCCTACAGGGTGGCGCTTCCTATGTCGGGGATCGCAGCATCGACATCCGGCAAACCGAAGCAGAGCTCATTGGGTCGCTGCCTGACTATTGGACGGTGGACATCGCTGCGGGGATCGAGCGCAACGGCCTTCGGATCTCGCTCTTCGTCGACAACGTCTTTGACGAGCGGGGGATTGCAGGCCGCTACACCGAGTGCCTGTTGACGACCTGTCTCGCGGCGCCCGTGGGGGATTCCCTCGACGGTGTCTATTACGATGTGGTGACGCGGCCGATGACTGCCGGCATCCGGATCGGCCGCCGCTACTAGCGGGGCTGGCTCCGCGGCATCAGCCGCGGGGCCATTATCACAAGAACACAAGGGCCGGGATTTTCGCCCTCCAGAGTTGAGGAGGACCCCTCGGCCGCGCCCTCAGGCGCGAACTTGGATTGCGGCTCCCTGAGGAACTCGTAATGTTCGCGAAAGTGCCCACGAGTCGGGCGGGTAGGGGAGTACCAACATGATCGTACGTTGGATGGCGGTCGGCTTTGCGGTCTGGATCGCAATCCTTCTCGCGTTCCGGTTCGTCGGGGAATGGGCGTTCCGCGAGGGTCCGTGGGGAGTGCCATGGATGCTTTTGATTGTCCCTTTGGCGCTCTGGGCGATCACACACCTTCTGCTTTTGGCGATGCGGGTTACTCCGGATGACCGCTCTGAAGCCGCCTCGATCATGGCGCTGCCCGGTCTTTTGGTTGGCATCTACGAAATCAACAGCTTCGCATTTGTCTTTCCGAATCTTGATGCTTCGCTTGCTGGCGAATTCGCGATCTTGATGTTCGCGTCCTACGCCGCCGTGATTCTTGGCGGTCGAACGACGCTCACAGTTCGCTGGATGGCGGTTGGATTTGCATTTTGGATCGGATTGGCTGCGGCGTTCGGCGCCGCTGGAAACATCGCGCTCCAACCCGGCCCTGGTGGCGTGTCGTATGCGTTCCTGACGCTGCCGCTCGCGCTTCTCGTCCTCACCTACATTGTAGTGAAGGTCATGGGCGTAGCGGTGAATGATCGCTCTGAGGCCGCGACCACCATGGCGGTGCCCGGCTTCCTCGTTGGCCTTTACGAAGTTGACCGGTTCGCGGTGCTTTTCCCCGAACCTTGACCCTTCGCTCCAACCGGAGTTCGGGGCGCTAATGTTCGCTTGCTATGCTGCTGTGATCATCGCGGGCGTCGTGTCCTCACGCCTTGAGAGCATCTAACTCTCTACACGGTTGACGCCTAAGCATCCCTGCGCGCATGTGCGTGCAGGGATGTTGCGTTGATGCAGTGGAAGAATTGGTCAGGCAGCGTTAGCGCCACGCCGCAGCACATCGCGCGGCCGAAGACCGAAACCGAATTAGCAGCATTGGTCGCGCAGGCGCGCAAAGTGCGCGTTGTTGGCGCTGGCCACTCATTTATGCCGCTCTGCGAAACCGACGGCACGTTGCTTTCGCTCTCGGAGCTTGAAGGCGGCATTTCATTTAACGCAGACAAGTCTCGCGTCTGGGCGCCGGCGGGTTGGAGCTTGGCGAAGCTAACCTCGGTATTGTGGGAAGAGGGCACGTCGCTCATCAATCAAGGTGATGTGAACCCGCAAGCTTTGGCGGGCGCCATCGGCACCGGCACGCACGGCACAGGCGCTAGCCTTGGCTCGCTGTCGACGGCGGCGCGCGGCTTTCGCCTAATGATGCCGGACGGCGCTATTGTTACCTGCAGCGAGAGCGAACGGCCGGACCTATTTCAAGCCGCCCGCCTATCGCTCGGCCTCGTCGGCGTCGCCACGCAGATCGAGATCGATGTGCTGCCGGCCTATCACCTGGAAGAGAAGGTAGAGACTTACCCGCTGGAGGATGTCGAAGCGCGCTGGGACGAACTCGCCGCCAAAAACCGCCACGTCGAATTTTTGTGTTTCCGTACGGCAAGTACGTCGTCCTCAAAACGCTGAACCCAGCGCCCGCCGAAGGCCCGCTGAAGCACATGAACGACATCGACGACCGCGCTTTCCGCATGGTCTGCGATATTTGTTCTATCGCGCCGTGGCTCACTCGGCGTTTGCAGCCGGTGATCGTCGGCGCAGGCGTGAAGCAACGGCGCGTTGGACCCGCGTATCAGATATTTCCGTCCGATCGCACGGTGCGGTTCGAGGAGATGGAATACGAACTGCCGCGCGCCAACGGCTGGGCGGCGCTAAAAGAAGCGATTGCCTGGATTCAAAAGCGCAAGCTGCCGGTGACGTTTCCATTCGAGTTTCGCCTGACAGCCGCTGACGACATCTGGCTCTCGCCATTCAACACCACGCCCGGTGCGTCGATCTCTATGCACCAATACGCGAAAATGCCATGGCGCGATCTGTTCACTCAAGCCGAGCCAATTTTTCGCGCTCACGGTGGCCGCCCCACTGGGCCAAACGGCACACTTTGACCGCGCGCGACGTGGATGCGCTCTACCCGGACGCCGCGAAATTCAAAACCGTGCGCGATGGCGTCGATCCAGGCGCGAAGTTCGCGAATGCGCATTTGATGGAGCGTGTTCGCAATCGAGGAAAACGAGCGTGAGCGATATCGATCTGCATAAGCACCTTATCGGCCGGCAAGGTTCGCGTCTCTCGCTCAACACGCCGGTGCTGGTGATCGACCGCGATACACTTCAGCGCAACATTGACGCCATGGCGGCCTTCGCCCGCGACAATGGCATGGCGCTCCGCCCGCACGCAAAAACTCACAAGAGCGCCGACATCGCCAAGCTGCAGCTGGCGCGGGCGCGGTCGGCGTGTGCTGCGCCAAACTGGGTGAGGCCGAAGCTCTCGCCGAAGGCGGCGTGCAGAACATTTTGATCACATCACCAGTGGTGACCCCGCAGGCGATCGCGCGTTTGATCGCGTTGAATGGAAAAATTAGCCAGTTGCGCGTCGTTGCTGATAACCCCGACAACGTCGACGCACTCGCCGCCGCCACAAAGGCGGCGGGGCGGGCATTAGATGTGGTGGTCGACATCGATCCCGGCATCCGCCGCACTGGCGTGCCTTCGGCAGAAGCAGCGCTGGAGTTAACCCAGCGCATTGCAGCAGCCGAGACGCTGCGCTTTGCCGGTGTGCAATATTATTGCGGCGCTCAACAACATATCGAATCCTACGCCGATCGGCGCGCGGCCATTGCCGATCGCACCGAGTATCTGCGCGGCGTGGTCGAAACGCTTTCGCGCGCCGGCTATGTGCCCGAGGTTATTACCGGTGGCGGCACTGGCACGCATCGCATCGACGCTGAGCTTGGCGTGCTGACTGAACTTCAAGCCGGCTCGTACGTGTTTATGGATAAGCAATATAACGACTGCGATCTTGATGGCGGCGGCGGCAAGCCGTTTGAGACATCGCTCTTTGTCGACGCGCACGTGATCTCGGCCAATTCGTCTTCGATGGCGACGATCGACGCTGGCTTCAAAGCGCTCTCAACCGATGGTGGTTTGCCGGTCGTGATGGACGGCGCGCCGGCTGGCGCAATGTTCGTGTTCATGGGCGATGAGCACGGTGCGCTGATCGCGCCGGATCACACATTCCGCATCGGCGATCACGTGAGCCTTGCCGTTCCGCACTGCGACCCGACAGTGAACCTCTATGAGGCGTATCACGTCGTGCGCGATGGCGCGTTGATCGACATTTGGCCGGTGAGCGCGCGCGGCCGCTCGCGCTGATTACTCAGCCGGCGTCCGCGCGGTTTTTTCATCCGTGTGCGAGGTCGGCTTCGGCAGGAAGCCCTGCACCCAGCGCTCCAGGCGATCGATCAGCACGAACATCGCAGGCACGAAAACCAGCGACAGCAACGTCGAGAGCATCAAGCCGCCGATAACGGCGGCGCCCATGCCTTGGCGCAGCGTCCCGTCGACACCCCAGCCTGCGGCGGCGGGGATCATGCCGCCTGACATCGCGAACGTCGTCATAATGATCGGACGCGCGCGCTTCATGCCTGCTTCCATCAGCGCAGCGTTACGGCTCATGCCAGCGTGCATGCGCTCAACTGCGAAGTCGACCAGCAGGATCGAGTTCTTGGTCACGAGACCCATGAGCATCAGCAAGCCGATGAATGCGAAGAGCGAGAGCGGCTGGTTGGCGATGATGAGACCAAGGAACGCGCCGCCAAGCGAGAGCGGCAACGCCGTCATGATCGTGATCGGCTGGAAGAAGTCGCGGAACAACAACACCAGAACGATGTAGATCAGGATGATGCCCCACAGCATCGCGCTGCCGAAGCTTGCGGTCATTTCCGCGAAGTCCTCAGTCTGACCGCCAGCGGCGAGGCGCGCACCAGGGCCGCCTTGTGCTTCGGGCAAGCCGAACACAGCGGCCTGTGCAGTCGAGAGCTGCGTCCCCGGCCGCACGTTGGCGCCGACCGTCACCGCACGCTCGCGATCGCGGCGTTCGATGGTGGCTTCGCCGAGCGAGAACTGAACATCAGCCACCGCATCGATGCGCACCGGCGCGCCGAGTGACGATTGCACCGGCAGTGAGCGCAGTGCGTCAAGGTCACTGCGTTGATCGGGGCGCAGCGTGACGCGGATCGGGATCTGGCGATCAGCGAGATCATATTTCGGCAGGTTCTGCTCAGCGTCGCCGCTTGTCGCGATACGGATGGCGGAGGCGAGGGCAGCGGAGGTCACGCCGAGGCGCGCCATATCTTCCTGGCGTGGACGAAGCTGAATTTCTGGACGGCGGAGCGCCGAGGTCGAGCGCACGTCTGCGAGCGACTCCACTTGTCCCATCGCCGCCGCGAGGCGATCGGCGGCTGCATTTACCGCGACCGGATCTTCGCCGACGAATTGCACGGTGATGTCGGAGCCGGACGAGCCGCCTTGATCCTGCACGAATGCAGCGCGGTAGTCCGCGAACTCCGAAAGGATCGGACGCATTTCCTGCTGGATCGCGTACGCCGAGCGATTGCGTTCGTCGCGCTGCGTGAGCTGGATGTACATATTCGCATCCGGCGCGGAGCCATCGGCGCCGTTCATCGATGTGAACACGCCGATCACTTCTGGATTTTCGCGAATGCGTGCGCTCATGCGCTGCAAAACGCGATCGGCCTCCAACACCGGCGTGCCCGGCGGAATTTCCACGCGCGCTTGGATCATGCCATTGTCAAAGCGCGGATAACAACGGAAGGCACTGTGGTCGCGAGCATGAGCGAGCCGACGAATACGGCGAGGCCGATGCCGACAGTCTTCCACGGGTTGATGATCGCCCATGCCAAGGCGTCATGATAGGTATCGGTGAGAACGCCGGGCTTGGCTTCGGCCTCATGACCTTCGTTCTTCAAGAAGAACGCGGCCATCATCGGCGTGATCAGGCGCGCAACGACGAGCGAGAAGAACGCAGCGAGCGCGACCGTTAGGCCGAACTCCTTGAAGAATACGCCCATCCCGCCTTCCATGAAGCTGACGGGAAGGAACACGGCAATGATTGAGCCCGTGGTTGCGACGACGGCGAGGCCGATTTCGTCGGCGGCTTCGAGCGCTGCCGCATAGGCGCTTTTGCCCATGCGCATGTGCCTGATGATGTTCTCAATCTCGACGATGGCGTCATCGACAAGGACGCCGGTAACGAGCGCCAGTGCGATCAAGGTCACCATGTTGAGCGTGAAGCCGAGGATCTCGATGCCGGCAAAGGTCGGGAAAATCGAAAGCGGGATTGCGGCGGCGGCGATGAGCGTCGCGCGCCAGTCGCGCAGGATCAAGAACACAACCGCACACGCCAGCAGCGCGCCTTCGATCAGCGCCTCGATGGAACTCGCATGCATGCCGCGGATGAATTCGACCGACGAGGCGATCTCGGTGATGTGAATTTCCGGGCGCGCTTCCTCGATTTGATGGATGCGCTCATCCATGCGGTCGAACACC
>JADJCG010000010.1 GCA_016703335.1 Caulobacteraceae bacterium | reverse complement strand
GCGAGCGTGGCCACCGCACTTCGGCGATCTCGGCGTCATCGCAATGGCCGCGATCCCGCTGACGACGCAGCAACTCGCGAACGCAATGGCGGCGCGCGCCTTCTTTGCCTTGCAGCGCGGCGCGTGGGCGAGCGCCGCAGCTGGGATCGTGCTGAGCCTCACGTTTGCCGGCGCGACGGCTTTCGGCGTCGATCACGCGTTCATAACCTCGCAGGCGATGATGCGCGCCGAGGCGGCGGCGAGTATCGACGCCGAGTTGAGTGCGGCGGCCGCCGACGCGCGCGAAGCGAATGCGCGGCTCATGCAGCTGCCCGCTAACATTCCAGGCTCGCGCCTGGTTCTACTGCAGGCGCCGTTACAGGCGGCGTTAGAGGCGGCGGAAGCCAGAGAGGCGGACGCGCGCGTCCGCTACACCGCGGCGACGGCGCCTTCTGAAAGCGAAGCGCCGTTCCGTCGGATGCTTCGAAGTGCTCAGCTTCTGCGAGATCGGCTTGTATTAGGTGTTGGCCGCGTCCCAGCCGACGGCCGCCCCGTCCCAGTCCCAGTCCCAGTCCCAGGTGCAGGGGCAGTCCTAACAGACGTCGCGCACGGCGCGGCGTCCCAAGCGCAAGGTTGGACTTTTGCAGGCGCGTTGGGTGGCGCGACGCTGGCGTGGTCGGCGGCCGCACCCGGGCGCCGCGCGCGCCGCCGCTGCCGCGCGCGGCGACACCGATTGTCGGACTGCGCCGCCGCCACCAACGTGCGAACCATCGGCGTGTACGTGCCGCAGTCCCAATCCGTCCCGAACGCGACTGCCTCGCGTGTCCCGCACGCGATCCAAACTGAAACGGTGGCGGACGTCCCGGCCGGGACGGCGCCGACACCGGCTTGGTTGGACGCCGCGCGCGGCTGCGCGCCAGCGGCCTGAGCTTCCGCGCGGTTGCCGCGCGCATCGGCGTGCCGAAGTCGACTGTGTTCAGGTGGTTGAGCTCAGAGTGAGCGGCGCCCGGCGCGACGCCTCATCAACACGGCGCCCGACGCTGTCGGCGACGCGCTGGGCGGCGTCATCGGCGAGGTGCGCGTAGCGCGCTGTTGTTGAGGTGTGCGCGTGGCCTAGGGCTTTTGCGATCATCGGCAGCGAGGCGCCATCGGCTGCAGCCAGGGATGCAAACGAATGGCGAAGATCATGGAGGCGGAGCCCCGGCAGCTGCGCTGCCGCGCGCACCCGCGACCACGGCTTCTGTAAGCCGACAATTGGTGTGTTGGCGGCGGTGTCAGGAGGCAAACACAAATCGCGAGGTGCGGGGCGCGCGTGGAGGATCGCGCGGGCCGCGGGGTTCAGGACAATGACTTTGTCGCCGTTCTTGGCGCGCATGTTGCGCAAACGAATGACCCCGCGCTCGGGATCGAGTTCGTCCCAGGTGAGGGCGGCGATCTCGTTCTTTCGGGCGCCGGTGAGCAGCAGGACGCGAATGACGTCCGCGAAGGTCGCGCTGATGCGGGCGCGCGTTTGTAGCGTATCCAGTGTCGCCAGCAGCCGCGCCGCTTCCGCTTCTGACAAAAAGCGCTCTCGCTTGACGTCGGCAATCTTTCGGACGCCCGCGGCTGGATTGTCATCGATGAGGCCGCGCGTCTTCGCCCAGGCGAGGCACGCTGCAAACGTGGTGATGGCGGCGCGGGCGGCGGCGTGGCCGCCCCGTACGATGGCGCGCCCGCGGGCGCCGGTGCGGATGTCGGCGGCGGTGTTGCCATCGGCGATGTCGGCTTGCGCCCGCTCGATGTCGGCCGGCTTCAGCGGCGACGACGCGCCCAGGGGCGCGATGTGGCGGTTGAGGTCGCGTCGGCCCCAGGAGCCGGTCGCTCTGGGGCGGCGGCGGGCCCGCGCAGCCACTCGGATAAGGTCATCACAGGGCCCTCGGCGGGGCGATGGCGCGGCCGTCACCGGCGCGGCTGCGCCGCGCAATCTCGGCCCCCGCGCGCCTCGGGTGGCGCCCAGCCTTCCCAGGGTAATGACGCGCTGGCGTCCGGCGTCGAGGTAGGCCGTGCCGGAGGGATGCACCCGCACCATGAAGCCGGGAGGCGCGCATCGAAGACGTCGAAGCGCGCGGGCTGCGCCTTCAGCGCCTCGACTAGGCGCTTCGTCAGAATGGGGCGGGGCGGGCGGGACACTGGTGTTTCGGGGTACACTGCGGGTACAACGCCGCAGCAAGTCGCGGCCACTCCCGCCCCCGGCCGGGGGCCGGCCGGCCCCCTCTCGGGGCGTCGATCCCCTCACTGGCCGCCATTTGCCGCGAAGCGAGGGTTGCGCCTTGGCGCAGGAGGGCTGGGGATGCCACTCGCGAGCTTCGGATGGCTTACGCCGTGAGTTTTGCCGGAATGACGTGTCCGGCCCGTTCGCGCTGTCCCAGAAGGGTGCTAACCTGCGAGTCATGCACCGGATTTTCCTCCGGACCGGATTTGCCGCCGCGGCCTTCCTGGCTTTGGTGGGCTGCGATCAATTGAGCGCTGTGGGGCTAGGGCCTCGGCCCGCAGTGTCCGCGCCGGTCAACGAGCCGGCGCCTCAAGCGGTCGCTGATTTCCGCCCACTCGCAGGGACCATCTACGCCGATTTTATTGGTGGTGAGGGCGCCCGTTACAGCCCTGAGCAATTGGGCTTCAACGCGGCCGATCGCGAGCGGCTGCGTCGGACCATGGCTGCGCCGGTTGTAGGGCGTCTGGAACAGGGCGGGGGCGCGGAAGCGCTCGTTTTTAGAGGCTGCGCTGCCGGTGGTTGCCAGGACGGCGCGTCCGTTATCGCAATCGACACGTCGACGGGCGCGGTCTTTGCGGCCCTGCGGGATGAGCATGGCAGCGAGGTTCTCGCGCCGAATGACCGTGTGGAAGCCCTTCTGCGCCTCAACTCGCCGACCCGCGCTTGGGACGATCCAGCGGCAATGCAGACCGCTTCGACAGAGACGGCCAACCCCTTAACGGCCAACCGGTACAGCCTTGCTTAGCGGGCCAGAGCGCGCGCTTGACCGGGTGAACGGCTTAGCCTAACTCCGGCGCCTTCTCGCGAAATGGTACGCGGGTGTAGCTCAGTTGGTTAGAGCGCCGGCCTGTCACGCCGGAGGTCGCGGGTTCGAGCCCCGTCACTCGCGCCATTGCAAGCCATCTCAAATTTGCGGTCGTTTCAGTGCTGAAAAGCACTGCGAAGGCGAGCGTTTTCTGCGAGTGGTTCGCAGATGCGCGTAGGTTGCTTCGACCTGCGACGCGCAATAGCTTCCGCGCGATTTTCGCGGCTGCGGCGCCTGATCTTATGGCGGCGCGGCCCGATGCGGCTTAGGTGAACGGCATGGGTCTCGACCTCATCAATTACGCGCCAATTATCATCTTCTTGGCAGTCGCCATCGTACTCGGCGCGGGCTTTCTGATTGCGGCTTGGGTGATCGCGCCGAAGTCGCCGGACAAAGAGAAAGTCTCGGCTTACGAGTGCGGCTTCAACGCCTTCGATGACGCGCGCATGAAGTTCGATGTGCGCTTCTACCTTGTGTCGATCCTTTTCATCATTTTCGACCTCGAAGTCGCTTTTCTGTTTCCGTGGGCGGTGACGCTTGGCGACATGCCGGCGGACGTCGCGCAATTCGCGTTCTGGTCGATGATGGGCTTCCTCGGAATTTTGACCGTGGGCTTCATCTACGAATGGAAAAAAGGCGCGCTGGAGTGGGAATGAGCTCATGAGCACGATCGTTCCAGCAGGCGGCGCCGCGCGCGCCGGAGTCGATGGCGGTTACCCCGTCAAAGAAGACGATCCGTTCTACACCGGGTTGTCGAACCAACTTGCCGACAAAGGCTTTCTCGTCGCCGCCGCTGATGATCTCGTCACCTGGGCGCGCACGGGATCGCTGATGTGGATGACGTTCGGCCTTGCGTGCTGCGCGGTTGAAATGATGCAGGCGTCGATGCCGCGTTATGACGTCGAGCGCTTTGGTTTTGCGCCGCGCGCCAGCCCGCGCCAGTCGGACGTGATGATCGTCGCGGGCACGCTTACCAACAAAATGGCGCCGGCTCTCCGCAAGGTTTACGACCAGATGCCGAACCCGCGTTACGTGATCTCGATGGGATCATGCGCGAATGGCGGCGGCTATTATCATTATAGCTACGCCGTGGTGCGCGGCTGCGATCGCGTCGTGCCGGTTGATGTTTACATCCCGGGCTGTCCACCGACTGCGGAAGCGCTCGTATACGGCATCCTGCAGCTGCAGCGGAAAATACGCCGCGAAGGGAACATCATTCGATGAGCCAGTCCCTCGAAGATCTTGGCGCGCATATCAAATCGTCCATGACGAGCGCGATTGAAGACGTGAGCGTTGCCTTCGGTGAACTCACGATCTCGGCGCGCGCTGAGCAGATCGTGGCGGTGATTACGTTCCTGCGCGATGATCCGCGCGGGCGCTTCACCACGATGATCGACATTTGCGGCGTGGATTATCCCGAGCGCGGCAAGCGCTTCGACGTCGTCTATCATTTGCTGTCGATGCACCTGAACCAGCGTATCCGTATCAAAGTGGAGACCAACGAAGACACGCCGGTGCCCAGCATTGCGGCGATCTATCCGTGCGCGGATTGGTTCGAGCGCGAAGCGTTCGACATGTACGGCATCCTGTTCGCCAACCATCCGGATCTGCGTCGCTTGCTCACGGACTACGGCTTCCAAGGCTATCCGCTGCGCAAAGACTTCCCGCTGAGCGGTCACGTTGAAGTTCGCTACGACGCTGAGCAGCAGCGCGTGATTTATGAGCCGGTGAAGCTCACCCAAGCGTTCCGCAACTTCGACTTCCTCAGCCCATGGGAAGGCATGACCTTGCCGGGCGATGAGGCCGGCGCCACCCAGAAAGGGCGCGCCAATGGCTGACGATCTCTCCAACGCGCCGACTGAAGAGAAGCGCACGTTCACGATCAATTTTGGCCCGCAGCACCCGGCGGCGCACGGCGTGTTGGGTCTAGTGCTGGAGCATGATGGCGAAGTTGTCGAGCGCGTTGATCCGCACATCGGTTTGCTGCATCGCGGCACTGAGAAGCTGATCGAATACAAAACCTATCTACAGGCGATCCCGTATTTCGATCGGCTCGACTACGTCGCGCCGATGAACCAGGAGCACGCGTTCTGCCTGGCGATCGAGAAGCTCGCGGGCATTGAAGTGCCGCGCCGGGCGCAGATCATCCGGGTGCTGTATTCGGAAATCGGCCGCATCCTGAACCATCTCTTGAACGTCACGACGCAGGCGATGGACGTCGGCGCCCTGACGCCGCCGCTCTGGGGTTTTGAAGAGCGCGAAAAGCTGATGGTGTTCTATGAGCGCGCTTCCGGCTCGCGCATGCACGCCAATTACGTGCGCCCGGGCGGCGTGCACCAGGATCTGACACCGCAGCTGATCGATGACATTGGCGAGTGGTGCGAACAATTCCCGCAGAAGGTCCGCGACATCGAAGGCCTGCTGACGGACAACCGCATCTTCAAGCAGCGTAACGTCGATATCGGCGTTGTGACGCGCGAGGACGCGCTGAAGTGGGGCTTCTCCGGCGTGATGGTGCGTGGGTCAGGCATGGCCTGGGATTTGCGCCGCAACCAGCCTTACGAAATCTACAACGAGCTCGAGTTCAAAATCCCGCTCGGCAAGAACGGCGATTGCTACGATCGCTATCTCTGCCGCGTTGAGGAAATGTATGAATCGACGAAGATCATGCAGCAATGCGTGAAGTTGCTGAAATCGACGCCAGGCCCGGTGATGACGGCGAACTCGAAATACGCGCCGCCGCGCCGCGCTGAGATGAAGCAGTCGATGGAAGCGCTAATCCATCACTTCAAGCTTTACACCGAAGGCTTCCACGTGCCGGCGGGCGAAGCGTACGCTTGCGTTGAAGCGCCGAAGGGCGAGTTCGGCGTTTATCTCGTCGCGGACGGCACCAATAAGCCGTACCGCCTGAAGATCCGAGCGCCGGGTTTCCCGCACCTCGCGGCGATGGATTATCTCTGTAAGGGCCACATGCTGGCTGACGTTTCGGCCGTGTTGGGTTCGCTCGACATCGTGTTCGGAGAAATCGATCGGTGAGCTCTGAGCATGCTCCGCTCATGCTTTGGATCGAGGGCATCGTCGCCCTCGTGTTTATGCTCGCGTTCCTGGTGCACGCTTTCTTTGCGTTCAAGCCTGAGCACGTTGAGCATCACCCGGAGCGGGTGCGCATCGGCGCCGCTATTCAGGGTCTGACGATCGGGCTCTTCGTCGGCTTCGTGGTCGTGCCGCTGCGCATGGGTTACATGGATTTTCGCGGCTTCGATCCCGGCGATTTCGCCGGCGATGTCGTCGCTCTCGTTCTTGCCGGCGCTTGGGATGCTGATCGTGATTCGGCGCGGCGCGTTGCTGAAGGCGCCGGTGCTTTCGCGCTATCTGCGCGCGTATCGCCGCGCCTCGCTGCTGAAGGCGCGTGACGACGCCAACAAGGCGCTCGCCAAGCTCGACGCAATTGAAGGCGGAAGGCGGCGGCATGACGTCGTGGACGCTGCTGTGCAGATGGGGGTGGCCGCGGCGCTGCGTGGCGGCCGGGCGCGCCTTCTCGGCGGCAGGCGCCGTCCTGGCGGCGCGGATGGAGGCCGCCCATGAGCGCGGCCGATATCGTTCAGCGCCAGCTCGACGCCTACAATGCGCAGGACCTCGACGCGTTCTGCGCGTGTTTTGCCGCCGACTGCGTCATCTGATCTCAATGGCGCGGTGACCCAGCTGGGCGCGCCGCTATTCGCGCGCGCTACGAAGCGCTTTCTCGGACTTTCCCGAAGAACCACGCCGCTCTGGTCAATCGCATGGTCGTGGGTGATGTCGTCATCGACCACGAAGACATCACGCGCTCGCCGAGCGAGCGCATCAACGCCGCAGCCATTTACACAGTGAAAGACGGGCTCATCGCCCGCGTAGATTTCGTGAGAGCACCATGAGCGTCCGCCGCCTTGCCGCAGAACAACCTGATAGTTTCGCGTTCTCGAATGAGACCATGGAGCAGGTGCGTTGGTGGATGGCCAAGTATCCGCCGGAGCGCAAGCAATCGGCGGTGATCCCGGCGCTTTGGTTAGTGCAAAAGCAGGAAGGCTGGGTGAGCGAGCCCGCGATCCGCGTGATCGCGGACATGCTCGAGATGCCGACGATCCGCGTGCTGGAAGTCGCGACCTTTTACACGATGTTCCATCTGCAGCCTGTCGGGAAACATCATCTGCAAGTGTGCGGCACGACACCGTGCATGCTGCGTGGTTCGGAAGACCTGAAAGCTGTTTGCAAGCGCCGCATTGGCCCCGCGCATCACGTGACCGACGATGGCCTCTTCTCGTGGGAAGAAATGGAGTGCATGGGCGCGTGCGTGAATGCGCCGATCGTGGCGATCCATGACTATTACCATGAAGACCTGACGCCTGAGTCGTTTGAGGCGCTGATGGACAAGCTCGCGCGCGGCGAAAAGATTGAGCCGGGCTCGGCGATCAAGCGGCAGACGTCTGCGCCAGAAGGCGAGCAGAGGGCGCTCACTGATCCGGCGTTGTTCGATGGCTCGCTCGGCAAGCCGGTGAAGATTCCCGGGCTGCCGGAGAAGGTGTAATGGACGAGTCGCAAGCGCGTCCGGAGATCAATGCGGCGATCACCAAAGGTGCGATCGTCGATACCGTCATGCTGGCTGTCGGCGGCGCGCTTTGGTTTGCTACCGGTGAACTGCTCTGGTTCATTGCCTGCTTTATTGTTGGCGATCGCCTTCGCGCTTTTGCTTGCGCAAGCCGGAGCGTTCACGCGGCGATGAGCAATCCGACGCCTCCGCCGCTTTACCAGCGACGCGCACCGCGCGCGCCTCTGACGCCCATGAAGCCGCTCAGCGGCAAGGGCGGGAAGGTGTTTGTGTTTGCCGTGCTTGCAGTGCTCTGCGGCGCCGGCGCGGCATACATGGCGCTGGTTCAGCGCATGCCGTTCACGGATATGCGCGTCGTCGCTCCTGCGATTGGCGCGCTTTGGTTTGGATTACGCGTCTTCATAAGTCTGACGCCGAAGGTCTGAGGAATAGAAATGCTCGCGGATAAAGATCGCATCTTCCTGAACCTCTACGGCAAGCACGGCGCCGATCTGGAGAGCGCCAAGAAGCGTGGCGCGTGGAACGGCACGGCCGATATGATCTCGGCTGGCCGCGACTGGATCATCACCAACGTCAAAGAGAGCGGCTTGCGCGGCCGCGGCGGCGCAGGCTTCCCGACGGGTTTGAAGTGGTCCTTCATGCCGAAGGAAGTGAAGGATCGGCCGCACTATCTCGTCGTCAATGCCGACGAGTCCGAGCCGGGCACGTGCAAAGACCGCGATATGATGCGCCACGATCCGCATTTGCTGATCGAAGGCTGCCTCATCGCCTCGTTCGCGATGCAGGCGCACGCGGCTTACATCTATATTCGCGGCGAGTACGTCTATGAGCGCGAAGCGATGGAGCGCGCGATCAAGGAAGCGTACGAGGCCAAGCTCGTCGGCAAGAACAACATCCACGGCTGGGATTTCGACATCTACATGCACCACGGCGCTGGTGCGTATATCTGCGGTGAAGAGACCGCTCTGCTCGAAAGCCTCGAAGGCAAGAAGGGTCAGCCGCGTTTGAAGCCGCCGTTTCCGGCGAACGTCGGCCTCTATGGCTGCCCGACGACGGTCAACAATGTTGAATCGATCGCGGTCGTGCCGACGATTTTGCGCCGTGGCGCGAAGTGGTTTGCTGGCTTCGGTCGCCCGAACAATGCAGGCACGAAGGTGTTCTGCATTTCGGGGCACGTGAACAAGCCTTGCAACGTCGAAGAGGCTATGAGCATCCCGCTGAAGCAGCTCATCGAAGAGCATTGCGGCGGCGTGCGTGGCGGCTGGGGCAATCTGAAAGCCATCATTCCTGGCGGTTCGTCGGTACGCATGATCAACGCGCAAGAGTCCGAAACCATGCTGATGGATTTCGATGCGCTGATGGCTGCGCCGCATCGCTCCGGCCTCGGCACCGCCGCCGTGATCGTCATGGATCAATCGACCGACATGATCCGCGCCATCGCGCGCATTGCCTATTTCTACAAGCACGAAAGCTGCGGCCAGTGCACGCCGTGCCGCGAAGGCACGGGCTGGATGTGGCGCGTGCTGGAGCGCATGGCCAAGGGCGAAGCCGATCACAGCGAGATTGATCTGCTGCTCGATGTCGCCGGCCAAGTTGAAGGCCACACGATCTGCGCGCTCGGCGATGCGGCTGCGTGGCCGATCCAGGGTTTGATCCGGTGTTTCCGTGGCGAGATTGAACAACGGATCGATCGCTATCGCGCCGCGAAGGGCGTGCACCAAGTGAAGATGGTGGCGGCTGAATAATGAAGCGGCTGCTGATTTACGATTACGCGCCTGACTGGATGGAGAAGCGCGGACCCGTGCGGCCAGCGCATCTTGAACTCGCGCGTGCTTCTGTAGCGCGTGATGAGTTGCAGCTTGGCGGCGCAGTGCCGAGCGATGAGTCTCCGTTCGGCTTGCTGTTGTTCAAGGGCGAGACCAGTCAGGCGGCGGAAGATTTCGCGCGCGCTGATCCGTACGTGAGCCAAGGCGTCGTCGCGAAGTGGCGTGTGCGCGAGTGGGTCACGGTGGTGGGCGAGGGCGCTCTGACGAAGGTTTGACGCGACATGGCCAAAGGCGTCATCGAAACCTGGGACAAGCTCGAAGACTTCAAGCGTCGCGACGTTAAGTTCGATGGGCTGAAGCGGGGGGTATTCCTGCCGCGCCGCCGCCCCCCCCCCCCCCCGCACCCCCCCCGGCCCCGCGGCGGGGGCGCGCTTTGCGCGTTGGGTGCGCGAGGGGTTTCACGGTTTATCTGCCGTCGCTCTTTGGCCAGCCGGCAAGCCGAACAGCAAGGGCTACACGAACGCGTCGATCTTCCGCGTCCTTTGCATCGCGCGCGAGTTCAAGATCTTGGCGGCGAACGACCAGGGCCCGCCGTTGTGTCGATTGGCTAAAACAACTTGCAGCGCAAGCGCATGCCGAAAGTGGCGGGAAGGGCGTTGGCGCGCTTGGCATGTGTCTCACAGGGAATTTTGCGCTCTCGATGATGGTGGAACCCGCGGTGCTCGCGCCCGTGCTGTGCCAGCCGTCTGTGCCGGTGAACAATCCCGCGGGCATGCACGCATCCCCCCGAAGACATCGCGATCGTTCGGGACCGCATGGAGCGTGAGGACCTTACGCTGCGGGGCTATCGCTTTGCCGGCGACAAACATTGCAAAGCGGCGCGGTTCGAGGCGTTTAGCGCGGCGTTGGGCTCAAGGTTCGAGGGTGAAGTGCTGCCGGACCGCGCCCAAGCCGCACACCCCCCCCCCCCCCCCCCGCCCCCCCCCCCCCCGGGCGCGCCGCCGGGCGGGCCCGGGTCCCCCCCCCCGGGGGGGGGGGGCGCCGCGCGCGGGGGCGGCTCTTCAAAGCGCGGCTCTAAGCAAACGAAACGGAGCGGCTTGGCGCCGCTCCGATCCATTCGTTCAGTCTTGATCGCAGATCTTACTGCGGACGCTTGGTTTGATCTGGACGCTCGCGATTGCGCTCAGAGTCGCGCTCCGGACGTTCCATGTCTTCGCGGCTATCGGCCGGATTCGGATCGCCTGGTTGCGCGCGTCGCGGTTCGTTTTGCTGCTGTTGTTGGATGTTTGGCATTGGGAGATGCTCCGCTTATTTCCGCCCTTGCCAAGACAACAGGCGAAGGCGCCGTCCGTTCCGGCAAAATGCATGTAATGTCAGTCACTTAACTCCCTACCGTGGGACGTATTCTGTTCCGCTCATGCAACCAGGAGAACTTGCGAATAATTCGCAGCTAAGCCACTGGCGAAGCGGACCTTTCGCCCACTTGCAGCGACGCAATAAATCGTCCATTCGCGTCCGCGAAAGCGGTCAGACTCATGACGAAAATCCTCGTCGACGGCGTAGAAGTCGACGTTCCTCCGGAACTTACCTTGCTGCAGGCGTGCGAAGCCGCCGGCGCCGAGATTCCGCGCTTTTGTTATCACGAGCGCCTGTCGATCGCCGGCAATTGCCGCATGTGCTTGATCGAAGTGAAAGTCGGCGGAAAGTCGGGACCGAAGCCGGTCGCGTCATGCGCGCAGCAAGTGAAAGACTTGCCGCCGCCGCGTGATGAAGTGCTGAACGAACTCGTCACCAAGAGCGCGACTGTCGCCAAGGCGCGCAAAGGCGTGATGGAGTTTCTGCTCATCAATCACCCGCTCGATTGCCCGATCTGCGACCAGGGCGGCGAGTGCGATCTGCAAGACCAATCCGTCGCCTATGGCCGCGGCGGATCGCGCTTCGATGAGAACAAGCGCGCGGTCGAAGAAAAGTTCATGGGCCCGTTGGTGAAGACGGTGATGACGCGCTGCATTCAATGCACACGCTGCGTCCGCTTCGTCACGGAAGTCGCGGGCGTGTCCGAGCTCGGCGCGACGGGCCGTGGCGAGGACATGGAAATCACCACGTATCTGGAAGCCTCGCTCACCAGCGAGCTTTCGGCCAACGTGATCGATCTTTGCCCGGTCGGTGCGCTCACCTCGAAGCCGTACGCGTTCAATGCGCGGCCTTGGGAATTGACGAAGACGGAAACTGTCGACGTCATGGACGCCTTGGGCTCGAACATTCGCGTGGATGCGCGTGGGGACGCGGTTTTGCGCGTGCTGCCGCGCGTCAACGAAGAGATCAACGAAGAGTGGATTTCGGATAAGACCCGCTACGCCGAAGATGGCCTTAACCGCCAACGTCTTGATCGGCCGTACATCCGTGAAAACGGCAAATTGCGTCCGGCGAGCTGGGACGAAGCACTCAGCGCGACCGCCAAAGCGCTTTCGGGCGACGCCAAGAAGATCGGCGCCATCGCCGGCGACCTTGCCTTCGCCGAGAGCATGAAGGCGACGCTCGATCTCTTCCGCGCGCTCGGTTCACCGAACACCGATTGTCGTGCCGATGGCGCGCAGATCGGCGGTGGTGCGCGTCAGGAATATCTCTTCAACTCGACCATCGCCGGCATCGACGAAGCGGATGTCATCTTGCTCGTCGGCGCCAATCCGCGTGTTGAAGCGCCGGTGCTGAATGCGCGTCTGCGCAAGGCTTGGCTGCGCGGCGCGGAGATTGCGGTCGTTGGCGAGGCGGCTGATCTCACCTACAAGTACACACACATCGGCGCTGGCCCGCAATCGCTCGGGCAACTTGGCGGCTTCGGCGACAAGCTGAAGAGCGCGCAGAAGCCGATGATCATTGTCGGCAGCGGTGCTGTTGCGCGCGCCGATGGCGGTGCTGTGCTTCGCGCCGTGGGCAAGCTCGCGGCCGGTCTCAGCAAAGATGGCTGGAACGCGTTCAACGTGCTGCACAGGGCGGCGTCGCGCGTCGGCGGTCTCGATCTCGGCTTCCTGCCGGGTGAGGGCGGCAAGAGCGCGAGCGAGATGCTGAAGGGCGGGCTTGATACGCTCGTGTTGCTTGGCGTCGATGAGGTGGCGCTGCCGAGCGGCGGCACGGTGATTTACATCGGCACGCACGGCGACGCTGGCGCGCATCGCGCGGACATCATCCTGCCGGGCGCCGCCTACACCGAAAAAGACGCCACCTGGGTGAACACCGAGGGCCGCGTCCAGTACGGCCGCCGCGCCACGTTCCCGAAGGGCGAGGGCAAGGAAGACTGGACGATCCTGCGCGCGCTCTCGGCCGTTGTCGGCAAGACGCTGCCGTATGACTCGCTCCTCGCGCTCCGCGCTAAGATGATCGCCGATCACCCGACCTTCGGTCATGTTGACTACGCGCCAGGCGCTGCTGATAGCGCCGGCTTCGACGCCGCGAAGATCGGCGCGGATGGCGCTGTGTCGAACGATCCGTTCAAGTCGCCTATCACGGATTTCTATCTGACCAACCCGATCGCGCGCGCGTCGAAGACGATGGCCGAGTGCTCGCGCATGCGCGCCGGCGCTGACAAGGTGGCGGCGGAATGAACCCCAGCGCCGACTACGTTCCGCTGATCAATCTCCCGGTCGAGTGGGAGTGGGCGCTGATGAAGACCGGCCAGATCCTGGCAATCTGCATCTTGCTCTTGATCTCGCTCGCGTTCCTGCTGCTGTTCGACCGCAAGGTTTGGGCGGCGGTGCAACTGCGTAAGGGGCCGAACGTCGTCGGCCCGTTTGGCCTGCTTCAATCCTTCGCGGACTTCTTCAAGTTCGTGTTCAAGGAAATCGTCATCCCGGCAGGTGCAAACAAGACCGTCTTCATCCTCGCGCCACTGCTGAGCTTCGCGCTCGCGTTCATCGGATGGGCGGTAGTGCCGTGGGGGCCGGATGTTGTGATTGCCGACCTCAATGTCGGAATTCTCTATCTCTTCGCGATCAGCTCGCTCGGCGTTTACGGCATCATCATGGGCGGCTGGGCTTCGAACTCGAAGTACCCGTTCCTCGGCGGTCTGCGTTCTGCGGCGCAGATGGTGAGCTACGAGGTCTCGATTGGCTTCATTCTGATCACGGTGCTGCTGCTGGTCGGTTCGCTGAACCTGACGACCATCGTCGACAACCAAGCGCGAAGGCTTTTGGATGTGGCACGGCTTCCGCCTGTTCAACTTCGACGAGTTTCCGAACAACATTCTCGTCGGCGTTGTGATGATCGTCATGCTCGGGATGTTCTTCATCTCGGCGCTCGCCGAAACCAACCGTCCACCATTCGATCTGCCGGAGGCGGAATCCGAACTCGTGGCCGGCTATCAGGTCGAATACTCATCGACGCCTTATCTGCTCTTCATGATCGGCGAATACCTCAACATCGTCATGATGTGCGCCATGACGACGATCCTGTTCCTTGGCGGCTGGCACTTGCCATGGGGATCGGTCGAGGGTCTGGGCCTCAATCCGTTCTTCACCGGGCTCGTCGATGCTCGTCTTCTACGTGAAGATCTGGATGATGTTCTTCATGTTCGCGATGGTGAAGGCGATCGTGCCGCGCTACCGCTACGACCAACTGATGCGTTTGGGTTGGAAGATCTTCCTGCCGACCTCGCTCGTCGCCGTCATCGTCATTGGCTATTACGTCGCGTTCCTCGCGCCGGCGGCCACGCACACAGTCGCTGGAGGCTGAGGCCCATGTCACGCATCCTGCAAGCCGCGAAGGGCGCTTTGATGCTCGACATGATCGGGGGCTTCGCCCTCGGCATGAAGTATTTCTTCACGCGCAAAGCGACGGTGAACTATCCGTTCGAGAAGGGCCCGCTCTCGCCGCGCTTCCGCGGTGAGCATGCGCTGCGCCGCTACGCCAACGGCGAAGAGCGCTGCATCGCCTGCAAGCTCTGTGAAGCCATTTGCCCGGCGCAAGCCATCACGATCGAAGCCGAACCGCGCGAAGACGGCAGCCGCCGCACCACGCGTTACGACATCGACATGGTGAAGTGCATTTACTGCGGCTACTGCCAGGAAGCGTGCCCGGTCGATGCGATCGTGGAAGGTCCGAACTTCGAGTTCGCGACCGAGACGCGCGAAGAGCTTTACTACGACAAGGAGCGTCTGCTCGCGAACGGCGATCGCTGGGAACGGGAGATCGCGAAGAATTTGGAACTGGACGCGCCTTACCGATAGGGCGGGTCATTCTCGGGGGCTGCCTGGCAAAACGCCGTGCGCCGTTTCGAATTGGGAGAGCGTAACGGATGTTGGCGTCGATCGCCTTCTATGTGCTGAGTGCGATTGCGGTGATTTCCGCGCTCGCAGTCATCACTGTGCGCAACCCGGTTCACTCCGTGCTGTTTCTGATCCTGACCTTCTTCACGTCGGCGGGTCTCTTCGTGCTCCTGGGCGCGGAATTCCTGGCGATGCTGCTCGTCATTGTCTATGTCGGCGCAGTCGCGGTGCTCTTCCTGTTCGTCGTGATGATGCTTGACATCGATTTTGCCGAGCTGAAGCAAGGCTTCCTTTCCTACATGCCGATCGGCGCGATAATCGCGTTGGCGCTGTTCTCTGAACTCGCGCTGGTCGCCAGTGCTTCGATGTCAGCCCAGGGCGCGCCAATTGCGATCGCGCCGGAGCATGCGAACGAGATCACGAACGCCGAAGCCATCGGTCAGGTGCTCTACACCGACTATTTGCTCGTCTTCCAAATGGCGGGCTTGGTGCTCTTCGTCGCCATGATCGGCGCCATCGTGCTGACGCTGCGCCACCGTCCGGGCGTCAAGAAGCAAGACATCGCCGCGCAAGTCGGCCGCAAGCGTTCTGAGGGCGTCGAACTTAAAGACATCCGTCCTGGGCAGGGGCTCGGCTAATGGAAATCACGCTCGCCCATTATCTGTTTGTCGCCGCCGCGCTCTTCACGATCGGCGTCTTCGGCATTTTCGTGAACCGAAAAAACGTCATCATCATTCTGATGTCGATCGAGCTCGTTTTGCTTTCGGTGAACATCAACCTCGTGGCGTTCTCGGCGCACCTGCAGAACCTGCAAGGCCAGATCTTCGCGATGATGGTGCTCACGGTCGCCGCGGCAGAAGCCGCCGTGGGTCTTGCCATTCTGGTCACGTACTTCCGAAATCGCGGCAACATCGCGGTTGAAGACATCAATCAGATGCGGGGCTGAGACAGTGCAATTCTCCCCCGAAGTCCTGATCGTCCTCGGACCGCTGATCGCGGCCGCGTTCGCGGGTCTGCTGCAGCGCTATATCGGCGATCGCGTCGCCATGATCGTGACGACGGCGTCGATCGGCCTGTCGCTTGTACTTTCGTGGCCGATCTTCCTCGATTTCGTCTATGGCGAGGGCCACGAAAAGCTAATCGAGATCATGCCGTTCATCCATGTCGGCGACTTCCAGTCGACGTGGAGCGTGCGCATCGACACGATGTCGGCGATCATGCTCGTGGTCGTGAACACGGTCTCGTTCCTGGTTCACCTCTATTCATGGGGCTACATGAGCGAGGACCCGCACAAGGCGCGGTTTTTCTCGTATCTCTCATTCTTCACCTTCTCGATGCTCGCGCTGGTGACGGCGAACGACTTCCTGCAGCTCTTCTTCGGCTGGGAGGGGGTCGGCGTCGCTTCGTATTTGCTGATCGGATTCTGGTACCACAAGCGCAGTGCCAATGATGCGGCCATCAAGGCGTTCGTCGTCAACCGCGTCGGCGATTTCGGCTTCTCGCTTGGCATCATGGCCGTCTTCTTTCTACTCGGCACGATCCAGTTCGTCCCGAGCAGCGCCGATCATGCCGCGCTCTTCTCCGGCGTTGTGAAGGCGTCAGGTCGCCGGCTCTGCACACCTGAAAACCTCATGCTTGGATTGGCCGATGTCGGTGCCGGCCGCCGAGCTGTGCGCCATCCTGCTGTTCATCGGCGCGATGGGCAAGTCGGCGCAATTCTTCCTGCACGTCTGGTTGCCGGACGCGATGGAAGGCCCGACGCCGGTCTCCGCGCTCATCCACGCCGCGACCATGGTGACCGCCGGCGTGTTCATGGTCTGCCGCTGCGGCGAGCTCTATCACATGGCGCCGATTGCCAGCGGCATTGTCACCATTGTCGGGGCGACGACGGCGCTGTTCGCTGCGACGGTGGGCCTGGCGCAGAACGACATCAAACGTGTCGTCGCGTACTCAACCTGCTCCCAGCTCGGCTACATGTTCTTCGCCGCGGGCGTGGGCGCCTACAACGCGGCGATGTTCCACCTCTTCACGCACGCATTCTTCAAGGCGCTGCTCTTCCTCGGCGCAGGCTCCGTGATCCACGGCCTGCATCATGAGCAGGACATGCGCTACATGGGCGGCGTCCGTAAGCCGATGATGATCACCTGGGCGATGATGACGATCGGCACGTTCGCGCTGATCGGTTTCGGCATCCCAGGTCTCGGCGGTTTCGCTGGCTTTTATTCCAAGGATGCGATCATCGAGGCGGCATACGGCAGCGACGGCATCGGCGCTCAGTTTGCGTTCTGGTGCGGGGTGACGGCTGCGCTACTGACCAGCTTCTATTCGTGGCGCCTCGCGTTCATGACCTTCGAGGGCAAGTACCGCGGCAATCCTGACGCGGATCATCATGATCATCACGCCCACGGTGATGCACATGCGCATGACGATCATGGCCACGGCCATGACGCGCACGCCAAACCTGCCGACGGCACGGCGCCTGCGCATGAATCTCCGCTCGTAATGTTGGTCCCGCTGTTCGTTCTTGCGGCTGGCGCTGTCGCGGCAGGCGCGATCTTTGCACCGTACTTCTTGGGTGAGCACGCGGCAGAATTCTGGAATCACGTTGTGCCCTTGGCCCACGCGGAGGGCGGCCACCACGACTTCCCGGCTTGGGTGATCTGGGCGCCGCTGACCGTGACCGTCACGGGCTTTATCTTTGCGGTGCTGTTCTATCTCTGGAAGCCGGGCGCGGCGAAGGCGATGGCGGGCGGACCGGTTTGGGCCTTCCTCTACAACAAGTGGTACTTCGACGAGATCTATAACTTCGTCTTCGTTAAAGGCGCGCGTGCGCTGGGCGACCTCTTCTGGAAGGTCGGCGATAAGCGTCTCATCGATGGCCTTGGTCCCGATGGTGTTGCAGCCACTTCGAACTTCTTTTCGCGCAACCTGCGCCGCCTGCAGACGGGCTTTGTCTATCACTACAGCTTCATCATGCTGATCGCGGCGGTGGCGTTTGGCGCCTATGCGATCCTCTCTGGCCGGTTGGCCCATCCTTTCGATCGTTACGTTCCTGCCGGCGGCAGGCGCCTTGTTGATCCTGCTCGCGCGCGTCTCGGCGCGCGGTGAGAACGTCGGCTACGACAACGGCGTGAAGCTGCTGACGCTGCTGATCACGATCGGCACCTTTGCCGCTTCGCTGTTCGCGTTCGCTGCGTTTGATTTCAAGAACCCGGAGTATCAGCTCCAAGAGAGTATTCCGTGGGCGTTCGGCGCGTCTTACGCGATGGGCGTCGATACGCTGGCGATGTCGCTGGTCATGCTGACGACGTTCCTGACGCCGATCTGCATTCTCGCGAGCTGGGTGATCGAGAAGCAGGTCAGCTCCTACATGGTGCTGTTCCTGATCCTGGAGTCGCTGATGATCGGCGTCTTCTGCGCGCAGGACATCATCCTCTTCTACGTCTTCTTCGAAGCCGGCCTGATTCCGATGTTCATCCTCATCGGCGTGTGGGGCGGTGAGCGGCGCGTCTATGCGGCGTTCAAATTCTTCCTCTACACGCTGCTGGGCTCGCTGCTGATGCTGGTCGCGATCATCTACATGATTGCGGTCGCGGGCACGTCAAACATCCCGGCGCTGACAGCATTTGCGCAGGGCGGGGGATTCAGCCCCGACGTCCAGATTTGGCTCTGGCTCGCCTTCTTTGCCTCGTTTGCGGTGAAGATGCCGATGTGGCCGGTTCACACCTGGTTGCCGGACGCGCACGTCGAAGCGCCGACGGCGGCTTCGGTGGTGCTGGCCGCGATCCTACTGAAGATGGGCGGCTACGGCTTCCTGCGTTTCTCGCTGCCGATGTTCCCGGACGCGTCGCACTACTTCCAGCCGTTCGTGTTTGGTTTGAGCGTGATCGCCATCGTCTGGGCGTCGCTCGTCGCGTTCCGCCAAGTCGATATGAAGAAGCTGATCGCGTACTCGTCCGTGGCGCACATGGGCTTTGTCACGCTCGGCATCTTCTCGGGCAACGAGCAGGGCATCCAGGGCGCGATCTTCCAGATGCTGTCGCATGGCATCATCTCCGGGGCGCTCTTCCTTTGCGTTGGCGTCGTTTACGATCGCATGCACACGCGCGAGATCGCGTTCTACGGCGGCCTCGTGAACCGGATGCCGGTTTACGCCGCTGTGTTCATGCTGTTCACGATGGGCAATGTGGGCCTGCCGGGTACGAGCGGCTTCCCCGGTGAAATTCTCACCATGGTCGGCGCATTCCAAGTGAATGCTTGGATCGCGGCAGCGGCTGCGCTTGGCGTCATCTTCTCGGCTGCTTATGCGCTGACGCTTTATCGGAAGGTCGCGCTCGGCAATATTGAGAACCCGAAGCTCGATAAGATTGCGGATCTCGACGCGCGCGAGTGGGTCCAGTTCGTGCCTCTAATCATTGCGACGCTGATCATGGGCCTTGCGCCGACTTACGTCTTCGATTTCACCGCGAACTCCGCGCAGACGATCATCTCGCAATTCGCCGGAGCAGCGCAATGAACCCGGTGATCGATCTCAGCCGCGATCTGCCGCTGGCGCGGCCGGAGCTGCTGCTCGTCGCCTTCGCGCTCATCGGGGCGGTGCTCGGCGCGTGGTTTAAGGACCGCATCTTCGCCGCGCTCTCAACGCTCGGTGTGATCGCCATCCTGGCCGCGGGCATGCTCGCGGTTGCACTGAACCCAGGCGCTGCCGTCCAAATCTTCCAAGGCGCGCTGGTCGTCGACGGCGTCGCCGCGTTTGCCAAGGCGCTGATCGCTATCGCCGCCGCCACCACGCTCGCGCTGGGCGCTGACTATTTCACGACGACGAAAGAGCAGCGCTTTGAGTTCCCGATCCTGGTCGCGCTGGCGACGCTCGGCATGTTCGTCATGGTCTCGGCGCAGGATCTGATCACGCTTTATGTCGGCGTGGAGCTGCAAAGCTTGGCGGCGTACGTGCTGGCCGCGTGGCGCCGCGACGATGCGCGCTCGTCGGAGGCGGGCCTCAAATATTTCGTGCTGAGCGCGATCTCGTCCGGCTTGCTGCTGTTCGGCTCGTCGTTCGTTTACGGCTTCACCGGCTCGATCCATTTCGATGCAATCGCTGCGGCTGTCGGCGAGGGTGCTGGCGGTATCGGGCTCATCTTTGGCCTTGTGCTCATGCTCTGCGCACTTGGTTTCAAGATGTCTGCTGCGCCGTTCCACATGTGGACGCCGGACGTCTACGAAGGCGCGCCGACGCCGATCACGGCGTTCTTTGCCGCTGCGCCGAAGGTGGCTGCTGTCGCTTTGATGGCGCGGCTGCTCTACGGGCCGTTCGCGGACATCACTGCGCAATGGCAGCAAGTTGTGGCGGCGCTCGCTGCGATTTCAATGGTGTGGGGCTCGGTCGCCGCGCTCATCCAAACCAATCTGAAGCGCCTGATGGCGTATTCGTCGATCGGCAACATGGGCTTTGCGCTCATGGGGCTCGCCGCCGGTACCGAGCAGGGGCCGTCATCGGCGCTGATTTATCTGTCGCTCTATCTGCCGTCGACGATCGGGATGTTCGCTTTGATCCTCGCGATGCGTCGCGACGGCGAGTCTGCCGAGACGGTGGCCGATCTTGCGGGCTTGGCGCGCAAGCGCCCGTGGATGGCGACGATCTTTACGATGCTGCTCTTCTCAGTAGCGGGCATCCCGCCATTCGCCGGCTTCATTGGCAAGTTTGCCGTGTTCACCGCGACGATCGATGGACACCTGTATTGGCTCGCGATCCTCGGCGGTGTCGCTGCTGTCGTGGCGGCTGCCTACTATCTGCGCTTGGTCGCCTCGATCTGGTTTGCGCCGCCGGCGGCTGAGTTGCAGTCTCCTAGTGGCGCCATCATGGTGACGGCGCTGGCTTCGGCGGCGTTGAGCTTCCCTGTCCTGGTGTTGCTGCTTGGCGCACTCCAAAGCGCGGCCGAGAGCGCAGTGCGGATGAGCTTCTTTTGAGAAAGCAGGATCGATGATCGACGGGCGAGCGCCGGTCGAAGTCTTCGACGAGATTGACTCCACCATCCTGGAGGCGCGCCGGCGCGCCGAGCGCAACGAACTCGGCCCTGTTTGGCTGATCGCGAAGCATCAGACAGCAGGGCGCGGGCGCCGTGGCCGCGCGTGGACGTCGCACGGCGGCAATCTCATGGCGACATTGTTGTTCACGACAGATCAGCCGCCACAGCAAATCGCTTTGTTAGGTTTTGCCACCGGCGTCGCGCTGGCCGAAACCATCGACGCGATCATTGGCGCGGGCTCCGCGCAGCTCAAATGGCCGAATGACGTGTTCATCAACGGCGCCAAAGCGTCCGGCATCATGCTCGACACCGGCACAGTGGCTTCGGGAACATGGGTGGCGCTCGCCTTCGGCGTGAACCTTGCCGACGCGCCGGACAATATCGATCAGAAGACCATCTGCATTCGCGATCTCTTGCCACCCGACGCGCCAGCTCCAGAGCCGCTCGCATTCCTCGCGGCGCTGCGTCCGAAACTAGAAGGGTGGTCGGCGCGTATCGTCGGCGAAGGCTTTGAGCCGCTGCGCACCGCATGGCTCCAGCGTGCTTATGGCCTCGGCCAAGAGGCGCGTGTCATCCAAGGCGAGCAAACACTGGAAGGCCGCATCGCCGGTCTATCATCGCGCGGCGAACTTGAACTCGATACAGCAACCGGCCGCCGCTTGATCGCGGCAGGCGATGTTTTTTTGCCAAAGGTGGCCTGACCCATGCTTCTCGCTATCGACGTCGGCAACACCAACACCAAGTTCGCGATTTGGGACGGTCAGTCCTGGCGCGCGCAGTGGCGCGCTTCCACCGACACCACGCGTACCGCCGATGAGTATGCGCCGTGGCTTCACAACATCATGGCGCTGAACAAGCTCGCTTTCTCCGATATCAGCGCCTGCATCATTTCAACCGTCGTCCCGCAAGCGCTCTTCAATCTGCGCAATCTTTCACGCCGCTACATCGGCGCAGAACCGATGGTCATCGGTGAAGACGGGCTAAAGCTTGGCATTGAAGTGCGCATCGATAAGCCAAACGAAGCCGGCGCCGACCGCCTCGTGAACGCTGTTGGCGCGTTCGTGGAATACGGCGGCCCAGCGATCGTCATCGATAGCGGTACGGCCACGACATTCGATATTGTCGCTGCGGACGGTGCGTTTGAGGGCGGCATCATCCTGCCTGGGATCAACCTATCGCTCCAAGCGTTGCACGAGCACGCGGCGCGACTGCCGCGCGTGGAAATCCGCGATCCAGGCCGCGTCATCGGCAAGGATACGGTGACCGCCATGCAATCTGGCATCTATTGGGGCTCTATCGAGATGATCGAAGGCCTATGCCGCCGCATCCGCGAAGAGTACGCCAAGCCTGATGAAAACGATCGCCACTGGCGGCGTCGCCTCGCTCTTCGAAGGCGCGTTCCCCACCATTGATCACTTCGACCAAGATCTTACATCGCGCGGTCTGCTCGAAATCTTCCGCAGGAATGGCGGCAAGCTTTGAGAAAGCCTGCACCAGCCGACGAACTGGTCTTCTTGCCGCTCGGCGGCTCGGGCGAAATCGGCATGAATTTGAACGCCTACGGCTACGGCCCGCCGGATGCGCGCAAGTGGATCATCGTCGATATTGGCGTCACGTTTGGTCGCGAGGACACGACGCCGGGCGTTGACCTCATTTTGCCCGATCCAGCTTACCTGGAAGAGCACAAGGACGACATCATCGCGATCGTGCTGACGCACGCGCATGAGGATCACATTGGGGCGCTGGGCTGGCTCTGGCCGCGCTTTCCAGTGCCGGTGTACGCAACGCCATTCACAGCGGCGCTTGTGCGCGAGAAGCTGCGCGAACGTGGCCTGCTTGAGAAGGTCTCGCTCACTGAGATCCCGCTCAAAGGCAAACTCACGCTTGGGCCGTTCGAGATCGATTTCGTCACGCTGACGCACTCGATCCCTGAACCAAACGGTCTCGCTATCCGCACGCCGCTTGGCCTCATCTGGCACACGGGCGATTGGAAGATCGATCCCGATCCGCTGATTGGTGAGACGACCGACGAAGCCAAACTTCGCGAGATGGCCGACGAGGGCATCCTCGCGATGGTCTGCGACAGCACGAACGTGTTTGTCGAAGGGACGACGGGCTCAGAAGCCGAGGTGCGCGTGAAGCTCACCGAGGTGATCAAGAATTGCACTGGTAAGGTTGCTGTGACTGCGTTCGCGTCGAATGTCGCGCGCGTTGAAACTGCGTTGAAAGCCGCACGCGCGGCTGGGCGCACGCCGTGCCTGGTTGGGCGTTCGATGCATCGCATCTTTGCCGCCGCACAGAGTGTTGGCCTGCTGCAAGACGTGCCGCAGGTGATTGATGAAGACGAAGCGCGCGAATTGTCTGACGAGAAGGTGCTCTACCTCTGCACTGGCAGTCAGGGCGAGCAGCGCGCCGCGCTTTCGCGGATTGCACGCGGCGAGCATCGTAACGTCGTGCTGCGTCACGGCGACACCGTGATTTTCTCGTCGCGCGTTATTCCTGGCAACGAGACGGCGATCCATCAGCTCTACGACCAGTTCCTGGAACGCGGCGTTGATCTGATCACCGCCGACACGGAGCATCTGATCCACGTGTCCGGTCATCCCGCGCGGGATGAGTTGGCGCAGATGTATGCGTGGGCGCGGCCGAAGATTGCTGTGCCGGTGCACGGGGAGATCCGGCACATCCGCGAGCATGTGAAACTCGCGCAGTCGCTGCAGATCCCCGAGACGGTTGCGCCGAAGAACGGCGATATGATCCGCCTGGCGCCGGGTCCGGCTGAGGTGATCGATGAGGTGCCGTCCGGGCGTCTCTATGTCGACGGCAACGTCATCGTCGACATAGAGGACGATGCAATCCGCGATCGGAAACGGCTTGCGGCTGAGGGCGCGGTCAACGTTGCCTTCGCGCTGACCGCTAAAAATGCGATCGCTGCTGGTCCAACGGTTTCTGTCCGCGGTCTCACCATGCCCGACGAGGAGGACTTCGAACTGGCGCTCGAAGAGCTTGAGGGCACGGCCAAGGCCGCCTTCACCAAGCTTAACCATGCCGAGCGCGATGACGATGACGCTGTCGAGGCAAGTGTTGTGCGTGCGGTACGCAAAGCCGCAGAACGTCTCTGGAAGAAGAGACCGCTTGTCGACGTTTCCGTTCTGCGTCTCTAGATTGAGCGCGGGAGACGGGAGTACGGCCATGATTGGCAGGTTGAATCACGTGGGCGTCGCTGTGCCCTCCATTGAGGCGGCGAAGAAGACCTATCGCGATCTCTATGGCGTGCCGGAAAGCGCGATTACAGAAACGCGCGAACTGGCCGCGCAGGGCGTAAAGTTCGCGTTTGTGAATATCGCTAACAGCCAGCTCGAACTCATCGAACCGCTGGGCGCCGATAGCCCAATCGCGAGATTCATCGAGAAAAACCCGCGCGGTGGCCAGCACCACATCTGCTTTGAGGTTGAGAACATTTACGCGGCGCGTGACGAGATGGTCGTTCGCGGCGCCAAAGTTCTGAACGAGCCACGCATCGGCGCGCACGGCACGCCGATCATCTTCATCGACCCGAAGAACTCTGACGGCGTTCTGATCGAACTGATGGAAACGCCGAAGGCCCCACACGGATGAATATCTTCCTCGGCATCGCGATCTACGTGATCGTCTGGTGGCTTTCGTTCTTCGTGATGTTGCCGATGGGCGCGCAGAGCCATCACGAGGCCGACGAGGAAACCGTGCCGGGCACGGAGCGGGGCGCCCGCGGGTCCATAACATCCGCAAAAAGGCGCTCTAGGCGGCCGGGATCGCGGCCGTTGTCTGGCTGGGCGTCGCCTGGGGCGTTTCCGGTCGACCTTTGGCACATGCGCGGGCCGTAAGGCCGCGTTGCGGGGAGCCTCGGCGCAGTCTATCCAGACGCCCGAAAGGAACTCCCAGAGATGCATGCGCTTAAGGTCACGCGCGCCGAAGATTTTCCCGAATGGTACCAGGCCGTCGTCCGTGAAGCGGACTTGGCGGAGCTGTCGCCGACGCGCGGGTGCATGATCATCAAGCCGTGGGGCTATGGCATCTGGGAGCGGATCCAGGGCGAACTCGACCGCCGCATCAAAGAGAGCGGCCACGACAATTATTACTTCCCGCTGCTGATCCCCTTGAGCTTCATCGCCAAGGAAGCCGATCACGTCGAAGGCTTCGCCAAGGAGATGGCGGTCGTTACGCACCATCGTCTGAAGAAGATCGATGGCACGCTGAAGCCTGATCCTGAAGCGGAGCTTGCTGAGCCTTTCATCATTCGGCCGACCTCGGAGACGATCATCGGCGATGCGTTCAGCCGCTGGGTGAAATCCTATCGCGACCTGCCGCTTAAGCTGAACCAATGGGCCAACGTGATGCGCTGGGAGATGCGCACGCGCATGTTTCTGCGCACGGCGGAATTCCTCTGGCAGGAAGGGCACACCGCGCACGCCGACAAAGACGACGCGATGGAAGAGACGATGCTTGCGCTCGAAATCTATCGCAGCTTCTCGGAAGACTTCCTCGCGCTGCCCGTCGTCGCCGGCGAGAAGCCGGAGAATGAGCGCTTCCCAGGCGCCGAGCGCACGTATTCGATCGAAGCGATGATGCAGGACGGCAAGGCGCTGCAAGCCGGCACCTCGCACTATCTCGGCACGCACTTCGCTGAAGCGCAGAACATTCGCTATCAGGACAAAGAAGGCGGTCAGACGCTCGCGCACACGACCTCGTGGGGCGTCTCCACGCGGATGATCGGCGGCCTCGTCATGACCCATGGTGACGATGACGGTTTGCGTACGCCGCCGGCGATCGCTCCGCGTCAGATCGTGATCGTGCCGATGCTGCGGGGTAAGCCGGAAGACGAAGATCTGAAGGCGTATTGCGCTTCACTGGTCGCCGAATTGAATAAGCTCAGCGCGTTCGGTTTCCCCGTCCGCGCCTACGTCGACACCAAGGACGCCAAGCCCGCCGACAAACGTTGGGATTGGGTCCGCCGCGGCGCGCCGCTGATCTGTGAGATCGGCCCGCGTGACGCCGCTGGCGGCAACGTCACCTTCATCAAACGCAATGCGTTGCGCGAAGGCGAGAAGATCAAGTCGCACACGTTAGCGCGCGCCGATTTCATTGCGCAGGCGGCAGGGCTCTTGGAAGCAACGCAGAAAGAGCTTTTCGACGAAGCCAAGGCGCGCCTGGATGGCAATATCCGTGGCGATTTCGCGACCTTTGCCGACATAGAAAAGTACTACGGAACCGAGGACAAAGAGGGCGAGTTCAAGGGCTGGGCGCGCGTGCAATGGTCACGGCCCAGCGGCGCCGCGTTGGAAGAAGTGGGGACACGCCTGAAAGCGTTGAAGCTGACCATTCGGAATGCGCCAATGGCGCAACCGTCTTCCTTTGGCGCGTGCATCTTTTCCGGCGCCCCGGCCGTAGAAGAAATTCTGATCGCAAGAGCATATTGATGAGCAATGGAAGAAGCGCGCCGTTCGGCCTGTTCGAGCGCATGCTCGCGGGCCGCTACCTCCGCGCCAAACGCGCGCACGGCGGTGTCGCGCTTATCTCGATTATCTCCGTTGTCGCGATCACTCTCGCGGTTATGGCCCTCATTATCACAATGTCGGTCATGAACGGGTTCCGGGAAACATTGCTCTCGAGAATCCTGGGTGTGTACGGGCACGTGTACGTCGACACGCGCAATATGCCGGGTAGCGAGATCGAGCGGTTGGCGCAGCTCGCTCGCGAGGCGCCGGACGTTATTCACGTGGCGCCTATCATCAACGCGCAGGGCCTTGCGACGTCGGAAAGTGGGCAGGCGTCTGGCGTGCTGGTGCGCGGGATTTCGCGCGAAAACTTGCAGGCGCTTTCGATCGTCGCTGACAGCATTCGCGACGGCGGAGGCTTCAGCAACTTCGAAGGCGTCGAAGCGCCGAGCATTCTGATCGGCGATCGGCTGGCCGCCAATCTCGGTGTTGGCGAAGGCATGGCGATCTCGATCCTCTCGCCACAAGGCGCCGCAACGCCGTTTGGGCTCACGCCGCGGCGCAAGTCGTTCATGGTCGGCGGCATCTTCAGCGTCGGTATGGCCGAGGTCGATGCCGGCGTCGTCTATATGCCGATCGAGCAGGCGCAGATTCTGTTCGGCAAAGGCGACGGCGCCGACGAGTTAGAAATCCGCATCGGCAATCCGGATCGGACCATGGCCGTGATGATGGAGTTGCGAAGCCGTTTAGGCCCTGACGTCACAATCTACGATTGGCGCGCCAAGAGCCAAGGTTTGGCCGATGCGTTGGTGGTCGAGCGCAACGTCATGCGCTTGATCCTTATGGTGCTGGTGGCGATTGCGGCGCTCAATATCGTCACCGGCCTCATCATGCTGGTGAAGAACAAGAGTCGCGACATCGCCATTCTGCGAACTATGGGCGCAACCAAAGGCGCGATTACGCGCGTCTTCTTCATGGCCAGCGCGAGCCTCGGCGTCATTGGTTTGAGTTTGGGATTGCTGCTGGGCGTGAGCTTCTGTCTCAACATCGAAGCGATCCAGAATTTCATTCAGGCAGTGACAGGTTTCGATGTATTCCCAGGCACGGTCTATTCGTTGGAAACGTTGCCCGCCCGCGTGGAGTGGGGTGAGGTGTTGGGGATTTCGATCTTCACGATCTTGGTGACGTTCGCCGCGACCTTGGTGACCTCGTGGTGGGCATCGCGCTTCGATCCGGTGGAGGCGCTGCGCTATGAATAGTCCGCAAGCGGTGCAGTCCATTCTGCAGCTCAGCAACGTCTCGCGCGTCTACAAGTCGGGCGAAAGCGATCTCACTGTTCTTGACGGCGTCGACCTCAACATCTCGGCTGGCGAGATCATTGGCCTCATCGGCCCGTCGGGGTCCGGCAAGTCATCGCTGCTGCACGCGGCTGGCATGCTCGAACGTCCGAGCAGCGGCGACGTTTGGATCGACGGGCAATCCGGCTGGGATCTGAACGACGCCGAGCGTACCAGTATCCGCCGCAACCGCATCGGCTTTGTCTATCAATTCCACCATTTGCTGGCGGAGTTCGACGCCATCAACAACGTCGCCCTGCCGGCGCTGATCGCTGGTAAAAAGCGCAAAGAGGCGATGGAAGAGGCTGAGCGATTGCTTGGCGTCATGGGCCTATCTGACCGGATCTATCACCAGCCTGCGCAGCTCTCGGGCGGCGAGCAGCAACGCGTCGCGATCGCCCGCGCCATGATCAACAATCCGATCCTGATCCTGGCCGATGAGCCGACAGGCAACCTTGATCCGGATACCTCCAAGGTGGTGTTTGCAGCCCTGTCCGACCTTGTTCGTAACGAGGGCGCCGCGGCGTTGATCGCGACCCACAACCTCGAACTGGCCAAATACATGGACCGGGTGATGGCTTTGGACCACGGCAAGCTGGTTCGGCGCAGCTAACAGGGGTTCGGGCCGGGCCTCTCAGCGCCTATCTTCGAGGCAGAGAATCACATGGCTCAGCCCTTTATCCACCTCCGTGCGCGTTCGGCGTATTCGCTCCTCCAGAGCGCGCTTCAGGTAAAGTCACTGGCGAAACTTGCGGCTAAGCGCGAGATGCCGGCGCTCGGGCTGACTGACGCCAACAACTTGTTCGGCGCGCTCGAGTTTTCTGAGGCGGCGGCAGAGTTGGGCATCCAGCCCATCGTCGGCGTGACGCTCGATGTGCGCGGCGAAAATGGACTAGCTGGCACGCTCGCGCTGATTGCTCAGAGCGAGGCGGGCTACTCGAATTTGATGCGGCTCTCGAGCGCTGCGTTCCTCGACGCGGAATCCCACGATGATCCGAATGTCGCGTTTGCGCGCGTTCTTGAACTCAGCGAGGGGCTGATCGCCTTAACCGGTGGTGGGGACGGCGCCCTTGCGCCCTTAATCGCACAGGGAAAAGGCGACATCGCCATCGATGCCCTGAAGCAATTGGGCGTCGCGTTTCCCAACCGGCTCTATGTCGAGCTTCAGCGGCATGGCGAGGTCATCGAGGCGGAAACCGAAGGTCCGCTGCTTGAGATGGCCTACGATCTGGGCTTGCCTATCGTCGCTACCAACGACATCCGCTTTGAGAAGAAGGCCGACCACGGCGCGCACGATGCACTGATGTGCATCGCCGCTTCGTCCTATCTCGGCGAGGATGATCGTCCGCGGGTGACGCACCAGCACTATTTCCGGCCTGCCGAAGAAATGCTGGAGCTGTTTTCAGATTTGCCGGAAGCGATCCAGAACACGGTCGAGATCGCGCGGCGCACGGCCTACAAAGTTGAGAAGCGCAAGCCGATCTTGCCGCGCTTCGACACCAAGCGTGGCCGTGATGAAGCCGCGGAATTGAAGGCTCAAGCCGAGGCCGGTTTGAAGGAGCGTCTGAAGGCGCTCGGCGAAAATCTCGCGGCATCAGTTGAGGACTACGAGAAGCGCCTGGCGTTCGAACTGCAAGTCATCACGCAGATGCAGTTTCCGGGCTACTTCCTCATCGTCTCGGACTTTATCAAGTGGGCCAAGTCCAACGATATTCCTGTCGGGCCCGGCCGTGGTTCGGGCGCGGGCTCCGTTGTCGCCTGGGCGCTGACGATTACCGATCTCGATCCGCTGCGGTGGGGTTTGCTGTTCGAGCGCTTCCTCAACCCCGAGCGCGTCTCGATGCCGGACTTCGATATCGACTTTTGCCAGGAACGCCGCGGCGAAGTCATCGAGTACGTCAAGAACAAGTACGGCGAAGATCGCGTCGCGCACATCATCACGTTCGGCACGCTGCAGGCGCGCGCCGTATTGCGCGACGTTGGACGCGTGATGCAATTGCCGTTTGGCCAGGTCGACCGGCTTGCCAAGCTCGTGCCCGCCAATCCGGCAAACCCCGTCACGCTTGCCCAGGCGATGGAGATCGAGCCGAAGCTGCAAGAGGCCAAGCGCAACGAAGCGGAGGTGCGCAACCTCATCGAGACTGCGTTGCAACTCGAGGGCCTCTACCGAAACGCTTCAACGCACGCCGCCGGCATCGTGATCGGTGACCGCCCGCTGATCGAACTCGTGCCGCTCTACCGCGATCCGCGCGCGCACCTGCCGGCCACTCAGTTCAACATGAAATGGGTCGAAGCGGCGGGTCTTGTGAAGTTCGACTTCCTCGGACTCAAGACGCTGACCGTCATTGATCGCGCCGTGAAATTCATCCGTGCGCGCGGCGAAAAGATCGATCTCAATACCGGGGACTATGGCGACGAGAAAACCTACGAACTGCTTCGATCAGGCCTGACATTCGGCGTCTTCCAACTCGAAGGTCAGGGCATGCGCGACACGCTGCGCAAGGTGAAGCCGACATCGCTTGAAGACGTCATCGCGCTCATCTCGCTCTATCGTCCAGGTCCGATGCAGAACATCGATCGCTTCGCGAACGTGAAGCACGGCCGCGAAGACCCGGACTATCTGCACGATACGTTGAAGCCGATCCTGGAAGAGACATACGGCGTCATCGTCTATCAAGAGCAGGTGATGCAGATCGCGCAGGTGCTTTCGGGCTACAGCCTCGGCGAAGCCGACTTGCTCCGCCGCGCCATGGGTAAAAAGCAGCCCGCGGAAATGGCGAAGCAGAAGACGCGCTTTATCGAGGGCGCCACACAGCGCGGTGTGAGTGAAGGCAAAGCCTCACACATCTTCGATCTCGTTGAAGAGTTCGCAGGCTACGGCTTCAACAAGTCGCACGCCGCAGCCTACGCGGTTGTCGCGTATCAAACGGCTTATCTGAAAGCGCACTATCTCGTTGACTTCATGGCCGCGTCCATGAGCCTCGATCTTTCGAACTCTGATAATCTCGCCAGCTTCGTGCAGGACGCAAAGCGGGTAAACGTGCCGATCCTGCCGCCGGATCTCAATGCGTCGGAGGCCGACTTCAACGTCGAGCGGATGGAAGATGGCGGCCTCGGTGTGCGCTACGCGCTCGGCGCGGTACGCAATGTCGGCCTTGCGGCGATGGAGAGCGTCGTCAGCGAACGTAAACGCGGCGGCAAGTTCAAGGCGCTCTATGATTTCGCCGAGCGGATAGACTCGAAGGCGATCAACCGCCGCCAACTCGAAAACCTGGCAAAGGCCGGCGCGCTCGACACGATGGAACCGGATCGCGCGCGTGCGTTGGCCGCGTGCGAGATCATCGCCGCGTACGCACAACGCGTTGCCGAAGAGCGGGCGAGTTCGCAGGCAAGCTTGTTCGGCGCCGAGGAGCCAAGCGCCCGCCCTGCGTTCCCAAAGGCGCCCGCGTGGTCGGCGCAAGATCGCCTCGATGCGGAGCGCGAGAGCGTAGGCTTCTATCTCTCAGGACACCCCCTCTCGGATTTCTTCATCGACGCTGGCGACCGCTACTCAAGCTACGCGGATATCCTGGAAGAGGGCGAAACTGAGCCGCGTGCATACATGATGGCTGGCGTCGTGCGCCGCGTTCAATATCGCCCAGCGATGTCAGGCGGCACGTTGGCGTTCGTGTCCATGTCTGATCCCACCGGCGACTTTGAAGGCATGATCATGCCGGAGAACGTCCAGGCCGCGCGTGATGTGATCGAAGTCGGCAAGGCGTTTGGGTTTCGCGGTCGGGTGCGCTGGCGCGACGGGGATATGAAGCTTGCTGCGGATTCGTTCGAGCCAGTCGAAGCTGCCGAGGCACGCATTGGCGAAGACTTGCGCATCGTTTTGAAAGAGGGAGCGCCGCTCGATCTCTTGGCGCAAACGCTTTCGGCGCTGCCCAAGGCGCAGCCCGGCGAAGCGCGACCGTTGCACCTCGTCCTGCAGCTCAAGGACGGGCGTCAGATTGAACTCAACACCAAGCGTGTGGCATCCGGCAGCCCCGCAGCGCGTGCGGCGTTGAAGGCAGCGCGTGGTGTGGAGCGGGTCATCTGAGGCGCCAGTTGCACCTCATCGAAGAATTCTCCCGAAACGCGCGCAAAGCCTTGTCGGTTTCGCATGAACCCCTTCAGATGCAGCCCGCTCCAGGGGGAGGGCACATGCGCCTGAATTTGCGTCCCGCCATTGCGATCGTTGCTTTGCTGAGCCTTGCGGCTTGCGCGACGACTAGTGCGGACAACACAGCTGACGAGGGCCCGGTCCCGTTTGCTTCGACCTACACGCCGCGTCCTTCAACGCCGACTTTGATCCGTAACGCTACGGTGTTCGACGGCAACGGCGCCGAGCTTTCGAACGCCGATGTCCTGATGCGCGACGGGCACATCGTTGCAGTCGGCCAGAACTTGAGCGCCGAAGGCGCGACAGTGATCGATGGCACCGGCAAGTTTGTGACGCCTGGCATTATCGACGCGCACTCGCACTTGGGCGTTTATCCTTCCCCCTCGATTGATGCGACATCGGACGGCAATGAACTGACGTCTCCGAACACCGCTGAGGTGTGGGCCGAGCACTCGGTTTGGCCACAAGATCCTGGTTTCCTGCGCGCCGTCGCGGGCGGCATCACGACGCTGCACGTCCTGCCGGGCTCGGGCAATCTGTTCGGCGGACGTGGTGTCACGCTGCGTCCGGTGCTGGGCGCCACCACTGTTCAAGAGATGAAATTCCCGGGCGCGCCTCAGAGCCTCAAGATGGCGTGCGGCGAGAATCCGGCCCGCGTTTATGGTTCGCGCAATTCATCGCCGGCGACTGGCATGGGTGACGTTGCCGGTTATCGTCAGGCCTTCGCGAATGCTGCGCGCTACGCAGCGCGCATGGAAGCGGCGGAGAACGGTCAAGGAGAACCGCCGGATCGCGACCTTGAAATGGAAACGCTGGCAGGCGTCATCAACGGCGACATTATTTTGCAGTGGCACTGCTATCGCGCCGACGAAATGGCCAATGCCATCCAAGTCGCGCACGAGTTTCACTTTCAGATCGCTGCGTTTCACCACGCTGTGGAAGCTTACAAGATCACCGACATGCTGCGCGAAGAGAATATCTGCGCCGCCATGTGGGCCGATTGGTGGGGCTTTAAGCTCGAAGCTTATGATGGCATTCGCGAGAACATCGCGTTTGTGGACGCGTCGGGAGGATGCGCCATTGTTCACTCCGATAGTGAAGTGGGCATCCAACGACTGAACCAAGAGGCGGCTAAAGCTATGGCTGACGGGCGCCGTGCCGGCATTGAGATCACGCGCGCGCAAGCTTGGACCTGGCTCTCGCGCAATCCGGCCCGCGCACTGCGCATCGATCAAGAAACCGGTACGCTCGAGCCGGGGCGCCGCGCGGACGTGGTGATTTGGTCGGCCGATCCGCTCTCCAGCTACGCCGTTGCTGAACGAGTCTTTATTGACGGCGCGGTGATGTATGAGCGGGGCGCACAACGTGATCCGCCTTCAGACTTTGAACTCGGACAGACCTACTCGCGGGGGCGCGCCCAATGAGAACGCTAGCTGCTTTGCTTCTCGCCGCGGCGATTGCTACGCCCGCCGCCGCTGAGACCATCCTAATTAATAACGGCCGCGTTGTTACCAACGGCGCCGGCGGCGTCATTGAGAACGGCGACGTGCTCATCGTCGATGGCCGCATCGCCATGGTCGGCGCCAACATCGCCGCTCCTCGCGGTGCGCGTGTCATCGAGGCCAACGGCAACTACGTTACGCCAGGCGCCTTTGCCGCGATGAGCGAAGTCGGCTTGAGCGAAATCTCAGGCTCGGGCGCGCCGAATGATGCTGACATTGAAGGCGAGCTGATTTCGGCGGCAGCCGATGCGGGCCAAGCGTTCAATCCGAACGTTACGGCTATTCCGGTGACGCGGATCGAAGGCGTTACGCGTGCGGCGATCGCTCCAAGCGCCAGCAGCACGATCTTCGACGGTCGTGGCGCGTTGGTGTCGATGAGCGGTGAAGCGGACAGCGTGTTCCGGACGCGCGCCTTCATGGTCGTCGAACTCGGCGAGTCAGGCGCCAATCGGACTGGCGGTTCTCGAGCTGCTCTGTGGCCTGCGTTCGAGGCTGCGCTGCGCGATGCTCGCGAATATCCCGCGCGCTATCGCAGCGGCCAGGGCGGGGCCGTGCTGAACGAGATCGATGCGCAAGCATTGCAGCCGTTCGCACGCGGTCAAGGCGTCTTCCTCGTTCACCTTGAGAGCGCCGCTGACATTCGCCGTCTGATCCGTTTCAAGCGCGCGAACCCGAGCCTGCGTTTCGTCGTTCACGGCGGCGCTGAAGCTTGGCAGGTCGCCGATGAGCTAGCGTCTTCGGGTATCCCAGTGATCCTCGATCCGCTCGTGAACCTGCCTGACCACTTCGAGCGGCTTTCGGCGCGCCTCGACAACGCTGCGTTGCTGAACCGTGCTGGCGTTCGCTTTGCGATTGCGCCTGGACCGGGTTCGGTGGATGCGCATCAAGCCCGTCTTGTGCTGCAACTGGCAGGCAACGCTGTCGCAAACGGTCTGCCGTGGGACGTGGCTTTTGCCGCAGTGTCACGCGGCCCGGCCGAAATCTTCGGCGTGAGCAATCTTGGCCGTCTCGAACGCAACTATCTCGCGGACGTGGTGATCTGGGACGGCGATCCATTGCAGGTGACGTCCGCACCTACGGCTGTGTTCATTGAGGGCGTCGAACAATCGTTGACGTCACGCCAGACGCAGCTGCGCGATCGCTACAATCCGCGTAATCGCCGCCGCTAATCCGGCTCGTCCCGGCCGACTAACATGTCGGCCGGGTCGCGGTCGTAATCGAGTAGCTCGCCGGGCGTGCAGCCCAGCACGAAGCAAAGCTTCGACATTGTCGAAAAGCGCAGCCCGCGCACTTTGCCAGAGCGAAACTGCGAGAGCTGCGTTTCGCTAATCCCGATCTGTTCGGCGAACGCTTTCGCTGTCACGCCTCGTGCGTGCAGCACCGCATCGAGGGTGAAATTCAATCGGTCCGCTGCGGATGGCGTCCGTCGCGGGTGCACTTGGCTTGCTAAGCCTGTGGATGCCCCCTATATCCGCGCCTCACTTCGCACGCGGGAGCGGCGGGGCGGTCTGAAAGCGGCCGTTTCCACCATCCGGTCCTAGGACGAAATTCCTAGGTCTTTCCCGCGGCGGCAAACCGGAAAAGGAACGAACTTATGGCGCTGCCTGAATTCAGCATGCGTCAGCTCTTGGAAGCTGGCGCGCACTTTGGACACCAGACCCACCGCTGGAACCCGAAGATGGACCGCTACATCTTCGGCGAAAAGTCCAACATCCACATTCTTGATCTGTCGCAGACCGTGCCGTTGCTGCATCAAGCGCTGCTGAAAGTTCGCGAGGTTGCCGCGAAGGGTGGCCGCGTTCTTTTCGTTGGCACGAAGCGCCAGGCGACCGATCACATCAAAGCCGCCGCACAACGTTCGGCGCAGTATTACATCAACCAACGCTGGCTCGGCGGCACGCTGACCAACTGGCAAACGGTTTCGAAGTCGATCGCGCGTCTGCGCGAGACGGAAACGATCATCGCTGGCGGCGGCGTCGGCCTCACCAAGCGCGAAGTGCTGAACATTCAGCGCGAGCGCGATAAGCTCGACCGTTCGCTCGGTGGTATCGCCTCGATGGGCGGTGTTCCGGACCTGATGTTCGTGATCGACACCAACAAGGAAGCGATCGCTATTCAGGAAGCCAAGAAGCTCGGCATCCCGGTTGTCGCCATCATCGACAGCAATTGCGATCCGGACGAAGTCACCTTCCCGATCCCGGGTAATGACGACGCCGCGCGCGCGATCCAGCTCTATTGCGATCTCATCGCCGACGCGATCCTCGATGGTCTCACGGAGAGCCAAGTCCGTGGCGGCAAAGACATCGGCGCTTCGGAACGTCCCCCGGTTGAAGCGGTTGTACGTGAACGTGCGCCCGCTGGCCCGGTCGAAAGCCCGCTCGATGGCCCGACTGGCGCGAACTACTAAGTAACTGACGAGAGAAGTCTCGAGGAGCAAAACATGGCGGAAATCACCGCTGCGCTGGTCAAGGACCTGCGCGAAAAAACCGGCGTCGGCATGATGGATTGCAAGAAGGCGCTGGCCGAAAACAACGGCGACCTCGAAGCGTCGATCGATTGGCTGCGCGCCAAAGGCTTGTCGAAGGCCGCGAAGAAGGCTGACCGCGCCGCCGCGGAAGGCATCGTCGCGATTGCGATCGATGGCATGCAAGCTGCTGTCATCGAACTCAACTCTGAGACCGACTTCGTTGCGCGCAACGCCGACTTCCAAAAGGCTGCTGGTGAGTTCGCGAAGCTGGCGCTGAAGGCCGGCGATCATGATGCCTTGCTGAACGCTTCGCATGGCGGCGGCAAAGTGTCGGACAGCGTGACCAATCTCATCGCCACAATCGGTGAGAACATCACGCTGCGCCGTTCGGCGAAGCTCAACGTCGGCAACGGTGGTATCGGCTCGTACGTTCACGCCAAGGTCGACGGCGCCGATAACCTCGGTCGCATTGCGGTTTTGGTTGCGCTGGAATCGGCGGGCGACAAGGCAAAGCTCGAAGCCTTGGGGGACATCCCGTCTGATCGCGTTGAACGCGAAAAGACAGTCCTGCTCGATCAGATCAAGGAAGATCCGAAGGCGGTAGGCAAACCCCAGCAAGTCTTGGATAAGATGCTCGAAGGCCGGATGCGGAAGTTCTTCGAAGAATCCGTGCTGACCAAGCAGGCCTTCGTGATGAACCCCGACGAAACCGTCGAAGCGGCCGTGAAGGGCGCCGAGAAGGACGTTGGCGCGCCGATCGCGATCAAGGGCTTCATCCGCTTTGGCGTCGGCGAAGGCGTTGAGAAGCGCACCGATGATTTCGCTGCCGAAGTGGCGGCGATGTCCGGCAACAAGAACTAGTCTCTGCCGGAAGGCAGGATTTGAGGGCGCGGGCCGCAAGGTCCGCGCCCTTTGCTTTTGTGCGCAGTTCCCTGGAACTGCGGGCTGACTCTGCGGCCTCCGGTAGTTTATAGATTCTGTCTCATGAGCCTTGCCGAAACCCGACCCAGCCCAAGCGGGCTGCGCTACAAGCGCGTCCTCCTCAAGATATCTGGTGAGGCGCTGATGGGCGATGGCCAGTACGGCATCGATACCGCCGTCTGCGAACACATCGCCAAAGCCGTGCTGGACGCCTCGGCTTCCGGCGCCGAACTTTGTCTCGTCATCGGTGGCGGCAACATTTTCCGCGGCGTGCAAGGCGCAGCCAAGGGCATGGAACGCGCGAGCGCCGACTACATGGGCATGCTCGCAACCGTGATGAACGCGCTCGCGATGCAGAATGCGATCGAGAGCCTCGGCGGCCAGGCGCGGGTGCTCTCGGCGATCCCGATGGTCACGGTCTGCGAACCCTACATCCGCCGGCGCGCCATGCGTCACATGGAGAAGGGACGCATCGTTATCTTCGCTGCCGGCACCGGCAATCCATTCTTCACCACCGACACGGCCGCCGCGTTGCGCGCGGCGGAAATGGGCTGCGACGCATTGCTGAAGGGCACGCAAGTCGATGGTGTCTACACCGCTGATCCGAAGAAAGACAAAACCGCGACGCGCTACGATAAGCTCCATATCACGAAGTGTTAGCGCGCGACCTGAAAGTCATGGACGCTTCTGCCGTCAGCCTCATGCGCGACAACGGCATTCCGATTGTCGTCTTCTCTATCGGCACACGCGGCAGCCTCGCAGACGTTTTGCATGGGCGCGGCGTCTGCACCACCATCACTGATTAGGAACGAACGTCATGGCAGCCTCGCCGCCTTTCAATCTCGCCGACTATAAGAAGCGCATGGATGGCGCGATCACTGCGCTCCAGCATGAGTTCAGCGGTCTGCGTACGGGCCGTGCTTCGCCGTCATTGCTCGATCCGATCAAGGTCGATGCTTACGGCGCTGAATCGCCGCTGACCTCGGTCGCGAGTGTCAGTGTGCCTGAGCCGCGCATGATTTCCGTGAACATCTGGGACAAGTCGCTGGTCGGCGCGGTTGATAAGGCGATCCGTTCGGCGAACCTTGGCCTCAATCCGATTGTCGATGGTCAGACACTCCGTATCCCGATCCCGCCGCTTACGGGCGAGCGGCGCGTTGAACTTGCGAAGGTCGCCGGCAAGTACGCCGAGCAGCAACGTATCGCCGTGCGCAACATTCGCCGCGATGCCATGGAGCATTTGAAGAAGCTTGAGAAAGAGCACGGCATCAGCGAAGACGAGCACAAAAAGCACGGCGCTGACGTGCAGAAGGCCACCGACGATCACATCAAGAAGATCGACGATACGCTGCACACCAAAGAACAAGAGATCACGCAGGTTTAGGCCTGCATCGACGCGATGGCGCAGCCCGCTCAGTCCTCCAGCCAAGCGATCACGCCGCGCCATGTCGCGATCATCATGGACGGAAATGGCCGTTGGGCGCGCCAACGCAACCGACCGCGCACGTTTGGTCACGCTGAAGGCGTTGAAGCGCTCCGTCGCACCGTTGAAGCGGCCGGCGATTTGGGCGTGCAATATCTGACGGTATTCGGTTTCTCGACCGAGCACTGGCGTCGTCCAGCGGAAGAGGTGAACGCGCTCTTCGATCTGTTGCGCCTCTACGTTGCGCGCGATCTCGATAAACTCGTCCGCGAAGGCGTGCGTGTGCGCGTCATTGGCGGCCGCGAAGGGCTTCAGCGCGATATTGCCGGCATCATAGAAAATGCCGAGCAGCGCACGAAGCACAACGACAAGCTCAATCTAACCATCGCCTTCAACTATGGTGGCCAAGACGAGATCGTCCGCGCTGCGCGCCGCTTCGCCGAAGATGTCGTCGCGGGTAAACTCAAGGCCGTCGATCTCGACCATAAGATATTTGAATCCTATCTCGACACCGAGGACCTCCCGGCCGCCGATCTGCTGATCCGCACGTCCGGGGAATTTCGGCTTTCGAACTTTATGCTCTGGCAGTCCGCGTATGCGGAGCTGGTGTTTCTTGACGTGCTTTGGCCCGATTTCGGCAAGGCTGCGCTGACGCAAGCGATCGACATCTATCGTGGTCGCGACCGGCGGTACGGAGGGTCGGCGCCTGAGCCCGCCTGACGCCGTCCAATCAGCGCCCGTTCCGCGCGGCGATTGGTCTGATCTTGGCGCACGCATCGTGTCGAGCCTGGTGCTCGCAAGCCTCGGCGTCTCAGCCGCGTTTGCCGGTGGTCCGTGGCTCGCGGCCGCGTGCGGCGCTGCAGTTGTGGCGATGAGCTATGAGTGGGCGCGCATGAGCGAGCCCGAGAATGTCACGCCGGCTTTCATGTTCACGCTCGCCGGTTCGCTCGGCGCGGTGATGTTTTCCAGCTGGCAGTTTCTGACGTTCGCATTCTTTTGGATGGTCGGCTGCGCGTTCGCTTCGGCGTTACGTCGGCGTACGCTGGTCGGGTTCATCGAAACGGCGGGCGGCGCAATCTACATTGGCCTGCCTTGCGCGCTCTTTGTGTGGTTGCGCGACCGTGCGCCCGAGGGCCTTGAAACCATCCTCGCGCTGTTTGCGATTATTTGGGCTGCCGACATTTTCGCTTACTTCAGCGGCAAACTCATCGGCGGGCCCAAAATCGCGCGTGGTCTTTCGCCCAACAAAACCTATTCCGGCATCATCGCCGGCACGCTCGCAGGCGCTGCCGCCGGCTATGGGTGCGGCGTTCTGTTTCAAGTTGACAGTTCGCTTCACGTGTCATGGTTGCTGATTGGCGCACTCGTGGCATTCACTGGGCTCATGGGCGACTTGTTCGAATCCTTCCTGAAGCGCCGCTTTGGCGTGAAAGACGCAAGCAAGCTCATTCCGGGCCATGGCGGCGTGTTGGATCGGATCGACAGCTTGATGGCCGCGACGCTTCTCGTTGGCGCCGCGCTCGCATTCGGTCCAGGCGCGACGGCGCTGTTGTTTGGAGGCGGCCTGTGACGCGCTCCGTCTCCATCCTCGGTGTGACTGGCTCGATCGGGCAATCGACGATCCAGGTGATCGAAGAGCTGCGCGGGCAGGGACATGAGTTTCCCGTTGAGGCGGTCACGGCGGCCAGTCGTGTCGATGCGTTGGCTGAGGCTTGTCGACGGCTCAAACCCAAGTTTGCCGCGATCGCAGACCCGTCGCTGCTCAGCGCGGCAAAGACCGCGCTCGCGGGCCTTGGGGTTGAAGTCGGAGCTGGGCCCTCGGCGCTGGAAGAAGCCGGTGCTCGTCCGGCCGAATGGGTCATGTCGGCTATTGTCGGCGCCGCCGGGCTTGCGCCCACCATGGCCGCGGTGCGCCGCGGTGCTCATGTTGCACTGGCGAACAAGGAATGCCTCGTCTGCGCCGGCCCGCTCTTCATCGAGGCGGCAAAGACCCACGGAGCGACGTTGCTGCCGGTGGATTCGGAGCACAACGCGATCTTTCAGGTGCTCACGCACCCAGACCGCGTTGAGCGGCTGACGCTCACAGCATCCGGCGGGCCGTTTCGCACGTGGACGCGTGAGCAGATGGCGGTTGCGACACCGGTTCAGGCCTGCGCCCACCCAATGTGGAGCATGGGACGCAAGATCTCTGTCGACAGCGCCACGCTCATGAACAAGGGGCTAGAGCTGATTGAGGCGTCTTATCTATTTGGTTTTCCATCGAAATCGATCGACGTCATCGTTCACCCGCAGAGTACGATCCACAGCCTAGTGCACTACACGGACGGCTCCGTGTTGGCCCAGTTGGGCACGCCCGACATGCGTATCCCGATCTCTTACGCACTTACCTGGCCTGATCGCGCGGCGGTATCCACTGCACGCCTGGATTTGGCCAAGCTGGCTCAGCTGACGTTCGAGGCGCCGGACCCGGAGCGGTTTCCCGCACTCCGCCTCGCTCGTTCCGCACTCGACAGGGGCGCTGCCGCGACGACTGCGCTCTCAGCCGCGAATGAAATCGCTGTCGAAGCGTTCTTGGACGGCCGTATTCGCTTCCTCGACATTTCGAGCACGGTTGAGGAGGCTCTGTCACACCTGGAGGGGGCCGAGACTGGGCTTCTCGCGAAAATGCCGTCATCGTTCGATGAGGTGAAGGCGGTGGATCAGGCTGCGCGACGTGCGGCGCGTCTTATTGCGGGAAACCCGGCGGCAGCCTAAAGGCTGATTGCGCCTCATAAAAATGCAGGCGGGAAGGAAGCGGGCCGAATGGACGTACTGCAAAACATCCTGATCTACGCGGGCTCGTTTGTGCTCGTGCTTAGCGTCGTGGTGTTCGTGCATGAGTTCGGTCACTTCCAGGTTGCCCGTTGGCGCGGCGTCGCCATCGACACGTTCTCCATCGGCTTCGGCAAGACGCTGCTCAGTTGGCGCGACAAGCAGGGTGTGCAATGGAAGGTCGGCGCGCTGCCGCTAGGTGGTTATGTAAAATTTGCTGACGACGCTGACGCGATGTCAACGGCGCCGCGTGAAAAGATCGAGGATCCAGCCACGCTTGCTGAAGCACGCAAGAAGGGTCTTTTCCACGCGCAGCCGGTGCTGACGCGCTCTCTTGTCGTCGCTGCGGGTCCAGTGACCAACTTCATCTTCTCGATCTTGGCGTTCGCCACGCTTGCACTCGTTGTCGGCCGCGACGTGACGCCCATGAACGAAGTGCCGGCGCGAATTGCTGCAGTGACGCCTGACAGCGCTGCACAGCGCGCAGGCCTGCAGCCAGGCGACGTCATCCGCAGCGTGAATGGCCAACCGATCGCAAGCTTCAGTGCTTTGCAGCAGTGGTGACATCGTCAGCAGAGCAGCCGCTCGAGTTGAGCGTGGATCGCGGCGGGGCGCTGATTACGCTCAGCGCGACGCCGACTCGTTCAACTGGCGCGGCAGGTGGACCGGCGGCCGGGCAGGGCGTGCTTGGCGTGCGTCCGCTGGTGCTTGAGTCCGAGCGCGTGATTGAGCGCATCGGAATTCTCGAATCTGTGCGTATCGGTGCGACCGATACCTGGGGCATCATCGCGCAGACGGGCGGCTATATCGGTGGCGTGTTCACTGGCCGCGAGTCCGGCAATCAGATCGCTGGGCCGCTGGGCATCATCAATGTGTCTGGCCAGGTCGCGACCTCAGCCCTCAATGGTGGTGACGGTAGCACCACACTAGGCGACCGGCTCGCCTTCCTGGCGCTGTCGCTACTCAATTTGGCCGCAGTGCTGTCTGTAGCTGTCGGCATCGTGAATCTGTTGCCGATTCCGATCCTGGATGGGGGACACCTGCTCTTCTATGCGATCGAGGGTGTGCGTGGGGGCAAGCCATTGCCACCTGCCGCTCAGGAATGGGCGTATCGGGGCGGATTCGCGGTGATGGCGAGTTTGTTCTTATTCGCAACCTGGAATGACATTACGAGGCTCTTTCTGGGAGCGCAGTAACAGCGCCTCGTCCTTGTCTTTCGGGGCAGGATGGGGTTCTAAAAACCTAGACGCTGGGGAGCGTCGGACGTCGAGGGCTTAATGAAGCGGGTACTGCGGGATGTAGCGCTCGGCGCACTTGGTTGCGTCGCCACGGTGGGTGCGGGTACTGGCGCGCTTTTAGCGGCCAGCACTGACGCCTATGCGCAAGAAAATCAGACGGCTACTCCGCAGGCGCAAGCCTCCGGCGTCGCTATTCGTCGTGTGCAGGTTGAAGGCAACCAGCGCATCGAGCCGGCGACTATCGCGTCGTATCTTCAAGTCGGTCCGGGCGACACGTTCGACCCCGAACGCATCGACATGTCGATCAAGACGCTGTTCGCGACCGGTCTCTTCTCCGACGTTCAGATCGAGCAGCGCGGCAGCGATCTTGTTGTGTCGGTCATTGAAAACCCGGTCATCAACCGCGTGATCTTCGAAGGCATGCGCACGCTCGACGAGGAAGACCTCGAAGACGAAGTGCAAGCGCGTCCGCGTTCGGTGTTCACACCGGCGCGCGCGCAAGGCGACGTGCAGCGCATTATTGAAGTGTATCGCCGTGCCGGTCGCTTCGCCGCACAAGTTACGCCGCAAGTGCGCGAACTCGACCAAAACCGCGTCGATTTGATTTTCGAAGTCGATGAAGGCCCGGTCACCGGCGTTCGCGACATCAACTTCATCGGCAACGACGAGTTCTCCGATCGTCGTCTGCGCGATGCGATCGTGACGACGGAATCGAGCTGGTGGAATTTCTTCTCCAGCAATGACAACTACGATCCCGATCGTCTCGAGTACGATCGCGAACAGTTGCGCCAGTTCTACAACAACCGTGGTTACGCTGATTTCCGCGTTGTCTCCGCTGTCGCCGAACTCACGCCGGATCAGCGCGACTTCTACATCACCTTCACGGTGGAAGAGGGCGTTCGTTACGAGTTCGGTGAAATTAACATTCAGACCGAACTCAATCGTCTGCCGGAGATTCTGCTGCGCGCAGTTAACCCGATCCGTTCGGGCACGGTTTTCCGCGGCGAACAGATCGAAGACGCTATCGACGCGATGACGTACGTCGCCGGCTCGGTCGGTTACGCGAACGTGCAAATTACGCCGGTAGTTGAGCGCGATCGTGAGAACCGTAAGGTCAACATCACGTTCGAAGTCGATGAAGGTCCGCGCACGTTCATCGAGCGCATCGACATCGTCGGCAACACCCGCACCGTCGATCGTGTTATCCGGCGCGAGATGCAGGTCGCTGAGGGCGACGCCTTCAATCGCGTCTTGCTTGATCGATCGCGTCAGCAGATCCGCGGCCTGGGCTTCTTCACAGATGTGAAGGTCGAAGACGCGGATGGTTCGCAGCCAGATCGCTCGGTCGTGACGGTGACCGTCGAAGAGCAATCGACCGGTGAATTGGCCTTTTCCGCTGGTTACTCGTCGCAAGAGAGCTTCTTGTTCGACGTGTCGGTTACAGAGCGCAACTTGCGCGGTCGTGGCCAGTTCTTGCGTTTGCGTGCGTCCTCCAGTTCGCAACGTCAGCAGTTAGATCTGCGCTTCACCGAACCACGCTTCATGGGTCGGGAAATCGCGGCTGGTTTCGATATTTATTCGCTGCGTACCGACTATCGTGACCAGTCCTCGTTCGAAAACCAATCGACGGGCATTGGTTTGCGCACCGGCTTCCGTATTGGCGAACGAACCAACCTCGGCCTGACCTATTCGCTCATTCAGGACGATACGCAGATCGCCGATAGTTTTGTCGATCACGACGCGAACATCCTGACGCCGGATATCAATCAGTGCGACCCGGCCAACCCCAACCGTCCTTTGCTGTGCGATCAGGAGGGGACATTCTTGACCTCCGTCGTAGGCTTCCAGGTCAATTGGGATCGACGCAACTCGCCCGTTAATGCGACGCGCGGTTTCAATCTCGATGTTAGCCAGGACATCGCAGGCCTCGGCGGTGAGGTGAATTACTTGCGCACCGAGATTGAGGGCGGCGTCTATTACGGTCTGCCCTTACGGCTTCCGCGCCATGTTCCGCGGCAGCGCCGGCATCATTAGCGGCTGGAACGGCGATACGGTCCGGATCAATGACCGCTTCTTCAAGGGCGGTTCATCGTTCCGCGGCTTTGACGTCGCCGGCATCGGACCGCGCGCAGCTTGTTGTGGATGACGTGACGGGCGATGTCGTTGAGCGTGGCGATGCGTTGGCGGCAATATCCTACGCCATTGGTACGCTGCAATTGGACGTCCCGCTGCCGCTGCCGGAGAGCTTCTCGCTTGGCAGCGCCTTGTTCGTGGATTTTGGCACGTTGGGCTACCTCGACGCAGCCAATAGGCAAACGGTCGACCTCGTTGGCTCAACGCGCCTCATTATTGACGATTCCGCCAGCTTAAGAGTGGCGGCAGGGGTGTCGGTCTTCTGGGACTCTCCGTTTGGACCGGTGCAATTCGACTTTGCGCAACCGCTCCAATACGAGGACTACGATCGGCGCGAGCAGTTCCGGTTCTCAACCCGGACATCTTTCTGAGGAGAAGCGCGGTATGCGTGTGGTGAGTTTATTTTCAGCGGCCGTCCTTGCGGTGGCCGCAGTCTCAGTGTCGTCCGAAGCCTTTGCCCAACGCAATCGCGGTGGCGGCTCTGCGACAACTGCCGTCGTGATCAATTATCAGCGGGTTGCGTCCGAATCTGTTCTCGGTCGCGATTTGCAGGCCAAGCTCGTCGCGCTTCGCCAGCAATTCCAAACCGAAGCACAATCGCTGCAGCCGGAGCAGCAATCGCTGCAACAAGAGCGCGAGCGTTTGACCACTGCGGCGCGCAACATGACGCCGCAGCAAATTCAGGCGAGTTCGACGCTCGGACCGCAGTTTCAGCAGTTTCAGCAGCGCGTTCAGCAGCTTGAAGGCCGTGCGCGCGGCCTCGAAACCGACATGCAGTGTTCGCAGCTGATCGCGATGCGTGATTTTGACCGCCAAGTGGCGCCGATCGTTCAAACGGTCATGACGTCGCGCGGCGCTGGCATCGTCGTCGACTCGAGCAATGCGACTGCGTTCGACCCGAACTTCGACATCTCGACGACGGTCATCCAGCAGCTCGACCAGAATCAGAACAGCCGTGTCGCGAACGTGGCCCGCCACGCCGCGAGCGAGTGCCAAGGTCAGCAGCAAGCCGCTGCTCCGGCGCCTGGTCGATAAGGCTACGCAGACAGTGACATCGAGGCTCGAGTGCGCCAGATAGTCGGCGCATGATCGATCCCCGCTTTTACGAGGCGCTCGGACCGGTGACGGTCCGGGCGCTTGCGCCTTCTAGCGACATTGGCGGCGATGCCGAGCGCGAGATTACGGGCGCCGCGCCAGCCGACAGAGCAGGCCCTGGCGACCTTTGCTATTACGAAGGCAAGAAGGGCGCAGCGCTAGAGTCCGCCCCTGGCGCCTGCATTATTCCGCCTGCGTTGGCGCATCTGGCGCCCAGGGCCGGAGCGCTGATCCTCACCGACCGGCCTCGCTCGTTCTTTGCCCGTGTTGTGCCATCGCTCTTACGTGGGCGTGGGTTCGCGCCGGCGCACCTGCCATTGATCCGAGCGCCAAGCTCGAAGACGGCGTGCGTCTCGGCGCCGGCGTCGTCATCGGCGCCTGGCGCCGAGATAGGCGCTGGCGCTGAGATTGGGCCTAACAGCGTGATTGGCCCTGGTGTGGCCATTGGTCGTCGCAGCAAGATTGGCGCGCGTGTCTCAATCTCATTTGCGCTCATCGGTGATGACGTGAACATCCTCGCTGGCGCTGTGATTGGCGAGCAGGGGTTTTGGCGTCGCTGGCGATGCGTCCGGACCGATTGACGTTCCGCATCTCGGGCGCGTTGTCATTCAGGACAGGGTGACGATTGGCGCAAACTCGTGCGTCGACCGCGGCGTGTTCGACGACACGGTGATCGGCGAGAGCGCCAAGATCGATAATCTTTGCCACGTCGCGCACAATTGCCAAATCGGCCGTGGCGTTCTCATCGCCGCGTTCGGCGGCATTTCGGGCTCCACGATAATTGGCGACGGCGTCACTTTGGGCGGCCGCGTCGGCGTGGCTGATCACCGCAATATTGGGGCGGGCGCTACCCTTGCAGGCGGCGCCGCCGTATTCCAAGACGTGCCGCCAGGCGAGGTCTGGAGCGGATATCCGGCCAAACCGTTACGTAAATGGCTACGAGAAGCAGCATGGCTGAGCCGCCGAGCCGCCGCAGGGACGCGCGATGAAAGCAAATGATCTGACTGAGCAGCAGAAGACCACGGATGACGTGATCGAGATCGGCGAAATCTTGCGCCGTCTTCCGCACCGCTATCCGTTCCTGCTGATCGACCGCGCTATCGACTACGTTCCGAACAAGTCGATCCGTGGCATCAAGAACGTGACGATCAACGAGCCCTTCTTCCCAGGACACTTTCCAGGTGCGCCCGTGATGCCCGGCGTGCTGCAGATCGAGGCCTTGGCGCAGACTGGCGCCGTGCTCATGTCCAAGACGCTAGAGGCGGACATCACAAAGCATCTGATTCTTTTCATGTCGGTCGAAAATGCCCGCTTCAAGAAGCCGGTGATGCCGGGCGACACGATGGAAATGTTCGTCGAAGTGCTGTTCGAACGCCGCAACATCTTCAAGTTCCGCGGCCGCGTGGAAGTGCGAGGCGAACTCGCCACCGATTGCACCTTCGCCGCGATGAAAGCTGACCGGCCACAGGATTCGCTATGAGCGCTAAGGTCCACAAAACCGCTGTTGTCGACGACAGCGCAGAACTTGGCGCCAACGTTGAGATCGGCCCGGGCTGTGTGATTGGCCCGAACGTGAAGATCGGCGAAGGCAGCAAGCTGATCGCGCACGTCTTCATTGAGAGCCACACCGAACTCGGCAAGAATAACATCGTTTGGCCCTTCGTGGGCCTCGGCGGGGCGCCACAGGACCTTTCCTACAAGGGCGAGCCGACTAAGCTCGTCATCGGCGATAACAACGTCATCCGCGAGCACGCCACGATCCATCGCGGCACCGTGCGCGGTCGCGCTGTCACCACGATCGGCAATGATTGCCTCATCATGGGCAATTGCCACGTTGCGCACGATTGTATCGTCAGCAACAACGTCATCATGGCGCAAACCGCGACGATCGGTGGTCACGTGCAAGTGGGAGACTTCGCGTTTCTTGGGCGGTCTCTCCGGCGTTCACCAACACGGGCGTGTCGGGCGCTATTCTTTCGTCGGCGCGAGCGCGTTGATGACGACTGACCTCATTCCATTCGGCTCAGCTATTGGCAATCACGCTCACCTTGGCGGTCTCAATGTCGTCGGCCTGAAGCGCCGTGGCTTCACGCGCGAGCAAATCCACGATCTGCGCGCCGCTTATCGATTGTTGTTTCGCGGAGAGAAGGCACGTTCCAAGGAGCGCATCGAGGATTGCGTCGAGGCGTATTCCGGCAATCCGCAGGTGATGGAGATCGTTGACTTCATCCGTGTCGACTCCGCCCGCAACCTCTGCATGCCGCGAGACTAAGATGAGCGGCTGGCGCAAGCTTGGCGTCATCGCCGGCGGTGGCGAACTTCCTGTTGTGCTCGCAGAGCACCTCGCGGCCGCGCAGCGTCCGTACTTCATTGCACGCATCGCTAACATGGCCGACGCGGCGCTGGATGCGCATCCGGGTGCGAGCCATGGCCTGGGTCAGATGGGTGCGCGCATGGACGCTATTCGCGACGCCGGCTGCGATGCGCTTGTGCTCATCGGCCAAGTGCAGCGCCCTGATTTGAAGACGCTCCAGCTCGACGACGTGGCGCTCTCAATGTTGCCGGCCATTCTCGCTGCCATGCCTCAAGGCGATGATGCGCTGTTGCGCGCGGTGTTGAGTGAGCATGAGAAGGCCGGGTTCCGCGTCGTTGGCGCCGATCAGGTCATGCACGATTTGCTCGCGCCCGCGGGTGTTTGGGGCGCCGTGACGCCTAACGACCATCATAAGCGCGATATGGCCAAGGCCGCCAAGGTTGCCGCCGCAAGCGGTGCGTTCGACATCGGCCAAGGCGTTGTCGTGTGTGATGGCTTGGTGCTCTCCGTGGAAGCGCAAGAAGGCACCGACGCAATGTTGCGCCGCGTTGCCGAGTTGCCAACAACGATACGCGGCACGCCACAAGCGCGGCGTGGCGTTTTGGTGAAACGCCCGAAGCCCATCCAAGAGCGCCGCATTGATCTCCCGACCATCGGCGTGCGCACAATAGAAGGCGCCGCTGCCGCAGGTCTCGCTGGCATCGCGGTTGAAGCGCATGGCGCGTTGGCTGTACGCCGCGCCGACATCATTGCCGCCGCCAACCGGCACGGCATTTTCGTTTATGGCTTCACCGCCGACGAGACGGATAAGGCGTGAGCCAACGCATCTTCCTCGTGGCCGCGGAATCTTCCGGCGATGCGCTCGGCGCCGATCTGGCGCGTGCGCTACGCGATCGCGACGGTGCGCTTGATATTCAAGGTGTTGGCGGCCCGCTCATGGCTGAGCAGGGGATCGCAAGCCAGGCTGACATCAAAGGCTTGGCAATCCTGGGCTTTATCGACGGCTTGCTGGCGTTCTCACGCGTGAAGGCCGCCGTGAGGGCGACCGTGGCGGCCATTCTCAAAGCGAAGCCGGACGTGGTTGTCCTGATCGATTCCTGGGGCTTCACGCTGCGCGTCGCGCAAGGCGTTCGCGCTGCGGCGCCCGAGATCAAGCTGGTGAAGTACATTGGCCCGCAAGTGTGGGCGACGCGTCCGGGCCGCGCGAAGACGCTGGCAGCAGCCGTCGATCATTTGATCTGCATCCACGATTTCGAAGTCCCGTTCTACGAGCCGTATGGCCTGGGCTGCACTGTGTGCGGACATCCTGCGCTCGGGCGCTTCAAGCCCGGAGACGGTGCGGCGCTGCGCGCGCGCCAGGGCTACACGGCGAAAGAGAAGATCATTCTTGTTCTGCCAGGAAGCCGGAGTGCCGAGATTCGCCGTATCGGCCCGACGCTGTGGGCAGCGGCCGAGCTGCTCGATCGTGACCGCGACGTGCGGATCATCACTGTTGCCGCCAATAGCGTGCGCGATCAGGTGACGGCACAAGTGCCGGCAGCTGTTCGCATTTTAGACGAGAGCGAAAAGGAAGATGCCTTCGACGCCGCGACCGTGGCGCTGGCGGCATCCGGCACGGTGACGACAGAAGTCGCGCTCAAGGCACGCCGGTTGTGGTTGGCTACAAGCTTGGCTGGATCACCTGGGCGATCGCGCGGGCGTTCTTGTTCAAGGCGAAATACGCTTCGCTGATGAACGCCGCCGCGGATGCCGAAGTCGCGCCGGAGTTCATTCAAACCAAGTGCACGCCGGAAAACATCGCTGCAGCCGCTGCGCCGTTGCTCGACAGCGAAGACGCGCGGGAAGATCAGATCCGCGCGCAGGACGATGCGCTGGCGAAGATGGGGAGAGGCGGCACGCCTGCCGCTGACATCGCCGCCGATACCGTGCTGCAAGTCATTAAAGTGGCGGCCCCGTCGCCGAGACCGCCACTTAGTTCATTTCGCTATTTCGAGTGCCTAAGGCGTCGAGAGCCAATAGGTCATCGGCGCATTGGCCGTGACACGAGCACTGCCGGTTCAGATTGTGCGCTTGGATAACGCGCACAGCTTGTTCGCGCCTTCGCGGTTCGCACCAAGTCGAGCATCCATTGATTGCCTTGAACGACTTTCCACGCGCCGCCGACGTTGCGGGCTTGGACGTTGGCAGGGTTCACAGCGATGCAGTCTTCACCGGCGCCGGTTGGCAAGTTCGGCACGCGTTCACCACGACGCCAGTACGTCATCTGCGGATTGGGACGCGCCACGAAGCACTGTGACGTGAAGCCGTAGCGCTGAATGATCGCCAGGCCTTGGTCCGCCGCTGCACGATTTGAGCCGAAGTCAGCAACCCAATGCGAGCCTTCAGTGATCTTCCAACGGCCGCTGACGTTCTGCACGCGCAGGGCGCCTGGTGTGAAGCTCACGCAGTCTTCACTGATCGCGCCGCCGTCTCCGGGGCCACGGCCACCACGGACCACGTCCGCCGCCTGGACCCCTGACCGACGACCCGTCGTGCGAGCCGCCACTGGTGCGATAGTTGGCGCGGCCGGACCGATCGGTGAACTCCGTGAATACCTCGTACGCGATGTTCGCGCCGTTGAGGCGCAGCAGCACCGTTTTGCGCGCGAACCCTTGTGTGTACGTAGCCATTAGCACGTCGGCATCGCGCTCAAGATCGCCGCCAGCGCGCGATGCAAATGCAGTCGCATTCACGGCGCCCCAATCGCAATCGGATGGGTGACAACGCCCAAACACGTTCACACGCAAGCCTGTGCGCGTTCGTTGAACGCTCACGCGGGTCACGTCATCGGTGTCTGAGCTTTGATTGACCCACTGGCCACCGAAATCATTGATCCCGGCATGCGCCTCTGATGCGCTGAGCACGAAAAGCGCCGACGCCGCCGCACAAATCGCGGCAAAGTTCTTCAACATGAAAGCCCTCCCTTTCTGGGCCTTGGTTCCCAAACCGCGCACATTACGCGCGCGGCTCAATGAGCGGCGTCTGAATAGACCCCGCAGAACCCGTTTAGACTAGGCAGAATGGGGGAGCGCGGTGCGGTTTCTCGCGCTTATCCCCGCTTGGCGCGCTCGACATAATCGCGCTTTGGCGCGCCGGTGTAGACCTGACGCGGACGGCCGATCTTTTGGCTCTCGTCTTCCATCATCTCGGTCCATTGCGCGATCCAGCCGACGGTGCGGGCGACCGCGAACAGCACCGTGAACATCGAGGTCGGGAAGCCCATCGCGCGCAGCGTGATGCCCGAATAGAAGTCGATGTTCGGATAGAGCTTGCGGCTGACGAAGTACTCGTCGTTCAACGCGATCTTTTCGAGTTCCATCGCGACCTTCAGGATCGGATTATCCTCGGCGCCGACTTCTTTGAGCACGGCGTGGCAGAGCTTCTGCATCGCCTTCGCGCGCGGGTCGTAATTCTTATAAACGCGGTGACCAAAGCCCATCAGGCGAATGTCGTCGTTCGGATCTTTCACGCGCCGGATGAATTCCGGAATGTTGTCCACGTGCCCGATCTCTTCGAGCATGTTGAGCGCTGCTTCGTTGGCGCCGCCGTGAGCAGGGCCCCAAAGGCAGGCGATGCCCGAGGAGATACACGCAAACGGGTTGGCGCCCGACGAGCCCGCGAGACGCACGGTCGAGGTCGAGGCGTTTTGCTCGTGGTCGGCGTGCAGGATGAAGAACACGTCCATCGCGCGCGCGAGCACCGGATTGACCTTGTATTCCTCGGCCGGCACCGCAAAGCACATGCGCAAGAAGTTCGACGCATAGTCGAGTTCGTTGCGCGGGCTCACGAACGGCTGACCGATCGAGTACTTGAACGCACGCGCGGCAATCGTGGGCATTTTTGCGATCAGGCGGTGGCTGGCGATCGTGCGTTGCTTCGCATCGTTGATATCGGTGCTGTCGTGGTAGAACGCGGCCAGCGCACCGACCGTGCCGACCATGATCGCCATCGGGTGCGCGTCGCGGCGGAAGCCTTCGAAGAAGCGATCGAACTGCGCGTGCAGCATCGTGTGATAGGTGATGTCGCGCGTGAACTTATCGAGCTGCGTCTTGTTCGGCAGTTCGCCGTTCGCAGCAGATAGCAGACCTCGAGGAAATTTGATTTGTCGGCGAGCTGGTCAATCGGGTAGCCGCGATAGAGCAGCGTGCCCTCGTCGCCGTCGATATAGGTGATCTGGCTCTCGCACGAGGCCGTGGAGGTGAAGCCCGGATCGTAGGTGAAGACGTTGGTTTCGGCGTAGAGCTTGCGGATGTCGATCACGTCGGGACCGACTGATCCGCCATACACCGGCAATTCAAGCTGCTTGTTGTTGACCGTGATGGTCGCGGCCGGTTTTTTCGTCAGCTTGCTATCCATGTGCCGTCTTCCTCAAACTTGATCCGCGATGCGCGCCAGCGCTTCCTCGCGGCCCAACAATTCCAATGCTTGGCCTAAGTCAGGCGCTGGGCTGCCGCCCGTAAGCGCCGCCCGCAGACCGGGGCCGATTTGCCCTAAGCCAACGCCCTCGCTGGTAGCGAAAGCCTTAAGGGCGCTGCCGAGCGCGGCGTTGTCCCAGATGGGCTCAGCCGCGAGCTTGGCGCGCAGGCGCCGCAAACGCGCCTTGAAGTCGTCTTTGAGCAACTATTTAGCCTTCTCGTCAAGCGCGAGCGGGCGATTCGCCAGCAGAAAGGCCGATTGGTTCTGCCAAATCCGGCAAAGTCTTTGCCCGCTTTTTCAGCACCGGAACCGCGCGCGCCAACGCATCCGCGCGTCGTCGCTAAAGCGGCGCGCCATCACGCGCCTCGATCGTGCTTTCGACCAGCAAGGCGTGAGCCGCGCGTCATCGGCCAGCGCCAGGAAGTGCGCGTTGACCGAGTCGAGCTTCTTGAAATCGAGCCGGGATGGCGCTTTGCCGATCTGGCCGATCTCGAACTGCGCGACCGCTTCCTCTTTCGTCAAAATGTCATCGTGGCCGGGGCTCCAGCCCAAGCGCATGAGGTAGGCGTTCATCGCTTCGGGCAGATAGCCCATGTCGCGCCATTCGTGGACGGCTTGCGCGCCGTGGCGCTTGGAGAGCTTCTTGCCGTCTTCGCCGTGGATCAGCGGCACGTGCGCGAACAGCGGCGGCGTCCAGCCCATCGCCTGAAAGATCGGGATCTGGCGGGCCGCGTTGGTCAGGTGGTCGTCGCCGCGGATCACGTGCGTCACGCCCATGTCGTGGTCGTCCACGACCACCGAGAGCATATAGGTGGGATTGCCATCGGCGTGCAGCAAGACGAGGTCGTCGATGTCGCGCGCCTTGATCGCGCACGTCGCCCTGGATCAGGTCGGCATTCACCATCTCGCCTTCATCCGGCGCGCGCAGGCGGACCATGAACGGCGCATCCGGCGACGGCGGCGCTTTGCCATCGCGATAGGGCGAACGGATCGCGCGGCCTTCATCGTGCGCCTCGGCGCGTAGCACTTCGACTTCTTCCGCCGTTGCGTAGCAGCGGAACGCGGCCCCCCGCGCGATCATCGCCTCGGCGGCCTGGCGGTGACGTTCGGCGCGCGCGAATTGGTAGATTGTCTGGCCGTCATGCTTCAGGCCGAGCCATTCCATACCCTCCACAATTGCCTCGATGGCTTCCGGCGTGGAGCGAGCGCGGTCTGTGTCCTCGATCCGCAGCAAATATTTGCCGCCCATCTTCTTCGCGAACAGCCAGTTGAAAAGAGCCGTGCGCGCGCCTCCGATATGGAGGTAGCCTGTGGGGGAAGGGGCGAAGCGTGTGACGACGCTCATCGGGGAGAATTCAGGGTGGTCAAAACGCGCGCGTGGTAGCACGCGATCCGCGTTTTCTCCTAGCCGCGCCCTGAGCGATCTCTGGGCGCTTCAGCGCGACCGTTGGGTCCTCTGGCTTCCGCCCGCGATGATTGCCGGCAGCGCCGGCTGGATGCTCGCGCCGACTGATCCGCCGGTCTGGCTTGGCGGTGCGGCGTTTGTGTTTGGGCTCGCTGCGGCCGTGGCGCTTGCGGCTATGCCTCACGCGACGCCAACGGGCTGGCAGGTGCGATTGCGGCAGGCGCTTGGCGGGCTGTGTGCACTGCTCGCCGCCGCGGCCCTCGGGGCTATTGCCGCTCAGGTCCGGACGCAAAGCGTAGCGCAGCCTGCGTTCGCTACGTCCGAGGAGCCGCGCGCAGTCGAAGGCTGGGTGATTGCCAATGACGCGAACGATAACGGGCCACGCTTGCGCTTGCTGGTGCGTTCGATCGAGGGCGTAGACGAGCCGCCACGGTATGCGCGCATGTCTGTCAGTGAAGCTGGACTGCTCACGCCTGGGCGCGCCGCTCGGTGTTTCGGCGTTCTCGGCCCGCCATCAGGCCCGATGGCGCCCGGCGCTTACGACTTCGCGCGGCGCGCTTACTTCGAACGCCTCGGCGCTACGGGTTTTTCGTTCGGTCGCTGTCGTCCTGCGGACTTCGAACCGCCAGCGTCGTGGTTCGATCGCCAGCGTTTGCATCTTGCCGCGATGCGTGCCGACTTGTCTGCTGAAATTCAGAGCCTCGTGCCCGGACGCGGAGGCAGCATAGCCGCGGCGCTGATTTCAGGAGATCGCAGCGCCGTCGACCGCGATACAAACGAACTGCTCTTCAATGCCGGTCTCGGGCATTTGCTCTCGGTGTCAGGCATTCACATGAGCATCGTTGGCGGCCTCGTGTTTGCGACGTTGCTTTGGACGTTTTCGTTGATCTCGCCAATTGCGTTGCGCTTTCCGGTCAAGAAGATCGCCGCCGTAGGCGCGCTCATTGCTGTTGGCGCGTACCTAATCGTTTCAGGCATCAACGTGCCTGCGTTGCGATCTTTCATCATGGCTGCCGTGGCGTTCGGCGCGATCCTTCTTGATCGGCCCGCTATTTCGATGCGGGGCCTCGCGCTCGCAGCGTTCATCGTGATCTTGCTGTTTCCAGAATCGGTCCTCGACGCGAGTTTCCAGATGTCTTTCGCGGCAACGATGGCTTTGGTGGCTCTCTTTGAGTTGCTGAGCCGCGCTACGCACGCGCCGGCTTTGCCGACGCCGGGACCGATCATCGGTTTTATGCAATGGAGCACACGCGCCGTGGGCGCCGTTTTGCTCATCTCGGTCGTCGCGGGCCTCGCGACCGATCCGTTCGCCATGTACCATTTTCAGCGTTTTTCGCTCTATTCGCTGCCGTCGAATCTCCTCGCGGAGCCGATACTCTCATTTCTCGTCGCACCGGCGGCTGTTGCCGCGGCAGTGCTCGCGCCATTCGGTCTCGCGGATAATCCGCTGCAGGTGATGGCCAGCGCGCTCGATCTCATCGCGGCCATCGCCCAGACGTTTCGCGAGCGTCCCGAGGCCGTCCAGGCGGTCCCAAAACCGCCGGCCGCGGCGTTCATCCTCTGCGTCGCAGCGCTTTTGTGTGCTTGCCTGTGGCGCGGTGGCTTGCGTTGGATAGGCGCGCCAATACTTGTCGCAAGCGTTGCGGTGTATCTCGGAGCCCCTCAACCGATTGCGGCGTTCGACAGTGATTTGCGCGCGGTCTACGTGCGCGACAACGGCCACTGGACGCTCCTCAGCAACAGCCGTCGCTCGACCTACGCTCGCGACAGGCTAGGCGCCACGCTTGGACTCTCGCCAGCCGAGATCGAACGCCTGGCGCCTGCCGAAACTTGCAGCGACAGCTTTTGCCGGTGGCAAACGCCATCGCGCGCGATGTTCCTCGTACGTGATGCAGCGGCGCTCGAACAGGGATGCGTCACCAACGGAATCGTCGTCGCCCAGACCGAAACGCCAACGGACTACGCTAGCCGCTGTCAGCTCGCAGCTTTGATCACACAGGATAGCATCGCGCAGTCGGGTGGCGCGACCATCACGGAGACGCCGCTCGGCCCACGCATCGCGCGCGCTTGGACAGCGGACATCCGTCGCCCGTGGACGCCTCAAACCAGAAATGCAGAAGGGGAGTGAGCGCCGCTTACGAGTAGCGGCGGATCATTGCTACGAGTTTGCCCTGAACGCGCACGCGATCCGGGCCAAAAATCCGCGTCTCGTAAGCGGGGTTCGCCGCTTCCAGCGCAACCGAGTTGCCGCGCTTGCGCAGCCGCTTCAGTGTCGCTTCTTCGTTGTCGACCAAAGCCACGACGATATCGCCGCTATCGGCCGTCTCTGAGCGTTTAATGATCACAACATCGCCGTCGAGAATGCCGGCCTGAATCATCGAGTCACCACGGACTTCCAGTGCGAAGTGATCGCCTGAACCGAGCAAATCCTCCGGCGGCGTGATGCGGCCGACTTCCGACTGGATGGCTTCGATCGGCACACCGGCGGCGATTTGGCCCAGGATCGGGATGCTGTTGGCGCCATTGCTGCGGCTTTCACCGACAACTGAGGGGCGGAATGATTGGCGGCCCTTGGGCGGGGCTGCTGTCGCGGCGCTATCGGGCATCTTTAGCACTTCCAGCGCACGGGCCCGGTGGGGCAGGCGGCGCAGGAAGCCTCGCTCCTCGAGCGCCGTGATGAGCCGGTGGATGCCGGACTTGGACGCCAGATCCAGCGCCTCTTTCATTTCATCGAACGATGGCGAAACGCCTGTCTCTTTGATCCGCTCGTGAATGTAGAGCAGCAGTTCTTTTTGTTTCGCTGTCAGCATGACTGGGGACCAAATGGTGAACGATGTGGCGTTCTATATCCGTTCCGCTTCACTGGTCAAGTCCAGTTTAGTTAACGGCCAAGTAGTGTGCGCGTCGCTGCTTCAACATCTTCTTGGCGCATCAAACTCTCGCCCACGAGAAACGCACGGGCGCCAACTGCGCTGAGGCGGGCAATGTCTGCGTGCGAGAAGATGCCGGACTCGGAGACGAGCAATATGTCTTTCGGCGCCATTGCAGCTAAACGCTCTGTCACGGCGAGATCGGTTTCGAACGTAGCGAGCGATCGGTTGTTGATGCCGATGAGTTTGAAGCCAAGCCGCAGCGCGCGCGCCATCTCGCTTTCGTCGTGAACTTCGACCAGCACGTCCATATCGAACGTTTCTGCAGCATCGTTGAGATCTGACGCGAGTGCGTCATCTACGGCCGCCATGATGATGAGGATGGCGTCGGCGCCGAACGCGCGGCTTTCGACGATCTGCCATTCATCGATCATGAAGTCCTTACGCAGCGCCGGTAGATCGCAGGCTTTGCGCGCGGCGACCAAATAGTCTTCGTGGCCTTGAAAGCTTGGCGCATCCGTAAGCACTGAAAGGCACGACGCGCCGCCTTCATCGTAGGCGCGCGCCAACCCCGGCGGATCGAAGTCCGCACGAATGACGCCTTTGGACGGGCTCGCCTTTTTGATCTCGGCAATGAGGGCAGGGCCTGGAGTTTCAAGCAAATGCTCAACGAACCCGCGTGCAGGGCCTTGGCGGCGGATCGCACCATCGAGCTCCGATTGTGAACGGGCAACCTTCCGCGCCGCCACTTCGTCGCGCTTGTAGGCAATGATCCGGTCCAACACGCTCACGTTGCGCTCCGCGTTACATCTACAAGCTTTTCGAGCGCTTCACGCGCCGCGCCGCTGTCAAGCGAATGCTCCGCCATTGGCCACGCTTCGACAACGTCGACCGCCTTGCCTGCCACGACGAGCGCGCCCGCTGCATTCAGAACCACCGCTGCGCGATGGCCAGGCCGTCCGCGGCCATGCAGCAGTTCGAGCATCTCTGCGGCGTTCTCGGCCGCCGCGCCGCCGCGGATGTCTGCATTGATCTCAGCGTTGACGCTTGCGCGCACGAGGGTGACCTTGCCTGCGTCCAGCACAGCAACGTTGTTGGCCTCGCGGTGTTGGGCGGAAAGTTCGTCCAATCCTCCGGCGCCGTGAACCACCCAGGCCTTTTCGCAACCGAGTTCGCTTAGTGCTCCAGCAACGGGTTCAATAAAGTCAGCGATGAACACGCCCATGAGCTGACGCTTCACACCAGCGGGGTTGGAGAGAGGCCCGAGCAGGTTGAAGATCGTTCGCTTGCCGAGTTCTCGGCGCGCTAGTGCGACGTGGCGCATTGCAGGGTGATGAGTTTGCGCGAAGAGAAACGCCAAGCCAGCCTCGCGCAATGAACGCTCGATGGTGGCGAGGTCGGCAGTCAGCTTCACGCCTAGCGCTTCCAACACGTCGGCCGCACCGGATTTCGAACTCATCGCGCGGTTACCGTGTTTGGCCACGACTACGCCGCAGCCGGCGACAACGAACGCAACCGCCGTCGAAATATTCAACGTATGCGCGCCATCGCCGCCTGTGCCGCAGACATCGATAGCGCCCCCGGGCGCATTCACGCGCACCATTCTCGATCGCAAGGCGCGCGCGCCGGCAGCGATTAAAGGCGCATGGCCCATCAACGGCATCGTCAGCGTCAAAAACTGCTTGATGTCCTCGTGCGCTGCCGCGCCATCCATAATCTCGGCAAATGCGCCGTCGATGTCGGAAGCTTGGACCGATGCGCTATCGCGCAGAGCCCCGATGGTGGCTGCCAAGCTCATCGCAAGCCCGCCGCATCCAGGAAGTTGCCGACGATCGCATGCCCGTGCTCGGATGCGATCGACTCCGGGTGAAACTGCACGCCGAATATTGGCCGGGTCTTGTGCGATAGGCCCATTACTTCGCCGTCGGCCGTTTCAGCGTCGATGTTCAATTCCGCCGGGAAGGTTGCGCGCTTCACGGCGAGTGAATGATAGCGGGTGGCGCGAAACGGGGAGGGCAGCCCACGGAAAAGCCCGCGATCGTGGTGAGTCACCTCCGACACTTTGCCGTGCATGATCTCCTGCGCCCCGACGACATCGCCGCCGAAGGCATGACCCATCGCCTGGTGGCCCAAGCACACGCCAAACATCGGCAGATCGTCGGGCGCCTTTGCGAGAAGCTCTAAGCAAATGCCGGCTTCTTTCGGCGTGCATGGGCCGGGCGAAAGGATCACCGCCTTTGGCTTTTTCTTCAGAATGTCAGCAACGGTCAGCGCATCGTTGCGGACGACTTCAGCGCGCACGCCGAAGTCCTCGACGTAGTGGACGAGGTTATAAACAAAGCTGTCGTAATTATCGATGACGAGGATCATGAGGCCCGCTCTCTGGGCTGAACGAACAAAGTGGTTAGGTGCGTTCGTTCGCGCGCCATCGCGTCAGGGGGCAGGGCCAGAGCATGCCCGATTAGTCTACCGGAATAGACCGCGCTGCAAGCCAGTTTCGCCGTTTCGGACTTGTGCTATCGAAGAAACGCAACATCCGCGGGGGAGGGTCATATGTCGCTTTACAAGAAGATTGCGCGAGCCGTGTTCGCCGCCACAGCGTTTTTCGGACTGGCCGCGTGCGCCACCGAGCCATCACTCAGCGTCGCCGAAATGGGGATGATCCGCGAGGGCGACCAGTCCGCGATCATCATGTCCTACCGGGAATATGCCGGCATGTATGGCGCGAGCGTCCGCTTCATGAATGTGGACACGCGCCGGATGTACGGCGTCTCGATGCATGGGGGCGACAACTGGGTGAATGCGGGCCCAGACATGGTCGCCGTTCCACCCGGCCGCTATCGCATTCTCACCGGCAGTCTCTATGGCTCGGATGTCACCGGTAATTTGCCAATGATCGCGTACTGGTTCGATGAGTTCAATGTAGCGCCGGGCGAGGTCGTCAACATCGGCACCTTGCGCATTGACGACATCAACGTCCGCGCGCTGCCCGGCATGAGCGATCGCGTGTTGAACGCGCTCTTCACGCTCAACCCGTCACAACGTAACACCTACTATGCCTACACGCTCGACTTCTCCGACGAGGCACGCGTGCAGCACATGTTAGAGAGCAAGTATCCGCAACTAGGAGTCGCGCCCGTGCAACGTTCACCGGCAACGGTCTTGGATCGTGCTGAGTTCGAACGAATTATCGTCGAGTCGTATGCGCCAGGCGCAGACGGCACGATGCCTTCGGTCCAGGAAGCGCAAACGCTTGTGAACGAGGGCCTGGATCGTTTTGTGCGTGAGAGCTTAGAAAACGCGCGTGGACCAAACCCTACGATCGACGTGCCTGCTCAGCCGCTGCCGTCCAACTGATAGTTCAAGCAAAGAGGGCGAGACCTTTCGGTCTCGCCCTCTGGATGCAGCTCGGTAAGCTTCGATTTGGCTTAGCGACCAGGGCCGGCGCGCAGCGCTTCGAGTTGCGCGCGATTGAGGTCATCTGTTGTGTAACGACCGTCTGCGACAGCGACTTGCACTTGTTGAGGCATATTCATCGACGCTTGCGTCGATGTTTCGGCTTGTGCGGTCATTGTCGCGTTGCCGGTCTCTGACGCGCTGTCAGCGGTATCCGTTGCGGTGCTCGTGGCTGGCGACGCGTCCGGTGTCGTTACGGTTGCCTGCGCTGTGGTTGTCGGCGCGCTGGCTTCGCCTGTGACGGTTTGCGGCTCGGTGGCAACGTTGGCGGTTGCCTCAGCTTGCTCGGTCGTTTCTTCGACAGCTTCGGTCGCTGGCTGCGTCGTCGTGGTGGTGCTCATCTCTGCCCGCGCGGTGGGCATGTCTGTCACTTGCGCGAATGCCGGCAACGCGATTGCCAATGCGGCCGTCGCCGCTGATGCGATGAGAAGCTTCTTCATGCGATTGTCTCCGAGATGCCGGAAGGGAGGTTCCAGCTTGAATGCACGCACGACAACGCGCGCGCTTCCGGTTCGGCGCCGCGGAACTTCGCTTAAATGACCGTAAGCGCGGAACTCGGCGTTACGCGTAGCGCCAGGCTTCACTCGCCGCACGAAACAACGCGCGCGACTTGTGTTGCGTTTCCTGCAGCTCGAGTTCCGGATCGCTGTCGAGCACGACGCCGCCGCCAGCTTGCACGTAGAGCATGCCGTCTTTCACAACCGCGGTGCGCAGCGCGATGCAGGTATCCATGTCGCCGCCTGCTCCGAGATAGCCGGCGCCACCGCCATAGATGCCGCGTTTATGCGGCTCGACTTCGTTGATGATTTCCATCGCGCGGATCTTCGGCGCGCCCGTGACGGTGCCGTGTGGAAAGCCCGCGAGCAGCGCATCAAGTGCGCTCAGACCCTCCTCGAGTTCACCCTCAACGTTCGAGACGATATGCATCACGTGGCTATAGCGCTCGATTGTGAATGCCTCGGTTACGCGGACATGCGCGGAACCCGCACCCGCCGTTGCGGCATTCGAACCCGCTTTGGCGCCGCGTACGGCGACACGGCCCAAATCGTTGCGCGCAAGATCGACGAGCATCAAGTGCTCGGCGCGCTCTTTGGGATCGGCGAGCAATTCCTCTTCGAGCGCGTGATCTTGTGCTGGCGTATCACCGCGCGGGCGCGTGCCCGCGATCGGGCGAATGGTGATCGTCTCACCGCGCTTGCGGACGAGGATTTCCGGGCTCGATCCCACAACCGCGAAGTTAGCGAAGTTGAGATAGAAGAGGAAAGGCGAGGGGTTCAGCCGCCGCAACGAGCGATAGAGCGCAAATGGCGGCGCGCTGAGCGGCGCTGAAAAGCGCTGACTCGGCACCACCTGGAAGATGTCGCCGGCGCGGCAATAGTCTTTGCACTTGCCAACGAGCGCTCGATACGCATCCGGCGTCGTGTTCGAGCTGGGCTCAACCTTTTCCGGTTTTGCATCACCACCGCGCTTCTTTGGAAGCGGCCGATCTAGCGTGCGCCACACGCGTTCCAATCGTTCTCGCGCGGCACGATATGCCGCTTCGGCACTCTGACCAGCGCGTTTGCGAGCGGGCGTGATCAGCGTGATCTCGCCGGTGACGTTGTCGAAGACAGCGACGATCGTGGGCCGCACCAACAAGGCTTCCGGTGTACCAATCGGGTCCGGCGCTTTGTCCGGCAAGCGCTCGACCAACCGGACTATGTCGTAGCCAAGATAGCCGAACAGCCCGGCGGCCATCGGCGGCAGATGCGGTGGCAGATCGAGCGCGGAACGCGCCAGCAGTTTGCGTAGGCTTTTGAGCGGCGCGTCTCGCTGCGTGCGAAAAGCGCTCTCGCCGAAACCACCACGGCTGGCCTCGGCGCGGCCATCGCGCACGCGCCAAACAAAATCCGGCTTTAACCCAATGATGGAGTAGCGGCCGCGAAAGTCGCCGCCTTGCACGCTTTCGAGCAGAAACGAGCCGGGCTTGTCGGCGCCGAGCTTCAGCATCGCTGAAACCGGCGTCTCCAGATCACTCACACGCCGCATCCAAACGACACCGCCACCGCGTGCGTGTGATTCAGAATAGACGGCTAGCGCCGGTTCCAGCGCTAGCTCGGCCTCGCTCATTGCTGAGCGGCATCCGTCTCTTCCGCGTTACTCGCGCGATAGACGCTGCTGATGACGCGTTCATTGCGGCGTGGGTTGGCGCTGGCGAGGACTTCGCCTTGCAACGCTTCCACGACGCTCGTGCTGACGCCGCAGAATGGTGGGGCGCCAGCTTGCATCGCCTGCTGCTGGCATGGACGCTCAGCGTAGACGCGCGTGGCCTCAATGATCTGCGGATCGACTGATGCCATATCCGGACGGTTGATGTGCTCGACCAGCGAGATGAGCACACCGGCAGCGCCCACTTGATGGGCGGCAACTCCTTCGGCGCCGCGAACAATTGGTCGGCCAGGCCTTGCGGCAGGTTCTGACGTGCGGTGCGCCGGTCGATCGTCTGCGAAGCCGCCACCATACGTCCACGGTTGGCACGCGCAACGTTGGCAAGGGTCTGGCCGCCGTTGATTTGCGCGACCAGGGTATCGGCTAGTTCGCGAAGACGACGCGTGCGTTCGCGGCTGATCCACGCTTGCGTCAGATCTGCGCGCACTTCCTCAAGCGGGCGCACGCTAGCCGGGATTATCCGGTCGACGCCTGCAAGTACGTCCGCCTCGCCAACCGACATGAAGTCGGTCGCTTCGCCTTCTGGCGTTTGAAATGCGGTGGCGAACACTTCTTCGAAGCCGGTCAGAGCCTCTACGGGCTGACCTTGTTGGTTGCGGCCACCGGCCTCAACCGCCGGCATCGTCACAGTCGCGAGTCCAGCTTGGCGCGCGGCATCGGCGAGAGAGGCGCCAGCAGAGCGAGCATCTTCGAATGCGGAGATCGCAGCCTCGCGCGATTGCGCTGCTTCGTCGGCCGCAAGCGCGTCATGAATTTCTTGGCGATGCTCGGCGTAGTTCGGGGTGACTGCAGGCGTCGAGGCTTCGACGCGAACGACGATAAACGGTGAAAGCGAGCTGCGCGCCACAACAGCGGGCCCGCGCACGCGCGCACCGAACACTGCGGCAGCAGCAGCTTCGTCCGGCACCTGTGCTCGCGCTTGGTCTTCACCGCGTGTAATTTGCAAGGACAGCGCCTGCGCGACAGCAGCAGGGGCCTCGCCGCGATTGATGCGGGCGGCGACGTCATTGGCCTGCTGCTCGCTTGTCGCGGCGATACGGACGTAGGTGCGACGCTCGGGCTGCGTCAGCGCCGGTACGCGCTCGTCGAAGGCGGCGCGGACTGCCTCTTCCGGCACCTGCACGCGGGCGACAAAATCACCGGCGCGTGCAGAGATGATGGTCAGCACGCGGAATTCCGGAAGAGCCAAACGCTGTTGGTTGTCTTCGTAAAACGCTTGAATCTGGGTGTCGTCAGGTTGTGGGATTGTCCCGACTACCGATGCCGGGATTTCCGCCAGCGAGACCACGCGCGTCTCGGCGTCATAGGCGTAGGTCAGCGCGCCGTAGCTCGACGGCGCACGCACGCCGGCCAGCAGCGATTGCACAATCATCTGCGTGGTGAGATCGCCGCGGACATCGCGTTCGAACTCTTGTTGGTTGTAGCGCATTTGCCCGAGGAACGCGTCGTAAGCGTTCTGGTCGAATGCGCCCGTGACGGCGTTATGAACCGCGGGAATGCGGTTGATCTGATCACGCACCTGCGTGTCGCTTGCACTGACGCCGATCTTATCGCCGTACACATACATCGCCACGCGATTGATCATCCGCTCCAAGAGCTGAAGGTGGATGCCTTGATCGACGGCGTCTTGCTGCGAGATGTTGTTGCCGTTCTCACGCTCACTGCGGAGCGTCAGCTCCAATTCGCGCGTGAGCTGCGGCGGCGTGATACTGCGGTTGCCCACATGCGCCACCGAATTGTCGCCGACCAAATTCAAGCCATCTTGCGGGATGAGGAACAGCACAGTCGCCAGACCCACAAGGCCAACGATGATGGTGGCGATCCAGCCCTTGGTGATATTCCGAAATTGCAGAAGCATGAGCGGTTCCGTATGCGTGAGGCGGCGGACCATAGAGACGCCTCCGGAGCGGGGCAATTGCCGCACGCCGCCGCAGCGGTTCATCTGAGGGAGAGGGCATGGGTTCGCGTAAGCCGCTAATCGCGGGAAATTGGAAAATGTTCGGCCGCGGAGCGGATTTGGCCGAAATTGGCGCCCTGGCCGAAACGATCGGCGCCGCCGCCTCCAAGATCGACGTGCTGATTTGCCCGCCCGCCGTCTTCGTCGCGCCCGCCGCTTGGCAGACGCGTGACAAGCCGATCCTGATCGGAGGGCAAGATTGCAGCCCCAACGCCGCCGACGCGGCCCGAACAGGCGAGGTCAGCGCCGCGATGCTGGCGGATGTGGGCGCCACATACGTCATCGTTGGCCATTCCGAGCGCCGCCAGAACCACAAGGAAAGTGACGATCTCGTCCGTCAGAAGGCCGAAGCGGCGATGGCCGCTGGAGTGACGCCGATCGTCTGCGTGGGAGAAACTCAAGCCGAGCGTGCGGCTGGCCAAGTCGCCGAAGTTGTTGGCCGGCAGGTCAAAGGCAGCGTTCCTGCGCAGGGCGCCTTCGTTGTCGCCTACGAGCCGGTCTGGGCGATTGGCGGCAACTCAACGCCCACGCTTGCTGAGATCGCCGAAGTGCACGCTCTCATTCGCGAAACGCTTGCGGGCCAGTTCGGCGCGCAGGCGAATGAGACCCGCATTCTCTATGGTGGTTCGGTCGGACCGAAGAATGCAGGCGAGATATTCACCGTGGAGGGTGTGGACGGCGCCCTTGTTGGGCGTGCAAGCCTGAAGGCGGCTGACTTTTCGGCCATTATTCTAGGCCATCCGGCTGCAGTCTAAGGATGCGCTGCGGCGGGCTGGCGTTTAGGATCGGCCTCGGCTATTGAGCGCCCTTTCGCGCGCGCCCATGTAGGGGCGCGAGCGCGGCGGTGCGTGGGAGACGGACGAAGACATGGGATTGATCGTTCTCAGCATCCACTTGGTCGTGTGCATCTGCTTGATTGGCTTGGTGCTCCTGCAGCGCTCTGAAGGTGGCGCGCTCGGCATGGGTGGCGGTGGCGGTGGCGCTCTGATGAGCGGCCGCGGTGCTGCGGACGCGCTGGCCAAGATGACCTCGGTCGCTGGCGGTTTCTTTATTGTCACCTCACTCGCACTGACGCTGATTTCAGGCGCCGCCAGCACCGGCGGCCGCTCGGTTATGGATATGCTGCCGAGCTCGCAATCGGCGCCCGCGACAACCGCTCCGGCCACGACTGAAGAACCGGCCCAACCACAAAACACCGCGCCCGATCCGACTGAAGGTCGGGTCGAGAGCCCGACGCAGCTCGTCAGCCTTGGCCCGAGTGAAGCGGCCGCCAGCACGCCGGTTCCGCCGCCGTCTGCTGCGACTACGCGCGCTGGCCCGATCGAGAACCGGACGACCCCACAAGCCGCGATCTCGCAGCGCCAAAATACGCCGGCAAACGCTGGCGCGACGACGCAGCGCACTGCACCGGCCACGACACAACGTTCCACACCGCAAACGACCCCGGTAAACACGCAGCCGACGCAGCGCCAAACGCGGCCGCCGGCAGCAACGACGGGAAATTCCAGCTCAGTGTCTGGGATTGATCTTACAACTGATAACCAGCTCGGTACCGAATCGAGCGACTCTGCTAACGACGGTGTCGCGGCAGTTCGGCGTGAACGCGCCGGTCCCGACCAGTAAGCCCCAAATTCGTTTGCGGGACCGGGCTGGGGCAGAACGCAGCCTGGGCTGAGACGGAAGGATAATGGCGCGTTACGTGTTTATTACCGGTGGGGTGGTTTCTTCCTTAGGGAAGGGCATCGCCTCCGCCGCCCTCGGCGCGTTGCTTCAAGCCCGCGGATACCGGGTCCGACTCCGCAAACTCGATCCGTATCTCAACGTCGATCCGGGCACGATGAGCCCGTATCAGCACGGCGAAGTCTTCGTCACGGACGATGGCGCTGAGACCGATCTCGATCTAGGTCACTACGAACGCTTCACCGGTGTGAGCGCCACGCAAGGCGACAACATCACCACGGGGCGCATCTACCAGGAAATCATCACAAAAGAACGACGCGGCGATTATCTTGGCGCGACAGTGCAAGTGATCCCGCACGTCACAAACGCCATCAAAGACTTCGTGCTGTCCGATCATGGCGGCGCGGATTTCGTGCTATGCGAAATCGGCGGCACGGTGGGCGACATCGAAGGCTTGCCGTTCTTCGAAGCCATTCGCCAACTCGGCCAAGAACTCGATCCCGGCCAAGCCGCTTACGTCCACCTCACGCTGCTGCCCTACATTCCGTCAGCCGGTGAGATGAAGACCAAGCCGACCCAGCACTCGGTCAAGGAGCTGCGCTCGATCGGCATTCAGCCGAACATCATTCTTTGCCGCTGCGATCGCCCGATCCCGGAAGATGAGAAGCGCAAGATCGCGCTGTTCTGCAACGTTCGCGAGAGCTCAGTCATCGAAGCGCGTGATCTGCAAACGATCTACGAAGCGCCAATCGCCTATCACTTCGCTGGTCTTGATACCGAACTCTTGCGCCACTTCGGCGTCAATGTCGCGCCGCAGCCTGATCTCACGAAGTGGGACACGATCGTGAAGCGCCTGAAGGCGGCTGACGGTGAGGTCACCATCGGCGTCGTCGGCAAATACACTGAACTCAAAGACGCCTACAAATCGCTGATCGAAGCGCTCTATCACGGCGGCGTCGCCAACAACGTCAAAGTCAATTTGCGCTGGATCGAGTCCGAGAAGTTCGAGGAGCTCGGCGACGCTTGGCACGAAGATCTGCACGGCGTGCATGGCATTCTCGTGCCTGGCGGCTTCGGCGAGCGCGGGACCGAAGGCAAAATTGCTGCGGTCACGTTTGCGCGCGAACACAAGGCGCCGTTCTTTGGCATCTGCTTTGGCATGCAGATGGCGTGCATTGAAGCGGCGCGCAATCAAGCGGGTCTGAAGGGGGCCAGCTCAACCGAGTTTGGCGCGGCCAAGCATCCCATCGTCGGTCTGATGACCGAATGGCTCAAAGGCAACGAACTCGAAAAGCGCGCTGCCGAGGGCGATCTTGGCGGCACCATGCGCCTCGGCGCGTTCAAGGCGTCGCTCGATCCCGAAAGCAAAGTCGCGGCCATCTATGGCGACACCGAGATCAGCGAACGCCACCGCCACCGCTTCGAAGTGAACACGCGCTATCGCGACAAGCTCGAGGCCGCAGGGCTGATCTTCTCGGGCATGAGCCCAGATGGTTTGCTGCCGGAAAGCGTCGAGCGCCGCGACCATCCTTGGTTCATTGGTGTTCAGTATCACCCCGAACTAAAGAGCCGGCCATTCGAACCGCACCCGCTGTTCGCCAGCTTCATCGCGGCGGCGGTGGAGCAGAGCCGTCTCGTCTAAGACGTTTTCAATCGACACACGTGACAGGCCACTTTAGGCGGGATCGATGATTTTCTTTCTGACCCAGGCCGCCGCGGACGCCGCTCAACCGGACTCTTCCTCTGGTGGCGGTGGTATCATTGCGCTTTTCGTTATCGTTGCCGCGTTGGGTCTGTGGTTTGCGTTGCGGACGTTTGTGCGCGGACTGCAGGCAAACAAAACCCAGTCCGCTACAGGCGGCGACTTCGCCGGGTATGCGCTTGAGGCGCTTGTGAATGCGGCCAAGCTCGATGGGCGCGTCAATCAAGAAGAGAAGCGGGCCATAGTCATCGCTATGCGCGAGATCGCGGGCGAGGCGTTTGAGGCCGCTAAAGTTGAGGAGGGGTTCGCCCGTCCGGGCCTCAACAAAGCAGAACTCGTATCCTTCCTGTCCGCGCGCGCCCGTGCGTTCACGCGCGACCAGAAAGTGGCGCTCTTGAAGGCCTTGATGGCCGTGTTCGTGTCGGATGGAAAATTCGACGAGGCCGAACACGTTGTTTTGTTGGATTATACCGCGGCCATCGGCTTTGACCGCGAAGGTGCTCCGCAGCTCCTTCGTAGCTTCACGCGCGGCAGCATTACCTAAGCTGTTACGCGTCTCACAAACGCCGTCACGTCCGCCAACGTCGTTGCGCGGTTACGCAAGGGTCGAGATAGCGCCAGCATGATGTCGACGTGATTGACGCCCGGATACGTCTTCACTTCGGCGCGTGCGCCAGCGGCCTGCATCGCTGCGTTCAATCCCCGAAGATTTCGTGGGCCCACGGTGGTGTCTGCTTCGCCCCACAATAGCAGCAGCGGCGGCGCGTCGGCGCGCGCGAAATGCACCGGCTGCGTCAATGCGCTGTCGGGTGCTTGGCCGAACGCGTTGCGCGTAGCATCCACATCGAACGGCAAAAAATCATAAGGCCCCGGGGTCCAACCGCTCCGCGTATCGCACGCGCGTCGACGCCAGCATCGGCCAGATAGTGCGCATCGAGCGCCAGCATCATTGTGTTGTAGGCGCCTGCAGAGTGCCCAACCAAAACGATCTTTGAGGCATCGCCGCCATATTGGGCCGCGTGGTCTGCCGCCCAGCGCACGGCTCTTGCGCAGTCTTCGATGAAGCCAGGAAACCGCACTTCGGGCACGAGCCCGTAGTCCGGGATCACTGTCACGAAGCCTTGCGAGGCGAGGGCTGCGCCAGCGAACGCATAATCGGATTTGTCGCCCGAACTCCAAGAGCCACCGTAAATGAAGACGATCACTGGCAGCCCGGAAGCAGCGGGCGGGGCGTAGACGTCCAGTTTTTGCCTAGCGCCGTCTCCGTAATTTTGATCCGTCGCCACCCGCTGGGCGCCTCGATCCCGAGGAACGAGGGCGTTGAAGGTCCCCAGGGAAGGGGTGCAGGCGGCTGCAAGGGAGGCGAGGAGGAGGGTCCGGCGGTGCATCTCTGCAGCTTACGGCGTTCGTCCGCCCCTGGATGCATCCAAATCGCCCGGGGCCCGCATCCCAAGGACAATAGACGGGCAAACCATGCCCAGAACCTGGCAGGGGAATCCTTATGAGACTGATTTTAGCGGCATCCGCCTTGGTTTTGGCCACTGCAGGCGTAGCGAACGCCGAGACCCGCAACCTGACAGGCTTCACCAAGGTCGAGGCCAACGCTGGCACGGACGTCGAGGTGACTGTCGGCGCCGCATTTAGTGTTGAAGTCACCGGCCGCGACGCCAACCGCATCGTCACCCGCGTGCAGGGCGATACACTGGTCGTGGAACCCACCCGCGACTGGTCGTGGCGCGGCCGCCAAGCCAACGTTCGCGTGACTCTCCCGCGTGTAAACGGTCTCTCAGCATCCAGCGGGCGCCGACCTCGTTGCCACCGGCCTAAACGGTGGTGCAGTCGATCTGGATTCTTCGTCAGGCGCAGATCTCCGTGTCACCGGCACCTGCGCCAGTTTCACCGCGCAAGCCTCCAGCGGCTCAGACATCGATGCGCGCAATCTCCGCTGCGAAACGGGTAGCGTGGACGTTTCGTCCGGTGCTGACGCACGCATTTTTGCGAGTGGCCGCCTTGATGTCGACGCGTCGAGCGGCGGTGGCGTAGTCGCCTATGGCAACCCTGGCATCGGCAACATCAACCTCTCGTCCGGCGGTTCGCTCCGCCGCGCTGACTAACGGAGCAACACCACTATGCGCACACTTCTCATCACCGGCGCGGCGCTCATCGCGCTCGCAACTGTCGCCGCAGCCGAAACCCGCAACGTGACCGGCTTCACCGGCGTCTCAGCCGCCGATCGCATCCGTGTCGAAGTCGCGGTAGGCGAGCGTTACCACGTCGATGTCAGCGGGTCGGACGCCGACAAGGTGACCACACGCGTCGATGACGGCACGCTCATCATCCGCCGCACGCACCGGCCGTTCTGGGGCGGCACGCCGCCGATCGACGCAACCGTTCGCGTAACGCTTCCGCGTGTCGAGAGCTTGGCCTCGTCGCGCGGCGCTGAACTCAATGCCACGAACATCACCGCGCAGAACATGTCGCTGGCGGCGGCCATGGGCGGAGAGCTGCGCGTCACCGGGACCTGCACCACGCTCGACGTTGCCGTGTCGATGGGCGGCGCCATTCGCGCTGAAGGCCTTGAGTGCCGAGACGCCGACATCGCCGCCTCAATGGGCGGCGACGCCCGCGTGTTTGCTTCGAATCACTATGACGCCGCCGCATCTATGGGCGGTTCGGTGAACGTCCGCGGTGGCGGGCGCAGCGGTGACATCGCCACATCCATGGGCGGATCTGTCGACGGCCACTGATGGAACTTCGGCGGCGGGGTTGCGTTGGTTCCGCCATGCAACCTGCCGCCGAAACCTCTCCCGCGCCGCCGCGCGCGTCCATTGGCGTCCGTAGAGCGCTGGTCCTCCTCAATGAGAAAGCTGGAAGCGTCGGCCCGAAGGCGGGCGCTCAGCTTATTGATGCGTTGAAGGCGTCAGGCGTCGAGCAATTCACCATTGTCGACGCCACGCGCATGTCGCGCCGCAATTTCCAACGCGCGTCACAATTCGACGCCATCATCGTGCTTGGAGGCGACGGCACGGCGCGCTTTGCCGCTGATCTCGCGCCGCGCGACGGTCCGCCACTTATTCTCTTGCCGGGTGGCACGCTCAACATTCTCCCGAAAGCGCTCTACGGCGATCTGGCTTGGCCGGACGCCATCAAGGCTGTGCTCGAACGCGGAGTTGAGAAGCGCTTGCCCGTCGGGCGCGCCAACGGTGAGTCTTTCTATGTTGCCGGCCTCTTCGGGCCGACGACGCTGCTCGCACTGGCGCGCAGATCCGTGCGCGAGGGCAAACCTCTGAAGGCGCTGCAACGCTTCCGCCACGCGCTGAACCGTTCTTTCACGCGTTCCATTCGGGCGCGCACTGGCACTGGTAAGATGCGCAAGGCCGAAGGCATCGGCGTCCTTCTCCCGAGTTTTTCCGGCGGTATTGAAACAGACTCACTTGAATGGGTGCGTCTTGACGCGAAGCACTTTGTAGACTTGGCTCGTGTAAGCTTGCGCGCCGTCACCGCTGATTGGCGGAATGATTCCACGGTCGAGATCAGCAAATGCAAGACCGGCGACATCTATACCTCGGGGATCATACCCGCCACACTTGACGGTGAACCGCGCACGTTCCTCTCATACGTGCGCATCACCTTCAGAACGCGGTCCCAAAGTATTGGCGTTAGAAGCGGAGTAGCGCTTTGCAGATCGTACATTTCACCGATTTGCATTTTGGCTGCGAAGACAAGAGCGCGCTCGACGCGGCGGCCAAGTATGTGCGCAATCTCAAGCCCGATGCCGTCATCGTAACAGGCGACATTTCCAAGGACGGCCTCGCTACAGAACTCAACGCGGCGTGCGATTGGATACGCAGCCTCGAAGCGCCAGCCATGCTAACGCCTGGCAATCATGACGTGCCGTACTATGAAATGTGGGGCCGCATCTTCTATCCGTGGGACCGCATCCGCGCCGCACAACATGGTATTCAGTGCGACGCCTGGCACACCGACCAATGGAGCATCGTGCCGGTCAACACCGCGCGCGCCTGGCAATTCCGTATGAATTGGGCCCAAGGCGAGATCTCGCGCGGTCAGACCGCCATCGCTGCCGCTGAATTGCAACGCGCCAAACCGGGCGCGCTCCGCATCATCATCACCCACCATCCCCTGGATTGGCCCAACGACGCACCCATCAAGGGGATCACCCGTGGCGGTGTGCGCGGCCTACGCAAACTGGCCGATGCCGGCGCTGAACTCTTCCTCGCGGGCCATCTTCACTTTGCGTCTGCGCGCCTATTCGAGACGCCGCGCGCTCTCAATCGTCAGCGGCATGCTCTCACGGCGCTTCGCCATGAACCGTGCGCCTTCACTGTGATCCGGCGCCCTGAGCCAAGGTCATCGAGACTGAGGTGGTGCACATCAAGCAAGGTGTTTGTGAAACTGCGAGCACGCGGCAGTTCCGGCTCGACGCGCCACGCGAACCCGGAACGCCTGCGGAGATCACCGCAAAGCCGACGACAACGATTCCCAGCTAGAATCAAAGTCGGAGTCACGGACTCAGTGCTGAACACGCGGGCCTAGTTGCCTCGTGTGTCCAAGTCCGGATCGCCGAGCCCAATGGCTTCATCTGCAGTTAGATTGATGCCCAAGTCCTCGGCGCCGTCCTCAAGATAATCTCCGAGAAGAGGCAGGTTCATGAGATAGCGCGCTGTCGAGGCTTCCCGGCGTTCACGGGCGGCAATTAAAGCGTCTTTCCACTCTGCAGCCTCATAGTCGCCGCGTCCAATCCACGCCAGCGCGACCAAAGTAGCTTTGGCGTCATCGTTGAGTTGGCGGATGGCCACGTGCAGCTCCCGCTGCACCGGATTGTCGCTCTCGTCTTCGAGCGCATCCATTGCGCGATCATCGACGCTGTTTGAGCCATCGCTTGGATCATCGCTAGCGACTAATCCGTCAAACGCTTTTGCCTTCAACACGATGTAGGCCAGCGTCTCGCGATCGACAGCGAAGTCAGCCGGCGGCTCTGGGAGTTCACGTGTTTGCATCAGGCTCGTCCCTCGATTGATTGACTTCGCTGACCGCCAGGACGCGTGATGCCTTCCAGCGCTTCACCAGCTTCGTCCGCGCGCGCATCGGCGATGTCGGCCAACGAGATAATCCCGATCAGGCGCTTGTCGACATCAACTACAGGCAAGCGCCGCACCTGTTTTTCGGCCATATTGCCGGCGATGTGTCCGATGTCTTCATCTTCGTGGCAGTAGAGCACTTCGAGCGTCATCACTTCGTCAACCAGAGCGTCCGATCCTCTGCCGATCGCCACGGCACGCACAGCGATGTCGCGATCCGTCACCATCCCTGCCAATCGGTCGCCGTCCGAAACGGGCAGGGCGCCGATGTCGTACTCCGCCATCAAACGCGCTGCTTCTCTGATGGTGGTATCCGGCGTGACGGTTTTCACGTCGCGTGTCATTGCTTCTCGCACCAGCATTGGGACTTGCTCCTCGCAGCGCCCGCACACCCGCCAAGCCAACGGCGGCCCGGCCAGCAAGTTCCGCAAAACGCCTTGTGATGTGGGTCACGTGCATCCGTTGGCCCGGCACAACATCTCTTCTCCGAGGAGAGACATGAGCGACGAAACCCAACGCCCCGAGCCCAACACCCCCGTTCTGGGTGCGCTGGCGGCGCTTGCTTTCGGGGTGGCGATCCTGTGTCTGGTGGTTTTTGCGGTTTTTGGCGCCTGATACCCCCCCGGAGCAGGGCTCCCAGGCTTGCCCCAAAGCCGCCTTTGGCCTATCAGCCCCGCTTTCCCGAGCACCGAGGCCCGGGAACCAGGAGTTTTCCGGCCATGGCCGTTCCGAAGCGAAAAACCACCCCGTCCCGCCGTGGCATGCGCCGCGCGCACGACAAGCTGGCCAAGAACACCTACGTGGCCGACGCGGAATCCGGCGAACTGCGCCGTCCGCACCACATCGACCTCAAGACCGGCCGCTATCGCGGCAAGCAAGTCCTGAAGCCGAAGGAAGACTGAGCGTGCGCGCTCTAGCGCTCGCTCTCATCCTTACACTGGGGGCTTGCCAGTGGGATCCACCGTCCCAGAGCGCCCGCGACGATGCCGTTCCGCCGCTGACCGTCGAAGGTTATGGCGACATGCGCATCGGCATGCCGGTCGCAGAGGCGCGGACTGTCTCCGGCCAAGCCTTCGACAATCCGGCGCTCGAAGAAGGCATTCCCGGCGCCTGCTCTGAGCAAGAGTACACGACGGCCGATGGCGATAAGCTTTGGTTGATGTTCGAAGGCGACGTCATCACGCGCATCACTGCCTCGAGCGAAGCACCGCAAACGCGCACGGCGCAGAACGTCGGCGTTGGCTCGACGGACGCAGAAGTTCGCACCGCCTATCAGAACGTGATCGAGGAAGGCGCGCACTACAATCCGGCGCCGGCGCACAATCTTCTGATCTGGACCGTTCCAGATCAAAGCGGATTGCTCTTCGAAGTGAGCGAGCAAGGCATTGTCACGGCGGTCCACGCCGGCGGCCCCTCCATCCGCTATATGGAAGGCTGCGCGTAAGCAGCGCCGCCGTATAAATCGTGTCCGGACACGCTTTCCACTTGTCCCGACACGGTTTCATTCGCCGCTCAAACCCGCTTCACTCCAACCTGAAGGCAGCCCGAGTCTGAGGCAGAGATGACGCGCGAGCCGAAGAAGACCGAGATGTTGGAGATCCAGGTCTCCAGCGAAACGAAATTTGCTTTGCAGGGAAAGGCGCGCGCCAACGGCAAATCCGTCAGCGAAGTGCTGCGCCGCCTGATCGCGCAATATCTGAGCCTTGAGACTCCGGCCCATCAACGCCGGAGAAATGTTATGCGTTTGTCTTCTGCTGCTGCAGGCGCTGCAGCTCTCGTCCTCGCAGCCATCGCGCTCGCGCCAGCCGCCAGCGCTGGCGGCATGCTGCTGGGCCTTTCTGCGCTCATTGATCTGCCGACCACACCGAACAGTTCTGGACGCCGGATTATCGAAACGAGCATCCGGTTGGATTACGGCAAAGAGATTCTCCTCTGCGTTCCCGCTGAAGGCGACGCTAGCGCTGCGATCCGCGCCGGGACGAGCGACGGTTGCGCCTTCGACAGCGCTTCAGGCTACGCAATTCTGTTGAGCGCCAATGCAGCACCGGATGACGGTGTGCTGATCCGCGCACACGTCCTAAGCGAAGGCGGAGACGACAATGCCGGAAACGGCGTCAGCTTTTCTCGTAAAGCTTGATTCTTGGGCGGCGATGCAGACGCAAAGCGAGCAGGGCGCCCAATCCATGCGCCTGACGTTCTTCCCGCGCCGCCTCTAGCGCGACACCCGTTCTCTTGTGTTTTCGGTGCGCCCGGCTGAAAAGGCCGGGCGTTTTCCGTTCCTACGAGAGAGAAAATCCCATGACCGAGATCGTCGACATCACCGGCCGCGAAATCCTCGACAGCCGCGGCAATCCTACGGTTGAAGTTGATGTCTGGCTGGAAGACGGCGCCATGGGCCGGGCTGCCGTGCCATCGGGCGCCTCTACGGGCGCGCATGAAGCTGTCGAAAAGCGCGACGGCGAACCGGATCGCTATCTCGGCAAAGGCGTGCGCGATGCCGTTGAAGCTGTGGGCGGTGAAATCGCCAACGCGCTGCTCGGCATGGACGCCGAAGATCAACGCCGCATCGACAACGTCATGATCGAGCTCGACGGCACCGAGAACAAGGCGCGCCTCGGCGCCAACGCTATTCTCGGTGTTTCACTCGCGGTTGCGAAAGCTGCAGCGCAGAGCGCAGCGCAGCCGCTCTATCGATACATTGGCGGCGTCCAAGCCCGCGTGCTGCCCACGCCGATGATGAACATCGTCAATGGCGGCGCCCACGCCGACAATCCGATCGACATCCAAGAATTCATGATCATGCCGATCGGCGCCGACACGATTGGCGACGCTGTGCGCATGGGTTCGGAAGTCTTCCACACGTTGAAGAAGGAGCTGAAGGCCGCTGGCCATTCTACCAATGTCGGCGACGAAGGCGGGTTCGCGCCGAACCTCGCAAGCGCTGACGAAGCGATCGGCTTCATCCTCAAATCGATTGAGAAGGCCGGCTACACGCCGGGCGAAGATATTGCGTTGGCGCTCGATTGCGCCGCCACCGAATACTTCAAGAACGGCAAGTACGAACTCGTGGGCGAAGGCAAGTCGCTCTCGCCGCAGGCTAACGCCCAGTATCTCGCGGACCTCGTGAACCGCTATCCAATCATCTCGATTGAAGACGGCATGTCGGAGGACGATTTTGAAGGTTGGCATGCGCTCACCGAATTGATCGGCGACAAGTGCCAACTCGTTGGTGACGATCTCTTCGTCACCAACATGAAGCGTCTCGAAATCGGTTTCGAACGCGGGCTCGCCAACGCCATCCTGATCAAGGTCAACCAAATCGGCACGCTCACCGAGACGCTCGACGTCGTCGATATGGCTCAGCGCGCCGGCTACAGCGCTGTCATGAGCCATCGCTCAGGCGAAACCGAAGACAGCACGATCTCTGATCTCGCGGTCGCCACCAATTGCGGCCAGATCAAAACCGGCTCGCTCGCGCGCTCGGACCGTACGGCCAAGTACAACCAGCTCATTCGCATCGCCGAAATGCTGGACGACAGCGCTGAATACGCCCGCGCAACAACGATCGTCGGCCGCTAAACCCCAAGTTCCCCTTTGCTTGCCATAGTCACGCCGCCTCGCGCGACGTAGATTGTGGTAAGCGGAGGCGGAGTGACGGCTACAGCTCTCGATAGAACCGAAACGCCCGTTTGGTTGCGCGTTGTCGAGATCGTTCTCGCGGCGTTGGTCTATTTCGCGCTCGCGCGCGCCAGCCTCTATTTTGCGTCGCTCAACGCCAGCGCCACACCGATCTGGCCGCCAACCGGCCTTGCCATCGCGCTTCTGCTGATGCGCGGAAACTGGCTCGCGCCCGCAGTCTTCGTTGGTGCGTTTGCTGCCAACTACCTGGTTACGCCACAGATTGCGACGGCGGGGATCATTGCAGTCGGCAACACGCTTGAAGCGGTGCTGGCGACGTTTCTCATCCGGCGTTGGGCCAAAGGCGAACACGTTTTCCAATCGCCGATCGGCGTCGGGAAATTTGCTGTCATCGTCACCGCTGCAGCGGCTCCGCTCAGCGCCACTATCGGCGTCATCGCGCTTGCTACGACCGGTCATGCTGCGTGGGTCGACTTTACGCAGATCTGGATCACATGGTGGCTGGGCAATCTCGCCGGTGCGATCCTAGCGACGCCTGCGCTCGTCCTGTGGGCACGCACGCTGCGCGGTGAAGAGCCTGCACCGCTTGCGGCGAACGCGCTCATCTCGTTCGCCGGTGCAATCTTCATAGCCACTATCGCTTTCAGTCCGATCTCGCCGGTGCCAGCCGCGAGCCGCAGCGCACTCGCGTTTCTGGTTATCCTGCCGCTGCTGTGGTCGGCGTTGCGTCTGGGACTGCGCGAGACCGCGACCATGGCTCTGCTCATCTCCAGCTTTGCCGTTTGGGGCGTCATTGCCGGTTCGAGCCCGTTCATTCAGCCGACGCTGAACGGCTCACTGCTGCTTCTTGTGACGTTCATCGTGTCCGCGATCCTTCCGAGTCTCGCGCTCGCAGCGGAACGGCGCCAGTCGCAAACGCTGCTTGATCAAACCCGCCATGAACTCGTGCAGGCGCAGAAGCTGAAGCTCTTGGCACACTCACCAGCGGCGTTGCCCACGATTTCAACAATCTCCTCGCGGCCATTGGCGGCGGCATTCGTTTGCTCGAACGGCAGAACGAGGAGCGCGTGCGTACGATGGAGGCCGTAAGCCAGGCGCTCGAACGGGGCTCGGGTCTCACGCGCCAGCTCTTAGCGTTCGCGCGTCGTGAGCCGCTCAAGCTTGAACGCATCGACACGACGCAAGCACTGGAGAGCGCTCACGGCCTCATACGATCATCGATCAAAGATCACATTCGCTTCGAGATGCAGATCACGCCGGGCCTCTGGGCCGTGAAAGCCGATCGCAATCAACTCGAAGTCGCGTTGCTGAACCTCGCCGTGAACGCACGCGACGCGATGCCTGAGGGCGGAGACCTTCTTATGCAGGCGGAGAACATCGTCGGTGATGATCAAGAGAAGTGCGTCGCGATTAGCGTGGCCGACAACGGCGAAGGCATGAGCGAGGATACGCTCGCCCGCGCCTTCGAACCGTTCTTCTCTACCAAAGCCGCCGGTCACGGCACCGGCTTGGGTCTGGCGCAAGTTTATGGCTTTGCCACCCAATGCGGCGGCAAGGTCAACATCGACTCTGCTGTAGGGCAGGGCACTACTGTCACAATCACGCTGCCGCGCGCTTAGCGTTTGCTGAGCGGCGGTGAATGAACGTGCAGCGTGACGCGTCACCTCTGACGTGAGCCTGACGCGGCAAACCGCGAGCGCCAACACCGAGGGCTATTCAAGTGCGGGCAGCGTTAGATCATCAACGCAGACCAGAAACGTTCGCGCATGACTCGGGCCGGAGCTCTGCAGAAGCAGTGCAAAAAGTTCCAGAACCTCAGAGTGAAAGCGCCGTGCGTGACTGCGCCGTAATCACGTCGTCGCGCACGTAGCCAGTGCGGCCATCACCCAGCCTTACGCGGAGCCACCAGTGATCGCCTTCGCGGATCTTGCCCGTCACCTGCATGTCAGCAGCCGCCGCCACGCGCACAATCACACGTGCGTTGCGCCGCGGCGCCGTTCGCACCTTCGCGCCGGCGCGGCCTGCGGTCACGCCGACGGCGGGAGCAACATCCGTCACTCCGCAATCACCTGCGCCACCGGCGGCGCGGAAAACGTCACGACGTCCTCACGCACAAAGCCAATGCGGCCGTCCTCAAGTACGACGCGAAACCACCATTGCCCTTGAACCATGCGCCGACCCGTCACACGCATCGGCGTGCGCGCGGGCGCATCGAGCACAAGTTCACCAGTCGTCAGCGGATAATCGCGTACGTTCGCGCCATTGCGTCCCGCATAGAGCGGACGCTCCGGCGCGTATTCTTGCACGGAAACATCCATCGGTGAGTAGGGCGGGTCCTCGGCAGTAATGGCTTCAGCGGCAGTCGTCATGCTGCCCCAGGCCGAGCGCGCCTCGTTCAACAAGTCTGGCTTCATGATGACGCCAACGACCGCGGCCGCGACGATGCCAAGAAACGCCACACGCAACACCGGAAACCGCGGCGCCGTTACGCGCCTGATCTGGCGCTCGAGTTCGCGCTGCTCGGCCTTGCGCACCTTCTTCTCCTCCTTGCGCGCCGAAGCTTCTGCACGGCGCGTCTCTCGCGCTTCATCTTGCGGAGAAGGACGTGGCGGCGCAGCAGCGGCGCGCAGTCGTTCAGCGCCGCGCAGCGATGCTTCGAGCCGCCGTTGGCCGTCATAAAAGCCGGAGTTTGGAATCGATGGATCAGAATAAAAGTAGATCGTGTTGAGGCCCACGAGTTCGCGGGCCGCGCCATGCAGCGGCGCCGGCAACACCAGCACGACGCGCTTGCCCAGACGCTGAGCTTCCTCAACTTCCCAGACGCACATGTCAGAGTTTGCAGACGCAGCAGTCAGAACGAGCACAAACGCGTCCGCATCTTCGATCAGTCTGCCGAGGCGCTCTTCCCAGCCATCGCCGCCGCTTTCGTAGCGGTCGAGCAGCGGTTGGAACCCGGCATTGTGTAGGAAGGCGCCGACCTGATCGGCGAACCCGGTATCGGCGCGCGCGTGCGAAACGAACACCCGGATCCGATTGTCTGCCGCAAAGCCGCGCGCGTTCGCCATGACGCCCATGTTAGGCCGCTCCTCGTCCGTCAGGAAACGCTCCGGACGAGAGTTTGGACCATCCAACCTGAACGGCAGTGTAGCGCCGGTCACGGTGACCGCCCCAGACAAAGGCCAGGTTCAGCTCATCGCCCACGGCGACGATGAAAGGAGCCCCGCCAATGTTCGTCCGCTTCAGCTGCTTCCTGTTTGCCACGATGGCTTTCGTGCCGGGCGCCTTTGCGGCATTCAATCAAGCCGCCCAAATCGTCGCCGGAGCACTTCTCTTTCCAATCTCCGGCCGCGGGCGACAGCATCGCGGCCGTTTGCTTGCCGGTCTGAGGGCCACAACGATTGTTTCGGTCTCAGCACTGCAAATTTTTCCTAGCAGCCCAAACCACCACCGCCTGGGCTTGAGCGGAGCTCTGCACCCCAAACACTAGTGACACGCTCCTAACTTATTGATTTTGCTACGTCGGAACAAAACAAAAACATTTTTGAGTCTTTACGATTCTTTAACCGCTTCGACTCAACGTGCCGCCGAATCGGAATCGGGGACCATGAGCAAGCACGGATCAGCACTGCTGAGCGTCGGGCTAGGGGCGGCAATCCTTTACCTCGGCGCACAGGCTGTGACCGGTCGTCAGGGGCTCGTCGCGTACGTCGACCTGCAGGCCCAAGAGCGCGTGCTCGATCAGCGCTTGGAACAGCTCGCTGACGAAGAGGCGCAACTGCAAGCACGCGCCGCTCGCCTGCAACCAGGTGAGCACTTCGACCGCGACTACCTCGACGAACGCGCCCGGGTCACGCTCGCCGCCGGCGACAGCGAAGAGATCGTGTTCGACCTCGAATAGTTCTGCTGCAATGCAGCATCGCAAACCTTCCTAGCGAGCCAAGTCATTCCCGCATAAGAGGAACGCGCCGCACAGCGTGGACACTGCGCGCGCGCGCAGCGTTTACGTGACGTCGGAGGAAGACGATCTATGGCGAAGGGCAACGGCAAGCAGGCAAGCGCCGAGGCGAGCAAGGACGAACTGCTCCAATACTATCGCGACATGCTGCTGATCCGCCGTTTCGAAGAGCGCGCTGGCCAGCTTTACGGCATGGGTCTGATCGGTGGGTTTTGCCACCTCTATATCGGCCAGGAAGCGGTCGTGGTCGGCATGCAAGCCGCGCTCCGTGAGGGCGATCAGGTGATCACCGCGTATCGCGATCACGGCCACATGCTCGCGGCTGGCATGACAGCCAATGGCGTCATGGCCGAGCTCACCGGCCGCAGCGGCGGCTATTCGCGCGGCAAAGGCGGCTCGATGCACATGTTCAGCATCGAGAAAGCGTTCTACGGCGGCCACGGCATTGTCGGCGCCCAAGTGTCGCTCGGCACCGGGCTCGCGTTTGCGAACAAGTATCGCAAGGACGGCAAAGTCTGCCTCACGTATTTCGGCGATGGCGCTGCCAACCAAGGTCAGGTCTACGAGAGCTTCAACCTGGCGGCGCTGTGGAAGCTACCAGTCCTCTACATCGTTGAGAACAATCAGTACGCGATGGGCACCTCGATCCAGCGCTCATCGTCGGAAACGCACCTGCATAAGCGCGGCGTGAGCTTCAACATTCCGGGCGAAGAAGTGGATGGCATGGACGTCGTTGCCGTGCGCGAAGCTGGGAAGCGCGCTGTCGAGCGCGCGCGCTCCGGCGAGGGACCGATGCTCCTGGAAATGAAGACGTATCGCTATCGCGGCCACTCAATGTCCGACCCGGCGAAATATCGCACAAAGGAAGAGGTTGAAGAGCAAAAGGCAAAGCGCGACCCGATCGATCACGTGAAGAAACTGATCATCGACGCGGGCTACGCGAGCGAAGACGAGCTGAAAAACATCGATCGCGAGATCCGCTCCATCGTCACCGACAGTGCGACGTTTGCTCAAAAAAGCCCGGAGCCCGATCCGAGCGAACTCATGACTGACATCTACATCGAAGCATAAGCTAAGGGGGCAAAACTGATGACGCCGGAACTTACTTACCTCGCCTACTCGATCATTCTTCTGTTTGTGATCGTCTTCATTCAAGCCAGCGCCGGCATTCGCCAGCACGGTGGCTTGGTGCTCGCGAACAACCGCGACAACCTGCCGAGCGCAAACACGTTCGTGGCGCGAGCTAAGCGCAATGTCGACAACATGCGCGAGAATCTCTGGTTCTTCGCACCGGCCGCGTTGATCGTCGCCATCACAGACGCTTCGACGTCGTGGACCATTCTTGGCGCGCAGATATTCTTCTTTGCGCGCGTCGCACACGCGATCACCTACCTTGCAGGCTGGCCGTTCATTCGCCCGCTGTTCTGGTTCGCCGGCATTATTGGCTGCGCGCTCATCTTCCTCTCACTCTTCGGAATTCTCGTCTGATGACGCAAATCCTCATGCCCGCGCTATCTCCGACCATGGAGGAGGGCAACCTCACGAAATGGCTCGTCAAAGTCGGCGACACGATCGAGCCTGGCCAAGTCATCGCTGAGATCGAGACTGACAAAGCGACAATGGAAGTTGAAGCCGTCGATGAAGGCACGGTGACGGAGCTTCTCGTTGAAGAGGGCGCGCAAGGCGTGAAGGTCAACACGCCGATAGCGGTGCTCTCAGGCGAAGGCGAGGCGCCCGCACCGAAGCAAAGCGCCAAACAACCGGCGCAGGCTGAGATGCGTCAAGAGCCGGTCAAGACCGCGCGTGCTGAACCAAGCGCTGCGTCCGTCGCCGCGCCGCAATCTGATCCGGAAATTCCGGCCGGCACGCAGATGCTCAAGATCACGGTGCGCGACGCGCTACGCGACGCGATGGCTGAAGAAATGCGCGCCGATGACCGTGTCTTCGTCATGGGCGAGGAAGTCGCAGTGGTATAGTCACGTGCCGGGCCTGATCGTGCTCGCACCGTATGATGCGGCGGACGCCAAGGGTTTGCTGAAAGCGGCGATCCGCAACCCGAACCCGGTCGTCTTCCTCGAACACGAGATGCTCTACGGCATCGAATTCGAAATTCCAGATGTCAAAGACTGGGTCGTCCCGATCGGCAAGGCCAAGGTCCGCCGTCAAGGTGTCGACGTCACCATTACTGCGCACTCGCGCATGGTTGGCCTTGCGCTCAAAGCCGCCGACGAGTTGTCAAAACAGGGAATCGAAGCGGAAGTCATCGATCTGCGTACGCTGCGTCCGCTCGACACCGACACCATTCTCGAAAGCGTTCGCAAGACGAACCGCATCGTCACAGTGGAAGAAGGCTGGGGGCAATCCGGCGTTGGCGCGGAAATCTGCGCGCGCGTCACCGCTGAGGCGTTCGACTATCTCGATGCGCCGCCAACCCGCGTGCACCAGGTCGATGCGCCGCTCGCCTATGCGGCCAATCTTGAAGCCATGTCGCTGCCGAGCGTCGAAAAGATTGTCGATGCAGCGAAAGCGGTGACCTACCGGTGATCTACCGCGGCGCATGCCATTGCGGCGCTGTTCACGCCGAGTACGAGACGGACCAACCAGTTCGCCTCCGTCAAGATGGCTGCGGCTTCTGTTCATCGCGCGGCGTGAAATCGGCAAGCGATCCGGAAGGGCGCCTGCAACTCACCGCCAGCAAGCGCCTCACGCGCTATCGCTTCGGCCACAAAACAGCTGACTTCCTCATCTGCCCCGCCTGCGGCACGTACGTCGCCACGCATATGGAAAGCCCGCGCGGCGCGATCGGGGTGATCAACGTTGTCGGCCTGAATATCGCCGAACTCAAGAACCTGCCCGCAACGCTCACCTTACTCGAAGGCGAGACCACCGAAGAACGTCTGCAACGCCGCATGTCGCGCTGGACGCCAATGACGCTGACGGAGGCGGCATCATGACCGAAGGCGAAGTTGTCGAGCAATTGATTGGCTATATGAGCCTCCTGCTGCTGGGCGTGTCTATCATCTTCACGGTGGTCTCCACCTACATTGTCGCGCTCAACTATTTCGTGGGTGACGCGCATTTCATTGCCCGCCTCGGCGCGTTTGCGTTTGTCTCACTCATCCTCACTCTGCTGCTTGTGGTGATGCTCGGCGCTGAAAGCACGCATGCAAGCCTCATTGCGCGCTTGGTTGAGTTCGAGGCCAGCGGCGAGATCAGCGCCGCCGGACGCGGCGCGCTTGAAAATGCACGTAACGGCATAGATGGGCTTGTGCGGATCTTGCTTTGGCTCGGCATGATCTCAGTCTTCGCCGCGCTCGCTTACATGACCTTCTTGCATCGCTGGAAACCGGACATCGTCAACGTCCAGATCCAATCGAAGAAAGCCGCTTCGCAATGACGACCGACATCACCATGCCCGCGCTCTCCCCGACGATGGAGGAGGGCAACCTCTCTAAGTGGCACGTCAAAGCCGGCGATAGAATCGAGCCAGGCCAAGTCATCGCCGAGATCGAGACCGACAAGGCGACGATGGAGGTTGAAGCCGTCGATGAGGGCGTGATCGAAGAACTCCTCGTCGAAGAAGGCGCGCAAGGCGTGAAGGTCAACACGCCGATCGCACGGCTCAAAGGCGAAGGCGAAGCGGCAAAGCCAAAGCAAGAAGTCAAAGCGCCTCCAAGTGAAGCCAAGCCCAAGGCGGCCGAACACACGTCGAAGCGGGCGCCCGCGACGCAAACTGTGCAAAGCTCACCGGGTGAGCGCATACTCGCATCGCCGCTCGCACGCCGTCTGGCGGATCAAGGCGGCATTGATCTTAGCGGCTTGAAGGGCACTGGCCCGAACGGCCGTATCGTGAAGGCCGACGTTGAGTCTGCTGCGCAGACGCCGAGCACCCCACAGCAACAACAAACACCGCAGCAATCGCGCGAAGTCGCCAAGCCTGCGCCAACGCAAGCGCCGGCAACGCTGGAGAGCTACGGCATCCGCTCAGGCTCTTACGACCTCGTGCCACTCGACCTCATGCGCAAAACGATCGCCAAGCGCATGACCGCAAGCTTCCGCGACGTTCCGCACTTCCCGTTGACCATCGATCTCGAAATCGATGCGCTCCTCAAAGCACGCGGTGAGATCAACAAACGCTTCGCGGACAATGGCGTGAAGATTTCAGTCAACGACATGTGCATCAAGGCCGCAGCACTGGCGCTAAAGCTCGTGCCCGAGGCCAATGCGAGTTACACGCCTGACGGCATCGCTTTGCACCACCACGCCGACGTCGCGGTCGCGGTCGCCATTCCCCATGGCCTCATCACGCCGATCATCTGGGCCGCCGAAACCAAGGGTCTCGCGCAGATCAGCGCCGAGATGTCGGACCTGGCTTTGCGCGCCCGCGAGCGCAAACTGAAGCCGGAGGAGTTCCAAGGCGGCACGTTCTCGATTTCGAACATGGGCATGCTCGGCATCAAGAGCTTCGCCTCGATCATCAACGAGCCGCACGGCATGATCATGAGCATCGGCGCTGGCGAAAAGCGACCGATCGTGAAGAACGATGCGCTTGCCATCGCGACGATGATGACTGTTACGGTGACTTGCGATCATCGCGTGGTGGATGGCGCGCTGGGCGCGGCGTTCCTGAAGGCGTTCAAGAGCTTCCTCGAAGATCCAATGGCGATGTTGTTGTAGTTGACGAGCCCATCTCGCCCGCGGCTTGACTCCCTCCTGAAGTAATTGGGGGACCAATCATGCACGCACATTAAACCGCGCTGCGCCTATCTTGGCGGCGCCCGGTGTTTTTGCTTGCCCGCTACGTGAGCTGGCTAACGCCCCGCCGGGTTTGCCGCGGTAGGCGTCACGCAACTGCCGCGCCCGGTGAATTAGCGACGAGCGGCGGCGCCGAATCTCTCCACAGGGGCCCGGCGCACATCTATGATCGCCACATGCTGGAAGCGCTGATTCAGATCGTCGGGCCGATGTTTCTGGTGGCCATCGCGCTTGAGACCGTTTCGGTCTTGGCCGAGCAGTGGGGCGCGGTGCGCTCACCCGACGAGGAGCCGCCTAAGCATGGCGCGCTCGCGCTGCTTGCGCTCATCCTCACCATCGTGACGCCCGGCTTATTGTTGGCGCACGGTTTCATCGCCACGCGTACACACGATCAATCGCTGCTTTTGTTTGGCATTGGTCTGCCGATTTCGGCTGTCTTGATTGGAGCGCTGTTGGGCGCGATCCTGGGTGCAGTCGCGACGGGCGCAGCGCCGCTGATGCGCAAGCTGACGCTGCCGCTCGATATCGTGGCGTTCGCCGCGACGATTTATGCCACACTGTCTACAATCCAAGTGCTGGTCCAAGCCGCGCAAAACGGCGGCGTTGTCCAAGCGACGCCTTAGGCTGCGGCCTGACGAAGCTTCTTCGTCACCATCACCGTCAGCTGTTGTGTGACCGTCTGACGAATTTCCACCTGGTGGTTTGGCAACTCAGCGAGCTGCACGATTGAATCCAAGTGCGCCTGCACGACACCCGTATTCAACGGTGCTTCCGCGCCAACGCCTTTGATGTAGCTGAAGAGGGACGAGCAGGCGGACATCAGCAACCGGTCCTTCATGTCGCCCGCAAGAGCGCTGAGCTGACCGCAGGTGAGGCAGAGGTCGCGAACGGCAACCGCGTCGCCGGGCGTCAACGCACGAAGCAGAACCCCAATGCGTTCGCAATACATGCGGGCCAGACCTTTGCGGATCTGCACATCCGGAGCATCGGCGTTCTTGTCGTTTGAATCGAACAAGCGCCGGCGCGGACCGTCATAGGCATCTGCCGTTGCGCGGCGCCGGCGGCAAGGGCCGACATAACGCGTGCTTTCCACGAAATCGCGGCGGTTGGCGCGTACTTCCGCGATCCGCTTCAGTATTGTCTGCGTGGAGAAGGGGCGCAGCACGAATTCGTCGATACCGACGTTGCGCGCGCGCTGGATGTCGTTGGCGGTGTGCGGCGCGACCATGATGATTGCGAGTTTGCGGAACGCCGCACCGGCTTCGCCAGCACGGATGCGCTTCACCAGGGTAAGGCCAGAGCCTTCGTCAATGTCCCAATCGGCGATGAGAACGTCGGGCTGACAATAACTCAGCGCCATCAAGCACTGCCCAATGTTCTCGGCGTAGTCGATCTGCACGCGGCCACCGGCGCGCAACATCTCGGTCGTCAGCCGCCGCTGAAACGCCGAGCCATCGGCCACAAGAATTCTGAGGACGGCTTGTTCAGCCGCGTCGTCCGTAGGCATGCCCGTCACCACGGCGGGCACGATACGGAACCACGCTTAACATTTGTGGTAACGAGTTCGAATAATCGTCCTAAATGAGCGCTGAATCGGTTAAAGGGCGTTGATGCTCTCGCTGCTGCTCGCCTCGTTCGTCACGTTCTTCGTCGCCATCGATCCGGTGGCGATGGCGCCGATGTTCACGACCATGACTACGCGCATGACGCCGCAGTGGCGGCGCAAGATGGCGTTTAAGTCGATCGCCATTGCGACCGGCATCCTGTTGGCCTTCGCATTTGGCGGCGCTTGGTTGTTAGAGCAGATCCATGTCTCCATTGACGCCTTCCGGATTGCCGGCGGTCTGCTGCTCTTCCTGATCGCCGTCGACATGCTGTTCGAGAAGCGTTCGGAGCGCCGCGAGGAGCGTGCTGAGCAGGTCGCTCAACACCAGGCGCAGCACCCCGAGGCGCAGGACGATATCTCGGTTTTTCCCCTTGCCATTCCGCTTATCAGCGGGCCGGGCGCCATCGCCTCCATCATGCTCTTTTTCGCCCAACATGAGGACATCGCAAGCAGGGGCGTGATCCTGTTGGGTGTCGGCGCCAACCTCGCGCTCTGTTTGATCGCATTCCTGATGGCGGCGCCGCTCTCGAAAATCATGGGCGAGACGGTGGCTTCCATGCTCACACGGATCTTCGGCATTCTGCTGGCGGCGCTGGCCGCTCAGTTCGTGGTCGATGGCATCAGGAACGTGTTTGGGATCGCTGCGGCAGCCGGCTAACAATTTCGCATCGCAGCATCGCCAATCGCCGCCTTCACGCAGAGCTTCAGACTGCTAAGTAAGCTCTCATGACCACATCCTTCGACGTCATCGTTATCGGTTCCGGCCCTGGCGGCTATGTCACCGCCATCCGCGCTTCGCAGCTTGGCTTGAAGACAGGCATCGTTGAGCGAGATCGCTTGGGCGGCATCTGCCTCAACTGGGGCTGCATCCCGACGAAGGCTCTATTGCGCAGCGCCGAAGTTTATCGCAACGCGCAACACGCGGCCGATTTCGGCCTGTCGATCGAGAACGTGAAGTTCGATCCCGAGGCCGTCGTGAAACGCTCGCGCGGCGTGGCTGGACGCATGGAGAAGGGCGTCCAGTTTTTGATGAAGAAGAACAAGATCACCGTGATCGAGGGTGAAGCGCGCTTGGAGAAGGGCGGCGCGGCGCCGAAAGTGATCGTGAAGGGCAAGGACGGCAAAGACGCGCCGTACGAGGCCAAGCACCTCATCCTCGCCACCGGCGCGCGGGCGCGCGAGATTCCGGCGGCAGGCCTGAAGGCTGACGGCAAGCGCATCTGGACCTATCGCGATGCGATGACGCCGCCATCCTGGCCGGAGTCTCTGCTCGTGTTCGGCTCAGGCGCCATCGGGATCGAGTTCGCGAGCTTCTATGCGGCGTTTGGCGTGAAGACGACGGTGGTTGAATTGCTCGATCGCGTGTTGCCGGTCGAGGACGAGGAAATCTCCGCGTTCGCGAAGAAGCGCTTCGAGAAGGAAGGGCTGAAGATCCTGACGTCCACAGAAGCGAAGTCGTTGAAGGCGACGGCGAATGGTGTTGAGGCGGTGATTGCAGGCGAACGGCAAGGAAGAGACGCTGACGGCGTCGCATGCGATCGTCGCTGTGGGCATCACCGGCAATATCGAAAACCTCGGTCTCGAAGGCGCTCGGCGTGAAAACCGATCGCGGGCACATCGTCACCGATGGCTATGGCAAGACGAACGTGGCGGGCCTTTACGCGATTGGCGACGTGACGGGCGCGCCGTGGTTGGCGCACAAGGCGTCGCACGAAGGCATCATCTGTGTTGAAGCTATCGCCGGGCAGAAGCCGCATCCGATGATCAAGGAGCGCATCCCGGGCTGCACGTATTCGCACCCGCAAGTCGCCAGCGTCGGCCTCACCGAAGCGAAGGCAAAGGCGGCGGGCCGCGAAGTGCGCGTCGGCCGCTTTCCGTTCGTCGGCAACGGCAAGGCGATCGCGCTCGGCGAAGACCAGGGCATGGTCAAAGTGGTGTTTGACGCCAAGACCGGCGAATTGCTCGGCGCGCATATGGTCGGCGCCGAAGTGACCGAGCTGATCCAGGGCTACGCCATCGCCATGAACGCCGAACTACCGAGCAGGAGCTGATGGAAACAGTGTTCCCGCACCCGACGCTTTCGGAAATGATGCACGAAGCGGTGCTCGATGCGTATGGGCGCGTGCTGCACGTCTAGGAGAGCACGTGAGCGAGGGTGCCTGGGTCTGCGGCGAGCCCGGCGAAACGCCGCGCTGGGCTCGCGCACGCGCTGCTGATTGGCGCGTTGCTCTGGGCGGTGCGTGAGGAGCGCGGCGCGCATGGCGTTGCCGGACGCGTGCCGCAGATCGCGCCGGAGACCAGTGGCCGGATTTCGCCGCGAGCGACAGGCGATGCGATGCGCCGTCGCGGGTGCGGCGCCAAGTCGACCGGCGGTGCCCCCTGCCACCATGCCGGAACAACATGCCCGCGATCGAAGGCGTGTCGTTCGAGGCGTGCGTTGGCGCCATCGAACAAGCCGCCGATGCGCTAGGGCCAGCGATGGTGATCGAAAGCAGCAACGACCGCCGCGCTGCCAAACCCGGCGCCTCTCGATGCGCGCCCGCGGCGGATGGACCCAGGGGAGGGCAGTCCTGGAAATCTCGGCGCATGCCTGAGCGCCGGAACGCGATCAGCAAGACCGCGTGTGACGTTAAGCCGCCTTCGCCTCAGCAAACCGCTCAGCCGCCATACGCTGCATCACGACGTAATCGGTCTTGCCGCTGCCGAGCACCGGGATCTCATCGACCACGACGATCTTCTTCGGCACCGCCAGTTCGCTTGCGCCATTGGTCTTGCACCAGGCTTGCAGGTCCTCGACCTTTGCTTCGGCGTGATCGGTGAAGAGGATGATGCGTTCGCCTTTGCGGGAATCCGGCAGGGCGACGGCGGCGTGGAGATGGTCGGGCCACACGGTTGAGGCGTAACTCTCGACCGCGTTCAGCGACACCATCTCGCCGCCGACCTTCGCGAAGCGCTTCACGCGGCCGAGGATGCGGATGAAGCCGTCTTGGTCGACGTCCACCACGTCGCCCGTGTCGTGCCAGCCTTGCGGCAAGAGATCGATGCCGAAGGGCTTGGTGGGATCGAGATAGCCGCGCATCACGTTCGGGCCGCGCACGTAAAGGCGTTGGCCGCCTTCAATGCCGGGGACAGGCTCAAGGCGCCACTCGATGCCCGGCAAAAACGCGCCGACAGTGCCGTGCTTGTTGTTGTCCGGCAGGTTGATCGAGATCACCGGCGAGGCCTCGGTGGCGCCGTAGCCTTCGAGCAGCTCCACATCAAAGCGCGTCTTGTAGATCTCACGCGTCTCTGGCTTCACGCGTTCAGCGCCGCAAACCATCAACTCGATGCAGTTGAGATCGCCGTCAGCTGCGTTGCGCGCATATTGCTGCGCGAAGGTGTCGGTGGCGAAGAAGACGTTGGCGCCGGTCTCGCGGATCAGTTTCGGAATCTCTTTCACCTGCAGCGGCGAGGGGAAGAGGAATGTCTTATGGCCGGTGAACAGCGGCAGCAGCGTGCCGCCGGTCAGGCCGAAGCTATGGAACATCGGCAGCGGGCAGAAGAACGACCAGTCCGGCTTGAACGGCACGTAGGAATAGCATTGCTCAACGTTGGCCACGATGTTCGCGTGACTGAGCACCGCACCCTTCGGCGTGCCGTAGGAGCCTGACGTGAAGAGGATGACGCCCGTGTCGTCGGGGTTGGCCTTCGCCGCGAACATGCGTGGGAAGAAGCCCTTCACCAGCGCAATGATCTTGTCGCCGATATCGACGGTCTTGCGGACGTCTTCGAGATAGATGAGCTGCGCGTGCTTCGAGAGTTCGTTAGCGAGCGACTCGAGGCCAGCCTTCTTGATGAAGACGCGCGAGGTCAAAATCTTGCGAACGTTCGCCGCTTCGCAAGCGGAGCGAAGGTTCATGATGCCGGCGGTGAAGTTCAGCATCGCCGGCGTGCGGCCGATGGCATGAAGCGCGAAGAACGTGACGGTGCAGCCAACGCCTGTCGGCAGCAGCACGCCCGCGGTCTCGCGGCGCTTGATGAGTGTGTCGAGTTTCCCGCCTAGCGCGAACGCGGCGCGGACCAGATCGTCATAGCTCATCGGCTTGCGATCGTGATCCTCGATGATCTGGAATTTGCCGCCCTTCTTATCGCGGGCCCGCAGCAGAGCTTCGAACAACGTGACGCGCGTGCGCGCCAGTTCGAAAGGACGTTGCGCCATGAGGGTGTTGCCTCCGACCTTATGTTCCGCCTGGACGGCCTAGAGTAGGACGCCCAACCCGTGATTATTGTTTCACGGTTGTAACAGAGACTAACGGTCTGATTGTGACCGGACAAGGGAGGGGTCCATTAAGTATTTGGCGGCGCAGGGGAGGGTTGCCCTCAAGCCGTTGCAGGACAAGGCCGGGAGGGTCATGTTGGGCCGGTGCCGACACTGATTGATTTGCGCCCCAAAGACGAAAAGGGGGGAGGCGACCCAAACCGCCCCCGTCACCCCGAAAAAGAGGGGCGACCCGACAATGCGTCGCCACGCAAGCCGGACTGGATTCGGGTCAAAGCGCCGACCAGCCTCGGCTACCACCAGACCAAGGAATTGGTGCGTGATCTAAAGCTGCACACGGTCTGTGAAGAGGCGGGCTGCCCGAACATCGGCGAGTGCTGGAGCCAGAAGCACGCCACCTTCATGATCCTCGGCGGCATCTGCACCCGTGCGTGCAGCTTCTGCAACGTGGCCACCGGCAAACCGCTGCCGCTGGATGCGGCCGAACCTGAGAACGTCGCGTTCGCGACGGCGCAGATGGGCCTGAAGCACGTCGTCATCACCAGCGTCGATCGTGATGACCTTGAAGACGGCGGCGCCGATCACTTTGTTCAAACGATTCAGGCCGTGCGTCGCGCTGCGCCGCACACGACGATCGAAATCCTGACGCCGGATTTTCTGCGCAAGCCAGGCGCGGCCGAACGCGTCATCGATGCCGCGCCGGATGTGTTCAACCACAACCTCGAAACCGTGCCGCGGCTCTATCACTCGATCCGCCCAGGCGCGCGCTACTACCAATCGCTGCGTTTGCTGGACTCGGTGAAGCAGCGCGACCCAAAGCAGTTCACGAAGTCGGGGCTCATGGTCGGCCTCGGCGAAGCTAAGGACGAAGTGCTGCAAGTGATGGACGATCTGCGCGTTGCTAACGTCGACTTCCTCACCATCGGCCAATACCTGCAGCCGACGAAGAAGCACGCGGCCATCGATCGTTTCTGGACGCCGGAAGAGTTCAAGGCGCTCGAAACGATCGCCTACGCCAAGGGCTTCCTGATGGTGTCGGCCAGCCCGCTGACGCGCTCGTCGCACCATGCCGGCGACGATTTCGCGCGGCTGAAGGCGGCGCGTCTGGCCTTATCTAAAGACTGAGATGCCTCGCACCGTCATCGAAGCCGAGCGCGTGCTGCCGTATGCGGCTGAGGATTTGTGCCGATTGGTCGGCGACGTGCGCGTCTATCCCGAGTTCGTGCCGTTCCTAAGGAAGATGCGGGTCGTGAAGGAAGAGCCGCGAGAAGCCGGCGGCTGGCAAGGCATCGCCGAAGCTGACGTGGGCTGGCAGGCGATCAAGGTGACCTTTGCGACCAGCGTGCGCTGTGAGCCCGCGAAAGGGGAGGTGGAGGTCGCGCTGGTGAAAGGCCCGCTGCATTCGCTCGCAAACAAGTGGTGGTTCGAGCCCCACGAAGGTGGCGGCACGCACGTAAGCTATTGGATTGCGTACGAGTTTAAGAACCCGATCCTGCAAGGCGCGATTTCCGCCAACAAGGACAAGCTCGCGTCAAAGATCATGCAAGCCTTCGAGCGCGAAGCAAAGCGACGCCTCGGCTAGTCGAGCACGCGCTCCATCAGCTCGAATGCTGCCGCGACGGTTGCTTCCTGAATCTCATGGCGTCCAATCGCGCCGAAGCGTTTCTCGTCGTGCAGAACGGGCCCATCGCGCGCGCGGCCGCGATGTGCACCAGGCCGACGGGCTTTCCGCTGTGCCCCATCGGGCCCCGCGATGCCGGTGACCGCGACAACGATGTCGGCCGGGCTGTGCATCAACGCGCCTTCGACCATCGCCAGCGCCACTTCGCGACTCACCGCGCCATGCGCACGCAGCAACGCCATGCGCACGCTCAGCAGTTCGATCTTTGCCTCGTTTGAATAGGTGACGAACCCGCGCTCCAGCGAAGCGGAGGCGCCTGGCACCGCCGCCAACGTCGCGGCGATCAATCCGCCCGTGCAACTTTCTGCAGTGGCGATCGTGTAGCGCCGCGCCTTGGTCTCTCGCAGCAAGCGTTCGGCGCGGTCGTAGTTCGTTGGCAGTCATGCTGCAAGTGTGGCGGCCGCCCGGCGAATGTCCATTCCCTTGATCGGAAGCCGATGGCAGAAGCGGCGCAATTGCCGGGAGGATACATGGAGGCCCTAGCGCGTCGCTTCGCAGCGCCGGTGTTTGCGTTGACGCTGTTCGCCAGCGCCGCGCTCATCTTCGTGTTGCAGCCGCTGTTCGGACGCATGGTAACGCCGCTTCTTGGCGGCAGCCCGCAAGTCTGGAACACGTCGATGGCGTTCTTCCAGGCAGCGCTGTTTGTCGGCTACCTCTACGCGCACTTGCTCGCGCGCGTGAAAGATCTGCGGATACAAGCCGCGGTGCACGGCGTGGGTGCTGCTCACGGCGTGGTTCGTACTCCCAGTTCACGTCAACACGCTGCTGGGCGAGCCAAGCTCCGAACATCCGGTGTGGTGGCTTATTGGCGTGCTGACGCTCTCGGTAGGCGCACCGTTCGCCGCCGCTTCGGCCACTGCGCCTCTGCTGCAAGCCTGGTACGCGCGCACCGGCCGCGCCGACGCCAGCGACCCGTACTATCTCTACGCTGCAAGCAATCTCGGCAGTTTCGCCGGATTGCTCGCGTATCCCGCGATAATCGAGCCTCTCCTAGGTGCGCACGCGCAGGGCGCCGCCTGGTCGGTAGGTTATGTGTTGGTCGGCGGCCTGATCGCGCTCGCCGCCGCAACCGCGGTCACCTCGCACGGTGAAACACCGAAGCCGCTGGAGCACACCGGCCCTGCGCCAAGCTGGCGGGAACGCGGCTATTGGATCGCGGCAGCGGCCATACCTTCGGCGCTCTCGCTCGGCGTGACACTGCACATTTCAACAGACGTCGCATCGGCGCCGATGCTGTGGGTCATCCCACTGGCGCTTTACTTGCTGACTTTCGTGATCGCATTCGCGCGCAACAACGAGTGGATGGATAGCGGCACGCTCTTCATGCATCCGATCGCGCTCGCGCTGCTGCTTATGTCCTATTACTCATCGGGCAATTGGGTCGGCTCGATAACCGGAATTCTCGGCGGCTTCTTTTTCAGCGCGCTCATTTGCCATTTTGCATTATCGCGTTCGCGCCCAAGCGCCGACCGGCTGACAGAGTTCTACCTCTTTGTGTCGCTTGGCGGTGTTCTAGGCGGCGTGTTCGCCGCTCTTGCGGCGCCACTGATCTTCAACAACGTCTACGAGTATCCCTGGCGTTGGCGGCTGCCTGCCTTTTCCAGGCCGCGCGAACAGAACGACATGCCGCGCCTCATCGATGCGTCCTTCGCCGCCGCCGTGTTGATGGCTATTTCGGCGGCCATCCTGCTTTTCCGCATGCCGCTCGACCCGACCATCATCATCGGCGCGTTGGGCGGAGCCGCGGCGATGGTGGCGGCGGGTTGGAGTGATGAATCGCGACCGCCGCTCTATCGCTACATTTTTCTGGCCGTCGCGGCGGTGCACTCGCTGTTGGTCATCTACACGGCCTTCAACCTCGGCGACATCTTCGTCACGGCCGTGTCGGGCGAACTCGAGCAGACCGTGGCGCACGCGCCGTGGGGCGCGCTGTTGATGGCTTCGAGCTTCGTGGTTCTCGCATTCGCCGTGCACGGAACTGTGCTGCCACGGAAAGACAATCGGCGGATCGCAGATTGGGCGCTGGGCTGGGCGCTGGCTTCTACCGTTGGAATGCTGGTTCTGCTTATCCGCGCCGGCGTCGATCGTGCTGGTGGCGTTCGCGATTATCTTTATCGATGAGACCCGCGGCGCGCGCATTATCACCCAGGAGCGCAGCTTCTTCGGCGTTCTACGAACACGAGAGTTCAGACTCCGAGGATCCCGCATCGCCACGGACGCGCGTGCTTATGCACGGCACGACCATCCACGGCGCGCACAATTTGTCGGGCCAATTGTCGAGCGCCAACCGCTTACGTATTACAATCCGCGTACCGCACTAGGGGAGGCGATCCTTGCCGGTGTTACCGCTGGATCAACCTCCAATGTCGCGCTCATCGGGCTGGGCACGGGTTCGACTGCATGCCTGCTGCGGCCGGAAGATCATCTCACGATCTTTGAAATCGATCCCGCGGTCGTGCGGCTCTCTGCGGAACCCGGCGGCGACTTCACATTCGTACCAATTTGCCAACCGAACCGTCGCATCGAACTTGGCGACGCTCGCCTTCAGATTGCGCATGAACCCGATGGTGAGTTCGACGTCATCGTCGTGGACGCGTTCTCGTCAGACGCCATTCCGGCGCACTTGTTAACGCGAGAAGCGATCGCGCTTTATCTCTCCAAGCTCAATCCACGCGGCATCGTAGTGCTACACTTGTCCAACCGAAACTTGGCGCTGGTCTCTGAGGCCGCGCGTCGCGCGCGATCTAAACGTCCGTACCTCTATCGCATCAGCGATCCATTTCGAGCAGCCAGGCGTCTCCTTCTGGGTGGGCTCGCGGCGAGCGTGATGATCATCGCGAATACGCCGGACGCGCTGACCAACGCTGCCGCTCAATCCTGATTGGCGGGTGCTGCCTGCGCCCGAGGGCGGGCTGGACCGACGATTACATCAACCTGCCGCGCGCGCTGGGAGGGGCCTGCCTTGGGGCCGAGACCAGTCGCATCTATCCGTAACTCCGCGAATGCCAGCAGGCGACCGGCGAAACCGCCGCCGAGACGAACGCGACTACGCCGGCCGCTCCACCGTCGCCGTAACTTGGGCCGCTAAGCCCTCTTCACGGCCGAGGAAACCCATCCGCTCAGTCGTCGTGGCTTTTACGCTGACGCGCGATAGCGGAATGCCGAGCACCTGGGCCGTACGCACGCGCATCGCCTCGCGGTGCGGTCCAATCTTCGGGCGCTCGCACAGCAGCGTGACATCTACATGCACGATCCGCGCGCCAGCGCTCTCCGCAAGCTTGGCGGCGTGACGCAGAAAGCGCTCTGAGTCAGCGCCTTTCCATTGCGGATCGCTTGGAGGGAAGTGCGCGCCGATGTCGCCTTCACCAAGCGCGCCGAGAATAGCATCGACAAGCGCATGCCAGCCGGCGTCCGCATCGGAATGACCAACCAGACCCTTGGCGTGCGGAATACGAACGCCACACAGAGTCACAAACTCGCCATCACCGAAGCGATGCGCGTCAACACCATTGCCAACGCAGATAACCCGCTCACCACCGAGCATCCGTTCGAGCATCGCGATATCCTCTGGGTAGGTGATCTTCATCAGCTTCGCGTCACCGGGAATGAGCTTCGCCTCGACACCGTTCGCGCGCACCACCGCAATGTCATCCGTCATCGAGGCATCCACCGAGAGTGCACCGTAGGCGGCGCGCAGCACATCGGCGCGAAACGCCTGCGGCGTCTGAATGCGCATAAGACCATCACGCGCAACGTCTTCGATGATGCGCCCAGCGGCATCAGCGCGGCGCAGTGTGTCGGGCACCGCAAGCGCCGGCGCCACGGCGGCCGCGCCGCTCTCCAATGCACCCACAAGCGCGCCGATCAACTCGCCGTCCAAGCCTGGTCGGGCAGCGTCATGAATCAGGATCACCTCTGGATCGCCTTCGAGCGCCGCCAAGCCTGCCCGAACGGACGCCGTCCGGGTCGGGCCGCCATCGACGATCTTTGCCAATCCCGCCGTCGCGTTGCGGCAAAGATCGGCATGCTCCGGGGCGCAAACCGCGACGATCTCTGCCGCTCCAGCCGCCCTTAACGCCTCAACCGACCAGCCGATCACCGGCTTTCCAGCCAGAGGCTTATACTGCTTTGGAATTTCGCCACCGACGCGTTCGCCGCGTCCGCCAGCCACAATAATCGCCGCGAACTTCATGACTGAAGAAATCCGGCGCCTAAATGTTGCATCGCAGCATAAAACCCTTGGCGCCCGCTTTTTAGGCGCCCTAAGCTCACACCTGGATTGGGGTGCTCAGTGTTCGATTTGAACGAAAAACCGCCTCTTGTCTCGCTCGCACCGATGGCGGGCGTGACCGACATTCCGTTCCGGCGGCAGGTCAAAGCCTTCGGCGGCCAATACTGCGTCTCCGAAATGGTGGCGTCCGACCAATTGGCGCGGGCGCGGATCGACATGGTGCGCCGCGCTGCTGGGAGCGGCGTGATTTCGCCGCTCGTGATTCAGCTCGCCGGTCGTGATCCAGCGTGGATGGCCGAGGGCGCACGCCTTGCAGAGGCAGCTGGCGCCGACGTCATCGACATCAATATGGGCTGCCCAGCCAAGAGCGTGACCAGTGGCCTCTGCGGCTCGGCGCTCATGCGAGAACCCGATCACGCGATGACGCTGGTCGAAGCAACGGTGAACGCAACCAAGTTGCCGGTGACGCTCAAAATGCGGCTCGGCTGGGACGACAAATCTCTCAATGCACCGGAGATGGCCAAGCGCGCCGAAGCGGCCGGCGTTCGCATGCTCACCATTCACGGTCGCACCCGCAGCAATTTTTCCGCGGCGTCGCCGATTGGTCCGCGATCGCACCAGTGGTTGAAGCCGTCTCCATCCCAGTGATCGCCAACGGTGACATCGCGACTGCCGCCGATGCCCGGCGCGCGCTCGAGCTCTCCGGCGCCGCCGGCGTGATGATCGGTCGCGCTGCTCAGGGAAAACCGTGGCTGCCTGCCGCGATCGAACGCGCATTGAAGCATGGCGGGGAGGTCGTGCCGCCACCACGTGCACGACTGCTGCAAAGCTTGCTCGCGCTCTATGACGACACGCTCGACGTCTACGACGGCAAACTCGGCATCCGTATCGCGCGCAAACATATCGCCTGGATGATCGACGCGGAATTGGGCGCGGATGCCCGTGAGCTCCGCAAACGGATTTGCATGTTGGAAGATCCGCACCTCGTGAGAGAGGCGCTCATCCAACTCTTCGATGATGGATTGGATCGGGCCGCAGCATGAACGATCCGCTTGTCCGCGCGCTGCCACAGCTCTCTTTGGCCCCCGACGCAGAACGGTGGCTCGAAGCGTTGCCGGCGCCGGTATTGGGGATCGACGCAGGTGAACGCATTCGCTTCGTGAACGCTGCCGCCGCGGAACTGCTTGCCGGCGTCGGACGCGGTCTACTCGGAGGCGGCTCGACGAAATCTTCGGCGCGGACGCACCCATCATCGCACTCGCCCGCCGCACACTTGCAGGCGCCAGCGGGGTGGCCGAAGCCGATGTCGCCCTCGTCGGCCCAGGCTTCGCCCTTGGCCACGCGAGCGTGGCCGCAGCCCCGGTGGGGGAGAATGGCTACATCGCGCTGATACTGACGCGTCCGCCGCGCGCCCGCGCCGCACCAGCGGCTGCTGCGAGTTCCGCGGCGCGCACACTCGCACACGAAGTCCGCAATCCGCTCGCCGGCATCCGCGCTGCGGCGCAACTGATCTCACGCGCAGACGATCCGGACTCCGCGGCGCTGGCAAAACTCATCGTAGATGAAGTCGATCGCGTGCGCCGACTGACGGATCGCATCGACCCGCTCGGTGCGGTGGATGCGCCGCGCTTTGATCGCTTCAACATCCATGAAGCCCTCGACCGGGTGCGTAAACTCATCGGCTCCAGCGCGCCGGACGTGATGATCCGCGAGCGCTACGATCCCAGTTTGCCGCAAGTTCGCGGTGATTTGGATCAACTCATTCAAGCGCTACTGAATATCGCTAAAAACGCGGCTGAAGCCGTCGCGGATCAAGACGACGGCGAAATCGCCATCTCGACCTCGTATCGCTCAGGCGTGAAATTCCGCTCCGCTGCAAGTGGCGCCGCGCGTGCGCAGCTTGAAGTTCAGATCATCGACAACGGCCCAGGTCTTCATTCCGATGTTGCCGATCGTCTGTTCGAAGCCTTCGCCACCACCAAACGCGACGGCATGGGCCTCGGCCTCACCGTCGCCGCCGACATCATCGCGCGCCACGACGGCCGCATCGAAGTCGAAAGCCAGCCCGGCCGCACCGCCTTCAAAATTCTTCTCCCCATCGATCCGGACGAAACCACATGAGCGCACGCATCCTATTGGCCGAAGACGATAACTCCCTGCGTCTTGTGCTGTCGCAGGCGCTCGGCAAGGAGGGTTACGACGTTCGCGCCACTGGCAATGTCGCAACGCTCTCAAAATGGGTCCGCGACGGTGAAGGCGATCTGGTTCTGAGCGATGTCTATATGGGCGACGATTGCGTGTTTGACGCGCTGCCAGCCATGCGCATGGCGCGGCCGCATCTGCCGGTCATCGTCATGAGCGCGCAAAGCACTGTCAGCACAGCGCTCAGCGCCGCCGGCGCCGGCGCATTCGACTATATGCCGAAGCCCTTCGATCTCGATGATCTGATGGCCGCGGTAAAGCGCGCGCTTGTCGGCGGCCCAGACGCCAAAACCCGCGCGCAAGCATCGAAAGCGGAGCGAGAAGAACGTCTGCCACTCATCGGCCGCTCAGCGCCGATGCAGGACGTGTATCGCGTCATGGCCCGTGTCGCCGGCACCGATCTCACGGTGCTCATCGAAGGCGAGAGCGGCACCGGCAAAGAACGCGTCGCGCGCGCCATCCACGATCACGGCCGCCGTGCAACCGGCCCGTTCGTCGCTATGAGCCTTGCCGGCGCGCAATCTCTGCAGCTCGAACGCGAACTCTTCGGGCCGCAAGGCAAGTTCGCACAAGCCCAAGGCGGCACGCTCTTCCTCGAAGACATCGACGAACTGCCGCAAGACTCGCAGACACGCCTCGCTGGTCTGCTTCACGCCGAAGAACCAGGAGATCGTCCTGACGCACGTCTCATCGTGTCGTCACAGCGCAGCCTCGCGACGCTCACGCGCCAAGGTGGCTTTCGGCAGGATCTGTTTTATCGGCTCAACGTCGTCGTCATCCGCATGCCGCCGCTGCGCGAACGCCTCGAAGATATCGGCGATCTCGCGCGCGCATTCCTGGTGCGTGCAAAGCGCGAAGGCCTGCCGGACAAAACTATCGACAATGCCGCCATCGAGCGCCTCAAGGCGCACAGCTTCCCAGGCAATCTTCGCGAGCTTGAAAATCTCCTCCGCCGTGCCACCGCCCTTAGCCCCGCCAGCGTCATCACGGCTCGCGAGATCGGCCGTGAACTTGGCCACGCCGACAACAATGTCGTCGCCGAAGAAGCAACCGACGGTTTCGAGAACGCCGTGACCCGCCGGGTAGAAGGGGAGTTCACTGCTGCCAGCCCTGGCTTCCCCGGCGCAGGCCTTTATGATCGACTCTTGGCCGAGGTGGAGCGTCCGCTCATCACCCAGGCCCTCCAGGCCACACGCGGCAACCAAATCAAGGCCGCGGCCATTCTAGGCATCAACCGGAATACCCTCCGGAAGAAAATCCAGACCCTCGGGCTCACGACTGGTCGAAACGATTGACCTGACCGTGATATTGGTTCAACACCATGTGGCTTATCCGCAACATGGTGACCCCCGGCCATGGCAGAAATCACGGCGAATGAGCCGGCCGAAGCGGCGGTGCTCTCAGACCAACCGCAGAGCCGCAGCGCTCTGACCTTCGTGGTTGGGCTCGCCGTGGCGGGCGCCTTGACCGCGATCGGCACGATCATTCTGCTCATGGGCGACGGCCTCGCCGGCGAGAATAACGGCTCATCCGCGCGTTGCTGATTGCGAGCCTGGTGATCTCGGCCGGCCTCGCTGGCATCTTAGTCCATCGGATCTTGCGCGTTGCGCGGGCGTGGCGCGCTGAAGCGACTGGCGCGCGTCTGCATCTGCGCTTCGTTACCTTGTTCAGCCTCGCGGCGCTCGCGCCGGCGATCATCGTCGCTGTGTTCTTGGGCGTGACGTTCACGCAGGGCATGGATCGTTGGTTCAGCCAGCGCGTCGTCAACACGATCGAGAATGCCGCCGACGTTGGCGCTGCTTACGTCGACCTCGCGTCCGGCGGCCTCGGCGGCGACGTGCAAGCAATGGCCGAAGATTTGAACAACGCGCGTGGCGGTCTAACCACCGATCCAACGCGCTATGCTGCTTTCCTGCAGTTGCAGGGCGAGCGCCGCGAACTTTCGTCTGTCTATGTGATCGATGGCACCGGCAGCGTCTTGGCTGGCGGCGCGCTCGTTGAAAACGCAGTGCCGTACCGCGCACCGTCGCAGGAGGCGTTCTCCGTCGCCAATCAAGGCGAAGTTTCGGTCCGCTTTGATCAGGACAACGATCGCTTGCTCGCGCTCTATCGGTTGTCCGCCTACAACAACAGCTACGTGTTCGTGTCCAAGCGCATCGAGCCAGGCCTCGTCGCTCAACTCCGCCAATTCGAAACTTCGGTTTCAGAATACCGCGCAGCACGCGACCAGCAAAACTCGCTGCGCGGCTTGCTCGGCATGGCGTATTTTTCGACGGCGATGCTGTTGCTGCTCGGCGCCGGTTGGGTTGGTCTGACCAGCGCATCGCGCGTCGCCGAGCCAATCGGCCGACTGGTCGGTGCTGCGCAGCGCGTGGCGGCTGGCGATCTGAAAGCGCGCGTTGCAGTGGGCGAGGAGCGCGACGAGGTCGATGCCCTGGCCAGCGCCTTCAACCGCATGACGGCGCAGCTCGAAACGCAGCGGCGCGATTTGGTCGAGGCGCAGGAAGACGCCGAGGACCGCAGCCAGTTCATCGAAGCGGTGCTCGGCGGCGTCAGCGCCGGCGTGGTGGGTCTCGACCACAACGGCCGGATCACGGCGGCCAACCGCTCGGCCATGCAACTGCTGGGCGAGGAAACGCCGATATTATCGGCCGTCGCCTTATCGATTTGGCGCCCGAGTTCACCGACTTGTTCAATCAACCTTCGCGCGCGGGCGAAGCGCCGGCGCAGCGCGTCGATCTGGTACGCGAAGGCGGCTCGGTGAACCTCAGCGTGCGCATGAGCCCCGAGGCCGATGGCGGCTTGGTGCTCACGTTTGACGACATGACCAAGCTCATCTCGGCACAGCGCCAAGAAGCCTGGAAAGACGTCGCCCGTCGCATTGCGCACGAAATCAAGAACCCGCTGACGCCGATCCAGCTCTCTGCAGAGCGTCTGCGCAAGAAGTACTCCGCCGAGATCACGTCCGATCCGGACACCTTCGCCAAGTGCACCGATACAATCCTACGCCAAGTCGCGGATATCGGCCGGATGGTCGACGAGTTCTCGTCGTTCGCGCGTATGCCGACGCCGCGCATGGCGTATGCGGATATCAGCGAAGTCGCACGCTCGACCGTATTTGCGCAGCGTCTGGTGTTTCCGGACGTGCGCATTGAGGTTGAAGGTGTCGATAAGCCGATTGCGCTTGGTCAGCGATGAACGCATGATCGGTCAAGCGCTGCTGAACCTGATCAAGAACGCGGGCGAAAGCGTGCAAGCGCGGCGCGCGCGCGATGGCGAGCCGAAGGATGGTTTCGTCACGCTGCGGCTGCGCGATCTGGATTTTGGCGTGCAGTTCGAGGTGATCGATAACGGGTTGGGTTTCCCGGAAAAGGATCGCCATCGTTTGATCGAACCGTACGTCACAACGCGCACCAAAGGCGCAGGCCTCGGCCTCGCCATTGTTGCGCGTATTATCGAAGACCATGGGGGGCTGATTGAGTTGGACGACGCGCCTGGCGGGGGGCCAGGGGCTGTCGTTCGTTTTGTTCTCCCCAAACGCGGCGAAGAAGCCATCGACCCCGCTGCAGAATACGGCGCAGGAGCCTCCCAATGACGCAAGACATTCTCGTAGTCGACGACGAGGCCGATATCCGCGACCTCGTCTCGGGCATTCTCGAAGACGACGGCCACCAAGTGCGCACGGCGCGCGACAGCGACGAAGCGCTCAATGCATTCGGCAAGCGCAAGCCATCACTGATCGTGCTCGATATCTGGCTGCAAGGCAGCCGCATGGACGGCTTGGATTTGCTCGCGGTGTTCAAAGAAATGGACCCCGGTACGCCGGTGGTCGTGATCTCCGGTCACGGCACGATCGAAACGGCTGTCGCCGCGATCCGCAAAGGCGCTTACGATTTCGTCGAGAAGCCGTTCACGGCCGACCGCCTCCTGCACGTCGTCGAGCGTGCGTTGGAAACGACGCGCTTGAAGCGCGAGAATACGGCGTTGAAGGCGCGATCGGCGGCGAGCGACGATCTCATTGGCTCGTCGGCGGTGATGGCGGCGTTGCGCGGCGCGATTGATCGCGTGTCGCAAACCAATTCGCGCGTGTTGATCAGCGGCCCGGCAGGTTCGGGTAAAGAGCTGGTTGCACGCTTGCTGCATGAGCGTAGCGCGCGGGTGGGTGGCCCGTTCGTGGCGATCAATGCGGCGTCGATCGCGCCGGATCGCATGGAAAGCGAAATCTTCGGCGAAGAAGGCGCGGATGGCCGCCCCAAGAAAATCGGCGTCTTCGAGCAGGCCCACATGGGCACGCTCTTCCTCGACGAGGTCGGCGACATGCCGCCTGAGACGCAGTCGAAAATCTTGCGCGTGTTAGTCGATCAGCGCTTCAAGCGCCTCAACGGCGCCAATGATGTTCAGGTGAATGTGCGCGTGGTGTCGTCGTCGTCGCGCGATCTCGAACGGCGACATGGCGCCGAGGCGCTTCCGCGAAGGACTTGTATCACCGCTTGAACGTGGTGCCGTTGCGTGCGCCGGCATTGGCTGAAAGGCGTGAGGATATTCCCGAGCTTGCGGGCTATTTCGTTGGCCGCCTGGCGGGCATGTCGGGGGTGCCCGCGCGCCAGATCGGTGAAGATGCGTTGGCGACGCTGCAAGCGGCCGATTGGCCGGGCAACGTCCGTCAGCTGCGCAACGTTATCGAACGCATCCTGATCCTCGCCACCGGCGATCCAAGCACGCCGGTGACCGTGGATGCGTTGCCGCCTGAGGCTTGGCCGCAAGCCGGCTTCTCCAAGCAAGATGGACTGCAGACGGTGATCGGCTTGCCGCTCCGTGATGCGCGCGAACGCTTCGAGCGCGAGTATCTCAACGTGCAGATCACGCGCTTCGGCGGCAACATCTCGCGCACCGCTGCCTTCATCGGCATGGAGCGCTCGGCGTTGCACCGGAAGCTAAAGTCGCTCGGCGTCGACCCGCCAGGCCGCAACGGCGCTGATCCTGAATGAGCCGCATCGCCTACGTGAACGGCGCCTACGTGCCTTTGCGTAGCGCGCGCGTCTCGATCATGGACCGTGGCTTCCAGTTCGCGGATTCGATCTACGAAGTCTGGGCTATCCGCGGCGGACGCATGTTCGACAACGACGCCCATATGACGCGTCTGCAGCGCTCGCTCGCCGAACTCCGCATCACGCCGCCAATGACCGAAGCGTCTTTGATCTGGTGATGCGCGAGACGATGCGGCGCAATCAGGTGCGCGACGGCATCGTCTATATTCAGGTGAGCCGCGGCGCCGCCCCGCGCGATCACGTCTTTCCGACCAAGCCGATCAGGCCGACGATGATCATCACGGCGAAGAACTTGGATCAGGCCGCCATCGCCAAGCGCGCCGCTGCAGGCGTGAAGGTGATCACGACGCCGGAAATTCGCTGGGCGCGGCGCGACATCAAATCGGTGAACCTGCTGCCGAACATCTTGCAGCGTCAGGCGGCGAAGGAAGCTGGCGCGTTCGAGGCGTGGTTCGTGGATGAGGATGGCTTCATCACCGAGGGCACGTCGTCCAATGCGTGGATCGTGGATGCGCAAGGTCGGCTGCGCACGCGCCCGCTTTCGAACGATATTCTGCATGGCGTGACGCGCGCGCGGTGCTGCGCGTGGCGCAGGAGCGGCAGATGAAGGTCGAGGAGCGCCCATTCACATTGGCTGAAGCGAAGGCCGCGCGCGAGGCGTTCGTCACAGGGCCGCTAACGCCGCGATCTTCCGTGATCGCAATCGACAGCGTTCCGGTTGGCGACGGCAAGCCCGGCCCTGTGACCGAGCTTTGCGCGCCGCTTATTTGGGCGCCTGACGGCAAATCGCTTCCGTTGCGGTTGGCGAACGCTGCGGCGCACCCTATACCTGCTATCGCAGCCGCGCGTCTCGTCGCGGTGTCATAAAACTCAAGCATGGGGCTACACCATGGATAAGAAACAAAACCTCCAGGACACGTTTCTCAACGCCGTCCGCAAGGCCAAGACGCCACTCACGATTTTCCTCGTCAATGGCGTGAAACTACAGGGCGTTGTCACCTGGTTCGACAATTTCTGTGTGTTGTTGCGCCGCGACGGCCAGGTACAGCTGGTTTACAAGCACGCGATCTCGACGATCATGCCGGGCGCACCCGTCCAGCTGTTCGAGAACGAAAAGGCGACTGATGAAGTCGACGGCTGATACGCCGCTCAAAGATCTGAACAAAGCCATCGTGCTGCGCCCGCTCGCGAGCGCGGCAGAAAGCGTGCGCGATGGCGAAGCGCGTCTGCTTGAGGCTGTCGGCCTCGCGCAGGCGCTTGGGCTCGACGTGACGCACGCGGAAGCTGCGCCGCTCCGCCAGATCAATCCGCGCACCTATTTGGGCGCCGGGCGCGTTGAGCGCCTCAAGGAGCAAGCGGAAGAAACTGGCGCCGGCGTGATCGTGATCGATGCGCCGCTCTCGCCCGTGCAGCAGCGCAATCTTGAAACCGATATCGGCGCGAAGGTGGTCGACCGCACGGGCCTGATCCTCGAAATCTTCGGCCTGCGTGCGCGCACCAAGGAAGGCAAGCTGCAGGTCGAGCTTGCACGCCAAGGCTACGAGCGCTCGCGACTCGTCCGTACCTGGACACACTTGGAACGCCAGCGCGGCGGTCTCGGTAAAACTGGCGGCCCCGGCGAAACCCAGATCGAACTCGATCGCCGGATCATCGCTGACCGCATTATTCGGTTGAAGAAAGACCTCGATGACGTGCGCCGGACGCGCGGCCTGCAACGCCGCGCACGGTCGCGGGCTGGCCTGCCGGCGGTCGTGCTGGTCGGCTACACCAACGCCGGCAAATCCACCCTGTTCAACACGCTGACAGGGGCGGGGGTGCTCGCCGAGGACATGCTGTTCGCCACGCTCGACCCGACGGCGCGGCAAGGTGAAGCTGCCCAGGCAACCGCGCCGTGATCATGAGCGACACCGTCGGTTTCATCTCCGATCTCCCGCACGAACTCGTTGAGAGCTTCCGCGCGACGCTGGAAGCCGTGACGGAAGCCGATTTGCTCGTACACGTGCGCGACATCGCCCATCCCGAGACCGACAAGCAGAAGGCCGACGTGCTGGGCGTGCTGGCGCAATTGGCCAAGGATGCGGGCGGGAAAACGCCGCCGGTGCTTGAGGCGTGGAATAAGATCGATCTGTTGGACGACGCGACGCGCGAGGGCCGTTTGCGGCGCGCGGAGGCGGCGGCCGAGCAGGGGGCAGCCCACCCTACCCCCTGTTGCGCTTTCGGCGGAGACGGGGGAGGGCGTGGAGGCCCTGCTCGCCGCGATCGATCGGGCGGCGTTTTCAGCGACGCGCGTGGTCACCCTCACCTTGTCGCCGGACGATGCCGGACGCGCGCGCGCGCAGATCGCGTCGCTGGGCAAAATTTTGGAAGAACGCAGCGACGATGATGGCGTGATCACGCTGCGCGCTGAGCTGCTGGTGGAAGATGCGGCGCGTTTCGCACCACTCGAACCCCTACCCGAAGAATTGCGCCCGGCAGCGGAGTAGGGGAGCGCCCTACTTCCGCGAAAGCCGTTGCACCAGTTCAGCCGCAAACGTGCCGAGCGTATCGTCCCGCGCGCCCATGACGATGATGCGATCGCCTGGCTTCGGCGAGCTCCAGCAGTTTGTCGCCGCAGGCGCCGCGTTCGGCGAATGCCATAGCTTGCAGCCCGCGCGCGCGTACGCCGGCGACGATGTGTTCGCTGGTGACGCTTTGATCGACGCTGCCGCCGAAATAGACTGGGTCGGGCATGATGAGCACGTCGTCGTCGGCCATGTTCTTGGCGAAGCACTCGATGAACTCGTTTCTCATGAGACGCAGCGGCCCATAACCGTGCGGCTGGAACATGATCAGCAGGCGGCCCGGGAAGGCGTGCAGCGTGTTGAGCGTCGCGGTGATTTTATCGGGGTTGTGCCCGAAATCGTCGATGACGGTGATGTTGTTGGCTTTGCCGATCACTTCGAGGCGCCGCTTTGTGCCGGAGAAGCCCTTGAGCGCCGTCGCGGCCTGCTTCAGTGACAGTCCGTACGCTCGCGCGGCGGAGAGGGCGGCCAGCGCATTGGCGACGTTGTGTTCGCCAGGCACAGTGAGATTGACGGTGCCGCTGTCGCGCGTGTCCTTCGTCCAGCACTTCAAACGAAACGCTATCCGGCGCTGGCGTGATCGCAGAGCAGTGCAGATCGGCGAGGCCAGAGCGCAGCGCATAGGTGCGGGTGCGGACCTTCGCATCGCAATGACCAAGCCGCCGTTTTCGTCGTTATCGAGGTTCAGCACCGCGATCTCCGCCTTGTTGACGAAGCCGGAGAAGAGCGCGCGCAGTTCATCCATGCTTTTGTGGTCGAGCGCGATATTGTTCACGACAGCGATCGTCGGCTGATAGCGCGCGATCGAGCCGTCGCTTTCATCGACCTCGGACACGAACGCATCGCCACGGCCGACGAGCGCGCTGGCGAACAGCGCGTCCGGCGTGACGAAGTTCTTCATCACAGCGCCGTTCATCACCGTAGGATCGCGGCCGGCGCGGTGAAGCAGCCAGGCGATCATACCGGTGGTGGTGCTCTTGCCACTGGTGCCGGCGACGCCGATGCGCACGGGCGCTGCGTTGAAGAGTTCGGCCAAAAGCTCGGGCCGCTTCATGTCGCGCGCGCCGAGGCGCTTGGCGGCGACAACATCGCCCACGGTGTCTTCCACCGCGGCGGAGCGGACGAGGATCTGGTCGGCGCTGACGAGGCCCGAGCCGTCTTGCGGGAAGAGGTCGATGCCCTGGGCTTTCAGGTATTCGAATTTCGCGCCCAAGCGGCCTTGATCGAGCGAGCGGTCAGAGCCCGCGACCGTCACGCCTTTGCCGCGCAGGATAAGCGCCAGCGGCAACATTCCGGAGCCGCCGACGCCGCTGAAGAAATAGGATTTTGCCTGACTCATGCGTGCCGGTTATGACGAGAAACGCTGATTTTCGGAAGGACGTGAACACAGCATGGCCCCGTCGCTCCGCATTGGCGTCGTCGCGCCCGGCACGCGCATCGAGCCGGAGCTTGCTGCGCGGCGTGAAGGCGTTCGCCGCCGATCAGTTTCTCGATCAGGGCGCCGGAGATCTATTTCCACCAGCAATGCTTTTACACGGCCGGTCATTTCGCCGGCGATGATGCGGCGCGGCTGGCGGCGTTCGTGGAATTCGCCAACGATCCCAAGCTCGACGCGCTGTGGTTCGCGCGTGGCGGCTACGGCGCGTGCCGGATTGCTGAGGCGGCGATCGCGCAGCTTACGGATGACGCGCGGACCAAGACCTATCTGGGCTACAGCGACGGCGGGGCGCTGCTGGGCGGACTCTATCGCAATGGCTTTCGCAACGTGGCGCATGGGCCGATGCCGGTGGACATGATCCGCCAGGGCGGCGAGGCGGCGGTGAAGCGGGCGCTGACCTATCTGATCGATGGGTGAGGGGCATTAAACTCGGCCGTATCTCCGACGTGCCGGAGAACGACAAGCCGTTTGGCGCGAGCGAGGAAGAAATGACGCGCTATTGGTGCGCTAAAGCCAGCATCGCGTATCTTGGCCGCTGCGGACATCGGGCACGACGTCGATAAACGGGTCGTGCCGTTTGGGCGTTGAAGCGGTGATGCCAACCGCTCCGGTTGACGCGAACAAACCCTCTCTTGCGGAGAGGGTGGTCGCCGAAAGCGGGACCGGGTGAGGGGCGTTCAGACGTGCAAGGCGCCTGCTCAATTGAACACCCCTCGGCCCCCTAACCCTTCTCCGCAAGGGAGGACTCTATCGACGACTGACGTGCTAGCGATCCAAAAGTTCGCCGGAGAGCAGCGCTGCGCGCTCCTGCGAACGCTCCGTTTGGATGAGCTTCTGATCCACATCAGCCAGCAAGCGTGTGACATCCAGCTCTAACCCGGGCGTAGCCCGCACGCGTGCGGCAGCTCGCGCCAGCTCCGTGCGGTCGATTCCAAGCGTGCAGTCTCCGGGCAGCGTGAGCCGCGCGAGCCCTGTCGTGGTCGTCGTCATTACCTCAGCGCACGCTTCGCGAATGCGCGCTTGGACGCGATACGGGATGGAGCGGCGGACGATCTCTCGATAGGCCGGGACGTTGCGGAACGTGGCTTCGCTCGTTTCTACTGCGACGTAATAGTTGGCGATGTTGTCGCGCCGGCTGACATTACCCAGCGCATCGAGCGCGCCGACGGACTGGATTTCGTCGTACGCGCCGCGTGTGAGCGGGCGCGGATAGATTTGCGTGGCCTGGTAGGCGGCGATCAGGAATTGTTCGTCGGGAATGCGGGCGGTCCCGTCGAGGTCGCCCAGCACCTGTAGGGCAAAGCTACGGACTTGAGTGAAGTAGACGCCACGGCTCTCTAGGTCGCTCTGGTTGTTCTCCAGATCGCGGACGATGCGCGCGCGGTAGGTGTCGCCAACTTCGTGCGCGGGCGCTCAACGTTCAGTTGCTGACCTGTGTGCCAAGGAAGACGCCGACGACGATCACCAGATCGATGCCCACGGCAAACCAATTATGCGTGCCGACGTGCTCGCGGATGCGCCGCAGAATCATCTAAAGCTCCCCACGCCCGTGGGAGAACCTCGCACTCGCTACAGACCTTGGCTAGCGCTGCGCTACGGCTTCGGTTGGTAATGCATATAGCCGCGCTCAACGAGCCGGCGCATGGCGTCGTAGGCTTCGGTCATTTCATCGAAGGCGATGCGTAGGGCCGCCACTTGCGTGATTTGCTCGGCCGAGAGTGCAGCCCCGGTCTCGGTCATTTTCACGACCGTTGTGATCCAGTTGGCGCGGGCATGCGCCGTAGCGATGGCGACGCGCTCGAACGCGCGCAACTCAACGCTGGCCAACGCTTGGCCGACCACGGCGCGATTGGCGGCGTAAGCGACGTAGTCGATCTGATCGAGGTGACCACGGAGCTTCCGCTGCTCAGCCGGGTCTGGTTCAACCTCGGGCTCAAACCGATCGCTGCGCGCACGGAGGGTGTTGGTAACCGTCGAGGACATGAGGCCCGTTCCTGCCGCTCCAATGGAGCTGAACAGGCCGAGTGTACCCCGTACCGGTTAAGACCGCGTTTGAGCGCCTCAGCGCTTCTCGGCCCGCTTAGCTTCCAGCCAAAGCGCCTCCATATCGTCCAGCGGCTGTGGGCCCGTCCGGCCTTGCTCGGCCAGCTTGCCCTCGATGTACTGAAACCGGCGCGTGAACTTGGCGTTGGCGCGCCGAGTGCTTCCTCCGGATCGACCTTCAGCTTGCGCGCCAGGTTCGCCATCACGAACAAGATGTCGCCCATCTCCTCAGCGACGTGTTCCTGATCACCAGACGCGCGCGCGTCCTTCAGCTCCGCCAGTTCCTCTTCGAGTTTCTCCAACACTGGCTCAGGCGTTGGCCAATCGAAGTTGATACGGGCGGCGCGCTTGGTTAGCTTCTCAGCGCGCATGAGAGCAGGGAGCGCCATCGCAACATCGTCCAGGAGCGAAGGTGCGCCTTTCGCGGCGCGCTTCTCGGCCTTCAGCGTTTCCCACGCGACCGTCTGCTGTTCGGCGCTGCGGCCGTCGCCGGCTTCGCTGAACACGTGCGGATGGCGTTCGATCATCTTGTCTGCGAGCGCTTGGGCGACGTCGGCAAAATCAAACGCGCCTTGCTCCTCGGCCATGCGCGCGTGGAAGGCGACTTGGAAGAGGAGGTCACCCAGCTCTTCTTTGAGTGCCGGCATATGTCGTTGCGCTCGATCGCGTCAGCGACCTCGTAAGCTTCTTCGATTGTGTACGGGGCGATGGTCGCGAAGTTCTGCTCAATATCCCATGGGCAGCCGCCGTTCGGATTGCGCAACTGGGCCATCACATCGAGCACGGACTGTGTTGCAGCCGCGGTGCGGGCGAGGGTTTCAGCGCTCTTTTTTCGTATCTTATCAGCTACTTGTCCCGCCATACATCTCTCGCATAAGATAGATTATGGGAAGCGATGCATCTGATCTAGATGGCTCGAATCCCGCCGGATGAGCTTACGCGCCTTCGCACGTTCGAGCAGCCTCACCGCCGATCGTGGTCGTGACGGCCATGAACCGGGCCAACAGCCCAGATCACCAAGACTGCCGCAACGCGGCACGAAATCGACGCCATCAGGTCACCTCGTAGTTGCCGGCCCAACCATCGTACGCCGGTTCAACGCTTGCTGGCAGTCGCGCCCGCAGCGCCTGATAGTCGAGATCGATGTGCATGTTCGTCAGGACCGACCGTGCTGGCTTCAGCCGCTCGATCCATTCCAACGCACGCCCGACGTGCGCATGCGTCGGATGCGGCGTGTCGCGCAGCGCATCGACGATCCACAGTTGCAGGCCATCAAGGTGCGCGAAGGTTGTCTCGGGCATCGCGACGAGATCGTTCGAATATGCGATCGGCCCAGCGCGAAAGCCGAGCGACTTTGAGAAGCCGTGGTCCTGTTCGAGCGGCAGCACTTCAAGCCTGCCGCCTGGGCCATCGATCTCCACCTGGATCAGCGGCGTCATGTGGCCAGCGTCGCGCGCGATCGCCGGGTAGCCGCTCTCGCTGACGAAGCAATAGCCGAAGCGCTGCATGAAGCTCGCGCGCGTTGAGGCGTCGATCCATGTCGGGATCTGTTTGCGCTGCTTGATGAAGAAGGCTCGGATGTCGTCGAAGCCGTGGATCTGGTCGGCGTGGTCGTGGCTGATGAGCACCGCGTCGAGATGCGATGGCCCCGCCTCGGCCAGCTGCTGGCGCAGCTCCGGCGGCGTGTCGATCAGGACAGTGGTGGCCTCTGACGGTGTCGTCGCCTGCCCGCGCCACTTCTGCAGCATAATCCCGCAGCGCGTGCGCCGGTTCTTCGGCTCGTTCGGATCACAGACCCCCCAATCGCCAGTCGCGCGCGGAACGCCGCCGGAGGAGCCGCAGCCAAGGATGGTGACGCGCAGCGTGCCGCTCATGACTTCACACGCGGTATAGTTGGGAAGAGGCGATGGAAGTTATCGGCGAGCAGGGCGCTCGCCTCCTCCTCCTCAAGCCCTCTCAACCTCGCGAACGCGCTTTGCACGTGCGCGACGTGCATCGGCTCGCAGCGCTGACCGCGGTAAGGAATAGGGGTCAGATATGGGCAATCGGTCTCAGCGATAATGCGATTGAGTGGTGTCTCGCTGGCGATAGCGCGCACGTCGTTCGCGTTCTTGAACGTCATGATGCCAGAGAACGAAATGTAGGCGCCCAGCGCCAGCGCACGGCGCGCGAGTTCAGCGCCACTCGTATAGCAGTGCATCAAAATCCGAAGCGGGCCCTTCCCTGCCTCCTCTTCCAACATCTGCGCCATCGCCTCGTCCGCTTCGCGCGTATGGATGATCAGCGTTTTATCGAGCGCATGCGCGGCTTTTGCGTGCGCGCGGAAGACTTGGACTTGGTCTTCGAACGGGCTGTGTTTGTAGTGCTGATCGAGACCAGTTTCCCCTACTCCAACCACCCTCTCGTGCTTCCCAAGCTCGACCAGCCGCTCAGCCGTCAGATCGAGATGGTCCTTGGCATAATGCGGATGCGCGCCAACGCTGGCGTAGATGTCGTCATGCCGTTCAGCAATCGCGATGACTTGGCCGAAGTTTTCGACCTTATCGCAAATCGTGATCATGCGGCCGACGCCGGCGTCACGCGCACGCTGGATCACCGCTTCGCGGTCTTCGTCGAAGCTGTGGTGATGCAAGTTCACGTGGCTGTCGATCAGAAGCGTCACCGGCGCGACGCTCCAGCGCGATCGAGCACGCCTGCAGCACGCGCGAGCGCGTGGCGCGGATCCATATCGAGCCCCTCAGCTTCGCCGCGCAGAGTCTCCAGCGCGGACCAAGCCTCAGCCCATTGCTCGCCACCCTGCTCGACGCCCGCTGCACGCGTCCATTCGCCGGCAAGCTCAAGCACGCCCGCGAGCTTCTCAAACGGCTCGCCGCTCATCTTATCGTAAAGCCCGCCAAGCAATGCCGCCGACGCGCCGCGCGCAATCTCAGAGTACGCGCGCTTGGGATCAGCACCTGCCGTATCCACGCCTTGGGCCTTCAACGCGATCGCACGGCCAGGACGGCCCTTTGCGAGCGCAACGATGCCCGCATCAGCGCCGCTAGCTTTCTTCACCTCATCATCGCTCAGCGTCCGCAGCGCCAAGCGGCGGCAGCGCGAACGGATCGTCGGCAAGATCGCGCCTGGCGCGTGACACACGAGCAGCAAGATCGATCGCGCCGGCGGTTCTTCAAGGGTCTTCAAGATCGCGTTCGCGGCGTTTCGATTGAGATCGTCGACCGCATCTACGATCGCGACACGCATGCCGCCTTCAGACGGCGCTAGCGAAAAGAAGTGACCAAGCTCACGCGCGTCATCGACCGCAATCTCACGACGCGGCTTGCCGCGATCATTCAACCCGCGACGGAGCACGAAGAGATCCGGATGCGAGAGCGCCATCACGCGCCGCGCGATCGGATCTTCCGGATCTACATCCAACGGCCGTGGACCAATGCGCTTTGCGCCAAGCCCAGCCCGCGCCACACGATATGCGAGCGTCGCTTTGCCCAAACCCTTCGGCCCGGCGAGCAACCAAGCGTGGTGCATACGCCCACCGCGCAGGCCCTCAGCAAACGCTTCTTCCTCGGCCTCGTGACCAACGAACGAGAACGTCTCCCGCGGGTGCGGGGCGCCGGGTTCTTTGTCGAGTTCGGCGGTGGGCTTTTCGGCCTTCATGGGCCTTATCAAGGGCCGAAGAAGGTCAGGCGCAAGCCCTCGAATGCGCGCGAGAACCAGTTGGCGCGGCCAACTTTGCGTCCAGCGACAAGTGGGAATTCCTGGGTCTGGAAATTTGGGCCTTCGATCACGAGACGCGCCACCCCCTGCCCTCGGCGATCGGCGGGTGAAGCGGGCCGTCATAGACGATGTGGGCGGTAAGACCTTCCTGCACGCCGCGCGGTCCGCCTATCGAGATGGTGTTCTGCGCGATCAGCGGAACGGTGCGCCGCGACCCCAAACGGACCTGTGCTTCGCCAACTTGCGCGCCGGCCGACGCGATTTCGGAGATCGCAAAATCGTTGAACGCCGAACGCATCAGACGTTGTGCCTCGGTGTTGCGCGCCGCCATCGACGGCAGCCCGTTGAACACAATGATCCGGCGCTGACCATTCTGCACAGCCGAGCCAACCAGGCCAAAACCGGAATCATCCGTATGACCGGTCTTCACGCCATCGGCGCCTGGGTAAGCGCCGAGCAGCGGATTGCGATTGTTCTGGGTGATGTTGTTGAACGTGAACTGACGCTGCGCGTAGGTCCGATAGAATTCCGGGTAGGTCAGGATGATGTGCCGCGCGAGGCGCGCGAGGTCGGCTGTGCTGATCCGTTGCGCCTCGTCATCCAGGCCTGCCGCGTTCCGGAAGTGCGCCGTGCGCAGACCGAGCTCCTGCGCACGCCGGTTCATAATCTGCACGAAATTCTCTTCGGAACCGGCAATACCGGTGGCCAACAGCGCGGCGCCATCGTTGGCCGAAACCACAATCGTGCCTTGCAGCAAGTCGCGCACAGACACGCTCGCACGCGCCGGGATGAACATGGTGGAGCCAGCGCCGCCGCCGCGATAGCGGCTCCACAGTTCATCCGTCATGGTGAATTGAGTGTCGAGCGTAAGCTGTCCGGCCTGCAGTCGCTCGAGTGCAATCAGCACCGTCATGAGCTTGGCCATTGAGGCCGGCGGCACGGGTGTGTTGCAATCCTCACACAAAAGGATCGCACCGGTCGCGCCGTCCATGATGGTGACGTGTTGCGCGACGGCCGGCGGTGGCGGTGGTGCAGGCGTGCGACGGGCGCGGCGGCGTTGCGCGTCAGCGTCCGGCGCGAGCGCCAGAAGCATGAGCGCGGCTAGTGCAAAGGCGCCAAGTTTGCGCTGCGAGGTCATCCGTCCGCCGAATCGTTAGCGCGTTTTGCGCAAGTGGACTGAAGCAGACTGGCGCGGCGGTTTCACGTCAATTAGCTGACGTTCAGCGTGCGGCGACGACGCTGTCTGCATAACCCAGGGCGCCGAGCGATTGTTGGGCCGCAGCCGCCTCTTCCCGCGTTGTCCATGGGCCGACGCGAACCCGGAACAATTCGGAGCCGGACGCGGTCGTCCGGGTATCCACAACCACCGGGCCGGCAGACGACACCGCATCACGGACACGCTGGGCATTTACCGGATCCGAATAGGCGCCGACCTGTACGAAGAACGTGCCGACACTCTGTGCGCGTGCCGGCGTGAACACCGGGCGATCCGCTACCGGCGCGCCGTCCAGCGCAGCGTTTTCCACAGGCTGCTGTGAGAGCAGGGAGTGGGGGCCCTCTTCCGTCTGTTGCGGCGAAGCAGTGGAGGCGGGGGCGTGAACAGATTCCGGGGCAGACGAGCCGTCGGCGTTAACGCGGCGCGGAGCAGGGCCAAGGTAACGCACGTTAACGCGCGCATGGCCGGCTTGTTCGAAGCCCAACACGTTGGCGGCGCCACGTGACAGATCGATCAAGCGGTCACCCGAGAACGGGCCGCGATCGTTCACACGCACGATCACTTCGCGACCGTTTTCCAGATTCGTGACTTGCACCAGGCTCGGGATCGGCAACGTCGGGTGCGCGGCGGTGAGCGCTTCTTGATCGAAGGCCTCTCCGCTCGCGGTGCGCTGACCTTGAAACTGTGAGCCGTACCAAGAAGCCGTGCCGGTTTGTTGATAGCCCGGCTCCGGCGTCGGCACATACCAACGGCCGTTCGCTTCGTAAGGCGGGCCGACGCGCTCGCGTTCGAGCCAGGGCTGAGCCCCCTGCTCGCTCGCCGGCGCGACATCTGTTTGAGTCTGCGTCGCTTGCGCCATCTGTTGCGGCGCGGGCGTCAACTTACCGGACCTGCGACTTCATCTTCATCGTCAGGTTCGACGGCGGGTTGTTCGAACACAACCGGTTCGCTGCGCTGCGCGCCAGCGCGACGAAGATCGATCACTGCGCCTGCCCGTCGGCGTTCGGTCGCGCCATAGCCGTAGGAGTTCTCGCCGCCACCGGCCAAGCCACTCGTGCTCAACGCGGCGGTTTCAGTCACCGTCGTCGCGCTAGCAGTGTTCGAAGCGTAAGTGATCGGAGCGCGTTGTGCTTCGGCGGCGGTGGCGAACGCCATCAGACCGAAGCAGGAAACCACGAGTGCGCGTGGCGTGTGGCGAAGCATGAAGTACCCCAACGCAATTCTTGCGATGCGCCCCTTATACGGGCGCGGGGCTTTAGACCGCGTAAGCTTTCATGCTTATTTCAGCTTCACCAATAATGCGTGTTCACCACGCGGAAGCTCGTCAAATGCCACCGGCAAAGGGTGGCGGAGGGAGTGGGATTCGAACCCACGGAGGACTTGCATCCACGCTAGTTTTCAAGACTAGTGCCTTAAACCACTCGGCCATCCTCCCGGATCGCTGGCGGGTACCAGCGTCGGCGCCCCATCGCAAGCGCGCATAACGTCCAACAAAAAACCGGCGGGCCTGAGGCGCCGCCGGTTTGGTGTTTTCTAGGACCGCTCCGCTTACCAGCGGTAGGGCGCTCGGAACGATACCCGGACATCGGGAGCGTCTTCGGTGACGCCAAAGTCGACCGCGCTGGAGAGGGTGAGACGCTCGCTAACCCGGAACGAGAGACCCATCTGCATGCTGCCAACTTGCAGTTCGGTGGACTCTTGGACGACGCCGTTCAGCTCGGTCTCGGTCGGCAGCACGTAGGAGTGCGAGTAGCCGAGCGAGGTCGAGAAGCGCGGGTTCATCGAGAAGCCGAAGCCAAAGCCGAAACCGATCGAGTCACCCGGATCGACTTCACCAACCGTGACCGTGCCGTAGGTCTTCTCGATCGTCGCCGGCGCGTTATACATGTAGCTGACGTTGGCGAAGATCACGGCCGGGTCGGTCGGGTACAGCATCGAGAGGCTGCCCTGCACGGCCCAGAAGCCCGAACCGGTTGCCAATTCGGTCGCAACGCCTTGCGCATCGCGCTCAACGTCAAACGGGCCGGTCCCGGTCGTCGACTTCACGCGCGCACCAGCCACGAAGATCGGACCGCCGTTGCGGCCCTGGGTGAGCTGATAACGAGCGGAAAGTTCGACGTCGCCAATGTCCGAACCGTTCAAATTGTAGGTCTGGGTGGTCGTCGTGCTGTTCTGCGAGAGCGTTGTGACGCGATCGTCGCGGTAAACGTAGGGCACGCGCGCCTCAACTTCGAGGCGATCAGTCAGCGCATAGCGCAAAGCGAGCGACGAAGAGAGCGTGTTGCGTGCGGAGTCGTTGGCTTCGATGAGGCCAATTTGGATTCCGGTAACGATTTCGACGCCGCGGAACACCAGACGGTTGCCCGACGAGCGCGAAAACTCGAATGACGGCTCGATAACCAGACGCCCAGCGCCAAGAAGAGCGTTCTGCCCTTCTGGAAGCGCGTCGACGGTAGAGGTTTGCGTGCTCTCCGGCGGTGCTTCACCCACCGGACCTTGTGGTGCGGGGGCTGGCGTAGCTTCGGGCGGCGCGCCACCGCCGCTATCTGCTTGAATGAGAGTGCGCGCAGGGCGCCGATTAAGCCGAATAGGCTCGTCGGGCCCCAATTCTTCGTAGGCTAGACCACCACGCACGGCGCCGGCGCCGCGAATTTCGCTAAGATCCGCATCGCTGACACTGGTCATGGCTTGAATTTCGCGCCGTTGCCTATCGATCAGTGACCGCTGCTCGGACAGCTGCCTCTGTTGTTCAAGGAGTTGGCGTTCTTGTTCATTGAGACGCGACTCTTGCTGCTGGATCAGCTCGAGCACGCGTGACAAATCTGAAGTGGACTGGGCGTGAGCTTCGGGGGACCACAAAAAAGCACATGCGGCCATCGCACACGCGGCTAGTGCAGCCGCGCGACGACTAACCGTCCGCTTCATTCCGGCACGAAGCATCACCCTACCCATGTTGGAGAGCTACTCATGGCGCCCTCTCTGCACGAATTATTCCGGCGAGCTTACTTCAGAGGTGATGAGAAACAGTGAAAGCGCGCAAACATCATTCGATGGTCGCGCGCTTAGGTTTGTTCATCTGTGTTGATGCGCGTGAATACTTCAGCGCAACGCGTTGACGAATGTCGCTTCCGTCTTCGCCGTGATCTCGTCGAGCGTCACGCCACCAGCAAGCTCGATGAGCTTCATCGGTTGTGAACCATGTTTGTCGATCTCGAACACGCCGAGATCGGTTATCACCAGATCAACCACGTTGATGCCGGTCACAGGCAGCGTGCACTTCTTCAAGAGCTTCGACGCGCCATCCTTAGAGGTGTGCTCCATCACGACGACCACGCGCTTGACACCGGCGACGAGATCCATAGCGCCACCCATCCCCTTCACCATCTTGCCGGGGACCATCCAGTTAGCGAGGTCGCCGCGATCGTTCACTTCCATGGCGCCGAGGATCGATAGGTCGATGTGGCCGCCGCGGATCATCGCGAACGAGTCAGATGACGAGAAATAAGAGGTCTTCTTCAACGCCGTGATCGTTTGTTTACCGGCGTTAATCAGATCGGCGTCAACGTCCTCATCATGCGGGAAGGGGCCCATGCCGAGCATGCCGTTCTCCGACTGCAGCGTGACTTCCATCCCGTCCGGAATGTAGTTCGCCACCAAAGTCGGAATGCCGATGCCGAGATTAACGTAAAAGCCGTCGCGCAATTCCTTGGCGGCGCGTTGAGCAAGCTGATCGCGGGACCACGGCATGCCTTACTCCTAGAATACGCGGCCGAATGTGGTGACCTTTGCGGCCCATTCGGCATCACCCCACTTGCCCCGCCACTTGCGCCTCCAACTTCAAACCGGATATGCATTCTCCCGCTTGGTGACCGTGCGCTGCTCAATCCGCTTCTCGAACGTGCCCTGCACGATGCGATCAACGTAAATGCCGGGTGTGTGAATGGCGTCGCCATCGAGTTCGCCGGTCTCAACCAGGATCTCGACCTCGGCGACGCACTTCTTCCCGGCCGTCGCCATCATCGGGTTAAAGTTACGGGCGGTCTTGCGGAAGATCAGGTTGCCTTCCTTGTCGCCCTTCCAGGCTTTGACGATTGAGAGGTCGGCAACCAAACCAGTCTCAAGAACGAACGTCTCGCCGTTGAACACTTTCGTTTCTTTGCCCTCGGCGACGAGTGTCCCGACGCCGGTCTTCGTATAGAAGCCGGCGATTCCTGCGCCCCCTGCCCGGCAACGCTCGGCGAGGGTGCCTTGCGGATTGAACTCAAGCTCCAACTCGCCGCTCAGATACTGACGCGCGAACTCTTTGTTCTCGCCGACGTAGCTCGAAACCATCTTCTTGATCTGCTTGGTCTCAAGCAGCAGGCCCAAACCCCAACCGTCGACGCCGGCATTGTTCGAGATCACCGTGATGCCCTTAACGCCGCTGTCGCGGAGGGCGATGATCAGGTTCTCGGGAATGCCGCAGAGGCCAAAGCCGCCGCTCATCACCGACATGCCATCGAAGGTGAAGCCTTCGAGTGCGGACTGCGCGTCCGGGTAAACTTTGTTAGCCATGGCGTCCGTTTACGTAGCGGCGGGCGCCTGCGCAACATGCCGTGGCGGATATGCAGGTTTCAGGTTTGGAGAGGGCCAAGCCTAAACGCAATTGCACCGGCAGCTGAGCCGGCTGCCGGTGCTTTGCTTCACTCCTAAGGTGGAGTGAGAACCTGATCCCGGTACGAGCGAGGGACGAAAATCGTCCGGAACCGGGGATGATAAAACGATATTCGCGCTGAACGGCTGCTGAGACCGTCAATCATATTGCGCGGGTCAAAACGCCGCCCAGCCCCGCGCTCCCCCCCCCCAGGTGGGAGGAGAACCTGTCCCGGCGAGCGAGGGACGAAAATCGTCCGGAACCGGGGATGATAAAACGATATTTCGGCTGAACGGCTGCTGAGACCGTCAATCATAATGGGCGCTCTGAAATGCCCCACGACTCGAGAATTTGCCCAGATTCTTGGCCGTTTCCGCCTGGCGGTCCCTGAATGGCCGACGGCGTGCGCGAAAATCTTGGGGCCGGCGCCGGCTGATTCAGTCCATCAACCTCAACGAACGTCTGGCGCGCCACGTTGTGCGGGTGGGTAGGCGCTTCCGCCATGCTCAGAACCGGCGCGAAGCACACGTCCGTGCCTTCCATCAACGCCGTCCATTCATCTCGCGTCTTGGTAGCGATCACCGCCGCCAGCTTCTCCGACAGTTCTGGCCAATCGGCCTTGTTCATATGAACGGCGAACTTCGGATCATCTTTAAGACCCGTCTTCTCCATGAGGAGGGCGTAGAATTGCGGTTCGATCGAGCCGATCGAGACGAAATTGCCGTCGCTGGTTTTGTAGACGTCATAGAAGTGCGCGCCGCCATCGAGCAGGTTCGAATCGCGCTCGTCGCTCCAAATGCCTGACGCGCGCAAACCGTAAATCACGCTCATCAAAGACGCCGTACCGTCCGTGATCGCCGCGTCGACGACCTGCCCTCTTCCCGAGCGCTGCGCCTCGAACAACGCCGCACAGACACCCATCGCTAGATAAAGGGCGCCGCCGCCGTAATCGCCGACGAGGTTAAGGGGCGGCGCGGGTGCATCATCCTTGCGCCCCATCGCGTGCAACGCGCCGGAGATGGCGATGTAGTTGAGATCGTGTCCGGCGACTTCAGCCAGCGGACCCGTCTGCCCCCACCCGGTCATGCGGCCGTAGACGAGTTTGGGATTACGCTTCAGCGCTTCATCCGGTCCAAGCCCCAAGCGCTCCATCACACCAGGCCGAAAACCCTCGATCACCACGTCGGCTTTTCCGATCAGCGCCAGCGCGACGCCGACATCGTTCGGCGCTTTGAGATCTAGCACCACGTGGCGGCGGCCGCGGGCAGGGATGTCGTTCTTGAACGCCATCCGACCGCCCTTGCGATCGACACGCACAACGTCGGCGCCCATGTCAGAGAGCAGCATGCAGCAAAACGGTCCAGGACCGATGCCGGCGAACTCGACGATCCTAACGCCGGAAAGTGGACCCTGCCCCATTGTTCCTCCGTTTACCCTCGCGGTTTCGAGGTGTGCTAATCCGCGTTACTTATAATCGATTTTAAAGCGCACCGTCGCGGGGGCGCCGGAGCGTTAACTTTGCGGATTGTGGTGAGAGCCTCCGACGCGCGCGTAGCGCGTGACGCCCAGGCGTTGCTTGGCGCGGCAGGCATTCAGGCCGCCGCACTCGCGGGACCCCACCGCCAAGCGCCGGATGGGGAAGACATCAGCATCGTTACCGATGGCGGCGCGCCTCAGGCGAACGACGCGCCGTTGCTCCTGAACCTCGCTGGCGCTCAGATCGAAGAGCCACCGGCGCTCGGGCTTCAATTGCGACTCGGCGCGCTTGCGCTCAACGCACCGCCAAGACTGCTCGCCGCGCAGATGGACGCGTGGACGCGCGTGGCCATCGCGGAAGAAGAGCGCGCACGCCGCTTAGCCACGGCGTCTGCTCTCGGAGTTACCGCGCCGAAGCCGATGGAGCCACGCAAGCTCAAGGCGCTCTACATCGGCGCTCCGAGTTCAATGTTCCTCGCGCTCGAGCGAACACTGGCTGAGCAAGGTGGCCTCGTCGCTGCGGCCTTCACCTCATATACCGGCTTCGATCACCTTCACGACGAACCGTTCGACGCTGTCGTTCTGAACGGTGCGCAGGATGCGCACACCGCACTGTCGCTCTGCTCAGCGCTCCGCCGCAACGCGACGCTCTACCATCTTCCGACCTTGATTCTCACCAAGCCAGGCGACACCGCAACCGCCGCCTCGGCCATCGATCGTGGCGCCTCAGCCATCTGCTCAACACTGACGCCGTGCAACGCCAGTCTTGGTTGGCTGTTCGAGGCGGTTCGCCGCGAACGTCGCCGCCGCGCCGCCGAACATGAGATGCGCGCGCTGCGCGATCTTATGGGCGATGCCCGCACTGGCCTTTGGCTGCGCGATCCGTTCGACGCGCACCTTGCGCGCCTCGCCGCCGATCACCACACCACCGGCCGCCCGATGAGCGTCGTTGTGTTACGGGTTACGCCCGCAATCGGCGCCCGCGAACCCAGCGCTGAGATTTGGCGCAAAGGCTTTGGCGAGATCGCGTCCTTAGCCGCGCGGCTTATGCGTGATGCCGACAGCGGCGCCACGATGGGCACAGACCTCATCGCGATCGCCCTCCCCGCCGCACGCCTCAAGAACGCCAGACGCACAGCTGAGCGGATCGCGTCGGTGGCTGAGTGCACCGCGTTCGCGTCAGGCGAAGGTGGCGCCGGCCCGCTCGTGTTCGAACAGAGCGTGGTCGAACTGCAGCCCGGCGAGAGCGGTCCGGCTTTGTTGGCCCGCGCGCTGCGTGCGATCGAAGTCGAGAGTATCCCTGCTTAAGGCGCAGCGGGTCTAACGCTTCTATCGCCCTCGTTCGGCTTTCGCCGCTTGTAATATCCCGGTAGGCCCTTCCTTACGCGGCCTTCCGCGTCGCCAAACGCGACATCGCTTCAAGCACTGCACGCAGCGCTTTGAGCCGCTGCGTCGCCTCCGGCCAACCACCCTGCACGACCAATTTTCCGTCCGGGCGCATCTTATAATCATCGGGCCGTTCAGTGATGAAACGCACCAACGCAAGGGGATCAGGGAAGCCAGTTTCGCGGAACGTGAGCACCGCGCCCTTCGGCCCGGCATCGAGCTTCGCGATTTGGCAGCGGCGGCAGAGCGCCTTTAGCGCAGCGACAGCGATCAGCTGATCTGCCTCTGCAGGCAGCGGACCGAAGCGATCGATCAACTCTGCCGCAAACGCCTCGCGCTCTTGATCGGAATCCAAATCCGCCAAGCGCCGGTAGAGCGCCAAACGAACGGTGAGATCAGCGACGTAATCGTCTGGGATCAGCACCGAAGCGCCGACATTGATCTGCGGCGACCAGGACTTTTCGCTGATGGCTTCGTCTGTGCCGTCACGCAGAGAGGCCACGGCTTCTTCGAGCATTGACTGATAAAGCTCCACGCCGACTTCACGGATGTGACCAGATTGCTCTTCGCCCAGCAAATTGCCGCCGCCGCGCATATCGAGATCGTGGCTGGCGAGCGTGAAACCAGCGCCAAGATTGTCGAGCGACGAGAGAATTTTCAGGCGCTTCTCGGCGCTGACCGTCAGTGATTGCTCTGCCGCAGTGGTGAGGTAGGCGTAAGCACGGAGCTTCGAGCGGCCAACTCGTCCACGTAGCTGATAGAGCTGCGCCAAGCCGAACATATCGGCGCGATAAACGGCCAAGGTGTTCGCGCGCGGAATATCCAAGCCGGATTCAACGATACTGGTCGATACGAGCACGTCGAACGCGCCGTCGTAGAAATTCGTCATCAGCTCATCGAGCGCGCCAGCCGCCATTTGCCCGTGGGCGACGGCAAAAGTCACTTCCGGCACCGTTCGGCGCAGGAAGTCCGAGATGTCCTCGAGATCGGAAATGCGTGGCGCGACAAAGAAGCTCTGACCACCGCGATATTTCTCGCGCAGCAGCGCTTCGCGCACGGTGACGCCATCGAATGGCGTCACGTAAGTGCGCACCGCCATGCGGTCGATTGGTGGCGTCGCGATGATACTCATCTCGCGGACGCCCGCGAGCGCCAGCTGGAGCGTACGTGGGATCGGCGTCGCCGAAAGCGTCAGCGCGTGCACTTCGGCGCGCAGATCCTTTAGTCGCTCTTTGTGCTTCACGCCAAAGTGCTGCTCTTCGTCGATGATCATTAGGCCGAGATCGCGGAACTGCATCGTCTTCGAAAGCAGCGCGTGCGTGCCGACGACGATCTCGATCGTGCCGTCCGCAACAGCCGCCTTGGTTTCGTTCGCTTCTTTGGTCGTGACGAGACGTGAGAGCTGGCGCACGCGGACCGGCAGGCCCCGGAAGCGCTCTGTGAAGGTACGGTAGTGCTGGCGGCAGAGCAGCGTTGTCGGCGCGACAACGGCGACCTGTTTACCTGTCATGGCAACGAGGAATGCCGCACGCAGCGCGACTTCGGTTTTACCAAAGCCCACGTCGCCGCAGATCAAGCGGTCCATGGGTCGCCCAGCGGCGAGATCGCCAACAACATCATCGATTGCAGCCAGCTGGTCGTCGGTCTCCTCGTACGGAAACCGCGCACAAAACTCGTCCCAAAGCCCTTCAGGCGGCGCGAGCGGCTCGGCGGTGCGCGTTGCGCGCACGGCGGCGATGCGGAGCAATTCTTCCGCCATGTCGCGCAGGCGCTGCTTGGCGCGGGCCTTGCGGCTTTGCCAGGCGACGCCGCCGAGTTTGTCGAGCTGCGCTTCGGCGTCTTCGGCGCCGTAACGGCTGACGAGTTCGATGTTTTCGACCGGGAGGTAGAGCTTGTCCCCACCGTGATACGTCAGATCCAAACAATCATGCGGCGCTCCTGCAACGTCGAGCGTCTTCAATCCTTCGTAGCGGCCGACGCCGTGATCTTGGTGGACGATGAGATCGCCTTGGCTCATCGCTGCGGCCTCAGCGATCACGCTGGAAGCTTTGCGACGTTTGCGCGGACGCGCAAGGCGATCGCCGAGGATGTCTTGCTCGGCAAAAAGGCGAACTGGTCGGTCTCGAAGCCATGTTCGATCGGCAGCACGGCGAGCGCGTGCGCGCCTCGCGGCAATGCCGCAGTGTGCGGCCAGGATTCGGTGCGGACGACGGCTTCGACGCCGTGATCGGTCAGCACGCCGCCGAGACGCTCAGCGGAACCATCGGACCATGCGGCGATGACGACGCGCTTCTTGGCTTTGGTCAGCGCTTCGAATGTGCTTGGCGGCGACCTGAAAGATGTTGGTGTCGGCGGTGTTGCGTTCGGCGGCGAAATCGCGGCCTGGGCGGGCGCCGAGATCGAGCTGCTTCTTCGCGTCGGTGTCGAAATGCGTGAAGCGGCGCACGGCGCGGGTGCCGAGCGACGCTGCCAACGCGCTCGTCGTTCAGATAGAGAAGATCGGGCTCGGGTGCGCGGAACGCTGCGCCGCCACGTGGGATCGGCGCGGTTTTGCGGGAATCGTAGTGATCCTTAGCAGTTTCGACTCGTTCTTTGATGGCTTCTTCGGCCAGCGCGTCGAACGCGACCAGCGCGTCGAGTCCGACATAATCGAACACGGTTTCAAGTATGTCGTAGAAGAACGGCAGCCATTGCTCGACGCCTTGGCGGCGGATGCGGGCGCTGACGCTATCGTAGAGCGGATCGCTGACCGCGCCGAACGTTTGCGGAAGCGGCGGCGGAAATGGAGGACCGTCTGCTCGTCGAGCAGCACTTCGCTGACGGGCGTCAGCAGTGCTTCCTTGAGTTTCGCTTTCGAGATTTGCGTTTCGGGATCGAAGCTGCGGATGGTCTCGAGTTCGTCGCCGAAGAAATCGAAGCGCAACGGTTCGGCCGCGCCCGGCGGAAACACGTCCATCAGGCCGCCGCGCACGGCGAACTCGCCGGGGGCGCGGACGGTGGAGGAGCGCGAATGTAGCCGTTGACGACGAGATAGCCCTCGAGCTCCGCCATCGAGGTTTCAGAGCCGGTGGTGGCGGCGAAGGTCGCGGCGTTGAGGCGCGGGCGTGGCGGCACGCGTTGCGCGATCGCCGAGGCCGGTCGCGATCGAGCAGCGGCGGTTCGCTCCCGCTTGCGGCGCGCAGGGCGCCAGCGCCGCGCAGCGTTGGGCGGCACGGAGGCCGCCGGCGAGATGCGATCGTAGGGCAGCGTGTCCCAGGCCGGCAGGCGCAAGGTCTCGAGCCCGGGTGAAGAAGCGCCGCCGCTTCGAACGGCGAGGCACGGGTTTCGTCGCGGGCGACGAAGAGCGTGACGCCGCCGCGCAGACGCGCGGCTTCGCCAAGCCGGCCGCGTCGATGCCTTCCGGGCGCGCCAGAGACCACCAGCGCGTCTTTGGCCTTGGCGAGCGTTTCGACCAGGCGTGGGTTTAGGGTCTTTCATCAGGCCGGTTTGGGTGATCGTCGGAACGGAACGCGCGGATCGGCGCCAGGGTGGGTGTCGTGTTCGCGCGGTGCGGGCGCCTGGTCTGTCATCCAGGCGTAGACGTCCTGGTCGGGCGCATCGAGCAGGCGCTTCGAACTCGTCCAGTTGCGTTTCGGCAAGGTCGGCAAGATGCCGATCCGCGAAACCGCCTAGAATCAAGTCAATCTCCCGAAATCCCCGGCGCCACGCGCGGAATTTGAGCTTCTTGCGGCGGTCGTCCATTGGGTGTCTGGGGTGAGAAAGAAGGCGGCTAAACCGGAGGGGGCCGCGCTATAACCCATATGGGCGGCTATGTCAGCGCCGTCGAGCTAAGGCGTATGAGCGACGTTTCCCCCCCCTGCCCTGACCGCCCTTCTGGCGCCGGCGCGTTTGCCCAAGGGCGCGCGCAAGGACGCGCTTGGCCTGATCGCCAAGGTTGCGGGCGGCGGCTTGGTGCGCGATCTCGTGTTCCTGCCACCGAACTCGGCCATCGACCGGCGGCTGCGCGTGCCGATCGCGGAAACCAACGAGGGCGACATCGCAACCATTGAAGCGGAAGTCGATGGACACATGCCGGGCTACAAAAACCTGCCCTATCGCATCCGACTGCGCGACGAGAGCGGCTTTCTTTCGGTCGCCTACTTTCGCGGCCAACGAGGAGATGTTGGAGCGCATGTGGCCGGTGGGTCAGACGCGTTTGGTGAGCGGCACGGTGGCGTTTACGACGGCATGCGCCAGATGCTGCATCCGGATCACGTCGTTGATCCCGACCAAGGGCGAAGCGCCGCCGCCAGTGTGGAGCCGATCTATCCGCTGACACAGGGCCTGGCTGGACGGACGCTCGCGCGCACGATTCTTGCGGCGCTCGATACAGTGCCGGAGGCGCCGGAATGGTTGGAGCCTTCGACCGTGAAGGCGCACGATTGGCCGGATTTCCGCACGGCGCTGGAACATATTCATCGGCCGACGTCGCCGGAGGACGTGTTGCCTCAGAGCGCGTTCCGGACGCGGCTGGCCTACGATGAATTGTTTGCGCGCCAATGCGCGTTGCGGCTGCGCCGCCAGCATCGGCGCAAGGAGCCTGGGCGCGCGGTGATGGGCGATGGCGCTTGGCGGACAAGATCATCGAGCCTGCCTTTCGCGCCGACGGGCGCGCAGCAGCGCTCGGTGAAAGAGATATACGCCGACATGAGCGAGCCCGCGCCGATGTTGCGCCTGCTGCAGGGCGATGTGGGTTCGGGAAAAACTTTGGTGGCGGCGCTCGCGATGGCCCGCGCGGCCGAGGCCGGGCTGCAGAGCGCGATGATGGCGCCGACGGATTTGTTGGCGCGTCAGCATGGCGTGACGCTTGCGCCCTTGTTGGAGGCGGCCGGGATTTCGATGGCGGTGCTGACCGGGCGGGATAAGCCGAAGGACCGGCGCGCGATCATGGAGAAGCTGGCGTCGGGCGAGATCGCCGTCGTCGTTGGCACGCATGCGCTGTTTCAGGACGAGGTGAGCTTCAAGGATTTGGGCCTAATCGTGATCGACGAGCAGCATCGCTTCGGCGTGTCCGATCGCATGCGCATGGTGGCGAAAGGATATGCGCCGCACGTGCTGGTGATGAGCGCGACGCCCATTCCGCGCACGCTGGCTCTCTCGATCCATGGCGACATGGATATTTCGGTTCTGGACGAGAAGCCGCCGGGACGCCAGCCGATCAAAACGGTGGCGATGCCGACATCGCGCAGCACGAGATCATGGAGGCGATCCGTGAGGCGACGCGCAGCGGGGTGAGCGCGCCTATTGGGTTTGCCCGTTGATCGAGGAGAGCGAGGCGGTCGATCTGGCCGGCGGTGAGGATCGCTATGAGGAATTGAAGGCCCTGTTCGGCAAGGGCGTGGAGATCGTGCATGGTCGTATCTCCCCTATCGCGCGCGAAGCGGCGATGGATCGCTTCCGCTCGGGCGAGTCGTTCCTCATGGTCGCGACGACGGTGATCGAAGTCGGCGTCAACGTGCCGGAAGCGACGATCATGGTGATCGAGCAAGCAGAGCGCTTTGGCCTCGCTCAACTGCACCAGCTGCGCGGCCGCGTTGGCCGGGGCGACAAGCGCGGCTCGTGCGTCCTGCTTTGGAAGCCGCCGCTAGGGCGAAAGCGCCAAGAACCGGCTTGATGCGATGCGGCGCAATGACGACGGCTTTGCGATCGCGGAGATCGACTTCAAACTGCGCGGCGCCGGCGATGTGCTCGGCACGCAGCAATCTGGGCTGCCGCCGTTCCGGCTGGTGAGCCCCGAAGCGCACGCGGACATGCTGGGTGCGGCCGACAAGGAGGCGCGTCTCTCCGTGGAACGCGATCCTGACCTCAAATCACCGCGTGGCGAGGCGATCCGCCTCGTGCTTTCGCTTTTGGTTATGCCGACGCCGCAGAACTGGCACGCTCTGGCTAGCGCACTTGCGTTTTGCGGCTGCCTAGGGTTCTCAGGCGCGGACATGCCCAATCCCCGATCTCCTGCTACATCCGAGCGAAGAATGAAGAGCGCCTCATCGCAGAGGTAATTTCCGGCTGCATTGCAGGTGGCGGACGAGGTCGTTGTCATCGACAGCGGCTCAACCGACAAAACCATTCCGTTGAGCGAAGCGGCCGGCGCGCGCGTTGTGCCGTCACCGTGGCTCGGCGGCGGCAAGCAGAAGCGACTGGGCGAAGACGCGTCCAAACACAATTGGATGCTCGATCTCGACGGCGATGAAATCATCACGCCGGAGCTCGCCGAAGAAATTCGTGCACTCTTCGCTGATGGCAAAGAGCCACCCTGCCCTGTCTACACCTTCGAACTTGTAACCAAGCCGCCGGTTGGCGAGCCGTGGTGGGATGCGAGCGTGGTGAAGCGCAACCGCTTCTACGATCGGCGCGTCATCCGCGCGCGCGATCATGCTGGCTGGGATCAGCTCGGAAATTCCGCCGGGAATGAAGGTCGGCAAGTTCAAGCACAAGATTCTGCACGTCTCGTTCACCGGCCTTGAGCAACTGCAAGACAAGTTCAACAAGACGTCGTCCTCGCGCGCAAAGAACGCGAAGCTGAAATCGTTCTGGTACGTGGCGCTACGGTTGCTGTTCGCGCGGCCGTTCTACTTTTTGAACCACTATGTCCGCCGGGGCCTGTGGCGCGAGGGTTGGTACGGCTTTGCGGTGGCCAACATCGCTGCACACGGCCGTTGGCTAAAAGACGCGAAAATGCTCGAGATTTATCTCCGGCGGCGCGACGAGGCGAAAGCGCGGAAAGGTTGATCCGCAGGCCGGGAGGGGTCCGTAGAGGAACAGGCGCGGGGCAATGCGCTTTTATTTCCCGAGGTTCCTTCCCACATGAAATCCATGCCTGATCAGATTTCTCCGTCCGGAGAGAGCCAAGGGTCGGTCCGCGCGACTTCGCGGCTTATCGCCAGCTTGAAAGCGCCGGCGAGCGCCAAGGCTGTTTTGATGGGGCTGTTGCAAGTCAAAGGCGGCACGCCGATCGTCACGCTGCCAGACGGCCGTGTACTCGAGTTCGGCGACGGCACTTCGCCATGCGTCGATTTTCGCATCCACTCCTACAATTTCGCCAAGCGCGTGCTCGACAGCGGCGACATCGGTTTTGCCGAAGGCGCGATGGCAGGTGAATGGGAAAGCAACGATCTCACGGCGCTTCTGACGCTGCTAGCTGCGAACATTGAGCGCTTCAAACGCCTTATGGACGGCAGTGTCATCGGGCAAGCGATGCACTGGCTGCGTCACCGCTCCAACGCCAATTCCAAGGCGGGGTCGCGCCGCAACATTCTCGCGCACTACGATCTCGGCAATGAATTCTACAGTTCGTGGCTCGATCCATCGATGACCTATTCCTCTGCGCGCTTCAATGCGCAGGTCCGAGACTTGGAAGCAGGTCAGCGGGCAAAATACAAAGCACTTGCGGAGCATCTCGCGTTAAAGCGCGGCGACCATGTCCTTGAGATTGGTTGCGGTTGGGGCGGATTTGCCGAGTTCGCGGCGCGCGAGTATGGCGCCCGCGTCACCGGCATCACGATCAGTGATGAGCAACTCGCTTACGCGCAAGCGCGCATGGAGAAAGCTGGTCTGTCTGAACTGGTCGAAATCCGCCGCCAGGACTATCGCGATGTCGAAGGCCAGTTCGATAAGGTCGCCTCAATCGAAATGTTCGAGGCTGTCGGCGAGGAATACTGGCCGGCGTTCTTCGCGAAAATCGCCGACGTGCTGAAGCCTGGCGGCCGCGCCGGCTTGCAGATCATCACCATCAAAGAAGAGCTCTTTGCGACCTATCGCAAGCGCGCTGATTTCATCCAGCGGTACGTCTTCCCCGGTGGGATGCTCGCGAGCGTCAACCGACTGAAAGAAGAAACCGCAAAAGTCGGCCTCATCTGGGGTCAGGCGGATGCATTCGGGCAGTCCTACGCCGACACATTGGCTGAGTGGGCCAAGCGCTTCAAAGCCAAATGGAGCGACATCCGCGCCATGGGTTTCGACGAGCGCTTCAAGCAGCTTTGGCTCTTCTATCTCAGCTATTGCGAGGCGGGTTTTCGCACTGGGCGCACGGATGTGTTGCAACTGGAATTGGCAAAGCCGGCCTAATCTTCCTTCGCGAGCCGGTTGAAGCGGCGCGCCGGGCGGCTTAGCGTCGCCCGCATGAGCGGTTTGCCCGACGATCCCCTAGTCTCTGCGGCCTGGTTGAACGAGCGCATTGGCGCCCCCGATATCCGTGTGCTCGACGCGACTTGGTTCATGCCGAACGATCCACGCGATGCGAAGGCGCTCTACGCCGAGCGCCGCATCCCTGGTGCGATCTTCTTCGACATCGACGAAATCTCGGACCTCTCAAGCGATCTGCCGCACATGCTGCCGCCGCCGGAAAAGTTCGCGTCGCGCATGAAGAAGGCCGGTGTCGGCGATGGCACGCGCGTCATCATCTACGACAACCACGGGCTGATGACGGCCGCGCGCGTCTGGTGGACGTTCCGAGTATTCGGCCACGAGGATGTGGCTGTGCTCGATGGCGGCTTCCCTGCATGGGGGAAGGCAGGCTACGAGATCGAAACCGGCGCGCCGCGTGCGCGCATGGAGCGCCACTTCACGCCGCGCGTCCGCGCTGATCTCGTTCGCAATCTTACTGACGTTCAACGCGCTATTGACGGCGGCAACAAGACATCCATTCTCGACGCTCGCGCTGCGCCGCGTTTCAAAGGCGAAGCGCCAGAGCCGCGCGCCGGCTTACGTTCGGGCCACATGCCGGGTGCGCTAAACGTACCGTTCGGTTCGCTGCTGAACGCTGACGGCACGATGAAGCCAACGGACGAGTTGAAACAGCTTTCGACGGCGCTGGCCTCAAAGGCAACGCGGCGCCTATCTGCAGCTGCGGCTCGGGCATCACTGCGGCCGTTATCGCGTTGGCGCTGGCGCGTACAGGGCGCTGGGACGCGGCCGTCTATGACGGCTCCTGGAGCGAATGGGGCGGCCATCCGGATACGGTTGTTGTGACTGGCGCCTGAGCGGTGGCGACCCCGGCGTGACTCGAACACGCAACCGTCCGCTTAGAAGCGCGATTCACGCGCCCCACAGCCCCCTCTACATCCCCAAAACTGATTGTCGTACAACACCTAAGTGGGCAGGTTTCCCCTGGTTGTCCCTTAGCGCCCCTCAGGCCACACGGTTCGGAGGCGGTTCGGGACGTGAACATTAGACGGTTCGTCAGGATTGAAAGATGCCTACTCAGAATGCGCCCCGTAGACTGACAGAGGGCTTCATCAAGAGCCTAACCTATAAGACGCGCGCCTTTGCGGTGCGGGACACGGCCATGAGAGGCCTGCTCGTCGACGTCAACAAGCTCAACAAGTCCTACAAGGTCCAGAAGGAACTCTGGGTTGGCGAGCGCGGGCGCCGACGCCTCGCCAAGACCGTCCGCAAGACGCTTGGCACAACCGGAGGACCTAACCCTTGATGAGGCGCGTACGCGCCGCACTGGCAATAGTCGCGGAGGTCAAGCGCGGCAAAGACCCAAATCGGACTTGGAGAACACGGACTCTGGCTCGTGGAATGTGGAGCGAATGTACCAAGAGTACGTCGCCGACCTTCAGCGACGCGAGTGCGTTGAGCGAACGTCGCGCGATGTGCTGGTGCGCCTGGAGCGCTATCTGGGCGATTGGAAGTCACTTCCGATCTGCGAGGAAAGGAGCATGGCGCGCGAGAAGCACGCGAAGCTCAGCACCAAGCACGGCAAGCGTATCGCGAACATGGCGATGAAAGACTCCGCTGGGCCTACAACCTTGCTTTGCGCGTAGTGGACGACCCAGACGCTCTTGGTGACAACCCAACCAATGCCATCACCTGGAACAAGGAGCGCGCGAGCAACCGCGTTCTAATGCCTGAGGACCTACCGGAGTGGTGGAACAAGGTTGAGAGCCTCAGCCCCTAAGACGATCAATGCACAAGCTGGGGATACTCTCGGGACTGCGCCCAGGGACCCTCGTCTCTCTACGTCGGGAGTGGATCGATCTGGAAAAAGCACGTGATCCACATCCCGCGAATGAAGTCAGGCCGATCGCTTTGACCTGCCGTTGTCGCCGCAGATGGAGCGGCTTGTTCAGGATGCCCTGGAGGGTTGGTGACTCCCACTCTACTCGGGGCCCCATGGCTGTTTCCGACCCGCCTCCGGAAGGGGGTCGGGCCTCCGCCACGTTCAGGTCTGGCATGGGAAGAACCTCCGAGCCAGACCGGCCACATCTTGCGTCACACCTATCGCACCATCGCCAAACGTGTGGGGTCGATCAGATCGACGCTCGTCTCTTGCTCGACCACACGGTGCCCGGGATAGATGGAGTCTATATTCATAGCCGGGCGCTGTTCGATCGTTTACTCGCGACACAGGCAACGATGAGCCGAGAGATTGAAGCTTTGTGCGCCGCTACGCGGGAGCAACAGGCGGCGGCTTAGGAGCCGAAACCAGTCATTCGACGTTTATCGACGACGGGCTGGAATTCGCCGGTAGCGGTCGTTCGGCCATTTACACCAGGCATTCCATACGATCCCTAACGTGATAATGGAGGGCATGCGTCCAACGCCAACGCACCTCCGGAAGATTTTAGTTCGCCAGAGGACACTGCCGTTTCCACGCGGTCAAAGCGGTATTGGTGGTCAGGTTCGATGCCAATGCGGTTCTGGAACCTTCCTCGTCCATTACGCGGCAGAGCGGATTGAATCTGCGCCATCGCCGTTTCTGCGAACCGTCAAACATGAGGGGCGATTTTTCTTCATCGTCAAAGTGCAATGCGTCTCCTGCTCGGCGGACCACGTACTGCTCGACACTCACAGGCACGGCTGGGACGGCCTACTCTGTTCATCGGCAGAGGAACGGGATGCTACGCCGCCATCGTTCCGTCGGTGGGCGTGTCACTCGTGTGGCGGCGAGGCGCATGCTGTTGAAATTGAATTGGGCGGGGACGACAAACGCGAGGCATTGCTGAATGCCGAAGGCGAGCTAACAGAGCGGACTGGTTTGACGCCTTCGGCAGCATGAATATTGGCGTCAAGTGTTCGGGAAGCTGCCCTCCACCATCATCGCAGAATGCGAAACTCAATGATTGCGGCTCAGCGAGGCACGTTGCATGACCGGCCGGCTCGCTCCATTGCGGTCATCGCTTAACGCGTGCAGCAACGGCGTGTTATCGCCGAAAGTTGCCATCGAACAAACCCAGCGTTGGGCGGATAGTGACGGATTATTCTGAACGCTGTCTGTGCCAAGCGGCGATAAGGACAACTATAACGATAAGAAGAAATGGTGAAGGCCGAGAAGGAAAATCAACGCGCCGCCGAGTCGGTGGTGGGTAGTACAACACTGGGTTGACGCGGTATGAATTTTGAAAACGTTTTCCTCTACCCCTCCGACCGGAAAAGTAGGAGCAGCCCGCACGATCAAGAATACGGACCGCAAATCCTCAGGAGTCGGACTCATTACCACTTCCATTCCCATGGCGTCGGTGTTGGCTCGTTCTGGTTTGACCAGGCCCCATCTTGGCGTCCGAGTACATGTTTAGCGATTTGAGAAGCGGAAACATGGAGCCGCAGCCACATCGAAATTGAGCACGCGAGAATGTCGGCAATGGGCCATCGTGCGCCGTCGCGTACAAAATCACGAATGGCTTAGTCGCTCAAAAGGTGACGCTGACGTCAGCAGCCGGCGACCAGCCTGATGACGTCGACAATAACCCTTGGCTCTAAGTGACGCCGAAAACTTCAGTTTTGCTGACGGCGCGTCGCGAAATATAGGTCGGGGGAACCGCATTCAGTCGCTGCGCTTGGCGGGCCGCGAAAGTGTGCGATGTGCAAACGAATTTCTTCGGAATTGGCGGTGAGCGCCTTTCTTCCTGCGGTTAAGACAACAAAGCGCACCGGGAGAAGGTCCACAAAGGTCACTTCCAACTGTCTCGATCATGGCGTGTCTCCGAAAAGAACACCTGCGTAGCCATGGGGCCCAAAGGCCCAATGATCTGCCCAACTCTCTGCAGCTTCGGCCGTTCTTCGCCGAGCTGTCGAACGGACCAAACTCTAGCTGTCACCAAAGTTGCTTGATTAAATGAGACGATCATCTTGCACTTGAACGTTCGTGCTCCAAGGATGGTCGGCGCTGCTCTCGAACGACCCAGCAATCGAGACGCTCGTCGCCGACGGCGGCGATGAGCTGGATTGAGTCTGAGCACAAGAATCGAGGGCGCCGACAATCGCAGCGACCAGAAGGCAGAAATTTCGCGAGCTTCATTGCTCAGCATCACAACTGAACCGGCAAGTCTGTGCAACGGCCGTTTTGGGCCACGGCTAGGCGTTGAGCAATATTTCTCGGAGGTCCGCCGCGCTCTAAACCTGCCGATCGCGCCCTGCCCGTCATCCGGCAGGCCGCCTCCGATAAACGAAGGCGGTTTGCACTGACAACGCCCGCGCCTGTGCTAACATCGTGCTGCGGAGGTGGACGATGTGGCGAGGAATTCTGCTTGCTGCAACGTGCGTGCTGACCGCGTGCCAAACGCAGACGCCGCAATCTGGCGAAACTCAAACAGCGCCAACTTTGGCCGCACTGCAAGGCGGCTATTTCCGGCTCGACAGCCGCGAACTAAACCGGCCCATGCACATCTACATTTCGCTCCCAGAGCGATATGCGGAGCAGACGGATCGGAGGTATCCCGTCGTCTATATCACAGACGGCGACTCACTTTTCCCGATGCTCGCGCCAACGCATCTCTTTCTAACCTACGACGAGCCAGTGCCGCCCGCGATCGCGGTCGGCATCGCGTATGGCACCTTCGGTGGGGGCAATATGCGGCACGTCGATTTCCGACAGCCCGGCGCAGCGAGGATATCAACGCATGCTGCGCGACGAACTCATTCCCATCATTGAAGGGCGCTATCGCGCCGATCCGCAGCGCCGAGTCCTTGTCGGCCAGTCGCGCGGCGCGAGCTTCGTGCTGCATTCGGCGTTGACCGAGCCCGATCTTTTTGGGGCCGCATCGCCAGCAACGCCGCCTGCACAGAGCGCGACGCGCTTTGGGGCGAACCGATGCCCGCAACGCGGCGCGACTTGCGGCTGTTCGTCGCCAGCGGGTCGCGCGATCGTCCGGATCTGCGTGCTGGCGCGCTTGAGTGGGACACGCACTGGATCGCGCGCGAAAAGCCGTGGGCGTACCATTTCGTCACAATAGACAACGGCACGCACGCCGCCTCGATGGGCGAAGCTTACCGGCAGGGGATGTTGTGGCTGTTCGCGCCCAGCTGAGCGAAAATCACTGCACGGTGGGACTGTCTGGAAGGGCCAGCGTAGGACGTAGCGGCGATTTCTTTGAGTGGCCTACTCTCTCGATTGCGGTCAATCGCTTAGCGCGTGCGGCAACGGCGTGTTCTCGCCGGAAGCAGTCATTCAGCTAGTTCGATCCACCTGCGTCTGAAGATCGCTCTCGCGTCCCCTTCCAGGCGCGGCCAACCACAACAACTGGAAGCGATCTACAGCGAAAGATGAGACCCAACGTGTCCACGCGGCGTCTCCGCGCTCTAACGACAGGGACCGAATTGACCCACGTAGCGCGCCCAAGTGGGAAGGGCCCACGGCGGCCGCCCGCCATCGAGATCGCGCTCAGATTCCGCGCCGCCAATGATTTGCCACTGACCTGCCGCGCATCGAACTTGGGTGCCGTAGCGTTGCGGTCGCCCATCCGCCACGGCGAGTCGATCGAACAGGTAGGCCACGTTGCGTCCAGCGGTGTCGCCGCTCGTTACCAAGCGCTCCAGCCTCGCCAGCACGTTGCGCTGCAATGGCCGGTCATAGTCAGCGTGTTGGACGATTACCCAGGCGGAAGCGTCGGCTTGCTCGCCATAGACAGGGATCGTGAACCAATCGATCTCGGCGAGCTGCGCATGCATCCAGATTGTATTCTCGCAACTAATGCGCGCCGTGCGCCCACCGATTAGTCCACCCCAACTTTCAACGGCGATGGCCGGTAGACCCCCCTGCCACTGGGTCAGGCAAGCGATGATTTGATCGCTGATCACGCGAGAATAGAGCGCGCGGGTACGGGGGATTGGCCTGCGTCGACATATCGCTCTTGACCATGTCAACGGCGGCGTTGTGTGCCCGCTCGTCCTGGACATCATGCCCGCGCGACTTCGGCCGCGGCAGCGTTCAGCTCGGCGAAACGCGCCCTCAAAGCCGCCCGCGCGGCGCGCCAACTGGCAACATCCGGCGCGCGCAGGCCCAATTCAATCCATGGCAATGCGTCACGAGCGTTGAGAACCGCGATCGAACACGCGTCTCCCGTTTCAATTGTTGAATTCTCGCGGTCGCGCAGCGTCCTCAGTGGACTGGCTGCGTCATGCGAGCCAAGCCAAGCGCCAAAGTCCATCGACGAGGGATCGCGGCCACGAGCAGTGCATCGCTCGCGCGTCGCACGATATCTGATGGCGGTGTCGCGCACGCGGGTCGATGCCAGCAACAACAGAGCGCAAGCCGAGCGAAAGAACCCACGAGTTTCCAAGTTTGGAATGTCCCCTCGCGGCTCGCGCCCGCAGCCCGGTTAGGCCGCCACGTCCGCTTCGGGCCAACGTACGTCATCAGGCGGAGCTTCGCGACCGGCCTACTCTCTCTGAACGGACGTGATTTACCGCACACAGCAACGGCGCTTTGTCGCCAGTTGCCGTCATTGGGCCTTGGTCATAAGGCCACGGTCGGACCTCGCGGATCGCACAGATGAAAAAGTCTGGACGCCAATTCTAGTGGAGTGCGGGCGCCATAGCCGTTCTGCTGGTCGGTGGCGCCTTTCTCCCTTCTATCGAAATATGCAGAGGCGATGTGCGACTACGAGACAGTTAGGAGTTCAACTTCAGAAGATGGACGTTACATCGCCGACGTCACGTTCCGCGACTGCGGGCGAGACCTTGGATTCTATTATTTAATCTCGCTTCGCTCATCGATTGAGCAGAGGCTTGGTGAGCCGCAAGAGGTGGTGGTTGGAGCGTATTTCAACGACCTCGATGGACGTCCTTCTGGGAAGGCCAACGGCTATTCCATATGCTCACCGCGTTCCCAATCTGCAAAGAGAGCGCTGGCGCGACGTGAGAATTGCAATCCGCAACGTGCCGGACATCGAGCAGCATCCAACGCGCTAGTCGGCAGACGTCTGCTCTGGGCCAGCACGCGTCAGCGACACGAATTTCTCGACTGGCCTACTCTCCCGATTGCGGTCAGTGGCTTAGCACCCGCAGCAACGGCGTGTTGTCGCCGATAGCGGCCATTCCTACGCTACTCCGGAATGCCCCCAACGCTAATCTCTTGGAGCTTTCCGTCTGGCCCCACGGAAATTTCAACAGAGTACTCGTACCCCAACTCATTGCGAACGGTCTGGCTCGTCAGCCAATTTGGTCCCCAACTTCGTATCGAGTGAACATCGGCCCAAAACGCGCGTTCAGCGTTTGCAGCGCCTCATCGGCGGTTTCGTCGCCGCGGAGGCCGAATGGCAGCCCTGGTTGGCGGCGCCCATCAATCGCAATGCGCTTCCGCGTAAGGGTATGACCGTACACGAGATACTGCACGTCCCCATCGTCGCGATATTCCGCAATCTATGTAGTCAGCCTCATCAACAGTTCGGATTGCGACGCATCGCGGCCGGAATATCGGAAACCGTCGATCCAATCGAAGGTGTGCCAAAGTCTAAATCGACGAGGGGCACTGCTACATGGGGTTGAGATCCAGCAGCCGCCTGATCGCTTGAAGGCACAACGACACTCGCTGGCTCGGATCCGCATGATGCGAGTATCCAAACAAAGCAGACGAGCAACATAGCTCGAACGAGAAGCTCCATACTGCGATCGGAGCACAAATTCTGGATGTCTGAAACGGGCCAGCGAGCGTCATCGTGCGGATTTTCGCGACCGGCCTACTCTCTCAAACCGGACAGTGATTTAGCGCACACCGCAATGGCGTGGTCGCCGAAAGCGGTCGTTCATGCGTCCGGGGATTTGGCTGGAAAGGCACCGCGCACGTCCGAGGTCGGCTTCTCCAGTTCCTTCACTATCGCATCTCGGATTGCTGCGACCGTGCTCTCAAGATTTGACCCGTGGCCTTGCGAAAGCGCACTTGCCGCGTGACGCGCGCGCCAAGTCAGCAAGGATGATCCCCACGCCACGCTCTCCTGCACATCTTGTCGATCTGCGTACATCCCAATGCGGAGTGAACAATGAAGGCCCTTCTCCGCTATCAACACCCGCGCCATTTCCTGGAGTCCGAGTCGCGCATTGCCGCATCTGGAATTGTCAGTTCGCCGTGCACGAAAATCCCGCGCAGATAAGGTAACACCATCGTATCGGGCGTTCACCAATGACCGCAAAGGGCAAGCTTAGGTCACGCACACAATTTCCGCGACCGTCCTACTCCATCCAAAGCTGCCGGCTACGCCCTACCCGCGTGAACGGCCTATTCTCACCGAACTCGGACATTGGCGCGAGTGCCGCGCGATGGTATCGCGCAGCCTGATTGGTGCGGAGCAAAGCTGTGTTCATCATCGAGGACGAAGCGCACGCCGAACTCCAGGACGGTGAATTCGAAACCGAGCAAGACGCCATGGCCGAATTGCATCGCCGCGCGTTACTGCCTTGGGACCAGACACCAAATGTCGCGCCTTGCACCAGTTGGCGGACATGTGGTCGCCGTTACGAATTGGTGGAGTACGACAAATCAGCGACCCCTTGGCGAGAGTTGTCGAGGCGACAGATCCTCGACATCAGCGCCGAAGGTGTGCGCTGGCACACTTGATCGAGTGATCTTCCGCTTGGGTCGAAGCCACGCTGGCAATTTCCGCGACCGTCCTACTCGATCCAAAGCTGCCGGCTACGCCCTTCCCGTGTAAACGGCCCGAGTTCGCCGACAACGGTCATGTCGCCCATCACGGGCGGTCCCGCGCAGGGGTTTGACGACCTCCCTGGACTGCGGGAGGGTGCGGCAAAGCCTGCCCTCTGGCCCTCAGCACTTGAGCGGGGACACATGGATGAATACGACATTCTAATCGGCAACGCGGTCGCCCGCCTCACCGAAAATACTACCGATACCCGGCGTGAAGCCTATCAACGCCTTCGCGCGCGCATGGTCATCGAGCTTCGCCTCTCAAGTCCGGACGTGACTGACGCGGAAATAGAGGAAAATCTCGTCGAGTTCGATCGTGCGATCATTAGATTTGAGCAGAACAGTGCGCAACCAAGCGGCGAGCGCTTCAGCGTCGCGCCGATTTCAGTCGCGCCCCCGACCAGCACCGGCCCCGCCGCGCGCCAACACCGACCCATACGTCTGCGCGTCATCGCAGGCGTCGTGTTGGCGGGCCTTGCTGTGCTCTATTCCATCCCTCCCATCAGAGACGAACTGACTTGGGCCGGCGCGAGGTTTGATGGCCGGCTTGGCGCGGTCATGGACTACAATCGCGATTGGCCGCACGGACGTCACTCTGACGAGGGGGCCTGGATGATCGCGCAGTTCGGCAACGCCGAAGCGCTCAACGCGTACCTGCAAGACCATCCCGATGGACGCTTTGTCGCCGAGGCGCGCCAGACGCTTGATACTTTGGCGTGGCGACCCGCCGATGAGGACGACACTGTGTTGGCGTTGCAAGCCTATCTGCAACGCTATCCCAATGGCGCGCATGCCGAAGAAGCGCGTCAACGCATCGAGACCGCGCGCCGTAACGAGCAACTTTATGTGGAGGCCGTCCAACACGGCGAGCCCGCGCGCATCGAGGAATTTCTCGCCAATTTTCCGGGCCACGTGCGCGAGGCCGACGCGCGCACGACGCTTGCCAACGCCACGCCCCGAGACCTGTTTGATCTTATCCAAGAGGGCGCGATCGAAGCGCACGGCACTGGCGCGGGCATTGAGAGCATTTCAATGACCCTGCACAACACGACACCTTACTGGCTGGCCGTGCTCATCCCGCCAGGCACCTTCATGGTTGCGCGCGATACGTCGGCTCAGAACATGGTCACTACCGAGACGCAAGTGATCCGCATCCGGCCTCAATCGGACGCGTCCGTGAGCATTGCGGCCGCGTGCGCCAACCGTCCGCGCGACATCCCATACGGGGACGATCAGTTCACCATTGCGCGCACGCCGCCCCAAGCGGACCTCGCGCGTCTCATGCCGGCTCTAGCGGATGCGCATGCGCCTTACGCCGTGCGCCAAGCCGCGGTGTGGATTTTGTCCGACGACGCCGATTACGGCCAACTCGGCATACTTGTGCGCAGCACGAACGGATTTGGCGGATCGCGGGTCATCCTTACCGAAGCCGCGCGCGATGCAAATCATCGACGGCGCCGGCATCAACATCACCCGCCGCGCCATTTGGCGTGATCGTCGCGAGGTGTTGGAGCAGCTCCCCCGAGGGCGAGCTCAAAGTGTGGCTTGCCGGGCGCTAGGATTTCGCTCTGCAGCGGAGCTATCGCCTGCAAAGGGCCACGGCCCGCCTTACCCTGCAAGATCACGACTGGCGAAGTCGTTCAATTTCGGCCGCCGGTGATGCTGCCATGCTTAAAGCGTGTGGCCGGGCGCTGACATTAAGTGGTGCCCGCGTAGATGGTGCCCCGCTCCGCAGTCGCAATTCACAGTCGAGTCTTTTGGGACTAGGCTCGCGCATCGTTTGGTTTGCTGGCGCGATGTCGAGGGACGAAGAGCAAAACACCGAGCCGCTCAGCCAGAGCTAAGTCGCGAGGAATTTGATGAACGTAAAGGCGTTTTTGCAGATTGCGGTTTCAGCCGTGCTATTCGCGATTGCGATTCTTGTGTTTACCTATTCGGCCTACTTGGCAGGATCTGTCGCCACAGGCGGCGCCCGCCTGCTCCTTTTTGCTGGTGCGATCGTCGCTAGCGCATTGCTCGTCGCTTACTCATATCTCAATCCCGGCTATCGAGTGGCCGGATGCAGCGAAACTCGCATCCAAGCGTCGCTGGGTTGCCTCACTTCAACGCAGTTCGAGCGCACCGAGGTCACCCCATCCTCAATCGTCCAGCACTACAAGCGGACCTACTCGCTCAATGCACCAACAGTGTTCCTCGACCCAATGTCGGCTCTGCCGAGGAAAGCAGGACATGTCATCGCTGCGGCCGGGAGGTTGTTCTCCAGATAAATAGCGCCAACCTCGCTCGCCGTGATGCATTGAAGCTCGCCGCTTCTGTGGGCGTGCTGCTTTTTGGAGGATGGGCGATCTACTTGTCGCTCTATTTTTCCGCTGCGCCTGGCTACGAGCGGGAAGGGCTGATACTTCCTGCTTTCTTCGGCATTTTGGTCTCGCTTGCTGGCTCGGGTTCTTACCTCAGTTTTTGGGCGACCAGCATGTTCGATCGCGCGGCGGCTTGGACCACCGGCGACCACAGGTGGTTCGACGCCAAGTCCGTCTGAATAAGCCCCTTTGACCTAGTCGCAACGACACCTCTGTTGGATGCGACAGCTCTTCGTTGCGCGCGGTAGGCGCACGAGCGCCTCTGGTTGCCCATTGCCCGGCGTTGGCGCCCTCAGAGTTGCAGTGGATGGCGTCTCGTCATTCATCGATGACAAACGACTAGAATAGGCCAACCTAAGTCATCGCGTCGATTTTCGCGACCGGCTCACTCGCTCCATTGCGGTCAGTGGCTTAGCGCTCGCAGCAATGGCGCGTTGTCGCCGAAAGTCGTCATTGGCGATCAAACGGGGCCAGCTTTTGCGCATCAATGGCCGCGCCGATAAGGCGGACGAGAAACGCATGGCCGATGCTACGAAGCACGTCGTCGGCACTCCCATCCCTTCTTCGGTTCGTTCATTGGCGGGTTTAGCAAGCTCACTCTCAACTGTGCCGAGGTAGTGAGATCGATTTCAAAGTGACCATCGAACACTTTGAAATCCCAACGGTTGGGGAGTCGTGTCGCTTGTTACAACACGATCCAAGGACAAGCGGAGCGCCCCGTTTGCTTTTTTGGGCCACGCTCACAACAAGTCCGTGCGATCCGCGTCGGCGATCATCTTTTTCTGAGATGGGCGTTAGCACTTGGCCCTCCGTTCGCGTCAGGTCTCACGCGCAACGCCAGTTTATAGGTCAAACCGTGCGTGTCTCAATTGGGCCAGCGTATCGGCGAGTGACCTAGTTGATCCAAAACTGCCGACGGCACCTCGCCCGCGCATACGGCATGATCTCGCCGAGAGCGGACTCTAGGTCTGGAACTGGATGCCGATGCCGACGAGCGCACCTTGCTCAACGTCAGCAAAGCCACCACCGCCACGCCAATATCGCGTAGGCGCTGCGGACTGACCGAACGTCCAGCCGATCCAGTCCGCCCTTTGTGTTGCAGCTTCAAGCTCGCGTCTTCCGCCGAGTGAGCCGCTGCGGCGTCGGTGATGGACAGGCCGTGAAACTTAGTGCCCGCGATTTTGCGTGCCACGCGGGGGAAAGCAGCGTTCCGCTCACACGCGCAAAGAACTCAATGCCCATCACCCGACGGTCGTCCCGCATGTCGAAAATGATCTGGCTATCGATGTTGAGGCCGACCGGGCACGGCTCAACCCGCCACCCCAAGTGCAGGATGCCACGCGAAGGGTGTGTCGCGACGAACGCCTCTTCAGGCGGGATAGGTTGGACTGAGCACTCAAAGGTCGTCATGGCGCGGACCTAATACCACGGCGGCGCCAACGTCCGAATTGGGCCAATCTCTGTCGTCGCGACAACACCTTACCAACGGCACGAATGGGGACCATTCCAGTCGTTGGCCGCTTCCGCGAATGGCCGAAGAGCGCCCTACGCGACTGTCCCGACGGTCGCGGTTGCTGCAAGTGGCGGCTTTCACCGCTACGCGCTAGGCGGTTTGGAAACCGGTTCGCTGGAAGCGCCGAGGCTCCCGATCATCAACAAAAGCGGCCCTTTGATCATCCTTACAGTCCGCCAATGGAGCGGACCGTCCTAAAACACCCTCACCGTCCTCAGCTTGCCCGCCGCGGTCTATAAAGTGACTGAGCGTGGAAATATGGATTGCAACGCGGAGGTAGGGCGCCATAGGCGCGGCGCGACCCTCGAAACATAAGTGGTCGAGGTTAAGCGCTGGCGCTCTTTCCGAGCGTGCGGATTTGGTCGGCTAACTCGCGAAGGCCTACCAGGGTGTGACGCCCGCGCACGTGCTTCAGTGGCAATCGGAAGACGGCGCGGTCGATGGTCCGAACCCGGGGATGACCTCCAAGCGAGCCTCGCACACTCCGTGCGTCGCTTGGGCTGTTCGTTAGACCACTCAAACGGCGCGCGGCATCGGAGCCGCAGCAATGCCAGAAATTGAAAACTCGACTCGAGCGCTTGCCGAAGAAATCGGACGCGTCATCGCCGCGCAAATCGCGGACCATTTGTAGCGGGTGATCGCCCCGTGCCAACTGAGTATCTCACCATAAACCAGGTCACCCAGATGACTGGTTTCAGCGCAAAGTCGCTGGAAGCTTTAGGCTCGCGGCGCGAAGGTCCGTGCTTCCTGAAAGTAGGCGCGTCTGTCCGATATCGCTCGGCAGATGTACGCGCATGGATCGAGGGCAACTCCAATGCCTAAGATCTTACGCTCTAGACGCTCTGACGTTGATCTCGGCATCGTGGAAACGCAGCAAGGCACGCTCCTGACCCTGAAGGCGGCGGCGAGCCGGGCCGGCTTCAAGTCTCGCGAGCTGTCAGCGCTACACGTTCGCGGTGAGGGCCCGCCGTTCTTCCGCATACGTGGACGGCTGCTGCATCGCGCCGCTGAGCTGGACTTGTGGATCGCTCACAGGCGGCGTGCGCTATGACTGAGCTATCCCCCAATTTTCAAGCGAGCATCGACTTGAGTGGTGGAAGCCCGGAGGGCCATGGCTGCTTGTGGCGATCGATCCGATGGCTGTTCTGGGAGCCGCGCGCGCACGTTTCGGATGCCACTACGGCGAAGGCGTGGCTCGCGGAGCATGGACGCACCCGCAATCTCTACTTCCACATCAACCCCTACAATGGTCGACTTGGAGAAGAAGGCGGAGCGTGCCGACGTCAAAGAACTCACGCGTGGCTGCACGTGGATATCGATGCGCGCGCCGGTTGAGGACTTGAAGCAGAGCGCATTCGCGCACGAGAAATGCTGACATCGCGCTTGCCGCCCGGAGTACCGCCGCCGTCGGCCGTCATTGACAGTGGGGGCGGCTACTGGGGTTTCTGGCGGCTAGAGAAACCACTTCCGATCAACGGCGACGCCGGATCCTATGAAGACGCGAAGCGCTACAACCAAGCGCTTGAGCTCACGTTTGGTGCGGACCACAATGTTGATCGCGTCGCTCGCTTGCCGGGCACCCAACTGGCCCAACGAAAGAAGACGCGGCAAGGCCGGAGGCCGGCGCTCGCAAAAGTGGTCAATTTCTCTGATCGAGCATACGCGCTCGAACAGTTCCAGCAAACGCCGTGCAAAGACGTAACGCGATCCGTCGTCGTCGCGGTCGGAGGTTCGGCGCCTCCCCTCTACGATCTTGGCGAACTCCGATCAATGGAATGTTGACGAGCGCGTGAAGCGGATCATCCAGCACGGGCATGACCCTCTCTTCGAGGGACCGCGCTCGAAAGACACTTCGAGATCAGGATGGGTCTGGGACGTTCTCTGTCAGCTCGCCCGTCGGAAGGTGCCAATTGAAACCCGCATCTCCATTCTCACGGACGCAAGGTGGCCTATCTCCGAAAGCGTTCTTGAGAAACCCAATCCGCGGTCATATGTCGAGCGGCAAGCGCAAAACGCGGAGGATCGCGTGGGTGCGGACTGGTACGCCACGTCGGGTCAACTCAATCGACCCACCCCATGCTACGCTAACGCCCGTCTGTCGGTCTTGCGACTAGACCTCGTCTGTCAACTCGACGTCTTCCGAGATCGTATGACTGTCAATGGACGTGCGCTGCATGACCACGTCGGAGAGGTCACGGATCACGCATACGCAGCCCTGCGCCAAGCCGTCCCGAGATGCACGGCTACGACCCCGGAAAAGAGCATATCCGTGATGCCGTGCATGCGCTTTGTCGAACACCAGTTCGATCCCGTCCGCGAGAGCCTCCGCAATCTGAAGTGGGATGGCGTACGACGTCTCAGAACGTGGCTCTCGCGGTACTTGGGCGCAGAAGATACGCCGTTGAACCGGGCGATAGGCATGAAGACAATGGTCGCCGCCGTACGTCGCGTGAATGAACCTGGTTGCAAGTTTGACTACGTGCCGGTCCTTGAAGGCGCCCAGGGCACAGGCAAGTCCACCGCTCTCAAAATACTAGCTGGCGAAGATGAGTTCTTCTCCGACCAGGACCTTGTTCACCTCGACGCCAAGGCCCAGCAAGAAGCGCTACGTGGAAAATGGATATACGAAATCGCCGAGCTGTCGGGGCTAAGTCGAACGGAGTCAGAGCGCACAAAAGCGTTCCTGAGCAGAACGCATGATCGCGCTCGAAGGGCGTACGGATATGCTTCCATAGATCAACCGAGACGATGCATCTTCATCGGCACGACTAACGACAACAACTACTTGAAGGACCCGACTGGAAATCGACGCTTCTGGCCTGTGGCGACAGGCCGTATAGATCTTGATGCGCTTGCTGCTGATCGCGATCAGTTGTGGGCGGAGGCAGTGATTGCGGATGCCGCGGGCGAAACACTTTACCTGCCCCTCCGAACTCCTCGACAGCGCTGCGGCCGAACAGGCGGAACGTCGTGAAGACGACCCCTGGGCGGATCACCTTGCGATGGCGCGCGGCGAAATCGTAGGGGATGAGGAGCGGATATCGACCCAGAGAATATTCGATCTTTTAGAAATCTCGATCGACAAGCGCACGCGTGTCGACACATTGAGAGTAAGGGATTGCATGCGTCGCTTGGGCTGGACGGGTCCGTCTAAGCTGCGTGTTGATGGCAGCTCAAAGCGCGGCTTCCGACGTCAAGTGCAGGACGCTATCCCCGCCCTAAAGAATGTGCAGCCGCCATTCTGACCGGTGCGTTCCGGGCGGCAACTTGAGCGGAACGCCGCGAAGACGGGTAATTAAGTGTAGCTTCCGCTCGTTCCGTTCGTTCCGGATAAAGGGCGGCGGTAAGCACAGCTGTGCAAAGTGTCAGGCGCGGTTGTGTTCGTGGCGCGAAGCGGAACAGCGGAACATGCGGAACCGGCGGAACCCGCAGCTAGGTGCTAGGGAGATTGCGAAGCGCGGACCGCGCCTTGTCCCATGAGGACTTTTCAGTGTTTAGACTGCTGTCCAAGCGACGGAGACACAGGCCTAAGAAGCGTAGAAATGCATTGGGCCGCGCGCCCTGCTCCGAAGCGGCACCCCCAGGTTTTGAGGTGGCGTAGAACTGTCCCGGTGCCACTGACCCGCCCCGCTCTTCCCAGCACTGCCGAAGCACCCGGACGCTCTCGTGATAACGCAGCTCAGAGCGCCGGCCACGCGCATCACGATACAGCGCGATGGTGGAAGCGACCGCTCTCTCCATATCTTCGAATAACGAGGTCGGCACGCTACTCGAGCACTGCAGCATTCCTAAGAGGAGCGCTCGCGCGTCGTCGTCGCAAGCCTGAATGGCCGATTGCAGTCGCCCCAGCTGTCCACCGATTTCGCCGTCCTCACCTGTCTCAGAGTTTACGCGATCCATTCGTCTGCCATGGTCGAAGGCCTCTTTGACGAGCGTCTGCTCGTCGGCGCGTAGGTCATCCCAGGTTATTGGATTTGGGGTGTCGGCTTCTGGTCCGGTCGTCATTTCACGCGCTTCCCTCAAATGGGGCAACTATTCCGCGATTTGCGGGAATGGATTAGCCGCGACCTCACTGCTCCATAGCCCCGCGCCTGCACGTTTGCAGGCGAGAGATGGAGCCTAGTAACATGATGCCGATCTTGCTGAACTTCCAGCACCTGAACACGAGGGATGTTCGCGCCGTTGTACGGAATGCTGAGCACTATGCCGCCAACCCTGCCTCACCATTCCATGGCGCTGCAACTGTCCTTCTCCCAGCGTTGCGCGACCTCTTGGAGGACCGTGAACGTCGCGAGCGCAGCTCTAGAAACTAGAGTAGGCAGGGTGTCCTCAAACAGTGCGGGCGGGCCGACGCCCGCCCGCACTCTGCGGCAGTCTGGATAGCCGCAATCATAGAACCCCGCAGTGCTAACGTTGATCGATCTGTCGTGTATCCGTTCCGGTGCGGAGTTGATCCGATACGCGACCCAGGTTCTGCGAGCGATAGCTCGATAGATATGTGGCAATCGCATCATCAATCCTCTCTCCGGCGCGCGCGAGAAGCAGCTTGCTTGAGGCGAAGCGAACTTCAAAACGCACCATCCGCGCTGACTTGAGCGCAGCTGTCGCCGCGGCTGCGCCAATCAGAGCGTTTGCCCAAGTCACGATCTCTTTTTGTCCAAGGAAGAGAGTTGGCAGCCAGTTGACGCCAACCGCTGGTACTCCCGCCACCGCCGCGGACCCCAACGCCCGCGTCCAATCCCCCGCATCAATGAACATGCGCGCCCAAGCGCCATCTCGAATGCCGAAACGCACAATCTCGCCGGTTTGATAAGCGGTAAGCGTCCCCTCGCCCCGAGCACACAGGAGCATCGCCATCCCTTCAAACCGCGACTTGGGATTTGGCATGAAGTCGCCACCCAGCACCTCAATCCGCGCCATAACTTCTCCAGCGAACCTCGCGACGGGATCCCAGCTATCCCAGTTCGGGATTATACCGCTACGGTATTAGTTCGAAAGCCGTTTGCGACCTTGAGAGCACGGCTTGGCGTCTACGCTTCACGATCCCCGATACCGACAGCTCGTTCAGCTGTTGGTCGAGGCCCGTCAGGAAGCTGGGATCACGCAAGACGCGTTGGCGGCGCGCTTAGGTCGGCCTCAGTCCTTCCTCGAAAAATTGAGACTTTCCAGCGGCGCATCGACGCCCTCGAGTTTTTCGACCTCCTGGACGCTCTAGGATTGCCTCCAGCGCGTTTCGCTACCCGCGTGAGTCGGCCCCAGGTCCGCGTCCGAGGCCGCGTCGAAGGCGACCAAGCGCTTAGGCTCTTAGAAAGCTAAGTGTCCGCTCGCTAGGCGGAAGACTAGCTGGCGCTAAGGCGTTCCTTTGGTAAAAGATTTCATCTGGAGATGTGTGCGTTGAACTGTATGCCGAACGGCTTCGACAGCGCTTGCTCTCGCGCACGCGCGCGAGAGCAATAGTGGTTGCGCGATCTAGTGATGGACGCGTTTGTCACTTCCAACGGAGACGACGGCTCGCGCGTCTCGCTTCGATTTCACGGCAGATGAACGGGTGAGCAGCTACACAGCGTTCGTAGAACCGGCTTTCAGGTCGCCCGATGGCGTCTTCCGCGTTCTTCTTGACTTGCTTCAGTGTCCACAAGGGCATTCGCTTAAAGTATGTTGTGTAGTCCATTTTGCGCTCCTCACTTTGGAGCGGAAACGCTACAGCCGCTACGTGCGCCATTCTCAGGTCAGAACTACTGGCTAGTCACCACCGGTAACGTCGTCAGGCTTTCCTCCGGATAGGGGGTGCGAAAGTGGCTCCTCGTGAAGCTGATCTAACCTCGTCTTACGGTCTTTGGTGATATTGCCGGATCAAGCAGCCTGCACGCATCAACGAGAAAGTTCAGCTCCGCACTTGGCGGCCCCTCGCGCTCCCACACGCCTGGCCTGCCCCCCACCTCAATCCACGCGTCATGGAGTTGAGCGGCAAGCGCCCTTATCCACGTTCGTGATGGTCGCCCACCTTTTGGTCCTGGGTCGCCAGCCTCACCTGCCTCGCTGTTCCAAACTTCAACTACGCTATCGAACCAGCTCATCGTGCATGCAAACTGTGGTCGGGCCGCTCATGTCGGGAGAGCAAGTCACGGACCTCCCGCTCAACTGGGTGGTTGAGGTGCCGTCGAGTCTTCCGTTGCTTCAATTCGAACCCCAGCCGCTTGCTTAGTTATGACCTGAGACTTGCGAATGCCGGGCGCTATTTTCGCGCTTGAATGCGGCCAGTATTACGGCCGCCGTTTATGAGGTCGAGAGATGATACTTATTTTTGCGCCCCGCATAACGACTGAAGATGTACGTCAAGCCGTCGAGGAAGCGGAAACGGCAAGCCTCGATCCCCGCGCTCCCGGCATCGGGAAGCCATTCGTCTTCTTCCTACACTGAGACGCGCCCTAGCGACGCGCGTGCGACGAGGTCAGGCCTAACATTCCCGCATCCTCTCGTGGACAAGCAACCGTTGTTTAGGCGTTTGCTCGATCGCTAAACAAACCACGAATACCTGCGTGTACATCACAGGCTCTGCGGTCCCGAACCGGCTCCCAACCGTGGCGGGTGTATTTACGCAGAACGCCCTTATCTCCCGCGAGATAGAGAGGTCTCCGCCGTGCATATCTTCGTGGATGAGTCCGGCACGTTCACCGGCATCGGGGCGCGCTCAGGCCATCGGTCGTAGGCGCGCCCGTAATCCCGGAGGCGAGCGCCGACGCCTTGTTCGCGGATTACCGCGCGGCTGCGGTTGAAGCTTCCTACCGACAAGGGCGAGGTGAAAGGCAAGCAGCTGTCTGCGGCCCATCTCCGCACTGTCACCGATTTTTTGGCGCGCTATCCGGTGCTGTTCGACGCAACCGCGATAGACCCCGGCATGCATACCGCCGTGGGCATTGAAGCCCATCGCACGGATCAAGCGCAACGTGTGACCGTGGAATTAGACAGGTACGTGCATCAGTCAATGCGTGACGATCTCACGCGCTTCCGCGCGACAATTGAGGCGATGTCCCCGCAGCTATACATGCAGGCCGTGGTGACGTTCGAACTGCTGCACCGGGTCACGCAGCTAGCGCCGCTCTATTACGCACAGCGCACGCCAGATGAACTCGCCGCGTTCCGCTGGGTTGTCGACGCAAAGGATCCGGGAGGCGCAACTGATTGGGAGCGCTGGTGGGCGCAGATGGTCCTGGAACATGCTGCAG
>JADJCG010000009.1 GCA_016703335.1 Caulobacteraceae bacterium | reverse complement strand
GCTTTGTAGCGCTCCTCAAGCTCAGGCCAGCCGAGTTGTGAAACGCACGACTCCGCCGTTTCCAGCGCGCTCTGATAATTCTCGAAAAACTGAGCCAGACCGCCGTTTTGCACTTGGCCGACGAGATCGCCCCAGATCATGAGGCAGCGCTGCGCCTCAGTGAGCTTTAGGTTGTCCGGAGAGCCGTAGCTGCGCCAGCCGGGCAGGTTCATCACTTCGGGTCGATAGATCAGTTGTTCGCCGGTCGCCCACCAATTGGCCTCGCGATGTGACGCGCCGCGTTCGAAATCCTGCGCCGACATCAAAGGCCTAGTCTCAACCATGCCTAGCCCTTCACGGCCTTGACGATCTTCCGCGCTGCATCTTCCAGATCATCCGCAGCGATCACGTTCAGGCCGCTGTTGCGGATGATGGCTTTGCCTTCGTTGACGTTGGTGCCTTCGAGGCGAACCACCAGCGGCACTTGCAAGCCAACGCTCTTCACGGCGGCGATGACGCCTTCGGCGATGACATCGCAACGCGCGATGCCGCCGAAGATGTTGACGAGAATGCCCTTCACCTTCGGATCGGCGAGGATAATCTTGAACGCAGCTTCGACCTTGTTTTTATCGGCGCCGCCGCCGACGTCGAGGAAGTTGGCGGGCTCGGCGCCGAAGAGTTTGATGATGTCCATCGTCGCCATGGCGAGGCCGGCGCCGTTGACGAGGCAGCCGATTTCACCGTCGAGAGCGATGTAAGAGAGATCGTACTTCGAGGCTTCGATCTCGCGCTCATCTTCTTCGCCGATGTCGCGAAGATCGGCCCATTCCTTGTGACGGAAGGCGGCGTTGGAATCGAAGCTCACCTTCGCGTCGCCGCAGAGGATTTTGTCGTCCTCGGTGACGATGAGCGGATTGATTTCGAGGAGGCTCATGTCGCTCTTGGTGAAGGCTTCGTACAGTTTCGGGATCAGCTCCAGCACCTGCCCCGCGATAGCACCGCTGACACCAAAAGCGTTCGCGATCTTCTCGCCATCAGCGCGCGTCGGGCCGGTGAGCGGATCGATGCCGACAGTGGTGATTCTTTCGGGGGTGTCGTGCGCGACTTCTTCGATGTTCATACCGCCGGCTTCGCTGGCGACGAACGCAACGCGGCCCTGCTCGCGATCGACGAGCGCGGAGAGATAAAACTCCTTCGCGATCTTCACGCCTTCTTCGATGTAGATGCGCTTCACAACGCGACCGGCAGCGCCGGTCTGCAGCGTCACCAGCGTGTTGCCGAGCATTTGCGACGCGTAGAGGCCGACATCTTCCGGCTTGAAGGCGATGCGAACGCCGCCCTTCTCGCCTGCATTGGCTTCCTTGAACTTGCCTTTGCCGCGGCCGCCGGCGTGGATCTGGCTCTTCACAGCCCAAACCGAACCGCCAAGCTTGGCGGCAGCGTCGATGGCTTCTTCCGTTGTGAAGGCGGGAAAGCCGCGCGGGACCGGCGCGCCGAAGCTCTTGAGGACGGCTTTGCCTTGGTATTCGTGGATGTTCATTGAGGCCCCGGTCGGAAAGTGCGGATTCGGGTCGCTTTATAGGCCCGATGCGTGCGCCGCCAAGCCCGCGAGGGCGCAAGCGGCCAGAACCAGCAGCAAATTCGCCTTGAAGCGGATCAGCGCGACGCCCGCCGCCAGCGCCAGGGCGATCATCCACCAAATGCCGGACGTTGGGTCAGGCAGTGCGGCGGGCCCAAGATGAATTTGACGCGCGAAGAGCGCGTGGGATGCAAAGAAGAGCGCCAGCTTGGCGATGACGCCGAGCACCGCTGCTGTGATCGCGGCAAGCGCGCCGGCGGCGCGTGGGTTGTGCTGGAGGCGCTCGGCGTATGGTGCGCCGGCGAAGATCCAGACGAAGCTCGGCGCAAACGTGCACCAGAGTGCGATGGCGGCGCCGGCAAGTGCGAAGCCGCCGGCATTATAGCCGGCGAGATAGCCGACAAACTGATTGACGAGGATGTGGTTTCGGCAAGACCGAGGCCGTCGATCATTTGCTCTGTCGTGAGCCAGCCGCGCATGGCCGCTTCGGCGGTGAGGTAGGCAAGCAATGCGTAAGCGCCGCCGAAGGTGACGCACGCGAGGATCGAGAAGACGAGCGCGATTTGAAAGAGAACGTGGTCTGTGCCGAGCGTCAGCGCGATGAATGCTGGTGGTGCGAGCCAGAGAACGAGCCAAAGAAGAGCCTGACTCGAAGCTCCCCTTCTCCCATGCGGAGAAGGGGTTGGGGGATGAGGGGCGTGAAGCTGCGCAGGCGCCCGATCGTCGGAACGCCCCTCACCCGGCCGCTGCGCGGCCACCCTCTCCGCAAGGGAGAGGGTTTGGGTGGCGCCAAACGCGGCGGCAGCGATAATCACGAGCGGAAATGGCGCCCCGAGAACGAGTGCGATGAACGCCGCGATCGCGATCCAGAGTGCGGTGGCTGTTTTCAGCGCGCGCTTGCCGACTTTGATTAGCGCTTCAGCAACAAGGGCGACAACGGCGCATTTGATGCCGTTGAATGCTGCAGCCACGAGCGGCACGCTGCCGTAGCTCACATAAAGCCACGAGAGCGCGAGCACGATCAACGCGCCGGGCAGCAAGAACATCCAGCCTGCGATGAGCGCACCGGCCCAACCGCGCAAACGCCAGCCGATATAGGTCGCGAGTTGTTGTGCTTCCGGGCCCGGAAGCAACATGCAAAACGCGAGCATGTGTTGGAAGCGATCCTCATCGATCCATTTGCGTTCGTCGACGAAGATGCGATGCATCAGCGCGATTTGTCCCGCCGGGCCACCGAAGCCGAGACAGCCGACTTTCAGCGATTCAGCGAACAGCGTGGAAAGTGATGGGCTCACGCTCGCGCGCTAGCGCGGATTGGGAGGCGCTGCAATCGCGCCGGCGTCATGTTCGGAATCTTCTTCGCCGTACGCGATTTCACCTGCCGCAACGCTAGTGCCAAGCTGCGGCGCATACTCTTCCTTGGTGACGGGGCCACGACGAGTTGAGCGGCGCCAGAACATGGCGAGACAAACAAAGAGCGCGGCGCCGCCTGAAAACCAGAACATGCCGGCGACATCGAACCAATCGACCAGCGGGCCCATGATGAGTGGGCCGATGACGGAGCCTGCGGCCCACACAAAGAGCAAACCCGCTGCAGATTGTGCGAGTTTGCCGGGCTCGGCGCGATCAGCCATGTGCGCAACGGCGATGCCGTAGAACGAGAGTGCGCCCGCGCCCCAGACGAAGAAGAGCATAACGGCTGAGAAGCTGAGCAATTGCCCGCTCCAGATCGCAAGCGCGAATGATGCAGCCGCAGCGAGCGCAGCGAGACCCGCAATCACTAAGCGCCGATCCATGCGATCGGACAGACGGCCCGCCGGCCATTGCAGCAGCAGCGATCCGGTGAACGCGGCGGAGTAAAACTCCGCAGCGGCGTTGGAGCCGTAATGCTCGGCGGCATAGAGCGGCGCTAACGCAAGCACGCCGCCGTTCACCAGTCCTGCCCCGAAGCAGCCGATGACAGCAGCAGGCGCGATCGCAAATTGTTCGACAAGGGCGAGTGGTTGCGCTTTCGGCGGATCAGGTTGCGCAGCCGATGTGAAACAGAGCGGCACCATCGAAAGCGCGGCAAGCGCCGCTGCGATCATCCATGGCTCCGCTTGTGGCGTGGTGTAACCGAACGCAAGGAATGGGCCGAGCGCGAGCGCGCCTTTGGTCAGAACCATATAGACGCTCATCACTTCGCCGCGCGCGTGCTTGCCGATGGAGAAGCTGATCCAGCTTTCCACCGCCGCGAACATGAGCGCGACCGCGACACCCGCGATCATGCGCGCAACGCCCCACCACCAGATGTCGTCGCTGAAATGAAGTGCGAGCGTCGTCACCGCAGAAGATGGCGGCGCAGCCAGCGTACACGAATGTGACCGACGCGCGCGAACAGCACGGTCGCGATCATCGCGCCCATCATGAAGCCGGCGGAATACGACGCCGCGATCAAGCCAAGCGCGGTGCGCGAATGTCCGTCGGTGAACGCAATTGGAATGCGGACGCCGAGCAATCCTCCCGCAAGTTGCAGGATCGTCACGGCTGCGATCAGTGCAGCGACGTTGCGCAGCAAGCTCGTCATGAGAACGAGCGCTGTAGGCGTGTTCTGCGCGAATGGGAATTCCGTTTCGCGCAAAACAGCCAAGGCGTTTTAGCGCAGGGTCAGCACCGCTTGTGACGGCGCGGCGTTTGCGTGACCGTTGGAGAGAACAACAAGCGCGAGGATGCACGCCGCCGTGGCGGTGATGAGTTTCATGGATCGTCTCTTTGGAAAAATCAGCCGAAGAATGTTTCGAACATGATGCGGCCGGGGATGAAGGTGAGCGCGCCGGCGACGAGGAGCCCGCCAACGAACATGCCGGTCATGGCGCGGCGGTGAATCTGAACTTTCTTGTTGCGGATCGCCCATACAGCCATCGGCAACGAGATGATGGTCCAGCCGCTAAGCAAGTGGATGATCGACCAGAAATTGCCGTTGAGGCCGACGATCCACAGGCTGGAGATCGCTGTTGTCGCCATGGCGATGACCCAGGACCAGCCGAGCGTCTTGTGAAGCCCGCTCCCCTTCTTCTGCAGCAGGATCATCGTGCCGACGACGAGCGCCGTGAGCGCGGCAGCGACGTGCAGCTTCACAATCCAGGACACCCGGTCCCACAGCGCCCAGTTCGGTGCGTGGAGCGAGATATCCCCAAGGCGGCGGAAAATGCCCGGCCGATACGGCCAGAGCGCCACGACCAGAATGCCGATCCCGATGGTCGATCCGATCAAGCGGAAGGCGTTGGCGCGGGTTACTGGCATCGGTTCTGGTCTCCGTTCGAAGTCTGGTAGAGACCCTGCCGAACGGAGTTTCCGGTTTGCAGCCTGAGATACGCGAAAGCACTGGCTCTGAGCGTGAACGGCAGGCGCCTGCCGTTGGCGAAGCGCCAATTGGCGGTGCGTGGCTGGCGTGACGGGCTGCGAATCTGGCGATCGCGGCCGGCGTTGGGGCCGTGTTGGCGTTCGTTGGCGCCATGGATTCGGCCAGAGTGCCTCTGGTCAAGCGCCTGCTCTATTGGGTGCCGCTAATGGTGGGCGGGCTGTTGGGCCACGTCATGTCGCTGCTCGTCGCCAAGATACCGAGGGCGAGCGTGAACCCTTGGCTGTTCGGCGCGATCCTATCAGTGGCGCTGACGCTACCGGCGACGTTCGTGGTGTGGGGCTACACGAATCTGATGTTCGGCACGCGGATACCGCTTGCCGCGTTACCTGGTTTGTTCGGGAGCGTGTTCTTCCTGAGCGTCGCGATGACAGCGCTGATGGTCGTCGTGAACTGGCCGGGACGCGTCACGCACGCGCCAGCGCCTGGCGCCCCTGCTCCGGCGGTGCGCTTTGCTGATCGCTTGCCGGCCAAGCTCAAGGGCGCGGTGGTCTATGCGGTGTCAGCGGAGGACCACTATCTGCGGCTGCACACGTCGAAGGGCGCCGATTTGATCCTAATGCGCTTGGCCGACGCGATCTCTGAACTCGAAGGCCTCGAAGGTGCTCAGACGCACCGCTCCTGGTGGGTGGCGCGGGATGCAGTCGAGAGCACGCGCCGCGAGGGCGACAAAGTCCTGCTGGTGCTCAAAGGCGGCGCCGAAGCGCCGGTGAGCCGCCCGAATGTGCGTGCACTGCGTGAGGCTGGCTGGTTCTAACGGTTACTGCGCTGGCGGCGCGCGGAAGGTCCAATCGCTATCGGCGGCGAGGTACACGAACGTAGCCCAAGCCGCGACGTTTTGGCGGAGATCCGCGCGGTCGATGGCGTAGAGCGTGTCGTCCGGTGTGTGGTGATGATCAAAGTAGTTGGTACCGTCTTGGCTGAGGTCGACAACTGGAACGCCCAGCTCCTTCATCGCGCTGACATCCGCGCCGCCATCCGCCGTGTTCGGACCCGGCAGCACGCCGAGCGGTGAGAGCGCGCGTTGGAAGGCGCGCGCATACGGCAGCGCCGGTTCGCCGAATTGCGTGTCGAAGCGCCAGACGCGGCCAGCGCCGAAATCGCTTTCGAGCGCGACGATGTGATTTGCAGCTTCGCTGGCGTGTGCGCGACCGTAGGCAGCGCCGCCGTGGACGCCGTTTTCTTCCGCGCCGGCAAGCAAGATGCGGATCGTGCGGCGCGGACGGCGTGGCAGATCGCGGATCAAACGCGCGGCTGCGCTGATGATCGCAACGCCAGAGCCGTCATCAATCGCACCCTGCCCCATGTCCCACGAGTCCAAGTGCGCGGCGAGCAGGACGATTTCCTCTGGGCGTTCGCGGCCGCGGATTTCGGCGATGACATTGCCGGACTGCGCGTTCTCGCGAATTTCAGCGGTGATATCGAGACGCACGCGGACGCCGCCGCGACCGAGGAGATTTGCGAGCACATCAGCGTCGGCCGGTGAAATCGACATGGCTGGGAGCGATGCGCCCTGCGCTTGGCGCGAAGAGCCGCCCTGGTGTGCGAAGCGATGCGTGTCGGTGCCGACAGCGCGGATAAGGCAAGCAGCAGCGCCTTTGGCTTGTGCGATTGGCGCGCAGCGGCCGCGCTTGCGCACAGCGACGCCATAACCTGCGCCATCTTGCGCGCGGCTCATGTGTTCATCGATGAAGACGATGCGGCCAGCGACGGCGCTATTCGGCGCGGCTTCAAGCGCGGCCATGTCGGGGAAGCGCACGACTTCCGCGGTCAGGCCGCCGGGCGGTGTTGAAGGCGAACCGCCGAGCGCAGCGGCGACCATCGGACGTTCGAGTCCCGGCGCTACGATGTGCGCTTCTTCGCGCGTCGCATCCCAGTACGGCAGCGTGAAGGGTTCGATGTGGACGTTGGTGAATCCGTTGGCGCGCAGCATGACGACCGCCCACTCGCGCGCGCGCGCTTCTGCATCTGAGCCGGCGAGACGCGGGCCAACAGTGCTGACGAGGTCTTCAACGATGTCGTAGGCGCGGTCGCTTTCGAGCGCTGCAGCTTGCAGGCGATCGACAGTGCGTTGTTGCGCGGCGGTGATGGGCGCGACCTGCGGTTGCACTGCTGGCGGGTTGCTCGCTTGCACAAAACCAGGGACTGGCTGTGGTTGTTGTTGCGCACTCGCCGGAAAGGCGAATGCAGCCGCACCCAGAAGCGCCACGGCAAAATTCCGCATGTGATGTCGTCCCCAAAATCGTGCGCACAAAGTGGCGGCGCGTGCGTGGGATGCAAGAGCTTAGCGACGATCAGGCGAGCTTACCCGCGCTGACGGGCTTTCCATGCCGCTTTCGATTGGCCGTAGAGATCGACGATGCTGTTTTCGAACGGCGGCGACAGACGCACGTCCTCTTTCTCAAGCTGCGATCCCAGGCGCTCGGCGAGTTTGATTGAGGGAATGTTGCGCTTGTCGATGCAGTGGATCACGTGATCCCAGCCGAGATTGTCGAACGCCCAATCGATCGCGGCGATCGCGCCTTCGTGCGCGAAGCCCTGCCCTGCTGCTGACGCCTTCACGCCCCAGCCGACTTCATCGCCCGGCCAATTGCCTTCCTTGCCGCCCGGCCGCCACGGACCGAGACGGCCGATCCATTCGTTAGTGTCGCGGCGGATGACGGAAAACATGCCGTAGCCAAGTATCGCCCACGAACCCGCAAGCGAAGCCATGCTGCGCCACGCCGCATCGCGCGGCGCGAGACCGCCGATGAAGCGCATCGTCTCTTCTTCCTGCGCCATGGCGGCGAAGCCGTCGAAGTCTTCGTGCTGCGGCGGACGCAAGATGAGACGTGCGGTGGTCAGGGTTGGGCCGATGGTGGTCATTGGCCCAACATAACCGAAAACGCCGCCGCAAGCCAAAGGCGTGCGACGGCGCAATCTGGAATGGCGATCGCGTGTTAGCCGACGCTGGGATCAATGCCCTTGCACGCATCGACCAATCCCTTCACCGCGCCGACGCTGTGATCGAACATGGCGCGTTCGTTCAGCGTCAGTTCGATTTCGATCACTTTCTCAACGCCGCCCGCGCCGATGATGCATGGCACGCCGACATACATGTCGTTCAGGCCGTATTGGCCGTTGAGGTTGGCGGCGCATGGGAGGACGCGCTTCTTGTCGCGCAGGTAGCTCTTCGCCATCTGAATCGCGCTTTCAGCCGGCGCGTAGAAGGCTGAGCCCGTCTTCAGCAGGCCGACGATTTCCGCGCCGCCATCACGCGTGCGTTGCACGATCTGGTCGAGCTTTTCTTGGCTGGTCCAACCCATCTTCACGAGGTCCGGCAGCGGAATGCCGGCGACGGTGGAGTAGCGCACCAGCGGCACCATCGTGTCGCCGTGGCCACCGAGCACAAAGGCCGAGACATCTTCAACCGAGACCTTGAACTCTTCGGCGAGGAAGTAGCGGAAGCGCGCGCTGTCGAGCACGCCGGCCATGCCGACGACTTTGTTGTGCGGCAGCTTCGAGAATTGGCGCAGCGCCCACACCATCGCGTCGAGCGGATTGGTGACGACGATAACGAACGCGTTCGGCGCGTGCGCGGCGATGCCCTCGCCCACCGCCTTCATGACTTTCAGATTGATGCCGAGAAGATCGTCGCGGCTCATGCCGGGCTTGCGCGGCACGCCAGCGGTGACGATGCACACATCGGCGCCTGCGATGCCGGCATAATCGTTCGCGCCCTTCAGCGCGCTATCCTTGCCGAACACCGGCGAGGCTTCGGCGATATCCAGCGCCTTGCCCTGCGGCACGCCTTCGACAACGTCGAACAGGATCACATCGCCCAGCTCTTCACGCGCCGCAATGTGGGCGAGTGTGCCGCCGATCATGCCAGAACCGATAAGAGCGATTTTTGCGCGGGCCATGTGGGGCTGCTCCGGGAGGGATTTCAGGAAAAGAAGGCGCCCGTCTAAACCTGCCCGCAGGCAGGCGCAATGCGGCGGTTCAACCTTGTCTGTAACGCGGCCAGCAGGCGGCGATTGTCCACGCGCCAAGCATGCCTGTGGCGATGTTGATGGCGATCTCGGCCTTCATAGCCTCGTTGCTGGCGGCGAGCGGATAGAGGTTGTTCTGGATATTGAATGTGACATCCATCGCCGTGAGGAAGATGAGCGCCGAGCCTGCGAGCAGTCCAAGCGGCGGGCCCCATGCGCGGTTCTGAATGAGGCCAACGCCCGCGCCCGCCATACAAAGCGCCATCCAGCCATCGGCGAAAGGGAATGCATCTTCGAACGCGGTGTACCAACGCTCTTGGCTGACCATCACGTCGCCAGCGTTGAAATAGCTCCACCAATAGAGCGCGGTCACGGCAGCGCCGACGATGAGCACAATGCCGAGGATGCGGTTCGCCACGCTGTGCGTCCCTATCATCGCTGCGCGACTTCGATCGCCCAATTCCGCACGGCGAGATCGTCCCACACGCCGTCGTAGGCAATGTCCGCGTGATACGCTTCGAGCGCACCGCGTGCGCGACCGCGATAGACTTTGAGCGGCAGGTTTACACGCGCGAGGCCCGACGGCAGCGTTTGATCGCGTATCTCCATCAGCAGGCCATCACCAGCGGTATCCATGCCAATGAGCTGCGTTCCAGGAATGTGCATGACGATATCGGCGAAATCCAAGCACGCGCTCGCGCACGTGCCGTTCGACAGCATGTAGACGTGCGCCGGGATCGGAGAGGCGCCTTGCGGACGGCGTTGCGTGTAGCCACCGCCTTGCGGGATCGGACCGGTCTCTCCGGCGTCGCGTTCGCGCCAGATTGGCTGCCCGCTTGCGAGCGCCGTCGCGAATCCTTGCTGCGACTGCCGTATCCACACGGCTACGGCAGAGTCTTCGCCGAACTGCTGAATAAGCTGCGGCGCGAAGCTATTGATATAGTCCAGATTGCGCTGCGACACGCGCCAATCGGTTGCACCGCCCGGGTTTGATTCCGGGATGGCGCTGATCACCTCATCCCCCCAAACGGCGCGCGCGATTTCCGCACCCCATTCGGAATTGCCGCCGCCGTTGCCGCGCACATCAATGATGATCGCATGACCGGCGCGGATCGGCGCGGCGCTAGCTTTAATCTGATCGACAAGCGCGCGGAGCTGCTCGCTGGAGCTGTTGTCGAAGGTCGGCACGCCGATCCATGTGAGGCCCTCCTCAGGCGTCGAGACGCCGAACTGCGCGCCGGGGCCGGTGGTGGCGATGTTGTAGCGTGTCCAGAAATCATCGCCTGGCACATCCCGCCAAGTAAGATCGAACGTACTGCGCGCTCCGTCTTGCTCGAACACGCAGCGGCGCGGCGGCGGTGCGAACGGATTGCCGCGATCAAGAAAGAGTCGCGTATGGGCAACGCGCCGATCGCGGAGGATTTGCGGATTGAGTGTGAACGGGAAAACCGCGCGCTCACGCAAGCGCGCCGGGGTTTCGCCGTCGCAGCTGATCAAACGTGCGCCATTCTCCGGCGCTGGGCCCTCCGCGCCGTAATTGGAGGCGACGATTGTGTCCTCGCCCCGCGCGGTGGTGATGAAGCCGGGCCAACGCGCGACGGAGAGCGGCACAACGGGCTGAAGATTGAGATGCGGATCCTGGAAGCCATTTGTGTAAGCGGCGAGCGCGTAGAAATAGCTGGCTTGATCGTTCGCCCGGCGGGCGCGGCTGCGCGCTTCGCGGTAACCTCGATCGAACCAACGTTGCATGCGAGGGTTTTCGCTATCGATCGCCACAGGCGTGTCTTCGCGAATATACATCCACAGCGCTTCGAGATCAGCTTCGGCAGCGGCGCGCCATGCTTGCGGCGTGGCCGGCAGCGCGGGGGGTTGCTGGTCTTGTGCGAAGGCGGCGCCCGTGAGTGCAGCGCAAGCGGCGGCAACCGCGATCAGAATTCTAAGCATCATGATGTCTCCCGCCGCCTTGATGCGTCTGAACGGGAAAACAGATGCGTCAGCGTTTGACGCAGATCAACAGCCCGTCGCCGATATTGGTCATGGCGGCGTGGACACGGGCGTCGAACTTCGCTTTTTGCGCCAAAGCCCGCAGCGCGGAGGTATCTGCGGAGGTGTCCGCGGGATCCACGACGCGGCCGGACCACAGCACATTATCGAACAACATCACGCCGCCTTTGCGGAGAAGCTGCAGCCCGCGTTCGTAGTAAGAATCGTAGCCCGTCTTATCCGCGTCGATGAAGCCGAGATCATGCTGGCCCGCCTCCCCCGCCGCGATGCGCGCATCGAGCGTTTGCGTTGCCGGCGCGATGACGAGTTCGATGATGTCGTCGACTTGCGCTTCGCGCCAATAATCGCGCGCCTTCGTCGTGTAATCTTCGGAGATATCGCAGGCGAGCAAGCGCGCGCCGGGGTTCAGCTCCTTCATCGCCAGCGCGACCGCCGTTGACGAATAGCCCGTGAAGACGCCGATCTCGAACGCGCGCTTGGCGTTCAGCATGCGCGCGAGCACTTGCATGAACGCGCCCTGCTCGGCGCTGATCTGCATCATCGCATTGGGCATGCGAGCCGTTTCTTCGCGGCAACGCGTCAGCGCGGGATGTTCAGGCGGATTTACGTGCGCGAGGTAGCGGACGATTTCGGGCGTGAGGCCAAGTGAGGAGGACATGCCTCCATAACTTAGGCGAGGCTCTTCAAGTCAGCCACCAGATCGTCGCGTTCCCAGGTGAAGCCGCCTTCATTGTCCGGTTGACGGCCAAAGTGGCCGTAAGCCGCGGTGCGCGCGTAGATCGGCCGATTGAGCTTCAAATGGTTGCGGATCGCGCGCGGCGTCGCGCCGCCGATCATTTCCGGAAGCTTTGCTTCGAGAATGGCCGGATCGATCGTGTCGGCGCCGTGGAGATCGACGTAGAAGCTTGTCGGGACCGCAACGCCGATGGCGTAGCTGATCTGGATCGTGCAGCGCTCGGCAAGGCCCGCAGCGACGACGTTTTTCGCAAGATAGCGGCAGGCATAAGCGGCTGAGCGGTCAACCTTCGTTGGGTCTTTGCCCGAGAACGCGCCGCCGCCGTGCGGGGCCGCGCCGCCGTAGGTGTCGACGATGATCTTGCGGCCGGTGAGGCCGCTATCGCCGTCGGGGCCGCCGATCTCGAACTTGCCGGTCGGGTTGATGTGCCACTTGGTCTTCTTGTCGATCAGGCCTTCCGGGAAAACCGACGCCGCGATCGGCTTCACCAGTTCGGCGAAGCGCGCTTGGCTGTAATTCTTGTCGCCGATCTTCTTGCCGTGCTGATGGCTGACAACGACGGCAACGACTTCAACTGGCTTGCCGTTCTCGTAACGCAGCGTGACTTGGCTCTTCGCGTCCGGCTCAAGTTCAGGACGCTCACCGCTGTGACGCATCTCGGCGAGGCGCTTCAGGATGTTGTGCGAGTATTGCAGCGTCGCCGGCATTTGCTCGGGCGTTTCGTTGCAGGCGTAGCCAAACATGATGCCTTGGTCGCCGGCGCCTTCGTCCTTCTTCGCCGACGAGTCGACGCCTTGGGCGATGTGCGCGGATTGGCCGTGCAGATAGCAGGCGTACTTCGCCTTCTCCCAGTGGAAGCCCTTCTGCGCGTAGCCGATGTCCTTCACCGCGGCGCGCACCTTCGGCTGCAGCGAAGCGATGATGTCTTTTGTAAAGGCCTTGTTCTGCGCCTTGTCGTTGCCCGGCTTCCCGGCGCGCACTTCGCCAGCGAGAATGATTCGGTTCGTCGTCACCATGGTTTCGCAGGCGACGCGGGCTTCGGGGTCGGCCGCGATAAACGCATCCACCACGGTGTCGGAGATGCGGTCCGCGACCTTGTCCGGGTGCCCTTCGGACACGCTTTCGCTGGTGAAGACGTAATTGCTGCGCGCCACGGGATTCTCCGGCGGAACGGTAAAAACGAAGCGGCTCTCTTAGGGAGAACCGACAAAGGACGCAATTTCCCAATCGTCGCGGGCGTTTAGCGCTTGCCGCTATCGTCCTCGTCAGGGTGCGGACCAGGTCCAGGACCTTGCGACGGACCTTGTGGCTCTTGATCGAGCCGAACAGCGCCATCAGCTGGGCGCCCTCTGGCGTCGCCAGCGCGTCGTCGACGAACTCTTGGCGCGGTTCAGCGACGCCGCGTGCGGTGGCCAGGCCCTCGAAGAAACGGCCGACCGGCAATTCGAGCGCGACGGAGATATCCCAAAGCCGGCTAACAGCGATCCGGTTGACGCCCTTTTCGTACTTTTGGACCTGCTGGAAGGTCACGCCGAGCAGTTCTGCGAGCCGTTCTTGGCTCATGCCGATTTCCAGGCGTCGCGTGCGCACCTTTTGACCGACCTTTCTGTCGATCGCGTTGGCGGCGCGTTCGTCGTTCATTGCTTAGAACCCTCCCGGCCCGCTCTTTCCGGCGGGTAAGAACCGCAAAGCCGCGATCAATATAAATAATACGAACAGCACTATACTACCCCACCGGGCGTATGGGGTCTCTGAGACCGCAGGTGGGAGTTGCGCTTCCGCATACGCTACTCGCGCAGTGGTTGCAGCAATCTGCCTCCCGTAGGCGTCCATGATTGCCGAAATTCCCCGATGCAGCGCGTGCCACCGGCAGCCCCTCTTCGATCGCCCGATACCGGGCCATCGCGTAGTGTTGGTACGGACCTGAACCGCCACCGAACCAGGCATCGTTGGTGACCATGACGATCCAGCCGGGCCGGCCGTCACCATGCGGCACCATGCCCGGGGAAAATCGCCTCGTAGCAGATCAGTACAACCGCAGGCGGCGCCCCGGGCACCACGAGCCGCGTCGGCGGCGCACCTGCTTCAAAGCCAGCGCCGATCCGCTGCAACGGCGCGATGTTCAAGCTGCTGACTAGATTCCAGAGCGGGATGTACTCGCCGAACGGCACCAAATGGTTCTTGTCGTAAGTCTGACTGACGCGCGGCTCGCCATTCACACCGTCAATGACCGCAGCCGAATTGAAGTACGCGACATCGTTGACGCGCGCTTCGCGGCGGGTCAGCCCAGTGATGAGAACGCGATCACCGAGACCATGTCCGAGCACCGACATGAAGTCGGGATTTTCGAGCATAAAGAAATTGATCGCGGGAATGGCGCCCTCGGGCCAGACGATGATCGTGTCCGCATTGTCATCGCTAGGCTCGCCACTTGCTTCGAGATAGCGCTGCAGGACACGCCATTCCTGATCGGGCCGGTTTTCCCATTTCTCAGCTTGGCCCAGGCCCGAGTCCGCAACGCGGATGATGGGGCTTGCACCCGGAGGTTCTGTCGGCGCCGCCGCAATATGTTGCGCGCCCCACCCCCACGCCATGCCAATAGCAAGCGCCGCGACGAGCACCGGCGCAAAACGACGGCCCGCACTTTGTCCGCCATCAGCGATTGCAGCAGGCGTCGCCGCGATGAACAGCGTCAGCAGTGTCAGACCGTACGCGCCAACCAGCGACGCCAATTGTGAAATCGGCTCCCCCGGCGTCCAGACGTAGGCGGGCAGCAGCCAAGGGAAGCCGCCGAAGGCGTGACCACGCAACCATTCGGACACGAAGAACGCCGCCGCGAAGACAGCGATGCGGCGGATATCTTTGGTCCATGCAAGCATCGCCAACAGCGCACCGATGCCGAAGAACAGCGCGAGACCGCCGGCAAGCCCGAGCGTTGCCGGAATGCCCCAGATCGGGCCCCACGCATCGCTATCGACGTTGAACGCTGCGGCGACCCAGTAGAGTCCGGTCGCAAGATGACCAACGCCGAAGAACCACCCCATGCTGAACGCCGAGCGGAGCTTGGCGTCTTTGGTTGCAGAAACGTCCAGCAACCAAACGAGCAACACGATCGCGAAGACGAAGAAAATCGTCAGCTGAAATGGCGCATGGCCAAGCGTTGCCATCGCGCCGGCGGCCGCCGCGATGCCACGGCGCTGCCACGGCGTGCGATCAGCAAACCAAGTGTGCACGCGCGAGCGCGCGGCGCTTGCTGGTTCAGCGTTCAAAAGAGAACTCCCATCTTCGACGCGAAGGGGCGTTTGGAGCGCGATCAGCCGCGCGGGTCAACACTCATGGACCGCGATGCGTCGCGTTTTCGGCGGGTGTGACCGCTCGACCGTAGCCTGTCCGTCCGTTGCGGGCTTGATCCGGATGCGCTTTACGCGGCGCGGATCGGCGTCGATGATTTCGACATCGAAGCCTGCAGGGTGATGCAAGATTTCTCCGCGCTGCGGCAAGCGCCCGGCGAGCGCGACGGCGAGACCCGCAGCGGTATCAAACTCATCCTCGTGATCTGGAATCGCAAGGCTCTTGCCGAGCTTTTCTTCCAGCTCTGTGATGGAGGCGCGGCCATCGGCTTCGAATGCGCCGTTGGCGCGCTCAAGCACGAGCACGGAATCGACGTCGTGTTCGTCATCGATGGCGCCGACGATTTGCTCGACCAGATCTTCCATCGAGACAAGGCCGTCTGTGCCGCCATACTCGTCAACGACAAGCGCCAGGTGAATGCGGCTCGATTGCATGCGCAGAAAGAGCCGCGCCAGCGTCATCGATTGCGGCACGAACAAAATCTCGCGCTTGATCCGCGCCAGCGCAGTATCTTCAAACTGCGCGAGCGCTACGCCCTGCTCATTCGGTGCGAGTTGTGCGAGTACATCGCGCACGTGGATGAAGCCTTGCGGATCATCGAGCGTTTCGCCGTAGATCGGCAAACGCGAATGCTGGCTCTCGGAGAAAACGCGCGCCGCCTCCCCTAAGGTTGCGCTCGCTTCGATGGCGACGATCTCCGCGCGCGCGCGCATGACGTCTGCGACTTTGAGCTGATCGAAGTGTGCGGCGCGCAGGATCAAGTCCTTGTGCGCCATTTCAATGCCGCCGTTTTCCTCACGCTCGCGGAGCGCTTCTTCGACGGCTTCTGCGGACCCTAGCTTTCCGCGCGTGAAGATGCGCGTCCATCGTTGCAGCAGGCCCGCGCGTCTTCGCGAGGGCGGGTCTTCGTTGGTTGTCTCAACCATAATGGTGTGTGTCGCACTCCGTTGCAGCGCTCACGCGTAGGGATCTTCTATCCCAAGCGAAGTGAGGATTTCGCGCTCTCGCGCTTCCATCACCTCGGCGTCGGCCGGTTTCTCGTGATCATAGCCTATCAGGTGCAAAAATCCGTGCACGACAAGATGAGCGGCGTGATGTTCGAACCGTTTACCTTGAAATTGTGCTTGTTCCACAATGGTTTCCGCCGCCAGTGCAATGTCACCAAGGAAGCCGGGCTCCGCGCCGGGTGCGGGCGGAAACGAGAGAACATTGGTCGGCCCGGCCTTGTTGCGGAATTGCTGATTGAGTTCGGCGATCGCGGCATCGTCGCCAAGCAGCAGCGAAACGCTGCCTGATTTGCCCATCTTCTGCGCCGCTGCAGCGAGCGCATTTGAGAGCAGATCTTCCTGCCCTTTCCAGAGCTGCGAATTCACCAAGATATCGACTTCAAGACTAGCTTCCACCGCGTGCTCCCTCATCGCGGTGATACGCTTCGACGATATGTGCGACGAGCCTGTGACGAACGACGTCCTGCGTGGCGAAGCGGATGACTTCGACGCCAGGCACATCCTCAAGGATCGAGATCGCGTGCGATAAGCCTGACTGATCCGGACGCACGAGGTCGATCTGTGATGGATCGCCGGTGACCACCATGCGCGAGCCTTCGCCGAGGCGCGTCAGCGTCATCTTCATTTGCAACACTGTTGCGTTCTGCGCTTCGTCGACGATCACGAACGCGTTTGAGAGTGTGCGGCCGCGCATGAACGCAAGCGGCGCAATTTCGATCACGCGACGTTCGCGCCGCGCCTTCAGATCGCCCTCGCTCATCTGAGAACGAAAAGCGTCCCAGATCGGTTGCAGATAGGGATCCACTTTTTCGGCGAGATCGCCAGGCAGATAGCCAAGCTTCTCCCCCGCTTCGACGGCGGGGCGCGTGACGATAATCTTATCGACGCGCTCCTGCTTCAGCGCCTCAACCGCGGCGGCGACCGCAAGGAAGGTCTTGCCGGTGCCAGCGGGACCAACCCCAAAGATCAGATCGATGCTCTCATCGCGCAGCGCCTCGACGTAGTGCACTTGGCGCGGCGTGCGCAGCGTGAGGCCGCCGAGCTGCGGCAGCTGCATCGGCGTGTTGGATCTGCTCGCCCTCGGAAAACGCGATCGCGGCCAGCACTTCGCCTTCGCGGACGCGGCCTTTGCGGCGCGCCTGATCGATCAGTGCATCGATGATGCGCTGCGCACGAACGAAATCCGCGTCGGTCACGCCTGGACCGGCGCGGGCGATGATCTTGTCGCCCTGCGCGTCAAACGTCAGCCGGTACGCGGGCGCGCCACGCGGCGCGCTCGGATCTCGGAACCCTTCCTGTATTTGCGCGACGTGACGATGCAGCGGGCCGAACACGGCCTGCGCCATTTCACCAAGCGGAAAAGTGCGGGAGCTTTCGGTCATGCGGGCATGAGCGCTGGCAATTCGCCGGTGAGCGAATTTTGCGATGAGCCGGTTATGCGGACATCGACGATGTCGCCGTTCTGCGCGTGAGTGTCTTGGAAGTGCACGGATTGGAGATATGGCGAGCGACCGTGCTTTTGACCAGGCATGCGGCCTTTTCCGGTCACGAGCACCGGCAGCGTGCGCCCCACTTGGCTGGCGTTGAAGGCCGTCTGCTGGCTGAAGAGCAGCGCTTGCAGGCGTTGAAGGCGCTCGGATTGTTCATCCTCACTCACCTGCCCGATCATGCCTGCCGCGGGCGTGCCCGGGCGCGGCGAGTATTTGAACGAAAATGCCGAAGCGAAGGTCACATCGCGGACAAGCTGCATGGTCGCTTCGAACTCCTTCTCCGTCTCGCCCGGAAAGCCGACGATGAAGTCGGTCGAGAGCGCCACATCCGGCCGCACAGCGCGAACGCGCGCGATGATGTCACGATAGAACGCGCCATCGTGCTTTCGGTTCATGGCCTTCAGGATACGATCGGAGACTGATTGCACGGGCAGATGCAAGAACGGCATCAGCTTCGGCTCGGAGCCGTGCAGCGCGATGAGGTCGTCCGTCATCTCAATCGGATGCGAAGTCATGTAACGAATGCGCGCGATGCCGTTGATCGCTGCAAGCTCGTTGAGCAAATCGGTAAACGATGCGCCACCGTGATAGGCGTTGACGTTTTGGCCGAGCAAAGTGACTTCGCGCACGCCTTTGTCGGCGAGTGAACGCGCTTCAGCGAGCACATCAGCAATCGGCCGAGAGAATTCAGCGCCGCGCGTATAAGGCACGACGCAGAACGTGCAGAACTTATCGCAACCTTCCTGCACCGAGAGAAACGCCGTCACGCCATCCGGCGCACGCGCAGGCAGCGCATCGAACTTTTCCTGCGCCGTGAAATCCGTCTCAAGCCGCTCGCCAGTTTTGCGCGAGGCGCGCGCGATCAGCTCAGGTAGCTTGTGATACGCCTGCGGGCCGACGACGAGATCGACCTCAGGCGCACGGCGAATGATCTCCTCACCTTCCGCCTGCGCAACGCAGCCAGCGATGGGGATGGTGATGCCTTTGCCCTCAAGGGCGCGGCGCTCCTTGTGGACGCGCAGACGCCCAATCTCGGAGTAGACCTTCTCGGTCGCCTTCTCGCGAATGTGGCAGGTGTTGAGGATGACGAGGTCAGCGTCGTCGGGCTTATCGGTGACGGCATAGCCCAACGGCGTGAGCACGTCGCGCATACGCTCCGAGTCGTAGACGTTCATCTGGCAACCGTACGTCTCCATGAAGAGACGCTTCGGCGCGCGCGGCTCGGTCATGCTATTTCTTGACCGCCTTGGATTTATCTTCGGCCAGCGGGACACCGTAAAGTTCGAGGCGGTGATCGACGAGTTTGAAACCGAGGCGCCGCGCAATCTCGTGCTGCAGCCGCTCGATCTCTTCGTCGACGAACTCGATGACCTTGCCTGACTTCATGTCGATCAAGTGGTCGTGGTGCTGGTCCGGCACTTCTTCGTACCGCGAGCGGCCATCGCGGAAGTCGTGTCGCTCAAGAATGCCGCTGTCCTCGAACAAGCGCACGGTGCGATAGACGGTGGCGATCGAGATGCCGGAATCGACCGCAGCTGCGCGGCGGTGCAATTCTTCGACGTCCGGGTGGTCATGACTCGACGAGATCACGCGCGCGATAACGCGGCGCTGCTCGGTCATGCGCATACCCTTCTCGACGCAGAGTTTTTCGATGCGATCCATGGGCGTCAGATACCCCTTCCGTGGGGATATGTCCACCATCGCGGCGTTAAACTACGGGCCGCGGCAGCGTGCGGCGCATGACGATGGCGTCGACCGGACCGCCCTCGCCTGCGTAATAGGCATGACGGCGGCCTGCCTCTTCGTAACCGAGCTTTCGGTAGAGGGCGCGTGCGCCTTCGTTGTCTTCCGCGACTTCGAGATGCATCGAAGCCGCGCCGCGCACGAGCGCAGCGACACCTGCCGATGTGACCAACGCCGCGCCAACGCCTCTGCGGCGCGCCTCGGGAACTACGGCGACGGTCAGCAACTCGGAATCACCAGCCGCCGCCCAAGCCATCACGAAGCCGTTGGGCTCGGCGCCATTGCCGTGCATCAGCGCGAACACGGCCTGGTTCTCCATGAGCTTGGCGATCTCGATCGCACTCCATGGCTTCTTCGGAAATGCGCGCGCGTGCAGCGATGCGAGAAGTTCTGATGCCGTCACGGCCGCCGCTTCGATCATGACGCGCTCGGCAAGGTGACGTGCGGGGCGCGGAGGTAGGCCGGGTCGGGTGGATAGAGTGCTGGATCCAATCGCGCCGCACGGATCGCAAGCGTCACCGCGTTTACGGTGACAGCCGGCCCTTTAAGCTTTGCGCCATCGAGCAACGCTTCATGCTCGCCGCGCTCAATGGGGCGCGGCGCGATGTCTGCGATGCCGTTGGTATAGCGTGCGAAATACGCGGCGCCCGGTGTTTCGATCAGCGCAGCACGCGCGCCGTCTTCGCCATCTTCGAGCGCTAGCGCTTCAAGCGTCGAAACACCGATGCAGGGCCTTGCAAGCGAGAGCGCCAACGCGCGGGCAAACGACAGACCAACGCGAACGCCGGTGAACGAGCCTGGTCCGGTGATCACAGCAAGGCGGTCAATATCAGCGAACGCGATGGCAGCGTGCTGCTGCGCCTCTCGCACCATCGGCGCCAGACGCTCTGCCTGGCCGCGCGTCATCGTCTCATGGAGATGCGCCAATGTTTCACCGTCGCGAACGATCGCGACGGAGCACGCGTCCAGCGATGTATCAATGCCGAGCACTAACATGAGCTCAGGCTCACACCACTTGCTCGACCGACAGCACTTCCGGAACGTAGTGGCGAAGCATGTTCTCGATGCCCTGCTTCAGCGTCAGCGTTGAAGACGGGCAGCCGGCGCACGAGCCGCGCATGTTGAGGCGCACAATGCCGTGCTCATGGTCCCAAGAGTGGAACGTGATATCGCCGCCATCGCGCGCCACGGCGGGGCGGACGCGTGCGTCGATGATTTCCTTCAACTCTTTCACAATGCCGACGGCGTCGCCTTCATAGACGATGTCCGCTTCGTCGGTTTCATCGGCGGGTGCAGCGCCGTCGCCAAGCACTGGGCGGCCGGAGGTGAAGTGATCCATGATCGCCGCGAGCACGTGCGGCTTCAGATGCGGCCACTCGATCGCTTCGGATTTGGTGATGGTGATGAAGTCGCCGCCCAGATAGACGCGCTCGACGCCCTCGACGTCGAACAACGCCGTCGCCAACGGCGCGCCAAAGCGCAGCATCCGCGTCCGCGTATTCGCGGCTGCCCTGCCCCAGCACGTCGCGGCCAGGGAGAAACTTCAGCGTGCGCGGATTTGGCGTGGCTTCGGTCTGAATAAACATGAGCGTCAGGTGGGGCTTTTGACCGAACCGGTCAAGCAGCCGGGGGCTGCGGCGCAGGCGGCTCTTCTTCACTTTCGACAGAGACGGCCGCCGCCATCGGCAGCGCGATCGCACGAATCTCGTCACGCGAGAGCGCGCCGGGCACCACCACAACCGGCACTGGGCGCGGCGAGAGGCCGCCGGTTTTGCCGAGTTCGGTAATGAGCGTACCGGGGCTGCTCGGCGGCGTCGCGGCGGCGAGCACCACAAGCTTGATCGTGGTGTCTTCAACCAAGAGCTTGCGCAGCTCCGGCTTCAGATCGCCATCGCGCAGGATCGGTTCGGCGGTGACGCCGCACTCGGCCCATGCTTCTGCGGCGAAGCGCTGTGTCAGCGACTCCGCCGCATCGCGCGCCTGGCGGTGCATTTCTTCGGTGATCGACGCCCATGGCGCAGGGTCTGACGGCTCAACCACGCGCAGCATGAGCAACCGCCAACCGGTGTAGCGGCAAAGCAAGCCGGCATAGATCAACGCGTCCGGGAACTCCTCGCTCTCGTCGGCGATGACCAGGCAGCTGAAGGCTTGCAGATCTTTGCTCATGGCGCCTGAACGTCGCTCAATCGCGCCGCCACATCAAGCGCGCCAGAGGCCGACGACGTCGCGGACTTCGGCCATGATCGGCTGCGCCACGGCGGCGGCTTTCTCGGCGCCGTCCTTCAAGATTGCATCCAACGACGCGGTATCGGCGGTGAGCCGGCGCATTTCGGCGGCGATCGGACTAAGCTTAGCGGCAAGCGTTTCCGCTAGCGCCGGCTTGAAGACGCCGAAGCCTTTGCCGCCGAACTCGGTCAGCACATCTTCGACGCTGCGCTCGGTGACAGCCGCGAAGATGCCGACGAGATTTTCCACTTCGGCGCGGCCTTCGAGCCCGTCTTTGGACTCCGGCACCGGGTGCGCGTCTGTCGTTGCCTTCTTGATCTTCGACATGATCGCGTCCGCATCATCGGTGAGATTGATGCGGGTCATGTCCGATGGATCGGACTTCGACATTTTTTTCGAGCCATCACGCAACGACATAATCCGCGCGCCCGGGCCCTGGATCAAAGGCTCCGGTAGCGGGAAGAAGTTCGGCGCGTTGTGGTCGTTGTTGAACTTCTGTGCGATGTCGCGCGAGAGCTCCAAGTGCTGCTTCTGGTCTTCGCCCACGGGCACATGCGTCGCCTTGTAGAGCAGAATGTCCGCCGCCTGCAGAACCGGATAGTCGAACAGGCCAACGGAAGAACGCTGCGCGTCTTTGCCGGCCTTATCTTTGAACTGCGTCATGCGTTCGACCCAGCCCATGCGAGCGACGCAATTGAAAATCCAGGTCAGCTCATTGTGCTCGCGCACGGCTGACTGGATGAAAATGGTCGAGCGCTTCGGATCGACGCCGGCGGCGATATACGCAGCAGCGACTTCGCGGCAGCGGCTCGCGAGATTTTCCGGGTCTGGTCCGGTGGTGATCGCGTGCAGATCAACGATGCAATAAATGCACTCGTAATGATCCTGCAGGCGCACGAACTTTTGCAGCGCGCCGAGATAATTGCCGAGATGCAGGCCATTGGTCGGCTGCATGCCTGAGAACACGCGTTGCGGGCCCTTGTATTGGGGCTGAGCGGCGTCGGTCATTGGAAACTCCGGAACATGAGAACAGACGCGCCATTCGGGCGCGCGAAAAACGGCGTCAGGTCAGGCCCGCCATCGCCAGAGGTTCGTTCTCGTGTTCATGCGGCGGCTTCTATCAGCCGTCCAAGCCCGGCGGCAAGCCGCCTCCCCCCAGCAGGTCCGGTTGCGCTTAAAGGCGGCGCGGACTTCGGAATGGTCACCGCGCGCACCAGGAAGGCGACGACGAAGTAGAAGTGCCGCCGCCGCAGGATGATGAGCGCGATCGACGCCTCCTTTGAGCCGAGCGTGGCTTCGAGCGACTCGCGGTTGGCGTTGCCAGAACCACATAACGGCAAAGAGTATCGCCGACGCGAGGCAAATGCGGATCAGACGCCCAAAGGCAGCCGGGGTCGGCTTGTAAGCGCCGCGCGCCATGAGCGAGCGGATCATGAGCAGTGCATTCACCCAAGCGGCTGTCGAAGTTGCGATGGCGAGCCCTGGAAAGCCGGGCAAGCCCATCGAACGCAGACCGAAGAAAGAGCGCCGCACCGAGGACAACGTTGATGACCATCGAGGTGATCGCGTAGCGCATCGGCGCTTTTGTGTCTTCGCGGGCGAAGAAGGCCGGCGCGTAGATCTTTGCCAACACAAACGCCGGGACGCCCCAGCCGTAATGAATGAGCGCCAGCGCAGCATTGTGCGCGTCAGCCGCATCAAACGCGCCGCGAGAATAGAGACCGTCAATCAAGTAAAATGGAATCGCGAGCATCGCGGCGGCAGCCGGCAACGTGAACGCCATCGAAAGCGCGACCGCCTCATCAAGGGCGCCACGCGCGCCTGCTTCGTCACCGTCCTGCACCAAACGCGAAAGACGCGGTAACATCGCGACGCCAACGGCAATACCAATGAGTCCGAGCGGGAGTTGGTAGAGACGATCCGCAACGTTGAGATAGGTGATCGCGCCACGCTCAAAGGACGCGAGCGCTTGGCTGATCATGACGTTGATTTGCAGCGCGCCGCCGGCGATGGCGGCAGGCGCAGCAAGGATGAAGAGCCGCTTCACACCGGCTGTCAGGCGCGGAAACGGCAAACCAAGCTTCGTGCCCGAGCGCACAGCCCCCCACCAAACCCAAAGTGCTTGCAGCAGCCCCGATATCGACACCGCGCTGATCGCCGCGACGGCCGAATATTCTGGATTGTCGTGGACCAACCAAAGCGCGGTGAGCTGGCAGAGATTGAACAGGATCGGCGCGGCGCGGCGGCAGCGAAGAACTTCCCGTGCGCATTAAGCACGCCGGAGAACAATGTCGCCGCAGACATCGAGACAAGATACGGCATCGAGAGTTGCGTCAGCAGCGTCGCGAGCTGGAATGTGTGCGGATCGCCAGCGTATCCGGCGAAGAGCGCGCGATTGATCCAACTCATGCCGGCGATGGCGACGGCGCTCAGCACGCCCGTCATCAGCAGCAGAATTGAAAGCGCCTCGGACGCCATGCGGTTGGCGGCTTCCTCGCCCTCAGCGGCGAGCGTCTTCGAATAAACCGGAATGAATGCCTGGCTGAACGCGCCCTCGGCGAACAAGCGGCGAAACAAATTTGGAAAGCGCAGCGCCGCGAAGAACGCGTCGGCTACCGGTCCTGCGCCTAGCGCCGCCGCCAATGCCAAGTCTCGCGCGAAACCGAAAAGGCGCGAGATGAGGGTCAAGCCGCCGATAACGGCGGTATTGCGGGCAAGGCTCATGCGGGCGGGCGACTCAATTTGAGATGCTACGGGCGTAGCGCGCCGCTAACGCGCCGTCGAGGCGCGCGCCACAGCCAGCGGCGCCTTGGCCGGATCGGCCGGCGCTGCAGGTTCAGCGGCGCGTAAAACGTCTTCCAATTTGGCGCGGACCGAGGCGATGCGGCGCGGATTGGCGATTTGTCCACCGCCCTCCTCTTCCTGGACGTAGAAAACGTCCGAGGCTCGTTCGCCATACGTATCGATGTGCGCGCTGCCGATGGAGACTTTGGCCTCGACGCAAACGTGCGCGAGGTCGGCCAGGAGGCCTAGCCGGTCACGGCCGGACGCTTCGATGACGGTCGCGTGCGGGGTGATGTCGTTATCGATCCGCACCCACGGCTCGATCGTGAACGCAGCGTTGCGGCGCGAGGGCGCGGCGGGCGGCGGCGCGGCATGGTCGTTGAGCGCGGCGAGCGTGAGCTTTTGCTTTAACGCCTCCAACGCGCGCTGATCGTTCAGGCCGAACGGCTTGTGACCCGTCGTTTGAATCGAGAACACGTCGAACGCCGCGCCGTCTTTCGATGTATGCACGCGCGCGCCCACAATATCTGCGCCGCTCGCGGAGATAGCCGAAGCCAAGCTCGCAAACAGACCCGCGCGATCGCCGGCATAGACGAGAACTTCCGTCACGCCCTGCGTCTCGCGAATGCGTGCATCGACATGCGGGATCGTGCGTTCCGTGCGAGCGCGCATAACTTCCAGCGCATGCCACTTCAGCGCGTCGGCATCGTGGTTCAACCAATAACCGTCGTCGAGCGCATCGAGCCACGCCTGCAAAACGTCTGCACGCGCACCACCTATGTCCTTCAAGAGCTGCGCCTTGGCCTCGCTCGCAATCTCCGCCAAATGCGCGCGCACGCCCTCCTCGTCTGAGCGGCCGCCATGCAGCGCAGCTTCAGTGAGACGATAGAGATCGCGTAGCAGCTGTCCCTTCCAGTCATTCCAGACATTTCCGACAGCGCGGATATCGGAGACAGTTAGGACAAGCAGGAGACGCAAGCGCTCGACGCTGCCAACGATTTTGGAAAACTGCGCGACCGTGCGCGGATCGCCGATATCGCGCTTTTGCGCCACATCGCTCATGACTAGGTGGTTGCCCACGAGCCAGCCAACGAGATCGACCTCCTCTTGCGGCAAGCCCAGGCGCTCACACGCGCCGCGCGCCGATTTCTCACCCTCGATCTGCTGATCGCCTTCGCCCTTGCCCGTGTCGTGCAGCAACATCGCCAGATAAAGCGCGCGGCGATTGATGATCTTCGGAAAAATATCGCTGGCGAGCGGGTGTTGATCTTTGTGCCGTCCGTGCTCGATCTCCGACATCGCATCGATCGCACGCAGCGTGTGCTCATCGACGGTGTAGTGGTGATACATATTGAACTGCATCTGCGCGACGATGCGGCCGAACTCCGGCATGAACCGGCCAAGCACGCCGGCTTCATTCATCAGCCGCAGCGCAGCGCCTGGATGTCGCTTCGACGTCGCGACATCAATAAACGCGTTGCGCGCCTCAGGCTGCTTGCGCCAAGCGGGACCAAACGTGCGCACATGGCGCGAAGCTTGGCCGAAAGCCTCCGGGTGAATGTCGAGGTCGAGCTTCTCCGCCAGCGCAAAGAGCCGCAGCACATTCACCGGCGTTTCGAGGACGCGATCGTTCTCAGTGTTGAGCCGCCCGCTTTCAATGCAGAACCCAGCTTCAATCTGCGCCGCGCGCTTCTTTCCTGTCGGCAAGAAGCGCTGCAAGCCTTTTGGCGTCTGCTTGGCGTTGTCGGCTTCCAGGCGCGCACACAGTGTCCGCGTCAGCGCACCGACTTCCTTCGCGACCAGAAAGTAGCGCTTCATGAAGCGCTCGACGGCGCTATGATTTGCCCGCGCGCCATAGCCCATACGCTTGGCGAGTTCAGGCTGGAGGTCGAAGGTCAGCCGCTCTTCGGCGCGGCCGGTGATAAAGTGCAGGTGACAGCGCACGGTCCACAAGAATTCAAGCGCCCGCCGGAACGCGTTGCGCTCTTCATTGGTGAACACGCCTGCTTCAACGTAATCGCGCGGCCGCGAGAACCCGTAACGCCTTCGCGCCAGCCAAAAGAGCGTGTGCAGATCCCGAAGTCCGCCCTTCCCCTCTTTAATGTTGGGCTCGACCATGTAGCGCGAAGCGCCGGCGCGCGCGTGGCGCTCATCGCGCTCGGTCAGCTTCGCCGTGATGAACGTAGCGTGGTCACGATCGGCGACGTCCTTTCGAAAGCGCGAGAAAAGCTCCTGCGCCAACGATTCATCGCCCGAGATGCGCCGCGCTTCCAACAGCGCCGTCTGGATCGTGTGATCTTCGCGCGCGAGCTTCAGGCACTCTTCGATGTTGCGTGACGAGTGGCCGACCTTCAGGCCCATGTCCCACAACATATAGAGCATGTACTCGGTGACGCTCTCGTCGAAGGCGGTCTGCTTGTAGGCGCGCAGGAAGAGCAGATCGAGGTCGGATGAGGGCGCGAGTTCGCCTCGGCCGTAGCCGCCGACCGCGACAATCGCGAAGCGCTCGCCCTCGGTAGGGTTGCGGGCCCGGAATATGTGCGTGGTGGTGTAGTCGTAGAGCGCGCCGACCACTTCGTCGGCGACTTGCGCCAGCAGCCGCGCGACGGCGAGACCGTTCTCACCGGACTCCAACCGCTCCTTCGCGACCATCCGGCCCCGAAACAAAGCGCCATGCAGAAGGTTGCGCACCTGGCCACGCGCGTTCTCGCCCTCGGCGGCATAGGCCGCGCTCAGTTGTGCGCGCAGCCGGATGCCGTCGACGACGTGTTCAATGCGGGCAGGTTTCAGCCGTGACGCGACCATCTCATTGCAATTTCGTCATTCTGGGGCGCCGGCGCCACTGTTTAGAGCTGACATGTCTGACATCTTGGTTATCCGCACGTCGAAACCTTGCCTCATTTCGCGGGCACAGCCACACATGTAACGGGAACGCTGGCTTCCCGGGAGAGCCCACGTATGCGCAAAAGCGGCAAGACCATCCGCCTCAATCCGGTGGACGATGATCACGTAATGGATCATCCCGCCCGCGCCGGCATGGAAGCGATTATGGATCAGAAGCTGTTCGCTCAGCGCATCAGAAGCGAACGTGCTTCGGCTTACTGGTTTGCTGCTTCGCTTTGGGGTGTCACCGGCCTTGTGCTCGGCGCCATTCTCGGCGGCTTCATGATGTACGTGGCGATGAACTCTTCGCTGCCGCTGGCTTCGGAAGCAGTGTCGCGTGGCATGGCGGTCGAGCAAGCGCGTCAACGCGTTGACGACAGCGCGCCGGCCCTCAGAGATCCTGCTGAGCAGCAGCCTTAAGTTTGTAGAGAAGCTCTAAAGCTTCTTTCGGCGATAAATGATCTGGATTGATGTCGTTGAGCGCTGCTTCCAGCGCTGACGGCGCATGCTCTTCCATTACCTGTGCGAAGAGCGGCAGCTCTTCCGCGATTTCCATGCGCGTGGCGCCGCCCGTGGTTTCGAGACGCTGCAGCACAGCCTTGGCGCGCTCGACGGCCGACTTCGGCAAACCCGCAAGCTTCGCGACTTGGATGCCGTAAGAGCGATCGGCGGCGCCTGGCGCAACTTCGTGCAGAAACACCAGATCGCCCTTCCATTCCTTGGCGCGAAGGTGCGCGTTGGCGCCGGCTTCGAGTTTGTCCGCGAGGCGTGTTAGCTCGTGGTAGTGCGTGGCGAAGACGGCGCGGCATTTGTTGGCTTCGTGGAGATGCTCGGCGACCGCCCAGGCGATGGCGAGACCATCGAAGGTGGCCGTGCCGCGGCCGATTTCATCGAGCACGACGAGCGCGCGTGAGCCGGCTTGGTTCAGGATCGCGGCGGTTTCGACCATTTCGGTCATGAATGTGGAGCGGCCGCGCGCCAGATCGTCCGATGCGCCAACGCGCGCGAAGACACGATCTACGATGCCGAGGCGCAGCTTCTTCGCCGGCACATAAGAGCCGGCCTGCGCCAACACAGAGAGCAACGCGATCTGACGAAGATACGTGCTCTTACCCGCCATGTTGGGACCGGTGACCACGATCAGGCGTGGCCCGGATTTGCCTTCGGCGTCGAGACGCGCATCGTTGGGCGTGAAGCCGTTGCCATCGCGCCGCACGCCCTGTTCCACCACAGGGTGGCGCGCGCCTTCGGCCAGCAGAGCGGAAGTTTCATCGATCTCGGGACGCGTAGCTTGCGTTTCTTCGGCCCATTCGGCGAGAGCGGCAGCGACGTCGAGTGATGCCAGCGCTTCAGCGGCGGCCCGGATCGGCGCTTCGATGGCGACGGCGCGTGCGGCGAACTCTTTGAATAGCGTCAGTTCGCGCGCAAGTGTCGCTTCGCCAGCGCGCGAGATTTTTGCGTCGAGCTCGGCAAGCTCGGTGGTGGTGAACCGGATCGAGCCGGCATTGGTCTGGCGGTGGATGAAGCGCGCGTTGAGCGGCGGCGCCATCAACGCCTCGGCCTGCTTCGTCGTCGCGTCGATGTGATAGCCGAGCACGTTGTTGTGCTTCAGCTTCAGGCCCAGGATCCCTGTCTCTTCGGCGTAGCTCGCCTGCAGCGCCGCGATGACTTTGCGGCTGTCATCACGGAGCGCGCGGCTTCATCGAGCGTCGCGTCGTAGCCGCTGCTTGATGAAGCCGCCATCACGCGCAAGCAACGGCAGGTCAGCCGACATGGCGCGTGCAAGCGTCTGCGCCAGCGCAGCGCTTTCCGCATGCGCACTGAGCGAAAGCGCATCACAAGCGCGGGAAATCTCCGCCGGCGCTTCAGTCGAAAGCCCTAAACAGCGCGCTGCGGCGCGATCGCCAGCCGTCAGACCATCACGCAGGTTGGCAAGGTCGCGCGGGCCACCGCGCCCAAGCGCCAAGCGCGTCAAGGCACGTGCAAGATCGCCAGCGGCGCGGAGTTCTTCGCGGACGCCCTCGCGCCGGTCGCGCGCGTCTAGAAAGAACTGCACCGCATCAAGCCGCGCATTGATCGCGGTAACATCGGTAAGCGGCCGCGACACGCGCTCGGCCAACATGCGACCACCAGCCGACGTCACAGTGCGATCAACGCAAGCGAGCAGCGATCCCTCCCTGCCGCCGCGCACCGAACGCTCAATTTCCAGCGCCGCCCGCGTGGCGGCGTCGATCGCCATAAAGGCGCGCTCGGCATTGCGGCGCGGCGGCATCAGGTGAGGGGCCGCGCCAGCTTGGGTCAGCTCGATGTAATCGAGCAACAGGCCCATCGCCGAGAGTTCGACGTTTGTGAAATCTCCGAACGCATCAAGCGCCGCGACTTCGAACGCGGCCTTGATTCGTCGTGCAGCGGCTTTCGCATCCGCTTTTACGGCCGGACGAACCGTCAGCGCCGCGCCAGTGATGCGCGCCGCCTCGTTGACGTGCTGCGAATCTGCATCCGTGACGAGAAGCTCCGCCGGTGAAAGCGCCGCGATTTCTTCCTCAGCCTCGTGATGCTTCAGCGAGCGGGTTTCAAACGCGCCGGTTGAGACGTCCGCCCACGCGATGGCGGCGCCATCACTGCTGAACGCGATTGCCGCGAGGCGGTTTGCGGACCGGGCATCGAGCAGCCCCTCTTCCGTCAGTGTGCCCGGCGTGACGACGCGCACGACACCGCGGTGCACGATCGACTTGCCACCGCGCTTCTTCGCTTCAGCCGGATCTTCCAGCTGCTCGCAGACGGCGACCTTGTGACCTGCGCGGATCAGCTTGGAAAGGTAGTTCTCGGCCTGGTGCCACGGCACGCCGGCCATCGGGATCGGTTCGCCGCCATGTTGGCCGCGCTTGGTGAGCGTGATGCCAACGGCCGCCGCCGCCTTCTCGGCGTCTGCGAAGAAGAGTTCGTAGAAATCGCCCATGCGGAAGAAGAGCAACGCATCTGGATGCTCTGCTTTGGCGGCGAGATATTGCGCCATGAACGGCGTCACTTTCGGTGACGGGTGAGAAGAATCAGCCACGGGCCTCTTTAGCGACTTGCGGCCGGACTTCCATTGACGCGCTGAGGCTCAAAGCTAGGGTGCGGCCCCATTTTCCGGACATTCAACGCCCCATGCCTGACTCCAAAGACCGTTCACCGACGCAGAGGCGCTGGACTTCCACCGGCACCCGACGCCGGGCAAAATTTCCATCACGCCGACCAAGCCGATGGCGACGCAGCGCGATCTTTCGCTCGCGTATTCGCCGGGCGTCGCGGTCCCGGTGAAGGCGATCGCCGAAGATCCGGACCTGGCCTACGATTATACGTCAAAGGGCAATCTGGTCGCCGTAATCTCGAACGGCACCGCTATTCTTGGGCTCGGCAATCTTGGCGCGATGGCCTCGAAGCCGGTGATGGAAGGCAAGAGCGTTCTCTTCAAGCGCTTCGCCGACGTGGATTCGATCGACATCGAAGTGACGACGCAGGACGTCGAAGAATTCATCACCACCGTCCGCAATATCGGGCCGACTTTTGGCGGCATCAATCTCGAGGACATCAAGAGCCCTGAATGCTTCATCATCGAGAGCCGGCTGCGCGACGATCTCGATATTCCGGTGTTCCACGATGACCAGCACGGCACCGCGATCATCGCAGCGGCGGGCTTGCTCAATGCGTGCGAGCTGACCGGCCGGACTTGGAAGACATCAAAGTCGTCGTCAACGGCGCGGGCGCGGCCGGGCTTTCTTGCATCGCGCTGATCAAACAGCTCGGCGTGCCGCACGAAAACGTCATCGCGCTCGACCGCGAAGGCGTTGTCTATCGCGGCCGCGAAAAAGGCATGGACCAGTTCAAATCCGTGCACGCGATTGACACCAAAGCGCGCACGCTCGCGGACGCCATGAAGGGCGCCGACGTGTTCATGGGCCTCTCGGTCGCTGGCGCGGTGACCTAGGAGATGGTGAAGTCGATGGCGAAGAGGTTAATCATCTTCGCCATGGCCAATCCTGATCCAGAGATCACGCCGGAAGCCGTGCACGAAGTCCGCAAGGACGCGATCGTGGCAACGGGCCGTTCGGACTATCCGAACCAAGTGAACAACGTTCTGGGCTTTCCTTATATTTTCCGCGGCGCGCTCGATGTGCGCGCGCGCACGATCAACGAAGAGATGAAGGTCGCCGCTGCGCGCGCGCTGGCGGAGCTCGCGAAGCAAGACGTGCCGGATGAAGTGGCGGCCGCCTATCACGGCCGGCGCCCGAAATTCGGCCCCGACTACATCATCCCTGCTCCGTTCGATCCGCGCCTGATCTCGGAAATTCCGCCGTTTGTGGCCCAAGCGGCGATGGATACCGGAGTCGCGCGCAAGCCGATCGAAGACATGCAGGCTTACAAGCATAGCTTGGCGCAACGTCTCGACCCGACAGCGGCGATGATGCAGCGCGTGCAGACGGTGGTGCGCCGCAAGCCCAAGTGCATCGTGTTCGCCGAAGGCGAAGAGCCTCCGTGATCCGCGCCGCTTATGCGTTCCGAGAGCTGGGCTTGGCAACGCCGTGCTTGTCGGCCGCGAAGAAACCGTGCGCGCAAACATGGCGCAAGTCGGCGTGCCAGGGAATGCAAAGCTCAGCATCGTCAATGCGCGCCTCTCCGAGCACAACGGGCTTTACGCTGACTTCCTCTACAAGCGGCTGCAACGCTTCGGCTATCTCTTTCGCGATGTGCAGCGCCTGGTGAACCAGGACCGCAACGTGTTCGGCGCCTGCATGGTCGCACTCGGCCACGCCGACGGCATGGTGACGGGCACGACGCGCAATTTCGCCACGGCGCTTGACGACGTGCTGAAGGTGATCGATCCCGCCCTGGCGAGCGCGTGATGGGCATGTCGGTGGTCCTGATGAAGGGCGCACGCTCTTTATCAGCGACACGCCGTCGCGGAATTCCCGGCGCCGAGGTGGCGCAGATCGTCATGCAATCCGCGGCGATGGCCAGGCAGTTCGGCGTCACGCCGCGCGTCGCGCTGATCTCGCACTCGACCTTCGGCAATCCAAGATGGAGCGCTCGGAGAAAATCCGCGAAGCCGTTTCTATTCTGGATCGGCGCGAAGACATCGATTTCGAGTACGAAGGCGAGATGAATGTCGACGTCGCGCTGCATCCGAACATGCGCGAACTTTACCCGTTCTCGCGTCTGTCAGAGCAAGCGAACGTGCTGGTCATGCCCGCCCTGCACTCCGCGTCGATCGCCACGAGCCTGCTGACAACGGCCGGCGGCGCGACGGTCATCGGCCCGGTGTTCACCGGCCTCGCCAAAGCGATCCAAATCGCGCCGCTTGGCGGCACGGTCTCGGATATCGTCAGCTACGCCACGCTAGCGGCCTTCCAGGTCGCTGAGGCAAAGGGCGAGGCGAAAGCTTAAGCTGGCGCTGGTACGTCCTTCGTTGCGTCGGTGGCGGGTGGTTGCTGGCGCATCACGCCGATCGCGAAGATAAACGCAAGAATGCCGATGATGCCCGAGTAGATGAAGAACGTCATGTAACCGGCGGCGAAAGCCTCTGCCGGAATGCCGCGCTCTTGCACGAGATGCGCGAATGCCGTCGGCGATATACTGGTGAACCAGCTCCGCAACCATTCCGTCTCCCCCGCCGCCGCAGCGGAGGTTGCGCCCTCGACGATGCGGCCCGAGATCGCGGCCAGAATTTTTCCGGGCAACGCGTAGAGCGAAGAGAAAAGCGCGTACTGCGTCGCTGTGAAGCCCAGGCTGGTGAGGCTCGACATGTACGCGATCAGCGCCGTGCCAGCGATACCGGCGGAGACGTTGTCGATCGCGATGCACGCATAGAGACCGGGCAACCACGGACCAGTGAACACAAGGCCACTGAAGGCGATGTTCGACAACGGCTGCACGATGGCGCCTACGATGAGCGAACGCATCAAACCAAAGCGCGCGACCATCCAGCCGCCGAGACCGATGCCGATCATCGACATCACGACACCGAATAGCTTTCGGGCGCCCGCGATCTCATCGAGCGAGAAGCCAACATCGACGTAAAACGCCGTCATCAGATTCAGCACGAAATCTGCGATGCGATAGACGCAGATCATGGCCAGGATCAGCGCGCCGGTATTTCCGTAGCGCTTGAAGAAATCGCCTAGCGGCTCTTTGAGAGTGCCGGCGAAGTATGCGCTCGGCCTGGACCTGAAGAGCGGATAGGTCGCGAACGCGACAATCACCAAGCCGATCGCAACACCGATCACTTGCCAAACGGCGCCCCAAGGCTTCGCGGACCAGGCCTCAGAAAATCCTGTTGCGGCATCAGCCATGCCAAACCACGGAAACATAAATGTTAGCGGTTCGGCTTTGCCTGACAGGCCTGCGCCGATGAAGCACGCGCCGAACACCATCAGGCCAACGCGCGCGACCATTCGAGCGTTTCGCCCAGACCGGCGTTGTCGCTGGCGGGAACGGCTTCGGCTCGACACTCTTTTCGCGCGGGGCAAGCAGCACCCCGAGAACACCGATGCCCATCACGACGGCCATCGCAGAGTAAGACGCGGTCCAGCCGATGCGCGAGGCAAGAAAGAGCGGTGCGGCGCCAGAAACGACGACCGCGATGCGATAGCCCCACTGGTACGCGGCAGCCATAACGCCTTGGCGTTCAACGGCCGCGACTTCGATCGCCAGGCATCGATGGCGATGTCTTGGGTCGCGCCAAACATCGCCGTCATGACCGCGAAGATCGCGACGACGCCGATCAGGCTCATGTTCGGATCGGGCTGCACTGCGCCTTCGACGCCACCCGCGACGGCGGCCGAGACTGCGGGCATGTTGATGGCGATGAGCCAGATTCCAAAAATGATGCCGATCTGCGCTAGCAGCATCCACGAGCGGCGCTTGCCGAAGAGCTGATAGAGCCCAGGGATTTTCACGCGATCGACGATCGGCGCCCAAAGGAATTTGATCGCGTAAGTGATGGTCACCAAGCTGAAGAGCGTGATGACATCCAGCGGCAGCTTCGCCTGACGCATCCATGCGGAGATGGTGTCATAGAGCAGCAGGTTCGGCAGGCCGGCCGAGAAGCCGAGCATCAGCATCACGAGGCTGCGCTTCTCAAGGAAGACGCTGAGCGCTTCCCAGGTTGAACGCTTCGGCGCAGGGGCGGCTGGTGTATCGGACATGCGTGCTCTCCGCCGCTTTTATGTGCTCGCGAACGTGGCGGGGTTCGGGCGCTCGGTAAAGCGCGCCGCGACTTGTAGCAGCCGGTTCGCGTCGATCGGTTTGGTGATGAAATCGTCCATGCCCGCCTTAGCGGCGTGCGCGCGCTCTTCGTCGCCCGCGTCAGCGGTGAGCGCCACCATTGGCGCCGCAGCTGATGGCCCTCCTCCGGCGCGGATGCGCTGCGCGGCTTCGAAACCATCAAGGCGCGGCATCCGGATATCGAGCAAGATGAGATCGAACGCGGCGGCGGAAGCTACGGCTACCGCTTCTTCGCCGTCCTGCGCGCTCGTGACTGAGCATCCAGCTTTGGTGAGCAAGGTACGCGCGAGCAGTGCGTTGATCGGATTGTCTTCGGCCAGCAGCACGCGGAGCCCGAGCAACGGTTGTTGCGTTGACGCTTGTATCGGCTGCGCCGGTTTGGCGCGCTCCGGCTGATCGCCCAACGCCGCGCGTACGCGTTCAACGAGCGAACCTCGGCGGACAGGCTTTAAGGTGTAGTGCTCGATGCCGGCGGCGCGGCAAACATCGATGATCTGCCGGCGCTCTTGCGGCGCGAGCGCGATGATCGCGCGTGAATTGCGGCGCAAGGCGTCGATCTCTTCGCCACCAACTCCCTCGTGCCAATCGAGCAGCACGACGTCGGCGTAGGCGGCGCGCTCAACCGGATTGGCGCCCAGCGATATGACAACGGCGCGCAGCGTTTGCGTGAGCAAGAGCGACGGGCTGACGACACAAACTCGAACGCCGCTCAGCGATGGCGGCGGCTCGGCATTTGGTGCGGTCGCGAGCGGCAGCTCAACCCAAAAGCTCGCACCGAAGCCAGGGCGCGAAACGAGGCCAACATCTCCGCCCATCGCAAGCGCAAGCTTCTTCACGATAGCAAGGCCGAGGCCCGCTCCGCCGTGGCGGCGATTTACGCCCGCATCGGCCTGCGTAAACTCTTCGAAGATCAGCGCATGCTTCTCTGGCGCGACGCCGGGGCCGGTGTCCCGAATATTGAAGCGCAAACGGCCATTGGGGCGCGGCGCCATTTCGATGACGACGCCGCCGGCCTCAGTGAACTTCACTGCATTGCCGGCGAGATTGAAGAGGATCTGCCGAAGGCGCCCATCGTCGCCGATGACGCGCGCGGGGGCGTCGCCGCGTACAGAAACCGCGATCTCAAGATTCTTGTCGCGCGCGCGTGGCGATAGGAGTTCCGCGACGCTCTGCATTGTCGCTTCGGGATCGAACGGCGCCGACTCGAGTTCGACGCGCCCGCTTCAAGCCGCGAATAGTCCAGAATCTCAGTGATCAGTTCGAGCAGCAGCTCGCCCGATTGCTTGATCGCGCCGACATAGCTTTGCGCGTTCGGCTCTAGCTTACCCATCTCCAGCAGCCCAGCCATGCCGAGGATGCCATTGAGCGGAGTACGCAACTCGTGGGTCAGCGTCGCGAAGAGTGTCGTCTTCGAGCGCAACGCATCTTCGGCGGCACGGACGTGACGCGTGATGTCACGGGCGATGACAAGCCGCGCGCCATCGCTGAGCAGACGCTCTGCCCATTCAAACTGTCGGCCATCCGGCGCTGGAGCATCGAAGCGTCGCTCGCCGCTGGCAAACTCAGGTGTCGGCGTCCTGCCCCAGGGCGGACGCTGCGGGCCGATCCAATGTCTGAAGGTAGCGCGAAACGCTGGATTGGCGCGCAGCAACGCGCCATCCGCCGCGAGGATCGCGACGGGATCAGGCAATGCGTCGAAAGCATCGAACGCTCGATTTGCCGCAGGTTGCGCCATGCGCCCGATCAAGCGCTGACGCGGTTAAGAAACCCTAGCGAAACCGGCCTGATCAGGTGTCGCCCACTGGCGTTTCAGGCTCAGCGCCTCAGCTATATGGATCCGGCGCACAGAGTCTGAGCCATCTAGGTCAGCAATCGTGCGCGCGACCTTCAAAGTGCGGTGATATGCGCGGGCCGAAAGCGAAAGAGATTCCGCTGCCTTTGCGAGCAGAGCCGCGCCCGGCGCATCAGGCGCGGCGACGCGCTCAAGCGAGTCAAGATCCAGCGTCGCGTTGAGACCAGCCTTTCGCGAAGACTGCGCGTCTCGCGCACGGCCAACGCGCGCCGTTGCTTCCGCGGTGCCTTCCACAGGCGGCGGCAGAGCGAGATCGGCAGCGGTGACAGGCGGGCATCGAGCTGAATGTCGATGCGATCCAGCAGCGGCCAGAAGGCCGCGCTTGATACTCGATTGCGCAGCGCGGCCCGCCGGCAAGCGCCCGCCCGGCCCACCGCCGCAACGGCACGGGTTCATCGCGGCCGCAGCAGATGCGCGCGGGATACGTCACATGATGATTGGCGCGCGCGATGAGAACCTGGCCCGTTTCCAACGGCTGACGCAGCGCATCGAGCGCTTGCGACGAGAATTCTGGCAGCTCATCCAGAAACAGCACGCCTTGGTGCGAAAGGCTGATTTCGCCAGGTTTTGCGCGCAATCCGCCACCAACAAGCGCGGCCATCGATGCCGAATGGTGCGGTGCACGAAATGGCCGTGTGCGCGTCAAACGCCCGCGCTCAAGCAATCCGGCCACAGAATGCAACATCGAAACTTCGAGCAATTCTTCCGATGAAAGCGGTGGCAACAAACCTGGCAAACGCTGCGCCAGCATCGACTTGCCAGCGCCCGGCGGGCCGACGAAGAGAATGTTGTGCGCGCCTGCCGCTGCAATTTCGAGCGCGCGCTTGGCCTGTTCCTGTCCACGCACGTCGCGAAGGTCAGGCACGCTGGCGCCGGAGATGAGATCACCGCGCTCTGGCGCTTTGATGGAAGCGCCGCCGCGGAAATGGTTGACGAGCGCAAGCAGCGACGGCGCGGCTATCACCTCGCCGCCCGCCCACGCGGCTTCAGAACCGCACGCCTCAGGACAAATGAAGGCGGCATCCATCGCGTGCGCAGCCATCGCCGCGGGCAGCGCGCCCGGCGCAGACGCGAGCGATCCGTCCAAACCGACTTCGCCGAAGCACAAGACGCCATCGAGCGCGTCATGCGGCAGCGCGCCAATCGCAGCCATCATCGCGAGCGCGATCGGCAAGTCGTAGTGAGTGCCCTCTTTCGGCATGTCGGCGGGCGCGAGATTGACAACCAACCGGCCAGCGGGAATTGCGAGCCCGATCGACGCAAAAGCTGCGCGCACGCGCTCCCGCGATTCAGAGACGGCTTTATCCCCAAGCCCAACGATGACGATGCCGTGGGTGCCGCCGGTGAGCTGCACCTGAACTTCGACTCGGCGTGCTTCGAGTCCGGCAAAGGCTACGGTGGTTGCGTTGGCGCAGGTCTGCATCACGACCGCCTTTTATCCACAAGCGACGCGGGATATCGTACAGACCTAGAACAAATCGGCAACAAAAAACGAACGCAATCGCGCCCTGCGCGAAGCGATACGCAAACTTACCCCCAGGCGTGCGTGTGCGCCACCCAAATCGCGGGAATTTATGAGAAAATTAGTTCGTGCCGCCGGTCGGCGGATCGCCGCCAGGAACGCCATCCGCGCCGCGATATTCCGGCCCGGCGTTCGGCGCCTGTGCGTAGTACGGCTGCTCAGGGGCGCGCACCTGCATGAACGAGACGACGCGCTTTACGCCGCCGACAACGCTGGCGATCTCGGCTGCACGTTCGAGCTCGTGCTGCGAACGCGCAAGACCCATCAGATAGACGTTCCCGTGGAAGGTCTCGATGTTGATGTTGATGGCGCGCACCGAAGGGCTCGCCGTGAGTCGCGCGCGGATCTGCGCAGTGATGAGTTCGTCCTGCGCGCTACGCACCATCGTCGACGGCTCGCCGACAACGATCTCGTTGTAGACGTGATCAACGGTGCGGATGCTGCGCGCGATTGTTTCAGCCGCTTGGCGATGCTCTGCCGTTGGCGCCGTGCCTGAAAGCAACAGCGCGCGGTTCGCGACTTCGACATCGACTTCCTGGAACGCGACGCTATCGGCCGCCATCAAGCGCATCTTCACTTGCTGCGACGCTGATGCGTCATCAATGCCCTCACCGATCGTGCGATCTTGAGCGGCGTAAACACCGACGCTGGCGACGGTGCCGAGAGCGGCGGTCATGCAACCACTCACGCTAAGTGAGGAGGCGGCGACGGCGAGAAGGGCATACATGCGCATAATGCGGGGATTTTGCGCTTGGATCGTTTCGGCACACTTAAGATCAGCTGCGCGCGCGCTCATCATACCAGGCGCCGCGTTCATGCCTTGGCAATAGACCTGAACCAACCACTACCAAATCGAAGCGAATGGGGGCGGACGTAAGGCGCCAGCGGCCCGCAAGCGTTTGCGCGGCGCGTGCGATGCGTTGCTGCGCCATCGGCGTCACTGCGTAGGCGCCAGCGTCGTAAGTGTTGCGGGCTTTGACTTCGACGATGACGAGGACGCTGTCCTTCCACGCCGCGACGTCGACTTCGCCATGGGGCGTGCGCAGGCGGTGGCCAAGGATGCGATAACCCTTGCACATCAGGAAAAGCATCGCGACCCATTCCGGCCGTGCGTCCGCGACGCTCAGCTTTTGGCGGCTCACGCGCGATCCTTGAGGTCAAGCGCACGCGTGTAGGCGCGCTTGCGCGGCACACCCAAATCACGCGCCGCTTCACTCGCTGCTTCTTTCACGCCGCGCGGCAGCGCGCGCAGAAGAAACGCATCGAGCGTCTCATCGCTCACCTCGCCTTTCGCTTCCGGCGGGCCGACGAGCACAACGATTTCACCCTTCGGCGCGCCTGCCTCTGCATAATGCGCAGCAAGCTCATCGAGCGGCGCACGGCGGGCTTCTTCGAACATCTTGGTAAGTTCGCGCGTCACCGCGGCGGGACGCGGTCCAAGCACTTCGGCCATATCCGCAAGCGAGTCCGCTAAGCGCGGGCCGGTCTCGTAGAAGATCAACGTAGCGTCTGCGTCCGCGACTTCACTCAAGGCCGTGCGACGCGCGCCCTGCTTCGGCGGCAAGAAGCCAGCGAACATGAAACGGTCGGTCGGCAAGCCGGAGATCACGAGTCCCGCCAACAAGGCTGATGCGCCAGGAATCGGAAACACGCGATGCCCCGCCTCAATCACCGCGCGCGCGAGTTTGAAGCCAGGATCGGAAACCAGCGGCGTGCCGGCGTCAGAGATCAATGCGACGCTCTCGCCCCTCTCCAACGACTTAAGGATTGTCTCGCGCATCGCTTCGGCGTTGTGCTCGTGATAAGCGCCGAGCTTGGGCTTTAACCCATACGCATCCATTAGCTTCATCGCGACGCGCGTATCCTCGGCGTAAACGCGGCTCGCTGTGGCCAAAATGTCGAGCGCTCTCAACGTGATGTCGCGCAAGTTCCCGATTGGCGTCGCAACCACATAAAGGCCCGCTTCCAGCGGTGGACTGGATTCGCGGGCGCCGATACGGTCGCGCGCATTCTGTTCGGGGTTCGACGAAGGGTTATTCATGGCTTCCGCCAAATCATCGGCGCGTCCGCTTGCTGCGCCAAGCCTGAAGACGACGGTTGCGATCAGCTTTGCGGCTTTAATGGCCGCCTGCGCCACCGCGCCAACCCCCGGGCCGAGCGTTCCACCCCCAGCCGGCACGCCGACGACCACCCCAGACCAGCCGCCGGTTCAAACCGCTGAGGGCGTGACCCCGCCCTTCATGCGTGGCCGCAGCATCGTGCGCGTTGGCCTGCTCCTCCCCTTCACGCTTCGTCCGCAGGACGCCTCAGCGCTCTACAACGCAGCCGAACTCGCGCTCTTTGAACTCGGCAACGAGAATACGCTGCTCATCCCGCGCGACACCGGCTCGACCGAAGCCTCGGCAAACGCTGCAGCGCGCGCGCTCATCACAGACGGCGCAGCCATCATCATCGGACCTGTGGTGCGCGAAGGCGTGACCGGCGCGGGCAACGCTGCCGCTGCGCAGAACGTGCCAGTGATCGGCTTTTCATCGGACCGCATGGTCGGCGGCAATGGCATCTATCTTCTAAGCTTCCAACTCGAGGACGAGGTCTCGCGCCTAGTCTCATACGCCGCGTCACAAAACGTGCGCACCATCTCGTTGCTGGCGCCAGCGAATGATTACGGCCGCCGCGTCGAGAGTGCGCTGCGGACCGAAGCGCAAGCGCGCGGCGTCACGGTCGTGACCGTGCAACTTTACAATCGCAGCGACGCGGACGCAGCCGCGGCCGCACGCGCGGTGGCGCAAGGCCAGCGCCCGCAAGGGATCATCATCGCTGAAAATGGTGCGCCATTGCGCGCGATCGGTACGGCGCTGTCGCAAGCCGGCGTCGATCCGCGTCAAACACGGCTCATGGGCACCAGCGTGTGGGCAGGCGAAGCCGAACGCGAACCATCGCTGGCTGGTGGCTGGTACGTCGCGCCGGATCCGGGCGCACGCGTAGAATTTGAGAACCGCTATCGCACCGCATTCGGCGAAGCACCGACACGGCTTTCAAGCTTAGGCTACGACGCCGTCGCGTTGGCCGCTCTGCTCTCACGCGATCGCGGCGCCGACGGCATCTCGCGCGGCGCTATCGAAAACCGCGAAGGCTTCGCGGGCTCTGACGGTCTCTTCCGCTTCAGCTCAAATGGCGCAATCGAGCGCGGTTTAGCGATCATGCAAGTCGGTCAGAGCGCGAGCACTGTGCTCGAAGCCGCACCACGCCGCTTCCGCAACAGCGGCACCTAAGCAGCCAGTTCGGCGACGATTCGGTTCGAGAGCAAACGACCGCTGCGCGTCAGACGTATGCGGCCGTTCTCATGCGTGACGAGATTTTGCTCGATGAGCCACGCGAGTGCTTGGCGATTGAGCGGCGCACCGCGCAGCGTTTCCACGCGCGCAAGATCAACGCCCTCCTCGATCCGCAACCCCATCAACAGCACTTCATCAGCAGCTTCTTGCGGCGTCAGCCGCGCTTCACCAATCCAGCCAAAGCCGTTTTCTTTCACAGCATCGATGTAATCCGCGGGCCGGTGCTGAGCCTCAAACGCTATGCGCTCACCGTTGTGGCTGACACGTCCGTGCGCACCGGGCCCGGCGCCAATCCAATCGCCGCTCTTCCAGTAAACTTCGTTGTGACGTGAGCGCGCAGCGGGCGATCGCCCGTGGTTCGAGATTTCATAAGCCGGAAAACCGGCAGCGTCGCAGATCTCCTGCGTCGCCTCGTAGAGCTCTGCCGAAAGATCATCATTGGGCGGCACGAGCTGATGGCGATCGACACGGCGCGCAAACGCCGTGCCCGGTTCGATCGTGAGCTGATACAACGACGCGTGCTCGATCGGCAGTGTTAGCGCGCGTGCGAGTTCGCTCCGCCACGCATCCACGCTCTGCCCTTCGCGCGCATAGATGAGATCGAGCGAAACGCGCTTGCCCGTGGCAGCAGCCGCTTCAACAGCGCGCAATGAAGCGGCTGCATCGTGCTTTCGGCCAAGCGCACGCAACGCGTCATCATGGAAAGCTTGCGCCCCGACAGAGAAGCGGTTGATGCCCGCCGCCGCTTGCTCGGCGAAGAGATGTGCATCCTCCGGATTGGACTCGAGCGTGATCTCGCACTCATCGCTGAGCTTGAAGGCGCGGTTCGCCGCGCTGATGAGCTGCTCGATTTCAGCGCCGCGCAGCAATGAGGGCGTACCACCGCCAAAGAAAAAGCTCACCACTTCGCGGCGACCGAAGCGTTCTGCATGCGCTTCCAAATCAGCAGCGATTGCCCCAATCAGCGGCGCATTGTCGGCGCCGCGCGCGCGATAGACGTTGAAATCGCAATATGGGCAGATGGCGCTGCAATAGGGCCAATGAACATAGATGGCGATTTCGCTCATTTGAGCGACGCGACGAGCTTTTCGAATGCGCGCGCGCGGTGCGTTCGCGGCAGCTTCTCTTCGTGCGTCATCTCGCCGAACGTGCGGTCGAGACCAAGCGGCTCGAAAATCGGATCGTAGCCAAAGCCCTTCTCGCCGCGCGGCGGCCACACGATCGTACCGCGCGCCTCCCCTTCAAAGGTTTCGACGCTGCCATCCGGTTGCGCCAATGCGAGCGCGCATACAAACCGCGCGCTGCGATCATCGCCGGCGGCGCTGAGTTTTTCCCAAACACTCTGCATCGCTGCGCCGAAGTCTTTGTTCGGCCCCGCCCAACGCGCGGAGTAGACGCCGGGATCGCCGCCAATGGCGAACACTTCCAAGCCGGAATCATCAGACAGCGCCGGCAAACCGGACGCCAACGCCGCGGCGCGCGCCTTCAAGGCGGCATTGCCGATGAACGTGGCCTCGGTTTCCTCCGGTTCGGGCAGCCCCAATTCTCCCGCGGAGACGGGCGTGATCCCCAACGGCCCCAACAGCGCGGCAATCTCCCGGACTTTTCCGGCATTATGGGAAGCGACGACCAGGCGGCCGGTGAGACGGGGCATGATTGCAACACTTGTTTGACTAGGGGCGACGGGGTCTATATCGTTTATCAATAAACCCAGGCTAGGGTCAGCCTGGAAAGAGGTTTCCAGCAGCCATGAAGGCCCTCGGCAGAGATTCCGTCGCTTCAATCGTCCGCATCGGCCTCAACGTCGTATGGGGCGTGCTCTGGTTTTTGGCCATTTGCCTGGGCCTCGCGGCCGTCTGCTACGGCGCCTTCCTGATCTTGAGCGCGACCGGCGCCATCGGCTCCGACGTCCTCACCGGCGACAATCACCTGCGGATCAACGGCGAGAATGTCGGATTTGGTGACATCGCCGGCTACACGTGGCCGGTTCTGGTACCAGCGTTTCTGATCGGCGCGGTTGCGATCGGCGGTTCGCTGATGATCGTCTGGCGTTTGCGCCGCCTCTTCGACAGCTTCAGCTCCGGCGAGCCGTTCCGGAAAGAAAACGCCAACCATCTGCGCGCGATCTGGATGACGATGCTTGGCATCGAAATCTCGCGTTACGTGCTGCTTGGACTGACGGGCGTCCTGATGGCCGCAACGCACTCGACGTTTGCCGAAAGCGCCGACTTCGAGGTCCGGATCGACTTCTCCACCTGGGGCTCGATCCTGATCTTAATCGTTCTGGCTGAAGTCTTCCGTGAAGGCGCGCGCCTGAAGGAAGAACAGGAGCTGACGATTTAATGACGATCCGCGTCACTCTCGATCGCATCCTGTTGGATCGCCGCATGTCGCTCACAGATCTGAGCGACAAGGTGGGTGTGACGCTGGCGAACCTGTCGATCCTCAAAACCGGCAAGGCCAAAGCCATTCGCTTTTCGACGCTCAACGCGCTCTGCCGCGTGCTCGAATGCCAGCCGGGGAGATTTTGAGCTACGAGCCGAGCGCGGACGATGCGCTCGAAGAAGCCGGCGATCAGGCCGCCGAGTAAGGCGCGCCGATTTCGACACGCAAGGCCTCGTTCTCTTCATCACCAAGTTCATTCGCCGTGATGAAGTCAGCTTCGCCGAACAATGCGAACTGACGGCCATTGACCTCGAACACATACCCAACATCGACGCGATAAGGGTTGGTCATCGCCAACCGGCGCGGATTTGTGAGCTGCCCGCCGACAAGCCACGGCAAGTCAATATCTTCGCTCGACCAATTGCGCTCGATGGCCGCAAACGCCGCTGGTTCCTCGACGCGCAGATGGCCGTACGCGGCTTCGAGCAACGTCCCTTCCCGCACCACGATGTCCGTTGCCCCCTCAAAGCCGATATCGATGTTGAACACCGCGCCATTGGCGAACGTAATCTCTATCGGATCATCACCCTCGAACGGAGCATAGCCGACGCGGGCAATGCGCGCGATCGCGCCGGCCTTGAGAAGATCGTCAATCATATCAGCGCCAGCACATAGGGTGCGAAGGTGATCGCGCCAAGCAAAGTCGATGCGATCACGCAAACCAGAACGGCCGCTGCAGCGATATCCTTCGAGTGCTTTACCGAGTCCTGGAATTGCGGCGAGACCACATCGCAGAGATGCTCAAACGCCGTGTTCATCGCTTCAGCGACCCACACCAACGCTAGCGCCACGATGAGCCAGCGCCACGCATCTGCGCTTATCTGCAATGCGAACCCTGATGCGATCACGACAATCGTCGCGACCAGATGCACCCATGCATTGTGCTGCGTGCGCAGCATGAAGGCGAAGCCTTCAAATGCGAAGGTGAAGCTCTTCAGGCGCGCGGCGATCGAGAAGCGCATTAGTGCCGGGGCGGCATGATCGCCGCTTGGCCATTCGCGTAAGAGACATCAATCGGCTCGGACGCGCTCGCTGACCACAGCTCATAAATGACGCTGCCGTCCGCTCCTGGCGCCTGTTGAATGACGCGATCCGGCAGGAACGTATTGGGCGTCGTCGCGACCAGATCGCGCACCGCTTGCGGGGCGTCGCCCCAAACAATGTCCCGCGCTCCGGCCGGCAATTGGGTCGGACCCGGCACGCTCGTCGCCGGAATTTCGGTGGTGACGGGCGCCTCAGCCGTCGGCGCCGGCGGCGAGCATGCGGTGGCGAACAGAGCGGCGATGACAACGAGCGAGCGCATATTTCTCTCCTTAGCCAATGGCGGCGCGTTGTTTCTCGAACAACTGCCCGCAGCCAAGCTTCGCCAGACGCATAAGTTCCGCGAACTCTTCATCGCTGAACGGGCGCTTCTCGCCTGTGGCCTGCAGTTCAATCATGCGGCCGTCGCCAGAGAGAATGAAGTTCGCATCCACCTCAGCGCTTGAGTCTTCCGCGTAGTCGATATCGAGCACCGGCGTCCCGTTAAACACGCCGCACGAAATCGCGGCGACTTGTCCAGTGATCGGGCTTTCCTTGATCACCTTCTCCTCGACCAAATATTTGCACGCCCGCGCCATCGCAACCCAGGCGCCGGTGATCGCTGCGGTGCGCGTGCCGCCATCGGCTTGGATCACATCGCAATCCAGCGTGATGGTGCGATCGCCAAGCGCTTTAATATCCACCACCGAGCGCAGCGAGCGGCCGATCAAACGTTGAATCTCTTGGGTGCGGCCCGATTTGCTTGCCTTGCGCCGCTTCGCGGCGGCCGCGCGTGTGGGTGGCGCGGGGCAGCATCCCGTACTCGCCGGTCACCCAGCCCTTGCCCTGGCCCTTGAGCCAGCCCGGTACGCCCTGCTCCACACTTGCGGTGCAGAGAACGTGCGTTTGGCCAAAGCGCGCGAGGCATGAGCCTTCGGCGTAACGCGAGATGCCGATTTCGAGCGTAACGTCGCGCAATTGATCTGGCGCGCGGCCTGAGGGACGCATGGAAACTCCTGAAATGATTAAGCAGCGCTTCTAGGGCAAGCGCAGCGCGCCGCCTAGCTCGCGCACTCGAGCGTCAGCGTTCGTGTGCGGCGATTGACTGTGATGGATGAGCAGCTCGCGAGCGCACTGCGGCCCACCCATAGACGCGGCGGCGCCTCCTCACCTTCGGCGACGACAACGAGGGTTTCTTCGTCGAGCGCACCCAGAAGTGGGGCGCGCGTGCGGGCGACAGCCGGACCGAGCGCCAGCCCTTGCAGAGCGAGCGAGGTTTGAACCGGCTGCGCTTGCGCATGCAGGCCCAGAAGCATCGACATCTCGCCGAGTTCGCCTTCGGCAACGATCGCGCCGCTTTGGTCGAGGTGCGAAGCGGCGCTTCGGTTGAACGTGCTGCGGGCATTGTTGAGATCGAACACTGCCTGCAGGCTCAACCCGCCGAGTTCGGTCTCAATTTGCCAAATGTCAGCGTTCGCGAGCGGGAACTGGATGATGCGTCCAACGCCGCTGCCGGCGGTTCGATGCGAATGATGTCATGTGGCAGCACGCCCGGGCCGATGACGCCATCGGCGCGCGCCGTTGCGGGTACGTTGAAGATGCCGGTTGTCGCGCGCGAGGCGCCGGCGTCCCCGAACTCGATACGCGGGCGGGCGATGCGGCCACGAATGTAGGATGCGTCCAACGATACGCGGGCGCCGACAAACGGAACCCGCCGGACGTGCAGCCGCTCTGCCGCCGCTGGATTAAGCACCAGAACGTCAGGCAGGCGAGGGTCGACCTCAAGCCGGACCGGGCGGCCATTGATTTGCGCATCGACGATCGCGACGGGCGCTGCCCGCAGCGTGATCGAGGTTTGGGCGAGGGCGGGCGTGGCGAGGCAAAGGCCAGCCAAAAGCACAAGGGTTCTCAGCAACATGGGCGGCTTCTCAGGTGGGAACCGGGCGAAATCATGGTTCCTATCGGAAAGTTCGGCCCAGTTAGGCCACCTGCCCCAAACAAACCTATAGACACCGATACGCATAAGAAAGTTCGGGCCGGTTTGGGCGAGTCGGCCTAAGAGCGGCTTCATAGTTCATTATAAGATTGTTTGGCCAACGTCGCCTAACTCCTCCAAACAAAGATATGAAAGCCACCCACAACCCCTACAACCCAGGCGCCGGCGTCCCTCCCCCGGAGCTGGCCGGACGCGACAGCCTGGTGGACATCGCACGTGTCGCCATCGCCCGCGCCAAGGGTGGCCGCCCGGCCAAGAGCGCAATCATGTTGGGTCTGCGCGGCGTCGGCAAAACCGTGCTGCTGAATGCGTTCGAAGCCATCGCAGAAGAAGAAGGCTGCCAAACCGCCCTGCTCGAAATCGATCCCGGCACGCCGCTGGCGCAGCAGCTCGCGCCGCAGCTCCAGCACATTCTTCACCGCCTCGACCGCGTGAAGAAGGCTGGCAACGAAGTGCAAAAAGCCTTCGGCGCGCTGCGCTCGTTCGCGAGCATGTTCAAAGCCACCGTCGGCGACGTCGATTTTGGTTTCGCCGTCACACCCGCGACGGGCGACCTGTCCATCGATCTCACGGATCTCTTCGTCGCCATCGCCGAAGCCGCGAAGAAGCGCGACACGGCCGTCATCCTGCTGATCGATGAAATTCAGTATCTGCAGAAAGACGATCTCAGCGCGCTGATCATGGCGATGCACAAGATCGCACAACGCCAGCTGCCGCTGCTGTTGTTCGGCGGCGGCCTGCCACAGCTGGCGAAGCTTGCGGGCGATGCGAAATCATACGCAGAGCGTTTGTTCGACTATCCGCCGATCGGCCCGCTCGACGAAGCCGGCGCGCGCCTTGCCCTCTCCGCCCCCGCGGAGCGCGAAGGCGTAAAGTACGCAAAGGACGCGCTCGACTACGTCATCGAGCAAACCGGGCGCTACCCGTTCTTCCTGCAAGTGTGGGGTTCGCACTGCTGGGACGCGGCGCAGAAGTCGCCGATCACATTGGCCGACGCCAAACGCGCCAGCGAAACTGCGATCGCCGCGCTCGACGAAGGCATTTTCAAAGTCCGCCTCGCGCGCCTGACGGAGCGCCAAAAAGCTTACGCGCGCGCCATGGCCGAGTTCGGCGCAGAGCCGGTAAACTCCTCCGATGTCGCCAACGCGATGAAGTTGAGCCTCAGCCAAGCCGCGCCGATCCGCGACGAGCTGATCAAGAAAGGCATGGCGTACTCGCCCGAGCGCGGCCTCATCGGCTTTACCGTGCCGAAGTTCGACGAATACATGCGCCGCGCCATGCCCGCGACGAAACGCAAGGCGGCCAAGACATAAGCGCAGCTTGCGCCCGGGCGCACCTTCGCTACCTAGAGCCCTCAAATGGTTTTACCGCCCTCCTCCGATCTGACCTCGCTCGACGCGCGGGCGCGGGAAATTTTCCGCGAGATCGTCGAGTCGTATCTGACGACCGGAGAACCTGTTGGCTCGCGCACGCTCTCAAAGCTCGCAGGCGTCGGCCTCTCGCCCGCCTCGATCCGCAACACCATGGCCGATCTCGCAAGCCTCGGCCTGCTCGAAGCGCCGCACGCGATGGCGGGGCGCTCGCCTACCCAGCAGGGCCTGCGCTTCTTCGTCGACAGCTTGCTTCAACTCGGCGACGTGCCACCCGACGAAAAGCGCGAGATCGATGCCCGCATCGCGGCGGCAGGCTCAAACCCCCAAGACGTGATGGGCGCGGCGTCAGATTTGCTCTCCGGTCTCGCTGGCGGCGCCGGGCTTGTGGTGACACCGGAGCGCGATGCGCCGGTCCGCCACGCCGAGATCGTGGGCATTGGTCCGGGCCAAGCGCTGCTCGTGCTCGTGTTCGAAGACAACCAGGTCGAGAACCGCATCATCAACACGCCCGCGGATCTGCCGTCTGGCGCCCTCAGCGAAGCGGCAAACTATCTCAACGCCCGCTTCAAAGGCCGCACGCTGGCCGAAGCACGCGCCGCCGCCGCCGACTCTCTCACCCGCGATCGCGCCGCGCTCGACAAAGCCGCCGCTGGTCTCGTTGAGAAAGGCTTGGTTGAATGGTCCGGCGAAGATCCAATGCTTGGCCGCTCCCTCATTGTCCGTGGGCGCGGGAACTTGTTGCAGGATCAGCAGGCTGTGGCCGATCTCGAACGGGCGCGGAAACTCTTCGATGACCTGGAAAAGACCCGCGAACTCATTCAAGTGCTCGATCTAGCCAAGGCTGGGGACGCCGTTCGTGTGTTCATCGGCTCGGAAAACCCGCTTTTTTCACTGTCAGGGTCGAGTCTGATCGTCGCGCCCTATATGAACGCCGAACGGAAAGTCGTCGGGGCTTTGGGCGTGATCGGCCCTACCCGGCTCAACTATGCACGGGTGATCCCCGTGGTGGATTATACAGCGCGCGTTGTCGGCCGGGTGCTCGACGGGCGCGGCGAACGATGAGGATGGAATGACGGACGAAGCAAATCCCCAGCAGCCTGAAGCCGCCACGAACGATCCGATCGGCGAGGCGTTCGACGTCGCAACTCTGCAAGCTGAGCTGGCCAAAGCCAAAGACGACATGCTCCGTGCTTTGGCCGAAGCTGAAAACACGCGCCGCCGGGCCCAGCGCGAAGCCGTGGAAGCCCGCGCCTATGCGATTGATCGCTTCGCGCAGGATTTGCTGCCAATCGCCGATACGCTTGAGCGCGCGCTCATGGCCGCGCCGCGCGACGACCTAGACGAAGGCTTCCGCAATCTGCTGACCGGCGTCGAACTCACCGAACGTTCGCTTGTCGACGCCTTCTCCCGCCATGGCCTGAAGCGCATCGGCGCACGCGGCGAGCAATTCGATCCGAAGGTGCACCAAGCCGTGGCTCAAGCGCCTGGCGATCAGCCCGCCGGCACGGTCCAAGAGGTGCTTCAATCCGGCTACATGCTGGGTGACCGAACGTTACGCGCCGCGATGGTGCTCGTTTCGGTGGGCCCCGCCAAGGCGCCCCGCCCCGCACGTGGACATCAAAGTCTAAAGTTCCGCTTTTTCTCGCGCCCCAGCGCTTTGCCAGCTATGCCAAACACGTCCATCGCTCTGCGGCGATGAGGGTCGAATTGCGCCAGAAGGCTGGATTTTGCCCGAATTCCGCTTTGCGTCTGACATGACGGATAGTTAACCATAGCCGTCACGATTTGAGGGGAGACCAGTACATGCGTGGAAAGCTTTTATTTGGCGCGGCAGCAGCTGCGCTGATGGCGACGTTTGGGTTCGCGCCCGCTTCCGCGCAGACGGCAGATCAGCCCGGCGATGCGTCGACGACCGCGACACTCACCGGCAACGTTGATGGCGAAATCTCACCCGGCAGCGACACCGACTGGTATCGCCTCGAAGTCCAAACCGGCCGCCGCTACAACCTCGCGCTCGCGGGAATCGGCGCCGAAGGCCAAGCCATCGATCCGATGCTCAGCGTCTATGACGCGCAAGGCAATCAGCTCGCCTTCAACGACGACGCCAACGGCACGCTGAACTCAGCACTCCGGTACGTCCCGCAACAAACCGGAATTGTGTACGTCGAAGCTCGCGCGTTCAGCGCCGAAGCGACCGGCGCTTATCGTCTTGGCGTCTCCGCAGAAGACGTTCCGCCGGATGATGCAGGTGGCGACGCCAGCACGCGTGCGCGCGTCGCTGTCGGCCGCACCAGCAACGGCAACATCGAATATGAAGGCGACATCGATTGGTATCGCCTCTCGGCGCGCACCGGCAATCGCTACAACATCACGCTCGCCGGCGCTGGCGAAGGCGGTCTCGGCGACCCAGTGCTCCGCGTTCTTGACCGCGACGGCAACGTTCTCGCCGAAAACGACGATGCTGACGGCTCACTCAATTCGGCGCTTCAATTCATTCCTGCCGCCAACGGCGATGTCTTCATCGAAGCTCGCGGCTACGGCGATGGCTACACGGGTGGCTACGCACTTGACGTCAGCGCCGAGCGCCTGCCGCGCGACAATGTCGCCAATTCTACCTCGACCGGTGGCCGCATCAACGCAGGCCAAACCATCAACGGCACACTCGACTTTCCGAGCGATGCCGATTGGTACCGCGTGCGCCTCACCGAGGGTGAATCGTATCGCTTCACGCTCGATGCCAGCGGCGACAGCCCGATCGGCGATCCACTGATCCGCCTGCGCGATTCACGCGGCGAAGAAGTTGCGGTTGATGATGACGGCGGCGATGGCCTGAACTCATATCTCGAGTTCACAGCGTCATCGACCGGCACGTACTATGTCGAAGCCTCGTCCTTCACCGGTGACGCGACCGGCGGCTACACGCTCGCAGCCCGCACCGGCGACATTCCGGCTGACGCCAGCACCGATGCAAGCCTCAGCCCCGAAGGCGATTATCGCGAAGGCGTGCTCTCCCCCGCTGGCGATCGCGATTGGTATCGCCTCACGCTCGCCGACGCCCAAGCTGTGCGCATCGGCATGCAAGTGACCGGTACGCCGGACAGCATCGGCGACCCCTACCTGGTTCTCTACGGTCCCGACGGCGCCGAACTCGCGCGCGACGACGATGGCGGCGATGGCCTGAACTCTTATCTCGAATTCCAAGCCACGGCGGCGGGCAATTACTTCGTTGAAGCACGTGGCTTCACTGAAGACGCTGCCGGCCGTTACGCGCTCAACGTTGTTGGCGGCGAAGTCGGTGACAACATGGAAGGCGCAGACGCTCTGTCAGCCATGGGCGATCCGCGCACCAGCATGATCGGCGCAGCCGGCGATGTGGACTGGTTCGCGATCGAACTGGTCGAAGGCCGCCCATATCGCTTCTATCTCGATAGCGCCGAAGGCGACGGCCGCTCGCCGATCCGCTGCTAACGCTCTACGACGCGACCGGCGCACAAGTGGCGCAGGACGATGACGGCGGCCATGGCCTCAACTCGTATCTCTACTTTGCGTCGCCGACTGGTGGCACGTACTTCGCTGCGGTCTCGTCCTATGACGGCCAAAGCACCGGCCGCTACACGCTGCGCGCTGTCGATACCGACGTCCCGGGCCACGCCTACACGGATGAAATCCTCGACGCCGCTGACGACACGCGCGCCAGCCGCATCGAAATCCCGGGCGACATCGACGTCTATCGCGTCACGCTCGAAGCTGGTGTCACGTATCAGATCGAAGCCAATGGCTCGGGCGGTACGCCGCTCGCTGATCCATTCCTGTCGCTTGTCCAAGAAGGCGCGGGCATGGAAGACGCGGGTCCGAACGGCCCCGACGCCTTGATCGTTCGCCAAGGTGGCCGTCAGGTCGCTTCGGATGACAGTGGCCCAGGCAATGACGCCCGTCTTCGCTTCCGTCCGGAAGCTTCGGGTGACTACCTCATCCAAGTCAGCGGCCTGTCGAACGCGGTCGGCGGCTACGAGGTGAAGATCACGCGTTAACAGGCGGCCTTGGGGACGCACGTGAGGGCGGCGGCGCTGGACAAGAGCGCCGCCGCTTTTCTTTGCGCGCTAACTAGCTCAGGCCAGTCGTGCGCTCACCGCCTTGGCGTTCGAGCATCCAGCCGGGATATTCCGGCCGCAGCTTTGAGACATCGTCGAGCTTCTTCAGATCGTCACTCGAAAGCTCAACGCTCGTTGCCGCGAGATTGTCGTTGAGCTGCGCTTCGGTCTTCGCGCCGATGATGACGCTGGTGACGTGCTTTTGGTGCAAAAGCCACGAGAGCGCGATCTGCGCGACGGAAACGCCGCGCGCATCGCCGATCTCTTTCATCACATCGATAATGTCGTAAGCCTTCTCCTTGTCGACCGGCGGGAAGTCGAACGCGAGACGGCGCGAACCATCCGTTGGCGCCCCTGCCCGTGTGTACTTGCCCGACAGAAGCCGCCTGCGAGTGGGCTCCAGGGCAGGATCGCGAGGTTCTGATCCTTCGCCAGCGGCACGACCTCGTTCTAGATCGCGGCCCGCGATCGAATAATACATCTGCAGAGACTCGTAGCGCGCCAGACCATTGCGCTCGGAAATGCCGACCGCCTTCATGATCTGCCACGCCGCGTGATTGCAAAGCCCGATGTACCGGGCGCGGCCCGACTTCACGACTTCGTCCAATGCTTCCAGTGTCTCTTCGAGTGGCACTGCCGGATCGAATGAGTGCACTTGGTAGAGATCGACATAATCGATATCGAGCCGTTCCAAGCTCGCGTCGATCGCATCGAACACGTGCTTGCGTGAGAGGCCCCAAAGATTGGTGTTGTTATATCGGCGCTGCGCCTCTGGCGTTTGCGCGCCGCCGTAGGCGCCCATGCGGCCGAACACCTTGGTCGCGATCACCAGTTCATCGCGCGGCAGACCTTTGATCGCCTGCCCTGTCACCTGCTCCGACAAGCCGTTTGAGTAAACGTCCGCCGTATCGATGAAGGTGACGCCCTTATCGAACGCGCCTTTCACCAGCTTGGTGACCGACTCTTGTTCAAGCGCGCCGATGACTTTCCAGAAGCCATCGCCACCAAACGTCATGGTGCCGAGGCAGATTTCAGAAACAGCAAGGCCGGTGCGGCCCAGTTTGCGATAGCGCATGGGAGGATCCTTTAGGCGACGCCGTTAGCGCGGAACCAGGCGAGACAGCGCGCCCAGCCGTCAGCGGCGGCTTCCGCATTGTAGCTCTCGCGATAGTCGGCATGGAAGCCGTGCTGCACGCCCGGATAGACGATGATCTCCGAGTGCGAAGGATTGTCGGCGGCGTTGAGCGACGCGCGCATTTGCTCAACGCTTTCAAGCGGGATGCCGCGATCTTCGCTCGCGTAAAGCCCAAGCACCGGCGTGTGCAATGTGCCGCCAATATCGTACGGCCATTGGCGATCTTCGTCCGCGCCCCAGCTTCCCGCGGCGGGATGCACAAGGCGACCGTACCAAGCCACGCCGGCCTTCACGTCCGGAAAGCGAGCGGCGGCCATCCAGACGACAGTGCCGCCCCAGCAGAAACCCGTGATGCCAATATGATCGTTCGAGAACGATTGCGCCTTCAGCCACTCGATCGCGCCATGCGTATCGCCCATCACCTGCTCGTTGTTGGCGGTGGCGACGATATCGCGGATCGCGGTCATGTCCGTGAGCGGCGCGGGATCGCCGGCGCGATCGAAATAGTCGGGCGCAATCGCGACGTAGCCTTCGCGCGCGAAGCGGCGGCAAACATCCTTGATATAATCGTGGATGCCGAAAATCTCATTCACGACGATGACGCATGAATGACGTCCACGCCCTGTCGGCCGCGCCACATAAGCGGGCAGCGAATACCCGCCAGCGCCGGTTACATGCACATCTTCGGTAATCAGCTCATCGCTCGGTGTGGTCACAGGGCTCGCACACGAAGAGAGAGCCGCCGTTGCGTAGCCCGCAAAGAACAGCGACGCCGCCATGGTGCGGCGCGTCGGTGGGAAATTGCCTTCGGGTGTGTCGAGTCTCATCGCTTCGTCTCCTCCAGACACGCGCCCGACGCGCGTCCTCTTGCGCGTGATGTGGAGCGGGCGCAGGCTTTCGGCCAGAGCAAAACTACTGGGGACATTCCAATGCGTGGGTTTTTGGGCTTAGCCGCGTTCGCGGCGGCATTCGCACTTGCGGGACCGGCCATGGCCGCCGCCCTTCCCTTCGATCCTGATGTGGCGACGCAACAGTGGCTCGCGACGATGGACGAGGCCTCGCGCGCGAAGTCAGATTCTTACTTCGAAGGCGGCTACTGGATCCAATTCGTCGGCCCGCTGCTCGGCTTCATCTTCGCCTTTGCGTTCCTTCAACCTGGGCTTTGCGAAGAACATTCGCGCCTGGCTTGAGAAGAACGTGAAGATCTACTTCTTCGTCGTCGTCCTCTTCGCGCTTGCCTACACGCTCGTCGGCGCCGTGCTGACCTTCGGCTGGGACTATTGGGTCGGTTTCGTGCGCGAGCACGATTACGATCTGTCGACACAGACCTTCGCCCAATGGTTCACCGAGTATCTGCAAGGCTTCGGTCTCAGCCTGCTGATCGGCTCACTCGCGATTGGTATGCTCTATCTGATCATCGCTGTTGCGAAGAAAACCTGGTGGATCTGGGGAACGATCGCATCTCTGGCGTTTGCCGCCGTCATCGGCATGCTGGCGCCGGTCTACATTTCGCCGATCTTCAACGACTATAACCCGATGCCGCAAAGCGCTCTGCGCGATAGCGTATTGCAAATCGCGCAAGCCAACGGCGTGCCGACAAACGACGTGCTGGTCTACGATCGGTCCCGCCAAACCAACAGCGTCAGCGCCAACGTTTCAGGATTTGGTGAAACTACGCGCATCTCGCTCGCCGATACGCTGCTGCAGCGTGAATCGCCTGGCGGCGTGCGCGCTGTGCTTGGCCACGAGATCGGACACTATGTACTGCAGCATACGGTTTCGATCCTCGTCATGAATGCGTTGATGATCGTCATCGCCTTCGGACTCGCTAATTTCCTGTTCCACTTCCTGGCAAAGGATGAGCGTTGGCGAATTCGCTCCGTCGCAGAGCCCGCCGGCATGCCTCTCCTCTTCTCGGTGATCGGATTCATCTTCCTGCTGGCGACGCCGATTCAGAACAACATCATCCGCTTCCACGAAAATCAGGCGGACATGTTCGGACTCAACGCCGCGCGCGAACCGGATGGCTTTGCGGAATCGGCGCTTTTGCTGTCGGAATATCGCAAGATGGAGCCGACGGCGTTTGAGGAATGGTTCTTCTACGATCACCCGTCGGGCTACGCGCGCATTCACATGGCGATGGTCTGGAAGGCCCATCACATGGCACTCGGCGACATTCCGATGGGCCCAGGCGGTCCGCCTCCGGGCTGGGCGCCTGACTTCGTGCCGGTCTCCGATCCGCGCTTGGGTTACGCCCGGTGAAGGAGGCGCGGCAGCGCCAACTACGACGACGCCTGCTCCGGCAGCGGAGGCGCCGGCGACGACTGCGGCACCGTCACCCGCCGCACCGTCAAATTAAGCCGCCCGCCTTTCGGCAATAAGCGCGACGTGCCGTTCATGATGCGATCCACGCCATGATACGCACGTCGCGCAGCGCCGCCGAGCATGCACACATCGCCTGACGCCAAGCGCACGCTGCGCGTCGCGTCCGAGCGCAAGCTCCCGCCAATCCGAAACAGCGCCGTATCGCCAAGCGAGATCGACAGCACCGGCGCATCCCACGCGTCCTCATCGCTGTCGACATGCAGGCCCATGCGCGCGTCGCTCTCGTACAAATTCACGAGGCACGCTTCCGGCGGCGCGGCGTAGCCGCTCAGCGTATTCCAAAGCTCAAGCACCTTCGGCGGCATCGCCGCCCATGGGCGGCCGGTCTCAGGATGCGTCGCCTGATAGCGATACCCCTGCTCCTTGTCCGTCACCCACCCAAGCGGGCCGAAGTTCGTCATCCGCACGCTCATGGGCGCGCCAGATTTCGGCATCCGCGGAATGTAGAACGGCCCTTCCCGCATGCGCGTGAACACCTCGTCGCGCAGCGCCTCTTGGGCTGCACGATCCAGGAGGCCCGGCCAAAGCCGGAAGCCGTCGAGGTCTGAGGCGGGACGGGTCATCTCCAAGCGCCTATGTAGGTGTTCGGTTTCTTTTTTGTTCCGCACGGAAACTTGAGCCAGATCAAAGCATCACGGCCTCTGCACTATTTCCCTGCGGCGAATGAGGATAGCAGCTCCCAAAGGCTTGCACCTTGTGGTCGATACACCACATGAACCCGGAACGAAGCGGCTTGGAGCTTGGGACGGGGCGCTAAGTCGTTTAACCGCTTGTTTGAAGGTACAGGACGCGCGCTTCGCGGACGCCAGGATATGGGTCCACAAGACGAAACCGCGCCGCTGAGAAAGGAACGAGGACTAAGCAATGGGCAAAGTTATTGGCATCGACCTCGGCACGACCAACTCGTGCGTCGCCGTTATGGAAGGCGGCCAACCGAAGGTCATCGTCAACGCTGAAGGCTCGAACACCACGCCGTCAGTGGTCGCCTTCTCCGATAGCGGCGAGCGCCTGATCGGCATTCAAGCTGTACGCCAAGCCGTCACCAACCCTACCCATACGTATTCCGCCGTAAAGCGCCTGATCGGCCGCTCGGCCGACGATCCGATCTCCAAGAAGGACGCCGAGCTCGTCCCGTACAAGATCGTCAAAGGTCCAAATGGCGATGCCTGGATTGAGGGCCGCGACAACAAGAAGTATGCGCCGTCCGAAATCTCCGCGTTTGTGCTTCAGAAGATGAAGGACACGGCGGAAGCCTATCTCGGTGAGCCGGTGACGCAGGCCGTCATCACGGTTCCGGCGTACTTCAACGACGCACAACGCCAAGCCACCAAGGACGCCGGCAAGATCGCTGGCCTCGAAGTGCTGCGTATTATCAACGAACCAACGGCTGCCGCCCTCGCCTACGGCCTCGACAAGTCGAAGGACGCCGGCACCAAGACCATCGCCGTGTACGATCTCGGCGGCGGAACGTTCGACGTTTCGATCCTCGAGATCGGCGACGGCGTGTTCGAAGTGCGCTCGACGAACGGCGATACGTTCCTCGGCGGTGAAGACTTCGACATCCGCATCCTCAACTACATCGCGGACGAGTTCAAAAAGGCCAACGGCATTGACCTGCGCCAAGATAAGCTCGCGCTGCAGCGCCTGAAGGAAGTCTCCGAACAAGCGAAAAAGGAGCTTTCGTCGCGGTCGGAGTTCGACATCAGCGTGCCGTTCATCACCGCAAACGCGAGCGGCCCTGTCCACCTCAACATGAAGATCACGCGCGCCAAGTACGAAGCGCTGGTCGACGATCTGGTTCAAAAGACCATCGGCCCGTGCAAAGCGGCGCTGAAGGATGCCGGCCTCTCCGCTTCCGACATCAAGGAAGTGGTCCTGGTCGGCGGCATGACGCGCATGCCGAAGATCCAACAAGTCGTGAAAGAATTCTTCGGTCGCGAGCCGCATAAAGGCGTCAACCCTGATGAAGTCGTGGCCGTTGGCGCCGCGATCCAAGCCGGCGTTCTTCAAGGCGACGTCAAAGACGTCGTTCTGCTCGACGTCACCCCGCTCTCGCTCGGCATCGAAACGCTCGGCGGCGTGTTCACGCGCCTGATCGAACGCAACACCACGATCCCGACCAAGAAGAGCCAAATCTTCTCGACCGCCGAGGACAACCAAAACGCCGTCACCATCCGCGTCTTCCAAGGCGAGCGTGAAATGGCGGCGGACAACCGCCCGCTCGGCCAGTTCGACCTCGTCGGCATTCCGCCCTCACCGCGCGGCATGCCACAAATCGAAGTCACGTTTGACATCGACGCGAACGGCATAGTCTCGGTCGGCGCTAAGGATAAGGCGACCAACAAAGAACAGAACATGCGCATCCAGCCGTCTGGCGGTCTCTCTGACGACGACATCAAGCGCATGGTCCGCGAAGCCGAAGAGCACGCCGGCGAAGACAAATCGCGCCGCGAAATGGCGGAAGCCAAGAACCAAGGCGAAGCCCTGGTCCACGCCACCGAAAAGCAGCTTCAAGAAAACGGCGACAAAATCCCGGCGCCCGATAAGTCCGCCATCGAAGCTGCCGTTGCGGCATTGAAGGCCGCGCTCGAGACCGACAACACGTCCGAGATCGCGTCGAAAACGCAGGCGCTCGTGCAAGCGTCGATGAAGATCGGTGAAGCCCTCTATGGCGGCGGCGGTGGCCCGGACGGCGGCGGCAGTGCCGGCGGCCCCGACCAAGAAGGTGTCGTTGACGCCGACTTCGAAGAAGTCGACGGCAAGAAGAGCGCTTAAGTCTCAACTCGACATTGAGGTCGATCGATGCGGCAGCGCTTTATCCAAACTGAAATCGGGCGGCTCCCCTCCTTGCGTGGGGGCCGCCTCTTTCTCATCTCGGTCGCACCATGAGTGCTGACCGCGATTTTTATGAAGTGCTCGGTGTCGCGCGCGACGCTGACGCTTCGACGATTAAGTCAGCCTTCCGCAAGCTCGCGATGAAGCTGCATCCGGATCAAAACCCGGGCTGCAAAGTCTCCGAGGATAAATTCAAAGAGCTCGGCGAAGCCTATGCCGTGCTCTCCGATCCCGAAAAGCGCGCCGCCTACGATCGCTACGGCAAAGCAGCCTTCCAAGGCGGCGGCCCAGGCGCCGGCGGCTTCCACGGCGCGGGCGCGGCCGACTTCTCCGACATCTTCAACGAGATCTTCGGCGGCGGCTTCGAAGACATGTTCGCGCGCGGCGGCGGACGCGGACCGCGCAACGGCCCAGGCCGCGGCGCCGATCTTCGCTACGACGTCGAAATCACACTCGAGCAAGCGTTCCGCGGCAACGAACGCGAGATCGTCGTGCCACGCGCGCAAGCGTGTGAGCCGTGCAAAGGTTCGGGCTCCGAAGGCAACGCACCGCTCGACACCTGCACGACCTGCCAAGGCGCCGGCCAAGTCCGCACGCAACAAGGCATGTTCCGCATGGTGCGCACCTGCCCTGCCTGCCACGGGCGCGGCCAATCAATCAAAACGCCGTGCCGCTCCTGCGGTGGCAGAGGCCAAGTTCAAAAAGAGCGCACGCTCTCGGTGAAGATCCCCGCTGGCGTTGAAGACGGCACCCGCATCCGCCTCTCCGGCGAGGGCGATGCCGGCGCACGCGGTGGTCCGCCTGGCGATCTTTATCTTTTCCTCTCCGTGAAACCGCACGCGCTGTTCGAGCGCGAAGGCCCGGATCTCTACTGCCGCGCGCCCGCACCGATGGTGAAAGCAGCGCTCGGCGGCGAGATGGAAATCCCAACCATCGACGGCGAGCGCGCCAAGATCACCATCCCCGCCGGCGCGCAAACCGGCCGCCGCTTCCGCGTCAAAGGCAAAGGCATGACGCACCTGCGCGGCAAGGATCGCGGCGATCTCCACGTTGAGCTGCTCGTTGAGACGCCGGTGAACCTCACAGCGAAACAAAAGAAGCTCTTGGAGGAATTCTCCAAGGGTTGCGGCGAAGAATGCCACCCGCAATCCCAGGGCTTCTTCGACAACATGAAGAGCTTCTTCGCCGCCAACAGCGAACCGCCGACGCGCTAAGCGCGCTCAGCGCTCTCACCACTTGCCGCAGGTTCTGCCGGTTATCAGGCTCGTGCCTGGCTCGAACGTGACCGCTAAGGGCTCGGGCGCCACGATTGGTGCATTCACATTCGGATACTGCCCCGCAAGATAGGAGCGTACCCGCGACTCCCAGTCGGGCTGCGTAGCTGCCGGCCTGTAGCCAATGCGCGGCGTATCGTAGAGCGTAAAGATCGCGCCTCGGCTCGTATGCGGAAGCTCTGCCGCGACTTGGGCAAGGGCGTCGCCAACATCGATCATGCCGATATAATTCACGCTACCCGGTTGCAGGTTGAACGCGAACGTGCCGCCGTTGAAGCACGCGACCCAGTATGACTGGGTCGCAACCGAGTTGATGGCGTACACACCCGCAGGTCGCACCAAACCAGCATGAAACCCGCTTCCGCGTAGCCGCCCGAAGTCCGCCCAACCGCGCGTCATCGTGTACGTCCACTCGCGGGTCGCGGGATCGAACGCGTACAACTCAAGCTTGCTCGAGGGAGCGAAACTTGGAGCGACCTCAAAGACGACCAGCGCGTGCGGCGACTCTGCGTTGAATTCCGTGCTCTGGCGCAAAGACGGCGGGCCAGCGATTGCCAGCGTGCCAACAGATACGCCCAGCGTGAGGGCTACGACAAAGAGAATGGCCCGCATGTGATCCCCAACTCGCCTGATCCTAGGCGCCGTCTCGCGTCTCCGAAAGAGAGCACTTTGCTTGCAAGCAGCAGCGGCGCGGATCACAAGGAAACTATGACGCTTTCCATCGCAATCGCCGGCGCCGGCGGCCGTATGGGCCGCGCGCTTGTTCGCGCCGCATCGCACGATCCGCGCTTTTCCGTCTGCGGTGGCACTGAGCACCGCGAAGGCCAATTTCTCGGCATTGATCTAGGCGCCCTCGCCGGCATGGCGCCTCTGATGATGAACACATCCGAGACCGCGAACCTCGCCGCCGACAAAGCCGACGTCTGGATCGACTTCACCTCACCGGAGGGCAGCGTCGCCGCGCTCGACGCGCTCGTCGGCACGCCAGTGAAAGCCGCAGTAGTCGGCACCACCGGTCTGACAGTCGAGCAAGAAGCGAAAATCGCCGAACACGCCAAGCGCATCGCCATCGTTCGCTCGGGCAATTTCAGCCTCGGCGTGAACCTGCTCGCAGCGCTCGTCGAACAAGCCGCCCAACGCCTTGGCCCCGAGTGGGACATCGAGATCACCGAGGCGCATCACCGCCGGAAAGTCGACGCGCCCTCCGGCACAGCCCTCCTCCTCGGAGACGCCGCCGCCCACGGCCGCAACGTCAAACTCTCCGACGCCCGCCTCAAGCCGCACGACGGCATCACCGGCGAGCGCAAAGAAGGCGGCATCGGTTTTTCCGCCATTCGCGGCGGCGGCATCGTCGGCGATCACGACGTCCGCTTCATCGCCGAGCGGGAAACTGTAACGCTCTCGCATCACGCCTCAGATCGCGCCGTCTTCGCTGACGGCGCCCTCGCCGCCGCGCTCTGGGTCGCGAGCAAGCCGCCCGGGCTCTACTCGATGCGCGACGTGCTCGGGCTGTAGCAGCGTTTGGCCTTGCTCAGCGCTAGGCTCAATGCCTGCGCAAACCCATCGCACTCTTTCGGCGACAAAAACGCACCGAGCCGCATCTGCCCTTCGCGTTCACGGATCAGCACGCCGCGCCCATCGCGCGCGACCTGCGCCCAAATCGGATTGAGCACCCAGTGCGTCGCAGCGCCATTCCCGTTGACCGCCGCCACATGCACTTTTCCCGGCGCGATCCGCACATATTCGGCGACCTGCCCCGAGCGATAATTCCACCGAAACGCCAGCCACAAAGCCAGCACATCGAGCCCCAAAAACCCCGCCACCGGAAACGCGCCCTGCACCCAAAAGAAAATCGCCACCGCGACATTCACCGCGATCACCGCCAGCAACATCAGCTTGAACGCCTTGAGACTAAAGCTCCGATGCGGGCGCAACACAGCATCCATCAGAAGCGGTTCGTCCAGAACCGGCGCGTCGGGTGAGCGTTCCCAGTGCGGCGTCATGCGCTAAGATTAGCTCCGCCGCTTCGGCTGCCAAGGGACGAGATCACGTGGCTAGGCGCCTAACCAAAGCCAAAGCGGAAGAGCTTTACGCCCGCCTCGCCCACGTGCGCCCCGATCCAAAGACGGAGCTGGAATACACCAACCCCTATACGCTGCTGGTCGCCGTGGTTCTCTCCGCGCAAGCCACAGACAAAGGCGTCAACCGCGCCACCGGACCTCTGTTTCAAATCGCCGACACCCCGAAGAAAATGTTGAAGCTCGGCGAAGAGAAGGTCGCCGATCACATCAAGACGATCGGCCTATGGCGCAACAAAGCCAAGAACGTCATCGCGCTCTCACAAGCATTGATCAATCAGCACAACGGCGAAGTCCCGCGCGATCGCGAGGCGTTGGAGGCCCTCCCCGGCGTCGGCCGCAAAACCGCGAACGTCGTGCTGATGGAAATTTTCGGCGAAGGCGCCATCGCCGTAGACACCCACGTCTTCCGCGTCGCCAACCGCACCGGCCTCGCTGACGGCAAAACGCCGGCTGAAGTCGAAACTCAGCTCATGCGCATTACGCCGGAGAAATACCTCCACGGCGCGCATCATTGGCTGATCCTTCACGGACGCTACACGTGCCTCGCTCGCAGGCCCGAGTGCCCACGCTGCGTGATCGCCGATATCTGCCTCTACACACCCAAGACGCGCGCAATCGCACCGACAAAAACGTCTGCGCCTTCAGGTGCAAAGTCCAAGAAGAGATAAGGCTCGATCGCCTCGATCTCGATCACCCGCCACGCGCCATCGTCGCCCAGCACCAGGTCGATCCGCACATAAAGCAAATCCTGCGGCGCTCGCTCACGCGCAGCTTCCGCCGCCTCAATCGCAGCCGGCGGTGGCGTTTCGGCCACGAACCGCGCACCAGAAACGTTAGCTAGCCAGTCCCCCGCTGCAGGTACTTTCCGCACCGCATGCGAATACTCGCCGCCAAACCAGAAGAGCGAACGCTCCCCTTCCGTCTCGATCGCGCGCAGATACGGCTGGATCATCGCCGGCCCCATCGGCCCATCGATCAAATCCGCATCGCTCCAGGTATTGCGCTTCAAGCGCACAGTGCGAACCGAACCCGCCCCGACTTGCGGCTTCAGCACCACTTCCGATGCATCTAGCGCATCGAACGCCTGCGAGACGGTGTGTGCATCCGGCCTATCGGTCCAAACGGTTTCAATCGCCGACGGCCCAAGCTCTTTCAAATACGTCTTGCGCATATTCCAACGCACGACCTGCGAGGAATTGCAGACACGCAAGCCACCACGCTCATGCGATTCAAGCGCCGACAAGAATTGATCTGCTCGCTCGGTATAGTCCCAAGTCGTGCGGATCACCGCGAGATCGAAGCCCCGCTGCGGCAAATCCATCTCGTCCCAATAGACGATTTCGAACTCAACGCCGCGCTTCTTGCCGGCCGCCAAGATCAGTTCGCGGCTCTTCTCTTCGAGCTGCGGCACCGCGCCTGGCCCAAGCGGCGTTCCGCGATACGTGCGCCCCGTCAGATACGCGACGCGTGGCATTACGAACGGCGCGCCGCTGCTGCTTCAGCCGCGCACTGATCGAGCGAAGGCGCCGCGCCCGTGCCGCGGCGCGCGCTCGGGTGCGCCTCCTGCAACCGCATCGTGTTGTGTCCATCGGCAGCGAACAGCATCAGCAGCGCACAACTCTCGAACCGATATGTTAGCGCCATGCCTCCACCTTCGCGGCGCACAATGTCCGCATTACCAAACACACGTTCGATGTCTTGCTGCGACGCGGCGTTAGCGCCGCCAGCCGAGCGCAGCAATTGCGCCTGCCGAGAGCTCGATGTGGACGTCGGCGCTATAGACGTCGCGCCATTGGCGGCGGGAGCGGTTGGCGCTGCAGTGGCGCAGGCGGCGAGCAAGGCCAAAGCGGCAAGGGATGCAATGAATCTCATGCGCGCGAATGTGCCGCCACCCGCGCCCGCCCGCAATGCTTGCCATGCCCTGCCCGCGCGCTTAAACGCCAGAACTCCAGGGATAAATTCATGACAAGCTCGACCTACGATGTTGTCGCCGTCGGCAACGCCATCATTGACGTTCTGAAACCTGTTTCGGACGAGTTCCTCGCCGAAGAAGGCATCGCCAAAGGCGCAATGACTCTGATCGACGAGGCGCGCGCCGAGCATTTGACCGCGCGCTTGGCCGATCCTGTTGTCGCCGCAGGCGGCTCCGCCGCCAACACCGTCACCGGCATTGCGAGCTTCGGCGGTAAGACCGCGTACATCGGCAAAGTCGCGGATGACGCACTCGGTGCACGGTTCACGAAAGAATTCCGTGCCGCCGGCGTCACCTTCAACACACCGCCGCGTCTGGGCACGCCAAGCACCGCGCGCTCGCTCATCGTCGTGACTTCAGACGGCCAGCGCTCGATGAACACCTATCTCGGCGCCTCAACCCTGCTCGGCGCGGAAGACATCGACGCCGACCTCATTCGTTCCGGCGAAACGCTTTTCCTCGAAGGCTACCTCTTCGATCGCGACGAAGCTAAAGCGGCTTTCGTCCGCGCCGCCGAGATCGCACGAGCCGCCGGGCGCAAGGTGTCGCTCACGCTCTCCGACACTTTCTGCGTCGATCGCCACCGTGACAGCTTCCGCCAATTGGTCCGCGGTCACATCGACATACTGTTCTGCAACGAATCCGAGATCCTCTCTTTGTATGAGAGCAACGATCTCGGCGACGCGCTCGCGCAGGCACGAAAAGTCTGCCCGCTTGTGGCCGTCACCCGCTCCGAGCACGGCTCGCTTATTGCCTCAACGAGCGAGACCGTCGAAGTGAAAGCTCATCCGGTTTCCAAGGTGGTAGATTCTACCGGCGCCGGCGATCAGTACGCCGCAGGCTTCCTGTTCGGATACGCGCGCAAGAAATCGCTTGCGGAATGCGGCGCACTGGCTTCGCTTGCGGCTGCGGAGGTGATTTCGCACATGGGCCCGCGTCCCGAGGTGAACCTTCGCGAGCTGGCTCAGAAAAGCGGTGTTAGCGTTTAGAGAATGAAACGGCTCAGATCGGCGTTCTTCGCGAGATTGCCGACGTGACTCTTCACATATTCCGCGTCGATCCGCACGGTCTCGCCGTTACGATCCGGCGCGGAATAGCTGATCTCGTCCAGCATCCGCTCCATCACCGTCTGCAACCGCCGCGCGCCGATGTTCTCGACGGTGCTGTTCACATCCGCCGCAATGCCAGCGATCGCTTCGACAGCGTCGTCCGTGATCTCAAGCGTAACGCCTTCAGTTTTTAGCAGCGCCTTATACTGCGTAACGAGGCTGGCCTCGGGCTCGGTTAGAATGCGCCGGAAATCGTCACGCGTGAGCGCTTGAAGCTCAACGCGGATCGGCAGACGGCCCTGCAATTCCGGCAGCAAATCAGACGGCTTTGAAACATGAAACGCACCTGAGGCAATGAAGAGGATGTGATCCGTCTTCAACTGTCCATGCTTGGTCGTAACCATCGTGCCTTCGATCAGCGGCAGCAAATCACGCTGCACACCCTCGCGACTCACATCGCCGCCGCCAACGCGGTCCGAGCGGGATGCGATTTTATCGATTTCATCGATGAACACGATGCCGTCCTCGGCCGTGAGCGCCAATGCTTCTTTCGTCAGCGTGTCTTGATCGATGAGCTTGTCGCTCTCTTCACGGATGAGTGGCTCATAGGCCTCGTTCACCGTCATCCGAACGCGCTTAGTGCGTTTGCCAAACGCCTTACCGAAGATCTCGCCGATATTGACGACGCCGACATTCGGTTGACCAGGAATGTCGAGGCCGCCCATCGGATTGGCATTGTCCTCAACGTCAATCTCGACCGCTGAGTCGCCAAGCTCGCTGTTGCGTAACTTCTTGCGAAACGACTCGCGCGTCGCAGCGCTCGCGCCCTGCCCCACAAGGGCATCAAGCACCCGCTCCTCCGCAGCAGCTTCCGCGCGCGCGCGCACTTCGCGGCGGCGGCGCTCGCGTACCAGGTTGAGCGAAACCTCAACAAGATCACGAATGATCTGTTCGACGTCGCGGCCGACGTAGCCGACCTCGGTGAACTTTGTCGCTTCCACCTTAAGGAACGGCGCACCCGCAAGCTTGGCCAACCGCCGCGCAATCTCAGTTTTGCCGACACCAGTTGGCCCAATCATCAAGATGTTCTTCGGCGTCACCTCTTCGCGGAGGTCCTCCGGCAATTGCTTCCGGCGCCAGCGGTTACGCAGCGCAATCGCAACAGCGCGCTTGGCATCGTTCTGACCAACGATGTAGCGATCAAGTTCGGAAACGATTTCGCGAGGTGAGAAATGGGTCATGGCGTGTTTGATCTAGGCGTCGCGACGCAGCGCGTGAAGTGCGGCGTCTCGTCGGCGCGCTTCAGCCTTCAAGCTTTTCGACCGTGAGATTGCCGTTGGTGTAGACGCAAATCTTCGATGCGATTTCCATGGCTTCGCGCGCGATCGCCTCTGGATCTTCGACGTGGCTATAAAGTGCGCGCGCCGCCGCCAGCGCATAATTGCCGCCAGAGCCAACCGCGACGACCTGATGCTCCGGTTCCAACACATCGCCGGCGCCAGTCAAAAGCAGCGTCTCGTCCTTGTCCGCGACAATCAGCATAGCATCGAGCCGGCGCAGCGCGCGATCCGTGCGCCAGTCCTTGGCAAGCTCCACGCACGCCCGCGCAAGCTGCTTCGGAAAACGCTCCAGCTTCTGCTCAAGCCGTTCAAACAAGGCAAACGCATCCGCTGTTGCGCCGGCGAAGCCGACAATCACCGCCCCATCCGCAAGCCGGCGCACCTTGCGCGCATTGCCTTTGAGAATGGTCGGACCCGCCGAGACCTGGCCGTCGCCGGCGATCACGACTTTGCCGTTCTTTCGCACGCAGACGATCGTCGTGCCGTGCCATCCTGTTTGGTCTGTCATGGGCTCTGATGTGGCGGAGCGCGCGCCGCCGTTCAAGCGGCGTCTATGGCGCTCACATCTTCGCCGTCTTGGCGGCGCAGCAATTCCGCGAACTCTGGCGCTGACACGGCGGCGCCGAACAGGAAGCCCTGGATCCAGTGGCAGCCCCGCGCGGCCATGAATTCCATATCCTCGCGCCGCTCCACCCCTTCAGCGACGATTTCCATGTTTAGCGTACGCGCAAACGCCAGAATGATCTCGATGATCTCAGCCGATCGCGGTTCGCCGCGCTCCAGCGCGCGGATGAATTGTTGGTCAATCTTGATGACGTCAAATGGCAGTCGGGTCAGCGCTGCCAGACTCGAATGGCCGCATCCGAAATCGTCGATGGCGAGGCGCACACCTGCCTCGCGCAGTGGCTGGATGATGCGCAGAGCGCGTTCCGGGTCCGCCATAATCACGGACTCGGTGATTTCGAGTTCCAAATTTTCCGGTGGCAAGCTTGCGTGTGAAACCACGCGCAACACGTTATCCGCGAAGCGATCATTGCGGAATTGCAGCGCAGATACGTTGACGGCAACCTTGATCGGTTGCCCTGCCCGCGCCCAGGACGCGGCCTTCCAGCACGCTTCGCGCATGATTGCGTCAGACAGCGCCCCGATAAGCCCGCTTTCTTCGGCGACGGGAATGAAGCGGCCGGGGCTAATAATAGTGCGATCCGGACGGATCCAGCGCGCCAGTGCTTCGCACGCTTCGATGCGGCCCGTGTGCAGATTGATCTTCGGTTGGAAGTAAGCGCGAAACTCGTTGCGCTCCAGGGCGCCGCGCATCTCGCGTTCCAGCGTCAGCCGCGCCACCGCCTCGCGATCGAGCGATTGCGTGTAGACCTTCACGCGCGCTGGCGCCGTGTGCGCCGCGGCCATCGCCATGCGCGCATGGCGAATTGCGGCATCGGCGTCCTGACCGTCGCGCGGTGCGAGTGACACGCCGCAGCAGGCCCCCAACGTAAACTTGTGACCGCGCCAGTCGAATGGCTGATCGAGCGCGGCATTAAGGTGCTGCGCAAACCGCGCCGCATCGGGCGCAGACGAAAGATCAGGCGCCAACACCCCGAACTCTGACGCGCTGAGACGCGCGGGAACGGCTTGACGCTCACCCTGCCCCCGCACGCGCACAACGCGATCGACCGTCCGCACCGCCGTAACAAAGCGATCCGCGACCACGCGCAGGAAATCGCGCGCCGCATCCGGATCTAGCGTTTGCATGAGGCGCGGTAGGCGCGTGAGCTCAACAACGATCACCGCCGCTGTCGCCTGCCCGGCCTTGCTCTGCAGAATGAAGTATTCGACTTCCCGGATGAAACGATCTTGGTTCGGCAGGCGCGTCACGGGATCGACGAAAGCGATTTCCTGGATCTGACGCATCGACGCATCCAGGCGCCCTGTCATGTTGTTGAACGCGTTCGCGAGCGTTTCGAATTCATCGCCCGTCGGCATCGTGATCGGCGCGGCATGCCCTTCCGCCCCCACCTTCTCCGCGTAGCGCGCGAGTGCATCCAGCGGCGCGACCGCGCGGCGGACAGCGTGCGCCGTCAGCGGGATCGCCGCGAGCGCCAGGCACGCAACGATCAGCAAGAACGGCGTAAGCGACGGGAAGGCGTCAAACTTATAAGCGCCGCTCTCCCACATGCGCAGCGCAACGCCGATGATTTGGCCCTGACGAACGATCGGCGCCGCAACCGTAACCACCCCATCGCTACCGCGATTGGACACCAGCGTGCGGTTCGCGAGCGCGCGCTCGGCAAGCTGCGTCAGCGTGTTGTTGTCTTCCTCAGAACCACCGGTCTGCGCCAGAACAACATTGTTCGCGTCGCGGATCGAAATGCTGCGAACGTTGCGCTGCTGCGTCGAGCCTTGGATCATCATCTCGAGCACGCGCGTATTGCCGTGCGCCATCACGTCGCCGGCGCGCGTCGCCAAGTGTTCGGTCAGATCATGCGCGATCGAGATTTGCTGGCGCTCGCCTTCGGATTGCGCGCCGAAAATCAGGATTGCTGCGGACAGTGCGGCGGTCAGCGCCATCAGCACGCTCGTGAAAATCACGGCGCGCGCCTGCAAACCGCGCGGGCGGTTGAAGCTCGAAACCTTCGGCAGGCGCAAATTCATCGTCGCTCCGGAGCGCGCGTAGGCACGCGCGCGAGTGACAATTCACCTGCTTTGGTTAGCGCAAGCTGAAAAAAGCATCTTTTTACAGTGACTTGCGTGCGATTTCGTCAACGCTTCGGTCATGTCGCTTAAGCAGAGGTTTCAATCGCCGCGCCGGATGAAGACGTAAAACGCGCCCGCGCCGCCGTGTGCGCGATGTGCTGGCGCATAGCCTGAGACGAACACGCGTATGTCGCGCTCAGCGATCCACTCAGGGAAGCGGCGTTTCAAAGTGCCTTCTCCGCCGCGACCGACACCGGTAATCACGATCACCGTGCGATCGCCGCGCGCCTGCGCCGAACGCAGAAAGCGCGCCAGTGCGGCCCGGCCGGTATCTTGCGTGTGGCCATGCAGATCGAGCTTGCCGCCAATCTCCAACTTGCCGCGGCGCACGCGTTTCTCGTTGCCGCGATCTTGCGGCGCGGGAGTCGCTTTCGCGCGAACAGGAGCAGGCGCAGGCTTAGGTGCAACATGCATTGCGCGCTTCGGCGCTGGCGCTTCGTCTGCGTCTTCAGGTTCAGCTGGCACAGGACGGCGCGTCTTCACGCTCGCGGCGACACGGCGCCAGAGCTTTTTTTCGTCAACAGTGAGTTCGCGTTTTTTCTTGCTCACGCCGCCTGAACGCGTGACAGCAGCCAATTAGGATCAGATGAACGCACGTTGCGTTCAAACGTCCAACGCTCACGCGCATCGCGCACGCCATGCGCGCCTTCGGCCAATTCAGCTTCGAACTTCACGACAACGCGCGCCGTATCGGCCGTCAAACTAGCTTCGGCGATTTCAGCGGTTCTAAGCCGCACGATCTCGGGGCCAATGCCATTCGCCGCTTCACGCGCTTCAATCGCGGCGACGTAAGAGTCATAGACACGCGGCGTCAGCAATCCGCGCAGCGCGTCGCGGTCACCCTTGGCGAATGCGCCGACGATCAGATCGTAAGCGCCGCGCGCGCCTTGTAGAAATGCGCCCGCGTCAAAGTTCGGGTCAGCGCGCTCAATGGCGGCAACGCCCTCGCCCACCGAGCCGCCAGCAAACGCCGGCGCCACAGGCGCTTCCATCGGGCCGCGCGGAAACTCGCCCTGCGCCGGCGCGGGTTGTTCGGCACGCTCCGCTCCGGTGCGTTTGCCCAGCGTTGTGTAGAGCCGCACAAGCACGACGCCGGCGACAAACGCCAAGACGAGAATTTGAAGGAGTTCCTGGTTCAACGGGCGGCGCTCCGAAAGGTGCGAGGTGGTATGCGGGGAATTAAGATAATGCCAACAGGCGGGTTCTGCCAGCGTGGTTGCGTTGCCCCTATGGCCGCAGCATGTTAGCCGCCGCTTTTCGGCCCCCCAGCACGAGTTTCAGGCGCATGAACACGCAAAATGATGGCGCCCCGCCAGCCGATTCCCCTCACCTGCGCGTTTTGGCGCAGTACGTGAAGGACCTGTCATTTCAAAACGCCATGGGTGCGGTGGTCTCCACGTACGACATCCAGCCGACCATCGACATGGGCGTTGAGGTGAAGTCCCGGCCAGTCGGCGAAGGCGAAGCGACCGAAGTCGATCTTTGCATCAATGTGCAAGCTAAGCGCGGCGACCAGCCGATGTTCGCGGCGAACCTCGTCTATTCGGGCGTGTTTCAGTTCGTGAACGTGCGTTCCGACGATGTCGAGCCGTTGATCTGGATCGAGTGCCCTCGCCTACTGTTTCCGTTCAGCCGCCAGATCCTGGCGGAGGTCACTCGTGAAGGCGGTTACCCGCCGCTTCTGATCAACCCGATCGATTTCACGCCTCTCTACTGGCAGGAATTGCGCGACCGTCAGAGCCGGGGCGATGTTCCGCTTGCCGCAGCGAGAAACGGCTAACTGGCTTTAAGCCAAATCGCGTTCGGCAGCTTCGCGATGAATTCCGCGTGCGCGGCTTGTTCTTCTTCGGTGAGCAGCGGCGCCAATGGAATTGGCCGCGGCGTACGGCGCGCGAACTCGACGGCGCGCAACACTGACGCATCATCCGTCGCGGCATCGCCCGCATCGAATGACAGCGTCTGTTCGCGGCCGCCTTTCAGGTGAAGGTACACTTCCGCCAGAATGCGAGAGTCGACCAAAGCGCCGTGGCCGCCAGCGCCTTTGCGCGCCGCGAGGTCGAAGCCGTAGCGATCCAACTGGAAGCGCTTCGCCAGAGCATCGAGCGAGTTTGACGCACCGGGAAACTTCTTACGCGCGATCGCCAGCGTATCGACGAAGCGCTCGTCGCCCAGTTGCGGCAGACCGCAACGGCGAAGTTCTGCGTTTAGAAAGCCTTGGTCGAACGCGGAATTGTGCGCGACCAGCGGCGCATCGCCGATGAATTCGAGCAGCTCGCCCACTGTTTCCGAAAACCGCTTGTGGTTGATCAGAAACTCGCGGCGCAAGCCGTGAACCCGCACAACTTCTTCCGGCACATCGCGATCCGGATTGAAATAGGCGTGATACTCGCGCCCAGTGCGTTCGAGATTGAACAGCTCGACGCAGCCGATTTCGACAATACGGTCGCGCAGCTTCTCGTCCCCATGGTCGGGGAACACGCCTGTGGTTTCCGTATCGAATAGAATTTCGCGCACGACACCCCGCTAAACCGGTTCGCGCAGAGCGTCCAGCACGGCGCGAACTTGCGCACGCGTCTCATCAAACGAAAGGCTGGTATCGATGACGAAATCGGCGCGCGCGCGCTTTTCAGCGTCCGGCATTTGCAACGCCATGATAGCTTCGAACTTCTCCACACTCATGCCCGGCCGTGCGAGCACGCGGGCGCGCTGAACCTCAGCCGGTGCGGAGACAACTACTGTCTTGTCGACAAACTTGGCGCCGCCGCCCTCAAACAGCAGCGGAATATCCAGCACCACAAAAGCGGCGCCGGCATCGCGCTGGTTTTTCAGAAACACCATCTGCGCTTGGCGCACGAGCGGATGAACAATCGCTTCGAGCTGCTTGATGGCTTCAGGGTTGCCAACCACACGCGCCGAAAGCGCGACGCGATCGATCGCACCATCTTTGGTGACGCCAGGAAACGCCGCCTCGACCGGCGCGACGCCGGCGCCACCAGGCGCATAAAGCTCATGCACGGCGAGATCAGAGTTGAACGACGGCGCGCCCTCCTCCGCGAACATCGCCGCGACCGTGGACTTGCCCATCCCGATCGAACCGGTGAGCCCGATGACAATCATGCGAGCGCCGCCAGCAGGCGTTCACGCGCCTTTAGAACATCCGGCTTGATTCCGAACCAAAGCTCAAACGAGCGCGCGCCTTGGTGGATCAGCATGCCAAGCCCATCGATCGCCGTAAGTCCACGGGCGCGTGCGGCAGCGAGCAAAGGTGTTTCAAGCGGACGATAGACAATATCCGCAATGATCGCGTTCGGGCGGCAAAGCCCAACCGGCCATTCCATCTCAGGCTGATCAGCCATGCCCAACGTGGTCGTCTGCACGATGAGGTCCGCATGACCGAATGCGCGTTCCAGATCATCCCATCGCGCCGTGCGCCCATTCGGAATGGCTGCAGCGGTTTGTTCGCCCCGCGTCGCGGTACGGTTGGCGATGTGAATGGTATCGACATAAGGCGACAGCGCCTGGCCGATGCCGAGCGCCGCGCCGCCTGCGCCAAGTATGAGGACACGGCGCACGCGCGCGCGCCAATCAGGCGCGCCTTCAGCCAGCGCGTCTAAAAAGCCCAAGCCATCGGTGTTGAAGCCAGAGAGCGAGCCATCGTCCTCACGCCGCAACACATTCGCGACCAGCCCTTCGCTTCGCGCCGCCGCTTTCGCCGCCGCTTCCTTGTGCGGCACTGTGACGTTCAAGCCAGCGAAGCCATCTAGTGCACGGATGGCAGCGACAGGGTCATCACTCTTCACCGTCAGTGCTACATAGACAGCATCGAGCTTATGGTCCGCGATCCAAGCGTTGTGCAGAACCGGCGAGAGCGAATGACCCACCGGATCGCCAATGACGCCATAGACTCTAGTTGCAGCCGTAATGCTCATGGCCGCGCAATACCGTGTTCACGCAGGAATGCGAGGAGCGGCAGCAGCGGCAAGCCCAGCACAGAGAAATAGTCGCCTTCAACGCGCTCAAAGAGCTGCGCGCCCAAACCTTCGAGCTGATAGGCGCCGACAGAGCGCAACACATCCTCTCCTGCGCGGCTCATATAGTCGTCGAGAAATCCATCGCTAAACGCGCGCATCTTGAGCTTCGGCGTATCGATATGCCGCCAAATGATCGCCCTTCACGCGCAACGACCGCAGCCGTGATCAGTTCATGCGTCTGACCGCGCAGACGCAAAAGATGATCGCGCGCTTCGTCCACGCTCTTCGGCTTGTCGAAAACCTCACGCCCCAGCGCGAGCATCTGATCTGCGCCGATCACAAAATCCGGCCGCCCCCGTGAAACACTGAGCGCCTTTAGCTCCGCTAGCGCGTCGGCTTGGTCGCGCGGCTTCAAGCCCTCCGCGCGCAAGCTTACCTTCGCCGCCGCCTCGTCCATGCGCGGCGCATCGACTTCAAAGCTGAGGCCCGCGGCTTCGAGCATTTGCCGGCGCGCGGCGCTTCCAGAAGCAAGGATCAGTTTCACGCGTGGCGATCCGCCAGCAAATTAAGCACCGACGCGGCCGTTTCCTCGATTGAGCGGCGCGACACATCAATCGTCGGCCACCCTTCTCGCTCGAACAATTTCTGCGCGTCCATCACTTCGCGGCGCACAGCATCTTCATCCGTGTACGACCCCGCGCGCGTCTCTTTCATCGAAGCCAAGCGATTGCGCCGGATGTGAATGAGGCGGTCAGCCGAAATAAGAAGACCGACCACAAGCGGACCGTCTTTAAGAAAAACTTCCGGCGGCAACGGCACACCCGGCACCATCGGCACGTTTGCCGCCTTCACACCACGGTGCGCGAGATAAACGCTGGTCGGCGTCTTCGATGTGCGGCTAACGCCAACTAGAATGACGTCGGCATTGGCAAGATCGACGTGTTGCTGGCCATCGTCGTGGTACATCGCGAAATCGAGCGCATCGATGCGCTTGAAATATTCCGCGTTGAGTTTGCGGGGATTGCCGACCCGATGATTCATTTCCACACCCAGATACCGTGACGTCGTATCCAGCACCGGATCGAGCACGGCGACCGCCGGCATATTCATTTTTGCGCAGGCGTCTTCCAGCTGCGCCCGGTGCTCCAGGTTCGAAAGCGTGAACATCACCACACCCGGCGCCGCCTCGATTTCCGCCAACACCCGCTCCAGCTGCCGGGCAGATCGCACCAGAAAGTAGGAGTGTTCCACAGGCATAATGTTGTCGAACTGAGCACAGGTTGCGCGCAAAACACCTGCCAGCGTCTCCCCTGTTGAGTCGGACACGAGGTGAAAGTTCGCGAAGATGCCGAGCCGTTCTGTCGTCATGGGTCACATATCAGCTGAGTTAGCATTGTGGACAAGCTGTTGGCTGGGACACGGGATAACCCGGCAAACGGAACGAACAGCCACCCCACCGCGGATTTCACTTCTCCTCCGGGGCGATTCCTCCAAACCTTGCTCACAGCGTGACATCGTGGCCGCAAAGGAATCGGACGCTTGCACCGCACCCCTCAAGCCCTTCGTGACAAAGACAATTCCGTCGCATCGCGAAAGGGACAAGTTAGGGGATAAGCTGTGGACAGAAATATTGTCCCGCAAACAAAGTCCCATCAACAACGAGTCCTCATTAATCAGGATTCAAATTTAGAAGTTGGGAAGAGGCGAATGTCCGATCGGGAGAGAGTTTCCGGACTGCTACGTGTCTTGAGCGGAGAGAGGATCGATCCTCCTCCGGTTTGGATCATGCGTCAGGCCGGACGCTATTTGCCGGAGTATCGGGAGCTGAGGACTCGGTCTAAGAGCTTCCTCGACTTCTGCTATTCCCCTGCTCTGGCGACTGAAGCTGTCATGCAGCCGCTCCGCCGCTTTCCGTTGGATGCAGCGATCCTCTTCTCAGACATCTTGGTCGTGCCCGACGCTCTCGGCCGAAAGGTCTGGTTCGTTGAAGGCGAAGGCCCACGGCTCAATCCGCTGATCGAGGAAGAAAGCTGGCGCTTCGATGATGTGCAGCGTGGGCTGCAGCGTTTGGCGCCTGTCTATGACGCTGTTGAACGGATCAAGGCGGCGATCCCGAATGACATCGCGCTAATCGGTTTCTGCGGCGGCCCGTGGACGGTCTCCACTTACATGCTGCAGGGCCAAGGCGGCGAAAAAGAACGCGCACGCCGCGCGATCTATGAACGGCCTGGTGATGTAGATGCATTGCTCGAAATTCTCGTCGAAATGAGCGCACAGCATTTGGCAGCGCAGGTGAAAGCTGGGGCTGACTGTCTGCAGATATTCGAGAGCTGGTCTGAAGGTCTCTCCCCTGCGCAGTTTCAACGCGTCATCATTGGGCCGACGCAGAAACTCGTGAAACGTTTGCGCGAGCTAGGCGTCACCGTCCCGATTATCGGCTTTCCGCGCGGAGCCGGCGCTCAGCTCAGTGCTTACGCAAACCAAACCGGTGTGACCGCCCTCGGGATTGATACGCAAACGCCCGCCTCGGCCGCCATCGCAGCGGCGCCAAAAGGCATGCCGCTACAAGGCAATCTCGATCCGCTATCGCTTGTCGTCGGTGGCAAGGCGCTCGAGAATGCCGCACGCGACGTGATCGAAGCCTTCAAAGACGTCCCGCACATCTTCAATCTCGGCCACGGCATCACGCCGGACGCGACACCGGAAAACATGGCGCGACTGATCCAAGTGGTGAAAGGCGGCGTATGACCGCCCTGCCGCAAGAAGACGCGCCCTCTTCCGAGCCTGATAAAGGTCCGGGTCTGCGTGTGATGACCTCGCGCCGCATCGCGATTATCCTTTTCAACCTCGGCGGGCCCGACAAACAGGAAGCGGTGAAGCCATTCCTGTTCAACCTGTTCAACGACAAAGCCATCATCAGCCTGCCGCAACCGTTTCGCTTTTTCCTCGCGAAACTCATCTCCGGCTCACGCGAAAGACTCGCGAAAGCTAACTACGCACTGATGGGTGGCGGCTCGCCCATTCTGCCGGAAACGGTAAAACAATCAGACGCGCTCGAAGCCGCGATTTCAAAGCGCATAAGCAACGTCACATTCAAATGCTTCCCGGCGATGCGCTACTGGAAGCCGTTCACGAAAGACGTTGCGCAAGCCGCAGAGGCTTGGGGCGCAACGGATGCGATCTTGCTGCCGCTCTATCCGCAATTCTCGACGACGACGACTGCATCGTCACTCGGCGAGTGGCGCAAATCATCCAACCTCCCTACCTCAACAATCTGCTGCTACCCGGCCGGCGCGCAATTCGCCCAAGCTCACGCTGACGCCATCCTGAAAACCTGGCGCGATGCCGGCTCACCCGAACGCCCTCGCCTGCTTTTCTCCGCACACGGATTGCCGCAATCAGTCGTCGATCGCGGCGATCCCTATCAATGGCAAGTTGAGCAGAGCGTCGCCGCCGTCTGGAAGCTCCTCCCGTCGGACTGGGAATATCGCATCTGCTATCAATCGCGCGTCGGTCCGATGAAATGGATCGGCCCCTCGACCGAGGAAGAAATTCACCGCGCGGCGGCAGATGGTGTTGGCCTGATTGTCTCCCCGATCGCCTTCGTTTCCGAACATGTCGAGACACTCGTCGAGCGCGACATCGAGTACGGTCAGCTCGCGAAGAGCTTGCAGCTACCATTCTATCGCCGCACGCCAGCGCTTGGCGCCGACCCGCGCTTCATCGACGCGCTGGCGGATTTGGTGGAGCGCGCATTGTCGGCGCCGGGTAAGGTGCAATCGGAAACCGGCGGCCGGCTTTGCCCTGCTGCTCATGGCTTATGCGCACAAGCGCACATTGGGTTGGGAGCAGCGCGCTGATGGAACACGTGATCGGCTATGATCTTGCCCGCGGACTTCACATCATCGCGGTGATCGCGTGGGTGTCCGGCCTGCTCATGCTGCCGCGCTTTTACGCCTACATGACCAGCGCCACGCCCGGCGGGGAGCTTGAGCAAACCATGCTCAAAGCGGCCCGCAACCTCCGCATCATCATCCTCACGCCCAGCATCATTCTCGCTTGGGCCTTCGGCATCTTCCTGTTCTCCACCTACATGGTCTCCGACTGGCAGCAGCCGTTCGGCCAGGTGATGGGTTCGGTGCCCCACTGGTTCTGGGGCAAACTTATCCTTGTGTTAGGCTTGTCCGGCTACCACGGCTTCCTATCTGCAGAGGGTCGCAAGCTTGCCGCAGGGCAACGGCGGCACTCCGAACGCTACTGGCGGCTGATGAGCGAGATCCCGTTTCTCGTGGCCATCGCTGTGGTTCTGTTGGCGACACTGGAACCCTAAACGACCCTCAGTACGTTCAGCAGCTTGACGCTCTCCGCGTGGTGTGGTGTGGCTGTCCTCGCGTGCTTCGGCATGCCTGCGACGGCGGCGCAAGCCAACTTCTCCTAACCGCCGAATATCCTTTCCATCTCCAGTCCCTCCCCGCGCCATACGTGCGCCTGGGGTCCCGGGACACCCCGAGAAAATCCCTCGAGAAATACATGACTGAAACACAAGCAATCGAAGAGCTCACGTCCCTCACGCTGCAGGAGCTCAAGCGTAAGTCGCCGGCAGAACTGCTGGCGCTCGCCGAGTCCCTCGAGATCGAGGCCGCGAACACGCTGCGTAGCCAAGACATGATGTTCGCTATCCTGAAATCCGTCGCTGAGCGCGGCGTTGAGATCGGTGGCGCGGGCGTTGTCGAAATCCTTTCAGACGGCTTCGGCTTTCTGCGTTCACCGCAATCGAACTATCTCTCCGGCCCGGACGACATTTACGTTTCGCCGCAGCAAATCCGTAAATTCGGTCTGCGCACCGGCGACACCGTCGAAGGCCAGATCAAAGCGCCGAAAGACGGCGAACGCTATTTCGCGCTGACCAAGGTCAACTCCGTCAACTTCGAAGATCCGGACAAGGTCCGTCACAAGGTCCACTTCGACAACCTGACGCCGCTCTACCCGACTGAGCGCCTGAAGATGGAGCTCGACGATCCGACCATCAAAGACAAAACCGGCCGCATCATCGATCTCGTTGCGCCGATCGGCAAAGGCCAGCGCTCACTCATCGTCGCGCAGCCGCGCACGGGTAAAACCGTCATCCTTCAGAACATCGCTAAGGCCATCGAGGCGAACCACCCCGAGGTCTTCCTCATCGTTCTGCTGATCGATGAACGCCCTGAAGAAGTCACCGACATGCAGCGCACCGTGAAGGGCGAGGTTGTCTCCTCGACCTTCGACGAACGCGCGGAGCGTCACGTCGCTGTCGCCGAAATGGTGATCGAGAAGGCCAAGCGTCTCGCCGAACACGGCAAGGATGTCGTCATCCTGCTCGACTCCATCACGCGTCTCGGCCGCGCCTACAACGCCACCGTGCCCTCTTCTGGCAAGGTGCTGACCGGCGGTGTCGACGCCAACGCATTGCAACGTCCGAAGCGCTTCTTCGGCGCCGCGCGTAATCTCGAAGAAGGCGGCTCTCTCACCATCCTCGCGACCGCGCTCATCGATACTGGCTCGCGCATGGACGAAGTGATCTTCGAAGAGTTCAAGGGCACGGGTAACAGCGAACTCCAACTCGACCGCAAGGTCGCGGACCGCCGCATTTTCCCGGCCATCGATGTGCTGAAGTCCGGCACGCGTAAGGACGAACTCATCACGCCGAAAGAGCACCTGCAGAAGATGTACATGCTCCGCCGCATCCTCAGCCCTATGGGCACGCAGGACGCGATCGAGTTCCTGCTCGACAAGCTCAAAGGCACAAAGAACAACGATGACTTCTTCCAGTCGATGAACTCGTAACCTCACCGACCAACGGTGATCTGGAGAGGCGCGGCGCAAGTCGCGCCTCTTTCATTTTGCGCTGTCGTCCTCAGATGCTAAGCCCGCGCCATCGGAGGGACGCATGCTCAAAGTCTATCACTCACAAGGCGCTCGTTCGCTGCGCGTGCTTTGGCTCTGCGAAGAGATGGGCGTGCCCTACGAGACGGCGGAAGCTTCGTTCTTCAAACCGAGCGATGAGTTCAAAGCCATCAACCCGCTCCGCACTGTCCCCGCGATGCAGGACGGCGACGTGCGTATGATCGAGTCCGTCGCGATGATGATCTACATCATGTCGAAGTACGGTCCGACCGACCTTGAAGTGAAACCCAACGAGCCCGGCTACGCGAGCTACCTGCAGTTCTTGCTGTTCGGCGAAGCGGGGGTCGCCGCCTACGGCAACCCCCTCGTCGCCACGCGCTTCATGGCGCCTGACGATCAAAAACAGAATTGGACTGCAGGCTATCTCAAAACCGCGATCCTGAAGCGCCTTGAGTTCGTCGGCACAATGCTTGGACGGCAAACCCTACATCGCCGCCGATCGCTTCACCGCCGCGGACATCTCGGTCTCGTACATCGTCACCGGCGCCAAGTTCGCTGGGATCGAAGCGGACATTCCCGCATCCGTCCGCGCCTACGTAGACAACCTCTGGCAGCGCCCCGCCTTCCAGCGCGCGGCGGCAGTGAAGTGAGAGCATGACGCCAATTCAATCACCGGCGTTTAGTTCGTCACCCTGAGCTTGTCGAAGGGCGACGTCTCAACGTCGTCACGGCGCGAGCACCAAGCTGCCCGTCGTCTTGCGCGCTTCGAGATCGCGATGCGCTTGCGCTGCATCGGTCAAAGCGTAGCGCGCTGGAGTAGCAATTTTCACCGCGCCCTTCGCGATAACATCGAACAAATCCGCCGCGGTCTCATCCAATTGCTCCACCGTCGCCGTGTAGTGAAACATCGTCGGCCGCGTGAGAAACAATGAACCGCGCTGCGAGAGCGCAAGTGGATTGATGTCGGGCGGCGGGCCCGATGCATTGCCGAACGACACCATCATCCCTAGCGGACGCAAGCTATCGAGCGACGCCATGAACGTATCTTTGCCGACGCTGTCGTACACAACATGAGCGCCAGCGCCGGTGATCTCGCGCACACGCTTTGCGATGTCATCGCGCGAGGTGACGATGGTGTGATCAGCGCCAAGCGATTTTGCGATCTCTGCTTTCGCATCGCTTCCAACGACAGCGATGACGTTCGCGCCGAGTTGCTTTGCCCATTGCACAGCGATCTGACCAACGCCGCCGGCGGCTGCGTGGATCACGACGTCATGGCCACGTTCCACGCGAAACGTCTTACGCAAAAGAAAACGCGCGGTCATGCCTTTGAGCAAAGAGGCGGCTGCGATGTCGAACGGAATGGCGTCCGGCAGCTTCACCGCTTGCGCCGCTTTGACGATGTTCGATTCCGCATAAGCGCCAATCGGCCCGCTTGCATAGACGACGCGATCGCCAACCTTGAAACGCGTCACGCCATCGCCGATCGCATCGACAATGCCCGCCGCTTCCAAACCCAATCCGCTCGGCAGCGCGATCTTGTACAGGCCCGATCGCTGATATGTGTCGATGAAGTTCACGCCGATCGCGTGATGCTTCACACGCACCTCGCCGGCGCCCGGCTCGCGCGCCGGAATATCGGCGAGGGCGAGGACCTCCGGTCCGCCGTTCTGTTCGAGACGTATCGCTTTCATGGGAGGCTCCGCGCTAGACGCCTGACTTAAGTACGCGCTGCGCCCGCGTCATCGGGCGCATCGGACCGCATCGTTGTCCTCGTCGTCGTCGGCTGCATCGATCGCGGCGAAGGCAGCGTCAGGATCGTTGACCGCAACGCCCTGCACGCCCGCCTCAGCGGCGCTGGCGAAATCAGCGTCATTGCCGAAGATACCCCAACGCGCCTCAACCCCGCGCGCGTTGAGCGCGTGGAGCAGGCCCTCGTCCAAACTCTCATCGCCCAACCAGGCGACGATGTGCGTGAGATCAACGCCGCGGCGTTGCAGCGTATCGAGATCGCCCGCGCGCGTGATGGTCGTGTAGATCATCGCCTCGGGCGCGACGCGCGCGAGCCGTGACGCGCCATCGACGCTGTAGGTGATGAAGATCACCCGGCCCATCGCGCCGGCGTCGCGGACCTCGGCGGCGACATCCTCGTACGAGACGCCCCGCTTCACATCGAGTTCAAGCACCGTCTTGCCGTCGGCCCAATCGAGCGCCTGGCGCAAAGTCGGCGGCGAGGTATCGAGCACGTTGCCCTGGTAATCGCGCAGACGCAGCGCTTGAAACTGCGCGGTCGTCATTGACGAAACATCGCCCGAACCGTTGGTCGTGCGGTCCACAGTGTCGTCATGCATGAGCACCAGCACGCCATCGCGGGTGCGGGCGATGTCGGTTTCCATGAACGCCGGCGTATGCGCCAACGTCGCCTCGAAGTTCTCGATTGAGTTTTCTGTGAGCCCGTCGTGACGCCCACCGCGATGTGCGGAGATCAACGTCGCATTGTTCTCACGCAGGCAGTCGAAGAACGAAGTCAGGTTCGACGGCGCTAGCGTTGCTGGATCACCAGGCCGGCCACCGCCAATGTCGAGGATCGCATCATTCGGCTCGGAATCGCACGCAGCGAGCATCAACAACGCTGCGATCAAAGCCCGCTTCATGCGAGCGCCTTGTTCAAGAACGCAATCGTCCTTCCATCTGCGAGTTGCTTCGCCGCTTCATCGTAGTGCGCGCCACCTTCGCGCGTGAACGCGTGATCCTGCTCGGCGTACTCGCACACAGTGACGAGCGGATTGCTCGCGAGCGTCTCGCGGATCGTGTTGAGCGCTTCCACTGGGATGAAGCCGTCCTTCATCGGGTTGTGGAGCATCACCGGTTTCCTGATGCCGCCAGCTTCGCCGAGCTCCGTGTGGATGCCGCCGCCATGATACGCGACCGTCGCGTCGCTATCGGTTCGGCACGCAGCCAGGAACGCGATGTAGCCGCCCATGCAATAGCCCAGCGCGCCGGCTTTGCTGACGCCTTGGCTGCGCGCCCAAGCAAGCGTCGCCTGCACGTCTTTGACGCTCGCGTTCTTGTCGAGCTGGTTCATGTAGTCGAGCGCTTGCTTCCACTCAGCCTCAGACTGGTCGGTGAGATCGATGCCCGGCTTGATCCGCCAGAAGAGATCCGGCGACACCGCCAGGAAGCCTTCGCGCGCCAGCCAATCGGCCTTGCCGCGCATCACGGCGTTGACGCCGAAGATTTCCTGGATCGCCACGACCGCGCCCTTGGGCGTTCCTGAGGGCCGCGCGACGTACGCCTTGAACGCCCCGTCCGGACCCTGGACTTCAACCCATTCACCCATAGCTCGCTCCCAAGTCTGTCTCTGTGGCTTTCGGCGCGGTATAGACCCGCAATGCGCAAACTGCGCGAAGGAATTGGCCAGGAACCCCAACCATGAAGTTCACCGTCAATGTGGAGTGCAGCCCCGAGGAAGCCCGCCGCTTCATGGGCCTGCCGGATGTCACGCCGATCAACGAAGCGCTGGTCCAAGAGATGACCACGCGCATGCAGAAGAACCTGTCGCTCATGAGCGGCGAGTCGATGATGAGCTCGTGGATGAGTGTCGGCACGCAGGCGCAGGACGCTTTCGTGAAGCTGATGACCTCCGGCGTCACCGCCGCTAGCGGCGCCGCTTCACGTGAAAAGCCCTAATCGCGCCTTAGCTGTTTTCACATGAAACCGGACACCATCGCAGCGCTTGCGACCGGCGCTGGCCGCGCCGGCGTCGCTGTGATCCGGCTCTCCGGACCCGCCGCCGGCGCCACTTTGAGCGCGCTGACGGCCCGCGATCTGCCCAAGCCACGCATGGCGACCCGCGAGGCGTTCTGCGATCCACGCACCGGCGTTTCACTGGATGACGGCTTGGCGCTCTGGTTTCCCGGACCCCACAGCTTCACCGGCGAAGACGTCGTCGAACTCCACATCCATGGCGGACCAGCTGTCATCGCAGCCGTCATCGACGCGGCGCTGAGCCAGCCGGGCGTCCGCCCAGCCGAGCCCGGCGAATACACCCGCCGGGCCTTCGAGAATGGCAAGCTCGACTTGGCCGAAGCCGAGGGTCTGGCGGACCTCGTGGACGCCGAAACCGAGGGCCAACGCCGCCAAGCACTCCGCCAGCGGCGCGGGGCCCTGAGCGCCGTCTACGAAGGCTGGCGGGGCAAGCTGATCGGGGCAGCCGCCCTGATCGAAGCCGAGATCGATTTCCCGGACGAGGACCTGCCAGGCGCACTGGCGCAAAGGGCCGGTCCGATCCTCCAGGCATTGGCCGACGACATGGGCCACCACCTCAACGACGCCCACCGGGGCGAACGCATCCGCGACGGCTTTCGCATCGCCATCCTGGGCGAGCCCAATGTCGGCAAGTCGAGCCTGCTCAATGCGCTGGCCCAGCGCGAAGCCGCGATCGTAAGCGACATTCCCGGCACCACGCGCGACATCGTCGAGACCCGTCGGGTCATAGCCGGCTTCCCAGTCTGGATCGCTGACACGGCGGGGCTGCGGGAAGCGGCTGATGCTATCGAAGCCGAAGGCGTGCGCAGGGCGCTGGCGCGGGCTGAAGAGGCCGATCTCCGCATCGTGCTGGTCGAGGCCGACAATGCCACGGTCCCGGCGCTGCTGACCGCGCTGGGCGCCGGCGACTTGGTGGTGAAGTCGAAGGCCGACCTTACTGGCGATAGCGGCCATCTGACGGTGTCGACCAAGACAGGTCAGGGCATCCCTGAACTGGAAGCGGTGATCGCAGCAAAGGTCGCCGAAGCGCTCGGCCGCGAAGAGGCGCCGGTGCTCACCCGCGCCCGCCATCGCCGCTTAGTGGAAGAGGCGCGAGCGGCGCTGCTGCGCGCGATCCCGGCGCTCGACATTGGCCCTGAATTAGCCGCTGAAGACGTGCGCGTTGCCGCCGATCAGATCGGGCGTTTGACGGGGCGGATCGACGTCGAAGATCTGCTCGGTGAGATCTTTTCGAGCTTTTGCATCGGCAAATGAGATCGCACGAAAACCCGCATGGAATGGGCCGTTTCACGCGAAACTGGTGAACCGAAATTAGCGGGTTGCACGTGAAATCACGCGCGCTTTGCTGTACGCTGACGACGGCATGAAAAGCGAAACTGAGATTTGGATCGAGACGCTCGAAGCGGCAATCGCGCGCTGCGAGAGACTGCCCGCGATGAGCGCTTCCGAGCGTCGGCGGATTGAGAATCCGATGTTCGCTGCTGGCCGTTTCGACCTCATGGTCATGCACGCGATCCCGCTTGATTGTACCGGTCTGCCTCCCTCTAGGCCGCTCCACGAATTCCTGCGCGAACAGGAATCGAAGGCCGACGCAAAGCGCTGAGCTGCTCCGCATCCACCAAGGCTGACGCCGCGCTGTGAACCCTATATGAGACGCGGCAGATCATGAACTCTGAGCGATCCTTCGACGTCATCGTCATCGGCGGTGGCCATGCAGGCTGCGAGGCCGCGGCGGCTTCCGCGCGTCTGGGCGCGCGCTCGCTGCTGCTGACCCACAAGCTCGAGACCATCGGCGAGATGAGCTGCAACCCGGCCATTGGCGGTCTCGGGAAGGGCCACCTGGTCCGCGAGATCGACGCCTTCGACGGCGTCATGGGCCGCGTGGCCGACGCCGCTGGCATCCAGTTCCGGCTCCTCAACCGTTCCAAGGGCCCAGCCGTCCGCGGGCCCCGCGCCCAGTCCGACCGCAAGCTCTATCGCGAGGCCATGCAGGCAGCGCTGGCAGCGCAGCGGGGGCTGACCATCGAGGCGGCTGCCGTCGAGGACCTGGTCCTCGCTGGCGGCGCTGTGGTCGGTGTCACCACCGCAGACGGCCGCGAGTTCAGCGCCCCCGCATCGTGCTCACCACCGGCACGTTCCTGAAGGGCATCATCCATATCGGCGACAAGCGCATCCCCGCCGGCCGCCACGGCGAGGCGCCGGCCATCGGGCTCTCGGATCGCTTGTATGGCGCGGGTTTCGCGATGGGACGCCTCAAGACTGGGACGCCAGCGCGCCTCCAATCCAGCTCCATCGATTGGGTCTCGCTGGAGAAGCAATACGCCGACGAAGAGCCGGTGCCGTTCTCGTTCCTGACCGACAAAATCACCAACCCGCAGGTGGCCTGCGGCGTCACCTACACGACTGCCGAGACGCACAAGATCATCGAGCAATCGCTGTCGAAGAGCGCGGTCTATTCGGGCGCGATCAGCGGGCGGGGGCCGCGCTATTGTCCGTCGATCGAGGACAAGGTCGTACGCTTCGCCGACAAGAGTGCGCACCAAATCTTCCTCGAACCCGAAGGGCTGGACGACGACACCGTCTATCCGAACGGCATCAGCACCTCGCTGCCGGAGGACGTGCAGGAGCGCTTCATCCGCACGATCCCGGGGCTCGAGAACGTCGTCATCAAGCGGCACGCTTATGCGATCGAATACGATTACGTCGATCCGCGCGAGCTGATGCCGACGCTGGAGACGAAGCGCATCAAGGGCCTCTATCTCGCTGGTCAGATCAACGGCACGACCGGCTACGAAGAAGCCGCCGCGCAGGGTCTCGTCGCCGGCCTCAACGCTGCGCGCGCCGCGTCTGGAGCAGGGCCGTTCGAGGTCACCCGCGCCGAGGGCTATATCGGGGTGATGATCGATGATCTCGTGACGCGCGGCGTCACCGAGCCCTATCGGATGTTCACGTCTCGCGCCGAGTACCGGTTAAGCCTCCGCGCCGATAACGCCGACCAACGCCTCACGCCGAAGGGCGTTGAGCTTGGCTGCGTGGGTTTCGAGCGCACGCTCAAATTCGCCGAAAAAATGCGGGAAATCGAAGCGGCGCGCGTACTGGCGCATGCGCTCGAAATTACGCCCGCGCAGGCGCAAGCGCAGGGGCTCAAGGTCAATCAGGATGGCGTGCGCCGCGATGTGCTGGCGCTGCTGGCATATCCTTCGATCAGCTTCGATCAGCTCGCCGGCATCTGGCCAGAGCTCAACGCGCTCAGCCGTCAAGCGCGCGAGCAGCTTGAGATCGACGCGATGTATTCAGGCTATCTCGAACGCCAAGCGCTCGACGTCGAAGCCTTCAAGCGCGACGAGGATCTGCGTCTTTCGCCTGACCTCGATTACGCTGCCGTCGGCGGTCTCTCCAACGAAGTCCGCGAGAAGCTCACCAATGCGCGCCCAGTGACGCTTGGCCAAGCTTCGCGCATCGAAGGCGTCACGCCCGGCGCGCTCACGGCTCTGCTGGCGCATGTGAAGCGCGAACAAAGGAAACGTGCATGAGCTTGAGCCGCGACACGCTCTTCATCATCAAAGCGCCGTTCGAAGATCGGGCGCTAGATGGCACCTGGTTCTGCACGTCGTGCGCGACCATGGAAGGCGCGCTGCTCGCCAACCCGCACTGGGCCAATCGCATCGACGTGAAGCGCAGCGAGTTTCCGCGCCCGCGCCGTGAGATCATCAATCTAATCGGCGACGAGAACCAATCGATGCCAGTGCTCGTGCTCGCTGACGGCGCCACGCCGCCAGCGGACGCGAAGGAATTCCAGGGCCGCTACTTCCTCGACGAACCCAAGCCTATCACTCGCTATCTCGCCGCCGCCTATGGCGGAGCAGGGCCGCATCCGTGAGGTTGGTTGACCACGCCGCTCTGGGCGGTAGCCTGTGACCTACGGCCCCGATGAGTTCCAGCGGGACCTTGGTTTCACCGTTCCCCGTGAAACAATCGCCCGCCTCGAAACCCACCACAGGCTCCTGGGCGAGTGGTCAGAGCGGATGAATTTGGTCGGCCCTAAGGAGCTCGACCTTTTCTGGTCCCGCCACGCCTTGGACAGCGCCCAGCTCATTAAATTCGCCTTGCAGGCGAAAAAGTGGGTGGACCTAGGATCCGGTGCCGGGTTCCCGGCTCTGGTGGTCGCGGCCTTTGTTGCCGATCAGCCCGATACCGCTGTCCATCTGGTCGAATCCACTGGAAAGAAAGCCGCTTTTCTCCGCGCCGTGGGTGAGGCGGCGGGGCTCCCCATCAAGGTCTTCAACCAGCGGATCGAGGACTTTGGGACCGGGGAAGGGCCGTATGACGTGGTTACCGCCCGTGCGTTGGCTCCCTTGAACCGACTCATACCCTATGCGAAGCCGATTCTAGATCGCGGCGCGCAAGGTCTCTTCCATAAAGGCGCTGACTTAGACGCCGAGCTGGCCGCCGCATCTAACGTCCTAAAAGGTGGGGCGTACCAGGCAGACGTGCTGGAGAGCCTCAGCGATCCGCGCGGCCGCATTGTTCGCATAACAAAGCGCGCGCGTTCCTGAGCCTCCGATAAGGAGACGTGGACCATGCGTACTTTGGCGATCGCCAACCAGAAGGGCGGCGTGGGCAAGACGACGACCGCGATCAATCTCGGCACCGCTTTGGCGGCCGCCGGGAAGGGCGTGCTGATCTTCGACACCGACCCGCAAGGCAACGCCTCGACCGGTCTCGATATTCATCCGCACGATCGCAACGTCACAAGCTACGACGTGCTTGTTGGCCAGCTGCCACTGTCAAAAGCGGTGCTGCCGACGAAGGTCCCCAATTTGTACATCACGCCTGGCGACGCGCGTTTGTCGGGCGTTGAAGGCGAACTGATGGGCGAAGCGCAGCCGCAGTTTTTCCTGCGCAACGCCATCGAAAAATTCCGCGGCGAGTCGACGCTTGGCATCGACTACATTCTCATCGATTGCCCGCCGTCATTGAACGTTTTGACCGTGAACGCACTCACTGCAGCGAACGGCGTGCTCGTGCCGTTGCAAACAGAATACTTCGCGCTCGAAGGTTTGGCGCAGCTCGTCGCGACCATCAACGCGGTGAAGGTGAACCTCAATCAGACGCTCGAAATCCAAGGCGTCGTGCTCACCATGTACGACAAGCGCACCACGCTCTCAGAGCAAGTGGCGCAAGAGGTGAGGGCGCACTTTCCGGACAAGGTCTATGAGACCGTCATTCCGCGGAACGTTCGTATCTCCGAGGCGCCGTCGCACGGCCTGCCCGCGATCATCTACGATCAGAACGCCACTGGCAGCAAAGCGTACATCAAGCTTGCCAAAGAGCTTATCGAACGCGAGCGGATGCTGAGCGCAGCATAGGTGGAAGGCAGGCAGCTTTTACCTACCGGTAAAGTTTTCCCACCAAATTCTTAAGCATACCGAATCAGGGTCGGGTTAAGAGAGACGAGGGCACGTTATGAGCGAGATGAGACCGCGAGGGTTGGGCCGAGGCCTCTCCGCTCTGCTGGGCGAGCCGGTGAAGACCGAAGCGCCGAAGCCCGCGAACAATGTGTTCGGTCAGCCGCAAGCGCAGCCAGAACAAGTGCGTGCGCCGATCGAGCCGCCGCGCAATGTGTTCGAGCTGCCGATCACGCAAGCTCCGCCGGTGCCTGTCCCGGCTAACGAACCAGTTGCGCCACCGGTTGCAGCTGCGCCTGCACCGGAGCCAACACAAGCCGCCGCAAGCGAGGGTCCGCGCGGCCTGCCGATCGAGCTGGTGCAACGCAATCCGCAACAGCCGCGTAAGCACTTCGACGAAGCCGAGCTCAACGATCTCTCATCGTCGATCAAGACGCACGGCGTTCTGCAACCGATCCTGGTGCGCCCGATCGCCGACGGCAAATACGAGATCGTCGCCGGTGAGCGCCGTTGGCGCGCCGCGCAACGCGCTGGCTTGCACTCCATTCCGGCGGTGATCCGCGAGCTCAACGAAGTTGAAGTGCTCGAGATCGCAATCGTCGAAAACGTCCAGCGTATGGACCTGAACCCGATCGAAGAAGCGCAAGGTTTCCAAGCGCTGATCGATCGCTTCGGTCGCACGCAACAAGAGATCGCCGACGCTGTCGGCAAGTCACGTCCGCACATCGCCAACATGCTGCGCCTGCTGCAATTGCCGGACGATCTGCAAGAGATGGTGCGCGATGGCCGTCTGAGTTCAGGCCACGCCCGCGCCATTCTCACGGCGCCGGATCCGCGTGGCTTGGCGCAGCGCGCCATTAGCGAAGGTCTGAACGTTCGCGATATCGAACGCCTCGCGCAAATTGCTAAGGACGAAAAGCACGGCCCGCGCGTCACGCCGGGCGGCTCGTCGGCCGAAGCCAAGAGTGCTGACACCCGCGCGCTGGAGCAATCACTCTCGAACGCACTCGGCCTCGAAGTGACGATCAATGACAAGGCCGGCGCAGGGGAGGTGAAGATCTCCTACAAGACGCTCGAGCAACTCGACGACGTAATCCGCCGTCTGCGCGGCGGCTTCTAACGCTACAAACGAAAACGGCTCTTCCATCGCTGGAAGAGCCGTTCGCACTTAGCGAGGCCAAGTGAAGTGCCCCCCGGCACCGCGGGCATCTATACAATCTGAGACGCGGCGGAGAAGCGGAATTGTCCGGCCCCGGACGATTCGATGCTCACAGTGTGCCATCTGCCACGCACACCATAAGGCCTAGCGCTAACGCAATACACGCGCGGCATCGACGACCTCGACGTCGCTCATCATCGATAAATACGCGTCAAACCAAGGCTTATGGGCCGATCCGACAATCACGAGGATGCGCCCGCCCGGATGTCTCGCGGACACTTCCCGAATGTTCGCCGCCATGCGGAGGTTCCGTGTTTCCCATGCTGCAACGCGAGCGCGACCGACGTCATTCGGGCTGGCGCGGTTGATCATGTTGAGCCACTGGCCGTTCGCGTCTGTGCGTCCCGTCCGCCAGCTATTGATGAACCGATAGGTCGTGAGCGTTTCCTCCGGTGTCGCCAGGTGCTGTCCGGCTTCGATCAATGGCTTGAACGCCGGGTCTTCCAGGAGCTGTGCCATCCAAGGCTCTTGCGTGAACGCAGTGATGTCTTCCTCAAAGCCGGGAGGCACATCGTCAGATTGATCGTCCATCGCGTAGACACGCTCTTGTCCGAGTCGCACCGCAAGCCGCGCCGCAATCAGCTCATTTTCATTGCGGCGCGCGGGCGTTAAGTACGTGTTGAGCTGTTCGGCAAGCAGCCGCGAAACGTTGTCGTCTGCAACGCGCTCACTCTCTTCAAGCCGCCACCACTGCACGATTGCGGAAGAGGGATCACCCGCCGCTGCGAACAACGCTGCGAGTCGACGCCGCTGCACCGGCGTCGGCGACGCCGGCCAATCGGCTAGCACGCGGCGGATTTCTGCGTCGGCCTGCGGCATGTCCATGCCAAGCAGTCCACGCGAGATTCCAGAAAGCGCCATCGAGCGCCCGCCGTATGATTGCGCCGCGCCCGGATAGCTTTCGCGCCAAGTCCACATCTGATCGATTTGTCGCCCGGGCAGCGCTTCGATCGCAATCGCGTCCGGATGAAACGCCTGCAGTCGCGCCAACAGCGGCTCCAGTACCGCCGGATCAAAATTGTCCGGCGTTCCGCTCAAGTGCGGCGTGCCAATCACCAGGATCTGCGTCGCTTCGCCAACATGCCGCCCCTGATAGTCGCGCGGATCAAACGGCCGGTTTTGCGCCGCCGCGGGCGCGGCCGCGGCCAGCATTGCTGCCGCCGCCAGAATAAGATGTTTCATCCAAGTCCTCCGCATGGGAGGACGCACCCCGCCCGCTTTGGATGCAAACCGCCGCCGCCGCCGGAGAAAAAGCGATGAACAGCCTCTATGCCTCGCTTGGCACGACGGTGTTCGAAACCATGTCGCGCCTCGCTGCCGAGAAGGGCGCGGTGAACCTGGGGCAGGGCTTCCCCGAAGACGACGGCCCCCGCGACATTCTCGAAGCCGCCGCTCGCGCCACCCTCGAAGGCCCGAACCAATACCCTTCAATGCGCGGCCTTCCCGAACTCCGCCAAGCCGTCGCCGCGCACTACAACGCCCACCACGCCCTCGATCTCGATTGGGCCAGCGAAGTCACCGTCACCAGCGGCGCGACCGAAGCCATCGCCGCCGCGCTGCTCGCCTTCATCGAACCCGGCGACGAAGTCGTTCTTTTCGAGCCGCTCTACGACGCGTATTTGCCAATGGTGAAAAGGGCAGGCGGCGTTCCGCGCATCGTGCGGTTGGAGCCGCCGCACTGGCGTTTCGAACGTGAAACGGTCGCCGCGGCCTTTTCCGACAAATCCCGTGTTGTCATCATCAACACGCCGCTTAATCCCAGCGCTAGCGTCATGAGCCGCGCCGAACTCGAACTGGTCGCCGATCTCTGCCGCAAGCACGACGCCGTCTGCGTCAGCGATGAAGTCTGGGAGCACCTGCTCTTCGACGATGCCGAACACGTCTCAATGCTCAACATCCTCCGCGATCGCACGCTAAAGATCGGCTCCGCTGGCAAGATGTTCTCGCTCACCGGCTGGAAAGTCGGCTTTGCCTGCGGCGCGCCAGAACTCACCGAGCTCTTCGCCAAAGCCCATCAATTCCTAACCTTCGTCACGCCGCCAAACCTCCAGCGGGGCGTCACCTACGGTCTGAGCAAACCGGCCACCTACTTCACCGGCATGCGCGCCGCGTTCCAACGCTCGCGCGACCGGCTGAAATCCGCGCTCGAAGGGGAGGGGTTTGTCACCCTACCCGCGCGCGGCGCCTACTTCCTGAGCATCGATCTCGCCGCCTCCGGCATCGATATGAGCGACGACGCCTTCGCCCGCGCCGTCATCGACCACGGCGTCGCGACTATTCCGTTCTCAGCCTTCTACGCAAACCCAGGCGCACCGGCGCTCGTCCGCCTCTGCTTCGCCAAGCGCGACGAGACTCTCGATCGCGGCGCCGAAGCGCTCATTCGCGCCAAGCGCGCACTCACATAGCGCGCGTCATCGCTTCGCAGCGCAACATGTAGCGCTCGCAATCCGCCCGCTCGCGCTCGACACGATTTTGGCTTCCGATACGTGAACTACCCCGCTAAGCGGTCAGGCATGCAACGTTACCTTACGCTCTTCGTTCTCGTCGGCCTCATCCTAGGCGTCGCCGTCGGCTATTATCTCCATCACAATCAGCCGTCCGAAGCGTGGCCGGAACTTGCCGCCAACTTCAAACTGATCACCGATGTCTTCCTGCGCCTGATCAAGATGATCATCGCGCCGCTCGTGTTCTCGACGCTTGCCGTCGGCATCGCGCACATGGGCGACACCGGTTCGCTCGGTCGCGTTGGCGTGCGCACGTTGCTCTGGTTCATCACCGCGTCGATCTTCTCGCTCGTTCTCGGCCTCATCATCGTTCACATCCTCCAGCCTGGCATCGGCCTGCAACTGCCGATCCCGGAGGAGGGCAACGCCCCGCAGGCCTCCGCGCTAAACCTCCGCGACTTCGTCACCCACCTCGTCCCGACCTCGATCTTCGACGCCATGGCGACGAACTCGATCCTCCAGATCGTGGTGTTCTCGCTCTTCTTCGGCGTCGCACTCGCGGCGCTCGGCGAACAAGCTAAGCCGGTCGTCGACCTTGCCGAACGGGTTTCACACGTGATGCTGCGCGTGACCGGCTATGTCATGAACTTTGCGCCACTCGCAGTGTTCGCCGCCATCGCCGCCACCGTCACCGAGAACGGCCTCGATATTCTTGTCACCTACGGCAAGTTCATTGGCGGCTTCTATCTCGGCCTCGTCATCCTCTGGGCGCTGCTGATTGTCGCCGGCCTTCTCATCGTCGGTCCGCGCATACTTCGCATGCTCGGCCTCATCCGCGACCCGATCGTGCTCGCGTTCTCAACGGCCAGCTCCGAAGCGGCATACCCGCGCACCTTTGAAGCGCTGCAAAAATTCGGCGTCTCCAAACGCATCGCCGGCTTCGTCCTGCCGCTCGGCTACTCTTTCAACCTCGACGGCTCGATGATGTATTGCACCTTCGCGGTGCTCTTCATCGCGCAAGTCTACGGCATCGATCTCACTTGGGCGCAGCAGGTAACCATGCTGCTGCTGCTGATGGTGACCTCGAAGGGCATGGCCGGCGTGCCGCGCGCCTCGCTCGTCGTGATCGCCGCGACGCTCACGCAATTTGGCATGCCGGAAGCAGGCTTGCTTCTCATCCTCGGCGTCGACCACTTCCTCGACATGGGCCGCAGCGCCACCAACGTCGTCGGCAACTCGGTCGCGACAGCCGTCGTCGCCAAGTGGGAAAAAGAATTAGGCCCCGAGCAAACGGATGTCCCGCCACCGGCCACTAAGCCGCCGCCGCTCGAAGACCAAGGCGATACCGAAATCGGCCGCTAGCTAAACCGCCGCACGAACGGCGCACCCGATACGAGCAGGCGGGTAGGGCGCCCGTTCACGTAGCCGTCGAAGCGGATGCGCTCGGGAATCCATTCGTCTGTGCCTGGGCGCCACGATCCATCTGGAAGCCGGAACAGCGGATCGGCGTTGTTCAGCCAAAGCTTGCCCGAGCGCGCGATCACCCAAACCGGACCCGACCAGCGATCGTCGCTGTCGTAGATGCCCGCAAGTCGTTGAAGCTCCGCCGGCGGCGGTTCTGGTACGTGCGCACCGGTCCGCGAACGAACTCAACTCCATCGGCCCAAGCGCGCGCGACGTCCTCGCCTTCAGCTTCGAACAGCAAGCCCGTCGTTACGAACCGCGCGTCGGAGCATGCGAAGAATGGCCCCGCCAAACTTTGCATCCGGCTCGATGCACTGTTGTTGTGCATGGCGATCTGGTTGCTGCCTTCAGCCTGGATCTCAAACGTGTCGCCCGAAGCTGCCGTGTAAACGCCAACGAACTTGGCGGGATCATTCACCGTCGTTCGCGTTGGCGCGGGATCTGGTGCAGCGGCGCCGTCGCGAGCCGACCTGAACAGCCGGCAGGCATACAGCGAGACATCGCGCGGCCGATAATTGAGACTGACGCCGATATTGCTCGATGCATAAGCCGCAATGCCCGCTTCAACATCGACATGCATCGATGAAGAGAACGAAACCATCCCACCAGTGTGGTGCAAGTAATCGCGCTCTTCGATCGAGAGCCGCGCAAGTCCGTTGCCGTACTTCGCCGTCTCGGACCACTCAGGCGCCGCCGCCGGATTGGCCATAAACTGCGCCGCGCTCGCATCAGAGAGCACCGGCCCGCCGCGCCCTTGCGCCAGTTCGATCAAGTAGCGGAGGAAGAGGGCCATATCGCCGGACGTCGCCGCAATGCAGCCCGCGCCGCTTTCGACATTCACCCAAGGCGCGGGCGCGATCGGTCCCGGCCGGAGCGCGGGGCGATCCGCGTAGAGCGTCTCATAGCCTTGTGCGAAACGATCACGATCGCCGCTGCGGATCGCGGCGTGTGAGTGAGTCATGCCAAGCGGCGCCATTACGCGCGCTTCGACGGACTCGTGAAACAGTTTCCCATCCGCCTGCGCGATTGCGCGCGAAAGCAGTTCGTAGCCTGTGTTGCTGTAGTGCCAGTGTTCGCCCGGCGTGAACCCGCTCCACAATCCGCCGTCGGGCGTGGCTGGCGCGTTACCTGGCAAGCCGGACGTGTGATTGAGCATATGCTGCAGCGTCACGGCTTCAGCGTTGGCGACGGCGACATTCGACAGCACCTGCCGCAGCCGCGCATTCGGCGAAAGCTTGCCTTCTTGGTTCAGCGAATAAAGCGTCAGCGCCGTGAACACTTTGCTGATCGACCCGATCTGAAAAAGATGGTCCGGTCCGATCGGCGTGCGCCGCCCCACGTCCGCGTACCCGGTCGTGATGAACCCCGCATAACCGTCGCGATCGACGACGCAGATCGTCATCCCGGGCAGACCCCAATCGCGCACATGCTGGTCCGCATAACGCGAGAGCGCCGAAAGGGCAGTGCGGTGTGCTCGACCACCGCCGCTGCTCCGCGTCGCCGCCTCAGCCGCGCCGCCGACAGCAATCGCCGCCGCGCCGGCGCCCAGCATCAGCCTTCGATTGAGATTCATGACCCACCCCTCCGCGCTAGAATCCTAGCGGGGCGGGGCGCTTGCGCAACTCAGTTGCCGACGATCTTCGCCACGCCGCGGTAAGCGTCTGCCGCGATCAGCTCTTGGGGCGCGCCGGCCGTCTTGCTCCGCATTTCGGCCGTCCAAAGTACGTCGTAAGCGGCGTTGAGCTTCCTGGAGGTCCACAGCCGCGCCTGGGCCGCGACGGCGTCGCGCTCTTTCCAAAACACTGGCGGGCGTAGTTTGCCGATGGCTTCGTCAGAACTCATGCCGCCATCGATCAAGTTTCGCGCCTCTCGCAGCTGATGCAGCCGCCTCAGCAAGGCCCGCAGCGCTGAAACACCCGAGAGCGCATCGATCCGCGCCAGCGACTCCACCGCTTGCGCCGCTTTGCCTTGCGCCGCCGCCAAGCTTGCCGCATCGAGCGCGCTTTCGGCCTCCCCCGCCATCAGCGCCTCAAGGTCTTCGACGCTGACGTTGCGCCCAAGATTGTGCACATAGAGCGCCAGCTTCTCGATTTCCTGCCGCGCTAACCCGCGATCGTTGGGCAGGGTAGCGACGAAATAGTCCTCGGCATCACGGTCGAAAGTGATGCTCAATTCCTTTGCGAGCGCCTTCGCATAGACCGCACGTTCCGCATCCGTCTCTTCGTAGAACGCAATCACAGAAGCATGCGTCGCCGCGCCGAACTTCTTCACCAGCTCGGCCGACCCGCCCAAATCGCCAGCTTCGACGATCAGGTAGCCATTGGGTTCGCCGCGCTCGATTGACGCCAGCGCTTCGAGAATGGACTCATCCGCGCCTTTGCCACTGATCCGCGCCCATACAATCGTCGGCCCGCCGAGCAGTGATTGCGCCGCCAGTGCATCGCCAAGCTTAGCGACGTCGCGCTTGATCTCATCTTCGCCGAGCTTGGTGATCGCGTAGGGATCGTCCGATTTGCCAAGCGCCCACGCGGCCAGCTTTTGCGCCGCTTCGTGCGTGAAGCTCTCGTTCGGACCGTACAGTAGGATGGCCCGGACAGCTTTGTCCGGCTTGTCGAGGAAGCGCCGAATGGAGGCGCCTTTGATTTGCGCCACGTCTTAGCCTTGGCGCGCTTGCGCGATGCGCAGCGCCAGCTCGGCGCGGAAGCGTTGCGCCATCGTCTCGGCAGCGCGCTCGCGCGCGTCATCTTGCGCCGCGATTTCGCCGAACGCCGGGTCGGGATGTCGTAGTTCACCACCGTGAACACCGAGCCGCGCATCACGCGGCCATTCGCCTGTACCGGCGTCAGAATGTAGTTCGCCGTAAGCCGCAGCTCTGCACGCGTCGCCGATTCGTCGCGGCGCAGGCCGAGCGGCGTCACTTGTTCGGTAAGCGTCACTTGCAGATGCATTGGCGGCGAGCCGTCATTCTCGACAGCGAGAATACGGTTCAGCTCCGTGCGCAACACATGCCCGGCCTTGCCGTCGATCTCCGCGATCTGCACCGGCCCAATCGCGTTGCCGCCACCCGGAGGGGCGTACATCGGCTGGAAGCCACAGGCCGCCACGAGAAGCGTAAGGCTGGCAATCAATACGCGCATCAGGGGTTTCTCCCGCCGCTCAGTTGGCGACGATATTCACGATCCTATCAGGAACGACAATGACCTTGCGGATGGTAACACCCTCAAGGAACGGCTTCACCGCCGCATGTTGCAGCGCCAACTCACGTAAATCGGCTTCCGGAGCGCCTTTAGGCGCTTCGATTTCCGCACGTTTCTTGCCGTTCACCTGAATCGGCAGCGTAACTGTCGTGCGCGCCGCCAGAGCAGGGTCCGCGACCGGCCAAGGCGCAGTGGCGACGAACCCTTCGCCCCCCAACGTCTCCCAGCACTCTTCCGCCAAGTGCGGCATGAAAGGGGAGATCAACTGAGCAAGAATCCGCAGCGCTTCCCCGCGCGCGAACACCTCGCCCTCGCCGTCGCCCTTCAGCTTGGCGATGGCGTTGACCAGTTCGTAGCAGCGCGCGACCGCGACATTGAAACGGAAATTTTCGATGTCATCGGTGACGCTTTGAATGGCCCGGTGCGCAAGCTGGCGCAGCGCCAGTGCTTCGCCTTCGTTCGCCGACGATGGCGCAGTGTCGCCTGCCTTCGGCGCGGGCTTGCCGTGCGCCGAGGTTTGCGTCCAAACGCGTTGCACGTAAGCCCACGCGCCTTTGACGCCCGAAGCCGTCCACTCAACATCGCGCTCCGGCGGCGAGTCCGACAGCACGAACCAGCGCGCGACGTCCGCGCCGAAATCGGTGACGAACGCGTCGAGATCGACAACGTTCTTCTTGGACTTCGACATCTTCTCGATGTCGCCCGTCATGAACCGCCGCGCCTGTTTTTAGCTCGACGCGCTTGCCGTCCTTGAGATCGGTGTCTTCAGGCAGCAGCCATGTGCCCGCCGCCGACTTGTACGTCTCGTGAACCACCATGCCTTGCGTGAAAAGCGAGGCGAACGGCTCGCCGTCGGTCACGCCGTCGAGGAAGCCGCAATCGCGCATCGCGCGGGTGAAGAAGCGCGAATAGAGCAGGTGCAGAACCGCGTGCTCGATGCCGCCGACATACTGATCCACCGGCAACCAATAGCTCGCCAGGTTCTTATCGAACGGTGCATCGGCGTTCTTCGGGTCGGTGAAGCGCGCGAAATACCAGCTCGAATCCACGAACGTATCGAGCGTGTCGGTCTCGCGCTGCGCCTCGCCGCCGCAGCTCGGACATTTCACGTGCTTCCACGTCGGGTGGCGGGCCAGCGGATTCGATCGCGCGCGTAATGCCTTCGCGCGTGCTGAGGCCATCGAGGAATTTCGAATTATAGATGACGCCGTCGTCGGTGAACGCGTCTTTGCCGACAGCGTAGGTCGCCGCATCTTCGCCTGGCGGCAACACGACCGGCTTGAATGGCAGCTTGTACTTGTTCGCGAAGTCCAAATCGCGCTGGTCGCCGGCGGGCGAACCAAAGATCGCGCCCGTGCCATACGTCGAAAGCACGAAATTTGCCGCCCAAACCGGCAATTCCCAGCTCGGATCGAACGGGTGTTTCACGCGCACGCCAAGATCGACGCCTTATTTTTCGGCCTTCTCGATATCCGCTTCGCTGGTGCCGAGCGCTGCGCGCGTGTGATGAATTCCGCGACGTCCGGCGTTCTCGATCGCGATCGCCTTCGTCAGCGGATGATCCGGCGCCAGCGCCAGGAAGCTTGCGCCGAACAGCGTGTCGGGCCGCGTCGTGTAAACTTCAATCGGATCCCGCGCGTGATTGGGCTCGCCGGCAGGCGAGGGCGGCAGGAAGCTCGGCGCTTCCGCGATGTCCCACCAGATCTTCGCGCCCTGGCTTTTGCCGATCCAGTTCGACTGCATCAGCCGCACTTTGTCCGGCCACTTATCCAAGCCGCCAATCGCGGCCAGCAGATCTTCCGCGTACGCTGTGACCTTGAACATCCATTGTTCGAGTTCACGCGTTTCTACCGTGGCGCCCGAGCGCCAACCCTTGCCATCCACCACCTGCTCGTTGGCGAGCACGGTGTTGTCCACCGGGTCCCAATTCACCTTTTGCTTCTTGCGATAGACGAGGCCATTCTTCCAGAATGCCAAGAACATCGCCTGCTGGTGCTTGTAGTATTCGACATCGCACGTCGCGATCTCCCGCGACCAATCGATCGCGAGCCCCAGCAACTTCAGCTGCTCGCGCATCGCGGCGATGTTGTCGTAGGTCCAGCCCTTCGGATGGATGCCGCGTTCCATCGCGGCGTTTTCGGCCGGCAAGCCGAACGCGTCCCAACCCATCGGGTGCAGCACGTTGTAACCGTTCGAGCGCCGGAAGCGCGCGATCACATCGCCCATCGTGTAATTGCGCGAGTGGCCTACGTGGATGCGTCCCGACGGATAGGGAAACATCTCAAGCACATAGGCTTTCTTCCTGTCCCTAGCCTCGTCCGGCGTAAGCGCGCGATCGACCCCGGCTGCGTCCCACTTGGCGCGCCACTTCGGCTCGACTTCACGATGATTGTACCTGGACGACATGCTCTCACGCCCCATGCGTGGAGCGTTTTCGTGCTGCAAAGGCGCGTTGTGCCTTAGCGGACGTTGCTAAGGCGCAGTTCGCGCGCGCGCTGCAGGATCGCGTTCTCGATCTGGACTTCCGTGTCCGGATCGACTGACGCGTCTGACCACGTGCCGTTGGTGTTCGTCTGACGGAAGATCGAGACGTTCAACGCGTCGGCGCGAAGGCGCGTGTCGAGGATGTAGACCGAAGCCTTGAAGCGCTCGTTCGGCGTCGTTGGCGCCGAATACCAATCGGTGATGATGACGCCGCCGAACGGATCAGCCGAAGCGAGCGGCATGAAGTTCAGCGTGTCGAGCGAAGCGCGCCACAGATACGCGTTGACGCCGATACCTTCTTCGCTGTCGCCGCGACCACCGCCGCCGCCACCGCCGAAGAGACCAATGCCACCGCCGCGACCGGCGTTGTCGTCAGCGCGCGAAGCGCCGCTGTCGTCGCCCTTGAACATCGAGCAGCTGGCCAGCGCCACGGCCGCGACCATGAAAATCGCGCCCTTAAGAAGTGTGCGCCCAGCCTGCATCATTCGAGATTCCTCCGCCTTCGTTCGCGCTATCCCCGGCGCGTCGGCCCGCCCATATATCATGGGCTTGCAACCTCGCCAGGGGTCCACTGCGAAGCTGGCTATGTTGTGGCGCGGCCTCCCCTTATTGGTTTATCCACAGGTTTGCGCCTAGGTTTCGCCTCAATATTCATGGGAGCTGTGGCTTAAAGTTCACGGCAAATCAGTCCGGCTTGCGTTATATAGGCTGGCTACAGCGTGTGCTGAGGGGTTGGAATCGTGTCTCGGGCGTCTGCATTCTTGATCGCGGGGGTCGCCGTTTTGGCGACGACTGGCGTCGCGCAAGCGCAAGAACGCGTTGCAGCGCCGGTTGCCAACGCCCAAGCGTCGGATTCGTCGGTACCCTGGTACCAGCGCTTCACATCGTCGAACGGCGTCACTGAATCCATCACTGGCGACACCGCAACGCCGCAGCTGGCGGCGCCGGCCTGGACGCTGAGCCAGCGTTGGGGCGTCACGGTTGACGTTCGCGAGGCGCAGCGAATTGAGCGCGCGCCTGACGGCGGCCACGGCGACCAAACATCGCTCGGCGCTTACTACCGCTTCACGCCGAACTTGAGCGTCGGCGGCGAGTTCAATCTCGAAACCACGCCAACGCCAGGCGCGGCGACGTTGCCACACGAAAATGAAGAGCCGCGCGCCGACGTGCGGATCGAGTCGGCGTTCCGCTTCTAAGCTTCCAAAAACGCATCTACTGCAGCGACGCCGGCAAAGCCGCGTCCGCTTAGCCGCGACGCATTCGCCGCTGTCACGCCGCCAAGCGCAATCACTGGTATCGCGCTCTCACGCGCAATCTGGCTCGCGCTGAAAAGTCCAAGCTCGCTTTGCGCTGAAGCGCTCGCGCTTGGAAAGATCGGGCTCAAGACGCACGCATCGAGTCCAGTGGCGTTCGCTCTGGCGACCGCTTTGGCGTCGTGCGCCGCGGCCATGACGATCCGAAACGCGCCACCGCGTTCGCTCGGCATCAACCGCTCGGGCCAATGCACGCCATCAGCGCCGCACGCCTTCGCAAGGTACGCGTCCGCGCCAATCAGCAACACCAATCCGCGTGACCGGCACAGCGCCGCCAAACGCCGCGCCACCCGCACACGATCATCCGCGCCAAAATGCCGATAAACCACCGCCGTTCCACGCGGCAGCCCACGCACCACCGCCACCGGATCAGGCGTCCGCACTGGATCGGTGAAGAAATACAGTGACGGAATAGCGCTCGCGCTCGCATCGCGGTTGAGCCGCGCCGCTATCGCCGCTAGTCCATGGACCGATCGCATGAGCGTTCCTTCCGACATCGCTGCGGCGCGCGCCGCTGTTCTGGACCGCATCGCGAAAGCTGCGGGCGTATCTGGCCGTGCGCCCGAGAGCATCACGCTCACCGCCGTTTCCAAACTACAGCCTGACGACCGTGTCGAGGCCATGCTCGCCACAGGCCAACGCATCTTCGGTGAGAACCGCGTGCAAGAAGCCGAGGGCCGCTGGACCGAACGCCGCGCAAAATTTGCCGATCTGAGCTTACGCCTCATCGGCCCGCTCCAAACCAACAAAGCCGCCGATGCGGTCGCGTTCTTCGATGTCATCGAAAGCCTAGATCGTCCCAAGCTCGCAGCAGCGCTTGCCGACGCCGCCCAAAAGCAGGGCAGAAGCCCCGAGATCCTGATCCAAGTGAACACCGGCGAAGAAGAGCAAAAGGCCGGCATCGCCCCGCTCGAGGCCGACGCCTTCATCAAGGCCGCCCGCGAAACCTACGGCTTGCCGGTCAGCGGCCTCATGTGCATCCCGCCCGTCGACGAAGAGCCCGCGATGCACTTTGCGCTGCTGGCCAAGATCGCCGCCCGCAACGGCCTCCCTATCCTCAGCATGGGCATGAGCGACGACTTCGAAACCGCCATCCGTTTCGGCGCCACCCACGTCCGGGTCGGTTCAGCCCTATTCGGCGCCCGCAACTGACTTACCTGTGATAGCTTCTGGCCCATGTGTACGGGCGTCTGCGGTTGCAAATGCGTGATCGGCCGTGGTCATTTCCGTTTAGGTAGGCTTTAAGCCCAACACTCGGGGTTCAATGTCACGCGAAACGACCATCCTTGTGATCGACGACGATGCCGACCTCCGTCAGGCGCTGGTCGAGCAATTTGAGCTGGAGGAAGGCTTCGGCGCTGTCGGCGCGGCCACCGCCGCCGAGGGTTTCGCCGCCGCCGCCGAGCACAAGCCGGCAGCCGTTGTGCTGGACGTCAGCCTCCCAGACATGGACGGCTTCGCCGCCTGCAAAGCGCTGCGTGACCAGGGCGTCAAAGCCCCGATCATCATGCTGACCGGCGCGGCCCAGGAAGAAGAGCAACAAGTCCAAGGCCTCGACGCGGGCGCCAACGACTACGTGCTGAAGCCGTTCAAGTTCTCGGTTCTGCTCGCCCGCATCCGCGCGCACCTGCGCAGCCACGAAGCCAGCGAAGACGCCGTCTATCGCATCGGCCCGTACGAATTCCGCCCGGCGATGCGGCTGCTGATCGATCCGACTCAAAAGAAGGTCCGGCTCACGGACAAAGAAGCGTCGATCCTGCGCTACCTTTATCGTTCCGGCGAAAAGCCTGTCGGCCGCGAAGAGCTGTTGCGCGAAGTGTGGGGCTACAACGCCAACGTCACCACGCACACGCTTGAAACCCACATCTACCGTCTGCGCCAAAAGATTGAGCCAGACGCACAAAGCCCCAAGCTTCTGATCACCGAAACTGGTGGCTATCGCCTGCAGGTGTGAGCTCATGAAAAACTGGCTGATTGGATTGTGCGCGCTTCTCGGCGCGTGCGCGACGACGAACTCTGAAGCGCAACCAGCGCCCGCGCCAAGTGCGAGCGGAACGCTAATCACCATCGGCACGAGTTACGTCCTGCACTCACCCGTTCTTGGCGACGATCGCCAGATCAACGTCTGGACGCCCGCCGATTACGGTTCAGCCGAAAACGCCAATCGCCGCTACAATGTGCTCTATGTTCTCGATGGCGCGCTCGATCAGGATTTCCAGCACATCGCCGGCCTCGGCCAACTTGGCGCGCTAAGCTGGACCTATGAGCCGCTCATCGTCGTCGGCATTCAAACCAAGGACCGCCGCGCCGAACTCACACGCCGTCCGCAAGATCCGCGTCACGCCGCCGAATTCCCGCAAGCTGGCGGCGCGCGCCGCTTCCAGGATTTTATCGCCACCGAGATCATCCCGTTCATCGACGCGAACTATCGCACCGGCGAGGGCCGCGCGTTGATGGGCGAGTCGCTCGCCGGCCTCTTCGTGGTCGACACCTTCCTGCATCGCCCCGAACTCTTCCGCGATTACATCGCCATCAGCCCCAGCCTCTGGTGGGACGATCAGCACTTCGCCCGCGATGGCGGCCACGATCTCGAAGGCCGCGCCGCATCGAACCGTCGTCTCTACCTCGCCATCGCCGACGAAGGCGGCGCGACGCAAGCGGGGATGAACCGGTTCTTGGGCCTGCTCGAAGCTGCGCCACGCGGCAGCGTCACTTGGCGCTACAGCGACCGCAGCGCCACGGAAACTCACGCCACGATTTATCACGGCGCCGCACTCGAAGCGCTCCGCTGGCTCTACGCCATGCCCGAACAAAACTACGGCCCGACGCCGTGGTACTACGAGGAAAACGGCACACCACCGCCGGCGCACTAAAACAAGAAGGCCCGGCTTAGCGCCGGGCCTTCTGACTTCCGAGTGGGTCGCATCCGAGCCAGCGTTTGCGCGGTTCAAAAACCCGCTGGCCCGGTTTGACCGGAAATCACTGAGTCAGCGCCTTCCGGAATGTGGCGCCGGCCCCGCCCTCCGATCACGAGAAGTGGAAGAGGCCGGCTCAGCGCCCGGCCTTCGCACCTGCAGTGGGTCGCATCCGAGCCAGCGTTTGCGCGGTTCAAAAACCCGCTGACTCGGTTTGACCGGGAAATCACTGAGACGAGGCGGACTGTTTCAGTCTCTGTGGTGGGCCGCCCGGCCTCTGATGAAGAGAAGGTAGGAGGGGCGCCCGCAAACCAATGTGCCCGCAGTCACACCACGTAAGAGCTGTCCCTTTGCCGCTGTCGCCCGCCGCTTGCGGACACATCTTTGCGCAAGCCGCCTGCGCTATACTCCAGCGCGAATGAGCGGCGGCGATCCAATATTCGAGGCGAAGGAAGGGTCGATGCAGACCCATGCCGTGAATGGCGCGCTCGCCATCGGCATCGCCCAGCTCCTAAAGCTGCCATTCCAAGTCGCATCGCTCCTCGTGCTGCCGCGCCTGTTGCAGCCGATCGACTACGGCATCTACGCGATGATCGATCCTTTGGTATCGATTTCCGCGCTTATTCTCAATTTCGGCATCAGCCAAGCCATCATCCAGGCGCCTGCGCTCCGGCGCGAACAGGTGACCGGACTTTTCTGGATTACACTGATCGCGAGCTGTGCCGCGGCAGCGATCATGCTCGCGTCCTCGCCGTTCGTTGCAGCTTTTTACCATGATCCGCGCGCCGGCTTGGTCGCAGCTGTTTGTTCGTCATTCCTCATTTTGACCGGGCTGATGAACGTTCACGAAGCACTGCTGAACCGGCAGATGAAGTTCGGCTGGGTCGCGATGATCAGCGCCGTCGGCATGGCGCTTGGCTTTGGTGCAAGCCTCGTCGCGGCGTTGCTTGGCGCGGGCTATTGGTCGCTCGTCCTTGGCGCCGCGGTCCAGCAGATCGTAAGCGTGATAGGCGTCTGGCTCGGCGTCGGCTGGATTCCGCGCGAGAAGCCATCGTTCAAGGGGCTGCTGCATTTCTACAAATTCGGCGGCGCCGTGATGCTCGCGGATGGCGCGACCGTGATGGCGCGCGAAGCCGATAGCGTGCTGATCGGCCGCTATGTCGGCGGCGTCGGCCTCGGCCACTACGATCGCGGCAACAAGCTCGCCATCGTCCCGATTCAGCGCATCAACACGGTGCTGCAGCAACTTTTGCTGCCAATCCTCTCGCGCTTGAACGAGGAGGGGGAGCGCTACCGCACCGCATATCTGCGCATCATCCGCCAGCTCATGCTGTTCGTAACGCCCGGAGTAGTCGCGCTCGGTGTCACCGCGCCAATCCTCGTGCCGTTCGTCATTGGCGAGCAATGGGCGCCCGCCGCGCCGATCTTCGCCTGGCTGACGCTCGCCGCGCTGCATCGGCCCGTCAGCATGACGATGGATCTGTTGTTCATCAGCCAAGCCCGCATGCGCGACTATCTGATCTGGAGCGCCTTCAGCACCGTGACGAGCCTCGTCGCGTTCATCATCGGTTTGCAGTGGGGCGCTGTTGGTGTCGCCGCCGCGTTCGGCATCAGCGATCTTCTCATCCGCGCGCCGGCGCTTTGGTACTGGGTGACGCGCCGCGGTCCGATCCTCATGGCCGATCTCTATCTCAGCGCCGCGCCATTCGCGGCAGGCGCCGTCGCCGCCTTTGTCGTCGTCAGCGCTCTCCAAAGCCTGCCGTTCCACAACGACTTCATCCAACTCGCCGTAAGCGCCATCGCCGCGTACGCCATATCGTGGGGTACAAGCGCACTCTTCCACCGCGGCCGCGCGGCCATGATTGACTCGATGCGCCTCATTCGCACCGAACTGCCGCGCCTCATGCGCCGGCGCGCCGCGAGCGCCTAGTCCGACGTCTTCGCCACATAGAGCTGCCGGATCGGCGGCCCCACCACGACGTTGAGCTTGCGCAAATACGTGTTCACGAACGCGTCGATGCCGACCTTCGGCGCGTTCAGAATGTCGTTCGCACCGGGCCCGGCCATGCGCCAGAGATAGTCGTCAAACACCATCACGCCGCCGATGCGCGTGAGCTTGAAGCTCAGCACCGCGTCTGCCAGCACGTCCGGCGCCTGGTGCGAGGCATCGACATAGACAACGTCGAAACTGTCCGCCGCGCCTTCGGCCAGCAATTGCGCCAACGCCAAGCTCGACTCCGATTTCATCTTGCGCAGCTTGAACGCGTGCTTGGCCTGCGCCCGCGCCATGTTGCGATCAAAACGTGCTTCGACTTCGCTCATCGCCGCCGGATTGTGCTCGATGCCACCGGCCCACGTATCGATGCAGGTCATCTCAAAGCCGCCCGCCGGCGCGCAGCCCTCGGCCATGAACACCGCCGATTGCCCCTCGAAGGTGCCGACCTCGAGGAACCGCTTCGGCTTCATGTCTGAAAGGATATTGCGCCACACCGGCGCGTTGACCGCGAACCAGTCGTTGGTGAACTCGTAGCCGTCAGCCAAAGCGCGCTCCTCTGGGGCGTTGCGTAGCGCCAAACAAAAACGGCCGCCAGCTTTCGCCAGCGGCCGTCTTCAACTCGATGCGAACCGCTTACGAAGCCGTCGGGCGATCCGGGACTTGGCGGGGTGCGGCAGCGGCACGCGCCGCGGCAGCCTTCATCGGCTTGCCCGAACGCGCTTCGCCCAGACGCTCGATCAGCGCGGCATACTCATCCCACAGACGCTGCGGGAGCCGGTCGCCAAACTTCTCGTAGTGCGCCGGGATGAGGTCAGCCTCTTCGCCCCACACATCAAGGTCGACATCCGTCAGCGTGTGCATCGCTTCATCGCTGATGGTCAGCCCGCTCGTGTCGAGCGCGCCCTTCGCCGGCACCAAGCCAATCGCGGTTTCACGCGCTTCAGCCGTGCCATCAAGCCGATCGCTGACCCACTTCAGAACGCGCGCGTTATCGCCGAAGCCCGGCCAGATGAACTTGCCGTCCTGGTCTTTGCGGAACCAGTTCACGAAGAAGATCTTCGGCAGCTGCGCCCCTTGGCGTTCGCCGACCTTTAGCCAGTGCGAGAAGTAGTCGCCCATGTTGTAGCCGCAGAAGGGCAGCATCGCGAACGGGTCGTAGCGAAGTTCGCCGACCTTGTTCTCCGCAGCAGCCGTGCCTTCCGAAGCAACGTTCGATGCGAGGAACACGCCGTGCGCCCAATCGAACGCTTCCGTCACCAGCGGCACTGCCGAAGCGCGACGGCCGCCAAACAGGATCGCATCGATCGGCACGCCAGCCGGATCTTCCCACTCAGCCGCGATCACCGGGCATTGGCCAGCAGGCACAGCAAAGCGTGAGTTCGGGTGCGCGGCCGGGAATTTCGAATCCGGCAACCAGGCATTGCCTTGCCAGTCAGTGAGACCAGCCGGCGGCTCTTTCGTCAGGCCTTCCCACCACACGTCGCCGTCTTTTGTGAGCGCGACGTTGGTGAACACGGTGTTGGAGTGCAGCGTGTCGAGCGCCGACTTGTTCGTCTTCGAACCTGTGCCCGGCGCGACGCCGAAGAAACCCGCTTCCGGGTTGATCGCGTAGAGGCGGCCATCGTCGCCAAAACGCATCCAGCAAATGTCGTCGCCGATCGTCTCGGCCTTCCAGCCGGGGATCGTCGGTTGCAGCATGGCGAGGTTCGTCTTGCCGCAAGCAGACGGGAATGCCGCGGCGACATACTTCACGTCGCCCTTCGGATTGGTCAGCTTCAAGATGAGCATGTGCTCGGCGAGCCAACCCTCATCGCGCGCCATCACCGAAGCGATCCGCAGCGCAAAGCACTTCTTACCGAGCAGCGCGTTGCCGCCGTAGCCCGAACCGTAGCTCCAGATCTCGCGCGTTTCTGGATAGTGCACGATCCATTTATCTTCGTTGCACGGCCAGGCGACGTCCTTCTGGCCAGCGGCCAGCGGCGCGCCAATATTGTGCACGGCCGGCACGAAGAAGCCGTCTTCGCCCATTTCATCCAGCGCGCCTTTGCCCATGCGCGTCATGATCCGCATAGACGCGGCGACGTAACCAGAATCCGTGATCTCAACGCCGAGCTGGGAAATTTTCGAGCCCAGCGGCCCCATGCAGAACGGCACCACGTACATCGTGCGCCCGCGCATGCAGCCATCGAATAGGCCCGCAAGCTTGGCGCGCATTTCAGCCGGGGCGACCCAATTGTTCGTTGGGCCAGCGTCACCTTTGTCTTCCGAGCAAATGTAAGTTTGCTTCTCGACGCGGGCGACGTCCTTGGGATCCGAGGCTGCGTAGAACGAGTTCGGGCGCGCTTCCGGATTGAGCTGCTTCAGCGTGCCAGCCGCGACGAGCTCTTTCGTCAAGCGATGCCACTCAAGCTCCGAGCCATCGCACCAATAGACGCGATCCGGCTTGGTCAGCGCCGCGATCTCTTCGACCCAGGCGATCAGTTTCTTATGCTTCGTCGGGGCGGGGTGCAGGCCGGCGATTTCTGTAGTCACGGAATCCCTCCAGGCGCCGCTTTTAAGCGCGACGCTCCAGTAGCGTTTCTTCCCAAAGTGGTGGGTGGGGTCTTTAAGTCAAACGTGTTCGCGGGGCCACTGTGACGTACCTACTCACACGGGAATGACACCGGTGGCAATCCCACATGCGGGGCAGCTTTGCGCAGTTGGCGGCGCCATTGGAATGGGCGTGAAACGTTAACCCTGCGCCGCCGCCCAATCCGCCAGCACGCGCTCCAAAACCGAAAGCGGCACCGCGCCGTTGGCGAGCATCGTGTCGTGGAAAGCCTTGAGGTCGAAGCGCGCACCTAGCGTTGTCGTACTCTGTTGCCGGATCCGATTAATTGCCTGACGCCCGATCATGTAGGCGCACGCTTGCCCCGGCTGCACGCAATAGCGCTCGATCTCGGTCGTCACCGACGATTCCAAATCGCCCGTCGCTTGCATCATCGATTGGATCGCTTGCTCGCGCGTCCAACGCTTCGCATGCAAGCCCGTGTCACAAACTAAGCGCGACGCGCGGAACGTCGCTGATTGCAGATACCCCAAGCGTCCGAGGCGATTGTTCTGATAGGCGCCCAACTCATCTGCGAGCTGCTCTGCGTAGAGGCCCCAACCTTCGCTGAACGCGCTGAAGCCAAGCATGGCGCTGCGGATGAAGGGGATAGAGCCCGACTCTTGTTGGATCGAGATCTGCCAGTGATGGCCTGGCACGCCCTCGTGATAGTTCAGCGTCGGCAACGTGAAGCGCGGCCATTCAGCCGTGTCGCGCAGATTGATGAAGTACGCGCCTGGCCGTGAGCCATCGAGCGCGGCGCGTTGATAATAGCCACCAGGCGCACCCGCTTCCGTGAATGGCGGCACGCGTTTGATCTCGAGTTGCGCCTGCGCGAGCGTGTTAAACGCGCGCGGCATCATCGCAACGATTTCGCGTGTCTGCGCATTCAAATCCGCCAGGATCTGGTCACGCCCCGCATCCGTGTTTGGATATAGCTGATCCGGACGCCGCGAAATTTCCTGCACGCGCTCCGCCACCGTCCCGCGCGTCAGACCTTCCGCGCGCAGGATCGCATCCATCTCGCCATTCAGCTGCGCGATTAGCTCAACGCCGACATTGTGAATCTCATCCGGCGACATCGTCGTGGTCGTGCGAGAAACTAAAGCCGCCGCATACATCTCCGCCCCACGCGGCAAACGCCAAATGCCTGCATCATGCGTCGCACGCGGCCTGATCCGTTGCAGCGCCTCGATCTGACGCCGCACAGCAGGGATAACGCCGTCGCGCACCGCCGTCTCAGCGCGGCTGACATAGCCAGCGCGCGAGGCCTCCGGGATCGCTTGCGCGTCCGGCAAACGCCGCACCAACGATTGCACCAGCAGATTTTGATTGGCGCCGCCCTCGGCAAAGCGCGTCAGCTGCCCGATCGCCTTGTCGATCACGAAGTCCGGCGGAATAACGCCAGCGGCCGCATCTTCAGCGATAATCCCGGTCTCGGCTTCAAGCTGCCCAACAAAGCCGTTGATCCGCGCGACGTATCCTTCGGCTTCATCCGTGGTTCGCAGCGGATGCTGTTCGTTCAAGAAGTTCGGCATCGAGCGATACGCGCCCGTCAGCTGCGTCACGACGTAAGGCGCGCCCGCGCCGCCGCCGACCTCAAATTCCGCACTGGCCAGATTGTTCGCCCACGCCGTGGCGACAACGTCGTACGTCACCTTATCGCGCGCCGGCAGCGACTCACGGTCAATCGCGCGCAACTCGTTCAACGAAGTCCGCGTCTGCTCACGCGCCTCACGCGCCGCTTGCTTGGAGGCGTCGCTGACTTTGTCGATGAACCGATAACCAGCGCGCTCTTCAGTCAGCCCCAAACTGGTGCAGCGCTCCGGCGAGCGGCGCAGCGAGTTCGCAACTGAGCGATCGAGCACTTCGTTCATGCGTGTGCTTGGATCGCCGCCCGCACTCACGCCTGTCGCGCCATTCGAGGCGCAACCAGCCAAAACAGCAGCGCTAGCCGCGCCTGCGCTGAGAAGAACGCGCCGAGAGATATGCATGATCGATCCCCGTATTGCTCGCTGGCACTGTAGCGACGCAATCGGGTGTCTCAATCGGTGCGCGACGAAATCTCTAGAGTTTGAAGCCCGCGACGACGGGAACATGGTCGCTCGGCCGCTCCCAAGAGCGCACCGGCACATGAATGTGAAACGCCGACGCTTGTGAGGTCACAGCTACGTCGTCTGTCGCCCAAATATGATCGAGCCGGCGGCCGCGATTGTTCTTGGTCCAATCGGGGCTGCGATAGCTCCACCAGGTGAAGAGCTTTTCCGGGTCGGGCTTGTGCGCGCGCGCCAGATCAACGAAGCCGCCAAGATCGCGCACCGCGTTCAAGCGGTCAGTTTCGCCCGGCGTGTGCGAAACCACATTCAGCAATTGCTTGTGGCTCCAAACATCGAATTCGCCCGGCGCCACGTTGAGATCGCCAACCAGCACGGTCGGCGTCTTGCCTTTGCGCTTTTTGTAGAGCGTCTTCATTTTGTCGAGCACGTCGAGCTTGTGCACGAATTTCGGGTTTGCCAGCTCCGGCACGTCCGCGCCCGCTGGTACATACAAATTATGTACTTCGATGCCGTCGATCAAAGCCGCGGCAATGCGGGCTTCCTTCTTCGGACAAATCGCCGGCGCTTCGACAGCTTCGAGTTTCACACGTGAGACAATGGCGACGCCGTGCCAGCCTTTTTGGCCGACGACATGCATGTGCTTGTAGCCGGCTTCTTTGAACGCCTTCGCCGGAAATTCGCCGTCACGACATTTGATTTCCTGCAGGCACAGCACATCGGGTTTGGCTTCCGCCAGGAAGCGGCAAACCATGCCAATGCGCAGGCGCACGGAATTGATGTTCCAACTAGCGATCTTCAGCATCGGTGAGGTGTCTGCCGTCTTCGGCCCAGAAATACAAAGAGGCCCGATCGCATTCAGCGACCGGGCCTCGATGTTGCGTCTTGAGGGGACGCTTATTCGCCGGCAGGGGATCCGGCAAAGCCGCCGCGCTGGATCCGTCAGCGGGGGGGACGACGCCATCCAGGGGGATGAGCGGCGGCTCGAGTTGCATATACGCCACAGGGGCGAAAAAAGCAAGGTTTTGTTAGTGAAATTCCTTGCCTTGCTTTGCCTTAATTCGATCAGGGCCGGCGGCGGTTTGAGAGCATGTCTTCAAGCCGGAAGAGGCTGCGATCGAAGCTCGTGGGCTGCGTGATGTCCGTCAGCGAGATGCGTGTGCGGGCGCCGGTGGCGTCGATCACATCCCACGAACGCAGCTCGGCATTTGGTCCGAAGAATTGCAGTGAGATCTGACCATCGGTTTGTCCGCGCCGGTCGCGCGCTGTGATCATGAGCCAAGGCCCAGCACGCGAAACGCGCAGTATACGTGCATCCCGCTCAAGATTGATAGTTTCGCCGAGAATGATGTTGAGCGGCGTTGAGCGGATCGGCGTGCGTTCCGTCGTACGCAATTCGGTATCGCGCATGGCGACAACGCTGCCGTCTGCAACGATCAGCAATGTCGCTGGCGGATCGTACTCAAAGCGTAAGCGCCCTGGGCGCTGCAGATAGAACATGCCCGTCGCGCGCGTGCCGCCAGGCGATTGCTGCACGAAGCGGCCCTGTAGGCGCTGGAATGCGTTCAGCGAACGATTGGCTTGCGCCAAACCTTCCGCGCGCGCCGCGCCCTCAAGCACGGTCGGAGTCGCCTGCTGCGCGTAAGCGGCTGGAGCAAGCACAAGGGCGGAGAGGCCCAAAAGGGCAAAGCGTCTGTTCATGGAGGTCATGTGCCGGAAACGCATGGCGGAAAAAAGGGTTCACTCGGCCAAGAAATGGCCTTTTCGCTTCAGCTCGCGTTCATCTAAACGGCTAGCGGGCTTGGCTTAGGGCTCAGGCAAGCGCTTGATCCAAAAAACGATTCGCGGGGCGGGAAGAGATGTTCGGGGACATGACACGGGAGCTGCCGTCAGTCGGCTGGGCAGGCTTTCTCGATACGCACGCGCTTCTTGAGTCTTTCCTGTCGCTGATCCTGGCAATCTTCCTAGGCGCCGTGATCGCCTTCCACCCGACGACAACCCGCACTGTCGATACGCGCGCAGAAGCCGAGCTTCCAAAAGTGCTGATCATGTACGCGCTCGTCGGCGCGGTCGTGGGCGAGATCGTCCTGCAATACGGCATGGTCGTCGGCTTCGTGATCTTCGGCCTTGGTGGCCTGATGCGCTTTCGGACCGATGCCGCTTCGACGCGCGATACCGGCCGGCTGATCATGGTCACGCTGATTGGTTTGATCTCGGGTCTCAACCTCCCGCACTTCGCGGTCATGGCGGCGGTGTTTGCGTGGATTTTGATCTACGCGTTCGATGGCCATCCGGTTTGCGAACTTAAGGTGAGCGAAATTCCGAAGGGCAAAGTCAAAGAAGCCGCCGAAGCCTATCGCGCCCAACTCGTGCAACTTGGCTGCAAGATTATCAGCGAAGATCGTGGCTTTCAGAAGAGCCGCGTCAGCTACGTTCTCCGCGCACCGCGAAACAAAAAAGAGGCGGAGCTCACGGCTGCACTCTGCGAACACGTTCCTGCCGAAGTGCGTGGCGAGATCGACTGGGAAGTCGAGTGATCACGCGCTGAAGGCGCCGGCCGCCTCCGGCGTGCTTACCGTCTCCTGGTGCTGACCCACGTACCAAACGCTAACCGCGACCAATGTTGCGACTGCCGCGAGTGTTCGCACCAATCCGCTTGAGCGCTTCATGCTCGGTGGCGGCTCTTGCAGTGCAACAAAACCGGTTCGCGTCGGACGTTGCTTGCGGCGCGGCCGTTCGGCGGGAATTGGCGTTACCAGTTCGAGCGACGGCAAAGACTGCGGCGCTTCAACTGAGCGAGGGGCAGGCCGCGCCATTGGTTCGTGGCCGGTGAGGACTGACGCCAGCAAATCCAGCTGCAGCGCCGCTTTCGCGTCCGGCATGGCTTCGTAGATCATCTGGCCGTCCGCTTCGGCTGCAGCGAACAGCTCAGGCTCAAACACGAACGTCGCTTCCGGTTTCACGCGTAGCGCCTCGGCGAAGTCTTTCATCGGTATTTCCGGCCGCTTTGGCAGGCCGCTCATCGACACGACGACCATTGGAGCACTCGGCTTATCGCGCTCTGAACGGAGCAATTTCAGGATGTTATCGGCGTTGCGGAGGCTGGCGAGATCGGGGCAGGCGACCAGGATGACTTCATCGGCTTCGCGCAAAGCCGTGCGTATCCAGGGCTCCCAAGCGTGGGGGAGATCGAGCACGACGAAAGACGCGGTTCGGCGGACGTTTGAGATGAGGGTGTCGAACTTGGCGTGATCGATTTCGAGCGTTGCGGTTTTCGTCGGCGCGGAAAGCAACTGCAGTTTCGGCGTTGGATGAATCAGCGCGTTCGTGAGGGCTTCTTCTGCATCTGTGGCTTCGATCACGTCCGATGCTGAGAGTTTTGGGTCCTGGCGGAAACTTGTTGCGGCGGAGCCGAACGAGAAATCCAGATCGACTAAGGTTGTCCTTTGCTGCTGCCGCTCGGCGATCGACCAGGCGACGTTTCTGGCGATCGTTGAAGCGCCAACACCGCCTCGCGCGCCGATGACGGCGATGGTTTTTGCGCCATCAACATCCGCGAAAAGTGAGCAGAGCGATCGGGCGACATCGGCGGCTTTCGCTGGCGGCACGATGTAGTCGCTCACGCCGCGGGCTGCGAGATCGCGCAACAGGGCGATGTCGTTCACGGCGCCGAGGATCACGATGCAGGCTTTCGGCGCGGCGGATCGGAGGCGATCAAGAGCTGAAAGCATCGCGGCGCCATCGAGCGTGGTGCCGAGGACGAAGAGATCGATCGCGGCTGTTTGGGCGCGAGCCGCGGCCGCATCGAGACCGCCGCGGGCGATTTCACATGCGGCGCGGGCCAAGCGCGGATCGGCGGCGAGTTCGCGCAACAGCGCTTCGGTCTCGGGGCGATCCCAGCTGGCGTAGATCGAAATGGCTGGTAGCGGGCGATCGCGGGTCGGGGGCCGCTCTGGCTTGGGCGGCGGTTTTGGCTGCTCCATTGGCGGTTCGACGTGGGCGCTGGGCGCGGTGAAGACGGGTTCGTCTTCGAATTCGGGGGGATCGAACGGCGCTTCATCGGCGGCTTCGGTGACGAAGACAGGTTCTTCGTCCTCGCATTCGGCCAGGCCAAAAATGTCATCGACCGGCGGCGGCTCGAACGGCGCCTCGTCGCTTGGCTCCGGGACCACGTATTCGGCGGTCAGGTGTAGCGGCGCGAAAGCCGGGCGCGCGCGTTGGCGGGCGCGGGTTTTGGCTCTTTGAGTGGAAAGGGTGAGCAAAACGCAACTCTGTCGTCGCCGAAATTGCCCCCGCACGCACTCTGGCGGGTAATTCTTGCGAACTCGTCAGTAAGGAACGTGAACGCGGAATTTGCCAAATTGGACTTTCCACGCGGAAAAGCCTACGTCACCTCTTATCGATCCTCGTCGCGTTACGCTTTGATAGTTGTTGCCTTCGAAATCGTCGCCTGATGTGGAAGGTCCACGCGGGCAGTTTGTCAGAAGGAAGCAGCCACATGGCTACCGGCACAGTAAAGTTTTTCAACACCACCAAAGGCTTCGGCTTCATCGCTCCGGACGGCGGCGGCAAGGACGTTTTCGTCCACATTTCCGCTGTTGAGCGTTCCGGCATGGCCGGCCTCAACGAAGGCCAAAAGGTCACGTTCGATCTCGAGAAGGACCGTCAAGGTCGTGACTCGGCCTCGAACCTGAAGGCTGGCTAAGCCCATGGGGATTGCTGATCGCATCCCTGATATGAGCGAAAAAGAACTGGAAAGCCTTCGCGCTAACGCTGAGCGTTTGAAGGATTCCGGTTCCGCTATTCAGCGGCAGCAAGCTCAAGAGCTGCTGCCGCTGCTTGGCCCTGCGCTTGAGGAAAAACGCGCCGAGCGCGTCGCCGTGCAAACGGAAACGCGTCGCGTGAACACTGAAAAGCGTGCGACGGCCCGGAAAAAAGCGAAAGCCGAATAGGCTTACGCCGAACTCCAATGCGAGCGCCAAGCTCGTTTGGCGCACTCATAAAATTTCTCGAAACGCTCGATGCGGCCTCCCGCATCCGGTGCGCGCAACGCTTCGGCGATGCGATGCGGCGTTGCATGTAAGCGGCGCGCGAGGCGCCGTGCGTAAGGCGCGGGATCGTTAAACGCGCGCAGCAGCGCTTCATAGCGTTCCGCGAGCGGCCAAGCGGAATGAAAGACGAGCGGCTTCAAATCGCGCTCGTGCACCCAGAAGCGATCCTGGCCACGAACGTGCGCGCGCGTTGATACGGCGCGCCGGCGCGCCGGCAGGATGTAGCGCTCCTTGGGGCGGGCGCGCTTCGCGTGCGACGACCTTCGCGGCAGATAAAGATCGGCTCGCCTGGCCGTGCGCCGAGGATGCGCAAGCGTTCGAGACGCGCGGCGGCCGCGGCGCTTGGAGCTTTGCGGCAGTGCTTGCGCGGCGGCGAGGCAAAGCACCGGAAACTGACGCGCCACTTTTCCGGCTCGTCCGGCGTGAAGCCCATCAGCTTGCGCGTGCGTGACCGGCGCGCGGCGAGGAGTGGGCGCGTGTTGGGTTTGGGATAGGCGCTCGCTTCAATCACCAGCAGATGTCGCAGCATCGCTTCGGCGCTGCGCAGCCATGAGGCGAGATGGGCGTGCGATTTGGCCGTGAGCGTGTGCAGCCGCGCGATCCGCGCCGGATCGCCGAAGAGCGCGTGCAGTGTGCGCAGCAGCGCCGCCGCGATGCGCCACAGCGCGCGCGGCGCTGTTCTCGGTGTGGCGGATGGATCGGCGGAAGACATGGACGGCGCATGATACGGGCGCGCTGGGGGGGGGCGGATAGATTTTTGCGATCGCGCCCCCTGTGGTGAAAACAGTCCCACCGGGCGCACGTCCCACCCCATCACCCAGAAGGGTGATAGCCGGAAGTTCCCTTTGCGGTTAGGTCGCCGGGTTAGGGGAGTTAACTTATGAAAACTGCAGTTCTGCTGGCGTCACTTGTGACGCTGGCTTCGTGCGCGACGATCACGCGTGGCACGACGGAAGCGTTTGTTGTCTACACGGTGCCAGCTGGCGCCTACGTGCGGTTGAGCACAGGCCAAGAATGCAATTCGACGCCGTGCACGTTCGCGCGCATTCCGCGCGAAGCTGAGTTCACGGTCGAGATCCGCAAAGAGGGCTATCGCACAGTGACGGCGAACGTCTCGCACCAAACGTCCGGTCAGGGCGGTGCGGGCATGGCCGGCAACGTGCTGGTCGGCGGCATCATCGGTTTGGCCGTCGACGCCAATAGCGGTGCGACGCAAGACTTGGTGCCGAACCCGCTGACGGTTCATCTGGAAGCGCTGCCTGCTGCTGCGGCTGCGGATGCGGCTCCAACTGAAGCGCCGCCAGTAGTGCCGCCGTCGACAGTGTCTGAGCCGGCGCCGACAACGGAAGCGCCAGCGCCGACGCCAGTCTAAGCGACGCGATCAAGCTAAACGAAACGGCGGCGCCTTTGTGGGGGCGTCGCCGTTTTTGTTTTTTTGTGTGCCCGTGCGCCACGCGCCATAGGGCAGGTGGGAGGTTCAGGAATGGCGCGGAGATGCGCGGCCGGTGCCGGAAAGGGGGCGACAGATTTTTCTCAAGGCGGAGTCTTGGCTTCCGCGAGCAGAAGCGTTTGGGGAGAAAAATTCCTCTCCGAGCTGAACCCCGAGCGGAAGCTTCCTTCCTGAGGACCGCTCCGGATAGGACGATGCTCGGCGTGGAGGATGGTTTGCGGCGCAACGTGCTCCCCGCGTTCTGCGAGGAGGCCGCTGTCACTTAGCGTTGGCAGCTTCGGCAATCATCCGGTTCATCAACCGGCGCGTCGTCGTCGCGGTCGGCGCGCGGCGCTTCGCAGCCAGCGCAAGAGCGGCATTGAACGGTAGCGCTTTCCCGCCCCCTGGCGGCGGGCTAATTGCGCCGCTGGGCGTCGGCGATGTAGTCTAAAACCCTTCGTCTGTCGGTGTGGCACTTCACGGTCGCCCTCCTTCATGGGGCGTACGCATCGCTCACGAAATTCGCGGGCGCAGTGTGCGGTTTCGGCATAAGTGGACCGGCGGCATCGGGTGGACGTCCTCCGCATCGATTTCGCGCGCAGGTAGAAAAAGTTGTTAATCGGCGCGCTAATAAAGTTCCTCGCGATGGACCCAGTGGTCAGAGACCCAATCTTACGATCCCTTGCCCGATACCGGGCGGATTCGCTGGCGCTGCGCGGATGCGGAGGTCCCGTGTACACAGAGGTTGGCGACGGCGTCTCGACAGGATGCCTTTCACCGCTCGCAAAGCTTGCCCAGTTGCGCATGGTCAGCTCCGACGCGACATCGCCTTTGAGGGTTGAGCCGGACTTTGAAGAGCGCGCATTGGAAAACGACGTGCAGAGCGTTTTCTGAACTCTGAAGAATGTCTCTCTTCGCTGAGGGTCATCGACGGCACATTTGTGATGCAGAAGACCACAAGCGTTGGCGCGGCGGGTGCCGGGCGCTGGTCCCGACCAGATTTCACAATGGCGGCCGTTCGACGTTTTCGCTTTGACCCGCACCGATATTTGGATGTGTTCAGCTTCGAGTTGAAGAATCGGAGCGGCACAAACCTCGTCGCCGTTCACGAGGCTTTGGCTCATTCCCGACTCGCGAACTACTCTTATCTGGTTTGTCCTCGCTCGAAGTTGGAACCAGCGGAAACGAATGTAATTCGCCAAGCGTGCACAGACCACGCTATCGGGCTAGTCACCTTCGACCTCGAAGCCCGACGACGAGGGAGCGGTCAAGACAACAGATTTTCGCTTCGATGTGATGGCGCAGAGAAGAGCGCCTGATCCAGCGGAGATTGAGTCGCATCTCGACGCCCGCTTTTCACCGGAGAATCAACGGCGACTAATAACTATCGCGGGGCGCGAATGAGTGGACGCGTTATTGCCGCCGTCAATCGGAAAGGGGGCGTGGGAAAAACAACGCTTGTGATCGCTCTGGCGGATACGATCGTTTCCGAATTCAAGTCCTCCGTCATTGTGGTGGACGCGGACCCACAAGCGAGCGCCAGCATTGCGCTGATTGGTCCGGATCAAACGTTGCTTCGAAGTCAGGCCAAGAAGTCTCTGGCGTCGGCAATTGGTGCCACTGCGAGCGGCAGAACTATAAACGTCGAAGATTTCGTGGTGCAGCAGGTCAATCGCATTCGCGGGAGAGCGGACATTCCTTTGTCGCTCGTATCAAACGGTGAAGAGCTTTGGGACCTAGAATACGAACTAGGTTCGACCGAGGGCGTTCCTTCCGCAAAGAGTGCAATGTCGGCTTTGTTGACCGCACTAAAGCAGCAGTACGAATATGTGTTGGTGGATTGTCCGCCTGGACAGACACACACCTCCTCTGCGGCGCTCGCCATGGCAGATCTGATCATTTCGCCGACTGTGCCCGATCGACTGTCAAAATTGTGTCTTGAGGGACTGCAGCGCGCATGTAAGCAGCCATCTCACGGGGGCGGAACGCGCAAGGCCTTTTTGTGGCGGACACGTTACAGGGCGAAGCTCAAGGAGCATCAAGAATACTTCGGTCAGTTCCAAGGGCGAGATCGCCGACCAAATTCGGCTTGTTCTCCGCGCGGCGAAAGGTGGAACTCGTAGCGCAATGAATGACACCGCGGCGCCTGATAGGGCGTTCTGAGAGGACAAGCGTTTCGTTGAGCGGATGGGTGACGACTCCAAAAAACGTTTGCGCAGATTTATGGCCGCAAGGCGTCGGTTCAGCTTCTTGAACCCGCGGAGGCAATCCGTCGAGCTCTGACACCATGAACGACCTAGGCCTACTGAGAAGTCTTGCGACGAGCGTCGCCTTCGGCAGCTGTCCGCAAGAAGGTCGAGGAAAACGTCCGGAAGGCGCTGAGCGCTTCTGTTGTCACACTCCCTCTTGGTGAGGCGCAGCGATTTGGACACGGGGGCGTCGCGGCCCTCGAGCGGCACGTCGGCGTGATGGGACAACCAGACCTGAAAAAGCTTCTCAAGACGTGGGATCAGTATCGCAAAAATTACGCGCGAAACGATAACGGAGCTTCAAGAAGTAGCAGTAGCATTGCTCAACGCAGACATCCTGCCGACGCCGAAACCAGCGTCGGCGTCGCGTCGCCGGGCGCGTTGAGCATCAATCTTCGTCGATCACGTCCACCAGGATGTCGCGCTTACCCGCCGCATTCGCTTCCGAGATAATCCCCGCCTTTTCCATCTTCTCAATCAAAGTGGCGGCGCGGTTGTAGCCGATTTGTAGGCGGCGCTGCAGGTAGCTCGTGCTGGCTTTGCGGTCGCGTTGCACGATCTCGACGGCGCGTTCGAAGAGTTCGTCGCCGCCATCGCCTTCGGCGAACAATTCTGGATTGTCGTCGGCGCCGGCGGCGTTCGGCTCTTCGGTGACGTCGGTGCGATATTGCGGCGCGCCTTGCTCTTTGAGCATGGCGACGACGCGCTCGACTTCAGCGTCGGTAACGAACGGCCCGTGCAGACGGCGGATGCGGCCACCGCCCGCCATGAACAACAAGTCGCCCTGGCCGAGGAGTTGTTCGGCGCCTTGCTCACCAAGGATGGTGCGCGAGTCGATCTTGCTGGTGACCTGGTAGGAGATACGGGTCGGGAAGTTGGCTTTGATCGTGCCGGTGATGACGTCGACCGACGGGCGTTGCGTCGCCATGATGACGTGGATGCCTGCGGCGCGCGCCATTTGCGCGAGACGCTGCACGGCGGCTTCGATTTCCTTGCCGGCGGTGATCATCAGATCCGCCATCTCGTCGATGACGACGACGATGTACGGCATCGGCTCGAGCGGCAGCTCGCGGGTTTCGTAGATCGGCTCGCCGCTTGAGGGATCGAAGCCCGCGTGCACGGTGCGCTCAAGACGCTCGCCGCGCTCGATCGCGTCAGCCACGCGCTCGTTGTAGCCGGTGATGTTGCGCACGCCGAGCTTGGCCATGCGGCGGTAGCGATCTTCCATCTCGCGCACGACCCATTTCAGCGCCGTGACCGCCTTCTTGGGCTCGGTCACGACCGGGTGCAGCAAGTGCGGAATGCCTTCGTAGACGCTGAGCTCCAGCATCTTCGGGTCGATCATGATGAAGCGGCACTCGTCGGGCGTGTGCTTGTAGAGCAGCGACAAGATCATCGCGTTGATGCCGACGGATTTGCCCGAGCCGGTGGTGCCGGCAATGAGTAGGTGGGGCATCTTGGTGAGGTCGGCGGCGAAGGGATCGCCTTCGATGGTCTCGCCGAGCGCGAGCGGCAGATCGCCTTGCGTGCCGGCGAAGGACGAGCTGTTGAGCAGCGAACGCAGGAAAACGGTTTCGCGCTTGGTGTTCGGCAGTTCGATACCGATGGCGTTGCGGCCAGGAATGACGGCGACGCGGCAAGCGGTGGCGGACATCGAGCGGGCGATGTCATCGGAAAGGCCGATGACGCGTGAGGATTTCACGCCGGCTGCAGGTTCGAACTCGAACAAGGTGACGACAGGACCGGGGCGGGCGCTGAGCACTTCGCCTTGCACGCCGAAGTCGGCGAGCACGCCTTCGAGCTGGCGGCTCATGTTGTGCAGGGTTTGCGCGTCGGTTTGGGTGATGCGTTGCTTCGGCACCGAGCAGTTCGGTATCCGGGAGTTCGAAGTCGCGGCCGAACGCCATCGACGCGTGCTGACGCTCGCGCTTTTGCGGTTTTGGACGTTGTTGCTCCGGTGCGCGTTGGCGTGCTTCGGCAGGCTCGCGCTGTTGCGGTGCGGGGCGTGCGGGACGCGGGGCGCGCGGACGCGGCGCTTCTTCGTCTTCGCGCGCAGCAGCGGCGACCGCGTTCGCGGCGCGGCGGTAGGACGTTTCCTCAGGTTCGGGCTCACGGCGCGTCTTCTCCGAGACGTAGCCGATGGCGCGTTGTGTAGCGTTAGCGCTGCCCTGCACGGTGCGGCGCATGACTTGACCAGCGTTGCGCACGTCCTCAGCGCGGATTTGGAAGGCCCAACCGACAAACAGCAGCCCAGCGATAGCGCAGACGATGCCGGTCAGCACTTGTGGGAACGGCAGGCCTGGCATGGACGCAAGGCCGCTGATGATGCTTGCGATGGAGTCGCCCAGCATGCCGCCGAAGCCGGTCGCGAGCGGCCAGCCTTCTGGTGTTGGGATCGTGGTTGCAGCGGCGGCGAGCAGAACGATGCCGCCTGAAGCTGCGCCGATGCGGCGCTTGTCGATGCGCGCGACGAGTTGGCGGCGCATGACGCGCAATGCGCCAGCAGCAAACATCGCAGCAAACATCAAAGGCGCAGCTGCGCCGAGTGCTTGGACCGCAAGATCAGCGAGCATCGCGCCGGGGCCGCCAAACAGATTGTGCGGCACGCCGTCAGCAGCGGTGTTGAGACTCGGATCTTCCGGCGAGTAGGTGAGCACGGCGCCTAAGCCGTAAGCGCCAATGACGCCGCAGCCGATGGCGAGCGTAGCTCGCTTCAAGGCAAGGCGCGCGGCGGCGGAAGTGGTCGCGGCGGGGATTCTTCCCCGTTCGGTGTAGGCGTCGTCGGTCATTAACTTTGTTCGCTCGCTAAGGCGCCGAATTTGAAGGTGGAATGTTGGCTCTCCCGGTAAACGACCAATGAAGATTCGGATGCGAACGGGGTTACCGGCGCATTCATCTGCGTTGCGGAAGTTCCGATTAATAAAGGTAAAAGAAAGAGCGCGGATCGAAATGATCCGCGCTCTGAAGGTCGAGGAGATGCGTTGGAGTTAGTTGTGGTAGGCGACCTCGCCGTGTTCGGCGTAATCGACGCCCTCAGCTTCAACTTCTTTGCTGACGCGCCCGCCTGTTAGTCCGCGTGCGATCACCCAAACGATGAGCGAGCCGACGCCGGACCAGGCAAGTGTTACGGCGACGCCCAAGGCTTGCTTGGTCACCTGCGCAACGATGCCTGGATATTCCGCCGCGCCGGTCACGTAATTGATGATGCCAGCGCCGCCGAAATCGGGGTTTACGACGATGCCGGTGCCGATGGCGCCGACGATGCCGCCAATGCCGTGGATGCCGAAAACATCGAGGCTGTCATCGTATTTGAGCCAGGATTTCAGCGCTGAGCAGGCGAACAAGCAGATCGGGCCAACAACGAGGCCGAGGATGAGCGCGCCCACCGGGCCCGCAAAACCGGCAGCCGGCGTGACGGCGACGAGACCCGCAACAGCGCCTGAGGCCAGGCCGAGAAGGCTTGGTTTGCCTTTCGTAAGCCACTCGGTGAGCGTCCACGAGAGCGCTGCGCCTGCGGGGGCGACGAAGGTGTTGATGAGCGCGAGCGCGGCATAGGCGTTCGATTCGAGGTTCGAACCAGCGTTGAAACCAATCCAACCGACCCAGAGAAGACCCGCGCCGATCACTGTGAAGGTGAGATTGTGCGGCGGCATCGGTTCTTTGCGATAACCGGTGCGCGAGCCGAGCAAGAGTGCACCGACAAGAGCGGCGACGCCTGAGTTGATGTGCACGACAGTACCGCCGGCGAAATCGAGCGCGCCGAAATTCCAGATGAGACCAGCGCCTGCAGCGAGTGCGTCGGCGTTGGCGGGATCGGAGGCCATGATCGGGCCGCCCCACCACCAAACCATGTGCGCCATCGGATAATAGACGATGACGGGCCAGAGGATGGAGAAGATCACGATGGTGCTGAACTTCACGCGCTCAGCAACGCCGCCGAGGACGAGCGCTGCGGTGATGCAGGCGAACGTCATCTGAAAAGCTACGAAAATCAGCTCTGGAATGGCGATTCCGACGGAGAAGGTTTCGACCAGCGTGTTGACGTTGACTCCATTCAGGAAGGCTTTGTCTAAGCCGCCGACGAAGCGATTGAGACCGCCGCCATCAGTGAAGGCGAGCGAGTAGCCGACGAGCAACCACATCACCATGCCGATGCCGGTGACGACGAACACCTGGCTCAAAATCGAGACCATGTTCTTCGCGCGCACCAGGCCGCCGTAGAAAAGCGCGAGGCCGGGGATGATCATGAGCAACACGAGAACGGTGGAGACAAGCATCCAGCCGGTGTCGCCTTTGTCGACGGTGAGCGCTGGCGCCTCGGGCGCAGCTTCTTCCACGGCGAGGATTTCGCCTGTGCCTTCGTCAGCGACGACCGTTTCAACGGCAGCGCTTGTTTCTTGTGCGAATGCTAGTTCCGCGCCATCGCGCCGAGCGCTACTGCGCCTACAAGCGCCAACGCTGCGATGCGCAGCGAGCGCCAAAGGCCCTGATTTTGTCATTGCCCCGCTCCCTCAGAGTTCAATGCGGGGATTGGTCGAGGCGCCGCGCGATCCGGCAAGTTAATGGGGCCGCGTCTTTGTGCACTGCAGCGCCTCCGCTCAAAAAAGCGGCGCCGTGCCTCAAGCTTGCGCGCCAGCGCCGCATCGACGCTTGCCCTGCCCCAGGGGTATCGTTCGGCATGAGCAATGGACGCGGTTTTGACGCTGACGTGATCCTCTCCGGCGGCGGCCTAGTGGGGCAGACGCTGGCTTTGGCGCTGGATCAGGCGGGGCTTTCCGTTGCGGTGATCGACGCGTCGAAGCCGTCGGACACATTGGCCACGACGTTTGATGGGCGCGCTTTTGCGATCGCCTTTGCCTCGTACCGGATGTGGCGCGCGCTTGGGCTGGGTGATCAGCTCGATAACGTCGCGCAGCCGATCGAGCAGATCATGGTGACGGACGGTAAGCTCGGGCGCGGGCCGTCACTACTGCATTTGCACTTTGATCGCGCTGAGATGCGCGACACGGATGAGCCGCTTGGGCTGATGCTTGAAGCGCGGCACGTGCGCATGGCGCTCGATAGCGGCGTGAAGGCGCGGCCGAGCATCAAGATGATTCAGCCGATGTCGGTGAACGCGATCGAGCGCGATCCGGCGGGCGCGACGGTGACGCTCGCGGATGGGCAGAAGCTGCGTGCGCCGCTTTTGGTCGGCACTGATGGGCGGCGTTCGTTTGTACGCGGCGCTGTCGGCATTCGCACGATCGGCTGGGATTATCCGGTGACGGCGATTGTCGCGACGATCCTGCACGAGAAGCCGCACGATGCGGTGGCGCATGAATTTTTCTTGCCGAACGGGCCGTTTGCGATCTTACCGCTGAAGGGCAATCGTTCGAACATCGTGTGGGCCGAGCCGCGCGCGGCGGCGGACGCGCTGCTGAAGATGAACGAAGCTGATTTCTTGGCGGAGCTGACGAAGCGCTTCGGCACGTTCTTGGGTGAGCTCTCGCTTGAGGGGCCGCGCTTTGGCTATCCGCTGTCGCTGCAGATGGCGGAGCGGATGATTGATCAGCGCGTGTGCCTTGCCGGCGATAGCGCGCACGGAATCCATCCGCTGGCCGGGCAGGGCTTAAATCTTGGCCTGAAAGATTGCGCGGCGTTGGCGGAGTGCATCGCTGACGGCGTGGCGCTTGGGCTAGATCCCGGCGATGTCTCGATCCTCGAGCGCTATCAGCGCTGGCGGCGGTTCGACAATGTGACGATGGCGTTAGGAATGGAGTTCTTCGACAAGCTCTTCTCCAACGACATCAAGCCGCTGCGCGCAGCGCGGACGTTGGGCTTGGCCGCGGTCAACGCCGTTGGTCCGGCGCGGCGTTTCTTCATGAAATACGCCGGTGGTGGTGCGGGCGACCTGCCGAAGCTGTTGCGCGGCGAGAGTCTGGCTGCGTAACCGGCGCGCGGTGGATAATCTGGCCCCATGCGGGCCGGTATTTATCTTCGTGGTCATCATCGTGCTGATCGGCTTGGCCGTGCCGGCGACCTTCGCTGTGCGCTTCTGGATGGATGGGCAGTCGGTGCTGGCGCGGGCCGAGCAAAGCGGTGCGCTGTGGACGCCGCGGAGCAATAGGCTGACCACCGTCGAGCGCACGATTGCGATGGATCAGTTTCGCGACACGTGGCTGACGCATGGTGCGCCGTGCCGGACGTTTGCGTTCATGTGGTTCGATATCACGGACCAAAATCCGCCGCAGGGCATCACGGTCTCACAAAAGCTCGCGACGGACTTGGCGTCTGAACGTCAGGACTCTTCTATCCGTTGGCAGGTCAGGCGGCTCGTCGTCGCGTGCCAGCTGGAGCAGCGCTACAATGATCGTCAGTTGCTGCGACTGTGGTTAGCGCACGCGTATTTTGGGCGTGATGCGGAGGGCGTCGAGGCGGCTTCGCAAATCATTTTCGATAAGCCGAGCGCGGCTCTCAATGCCGAGGAATCGGCGAGGCTTGCGGCTTTGTTGCGCGGTCCGGGCTTGCGAACGCGGCCGGAGGACTGGGCCCTACGGGCGCAAGCGATCCAGGCGCGCGTCGCGGCGATACCGCATTGATCGCTTCGGGCGAGAGTTTGTGCGCTTAGGCGTCGCGCCAGGTGAGCGCGCGATTGTATGAAGCGGCGCGCTGGTAGCGTTGATTTGGGCCGATAATGTCATCAGAAGCTACGGAACCAGGTACAGCGGATTTGCCGCTGGCCGTCGATCTCGACGGCACGCTGATCCATGGCGACACGTTTTCGAATCGATCCTCTCCTATCTGGGGAGCAATCCGTTGGGCGCGTTCGCGCTGGCGGGATGGTTCACCAAGGGCCGTGCCTTCACGAAGGCGAAGCTCGCGGACTATGCGCCGAAGGCCGATGAGGTCCCGTACGATCAACGCTTGCTGAGCTGGCTCCGGGAGGAGAAGGCGCGCGGGCGGCGTTTGGCGTTGGCGACGGCGACGGATCGTAAGGTCGCGGACGAGATCGCGGCGCATGTTGGTTTGTTCGACGAGGTGTTTGCTTCGGATGGCGTGATCAATTTGAAATCGGCGCGGAAGGCGGAGGCGCTCAGCGCCGCGTATCCCGACGGCTTTGTTTATGCCGGCAACGAGACGGCGGATCTCGAGGTTTGGGCGAAGGCCAAGGGCGCTGTCGTCGTCAATGCGGACGCGACGTTGCAACATCGTGCGGCGGCGCTGACGACAGTTGAGCGTGTGCTGCCGGATGAGCGCGACGCGCAGGCGGCGCTACAGAAGGCGCTGCGGCCGCGCCAGTGGGTGAAGAACATTCTGGTGTTCATCCCGCTGATCGCCGCGCAAGGCTGGGCTGATCTCGAAGGCTGGAAGGATGCGTTCTTGGCGTTCGTCGCGCTCTGCTGCGCCGCGTCGAGCGTTTATCTCTTCAACGACGCGTTCGACATTCCGGCGGACCGGCGTCATCCGCGCAAGCGCAACCGCCCGTTCGCGTCAGGCACGCTCTCGCCGGCGCGCGGCATTGCGTTTGCGATCAGGCTTACGGTCGCGGCGTTGCTGGTTGGGTGGCTGGCTCACGTCGTGGTGCTGACGCTGCTCTATATGATCATATCGAGCCTCTACACGGTTTGGATGAAGCGGCTGGTGGTGGTCGACATCTTCGTGCTGGCCACGCTTTACGGATTGCGCGTGTTGTTGGGCGGGGAGGCGTCCGCGCATCCGGCGTCATCGTGGATGCTGGCGTTTTGCGGCTTCTTCTTCTTGAGCTTGGCGCTGGTGAAGCGCGTCACTGAATCGAAGGCGCTCCGGAAAACAGCCGTCGCGGTTACAAAATCGGGATGCGCCGGTGCTGAAGGCGATGGGCGTGGGCTCGGCGTTCGCGGCGAGCTTGGTGCTTGCGCTTTACGTGCAGAGCGATGTGGCGATGTTCACCTACAATTCGCCGATGTGGCTCTGGCTGTTGCCCGGCGCGGTGATCTTTTGGCTGTGCCGCGTGTGGCTGCTGACGGGACGCGGCGAAATGCCGGACGATCCTGTCGTGCATGCGGTGAGCGATCGGATGTCGCTGGTGATGGCGCTGGTGGCGGCGCTCGCTTACGTCGCGGCGGCGCGACTCTAAAACGGCGAACGGCGCCGAGGGGGAGCAATCCTCGACGCCGTTCTATTTCCAGGCCGCGCTATTGGGGCCAATGATCGTGCTGCTTTGGGAGCTTAAGCGGCGATCTGCGCGGCAGGTCATCACGCTGAGGGCGACCGGAGCAAACACGGCGCAGGCAGCGATGAGGGCGAAAAACTTGGTCATTTGGTTTGGTGCTTTTCTGAGTTGATTGGGTTCGGCTGGGGAGGTTGCTTAGGCAGCCATCTGAGCAACCTGGTTCATCGTCGCGAAGGCGACAGGCGCCATCAGCATCAAAGCCAGCATCAGGGAATAAAACTTGGTCATTGCTCTTGCTCCTCTTGGGTGGGGCCGTTGCCCCGTTCCGATGAGAGAAGGTAGCTAAGGGTTAGCCTTGTCGCTGTGACGGGCGTCACAGGTCACTAAAGGTCGTGCGAACGACGCGGACCTGCACCTTGCCATCATCCCCAATCTCATCGCCAACCAAGACGCTGATTGTCGCGCCAGGGTGCTCTGCCTGCTCAGCTTCGCGGACGTACTCGGCGCACTGGTTCTTTTCGTCAGGAGTTAATTCGTGGCCCACACTTGCCTCCATGTTCACCGCTGAGCATCGCGTCGCGGTGTCTCGATCCTCAAGATATTACACGACCTAGAGTCCTGCAGACGTGTAAACATGAATGAGCTTTAGAGTCGAAGCGACGATCTGGAGTGCTCGAAACCGGTCGATAGGACTTTCGGCGGATAAGCCGTGTTATGACCGCTTCTTACCCTTCCTCCTTGTCGGCGGACGGCGCTGATGATTGTGGTCTGGGCTCGCTTTCGCTTTCAGCTCGGCGTCGCCGTGGGCCTGGCCCTTGCTCTGCTTCTATCTCAACTATCCCGCGCTTCTCCTGCGCAGGCCAAACCGCGACGCAAGCACCGCGTCATTCGCGTGAAGATACTCAAGGTTTCCGGCAAGCGTCTCTAGAAATTGCCTTTGATCTTCGTTGGCTTCGGCTTGATCGCGCCGATCTGCATCGTGGTTCAACTGTGTTTGCAGCATAATAAATAGCATTAGAATGAGATTGAGTGCGGGCAAGCCAAGCTTCGCCAAGGCCGCCAACAAGCCTTTCGTTTCAGCACTGAGGCTTTCATCCTTGAGCGCTTCCTCAGCAGTGACCTTTCCCGCCACCATTTTGCGCAACAGCTTTTTGAAGCTCTCGTCGTTGCGTCTTGGGCATCGCGTGCGGAATGCCTCGTGCAGAACTCAGGAATGCACTGCCATAGCTGCCGTCGCTTACCAATGCAGAACCGGTGCATTCGGGCTCAGGACAAGCCAGCTTCATTGGGGAAGGGAGTGCGAACGTGAAGCGACACTCTTGGCAGATCGCTAGGTACTGCATGGCAAACCGATTCCACTTCCTCGCGCCTTAGTATCGCATTTCCAATGCTTGGCGCTAAGTGGATTTTGCCCGCGTGCCAGGCGCTCCCGATCAGGGGGCTTAGTTTACACCAACTTGCGCCCAACTCCACAACCCGGCTCGTCGGGATGTGGAAGAACTCCGTCGCGCTTGAGGAATTTCGCGCGAGGAAGATGAAGAGCAGGTCTTGCCAGCGGGGCATACCGCTCTTTTCGGTTGGCACCATAGCGCGGCGGCTGAGGAAGTACGAGGTTTTCATGATGTCGAAGTGGAGACCGTGTTCGCGCGCGAGCGTGAGGCCGCGGATGACGTTTGGCGTTTCCATAAAGCCGAAGCTCAACGTCACGATCTGAATATCGTCGCGGACGGCTTCGATGCTGATGCGGGTCGGCGCCGGTGCGGTGCGGACGGAAGCAGGGTGATGCGCGTGTATGTTGGGCAGTTGCGCGCAAAGCTTGGGCTCGTTGAAACGCCGCTGTTGGTTTCCGGTCCGGGCGTTGGCTATCGGCTGGTCGCTGCGCCGTCGGCTAACCGCTAGCGATCAAGCGAACAACGCCATGACGCCCGCACACACTGCAATGATCGCACCGAGGTAGAAGTACACGCGACCGGCGCCACGGCCGCCGAAGAGCTGAGTTATCATGACGTCTTCGATCATGCGGCGCTTCTGCGGATCGGGCTCGGTTCTTTCCGTTGGCGGTGGATCAACCGGAAGACGCATAGCTTCACGACTCCTCTTCCGCGCCCAGATATTTCACGCCGATCTTTTCCCATTCGCCGCGGCGTTTTTCGGCCATGGTCTCGGCGATGTCTTTTGTTGGCCAGACGAATTTGGACGGCGTGCGGCCGGGACCGCGCATCTCGCCGCCGATTTCCATTTGTTTGTCCAGCCAATAGAAATTGCGCCAGCGGCTCGCTGGTCTGGTGATGGGTTTTCTTCGAGTTGCGTCGACATGGCTGTCTAAGCTTCGTCTCTCAGTGCGCGCAGGCGCAACGTGTCGCGATAGATGCGGAGCTTTTCGTCTTTGTCGCGGCCGAGATCGTAGAGCAAATCCCACGAATAGAGGCCGGTGTCGTGGCCGTCGTCGAAGCTGATGCGTACGGCGTAGCGACCGACGGCGTCAGCGCTGACGACGTTGACGTTGGCTTTGCCGGTGACAGGTGGTGGGACGTTGCCGCCGTGGCCTTTGTTTTCAGCGCTCGGGCTTTCGACGCGGAGGAGTTCGAAGGGGATTTCAAATGTCTCGCCGTCATCGAAGGCGATCATGAGCGCTTTGGCTTCGCGATCGAAGACAAGGTCTGTGGGCCAGGGGCGGGAGATTGCTTCTGCAGTCATGACGATTGTTTACACCACGCGTTCGACGGATGCAGCTACTCGTCTGCTCCGAGTTCCCGCGCTTCGTCGATCAGCATGATCGGGACGCCGTCGCGGACCGGGTAGGCCAAGCGCGCGCGTTCACTGATCAGTTCTTGGCGTTCGCGATCGTAGCGCAGCGGTGTGCGCGATTGCGGGCACACCAGAACTTCCAGGAGCTTGGGATCAACTTCGCTCGTCATTGGATCGGGCGCTGTTGATCATCGCCGGCAACGCGATCCCATTCGAGCAGCGCCAGCAAGGCGTCAGTGCGATCTTCGAGTGTGACGGCCTCGAGCATGGCTTGCTTGGCCGCGGGGTCGAACGGGCAGATTTGCGCGGCGACGTTGACGATGGTTTCGGTCGGCGCTTGTTCGACCGAGTCCCAATCGACGACGAAGCCGTGCAAAGCGGCGTAGGTCTTCAGCGATTTGACGAGGCCGTCGCGATCGATGCGCTCGCCGCGGGCTTGCGCGAAATCGTTTTCGAAGGCGTCGAAGCTCACCAAAGCTTGGCGATAGGGCGTGCCGGCTTCGAGTTCCTGGTTGAGATCAAAGCGGCAGATGCCTGTTAGCGTGATGAGATAGCGGCCGTCGTCGGTTTCCGAGAACGCGGTGATGCGGCCGACAGTGCCGACGTCGGAGAGATCGGGCGCTGGATCGTCTTCATCGCCGATCGCGGGCTGGATCATGCCGATGAGGCGATCGCCGCCGAGGGCGTCATCGACCATGTTGAGGTAGCGCGGCTCGAACACGTTGAGCGCGAGCACGCCGCGCGGCATCAGGATCGCGCCGACGAGCGGAAAGAGCGGGATCGTCTGCGGCAGGTCTGAAGGCTTGCGATAACCGAATGCGGACATGACGCCCATATAGGGGCCCGGCCTGACGCACGGCAAGGTGACGTTCGTTAGGTAGCCGCGGCGATCTTTTTCGCGAGCGGCCGCACAATCTCGGTGCGCGCGAAAAGCCCCTCCAGGCGGCGATACTGGCTGTCGAGATCGTCGCGATCGGTGAATACCTCCGCACGCTGAACGTCGTCGGTTGACACTTCCACCCGCCAGCCAAAGCGGCGCTCGCTATCGACAAGTGCGATCTCGCGGACCTCGGTCGAAAGGTGGTTCTTGTTGCAATGGAACACTCTTACGCCGAGGTCGGCTTGGGATTGCATAACCCCGAGATCGTGCTCGGTTGGTTCGTCCTGATTCAAGAAGAAGAGCCGTTTGACGTCGCCGCCCGCGAGAACGTTTATCCGCATCGCTTCGTGGATGTCGTCGGCGTTCCAGAAGAAATTTGTAGAGGGCAGGCTTGTGGCGAGGAGGTTTGCGCCGGGATGAGCACGAATGGCCTTTAGCCAAAAATCCTGAAAGGACCGGCGTCCGTAGAGCACATAGACGCCTGTAGAAAAAAACTCCGCCAGTTGTTTGCTCGTATTGCTGAGCTCCGACACCAGCAATTGTTTCCGACCATCAAGTTGGGCGATGAGCTGATCGATGCGGCGGAATGCATCTAGGCGAACCTCGTTCTCGATGCGCTTGAGTGTCAAAATGTGAGGCCGGCGCCGGCGACGATCGCCCCAAGCAAGCCGAGGAGAATGGGATCGTAGCGCGTATCGACAAATGCACGCAGATCGAATGTTGGCGCGATCAGAGGTGCGACGAGCAACGCAAATCCCGCGAGCACGAGAAAGATTACGTATGCGCCTTCGGCCCCACGCTGAGCGCGCTGGACCCAACGCTCTAACCGATGCTCGCTAAGCTTCATCTTTTGCTCCCCGCGTCGTTTTAGCGAACCCAATGCGTGGGAGGTAGTGCGTTAGCGCGCTACGAGAACAAAATCGCTGAAAGCTTGCGTCGGCCGTTCTTGGTGACGTCGGACATTGGCCCGGCGGCTTCGAAGATTTTCAGGAGCTGCGCGCGGGCTGCGCCTTCGTTCCACTCGCGGTTTTTCTCGATGATGGTGAGAAGCTGATCGCTGGCGGCTTCAAGGTAGCCGCGGGCGGAGAGCGCTTCGGCGAATTCGATGCGGGCTTGGTGGTCGTTGGGGTTCGCAGCGACTTTGGCGCCGAGTTCGTCATTGTCGCCGGCGTCGGCCGCTTTGGAGGCGAGTTCGATTGCGGCGCGGACGCCGAGGATTTCTGGGTCGTTGGTTTTTTCCGGCGGCGTCAGAGACAAAATCTCTTCAGCGTCGGCGAAGTCACCCGTGGTGACGGCGAGGCGCGCCATGCCGGCGATCGCTTTGATGTTGGTTTGATCGAGTTGCAGCACGGCGGTGAACGCCTGCGCGGCGCCGCCGATGTCGTTGAGTTTGAGAGACTCTGCGGCTTGTTCGAGCAAAGGCTCGATCTCTGCCGTCATGTCGGCGCCGGCGAGGCGATCGACGAAGAGCTTGATCTGGCTTTCGGGGATCGCGCCCATGAAGCCATCGACGGGGCGGCCTTGATCGAACGCATAGACCGCCGGAATCGATTTGACGCCGAGCTGGCCGGCGACGCCGGGATTTTCGTCAATGTTGATCTTCACCAAGCGCACTTTGCCGCCGGCTTTGCGCACGGCGCGTTCGAGCGGCGGGCCGAGCGTTTTGCAGGGGCCGCACCACGGCGCCCAGAAATCAGCGATGACCGGTGTTTCACGTGATTGCTCGACGACGTCGGCCATGAAGCCCTGGTCGGAGCCGTCAATCACAAGATCGGTTTCGGGCGGCGCTGCGCCGTCAATGAAAGTCATACGTTCCTCGGTTAGCCCTCGTTCGGGCCTAAAGATGGGCTGGCGCGGCGTCCGGTTCAATTCTTGTCGGTATGCCTTCGGCGTCAAATGCGAGGCGGATTGGCTCGCGGCCGAGGGAACGCACGAATTTCAGCAGGTCGGCGGGACTGATGGCGGTGGTGGCGTCGTTTTTCAGCGGATGGAAGTTCACGGGGTCGAGCGCGAACAAAGCTTCATCGAGCACCAATGTGACCTTGCGTTCGGGGTCATTGATGATCGCAAACAGCGTCACCGAGCCTGGCGCCACACCGAGGTACTCCATCAGCCGCTCGGCTGAGCCGAACGAAAAGCGGCCGGAGCCGATCAGTTTCGACGTGGCGGTGAGATCGATCGCGGTGCTGGAGATGGCGCAGATGAGGAAGATCGCGCCTTTCTTGTCCTTCAGGAACAGGTTCTTGGTGTGCCCGCCTGGCATGCTCTCTTTGAGGTCGCGGCCTTCCTCGACCGTGAACACCGGCCGGTGCCGGTGCGTCACATGTTTGATGCCGAGCGCATCAAAGCGGGCGAAAAGATCGGCTTCCGTGGCGGGCATGGGTCGCATCCCCTTGGCGCAAGTGCGTGCGAGCGTCTAGGAGGAAGGGGATGAAACTCACTTGTTATCAAGTCGATCCGCAACCCGCCGAGCTTGTGCCGGGGACGCCGGATCGCGAATGGATGGATCGGTTTTCGGATCGCCATCCGTATCGTTGCTTGCCGCTGGTGGTGGCGAACACGACAGGATGGGCGCTGCTCTCGCCGGTGAGCTTTACGGCGACGTGGACTGGTGGGCCGCGCATCGAAGACATCAGGCTTGATCCGGATGAAGATACGCCGCGCGCGCTGCTCGATCGTTGGGCGGTGTCGCACTTCTCCGGCGGCGTGCTGACGTTTCACACCGGCTATCTTTTTCGCACGGAGCCCGGTTGGGATTTGTGGTGCGGCGGGCCGCCCAATCATATCAAGGACGGCATTCAGCCGCTCGCGGGCGTCGTCGAGACGTACTGGCTGCCGTTCCCGTTTACGATGAACTGGCGCTTCACGCGGCCAGGCATGGTGTCGTTCAAAAAGGGCGAGCCGTTCTGCTTCATCTATCCGATCCCGCACGAGCAGATGGACGAAGTGCAGCCGATCATAAAGTCGATCCACGACGATCCGGAGTTGAAGAAGCAATACGACGCGTGGGGCGCGAGCCGCACGAACTTCCTCGATAAGTTGGCTGATAAGGACGCCGAGGCGGTGAAGAACGGTTGGCAGCGCGACTATTTCCGCGGCCGCACGCCGGAAGGGCATTTGGCGCCGGATAGCCACGTCAACCGCCGGCGCCTGAAGGCGCCGCGCAAGGCTGAGCCGGGAGAATAAAGCGCATCCATCGCGGCGCCGGACGGCATCTAGCCTTTGAGTTGAGGGGAGAACGCGAATGGATCGTCGTGAATTTGCGCTGGGCGCTGGTGCGTTGTTGGCTGCGGGCGGCTTTGGCGGATCGGCGCTGGCGTATGATGACGCGATCAGTTCGCGGGCGCGCGCTTTGCATCGGCGCGCGATCGTCGTGGACGCCAATCTTGGGCCGCCGCTGACCTCGGATCAATTGCCGCTGGCGCAAGCGACTTTGGATTTGGCGCGCAACGCCGGCGTGTCGGCGATCAAAACCAGCATGGGCGGCTTCAACGCGCCGTTCGAAGACACGCTTGCGGAGATCGCGTTCTATCAGCGCTTGATCGAGGCGCATCCGGATTATTTCCGGCAGATACGTACTGCGGATGACATCGCGGTCGCGAAGCGCGCGCGGCAAGTCGGGATCATCTTTTCGTTCGAGAGCGCGGTGTGTTTGGAAGACAAAGTCGATCGCATCGATCTCTTCCGCAATCTCGGCGTCCGCGTGATGCAGCTGAGCTACAATACGCCGTCACCGTTCGGCGCTGGCGTGATGTCGCCGGAGGATGCGACGCTGACGGATCTTGGCCGCGAAGCGGTTGCACGCATGAACGAAAAGGGCGTGGCGCTGGATTTGAGTCACGCGAACCCGGCGACCACCGCAGCGGCGATCGCGGCGTCAACAAAGCCGGTGCTGATCACGCATGCGGGCTGCGCAGCGGTGCACAACAATCCGCGCAACAAGAGCGATGAGCTGATGCGCGCGGTTGCCGAGAAGGGCGGCGTGTTTGGGATTTTCGATCTCTTCTTCACCGCGCCAAGCCCGCGTCAACCGAATGTCGACGACTACATCGCGCACATGACGCACGCGCTCGATGTGTGCGGCGAAGATCATGTTGGCATCGGCAGCGATACGAGCTTCGACACGATGGAAATGTCGGAAGAAGAGCGCGCGGGCTGGAACGCGGAGACCGAGCGCCGCATCGCGGCTGGCGTTGCCGCGCCGGAAGAAGATGGGCGGTTGCCATTTACGGAAGGGCTCAATCGTCCGGACCGCGCGCTGGTGATTGCCGACGCGTTGCTGGATCGCGGGATCGCGCCGCGTGTGGTGGAGAAAGTTCTCGGCGGCAACTTTGTCCGCGCGTTCGGCGAGATCTGGTGACGCGGCAGCGCGGCCTGTGGAGAACTGCGGTTTACAGCGTTGTGTGACGCAGGTCGCGGCGACCCCAGATAGCGCGCTCTATCTTCAATTCATCGGAGCAGCATGAGGCTGCACCTTGGTGGAGTGAAGAAAATGGCACACGCATACGAAACCCGTCATCGCCGCAACGGTGCGATCGATCTGCGTGACGACATGAATACGTTGGGCAAGGATTTCTCGCAGTTGACCGATGATCTCGGCAGCATGTTCGAACAAAAGTGGAGCGCGGCCGGTGAACGCGTGAACGGCGGCATCAAGCGCGCCGCGAAGGAAGTCCGAGCGCGTCCGTTCGCTGCAATTGGCGCCGCGGCAGGCGCTGGCCTCCTGGCAGGTGTCCTGGTGACCGCCCTGGCGCGCCGCCGCAAGTAAGCCGGCTCAGGCCGTTAAGACCAAGGTTAGCCCCGGTGGATTTACCGCCGGGGCTTTGCCTTATGCAGCGCCGGTAAAGACAGTTCGGAGCCGCCCCTTGCTTTGCCCCTGCGGCTCTGCGATATGACCGCCCCTCAGCCCTGGCCCTGCCGGGGTTACCCACGGATGCGGGCGTAGCTCAGGGGTAGAGCACAACCTTGCCAAGGTTGGGGTCGTGAGTTCGAATCTCATCGCCCGCTCCAATAAAATCAAACACTTAGACCAAGAAGAACACCCGATTTTCGGGGGCCGCGGAGGTCTGGTCACCACGTGGTCACCAAATTTCTGGTGATCCGCGACCACGCGCGACAAACCGAAGGTGTGGATAATCTTGAACGCGCAAGCGGGCAGCGCGCCTACATGGCGAAGCAGGCGGCGTCCGCGCCGATCGACAAGTCTGCTTGATCGGGAAAGCGGGGCGGTTCTGACAGCTGGATCAGGTCCGCCGGTTTCACTAACGCGTGGAAACCACGGCCGTTGGCGCCATTCGCAAGAGCGCTATAAGAATATGCGCGGGCCGCGTACGTTCGCGACAAGGGACGCTCAATGCCCACGTACCGTCTTTGCTCCTCCATGCTACCGATGAGAGCCTAGTCGGCGAAGAGGCGCGCAGCGCATCGACCGACGCCGATGCTATCCGCCTCGCCCCAAGCCGCGCTGACGCGCACGAAGCTATCATGATCTGGCAGGGTGATCGATTTGTGCAGCGCGTGACCCGATCGAGCGGTGGGCGGCCCCGCGCCTCTGGGACTGACCTGGCGGCGATTTCGGTTTGGAAGCGTAAACGAGCACACAGGTCCGCTCGACTTACGAGGCTTGGCGCGCACCGATCAGGTGCGCCGTCGCCAACGGCGCCAACCCTGAAGACGAACGCGCGAAGGCGCACGATGAACTTGAACCGACAAAAGCGCGGCGCGCGCACCGCGCGCGGCCGTTCGTGCGCCACCACACGACATGCCGGCGACATCGCAAACCGACTCGCCATTTGGGCGAAGCTGGTTCTTGCGAAAGGGCCGGCGCCCGATCTTGCACACGGCTTTTTCGTTCGCCTTAGGCAACGGCAGCGAGGGACGCTGATCTTGGGAAGGCAGAGCGGTTCGAGGAGAAACGAATGGCGAAACGCGAGGCTGGCGACGACTGCGGCGGCAAAGAGAGAGCCGGTGACGGGCGCGGACGTTCGCACACATTTGAGGGCAAACGCTCCCACTTAGCGACGGTGTGCAATGAGTCTCATCGCGGCAAGACTCCCAGCGTGCGCGGCGATCCTTCGCTAGAAATGCTCCACGTACATGGAGAACGCGCGCCCGTGGGCGGTTGGCCGAAGCGCGCCTTCGACATATTTGGCGCGGTTCTCGCGCTTTGGTTCTTCGCGCCGTTTCTGATATCGATCGCGATCGCGGTTCGCCTCGATAGTGCGGGACCTTCGATCATCCGGCAGCCGCGCGTCGGCTTTGGCGGAAGGACAATTCGCGTCTGGGACTTCCGGTGCGAGCGTGGGACGCAAGCTGATCTCGCCTCGCCTTCGGACGGCGAAGGGACGCCGACACGCCTTGGCGAGTTATTGCGGCGCACCGGTTGGGATGCGTGGCCGCGGCTTGTGAACGTGCTGATTGGCGAGATGTCGTTCGTTGGGCCGCAGCCCTATGCACTCGATGACGACGCGTCGTTCGCACAAGCCGATCCGTGCTATGCCGTGCGCCGCCTTGCACGCCACGGCTTTAACATGGCGGGCGCAGATCACGGCTTGCGCTGACTCAGCGGGGCGTGATGTTCGCGCGCTCGCGCGTCACGACGCTGATTACGTTTGCACCTGGTCCATGTGGCGGGACATCGCAATCCTCGCCACGCTATTCACGTCATGACCGGCCGTGTTGGCGGGCACGCACAAGCGCCGATGCTGCGGGCCTTGGCGGGGGAATGGCGCTTGCAGCTGTAGGGCCGATTACAACATTCGCGTTGCGAACGCTGCGAGCTCTGTGCATTGCGGCTTTGACCTTGACGCTGAATCAGTTGCCTCCAAGGCGCGATGATAAACGTGTGCGTAGCAGTCGCCGACGAGACCTTGAACCGCACGCTGTTCGAGAGCTTGCGGCAGCTGGGGCATGATGTTGTGTCCGTCTACAATGCCCAAGCGATGTTCCATCGTTTGGACTCTCAGCGCTTTGACGTGCTCATGATTGGATCATCCTGCACAATAGTCGATGGCAAGAGCATCGCGCCATTCCTTGAGCGCACATATGCAGGCATGGCGATCATTGTCGTCTGCGGCACTGCCACTGACGAGGCTCTAACCTCAGACCTCCCGCCGCTCGCGGGCACGCTCGATGCCCCCGCGAGGCTGTCGAAAACGCGATGCAGCGCGCGCTTCACCGCGAACCTGAGTAGAGATCACCTATCCACGCCGAGCAGAGAGCGATCACTGGCTCCATCCTGCACTTAACTACCAGATCGGCGCAGCTCGCCACGCAAGGCTTCATGCCTGCTATGCGCATGGGCGCTCGGACTTGATCGCGGCGCGACGTCATTCCAAAAGGCCCGGCCAAGCGGTGGACGGGGACAGAGTGTGCGCGTAGTCGCTTGGAACTGCATGGGCGGCTTTGCGCACAAGGCGGCCGCGTTGGAGCAGCTTGCGCCGGATATCGCCATTGTCAGCGAGGTGACGCGCGCTGCGGTGGAAAGCGCCAACGCCACCGATGCGGCTTGGATCGGCGCAGATCACGACAAGGGCCTGGCGCTGTTTTCGTGGAATGGCTGGCGCCTGGAAGACGTTGTCGGCGCGCCTGAGCGTCACGTCTTGGCGGCCCAGACGCGCCGCGACGGGAGTGACCGTGTCCGTGGTGGGCGTGGCCGTCACCCTTGCGCGGTGACTATGTCGCGCCTATCGATCGCGGCCTGCGACACTCTCCGGGCGCCTTGCGGGCGATGTGATCGTGGCAGGCGATTTCAACGCCAATCCAATCTGGGACGTCAACAAAGGCGCCGCCGCTCAAGTTCGCGACGATCCTCGACGACCTGCGCGCACGCGACATCCGTAGCACCTGGCATGAACAGAGCGGCGATGACCACGGCGCGGAACGCACGCCGACATTCTTTTGGCGGATGAACGAGAGACAGCGCTTCCACATTGACTACATCTTCGCCTCCGCGGGATTGCGGCGCCGCATCGAGACCGTCCGGATCGGCGCCTATCAGGATTGGGTGGCGACCAAGCTCAGCGATCATGCGCCGGTGATCGCCGATTTTGCGCCGCATTCATCAGCGGGCTAGGCGCAAGTGCGAGCCCGACTCGCAAGCTGTCGCCGTTGCGCAGCGACAGCACGCCGCCAAGCTGGGTCGTGGCGCGCTTGGGTGGCGCACTAGATAGAATTGTGTGCAATGACGTATCCTCGGAAGTTCGTGACTCCTCGAAATACCCGGTCATTCCCAGTGACAGACCGGCAAGCTGCGGATTGCGCATAGTCCCGCCCCGGGGCGCGCAGGGGCGGGCGATGCAGTCCTCAACCGAGACGAGATCAGCTGCGAAGGCCGGCACGCGGGTCGGGGCCGAAGCGCGCGTCCGCAGCGGGCGACACGCTCAGCCGCCGGGCGTGCAGACGCCGGACGCTGGGGGTTCGCTCCGCGGCGCGGCAGGGCCTCGCTCACCGATCAGCGCCATGATCTCGGCGCCAGGTTGGAGGTCGGGGATATCGCCGAGAGTCTGGCGGCGCAGCCGCCCCTCACTGTCGATTAGGATCGTAGTTGGTGTGCCCTCCAGCGCATAGCGCCGCATCGTATGCGGCTGTCCTACGCCGTTGGGCTCATCGACCGCCACTGGGAAGGCGATGCGATATTCGTGCAAGAAGGCCTTGAGCGCGGTTGGCGTCATGGCGTCGTGGTGCTCGAAGACCGTGTGCAAACCGATGACCGCCACGTCCTCTTCTCGAAACGTCTCGCGTACCCGCTGGGCTTGTGGCAGCCCGTGACTGACGCAGCCCGGGCAAAGCATCTGGAAGGCGCAGACCATCACTATCCGGCCGCGCAGAGCAGTCAGGTCAAGCGGTTCGGGCGCATTGAACCATTGGGACGTGCGCCATTCCAGCGCAGGCCTGCATCGCAGCATTGGAACAACTCCAGCAGCGCGACGCGGCTTTGCGGCGCTCGCGGAAAAGGACGCGCAGTCTAGTGAGAGCAAGCGGTTTCGTACAAGCGCGCTGGATGGGTATTGATCAAATACTTGGCAATCGCCGCTGACCCCGTCGGAGCCGCCGCCGCTTAAGGGAGATCGAGACGCGACGCGCTGCTTGCTGGTCTAGTGCGAAACTGCGGGGATACTCTGCTCCGACACCGCCGGCATCGACATTGCGGGGTCATGTGAAGACGCCGGCGCGCTCGCACTCTTAATCCAATCGTCAACATGGCGCCGCGCCAGTTCAGGCTCGATCCGATAGCATTTGAGGATGCGGTGCACGAGATCGTCGCGCCCGGCCCGCGCCGCGCGAATGTCTTCGTCGGTGAGACGTCCCCAGCGATCCAGCAATTGTGGGCCGAACGTGTCCCAATGTGCTTGAATCGTCGCCCAGTCCATCGGGTGAACTCCAAATATTGTGACCAACGCAGTGCGCTGACACGCATGCCGCCTGCGCGCCCATCGCTAGGGCGCTCATCGGCAAGGCGCAAATGAGTGAATCGTAAGTGGAGTACGCGCGCTGCTCGGTTGGAGTAGGCGCATTGTCTGAACGCGTTCTGCTTTCGGTGCGACGAGTCATGATCCGCGAGTGTGGCTCGCGCCCGCACTGGTTTGGGAGATTGCTCTTGCATGAATTTTCAACGTGGGGAATTAATGTAGCGGGCTCCCCTCCCTCAGCCCCTATAGTCGGCGGGCGCGTCCGCTCCCGAAGGCGCCCGCCGACAGCGTGTAACGTGCGCACGCCTCCTCCACCCAAATTCTGGGTGCGCGCTCATGCCACTAAACGCGGTGCGCGGCCCGTTCCAACACGATAGCCAGGCGCGCCGCCGGTGCCGTTTGCGCTAAAGCGGTGCAAGTCAGTTGCTGTCAGTCGCCAGTGATGTCGACGCGAAGCGCTTGACCTAGCGCTAAAAGTATATGCGGAATCGAAGGGGCAAGCGCGTCGTCGTCGTCACTGATTGCGCTGGCTGCGGCATCGTCGTTGATGACGAGCACTTTCATGCCGGCGTAGGTCGCTTTCACGAACGGCGCCACACTTCGTCCGCCCAAGAGAGCGCAAGACGATCCGAGCAAGAGGATATCGAATCGCTCCGATCCTAAGCGGTGGAGCAGGGACGGGGCATTGTAAGCAGTGGCCGTTTGATGTCCGAGGCGCACCAGATTCTGAAGCAGCTCATAGCTGACCGACTCGTCTGCAATCGCCAAGCACACACGCGCCATGTCGGCCATTGAGTGCGAATTCGCCGTTCCTGTCTAGGCTGAAATCACAGTTCTCCAAGCTGGAACGGTGACTGGCAGGCGTTACCTTCGAATTCCATGTACTTTCGTGCTCGTCTCGTTCCGACTGTCACCGGTGCGCTGCGTGCTGGCCTTGGACCGGCGGCGAGGGCTTGTGAGAATCCATTCATCATTTGGGAGGTATCGTCCTCCTCATGTAAATCATGACGGCGCGGCTGCCTTTGCGGCAAGAGATATGAGTTTGTTGCGGTAGCCGCCTCGCATTGCGCTTGTCATTGGCGCCTTCACTTCTCGATCTGCTCCGCCAGCATGCTCATAAAGCTCTGAAACCTGACCTCCGCGTCAGCGCCGGCGTCAGGATCGCTATCATCCAGCGGTCCCGCATATTCAAACCAGACCCGCACGAACAGCAGCATGGTCGCCTTGATCAGCGCCAACTCGCGAGCGCGGGCATGATCGCGCTTGTCGAGCCGATCGAGCCGCGCCTTGATGGTGCTGGCGAGCCCATCTCCAGTTTCGTCAAGCGGCGCCTGGCGGATGGCGTCATTGGCGGCGCGCGAGAGCGTGAGGCCGCGGCGCTTACCCTCAGCTTCAATCGCCGCGGCGACATCTGCGTCAAAATGCAGAGTGAGCTGGCGCTTCGTCGTCATATCAGTCTTTCCGCGCGATCCGGCTTCAGTTCAGGCGCCGCACGACGGGCCAACGCACGAAGTAGTTTCGGCCCCCCGATCGGCAGCGTCAGATTCGTCTCGGCACTTGTTTCCGGTGGGAGCGCCGCCAATGCGGCCGAAGCGCTGACCGCCATCGGGGTCAGCGCGGGCGCATCCCAGTCGTGCGCTGCGCGCGCGACAGAGACGGCATCGATGAACTGCGCGCTTGCGCGGTCAGTGATGAGTGACCTGCCACGGATGGGCTTCATGCCCGCTAGCAATAGCAGTGTCTCCCCACCTTCGGCGCATTTCAGATCGACCGGCGGCGCCCGCAAGGCCACGGCGCGCTCCCAGCGCGGCAGCAGCCAGCGTGAAAGCCTGCCGGATTGCTGCTGACGCGCCGCAAACCCAGACTTGGCCCGCCAGCGTAGCCGCAAACGCAGCGCTTGCGTCCGGTTGAGGGCCGATCGCAGCGATTGCTGCGAACACGTCCTGAGCGTCCTCGGTGAAATCGGCAGCTTCAGCGCCGATCAACGCCGCTGCATCGTCCAGGCGCGAGGCCTGCACCAAGAAACGCACGCCGCGCGCGCACGCGCCACAGATCGATCCATCGAACAGCGGCAGCGGCTTCTTCTTCCAAGTCGCATTCGCCGGCTCCGCGGGTCCGGGATCAGCCACGAGCGCGCTCAGCGCATTGGCCTCGATGACGATCAGCAGGTCGCGGGGCTTGCCACGCCCGAGATGATCGCGGTCGGATGCGGCCGCGCAAGCCGTGACAAGCTGCGCCAACAGCGCCGAGATAAGCGGCGCCGTCAGTCTTTCGCGTCCCGGCGGCATCTGCATAACAAGCGAAGACGCTTCACCCGCCACCAGATCGGCGAAGCGCAGCTGATGGCATTCTGTCGCCAGCGCGTGATCGCCATCGGAGAAAAGCGCCAAACGCCGGTCGAGATCGCGCAGGGTGCGGAGCGCGGCTTCTCCGTCACGGCGCCAATATCGTGCAATGCGCGTCCGCTCCCCAGTCGCCGGACCCAGATCGGACTCAGAGCGCTCAGCCCATCGCGCGCAGAACTCCGCCAAGCGACGTTGCGGATCGGCCAGCGCCTGGCGCATGCCGGACAGCGAGCGGGCCTCTGGTTTCGCATGGGTCAGGCTATCGAGCGCGAGCGCAACCAGGCTCGCGATCAGCATGCCGTCTTCGCTGCGCAAGAAGCCGCGCGCCATATTGAGCGCATCGCTCCAAGCATGGGCGCCGCCACGGACACCGAGCAACGGGTTGATGGCGATGGCGTCCGCGCGCCCAGGCGCAAACCGCAGCATGTCTTGGCGCGGCAGGCGCGAAGCCGGATCGCGCGCTTCGACAATACCAGCGGCCCACGCCAATCCGCCGCCGCCGCGAGCAACGCATCGTCGGTGTGAACCGGCGCACCCAACAGCAACGCATGTCCCGCATTCACACGCAGGATTTCCGGCCGCGCGAAGCCATGACGACGAACGCCGACCAGCGCCAAGCCGTCGCTCCGCAAGAGCCCGCTCTGGCTCAGCTTGGCCCAACGCTCAAAGCCCGGACGCCATAAACGGAGCCAGAACGTTGGCGGTTCGATCGCTTGCGCTAACGCCGCCACGCCGAACGCCGCGAATAGCGCCATCGCTGTCAGCGCCAGATGCAGCAGCGCATCGTGCTCGAACCACTGCACGGTCCAGACCAGCACTTGCCATGGCGCGTAAAGCTTGACGCCGCCAACAACTGCGACGGCTTCGCCGAGCGCTTGATGCTGATCGAACGCCCATGCGACCACCTGCGTCGTGATCACGAGCATGGCCAGCAGCGCCAACGCCGTCGCCAGCAGGAAGCGGCCCCACGTGATCACGGGCTGCCCCGCAATGTCCCACCAACAACCCATTGCCGGCCGTCATCGAGATCGCGTCCCCCGCGAGCTTGATAGTTATAAGTCCTCACGCGTTGCATTGCTTCATCTATACTTGCCTATATGGTAATGATCTCAGAAAGTAGAGCTTAAAGCAAGATAAAGAGGGAGTTTTATTTGATTTGCCTGCTTGGTTTTGCTAGGCTTTCGGCAAGTTGAAGTTTAGCCACGCAAGTTTGCCGGCGGGCCGCGGCGAGACGCGAAACAGGCAGAAGCCGATGATCGAGAAAATGTCGTTCACCGCGAAGAACGCTCTCCGCGAGCCCAAGGAAGACATTTTGCGCGGGCGGATTCTGCGCGCGAAGCACGGCGGTGGAGGCGGCGCCAACATCTCGTTTGCGAAGCAGCTAGGCGCGGCGCTGGCCGGAAAGAAGGTGAGATGTGGGGTCGGCGCCGGGCGCGGTTTTACGCCATTCTCCGTCGATGGCCGCCAGCGCGTGGTGGCGAAGGTGAGTTTCCGCTCGCACTTCGCACGCGGTGGCGGCGCAGGCGGCGGCAACTTGGCGGCGCATGCGTCGTACCTGCAGCGCGATGGGGCCGAGCGCGAAGGCGAGGAAAGGCCGCTTCTTTGACGCGACTCAGGACGAGGTGCGCGACGCAGGACCGCCTGCAGGACTGGGCCGCGAACGACAAACGCCATTTCCCGGATCACGCTGGCGCCGAGCGGCGCGGCTCGTCGCCGAGGACGGGCACCTGAAAGAGTTCACCCGCGAGACGATGGCGCGGATGGAGCGCGATCTCGGCGTCGAACTCGACTGGGTGGCCATCGATCACCACAACACCGATAACCCGCACACCCATGTGATCGTGCGCGGCGTGCGGCGCGATGGGGTGGAGCTGATTATTCCGCGCGCGTATGTCAGCCATGGGCTGCGGGAAGCCGCGCGCGACGTGGCGACCGATCGGATCGGCGCGCGCGGGCGCGAGGACGAGCGCCTGCGGCTCGACCGCGAGGCGCATGCGCAGAGCTATAATCGGCTCGATCAAGCTATCGAAACCGAGCTCGGGAAACGCTCGGAGATCTTGGTGCAGCGGCTGGGCAAGGGCCGCGATCCCGCGTTCGCCGATGCGATGAAGGCGCGCGCGCGGGAATTGGCGCGGATCGGATTGGCTCCAGGAAACGCGGCGCAACGTGATCCGGTTTGAGCCGGATTGGAGCGAGCGGCTCAAAGCCATGCGCGCGATCGATGTGCGGGCGCGAACTGGCGCGAGCAATCTTATGAAAGAGCATGGGCCGGGTCGCCGGCGAGGTGCGCGAAAAGCCAGGGCCCGCGCGGAGAAACGCCGGATCGCGGCGTGCTGGTGGTGGAGACGCCCGATAAGGGGGAGGTTGGTGCTCAACACCTCGATGGAGGCCATCGCAGATTTGCAGCGCGGGTCGCTGGTGGCGCTGACGCCGGAAGGCAGGCGCGGCGGCATCGAGCGGCTCTCCTTCCACTCTCCCGGAGAGCAGAGCCAGGTTTGGGCGCAGACCGAGCTTGATCGTGATTTGGATCGCGTGGCGCGTGGCGAACCCGCGCGTCTGCCGGATACACCCGCCGTGCGCGAAGCGTTGGAGCAGCGAACGCAGCTCTTGGAAAACCACGGCTTCGGCGCGCGCGAAGCGGCAAATTCCATTTCGCGACGGAGCGATGGAGACCCTCAAAGAGAACGAGTTGAAGCATCATGGCAAGGAGATCGCGCGCGAGAGACATGGGCTTTGCGGGACGTGACGCCCGGCGCCGGTGAAGCGCGCGATTGGGGCGGGTCGAACAATTTCGGTAGCGAAGAGGTCTGGAATGTGCGCGACACGACGGAATTGTTCACGGGCAAGCATGCGGTGCTGGAGCGCGGCCGTGACGTGGCGCTGGCGCCGATGCAGCCGGCATGAGCATCGGCCCTGGCGACAGCGTCTCACTCAACGTCGCCGACCAAATGACCAAGACGGCACAGCTCGAAATGACGAAGGTGCTTGGCAAAGGTCTGGGGCTGGAGCTTTGAGCAGACAGGCCCGGTTGTCATGCGTTGCGACGCCGGGCGACACAAAGGCATCTCGCAGCGATGTGACCGTCAACACAATCCGAGTTGGAGGCGCTAAGTGTGTTGCGATGACAGCCTAGCGCGTGACGCCTAATTGGCGTTCGCCGGCTTTCGCGTGAGGCAAAGGCCGCCGCAGCAGCGTTAGCGAAGTGCGTATGGACGCCCGTGACGATCAATGACACGCCATGCGTCTTCCCTGTCGGATCGGGCCGTTTGATCCGCGTTGTGAAGCCTCGGAGCGTGATCACGTCGCCACAACGCTGCGCTCGGTCGATCTGCGCGCATAGGCCCTCGTGGTCGCAGTAGCAGCCCAGCGTATCGACTCGGTGCAGGCGCCACTTGCCGATGTCCAAGTGCGGAGTCTTCAGGAGTATCAGGTACTCAAAGCGGTCGAAAACCCGGCCGGTCGCGCGCCATTTGCGCATGACGTCAGCCCTTCCGGCCGATGGCGCGTAGATCCTCGATAGCGCTTAGCAAGACGCGGTGGACGGCGGGGTAATCTTCCGGATCAATCACCTCCGCGACGACGCTGAGCTTGGCGACGGCGCCATCGACCGTCAGCGCGGGAACGGCGCGCAATCGCCGAACGATGCGAACGCCCGCCCGTATGCAGCGGTCATATTCACTATCGATGGCGTAAAGCAGCTGCGCTTCCGGCAGCGCGCGTTGCTCGGCCTTGCTGAGCTTGAACCAATCGCGGTTGTCGCCGAGCCACGCTTCGCGATCGCCCCACAGGCGCATGAGAAGCTCTTGGCGGCGCGCAAGCTCACCATAGTGAACGCAAAGCAGGAGCGCCGGATCGGCGGCGGTGGCAGCCGTGAACTTGCCGTCTGCGAATAAAGGCGCCGACCCCAAAGCGGCGACGACTTTGCGGCGTGAGAGGCGAGCCATCAGCGCACCCGTCGCGTGCTGTAGCGAACCGTCTCTATGAGATAGCCTGAGACGATCGCCGCCGCGAACAGTCCGGCGCCAATGCTGTCGAACTGAACGGCGACAATATGTCCGGCGACAATGCCGGCGTAAGTCGGCGGACCCAGCACCAGCAGAATGATCAGCCAGCACCAGAGCAGCCGAAGCACGATGATCGCCATCGTGAGCAAGAGCGCAAAGCCGGCGAGCGAACCCCAATCCATCGTCAGCCGCCGTGCAGCGCGGAAAAATCGCGCAGGACGCTGACGATCAGTGCGTGAACCTCGTCGCCTTCGTGTTTGGTGTGTTGGATCGCGATCGTGAGCTTGCCGGAGATGCCGAACGGCGAAACGGCCACGATGGCCGGAAGGGTTTTGAGCAGTGCGGCGTTTTGGTCCGACATCGCTTCGATGCGATCGTCGAGATCGTCCAGCTCACGGCTTTCAGGGAAACGCCGGCGCTGAGCGCGCGTGAGCTTCAGCCAATTGTGTTCGCGATGCAGGCGGCTCTCCAGGCTGCTCCACTGAACCGCGAGGCGTTCATGTTCGGCGTTGCGGGTCAGCAAAGTCTCGCAGGCCTCTGCGGCCGGATCGGCAGCGCCCGCGGCGCCAGGAATGAGTGGCGTGACAGCAGCGCCCAGAACTAGGCGGCGCGTAGGTTCTTCCAGGCGAGGCGCTCTCGTTCGCCGCCGGAGGCGGGCGTCGGGACATTTCTAACACTTTCGGGCTATGATGATCCCGAACGTATCACCTTGATCCGAATAGTCAACCCAAAGGGATCAAGTAATCCCAAAGGCGCATTGAATGCTCACGTCTGCACAAGTTCGGGCTGCTCGCGCTCTGCTCGATTGGAGTCAGAGGGACTTGGCCGCGAAGTCCAAACTGTCAGTTCCCACGATCAAGCGGATGGAGGGCGCGATGGGCCCAGAGCGCTCCACCGAGGCAAATGTGGATGCCGTTCGCCGTGCGCTCGAAGGCGCTGGCGTCGTCTTTCTTGAACCGAAGTCCAATAAGGACGGCGGCGCCGGCGTGCGCTTGAAGAAGTGAGAGGCGGCGCGGCGCGCGAGCAAGATCCCGACACCGTGCTCGGATGCGTCAAGGACGATGCCCTTCGGGTCGCGCGTGCGCGCGATCCTTGACCCCTCCTGCGCGCGATGTCCGATTGAAGGTGTCGCGTCGAGGGGCGTCTGCGATGAACGATGGCCTGCGGCGCGTCGTTCAAGGGGCAAATGGAAGAACAAGGCTCGGTTCGAGGTAAACGGGAGGCAGCGCAACGCTTTCTGGACTGCGTACCGACAAAGCAAAGAGGCTCAGCCATGGCCCGCCGCACGCGCAAGAAATCGCCCAGGGCGGGTTTAGCTCTGCCGGGCCAGTTAGGTCTCTTCGACACAATCGAAGAGCCGCAAAAGCAGCGTGCGCCGGCGGCGGCCAAACCCATGAAGCGTCCGCGTCGGGCGGTTGCGCCGCCACCAGCACCAACCAAAACCGAGCGACCCGTGGTGTTCAGCCCCGCGAAGTGGCCCAATATCTGGGCGTGTTAGTCTCGACGCTGAAGCTCTGGCGCGCGCAGAAGATCGGGCCGAAATGGACCAAGCGCGGCGCACGTTTGATTGGCTACAGGCCCGCCGATCTCGGAGCAATTTCTCGATGATAACAGCAAGAACACCTGAAATCGGTCTCGCGCCGCGATTCGGTCTTCTTCCAGCACGCGAATTGCGGCGTTGGGCCAATGCGGGACATCAGCGGCCAACGAGCGGCGCCTTGGGTTTTGCTGAGACAGCGTGATCCGCGTCGGGAAACACCCGGCAACGACACCTCGATGTCAGCCGGAAATGGATTTTCAAACGATGGCAGAAACTGGTGGTGCGCATGCGTTGTCAGCGCTCTTCTTAGCACTGTCGAGGCGTAACCGAACGTCTCGCGGTTCGCTCGAAAGGAGTGCGCTCCCATGTCCGCACAGACATTGCTCACGGTGGAAGATGCCGCCGCTCGCTTGAAGATTTCCAAGCACACGCTCAATCGCTGGCGCGTGACGGGCGAAGGTCCGCCCTTCGTAAAGTACGGGCCGCGTCTCGTGCGGTATGTCGAAAGCGTGCTTGATGAGTGGGCGCACAAACGCCTGCACGGATCAACCAGCGAGTATGGTCGGGAATCGTCGTAAGCAGTGCTAATGCGGCTCGTCTTGGACACCAATGTCATCATCCGCGCAATCCGTTCGCCAGAAAGCGCTTCGGCGATGCTGATTGCGGAAGCGCTTAACGAGCGTATCACGCCGCTAGTGAGCAACGCGCTCGGCCTGGAATATGAGGCGGTAGCATCGAGGCCTGAGCATTGGGTGGCGCCGGGATTTGATCGATTGGCGGCCGAACGCTTCCCGGATGCGCTGGCTGAGGTCAGCGAACCGGTCAACATCGCCTTTCGCTGGCGAGGCGAACTCCCGGACCCTAGCGACGACATGGTGCTGGAGGCGGCAATCAATGGGCACGCCGAGGCCCTCGTCACCTTTAACCCGCGCCATTTCGCGGGCGTGACCGAGCAGTTCGGATTGGCGCTGCGTGATCCTCGGACTATTGGCCAATCTGGGAACCGGATCGGGACCGGGCCACTGACTGTCGAAATCGGCGACGAAATGGCCGAGGCGCTCGCGAAGGCGGCTAATGATCTTGGGGAGACCGAAGAGCAATTCGTCCAGCACGCCTTGGCCCAGCGGCTAAAGGCGTTGGAGGACAACCCGTTCTTCGCGCGCCGCCGCAAGGGCATCGACCGGAAGGCCGCGCGCGACTGGCTTTTGGGCCGCACGGGCGGTGAGCCGCCCGGGCCTGAGGATGAAGTGCCGCCGAATTATACGCGGCCGCGCTAACCAGCTTCTGCGCGCTTTCGCGCGTTCGCGTTAGTCCAACGTGTGGCTATGCCGCCGCTGAGTCTGAAGCGTCAGGGGGCCCTGTATCATGCGCTAGCGCTGGCGCCGGCTTGGCTTTGCCGGAGTAGATGGCGCCGACATGGTCGAACGCTGCGCGTGTGGCCTCGTCCTTTAGGTGAGCATAGCGCGCAGTCACTTCCGGTCGCGAGTGGCCTAGGGCTTTCTGCACGAAGGCAAGGCTGTGGCCGTCCTTGATCAGCAGCGACGCAAAGGTGTGTCGAAGATCATGGATGCGCAGATTTTCAAACTCTGTCCGCTTCAAGACTGCGCGCCAGCGGGCGCGGGCGTTCCATCGGCCCGCGATAGGGCGGGGGCTTCGGAAACACCCAAGCGGTTTGGTTGGTCCGGCGCTTGAGTATCTCGACGGCGGCCGCATTGAGATTGATGACTTTGCGCCGTCCTCCCTGGCCGGTCTTGTGCCGCCTGGGGCCAGCACGACGGCCGGCGCGAGAAGTCCACCTCAGACCAGGCGAGATCGCGCATCTCCGCCAACCGCGCACCGGTCAAGGCGATGATCCGGAAGAGATCGGCGTGATCGGGCCGGATTTCCGTAAGCGCCTCCATATCGTCCAGGGTCGTGAAGAGGTGGACGGCCTCCTCATCCGAGAGAGGAATCGTTCGCGCATCACGTCGGCGGGCTTGGAGACGCGCGCGGCCGGGTTGTCCTTGATCAGCCGCCTGATCGCCCAGTTCAGCATCGCCGAAAGGGTGCGGGTGGCGCGCCCGACCACTTTGGGCCCGCCAGCGTACACGAAAGTTTGCGGAAGCCGAGCTTTCTGACGCGCGCCGTTTTGAAAGCGGCGACATCGCGCTGCCAGCGAGAGATGTCGGGGGGTGGTGAGCGCGTTGATCGGGGGTCGCCCCAAGATGGGGTGGACGTGGAGTAGAGGTCCCGCTCATCGCACTTCCAAGAACTCGCGCTTGTTCGGCTTATCGATGCGGCCTTCCGTCAAATAGAGCTGGATCAGCTCGGCCACCGTTGCGGCATTGCGGTGGACCACTTTCTCATGCTGCGGATCGCCGCCGCGGCTGGCGTTGTGCTTGGCGTCCTCGGCCGCCTTTCGGGCCTTCTCGGCGGTGAAGGCGCCATAGTCGCCGATCACGAACAGGCGTTGGCGCCGACCGGCGCGGTACTTCAGCTCGAACGTTTTCCTACCGCTCGGGCGCACTCGAAGACGGAAGCCTTTTACGTCGCTGTCCCAGATGCAGTATGCTTTGTCCGGGTTCGATTGGGCGGCGTCGATTATGCGTTTGGTGAGGCGTTGAGCTGCTTGCATGCGTGCGTGCGATCCGAATTTTGGTCACCACATGGTCACCACGCGGAAGGAAATCAGCGCCCAGGCGCGACGAACCGTGACAACAGAGAACGCATGATAACCAAAGCAAAATCAATGCGTAATCTCACTCATGACAAGCGGTGACCATCTCCAAAAAATGGCTCTGTTCGAATTGCCAAGGTTGGGGTCGTGAGTTCGAATCTCATCGCCCGCTCCAGTTCAAGTCTCCAATGACCTGAATGCGCACGTTTTTGCAGGTCGGCGCGAAAGCCGGCCCACCTTTCGGCCCACCTTAGAAGTTTGGTTGTCACGAGTGGTCGAGCGGCACCCACGGCGACTGAAACTCCGCAAACTCCTCTGCCGTCAGGTGGTCGGACGCCGCCCAGTCCAGGGCTTTAGGGCAGCCTCGATGCGTGTGTGTATTCTCGCGCGTACGGCGGCTTGCATGCGTCCCGCATCTCTCCAAAGCGCCAGCGGTATGGGCGTAGGGCCTCGGGGCGCGTTGGCGGGCGAAGCGGAGCATGAGAAGCATGTTCTGCATTCGTTCCAATTCGTCAAGGCTCGACATGGTGAGGCCCAACCGCCGCAAGCAGGAGGAGACCGCCGAAACCTTCTTCGGTATCGACTCCAACTTCCAGGTGAAGAGCGTCCACCTGACTAGGGCTGGGACGCTCGTGATGTACGGCAAGGACTTCGTCGCTCATCGCGACCGATCAAGTGGGGCAGGAACGCCCTGGAGCGCAAAGAGCTCGACGCGGTGGTGTTGGGGATCGAGGAATAGCGAGAAGCGCCCTGGCTCTCAGATTAATACTGAATGGTGCGCACTGGCCTAAGGCTACACAGCGCTTTTAGAGCATCGCACACTTCTTGCGATCCGATGTAGACGCCCCGATCAAATGACGAGTGGCTGCCGCGGCACCCGACTTCTTCGAAGACAACTCGCTCGTGAATTTCTTCCTTCCGATGGGTTTGAGTTTTCATAAAAACGATGACTGAGTATTCTTCCTTTGGTTCTTCTTAGACTGAGTATTCTTAGTCGGAAATAATTGCCGGCCGAGAACGGAGATTTCTTCCGGTCCTGACCGGAAAATTTTCCGGCCGACACCAGAAGGCGTCAGATTGATCTCGTAGAGATTGGGCTTTCCAAGCCCTCGCCGCCTGATAGTAATCAATTCCAGCGCGCTCAGTTCTGCAAAAGGTCCGTACGCTTCGATCGCTCACGCCCATGTCAAGCGCAAGACGCGTCTGGCCAGGAAAACAAAAACCGTTTTGCCAAGCATAGCGAAGCAGCATTGCAAAGCACAGCTTGGCCCCGGGTGAGATCTTCCCGCTGACGAGCACATGATTGGGGACCATGGTGAAGCCCTTTTGCGTGAGGGCGTCAGCGCCTTTGAGAAATATGTTGCGCTCTATGATCTCCCCAATTGCAGCCAGATTTCCGCGTCGTTCCATGTTCTTTATTGTACCTCACGTGCAGTGGTCACTGTCGAGGTGGGTGGATATCGTCCGTGCGGCCGATCAGCGGTGTAATCAGCTTGTGCAAGCTGGCGACGAGGAGATTAGTCTCGCGCACGCGCTCGGACTGGTCGGCGATCTGACGATCTTTCACCGAAAGCTGTGCATCCTTTACGGTGATTTGCTCCTTCAGAAATTTGTTTTCCTCTAAGCGTGCCAACGATGTCTGTGCTTTCTAAAACAATACGGCCGTCGCTCTCACTGGCGCTGGGAGCGCGTTGCCCGGCGTGATCAGACATCCCAACGCGCGGTTCGTCATTCTTTCCCAGCACGCGACCTTCGAAAGTTGGAGAGTTCTGAAACGTCATGTCTTGGCGCGGCTCACCATGGTCGGCCATGGCGGCCTTTCCCTGCACGATATAGGCGATGTGCCGTTCCAAGCTCTCGGGCGTAATGAGATACTTTTCGCCGTAAGAATGGCGAACCTGTGCGCATCCAATGTCTTGTTTGAGCAATAACGTTGCACTGTACGAAGAGTGCGCGGAATGCCCGCTGCTTTATAGCGCTCAATCGCATCGATGATCGAGAGAGTGTACTTTTCTTCGTCTGCCGTGGCTGGCCGTGGCTCGTCGTGGTTGGCTGCGACAGCAGCGCCTTCGTCGTCACTCATGGTGCAATTATGCACGATTGCTAGAATCGAGGCCGTGGCTATCCACAGGCCACCAAGCGATGTGCACGTGGATCTAGGGTGCCACGAGATGGTTGCGAGGTCAGCTGCGGGGCAGGAACAGTCGAAGTCGTCCGGCTTGAATGGACGCGACAAGGGACATTCCCGGGAAGGTTACGAACTCATGCCTTGGCCCGTTCAGCTCCTGGACCGGCCCTGCTCGCGCCGTTCTCAGACAAGTGCTGAGTTGCGGTAGGCGGGATCGTCGGTGACCTCTTCCCCGATCCAATCGGGCAGGGGTGAGCTCGGCGTCCGCCGCCTCCAATTCGCATTCGGCCAGCACCAGCCCCGCATGGTCGCCGCCAAATTCATCGACGCTCCAGGTGCGCCCGCCAAAGGAGATCGAATGGCGGACCTTTTCGATCACCCCGCCTTGGCGCGCGGCCATGAGCCAGTCGGCGTCGGCGCGCGGGATGGCGTATTCGAACTCGTCCCGGCTCGGCCCATCGGCTTTGCTCTTGATCGTGATCCAGGCGCTGTCGCCGATCACGCGGACCCGAATGGTCAGCGTCTCGGTGATCGCGAGATAGGCTTGGCGGATGGTTTCGCGCCGATGCGCTTCGGCCCGCCAGTCCTCGGACCGCACGAGGAATTTCCGTTCGATCTCCTGCGCCATCAGGAGCCGATACCCGCGTTCTGTGACGCTTATTTCAAACGGCGGCTCGCCGCCGACCTGCTCGCCGTTCGCCTCGGCCAGCCCCGCTTCACTTGGGGTAGCGCCAATCTCGCGCCATCGCCGAAACCCGCCGGGCTTATGTCGCCGCGCTCCAGGCCGCCGACCGCGGGGACATCGGACCATTGATGGCGTTCGCCCGCAGTTGACCTGTGCGCGTCGAGGGAATGGGGGGCTACGGCGGTTGAGGTAGACGGTCCTTAGCCTTTCACATTCATGCGGTGATCGGCGCGATCCTGAAAGTCGAGCAAGTCGGACGGAGCGAGTATTCTCCTAGGCGGCCTGGCTTTCGCCCAGGGAATCTCCGAGTTTGGCGAGGTCAATGACTTGCACGGGTGCCTTGGTCAGTAGCGCCGCAGCTGCGTCGCGCACGCTGCGATGGTGCGTGAACAGGATCACTTGGTTTGCCTTACCGAATTCAGCGAGCAACTCCACCGTGGCGGTACCGCGTTCATCGTCGAAATTGACCAGAATGTCATCGGCGATGAACGCAATGGATTCAGCCGCCTCGCCGTAGCGTTCGATGCTGGCGAGCCGGAATGACAGGAACAGCTGATCACGCGCGCCGTCGCTCATTTCTCGTATGCCAACGCGAGCTCCATCTGTGCGGCGCCCGACGACGACCGGCGCGCCATCCTCGTCGACTTCCGCTGCCACGCCCGCGAAGGCGCCTTTGGTGGTCAATTGGAAGAGCGCTCCAGCTCGTGCAATCAACGGATCTTGATGCTGCGCGCGCACCTGGGAAATGGCCTCCTTCAGAATATCTCTGGCGAGTGTCATCTCTGTCCATTGCTCAGCGATCATATGCATTTCGCTTGCAGCGGATTCCCGTTCGGCAACTGCCTGGTTAACCTGCGTGGGATCTTCGAACGCCTTCAATTGATTCTCGCCGCTCTGCATCGTTTCGACCGCGGCCTTGATGAGATCGTCTAAGCGGCGGCGCTCCGGATCGAGCGCTTCGAGGTCGGCGCGAATCGCGTCGATGTCTTGGCCTTGGCACTGCTGGCGTAGCTCATCAATCGAGAAGCCGTCTCCCGCCGCGCGGATTTTCGCAATCAATTGCTCATGTTGGTCAGCGGAGGCGTCACGCGCGGTGAGGCGCTTGGCAAGGGCTTCGAGGTCGGCTTCTGCAGCGCCGACCTCCGCGCAGATGTCGTTGAGCGCGCACTCGGCCGTTTCTAGATCCACCGCTGCACGCTGCTCTTCTTCAGCGGCTTGCCGCCGTTCTGGCTCGAGGCCGGAAAATTCTCGCCAGTGTTTTTGGTGAGCACCCCATGCGGCCTTTAGTTCGGAGGCGGCTTCGACGGGGTCGGTGGCGACCTTGACGCCCAGGGCTACGGCGAGCAGGTCGGTCATTTGGCGCAGATCGGCTTCATCTGCGTCAATCTGGGCGATCCGGCGACGCGTCTGTGCGATATTGCTGAGCTCGCCACGTGCGCTCGTCCATTCGCGCGCGACTTCCTCTGCGCGCACAATGCTCACGTCCGGGGGCAGACTGAGTTCAGCCACCGCGTTCGACCAACGCTTTGACCAATCTGTTTCCGCCTCGGCGAGCGTTTGCAGAAAGCCGTGCGCCCGCAGGCGTTGAGACGTGCGGGTGTCCACATTGCGTTGATCGCGGCTAAAAGTCGTCATAGGCCTGATTGTGGGCGCGAACGGCCGCAATGGCGGCCTGCACGCGTTCCGGCAGCGATTTGCCTGTGCCTTCCAGGTTGCAGCGTCGCTCGACGGCCATGAGCGCTTCGTGGCGCGGCGACAACTCTTGCGCGCGCATCTCGACGTCGGCAAGTCGCGTGTTCAGGTGCGCCGCAGCATCAAGTAGCCGCAGGCGCTCATTGACGAGTTCACGCAGTTTGCTCGGATCGGGCTCAATGCTGATCGCCTCAGGATAAAACTCGGCAAAGGCGCGCCATTTCCGCGAGCCGCTTGTCAATCTCAAGCGCGCACCGGTCAGCTTCGTCGGCGGAGTGCGCTTCTTCCGTGTGTCGCGTGCTCAACTGCGAAAGGGAAGCAGCGCGATCGGAGTCTGATACGCGGCGATCTGCGAGCGAATCGGCATCGGACGTCGCGCGCTGCAGGGCCGTGACCTCGGTCTGCCGCTGAGTCACACTGCCCTGGGCTTGGCCATCAAGGTGCGAGCGGACCAGGGGCGCCAATGTTTGCTCCCGAAAGCGCCGGGCATCTTCAATCGCTTCAGGTGAGGCGATCGCAGCGCCAGATTGCAACGAAGCAATTTTTCGCTGCGCGGTTTCGGCTGCCGCGCGCGCGTCACGCGCTCGATCTCGGCTGCTATCAAGATCACGGCGAAGCTTTGCGCGCTGATCGATCTGTTGGCTGAGCGTGTCGGCGTCCGGGAAGATCGTGGTTCGCAGATGATCAACATCACGGAAGCTTAGGCGGCGAACGCTGGAATCAAGATCGGCTGCCTCCTTGGCAAGGCGTGCGCCCTGCGCGGTTGCGAGCGCGTCTGCATCTGGCAAAAGCGGCAAGGTCGGCGTCATTAACGCCGAAGGGCTGGTCGCGGCCGGCCATGCGAGCACGATCGACCGCTTCTTGAAGGCCCGCGATCTCATCGGCCAAATCATCGTGCGTTTTGGTGTGGGCGTCCACAGATGCGCGGCGCTCCAAAGCATCCTTGGCGAGGCGCTGGACGGCATCGAGTTGCACCGGTGAGGGCAGAATCGGTTCGAGCGGCGTCGCCGGCGCCAAGCCGATGAGAGAGCGCAGGGTCTGCAGCTGCGCTTCGCTATCGGCGAGTTCGCGCCGCCGGTTCGGTAGACTTTGGCGGGCCTTGCGTACGACGACGGCCTTATCGTTGCCGTCATTGATGCGGTCTTCGAATGGTGGCCAATCCGGATTGACGGCGAGGGCCGTGCGCCGGGCGTCGAGACGCGCGCGTGTTGCTCGTGCTCGCGCCAAAGCTTGGCGCTCGACGGCGATCCGCGCGAGGCTGCCAGCGAGGCGATGCTGAAGACCGGGCGCGAAGCCCGTTAGGTTATCGAAATCTGAGGTGCGCGCGCTTTCGGTTAGCCCGGCAATGAGGGGATGAATGCGCAACAGACGTTGAAGCTGGGATGAGCGCTTGACAGGCCGCGCGCTTGCTCCAGCAGCGCTTCATAGCCTTGTTGGGCGTCGGTATATGTGACAGGAAGCGTTCACGGGTGGTGGCGCCGAGCGCGCGGCCAAGCGCGTCTTGGTCGAGACTCCCGCCGGCGTCGTCGGTTAAGGTCTTGCCGCGTCCCTTGCGGCGGCGAAGATTTAGCTCAGCGCCGTCCGAAAGTCTCAGGCGCGCCCGCAGCTGGATTGCGTCATAGCCAAACACGCTCCCATGCGGGGAGTTATTGGGAACGCCGAAGCAAAAATCGCTGACCGCTGATAGAAGCGTGCTCTTGCCGATCTCATTTGGACCGTAGACGACGACTAGACCGCATTGAGGATCGAAAACGACCGTGCGGTCCTTGATCGCGCCATAGCGCTCGATCTGAAACTCAAGCAGCTTCATCGGACGCCTCCGTATTCGGCTCGATAAGCGAAAGCGCCAAAGCTACTGCGCGATCGGGGGTTTCGGCTTTGAGGGCGTCCATCAGCGCCTCTGGGTGCGCGCTGGACGGCATCTTGCCGCGTATCTCCGCAAGACGCCTTGCGAGTTGCTCTTCGTACCAAGGCGATGCCTGGATTTGGGCAACGGCGAGCGCCACTTTGCCCGCGATCGACGCGTCAATGAGCACGGACTGCTTGACGGCGGTGGTCTTGAGTTCAACCCTTTTCAAGCCAGAGGTCGCCGCCTTGAGCAGCAAGCAAGGTCTCGATCTCGTCGTCGATAACGCCGCGCTGAGCGATGAGATCGCCGTGACGCGTGGTGGTTCCGGCCAAACGCACGCGCACGGCAGTCAGCCGATCCTGCGGCAGCAGTGCGCTTTCGACCGCCGCGCGGACGAGCGGCGTGACCTCAGCAAGCGAAGTAACGCCGCCGATGTCGACCTCGATGACTTCCCAGCGCACGGCGTCCAAAGTGCAATGGTCGGCGCGCACGACGCGCCCGTCCACCACTTCCACCAGGGTCGCACCCTTAGCGCCGGTTTCCTTGGCGTTGCGGCCTTGGAGATTGCCCGGATACACGACCCAGGGATCGGCGTGGAGCACTTGGCGGCGATGCACGTGCCCCAGCGCCCAGTAATGGTAACCGTGATTTACCAATTGCTCCACCGAGCAAGGCGCGTAGGGCGGCATGATATTCTTCTTTGCCCGCACACGCTGTGTGCAAAGACCGACATTGAAGAAGCCTGCCCGCGGCGGCGGATACTCTGCCGCGATGTTTTCGGTGACGTCGCGCTTTGGAAAGCTGCGGCCATGGATCGCGGCGCCGACATCGTCGAGCATCACAGTCTCGGCTTTGCGGTGTGAAAATAAGTGAACGCCTTCGGCGAAAGGCAGTTGCGATGCGAACTTGTTCTCGGCGTCGTGATTGCCGAACACGATGAACACGTCGATGCCCGCCGCGCGCAATTGTGAGAGGCGTCGGACAAAGCGCAGCCCGGTCGGAAAATTGCGCACCTGGCCGTCAAAAATATCGCCGGCGAGCACGACGAACCGACACTCCTCGTCGATCGCGCGCTCGATTAGGTTATCGAGAGCCTGCTTGAGGCGTCTTTGAGCCGCGCACTCATTTCAACGGAGCGTTGGCGCAGGCCTTCCAGTGGACTGTCGAGATGAAGGTCGGCGGCGTGAAGGAATTTGAAGGTGGTCGTCGTGTGGCTCGTGCGCTGTGGGATAGGCGTCGAAAAATGAGGACGGCATGCGCGGCTGACACGGCCGCGCGCATCATGCCGAAATGAAAATTTAACCGAGCGTCGTCTCTTACAACGATTCGGCCTATCGTTTTGCCCGGGTGACACGACATCAATATCGATTTGCTGCTCCTTTTCAGCGACCTTGAGTTTCAGGCCGTATTCGGCCTCGATCTTCGCTTTTTGTCGGACCTCCACGAGCGAGTCCTGAACGCGCTTTTCAATGGTCAGATTGAGTTCGCGCTTGGCTTCATCCAGCTCGCGCTGCTTGCGCAGCAGCACCGCCCGGTCTTTTTGCGCCTTCTGCACTTTTGATTCCGTTGCACGAGCAGTTCTTGAAGCTCGGCCAACTCGGTGACCTTTGATTGGAGGTCAGTAGCTGCGGCTGACTTGGCCTTGCGCGCCTCTTCGGTCGCAACGGCCGCGCGACCGGCAGCGAGTTTCTCCCGCACCTGATCTTCGATCGTGGCGCGTGCTTGCTCGACCGCATCGAGCTGCGCCTTGAGGTCATCCTCACGCTGCGCGACTTGGCGTCCTTGCGGGCAATTTTGGCCTCATGCTCTTCGCGAGTGGCCAGAATCAGCGTGTGAGTGGCAGAAGTGGCTTTGTCCGATATTCGCTGGGGCGTCGAGAAACGACTGGAATTCATTGAGTTCCGCCTCTTCTGGGAGGGCGGCATCAATCGGGCTGACATCATGGGGCAGTTCGGCGTTTCCGTGCCGCAGGCCTCGAAGGACCTGAGCCTTTACGAGGAAAGGGCGCCGGGAAACCTAGTCTATGATAAGCGGCTGAAGCGTTATCTGGTGGCGAAGAACTTCAAACCTGTCTTCTTCAAGCCGGAGGCTGACCTCTACCTGAACCAGCTAAAGTCGGTGTCCGACCGCGCTGCGCCTGCTGAGGATACGTGGTTGGCCGAAGTGCCTGACACCGACGCCATGCCAGTGCCGCACCGCCGCGTCAGCGTGGAAGTGCTCCGCACGATGGTCTCGGCGGTCAGGCGCGGGCGCTCAATCGAAATTCTGTACCAATCGATGAACGCGACGCGGCTGGAGCCTACGTGGCGCTGGATAACACCGCATGCGTTCAGCAATGACGGATTGCGTTGGCATGTGCGCGCCTACTGCCACATCGACAAGAAGTTTAAGGACTTCCTCCTGTCCCGATGCTTGGAGGTTCGCGGCGACGGCGAGGCCGGCGCGGCGCCGGAAGTGGACCGCTTCTGGTTCGATAGATTCAACGTCGTCCTCGCCAAACCCTGCGCTGAGCAAGAGCCAACAGGCCGTGGTGGCGCAGGACTACGCGATGAGCGATGGCTCGATTTCCGTTTCTGTGCGCAAAGCGCTTTTGTACTATTTTCAGAAGCGACTTCGTCTCGACGCCATTGCCGCGTTGGACGGGCCGCACGAGACGCCGGTCGTCATCACAAACCGGGATGAATTTTCGCGTGCATTGGCGGAGGCGGCAGCATGAAGTCCGCCAACTTTGAAATGCTGCGCGCCAAGTGGCCAGAGCTCGCGGAACTCGGGGGATTTGCGGAAGCATACGCGCACGCAGACCCAGCAAGCGCTTTGGTCAAATTGCGCCTTTACGCTGAAAACCTAACACGCGACATTTATCGCGATCACCAGCTCCCCAAGCCAGACTTGGCGACCTTCGTTGATCTTCTCAACGGTCAAGCGTTCACGGCAATCACGCCAAAGACGGTTCTCGATAAGCTGCACGCTCTCCGCGTGTACGGAAACAAGGCCGCGCATGGCGAAGAGGCCAAGGCGCAAAACGCTCTTGGCTCTTGAGGGAAGCGCATGACCTGGCGCGATGGCTGCTTGTCAAGTCAGGCCTCGCTAAGCCAACAAGCATCACTGCATTTCAGGCGCCTGCGCCACCTCACGCCGCGCAAGCCAACGAGCGCGCCAAAATTCTTGAGAAGCTCGCCGCTCAAGAGGCGCAAATGGAGGCGCTGCTCCAAGAACTAGAGGTGGCTCGCAATGCCGCCTCGGTCGCGGAGAAGAAGGCTGGCGAGCTTCAATCTCTTGCTGCTGAAGCGAATGCGGCGTCGAACGCTCTGCATTTCGACGAGGCGACGACGCGCACGAAGCTGATCGACAGCCAACTTGCGAGCGCTGGTTGGAATGTGGCCAGCAACGGGGCCGCAGCCGGAGAGGTGGGAAAAGAAGTCGAGGTCGCTCACCAGCCGACTGAAACCGGGATCGGTTACGCCGACTACGTGTTGTGGGATGACAATGGCAATCCGCTAGCGGTCATTGAAGCGAAGAAGACCTCCGTCGAGCCTGAGCGCGGACGGCAGCAGGCCAAGCTTTACGCTGATGGACTGGAGAAGATGCACGGGCATCGGCCGGTGATTTTCTACACCAACGGTTTTGACATTTGGATCTGGGACGACGCGCAAGGCTATCCTCCCCGGAAGCTGTTCGATTTTTATTCGAAGGATAGCCTGCAGCGCTTAGCCAACTATCAGCGGAAGGAACGCAAGGCGCTTGATGGTGTCGCGATCAACGACACGATCGCGATCGCCTTTATCAAATTGGAGGCGATCAAGCGCGTTGCTGAACGGTTCTCCGGCAAGCATCGGCGAGCCTCGTTGTCCAGGCGACCGGCACGGGCAAAACGCGGGTCGCGATTGCGCTCGCTGACCTTCTCATTCGAGCGGGTTGGGTTACCCGGGTGTTGTTCTGTGCGATCGCCGCGAGCTGCGTAAGCAGGCTAAGAACGCGTTCAACGATTTTCTGGATGAGCCGGTCCGCATCGTTTCTCGCGCATACGGGCGAATACGAATGAACGCATCTTCTTGCGACCTATCCGGCCATGCAGAAGGTCTTTCAGTCGTTCGATCCGGGCTTCTTGATCTCATCATCGCCGATGATCCCATCGGTCGATCTATAACGTCTATGGCGACATGTTCCGCTACTTTGACTGTCATCAAGTTGGGCTAACCGCAACGCCGGTCGACTTTGTCACCAAGAGCACGTTTCGTTTGTTCGATTGTGAAGGACTGTTACCGACGGCCAACTACACGTTGGAGCAGGCGATCGAAGAGGATTATCACGCCTTCGAGGTGTTTGAGCACACGACCCAGTTTCTGCGGGCGGGGGATCAAACTCGATACTCTGACCAAGCAGCAGATCGAGCAATTGGAAGAGCAGGGCGAAGACCTTCGCAGTACGACTTCACGTCGGATCAAGTCGATAAGGTCATCTACAACAAAGATACGAACCGGGAAATTTTGCGCAACCTCATGGAGAATGGGTTGCGTGATGCGACGGGCAGGCCCCCGGAAAAAGCATCATCTTTGCGCGCAACCATCAGCACGCGATCCTCTTATCGCGGCTGTTTGACGAGATGTATCCGCAATATGGCGGCAAGTTCTGCCAAGTCATCGATCATTACGACCCGCGCGCGGAGCAGCTCATCGATGACTTCAAAGGGGCCGGCGCGAATGACGAGCTCACGATCGCAATTTCCGTGGACATGCTCGACACTGGCATCGACGTTCCCGAGATCTCTGAATCCTCTGTGTTCGCCAAGCCGATCAAGTCGCCGGTGAAATTTCTGGCAAATGATCGGCCGCGGCACGCGGCTCTGTCCCGATCTCTTCGGGCCAGGGCAACGCAAGACGATCTTCGTAATCTTTGATCATTGGGGAAATTCTGAGCTTCGAAATGGGATATCGGCCGGCGGAGCCGGTGGCCGGCAAGCCGTTGCTTCAGGCTCTGTTTGAGGAACGTCTGCTGGCGGCGGAGGTCACGCTGCAAAAAGCGAAACGGCGGAGTTCGAACGGATCATCGCGCTTGTGGCTGGCGACATTCAGGCGCTTCCCGAAGAATCGATCGCTGTTCGAGAGAAATGGAAGGAGAAGCGGGCGCTTGGAGACGAGGTCACGCTTAAACAGTTTGCGCCCGCTACGCTTGCGCGGCTGCGCCAAGACATCGCCCCGCTCATGCAGTGGCGAAACATCCGCGGCAGGGGTGACGCCTATCAACTCGATCTCCTGATCGCGCGCATGCAGACCGCCGTGTTGCGCAAGTCCGGCGAGGTCGCAAACCTCAAGATCGAGCTCTTGGATCGGTTGGGCTTGCTGCAGATGCACCTCAATCCAGCGCGAGAAAGCGGAAGTTATCAAGCGGGCCAAGTCCGACGAATTCTGGACCGGTGTGTCGGTGGCGAGCTTGGAGGAAGTGCGTGTTCCTCTTCGCGAGATCATGCATCACCGCCAGAAAGGAACGGGGCAGCCGCTGCCGCCGAAAATTATCGACGTTACTGAGGACGCGTCTGGCATTCAGATGAGCCGACGTTCGACCACGCTGCGTAGCGTGGACATGAAGGCGTATCGACAGATCGTCGAGGAGGAGGTGCGAAAGCACTTTGCAACCGATCCTACGCTGCAAAAAATTCGCGCGGGTGAGCCCGTCTCCCCGACCGATTTGGAAGCGTTGGTGTCGCTCATTCTGACTCAGAGCCCGAACTCCAGCCGAGAAAATCTAGCTGAGTTCTTCAGCTCGACCGCTGAGCCTCTGCAATTCGTTATGCGCTCCATCATCGGGATGGACCCGAAGGCGGTGGCGGCGCACTTTAGCGTATTCGCGCAGAAGCATCCCGAGCTGACTGCGAAGCAGACCCGCTTTCTCGGGCTGCTGCAAAACCACATCGCGCGGTACGGCTCCATCACGCTCGATCGTCTTTATGAGGCGCCGTTCACGGTGATTGACGCGGATGGGCCGGACGGCGTGTTTGAGCGCGAAGAGGAAATCAACGACCTTTTGGAAATCCTCACGGTGTTTGCGCCGCCCAAGGGCGATCAGGCAAACAGCATCAGTGAAAGGCAATAGCACGCATGGTTACGGGTGATCTTCGACGCCGCATTGATGCGCTTTGGACCGAGTTCTGGCAGGGCGGCATCACCAATCCCCTGACCGTGATCGAGCAGATCACGTTCCTCATGTATGCGCGTCTGCTCGACATAAACGAGACGCGGGATGAGAACCGCCAGAAGCGAACGAAGGCGAGCTTTAAGCGCCGGTTTAATGACGAGCAGCAACACCTGCGCTGGTCGATGATCCGGCACACGCCCGCGGAGCGCATTATCCCGCTCGTGCGCGATGAAGTGTTTCCGCATTTCAAGACGACAGCGGCCAGCGGTTCGGCGTTTGCGGAGTTCATGAAGGACGCGCAGCTCATGATCCAGAAGCCAAGCCTTCTGGTCAAAGCGGTCAATATGATTCGAGGCTGCCGCTCACCGAGGGGGACGCCAAGGGGGATCTTTACGAATATCTCCTCAGCAAGCTGACCACGGCCGGCATCAACGGGCAGTTCCGGACGCCTCGTCACATCATTCGGTTGATGGTCGATATGCTGGAGCCGAAGCCGACTGACGTTGTCTGCGATCCGGCGTGTGGCACGGGGGCTTTCTGGTCGGGGTGATGCAGCACCTAATGGAGGCCAACACGTCTCCGAAGGCATCATCGAGGAAACGGACCCGGAAACCGGTGCTAAGGAGAGTCTACACCGGCGATCTTCTCGAAGCGCATCGTGAGCACGTGCGCAGCGAAATGTTTCATGGCTTCGACTTTGACGCCACCATGCTGCGCATCGCAGCCATGAACCTCATGCTGCACGGCGTTGATGATCCGGACATTCACTACCAGGACACGTTGAGCACCGGGTTCACTGACGGTTTCCAAAGTCGGCGAACGAGGGTTTCGACGTCGTTCTCGCCAACCCACCCTTCAAGGGCAGCCTCGACTTTGAGGACGTGCATGCCGGGCTGCTTCGTCAAGTCAAAACGAAGAAGACGGAATTGCTCTTCCTCGTTCTTATCCTGCGCATGCTGAAGACGGGCGGGCGCTCGGCTACGATTGTGCCGGACGGTGTATTGTTCGGAACTTCAACGGCTCACGTCGCTTTGCGAAAGCTGTTGTTGGATCAGAATCAGTTGGAGGCGGTGATTTCGCTCCCAAGCGGGGTGTTCAAACCATATGCGGGAGTGTCGACCGGTATTCTCGTTTTCACAAAAGGGCGGGCGCACGGATAACGTCTTCTTTTACGATGTGGAAGCGGATGGTTTCTCGCTTGATGACAAGCGTGATGAAATCCTCGCCAACGATTTGCCGGAATGCTTGGCGGCATGGCGAGATCGGGATGCGAAGCGCGATAGCGATCGAACGCAGAAGGCATTCTTCGTATCGGCATCAGAGATTCGCGAAGCGAACTACGAGCTCTCCCTCAGTAGGTACAAAAAGCATGTGCTTCGAGCAGAGCGTTACGATCAGCCAATGATGATCCTGGAGAAAATGAAGGCACTGAACGCCGACATCTCCAGTGATATCCAAGAACTTGAGGAGATGTTGGGGTGAGCGTGCCGCAAGTGCCGCTTGGCGAGATTTTGGCCCCCGCTCCCATCAGGCGGGCGGGTGATCGCGACTATCCGCTGTTGTCGATGACGATGCGGGACGGTCTGGTAGAGCAAGGTCGAAAATTCAAGAAGCGAGTGGCGAGTCGGGAGACCGACAACTATCGAGTTGTGAGGCGCGGCGAGCTGGTTGTGGGATTTCCCATAGACGAAGCGGTATTGGCCACGCAGCGCGTGGTTGATGAGGGTATCGTTAGCCCCGCATACGCAGTCTGGAGCATCGATACTGCCATCGCTGACCCAGTCTACCTTGAACGGTTTTTGCGTTCTCCGGAAGCAATTGCCTACTACAAAGCTCACCTTCGGGGTACGACCGCTCGGCGTCGCACTTTGCCGCCGGATAAGTTTCGAGACATGCGAGTACCTTTGCCTCCCTTAGAGCGGCAATTGAAAATCGCATCAATGCTCGACAAGGCGGACGCCATCCATCGCAAACGCGCGCAATGTCTCGCTTTATCGGATCAATTGGTACGTTCCGTCTTCGTTGAGATGTTTGGTGACCCTACTCTTAACGAAAAAGGGTTGCCCAAAAAGCCCTTGAGCGCATTCGGGAGAATTGTAACGGGTAACACGCCATCACGTGCTGACCCGGGAAATTTCGGTTCGGCAGTCGAATGGATCAAATCCGACAACATTAGCGCTGAGCATCACATTCTAACCCCTGCGACCGAAGGCCTTTCCGAGAAGGGGAGGGCTTTGGGCAGAACCGTGCCTGCGGGTTCCATCCTAGTGACATGTATCGCGGGAAGTCCCGCGAGTATCGGGAGGGCGGCTATCGCGGATCGCGAGGTAGCGCTCAATCAGCAGATCAACGCGATTACGCCCAATGCGAATGTTGATCTCTACTTCCTCTACGGACAGTTTCTCGTCGGAAAATCTCTCATCATGAGATCGTCTACGAACTCCATGAAGGGGATGGTGAGCAAAGGCGAGTTTCAAAGAATCGAATTTCTATTTCCAAAGCTAGGTGAGCAGCGGAAGTATGGGAGCGTCTTCGCAAGACAGGTTGCGACGACATCTTCGATGCGTGCAGACCTGGAGCGGTCGGAACAACTTTTTCGAAGTCTGTCACAACGTGCATTTCATGGCGAATTGTAGGATCGCTTGATGCGTCTCAGCAGAATCGAGATCGAGAACTTCAAGGGGATCGGCGCTAAACAGGCGATCGATTTGAAGCCGATCGCGTTGTTGTTTGGCGCGAACAGCGCGGGTAAAGCACCGTACTGCAGGCGCTTCACTATCTGCGGAAATTCTGGAACGACGGAATGCCGATCCCGATCAGACTATCGCCGGCGGTCTTATTGACCTTGGTGGCTTCGCAACGCTGATTCACGGGCACGACCTGAAGCGATCCATAGTGCTAAAGGTGACGATTGACGGCGTTGACGGCCACGGCGGCGATCGACTGCCGTTGAACTCCGGCGTGTCGTTCGAGTCTGCCGAATTCGAGAGGCTGGGGGTCCGCTACATCGTCGGGGAGAACACAGACCTCAAAGACTACGCGGTCGTGCAGTCAATTGGGGTCAGCTTGAAGATCGCGTGGAGTGATCTGCTTCGGGGTCCTTACGTCTCCGCGATAAGCGTGGAGATAGACAATTCAGGGATCGCGACGATCGAGTCGCCCGCGCAGTCGGGTCAGGCGATTTTGACCGCTTTCAACTTCGAGCATCCTTTGCTTCAACGCTATCGCGATGCTGAGGAGCCACCTGAGGACGAGGAAGGGGACTGGCCCAATCCTATTGCCGAAGAGATATTTGAGCTCTCTCGGCAAATGTCGCGAGACGATGGGGTGCCCTTAGCAGACTATAGGGTGAGCGTAGAAACCGCTCTTGGTGCGCTACCAGATCTCAACAGGCCGCTCGATAGCGATCTGCGCGATCCAGAGGTCAAAAAGTCTGAGTTGGAGAGTCGAACGCCCCGCGTCCGCGGTTTGAGCGCGCTCCTGGACGAAATAGTTGTCGGTCCGCTACGGCTGGCGCGTGATTGCATCAACGCCATGACCTACGTAGGTCCGCTTCGCGAGATTCCGAGTCGTCAATATCGGCCGCAAATCTCTCCCGACGAGTCGCGTTGGGCGCAGGGCCTGGCAGCCTGGGATCTGCTCTACACGGACCCGTCTGGTGAGCTGCTCGCAGAAGTAAATGAGTGGCTTGGGGGCGAGGAGCGCTTGAAGACCGGATACCGGCTCGAAAAAATTTCAGTTCAAGGAAATTCCAATCCCCGGGCGCTTCCACCAGCTGTTTGATCGTGGTCTCACAGAGGACGATCTCGGAGAGTTGCAAGATCTTTACGCCACTCTTGGCGGGCGATCGGAAATCGCGCTGCGCGATTTCGAGAAGGGTATCATCGTCGCGCCTGGCGATGTTGGCGTCGGCATTTCGCAGATGATCCCTGTGATTGTGGGCTGCCTGCGTTCGCAGACCGGTGTGTTCGCGGTGGAGCAGCCCGAGCTTCACGTTCACCCTGCGATTCAAGTAGGGCTCGGCGATCTTTCATTCGTGCGGTCCACGGAGCAGATGCGGGTTTCGGACCGAGCAAAAACGCTGCTTTCGTGGAAACCCACAGCGAGGCACATCATGCCCGGCTGTTGCGGCGGATACGGGAAACCACGCAGGGCGAGCTGCCGCCCGTGTTGTTGGACTTGGCCCCCGATAATCTCTCGGTCATCTATGTCGAGAGCGGCGAAGGCGGTGTGCAATTCAGACCGCTTCGTGTGGATGCTGACGGCGAATTCATCGATCGTTGGCCGAAAGGCTTCTTCGAGGAGCGGGCCGAGGAGCTCTTCTCATAATGCTCTTCGAGTATGCGGTTGAACCCCGCCATCGGGTCGGTTGGCAGAACTTTCGCTACCTGATCGAGAAGTTCGGCTTCGATCGCGGCCGTTTGATTTCCCGCTTCCCAAAAGACTGGTTCAGGGAGGTCTATGCCGCCTCAGAGGCGCTGAAGCCGATTGAGCGCAAACGCCTCGAAGAAATCCTCAACCAAGCGAAAAAAACAAAGGTCATTCGATCGGGGCGACCTTACGATCAGACCCTGGGCGGCTGGCTTCCGAACGCGATTGCACAACAGGCGCAGGCGCCGTTTCACGCAATTATCGCTCAGGACAATCCAGGCGGTCACGAGCAAGTATTGCGAGTCGGCGAGGTCGATGAGGAAAACCCGCTGATGACATCGCCGCCTGCGTGGGATGTCGAGCGCGTCGGCGCGAAGATTGCCGACGCCATGCGCCCATTATTGGCGTCTGCCGGCGTCGTTGCTTTCGTCGATCGCTTTTTCGACCTGAGCGACAAGAAATATCAGGACACGTTGCGTGCTTGCCTTGCGATAGTTAGCGCCGCTGGCGGGGCTCAGGTGCGCTGCGAGATTCACTTCTGCGAACATGACTCAAGGCCGCCGCCGGAGTTCATTGAGCGCGAAGCCGGCAAATGGATCGCCGGCGTGCTGCCAACCGACATGTCACTCGTGCTCTACGGATGGAAGGAGCGCCAAGGGGGCGCAGATTTTCACGCACGTTACCTGTTGACCGACGTCGGTGGGATCAACATTGAGTCAGGGTTCTCGGCTGAAGGTGCACATCAGCACGTGCAACTGGTTCTACTTCCAAGCGATTTGGCGCAAAGTCGACTGCAGGCGATACGGCGCCCGTCAACCGTCTATGATCTTGTGGAGCCTGTCTTGGAAATCAGGTCTGATGGTACCGTTCAACGGATATAGGCGATGTTCCAGCGCCGACTATTGATGAGCACCGGCCCGTGTCATCAGCGCTAATGTTTCGCGCCTTCTGGACAGCGGCGCATATCCTTGCCGCGTATGTCGCTGCCGGGATAATCGCTACGTGGCTGGTAGGCCCATCCGCCACCTGGTGGCTAGTGTTGGCCGCAGACTTCATACTCGTCGTGTTTTGCACAAGTCTCGCTCGCCTCGCGGGTAATGACACAGAACAGGAATCTCGCACTGAGGCTCTGGCACTGGGCATAGGGACCATTGCACCGATCGGCGTGCATGCGCTGCAGTTTATTCTACAAGCATATGCGGGGTCTACCGCGCAAGTCGCGACAGCTTCGGTGCTTGGGGCCGCATTTAAGCGTATGGTGGCCCAAACTCAGCTGCGCTGATCTACATTGTCGTTCTGCTGGGTTGGATTCTTCTCAGCGTTGCGGCGGCGTTGGCGGCGCATTGTGGGGCGGGCTTCAGCCGGACCGCCGCTGTCGCAATGGATCCCAATTGACTGCTGGCTGGGCAACCCTGTTCCTATTGCCCTGGTTCGGCGAAGGCGTTCGTTTGGGCAACCCGCTGCCGACGCTCCTGCGCTATGTCGTGGCCATTGCGCTCATTGGGTTGTTCTGTCTGGCGCAAGCTGGAGCCTTCGGGGGCTAGTGTTCGCTATCCGCGCGGCTGGCTTGGCGGCTCGGACGTTGTTGAACGTCGCAGCGGGGATCGGAGCAGCGCTCGTTCCCGTTGCGGCTCTGGCCGGCATCACTATCATATTCATTCGCCTTAGCGGGCCAATTGCCGAGGTTGCTCGCGCTGCCGCCGTGGGTCTTGGGTGGCTCATCACGGGGCTCGCCGCGCTGGTTGCCGCCGGTGGATCCCTCTTCATATTGATGCGAGTTCTAACGTTCGCGCTCACGCGTATCTATAGCAGGCTCGCGAAAACGAGGGCTCGAACGATTGCGTTGTTTGCAGCCATCGGGGGCGCGGGTGTTGTCGGTGCAATATTCTTGACCGGTCGGGCGCACGATAGTGGCTCTGTCGATCGGCCGCCGCCGCCAGCCGCTCGTGTGAAGTTTGAGGAGTCTCCGATTTCTTGCTTCGGCTTCCGCTGGCAGTATGGAGAAACCAGCCGCATCGTCGCCCTGGCGCGAAACTGCCTGGCATATTCGGATGCTGATTTCTTTGTCGCTGTAGGCAGCGCATCGAGTTGACGCTGCGGATGACGCGCGAGGGGCCTGGGTGGCCCTATTTTCCCGGAAACGATCATTCCTCGCGGCTACCGACGTAATGTCGACGTACTTGCGCGCGACGGCGCGCTTCTTCGTGAGCGCCCTGACGCCGAAAAAAACTTCTCCCATTGTGAATTGTAGTCTATCCAGAGACGCGTGAAGGGGATCACCGATCCGTCTGCAGGGGTGTTCGGTCCGGCACTAATGTCAGGCGTAGCCGCGAGTGGCGTCGGCAGACGCGCCAGGGATCGACGCCCGAAGGGCCGCGACGCGCTTACACCTCGTCGCGGCGCGGCGCGGTCGCGAAGCGACGAGGCACGCCGCGCGAACCAGCGCGCGGCGCCCAGATCACCTCCCGTTTCTCAAAGCCTCTCCCTCTCAGCTTCGCCCCATTTTCTTCCGCCGCTCGTACTGAGACATCGTCGTCCCATTCAATCGCTTCACCTTGGCGATGGCTTTCACATCTCGAAGCGTCTTCACTTTGTGGCACGGCTTGCATGAGCTGATCCTGTTTGCCGGAAAGATCGCGTTCGGCGTCGAGTGCTCCAGCAATCAGGCCATCAGTCGCCTTGCAGCCGCGCACAGCACTTTGCCGCGCTGGCGCTTCAAGAGCGCGTCGTACTCGCGCGTTGTGAGATAGAGGCGAGGCATGAGCTGCCGCTCCCGAAGAAAGAGAAGCTGGCGCCGCCGAAGCGACGCCAGCATTCGGAACTCACGCCGCCTCGGCGGTTTCGGCCATGCCCTTAGAGCGGACGTGGCCTTCGCCGATCGACGGCGACGAACACCTTCCCGGTCCACTTGCCGGAAGCTTTGTCCTTCCAACGGTCGTGACGGAGCTGGCCGGTGATCTGCGATGACAATAAGGCGCGCATCGCCTTGGCCGAGGCTGCGGCTTTGGGACAAATCATCTCGACGGTGAAGCGGTCGCCGCGCGTGGGCTCGGCATGGCGCGTTGGGGGCTGATCGGCAGCCTCGCCTCAAAGTCAGGGGGCTGCGCCAGTTCGTGATTGCCCAAATGCCTCGGTTCGAGGCGCGGCGATGGCGACCTGTCGCCCTGTCGCCTAAGGCCCGCTTGCGGCTCCTTACGAATGGCCGGACAGGGACCGAGAGCTTCCAGTCTGCAATGATGTTACGGTCGACCGTCCATGGCCCTTCCAGCCCGATGGCTTGATGACGCGAGCGGCGGGACACGGCCGCTTCCGAGCCGCCCTGCTTCTCGGCAAGGCATTGCTTGCAGGCCGCGGTTGCGCGACTATGCGGGTCGCGCGGTTAGGGCTTGATATTGAAGCGCGCCACATAGTCGGGTCGGCGCGTCAGGGAAACATCGACTGGCGAACCGCTGGGTGCACTTACAATTCGGCGACACAGTCGGGAGGAAATTCCATGAATCGTCGAATACTGATGGGCACTCTCTTTGCGAGCGGATTCTGTGCGAGCTTTGCCGCAACTTCAGCGTCAGCGCAAACTTCAGATGTTCGACAGCAAATGAGCGCGACCCTTGTAGCGTGGCAGCTTGCTGGTCTTGTGTTTCGTAATGGTGGGCAATCTGACTTCGACTACCGGCTAAGCGAGTTCGTGCAATTGACCAGGCTAGATCCTCGTTGGAGGTCTTGGCCGGAGTCGGCGGATTTGGCGCACTTCGTGTGTTCGCGCGCGCCGATCCAAGTTACCGCAATTATGTGGTGGCGTGCCAACTCGTCGTCGATAGCTGGGAGGGTTCCATCAACGCGGTGAACTCCTCGGCCATTGGGGTCGCGAACAATATATGCACTGCAGCTGCCTATCTCCTGCAGCATCCATCAGCTTTCGCGGGAATGGCGACGAACAGAGGCGAAGCCGCCGTACTATTGATGATAAACGTTGGTTTGGCTTTCAGTCCGGAGAGAGCAGCCTGGGCTCGGTTGGCAGTGCTCGAAACAACGCAGCAAGCGGGATGTTCTCATTGGCGCTGAGGGGCCAACATTCACGGCTCGCTTCGAAGCTGTGGGCGCTGGCCTGTCGCGGGCGAATGAAAGCGCACACTCACGATACGAGCAGTTCTTGGCTAGTCAGATCGAAGAGGGGGAAAAGCCCGAGCCTCCATCTCTTGGTGGGAGATCTTTGAGTTACTTCGGCAGAGGACTCAGCGGACTGTTTGGCAATAGCCATGTCGGAGGGATTACGCGCTCACTAAGTAGCCTTCAAGTCTCAGGGCCGAGGCCGCAACAATTGCCTTTGGGGCACGCCATGAGGAGCGGGGGTATAGAACTCCTGGAAGCCTCTCACACGGAAACTTATGGTGAGCAAGAACTTGCGGAAGGCGGATCCGCCGTTGCTATCGAGGCGGAACTGACGCGCGCTGGTGTCGTCGTTGTTCAGGTGGCGGCGACTTCCATTAGCTTCGCGGTAGCAAGCGTGTTTCGCAGTGGCCGCGTCGAAAGGACTTCAAGCATCGCTTATGGCTCTGGCGGCATGATGAGCTTGGCGGTCGCGCTGAGCGGCTGGCACGGGAGGGCTTTTCCTGTTAAGTCACGGTATTTTGCGCCTATTGGATCGCGCGAGTCGAGCGCGCCCGAGGCGGATCCAGGCGGAAATGAGTGAGTACCTAACGGTAGCGACTGAAGTAGGTCGCGTCTTCGCTGGACACTCCATTCGGAGTGCTCTCCAGCAAGCACAGGTGGGGCCTAACGATGATGTTCTCATCATTGTCCCGCCGTCGCTAGCGGCGACGCCCATCGGCTTGTCGAAATCGCCGAATGAGCCAGCGCTAGCGGAGGCTTACCAGATTCGCTTCTCCACAAGCTTACGATCAGCTCGCGCCAGTCAGGCACGAGTGGCCCTTCCCAATCTCCTTCAGTCGCGATTGTCGCCCCGACTGGGCGCAACGCGCCGCCGCTCGCTAGGTTCGAGAGTGACGCAGTGTCGGGGCAGTTTCCGATCGAGAGGCGACGCGACCTCACCGCTTCTGGTGACGGACCCGAAGTCCTAAGCGCGCTGCCGGGCTCCGACTATTGGCATATAGCAAGTCATGGTGTGTGGGATTTTGAGCGGCAAGATAGATCAGGAATCCTCCTATCTGGTCGAACTCCTACAACAATCGATGAGGTTCTCACCCTGCGAGCATCTCCAGTGCCGAGGTTGGTTTTTCTTTCGGCGTGCTCAACAAATTTGATTAGCACCGAAAGCGACCTGAACGGTTTCGTTGGTCTCAACACGGCATTTCTGAACACCGGCGCTACCGGCGTGATTGGAACCCAGTGGCCTGTGGATGATGCCGCGACGGCCCCCTGTCCGCGAAATTCTACGATGGACATTTGCGGAAGGTTTGTCCCCTGCCGCCGCGTTAAAAAGTGCCCAAGCGTGGCTAGAACTTCTAGCCCTGCCGAACTGGCTACGTTCATTGACACCTTAGTCCAGGGTGGAAAAATCGACGCGCAAACGTCGGAAGCTGCCCCAGGTTACGTGGCAGATCTGTCAGGAGAGAGACCTTTCGAGGCCCCTTCTTCTGGGGCGGCTTTCAACTCTACGGAGTGTAATTAGAACCTTTTCTCGCGCAGTGATGACGTTGGCGTCCACAACTTGGCTACGGCAGCGTGATGTTGGGAGTGCGCCGTGGCTGATGTGTTCATCTCTTATTGCAGTGCTGATCGCGCGCGCGTGGGCGAGATTGCGCATGGGCTGGGAAAGGAAGGCCTGAGCGTTTGGTGGGACCGCTCGCTGATCGCCGGTGAGCGCTACGAAACCGAGATAGACGCCGCGCTCAACGCCGCGAAGGCGGTCGTGGTGGTTTGGTCTCCCGCGGCCGTGGCCTCGGATTGGGTGAGTTCTGAGGCGGATGGAGCGCGGACCAAAGGAACGCTTGTCCCGATCATGATCCAAGCATGCCGCATACCGCGCCCTTTCGACCGACTGCATACCGCTGATCTAACCAACTGGAAGGGTGCTCGCGGCAATCAAGGCTTCCCAGAGATGGTCGAGGCGGTGAAGGCGATCGTTGAAGGCCGAGCGGCGCGCGCGGTCCCGTGGAAACGGCGCATGACCCTTGCTGCGATCGGTTCCGCCGCGGTGGCGACAATCCTCGTGATCTCAGCGCTTACGGGCATAGTAGACGCCGCCGTTCGCTGGACAACAGCGGGCGCATTCGCCACGCGATCCGCTGAACAGCTTTCTGCCGGCGATGCAGCATCGCCGGAGACACAAGAAGGTTTCCGTCAAGCACTGACGGAATTGGCGCGTTCCGCCGACCTGCGGACGCAGCGGGCCTTGACGACCCTAGAGCGCGGCTCGCGAGGAGGCGCTGACCGCACTCCATTCCCTCGCATTGGACCAAGGCCAAGCGATTGAGGGTCAGATGCAACGCGCTGCCAATCTCTGGCGGCAAAATTGGTCTATTGCGCTTCAATGAAGATCCACGCGCTGCGCGGGATGCGCTGAGAAGGCGCGGCGTTTTGCGCCGGACGACGCAGCGACGCTGACCGCGCTAGGTGCTCTTTATCAACGAGAAGGGCGCATTGCTGAAGCAGACGAGGCCTATCGAATGTACTTTCCCGAGGAGCACTGGACGCAAGCACCGAAGGGCGTGCGTCAGGTGCTTGGTCAAGCCCACTTGGGAGCGCTCGAAGTCGACGCCGCCGAGCGCGAGTTTTCCGCAGGCGCTCGATTTGGCGCGGGATGCAGTCGACGACATGCTTGAAGCAGATCTCCTTACCGACTTTGGACTAGTGGAAATGGAACGCGGCAACTTCAGCGCCGCGCGCGCGCACTTCTCAGAGGCGCGCGATTTTGCTCAATCGTTCGAATACGTCGAGTCCGTCGCATATGCTGATTACAATATGGCCGAAGCTTTGATTGCCGAGAGCCGATTGGACGAGGCGGAGGCGATGTTGCGTCAAACTGGCGAGACGGCAGAACGGCTCAACGAGAACTATCTTGAGTTATTCATCGATTTGGCCATAGCCCGTATCGCGGCGCGGCGGGGCGACAGCGAGCGTGCTCTGAGTATCGCCGAGAGCGTGCGTGTCCGCGCCGCCGCGGCAGGCGTCCGGCGGGCCGAGCTTGAGGCGCTGATGCACATCGCCGAAGCGCAACTGTTGCTGGCCGCCATACAGATGCGGAACGCACGGCTCAGACTGCCGTAGCCGGATGGCGGACTCTGCGCGCCGCTGGCTCGCTAGCGATTGCGTCGACGTTGGAGGCAGCGGCTGCCTCACGCGATCCCGAACGCACTACGCAGTCGTGCAGCGCCCTCGCGCCGCGCGACGCGCCCAGCGGTTATGCCCGACGTGAGGCCCTACGTCTAAGCAGGCTTGCTGCGTGTCCTGCCTAACACTGGCTCAGGTCCACTTGTGCTGGCGACCTTGAACGCGTCAGCTCCGGCAAACGCTGTTGGATGCAAGCGAGGTGCGCTTTGCTGAGGTAAAGCGGTGAGGGTGTTAGTGAAGGATCGCTCGGTTGCGTTGACCGCGTTCGTCCGGCCGTCACGTTTCCAGTCCCAGGCCCGCGAACCGTTGAACCTTGGCCACACGGACTCAGCGGCACGCGCACGACATCTGACTGCGAGCGAAGCAGGTTTGGCAAGCGCGTTTGCAAGCAAGCCCATTGCTCACCGGTGAGACGGACGCTAGCGGGTGGTGTGCGATTAGTTTGAGCTAGGGCAGCGCCTGCAACCCCGCCGAAAAGTAGGATTAAGCCCAAAAATGCGGCACGCATATACGGCAGCTCCAATCGTCCCTCGTGGCCACTCTAGTGTATCCTAGCGAAATAGGTAGGGCCGGCTCGTCCAGGCGGCCGTCTGTTCGCTGTCGAAGACGCCGCCAATAGGTTTGTTGGGCTTCTGGCGGCGTTCATGCGAGGCGTGCGGGCGGGCGTGGTCGTGTCGATCGGGCGGTCAGCGATGCGTCGACGTCCCAGGGTTCGCCTACTTCGGCGATCGATAGTCGTTGGATTGGGGTGCCAGGACTTGCTCTGACCTCCGCCGACTTCATAATCGGCGGGCCGTAAAGCGCGGCCCGCGGCCCGCAGGTTACGAACGGCGCTTTGCTATTGCTGGAAACGCCGAATGGTACGCCCAAGCCGCTTAGTCGGTTGGCGGGAGAGACAAAGCGATTGTTAGGTCGAGCCGGACTCAAGAGTCGAGCTGCGTCGGATCAGATACTTGCTTTGTGGAGGACACCAACATGAAGCGCCTGTTGGACCTTTCAAGGTGTCGTTACACCTACCGGTGACGACCTCGTTAGATTTGTTCGCGCACGAGGCCGGCCAATGACGGCCATCGGCGAAACCGTGCCGTTACTCTGCGCGCTAAATCACTGACTGGAATGGATGGACTACGCCCGTCGCAAAATTGCGGGCTTCGATGCACGCTGGCTCGAAGCGGACATTGATAATCGACAGACAAAGCACGCCTACGGCCCCGCATCTTACATCAATGCGTTCAGCGCAGTGAAATGACCAATACACAAAACCGCACGCCGCTCGCGCGCGAGAGGGGCGCTTTGCGTGGACGCAAGCAGAGGTCGGACCTAGCATCCGCGCGAGCACACGGAGGGCGGAGTCGAAAGCGCGTCGCGTCGTATTCGGGGCCGTGATGGCGCTCGCATTGGCATATTCAGCGCCGGCGCACGCCACACACGTCACGATCGTCAAGCCGCCGGAATTGAGCTGGGAACAAGTCCAAGCGGCGTTCCAGGATGGCAAGATAGACATGGGCGACGCGGTTGACATCGGGTTCAGGCGCTTTGGGCGGCTACGTCAAACGCCCTGTCTCAGATCGAAATTTGCCAGGACGCAAACACCGCGCTCCGTGATGGGCACACGTCATTCGGGCGTTACCACGACAGTGCTCGGCCCAGCCGGCAGCAGCGTGACATTCAGTCAGTCGCACATGGTGCGCGCGGTTGGAAATACAGTCGCCGTTGCGCCGATTATCCGTATCGATCCACCGCCGCCGGGCACGACCATTATCGGCAAGGCCCGCTTTTGTCCGCGTGCGTGGGGCACGGCGGCAGAGGGCCCTGCAGAAGAGGGCCCGCAAGCGGCGGACCTCCCCGAGGATGAGCTCGATGGCGCGCTGCGGAATCTCTTGTTCAACACCGAATACGGCAACATCATCGTGCGCCTGCCCGACGACATCCGCGCGGGCGACACAATCAGCGGCACGGTCCCACGTCGAACCGAACGGCGATACGGACATGCAGCGGCTGAGCAATGCCGCGCGGTTGAGCGGCTACGTGATTGAGACAGAGCAAGCGCGGTTTCCCGTGCGCGAGGGTGTGGTCGCGTTTGCAGTGGCGGCCGGCGATGCTTTTGTGCCGCTGATGCTAAACGGCGAGGGAGGCGTTGTGAGCGGTGCCGCGGTGCCGGTGGCAGCCGCCCAGCCCGCTCGGCGCGGCAAGCGTGCCGGCTGTGACGCACGCGAACCGCGGTCGAGATCATCGGCCCCTTCGATGGCAATGCCGCTAACACACAGGCCACCGTGAGCGGGCAACCCGCAGTGGTCGTCGCCGAGCCCGCGTGAGACGTTCGTTCAATGTCCGCCGAACGCGGCGGGGCCGGTCACCGTGTCCGCCAGCGACGGCGCCAACGTCGTGCAAGGGCAGACCAACATCATCGCCGTCAATCTCACCACGCCGCGCGCGGCGTTGAGGCGCGAGCGCAGTCACATCACGATGCAGGTCGTTGGCTTGGAGGGCGTGCGCGTGCCTGTGCGCGTCGGGCTGCACGCCAGCAACAGCGTCAATCTGGAAGGCGGCAACGATCAGGTGGTCGGCGTGAACCCCGGGCAAGCGGGCCCGAACAGCGTCTAGAGCGGAGCTTTGACCTGCGCGTCGTCGCAACCGGCCACGATGTTACCGCACAGATCATCGAGCCGTAACAATGCGCGGACGCTAAAGCCTCGCTTCCACAGGTCATTTCAAGCCCCCGCCGATCTAGACGGGATTTATGAGAACGCCGGCAGCGTTCACTGCGCGACGCAACAAGAGCCGGCGTGAGAGGCTACATTCGGCGATTCTTGCCAATTGAGCGCGTTTGCTGGCAATGGCTGCAATGAACGCACTCTGCCGTTCAGGTGTAAGAACGGCTACGGGCCGACCGCGGCGCAGGTCCCGCGCAGGGCGACGGAACTCCTGGGCAAAGCCGTTTGAATCTCTACTCTTGGTCTATCCGTGGGCTTAGTCTCGACGAGGATGGGAAACACGATGTCGCTTCAGCGCAACCTTTGGCTTCGACTGGTAATGATTCTGTTTGCGGGCAGCCTCGGGTTGGGCGCTTGTGCGGCCGACTACGACAACAACCCACCGGGTCCGCGTGGAGGACCTGGGACCAATTGGGAAAACCCTCCGGGCCCTGCGGGCGGGCCGGGTGCGTCGCCAGATACAACAAGTCCGGGCGGCTGGACGTTAGTTGGTACTCGAGAAGCTCGAGATCGCGTGGAACAGGACACAATTGTACTGGCAGGTGGGGTTCGTTCGATCATGTGCGGATTTGCCGTCTACCGAAATCCAGTGCATTTCCGCGATCTCGACATCGTCTTCAGAAACGGTGGACATCAAGACGTTGCGATCGCGGCGCGGATCAATCCCGGCGACTGCTCTAGAGCGATTGATCTTGACGGTGGTCAGCGCGACATCGAGCGGATCACAATGCGCTACGAAGAAACGAGTGCGCGCCGGAGAACGGCGACCGTGCGCGTGTTCGCCCAGTAATTGGCAACCTCGGCCGACGGCAAAGGGCGCGCCGGGAAACCAGCGCGTCCTTTCGTGCGAGTGTCGCTTTCCGGCGACATCAGGCCGGTCGTTCATGGCTCGCGCGCGTCACGATTTGAGCGACTGCCGGCCCATGGGTGTCCTTCGTTGCTGCGCCAAGAATGTCCGCTGAGGTGCCGGAACTCTCGGTCGGCGACACAAAGTGTGCGATTTCTATAAACGCGCTCCCGTTTGCGGGCTAAGCTCTGCGGCGGGAGGAGATCACTATAAGCCGCTGCGCCGCCGCCTTCGTTCTCACCATCGCCGTAAGTGCTTGCGTGGCCAACGCGCAGACCTTAC
>JADJCG010000008.1 GCA_016703335.1 Caulobacteraceae bacterium | reverse complement strand
CGGCCTCCGGACTTGGGAACGTGCGGACGCCTTGCGGCGGCGATTGGACCAGCGTGACGCGCATGAGTTCTCTCCAAAGATGACGCTGGCGTCATTCTTTTCCGGCTGCGTGCTCCCGCATTGATCTGGATCAATAACGGCCGCGAAACGGCCGGCGCTGACAAGCCCAACGCCGAGGGCATGTTGGCGCCTTGACGTCATATCATTTCGACGATACTTGAATTATCGAAATGAAAAGCCCAGACGCTGTCGCCGCGCTTGCCGCCCTCGCACACGAGCATCGCCTCGCGATCTACCGGCTCTTGGTGCAGGCCGGACCCGAAGGACGCGCCGCCGGCGCCATTGCCGAGAAGCTCGAGTTGGCTGCCTCGTCGCTGTCGTTCCACTTGGCGCACCTGACGCGCGCCGGCTTGATCGAACAGCGCCGCGAGAGCCGATCGCTCATCTATTCCGCCGACTTTGCCACCATGAATGGCCTGGTCGGCTTTCTCACCGAGAATTGCTGCGGCGGCGCAAGGTGCGCGCCGGCGGCCGCGCCCAAACGGAGAAAAGCCTCATGAAACGTCTGCATGTGCATGTCGGTGTCACCGACCTTGATCAATCGATCCGATTTTATTCGGGCCTGTTTGCGAGCGAGCCGACCATGCGTAAGGACGACTACGCCAAATGGATGCTCGATGATCCGCGGGTGAACTTCGCCATCTCGACCCGCCAAGACGGCGCGGGCGTGCGCCATCTTGGCATCCAGGTCGAGACCCCCGGCGAACTCGCTGAAGTGTACGAGCGCCTGAAGGCCGCCGACGCGCCTGTGTTCGAAGAAGGCAAGACGACGTGCTGCTATGCCCGCTCGGAGAAGTCTTGGATCAATGATCCCCAGGGCGTCGCCTGGGAGACCTTTCTCACCACGGGAGAGGCCACGACCTATGGGGGCGGCGCCGAGACCGCGGCGCCAGAATCGCACGCCGCGACCAAACCGGCGCCCTGCTGCGGGCCGCGAGAACTCGAAACTATCGTTTGAAATGGCTTGGGGAGGTCAAATCATGAGCGACGCACATCGCGCCTACAACGTGCTCTTCCTGTGCACCGGCAATTCGGCGCGCTCGGTGATGGCTGAGGCCATCCTGCAGCGCTTTGGCGGCGGCAAGTTCAATGCATTCTCCGCAGGCTCGATGCCGAAAGGCGAAGTGCATCCCGAGACTCTTGCTTTGCTGAAGCGGCTCAATTTCGACGTGAGCGCGTTTCGCTCCAAGAGCTGGGATGAGTTCGCCCAAGCGGGCGCGCCGCCGCTCGATTTCGTCTTCACCGTTTGCGACAACGCAGCCGGAGAAGTTTGTCCGATCTGGCCTGGCCAGCCGATGACAGCGCATTGGGGCGTGCCCGACCCGGCGGCAGCTGCGGGAAGCCCAGTCGAAATCGCGCGCGCCTTCGCCAACGCTTACGGCGCGCTGCAGAACCGCATCGCTGTCTTCGTCAATCTGCCGTTCGCGGGTCTCGATCGCCTATCGCTGCAAGCGCGGCTCGACACCATAGGGCGCACGAGCGACGCGAACGACAATGTTGCTTGAGATCAGGCGTCGCGACGCGGCCTTCGTTGAATTTGTCGCCGCGCTGGAAGCGGCCGGACTTCCGATCGACGACCTCGACGACGCGCCGTTTCGCTATTTCTCCCGTGCGGGCTTCGCCTGGGGCGGCGTTGGTCGCGGCGAGGAGGCCTTGTTGCGTTCTGTCGTCGTTGCGCCACATGCGCGCGGCGCCGGCCATGGCGCGGCGATCGTGGAAGCAATCGCAGTGCGGGCGCGTGACGCAGGCGCGCGACGGCTCTGGTTACTGACCACCGACGCGCAGGCATTCTTCGCGCGGCTCGGCTGGCGTGCCGCCGAGCGCGCCGAAGCGCCGGCATTGATCGCGAACTCTCGGCAGTTCAGCAGCCTCTGCCCAGCCTCGGCAACACTGATGATACGCGCGCTGTGACAGTGACGCTCGACAGGCGCGTGGCCGCAGAAGCTTTGGGATCGCTTATCCTCTCTGGCGTCGTCATCGGATCAGGCATCCTCGCGTCACAGCTTGCAGACGGCAATGACGCCGTCGCGCTGCTAGCCAATACCGGCGCCACCGCCGCCATCCTCTTCGTCTTGATCACCGCACTGGCGCCGATTTCCGGCGCACATTTCAATCCTGCAGTCACCTTTGTGATTGCCTTGCAGCGTCAGATAGCGCCCCTGCACGCGGCAGCCTACATCCTGGCGCAGATTGCCGGCTGCTGGGCCGGCGCAATCGTGGCGCACGCCATGTTCGCACTGCCGCTTCTGCAAGTCAGTACGCACGACCGCAGCGGCTTGTCGCAAGCTTTATCCGAAGGCGTCGCGACCTTCGCTCTGGTGCTGGCGATTTTGCTGGTGTCGCGCGCGCGAGCGTCGGCGGTCCCTGCCGCCGTCGCACTCACCATTGCTGCGGGCTATTGGTGGACCGCTTCCACCTCGTTCGCCAACCCGGCCATCACCATCGCACGCGCGTTCAGTGACACCTTCGCCGGCGTCCGCCCCGCGGACGCGCTGGGCTTCATCCTGGCGCAATTCATTGGCGCGCTGCTTGCGTCGGCTATGGCGAGCTATCTAATGCCGACGCGCTCAAACGATTGAGGCAGCTCCGATACGCGCCGCTCGTCTGCCGATCAATGCAGCGCTGCACTCGCAACGAAGACGTATCTCGCGCCCGATAGATCCGAGGGCGGGCAAAGCCGCGGCGCCCGCCGGTTCAGACCGAAATATTGAATTTTGGTCGACCTAGTTGCGCGCTGGATCAGTGATCGCTCCTGTCCGCACACGCAAGAGCTGCCGCGTTCAGCGTCTCGAAAACCACAAGCGAACGTTGATCCCCCAGCCGCGCGGCCAGATCTATGCCGGCGCAGACACGCTGCTGAACACGCCGGCTCTTCAGCACATCGCAGCCTAACTCCCGCGCCTGTAAGGCCCCTCGGCGAGCAGTGAATGCAGCTGAGGCGGCGAGGGTTCCGCCTTGTTGGCGCGACGGCGGTGGTGCAGCGTGGCGCGCCTCGTTACGCGCCGGCACGGCCCTACATAATTTTCTTGATCAACCCATTGCATGGCGAAACCATGCAGGGGCGCGCTTAATATCGCGGGAAGAAACGCGGTCGATATCTCATTTACCGAGTACGACTTGCAGTTCAGATTGAGGCTGGATCGTTTGAGGCCGCGTTTCTCTTGGTAAATATCAATCCCTGGCGACGCGCGCCTTTGAGGATCCTACTTGCGGTCGCGCGTGTACCAAGCGCCCCAGCCGAGCACGATCGCCAGCAAACTCATCGTGCCCACGACAAACCAAACGAACGGGTCCAATTCCATCTCCCTATCTGCACCTTCGCGCCTTAAGCCCACGCGGGCGTCGGCGCATTGATTGAGCGCAAAGGCGGACGAGCGCCGCGGGATGGCTTAACGCGCCTGCACGGGACGGCCGACGCTTTGAGCCAACACCACGTGCTGATCGGGGCGCAGCCGCATTGCCTTGGCAAGCGGCCCGCGCTCGATCAAAGCCCGCACCACCGTGGCAAGTCCTTCAGCGGCGCAGAAGAGATAGACGTTCTGGGCGATGAAGCCGGCGTCGGCGGCCGCGAACGTGTCGCGTTGCTCCGCGCTCGCGCCCTGCATCTTGGCATAGTCAGCGACGTAGACGAGATTGAGCGGCGCTTCGGCTGCGAAAGTCTGCACGCCGGTGGCGGCGCGAAGGTCACCCGCAGCGACGAAATCGAGGCGATTGAGCGTGGGGTCATAGCGATAGACCGCGTCGGTGAGAGCGACATAGAGGTCGATCGCACGCCAATCGCGAGCCGATGGCGCAGTGCGCCCGCCGTCTTCGGGGCGATTGATGCCGAATCCCGCCCACAACAGGTCGGCGATCGTTTGCGCCTCCAGCGGATGGCCATCGAAGTCACGGCATGACGCGCGCCGGCTAAGCGCATCGCGCAATGGAAGACCGCCGGCTCGCTTCACATAAGGTAGCTGAATATTGGCGTGACGCTCTTGTGCGCTGGCTTCCATGGACGATTGCTCCGGCAAGGCTTTTCAGCGCTTGCACTCAGACACGAGGTGCAGTCCGGCGGGTTGATCTGGCGCAAGAAGCATCGAGCGCGGTGAAGCCGGCGCGCACCGCCGCGCTCGCGTCATTAGATCCGCACGCGCGCTCCAGATAAGCCAACGGACGCGGCGTCTGTGTCGTAAGCTGGAATTGCGACATGGACGAACCTCTGAGCAACGCGATCTAACGAAATTGCCTGGCTTGATCTCGCTCAAGCACTGCTCGGCGAGGATGGCGCACGCTTCGTTTGGATCAGGCCGTGATGATGAGGGATGAGAACACGGACACGCGGTCGCGTTCGCATTGCGCTTGTCCCGCTGGCGAGGAAGTCTAATGCCTCCGGATCTGGGCGCGCCTTTGATGGTCATGGCCCGCGCGAAAGAGATCGCCGCGGACGGCTCGTGCAGCTCAATCGAAGACATCATGGCGCAGCTCTAAAAGAAAGGCGCCATCTCGAACCTTCGTCCCCTCTTTACCTTGCCGCAAGCGATTGAACTCAGACGCCTGATGGGCGTGCCGCTCGAAGGATGAGCCGGCGGAACAGCGGTTCGTTTTGCGAATTTAAGCTCGGGTCTGACCAGACGCCCGTGATCCATCTTTGGCCTTGCTCCGTACCATCGGCCAAGACTTTCGAGCCTTTGCAGGGATTGCCGATTGACTGATGCAGCGCACACTAAAGCAGCGCGCCCGACCTTAGGCGCCCTTGCCGTCTTCATCGCGCTCGTCGTGCTGGGTGGGACCGCGATCGGATTTTTGAGTCTGCCTGGCGAATGGTACGCCGCGCTCGAGAAGCCGGCGTTCAATCCGCCCAATTGGATATTCGCCCCGGTATGGACCACGCTTTACGTTCTGATCGGGATCGCCGGCGCGCGCACCTGGAGCTTGGACGCACCACCGCCGGCATGACACTCTGGTGGGTGCAGCTTGCGCTTAACTGGATTTGGTCGCCGATCTTCTTTGTCCTTCACGCGCCTCTAGTCGCATTGGCGGTGGTCGCGTCGATGCTTATCGCCATCATCGCCTTTATCGCCACGTCATGGCGGCGCGATCGGATTTCCGCGATGCTGTTTCTTCCTTACGCAGCATGGGTGAGCTTTGCGAGCTTGCTAAACGCCGGCATTGTCGTGCTGAATTAGCAAGCGCAACTGCCCCAACGCGTGAGGCCGCGGCCATTCCTCGCGCCCTGCGCAGGCAGCAAAGGCCCTAGAGCCACTTGCCAATTTGGCCTCGATCAAAGTGCGCGGTGCGGCCATGCGCGGCTTGCCGCACATCCGCTCCACGACCAGCATGCTACGCTGGCCGCGTTTCGATAGAGGTGCCACGTGAGTCGTCTTTCGCGTTGGAGCATGCAAGTCGCCAAAGTCGGGCGAGCGGCCGCACTGCCGCTTGCGCCTGCGCTCTTGGTCATGCTGACGCCTGTGGCCGCGGCCGAACCAGGTCTCGCCGATGAGGTTGAAGCACCCACGGTCGTTGCCGGTTCAACAGAGGTTTCACTCCATTTCGGCGAACTCGTTGGCGGCGACAATGGCGGCGACTGGGAGACGCGCACTGAGGCGAGTTACGCCTATCTCAGTTGGTGGCGGCCCGGAATCGCCGCCACCTGGCGTCAAAACGAGGGCGGGACGGACTTAAGCGGGCTTGCCATTGAGAACGTGTTCGACTTCATCCCTAGTCGACGCTGGCCAGTTCATTTCGGCGCTTATGCCGAATACGAACGCAACATGGGCGAAGGCCCAGACAACATCGAACTGAAACTGCTGATGCAGCACCTCGATGGACCGCTCGATCTCAGATTCAACATCGTCACCGAACGCGAGACCGGCGATCATTCAGACAATCGCTGGGAAATTGGCTATGCGACGCAAGGCGCCTATCGAGTAAGCCCCGCTTGGCGCATCGGCGTGCAAGGCTTCGGAGATACAGGCTTCGACGATCAGTTGGGCGACATCGACGATTACGCGCATTACTGGGGACCGTTCGCGCAAGTGCGCCTCGCCAGCCAGCGCGAGCGGGAGGTGAGCCTGCAATTCGGCTTTCTAGCCGGCTCAGGTCATGCTGACGCCGACGGTCAGCTCCGCGTGCAGCTCGAATGGTCGCTCAATGAAGACGATGACGACTGAGCCAGCCGCACACCTGCGCGCGATTAGGCGCGCGCGATTTGCACCTCATAAATCACCGCTGCATCGCCGTCGTGGAAGCGAAGCGCCAGCGCATCGCTGCCGAGTATGCAGCTGGCGAAGCCGACATTAGGATAGGCAAACCGCGACTGGGGCACCGTTTCGATCTGGCGCGCCAATGCGCCCGAGCCCGAGCACACATAATTCACGCCCCGATCGACCAGGTGTTCGAGATCGTGATCGTGACCGTTGAAATAGATCTGCACGCCATAGGTTTCGAGCAGCGGCCTGATCCGCTCGGCTACCGCCGGCGACTCACCATGATTGCCGCTCGAATAGATCGGATGATGCCCGACCACGATCTTCCAGGCAGACCGGTCCGCCTGCAGCCGTTGCTCGAACCATTGCAATTGTTCGCGGGCTTCGCCGGCGGCGCCAAGCAGAGGCACGTGGGACGCAGCGTTGCTCAACCGGGAGATCGGCGTGGTGTCCAAAAAATAGAAGGTCGCGGTCTCAGCACCGACCGCCATCTCTTCTGCCCAATAGCGCGACGGCATACGCCAGCGCGGGCTACGGCTTGAATAGGCGATCTCGGCGTTGGGCGAGCCTTCATAATCGTGATTACCCAACACAACATACCAAGGCGTCTGCAGCGCCGGCGCCGCATAAATGTCTTCGAACGACCGCCGAAACTGCGGGTCGTTCACCGAGCCCACGCCGCTTGGATAGAAATTGTCGCCGGTTGAGATGACGAAGCGCGTCGCGTTGCTCTGAGCGACGCTGGCCATGGCATTTGCGACCTGCCGTTGCCGCTCAGAAGCCTGGCCCCAATCGCCGACGACGAGAAATTGAAGCGCACTCGCTTGCGCAAAGGCGTTGGGCGCGAGCAGAGCGGCGCCCGCGCCAAGTATGATGTTGCGACGCGATTGCATGCGCTTTGACCGCCCTCTTCTAACGCGCAGCAAGGTGGCTTCGTCCGTGGCGCGCGCGTTTGATCCGGCGCAAGGAACGCCCGAAATGGGGCGGAAGTTGTCACTGCTGACTTCAGCCAGGTCGATACCGATGATCAAGAAACCTGTTCCACCCTCGCTTGACCTTGCTCTCGACCGCAAAGCGGAACCCGCCCCCGCCGTCTTCATCGGGCCAATAGACCGACCGTGCAGTACCCGCGGGCATTTCCGCGACAAAGGCGATGGCGTCGCTATGCACGTCACTTGCATCGGAGAGACGTCCAGTCGATCGCTTGCCGTTTATTGTGAACGACCAAAATGCGAGCGCTCCATCATCGCTTTGGCCGAACATCGCGATCTCTCGATAGACGCCGCGTGCGCCCATTTCCCACGAAGCATCCAGACGTACAAAGCCGGCGCCGAAGGCGGCGAATTCCCGCGTGCAATCGCCGACGCTTCCATCTGGCATCTTTGCCGAGTTCGCGACCCAACGTCCTAGCAGCGGGGCGAGCGGACCAAGCATTCCGCGTCCCTTCTTCCAATTGTCCATATCACCTCACGTTCGCCAACTCAGCTTTGCGCTCCAATCAAATGACGCCAACCGATCAATTTCGATTTCGCCCTATGGATGTTGGTTCATGCACAGCACGTGTTATCCTGCGGCCAGGGAGGACAACTAACATGTCGAATGCCGGCGGCGCCATCGTCGCGATACGCTTGCGCAAGGAGCGCCAGATCGCTGCGGCGCTGATTGAGCGTTCTGCGCTGTCCTCGTCTAGCGCGACGGCGTTTGGTGTATCACAAGGGTTCGAAGCGGCGCCTTGCGATCCCTATTGCGCAAAGGTGCGGTGATCGAGGCAGGGGCCGGATCATATTATTTAGACAAACCTGCTTATGACACGATGCGCTCACGGCGCCGGATCAGAGTTGGTCTTATCTTACTAGTTGTTCTTGCTGCGGCCGCTGCCGGCGTATTCATGAACGCGCCGCCCACTTAGAACTGGTGCGCAGATCAGCCTGGGTTTGCTCTAGTCCGCACGCTTGGGAATTCTTGGATTACTGGCTGGCCGACCGCAAGAATTCCGTGACTGACCTAGTCGATGCAAGGTTGCCGGCGGCGTTGCTCGCGTGGACGGATTACGTTCGCCAAAAGCGTTTTTCCGTACGGAGTTGCTGCAGCTGGCGCGATACGGCATGGGATCAACGAGAGCGGGGCGGAGCGAAGATGGAATTGCTGGCACAAATCGGCGGGGGACTTTTGCTGCTCGCCCTCGGAGGTGAAGGCGTCATTCGGGGCGCCGTGGGTATCGCTCGACGACTTGGCCTCTCCGAACTTCTCATTGGCCTCACGCTGATCGGGTTCGGCACGTCTGCACCTGAATTACTCACCAGCGTGAACGCAGCCGTTTCAGGCGCGCCCGGCATCGCGCTCGGCAACGTCATTGGCTCGAACATCAGCAATGTGCTGCTCGTGTTCGGCACGGTCGCGCTCATTCGGCCTATTCCCGTCAACCCAGCGGCGATCACGCGCGACGGACTTGTGATGATCGTTGCATCGGCAACGCTGGTTGCGATCGCGCTCGTGTTTGGTGAACTGAACCGTCCACTGGGCGGCGCGCTTGTCGCGTTACTCTTGATCTACATTATCATGGTCTGGGTGCTGGAACGCGGCGGCGGGCCAGCGGCAAACGTGCACAAAGCCGAAGCCCACACGCACGATCCTGTTCCGGACGCGCTCTGGGTTTCCGCATTGTTTGCGCTTGGTGGTCTTGGACTTCCTGGTTTTCGGGGCCGATCTCTTGGTCGAAGGCGCCGTCACGTTGGCGCGCGGGCGCCGGTATGTCGGAGACGGCGATCGGACTTACCATCGTTGCGGTCGGCACATCCTTGCCAGAACTGGTCGCCACCCTCGCCGCTGCGCTCGAAGGCAAGAACGATGTCGCCTTTGGCAACTTAGTGGGATCGAACATTTACAACATTTTCGGCATTCTCGGTGTGACGGCGCTTGTGCAGCCGATCGCGGTGCCCGCCGAAGTATCGCTGATCGACTGGGGTGTGATGTGCCTCAGCGCCGTCTTGCTCTTGCTATTCGCTACGACTGGACGACGAGTGACCCGCCTCGAAGGCGCATGCCTGATCGCGCTTTATGCAGCCTACGTGACGCATTTGCTGGGCGTCCTGCCGTAACGCAATTTTGTGCTGCCCCCGTGAACCCTCGGTGGCCGCGGCGCCATCCGGGCACGAGCCCGGCGCCTCGCGTGGCGCGCCGATCACCCCGTCTCCTCGCGCCAGCATCTTCCTGGCTTGGGCCTCACGGCGCCTCGACACCTACATCAATCAGGCTGGCGTGCTGGGGGAGATTTCCGCCTGCCTGGGACGCGAGCGCCAAGGCGCCGCCTTGGCAGGCTGCACTTGCGCGCAGCTTCAATCCACCATGCGCCTCGCCCAACAAGCCGTTTTGATCGTGCGTAAAATCTCGCGCGTCAGAAAACGGGTTCGAGAGCGAGGCGCCGGCGGGTCGTTCAGAAGCGATAGGCAATCGAAGTGGAGACCACCCACGGATTGATGTCGACTTCGTCGTTCGCCGTGATCGCGCCTGAGATCGCAACGTCGGTGTTGATCCAGATCCGGCGAACATCGAGATTGACGCCCCAATGCTCGTCGATGCGATAATCGACGCCGGCCTGCAGTGCTGGACCGACGGATGAATCATACTCGACGTGAAGCCCGGCGGGCGGCTCGCTGTCGATAAAGGATGTGAAATTGACGCGGCGCCGACATAGGGCTCGAACTGGCCGAAATTGGTCCAACGATATTTGAGCGTCACCGTCGGCGGAAAATGCGTGACTTGGCCGAGGTCGATGGTGCCGCTGGCCGCGGTCACATCATGCGTCGCCACGCAGCAGAGCAATTCGGCTGAGACATGATCGTTGAAGAAATACTCGATCTGCAGCGAAGGCACGAACTCATCGGAGATGTCGACATCGATCGGATCTCCCTGCTCGTCAGGAAGGACGCCCGACACCCCGAGCTTGATCTGAAAATTGTCCAAGACGCCCGCGTGCGCGGGCGCGGCCAAGGTCATCGCCGCCAATGCAGCGATCGCCGCGACGCCAAACTTGCTCATCTAATTCTAGCCCCTTTTTGCATTTTGCACCTGGGCAAGGGTACGGCGCGCTTACGCTTCAGCGTTTGATCGCCGTCAAGCGCGTGCGCGATGGGACTTGGACAAACCGTCGCGGCCTCCGTGGCGGAAAGTTGGCGCCGGCGCCTGCGCCAGTGCGACTTGATCGCACGCAAGGCGAGGTTCTCCGAACTTGGCCAAGAGACCGCTCGAGGTTCAAGCCCATGCGCAGGAAGACACTGATCATCGATGGTCATCCGGACCCGGACCGCCAACGCTTTTGCCATGCTTTGGCCGACGCCTACGCCGCTGGCGCGGTCGCGGCCGGCGACGAGACACGCTCGATTACGCTCGCGGAAACCGACATTGGATTTTTGCGCACGGCCGTTGATTTCGCAAAGCCTCCGACGGCGCCCGTCATCTTGAGCGCGCAGCGCGATATCGAGTGGGCCGATCACATCGTCATGGTGTTTCCGCTCTGGCTCGGCGGCGCGCCTGCATTGTTGCGCGCGTTTCTCGAACAGGTCGCCTGCGGCAGCTTCTTCGCCGACACGAGCGGGCGCGGCATCCAGCAAAGACTGAAGAACAAGTCCGCGCGCCTCATTGTCACCATGGGCATGCCGGCCTTCATCTACCGGCTCGTCTTTCATGCCCATGGCGTGAGAAATATCATGGAGGGCGTGTTGGGCTTCGCCGGATTCCGACCGGTACGCGCCACTTTGTTCGGCGCGGTCGAAGCTCAAAACGCCCAAGCGCAGAAAGCGCGTCTGGCGCGGGTGCGCGACCTTGGCCGGCAAGGGCGCTGACGCGATGCGCACGCCGCCGCGGATGAGCCGAAACTGACGCGCTCCCACTTCTCGCTCTAAAACACACGGGCGGCTCGCTCCAATCAGCGTCCGCCCGCGAGCACTTCGAGCACCTTGATTTCGAGCGTGTGCCCAAGCAGCGGCTTTTCGACAATCTCGACGCCGGCCGCAGCGGCCGCGGCGCGGAGCCAAGCATTTGGATTGCTGGTAATGAGGATCGCTGGGGCGGTCACGTTGCGCGCGCGCAGTTCCGCCAAGAGCGCAAGTCCTGTACGCCCGGGCAGCTTATAGTCGAGCACAATGCAGATCGGCCCTTCGGTCGCTTGCGGCGACGCCAGCAACGCCTCGGCGTCGCCAAAGGGGCGCACGTCATACCCCTGCGTCCCGAACGCGAAGCTCAATGCATGCAACAGCGCCGGATCATCGTCGACCAGGACCAAAGCCGGCGCCGGCGAGGTGGTGGGTGCTTGAAACAGTGCGCGCCCTTTTCGAAACGAAGGCCCAATTAATCCCAAGTGCGAGCGCCCAGCCTTGATCAGGCTCAAACCGGGGGCAGCCTCAGCTTCGCTCCCGCTGCAGCGCCATCCGGACCAGATCCGAGAGCGCCTTGGCGCCCATCTTCTCCATCACATTGGCGCGGTAGATTTCCACCGTGCGCGGGCTGATGCCGAGCTTCAGCGCGGCGCTCTTGTTGGATTCGCCGGTGACAATCGCCTCAAACACCTCGCGTTCGCGCGCCGACAGATGCCCGATCCGCTCTTCGACCTCGGCCCGTTCGGCTTGGCGACTGGCGTCGTCTTGGCCCCGCACCAGGGCGGTCTTTATCGCCGCGAGCAAAGTCTCGTCGTCGAAGGGCTTTTCAATGAAATCAACGACGCCCGCTTTCATTGCTTCGACCGCGAGCGCGACATCGGCATGGCCGGTGAGCACGATCACGGGATGGGTGACGCCGATTTCCTTTAGCTTCACCACAAGCTCTAGCCCGCTCATGCCGGGCATACGCACATCGGTCACAATGCAGCCGGGCGCGAGATCGCCAACTTGGTCTAGAAAGGCCAAGGCGCTCTCATAAACCCGCGCTTCGAAGTCGGCCGAAGCCAACAGGAAACTCAGCGAATCACGGATCGCCGCATCGTCGTCGACCACATGCACGACGCGTTCATTCGCGTTCACGACACACTCTCCTCATCCGGCGCTAACCGCACGCTGAAGCGAAAGATCGCCCCGCTCCCCGGATTGGGTTCGGTCCAGATCCGGCCGCCATGCGCTTCAATAATCGTGCGAGAGATCGAAAGCCCTACCCCCATGCCCTGTGGCTTGGTCGTAACGAAGGGCTGAAATAGCCGCTCGGCCGCAAGCGCGTCGAGACCTGTGCCGGTGTCGGCGACGCTCACCTCCGCCATGTCGTCACCGACGTATGTCGACACTGTCAGCGTGCGGCGCGGCTGATCGTGCATCGCCTCAAGCGCATTGCGCACCAGATTGACCAGCACTTGCTGAATCTGAATGCGGTCAACCACGACGCGGTCGAGATGGGGATCAATCTCGTAACGCACATCGACCCCACCTTCCTTGGCCCCGACCAATGCAAGGCCGCAGGCTTCGTGCACTAGTTTGGCCAAACTCTCGACGCTGCGTTCGCCCTCGCCGCGCACCAGGAAGTCGCGCAGGCGCCGGATGATGTCGCCGGCGCGCAACGCCTGCTGGGAGGCCTTCTCCAGCGCCTCGACGACGCGCGGGTCGCGGCCGGTTTCCCGCTCCATGACGCGGCGGGCGCCATTCAAATAATTGGCGATCGCGCTCAAGGGTTGATTGAGTTCATGCGCCAAGGCCGAGGCCATCTCCCCCATCGCGCTCAGACGTGAAATGTGCACGACTTCGGCCTGCAATTGTTTAAGCCGGGCTTCGCTCTCCTGGTGGTCGGTCAGATCACGGACAAAGCCGGTGAAGAAGCGCCCGTGATCGGAATGCACTTCGCCGACGGCGAGCTCCATCGGAAAGGTCGTGCCGTCCTTGCGCTGCCCCACCACAATGCGCCCGACGCCGATGATGCGCTTTTCGCCAGTGGTGAGATAACGCTGTAGATAGCCGTCATGGTGGGCGCGAAACGGCCTCAGGCATCAGCATGCTGATATTGCGTCCGATCACCTCGGTCGGGCGCCACATGAACATGCGCTCGGACGACGCACCGTAAGATTGCACGATGCCTTCTGGGTTGATGACGATCATCGCCTCGGGCGCTGTGTCGAAGATCGATCGAAGATGCGCTTCGCGCTCGCGCAGCGCAGTTGCGGCCTGTTCGCCGCGCCGGCGCTGCTTTTGCACCGCCGATCCCACAGCCGCGGCGATGAGGCCGATGGCGCAGAATGCGTAGGGCGCCGCTCCCCCGAGCGGGTCCGCGCCGCCTTGAAGCAGAAGGCCGCCGATCAACCCGAGCGCTGTCGAGAGGAGGCCGGGGCCCGGCCCCGCGAGCAGACTGGCGCCAACCACCACGGCTGAAAACACCATGAAGGACGGCGTATCTGGCCAGATCGCGCGCAACAAAAAGGCAAGCGCAAAGGCGCCCAAAGTGGGCGCCGCCCGCCAGCGCATAGCGCTTGCCGGCGCCGGCAAAGAACCGCGCAACCCCCGTCTTGGGTTGGCGCGGGGTCTTCCCGCTGGCCGAGCTCTTTGCTGCCTTCGCTCAAGCCACCTCGCATCGCGTTTGCTTGGGCCAGCGTATCGCGCCGGCTCGGAGAAGGCCAATTGAGCCAAATCATCACGCCGGGTCGCCGACGCGGGCAAGAGAGGAGGTGAAAGGCGAATAATCCATGCACGCCGCGATGGGGTGGTGATCGCCGCTCTGACGGGCCCAATCCGTTCGGCCTACGGGTTTATCCTTAAGCGTTGACCCTGAATTTCGCGCCCAATTGCTTCGGCATACCCCTTGATCAACGTCAAGGGAGCCGGTCATGCAAACGCAATCGAGCCAAGCCGCACAAGCCAACATCGCCGTCATCGGGTCAGGCGACGTCATTCAGTTCGGCGCCAACCTGACGCTCCGCGGTGTACGCATGCATTTCGATCGCAATGCGGAAATCTTTGGCGAGGACGAGCCGTCCGATTATGTCTACCGGGTCGTTTCGGGCGCGGTGCGCACTATGCGCTTTACCGAAGACGGCCGCCGTCAAATCTTGGGCTTCCATTTACCGGGCGACATTTTCGGCATCGAGACCGGTGGGCAGCACACGCTCTCGGCCGAAGCCGTCACGGGCTGCGAAATCATCATGGTGCGCCGCTCATGCTTGGAGAATGCGGTCAATCAAGACATGGGCGCCGCCCGTGCTCTACTCGCGCTTACCTCGGCTCAATTGAGCGATGCCCGCGCCCACGCTTTGGTGCTCGGCCGCAAGGGCGCCGGCGAACGGGTCGCCGCTTTCCTGCTGCAACTGGCCAATCGCTGTGTGTCCAAATGCGAACTCGATCTGCCGATGTCCCGCGCCGACATCGCCGATTATCTCGGCCTCACAATCGAGACCGTCTCGCGCGCCTTTTCCGAGTTCGAGCGCCAGCGCGCGATCGGCCTGCCGAGTTCGCGCCATGTCGTCATGCGCAATCCCTCGGCGCTCATGCGCCTCTGGGGCCGCTGCGTAACGCACCCGCGGGATGCGCGGCCCCCCCACACGGGCCCGCGCGCCCTCCCACCGCGACTCCCCACCAAGCGGCCGCCGCCGTCACACGCGCCGCCTCCGCCACCGTGACGCCCGCGGCCGCCGCGTAGCGCGTCTCCACATTGAGTCGGCGCGATTTTGCAAGATCCGGCCTCGTCGGCGGCCAGGTTCGCGCAAAGTACCGCGCCGCGGCCCCGCTGGCACCGCTGCCATCCCAGGCGATCGCCGCAGTAGTCCCGATTGAATGAGGATGAAACGCCACGATCCCACCACCGTCGCCACGGTGTCGGCGGCGCGATCGGGGATTGATAGTCCGTCCTGCTCGGCTCGGCGCGACGCGCCGCTGCGCGGGCGCGCAATTGCTCGAGCCGCTCGTACTCGGTCATTGGGCCGTGTAGCCTCCGTCGATCACCAGCTCGGCGCCGGTGATAAACTTGCTCTCGTCGGACGCCAGATAGAGGACGCCAAACGCGATGTCGTCGGGCTCGCCTAAATGGCCCAGCGGATGCAGCGCTTCGGTTGCGGCTTTGGCCGCGGCCGGATCTGCCTGCGCCTTCAGAAAATTCTCGACCATCGGCGTCCAGATGTAGCCGGGGTGAATTGAGTTCACACGGATCTTGTAGCCGGCCTTGGCGCAATGCAGCGCCGCCGATTTGGTGAGAATGCGCACGCCGCCTTTGCTGGCGTTATAGGCGGCAAGATTGGGATCGCCTATCAAGCCCTCGATCGAGGAGAGATTGATCACCGATCCGCCGCGAGCCTTCACCACGGCGACCGCCTCGCGGATGCCAATAAAGACGCCGTCGAGATTGATCGACATCAGCCAGCGCCATTGTTCCAGCGTCGTCGCCTCAATGTTTGCAGAGAGCGCGACGCCGGCATTGTTGACGAGAATGTCGAGGCCGCCAAACCGGCGCACGGTGCTGGCGACAACGCGCGACCAATCCTCGGCGCTGGCGACGTCATGCTTGAAAAAAATGGCTTCACCGCCCGCATTCATAATGGCGTCGACCACGGCTGCGCCTTCGACCTCATTCATATCTGTCACAGCCACGCGCGCGCCCTCGGCGGCGAGCATCAGCGCGGCGGCGCGGCCGAGGCCCAAAGCCGCGCCTGTCACCAAAGCGACCTTATCCTTGACGCGGTTCATGGCGTGCTCCTGAAATTGCGAACCAATCTCTCTTGCCGCACCGGAAGCTTCGCGGCCTTGATCAAGCGCAAGTGAGCAACGCTCTTTCAGCGGCCCCGCTCGAGCCAATCGCGTTCAATCAGATTGAGCTTGCGGGTGACGGTGAGCAGGAACGCGGTCGACCAAGCAAACAGGATGACGCCGTTTGCGCCCTCGATGGCGCTCAGCAAACGCCAGTTGGGACTTAAGACGATGTCGCCGTAACCTAGAGACGCGAAGGTCGTGGTCGAAAAATAGAGCGCCTGCTCGAACGTCGCGGTCTCGCCCAAGCCGCGATAGAGCGCGGCATAGAACCAGATCTCGACCGTGTGCAGCGCGAAAACTCCGAAGACGCCAAGCAACATCACAAGTGCGGCGCGCCCAGCGCTTTCATGCGCCTTCAGTCGCTTGTGACCGCCGCTTACAATGCGCGTCAGACCGACCAGGCCCCAAAAGTGCGTGAGCACCGTCAGCGCCACCATCGCACTCGCCACGGCGAGATTTGCGGCGAGCGGCGCCAGCGCCTGCATCAGAGCCGGTCGACTTTGGCGACGCGATAAGTGTGCGCGGCGTCGTCTTCGTCGATGGTCACGTACTCGCCATGGACGAAGCGGTGATCACCAAGCCGATAGGCCGGATCATCGTCTTCGCCGCCGTCTTCGAACTCATAGTGAAGGCCCAGGACCCGCCAGGGCGGCGGCGCAGATATCCGTCTTCGTCGCCTGCGGCATGAAAACGGACCACGCGGCACTCTTGCTTGAAGTCGCGCCAGGTCAGGGCATCGAGCCGGCCTTCGCTGTCGAGCGGCGCAATGATGGAATAGCCGATATGAGCATCGCCTTCGGGGTGGCGCGGCTCGCGCGCCAGTTCGAGCCGGATGCGGCGGAACGTGTCCGGTAAGCGGGTTTGCGCTGTTGCGGTCATGGATGTCCTCCTGTTGACCTCTTCAGGACCACGAAATCGCGCGCGCGCCCTTGCGCGCGATCAACCCGAAGGAGGATGCAGCGGCTTTTCTGACCGATTTGGTTCAGCGTCCGGACAGCCAACCGCTTTTTGCGCCGCGCCCTTATTGAAGGACGTGCGCTTCGAAGTCCCATAAGCAGATAGAAGGTCAGCTCTGCGGACGCACGATCTCTGATCCCAATTCGTCCAGCGTGCGGCGCGCGTCGAAGGCGCCTTCGGGCATGGCGCCGCGTCCAAAGCGAATATCCGCCGTCGCCGAATAATGCACATTGGTGAAGACGTGGGGTTCGCGCGGCTCGCGCGGGATCGGGCCGACGGGATCTAAATCGCTCCAGAAGAAGCGGCTGCGGCGGCGCCAGTGCGGGCGCCAATAGCGCGCGCGATAGCTGTCGCGTCGCGGCGCCTCGACAATGATCTCGCTCTCTTCGCTGACATCAGCCACCGATGAAGCAAACCAATCATAGCCATTCTCGGCCGTGAGTTCGGCGCTGCGATAGAGAAGATAAGTCTCCACCGTTTCGCGTGATGTGAAATCGTCGCCGACGAACTCGACACGCCAAGCCGCGTCGGAGAGGCGGGTTTCTGCGTATCCCGCCTGCCCTGCGCGCACGTCGGCGCGCTGATAAAGTCCGGACGTCACGCATGAGGCGAGTGCAAGGCTGACGCCAAGAGCGCCGATGAAGTTGAGAACCGACGATCGCATATCGTGCCTCCGCGCTTTGGCGGGAGCTTATGCGGCCGGGAGAGCAACGCTTTGATCCGACGCAAGCTCGGCGTCGAGCGCGCCCGAGAGTTTCTTGATCAGCGCTTCGCGCGCTGCATCGCCCTCCGCGTGCTCGAGTGCTGCATTGAGACGCGTCAGGAGATCGGAGCGCTGATTGTGCCAATCAAGGCGCGACACCGCCGATTGCGCAAGCCGCGGTGTTTGCTTTTCGATGACTGGCGCATGCAGCCTGGCGAGGCGATAGCCGGCGTCGATCTCAGCTGTGATGATCTGCTCTGCCGCAAACCCGGCGCGAACGAGACGGCGTTGCAGCCCTTCAAGGTTCTCCGGTTCGCCATGGGTCAGAAAGATCGAGCCGCTCGGACCGCGCGCCTTGATCCAGGCGACGAGGCCGTCCGCGTCGGCATGGCCGGAATAGACGCCAATCGAGCGAATGGCGGCGCGCACCTTGATCTCATCGCCCTGGATGCGCACCACCTTGCGGCCCTCCTGCAGCAGCCGGCCCAACGTTCCGATCGCTTGGTAGCCGGTGAGAAGGACCGTGGCGTCATCGCGCCATAACAGGCGCTTCAAATGATGTCGGACGCGGCCTGCGTCGCACATACCGCTCGATGCGATGATGACATGCCAGCCTCGCATCCGCTCGATGGCGCGGCTTTCATCAGCGCTTTCGGTGTAACGCAGCCAAGGCGACGCCTTGAGGCGCCCAAACGGATGAGCGCCATTGTCGAAGCGACCGTGGCGCAAAAACGTATCACTGGCGCGAATGCCTAGAGGTGAATCAAGGAAGATTGGTCCGCGCGGGCCCTCGCCCGCTTCCATCAACTCAATGAGATCGACGATCAATTCCTGCGTGCGCTCGACGGCAAAAGCGGGGATGAGCAAAGGACCGCCGGCGGCGTGAGCGGCGAGCATGACTTCAGCGAGCGCTTTGCGGCGCGCTTCCGGTGCAAGCGCCGGACCCCGCTCAACATCGCCATAGGTCGCCTCAACAACCAGATGACCGGCGTTTTCGGGACCTTCTGGATCCATGGCGAAGTCGCGCCCGCCCGGACCGATATCGCCGGAAAACAAAATACGCTGCGGATGATCACCGTCCTCGACTTCCACTTCGATCGAGGCGGCGCCCAGGATGTGGCCGGCATTCCACCATCGCGCTTTGACCCCCGGCGCCACGTCGAGCCAGGTCTTCATCGCCGCAGATTGAAAGAGACTCATCGTGTCGTCGGCGTCGTGCCGCGTAAAAATGGGCGTCAGCGCGTCCTCGCCGCGACGACGTCTGCGGCGGTTGAGCTGCTCGACCTCCATCTCCTGGATGGCGCCGGCGTCTGGCAACATGACCCGGCAGAGTTCCATCGTGCCCTTGGTGGCGAAGATTTTTCCGTTGAATCCGGCGAGCGCGAGCTTGGGCAAGAGACCGCTATGGTCGATGTGCGCATGCGTCAGCAGCACGGCGTCGAGCTTGTCTGCGTCGAACGGAAACGTTTGGTAGTTGAGCGCTTTCAGCGTCTTCGAACCTTGAAACATGCCGCAATCAATGAGCACGCGGGTTTTTCCGCATTCGAGCAAAAAGCATGCGCCGGTGACGCATCCGGCCGCGCCAAGAAATGAGAGCTTGATCGCCATGGCGCCAACAAGCACGGCGTGTGCCTAACCGGCTTGCGCGGGCTCAATTGGCGGCCGAATGAAGCGGCGCATAAGGGCGCCATGGGTGCGCCGATCGGCAAAGTTGGAGAAGTCATGCGCGCTCGTCATCTCGAAAAGCACGTGGCGACGTCCCGCATCGGCTGGCTTCGGGCGGCCGTGCTCGGCGCCAATGACGGCGTCGTCTCGACCGCGAGCCTCATTGTCGGGGTCGCCGCTGCGGGCGCCGCGCGCGGTGATATCGTCATAGCGGGCGCCGCCGCCTTGGTGGCCGGGGCGATGTCGATGGCAGCCGGTGAATACGTATCGGTGAGTTCGCAATCCGACGCCGAACGCGCCGATCTAGCGCGTGAGCGGCGTGAGCTGCAGGAGCAACCCGAATTGGAGCTGGCCGAGCTGACTCAGATTTATGTCGGGCGGGGTCTCGATGCCGATCTTGCGGGCGAAGTCGCCCGCCAACTCATGACCAAGGATGCACTCGGCGCCCATGCGCGCGACGAACTGCACATCATCGACGCCACAGTGGCCCGTCCCGTGCAGGCAGCGTGGACGTCGGCCGTCACGTTCGCGGCCGGAGCCATCGTGCCGCTGCTCGTCGTGCTTGCCACACCCGCGAGCGCGCTTACACCCGCCGTCGTTATCGCCGCGCTCGTCTGCCTTGCCGCACTCGGCGCCCTCGGCGCGAGCGCCGGCGGGGCGCCCGTCATTAAGGGCGTATTGCGGGTCACGCTCTGGGGTGCGCTGGCGCTCGCAGTCACCGCGGCGGTCGGACGCTTGTTCTCAGTCGCGGCGTGACCGTTAGCGCGCAACGACACATTGGGGCGCGCTTCGAGGGCTTCAACGCCGATGGCCGCTTCTGGAGCGGGCGTGGTTGTCAAAGTTCGCGCGCGTCGACCAAAGCTGCCTCGACGCTGTCGCGATAGAGGACGCCCTCCAAGCCATTGCGATCGAAATCGCGCCGCACCGACGCTGTCGCGCCGGTGAGGTAGAGTTTGGCGCCGCGTTTGCCGAGATTGCGCGCCAGCGATCCCATGGTGCGGGCGGCGGTTGAATCGACGAAGGGCACGGCGCTGAAATCGACGATGAGCGCGCGATTGGCGTCGCCGATGCGATCCAGAACGGCGCCGATCGAAGCGGCGGCGCCAAAGAAGAAGACGCCGGAGATGCGATAGACCACAACGCTGGGATCAGCAGCCTCATTGCTGTCATAGGCCATGCGTGCGCCATTCGCGTCATCGGCGCGGTCCTCGGTGACAAAGGGCTCCTCCGCCACCGCCGTCGTCTGCGACATGCGGTGAATGAAGAGCACGGAGCCCAGCGCAAAACCGACGACAATGGCTTCGGTTAGGTCGCGGAAAATGGTGAGAGCAAACGTCACCACTAAGATGACGGCGTCGCCGCGCGAGGCTTTGAAGAGATTGGCGATGGCGGGACGCTCGATCATATTCCAAGCGACGGTCGCCAGCACGCCGCCCAAAGCCGCCATTGGGATGAACGCCGCAAGCGGCGCGGCGAGCAGCATGAAGAGGAGTAAAAAGACGGCATGCAGCATGCCGGCGACGGGCCCGTGCGCCCCAGCGCGCACATTGGTGGCGGTGCGTGCGATCGTGCCGGTGACGGGAATTCCGCCAAAGAAGGATGACGCGAGATTGGCGACGCCTTGGGCCGCCAATTCGCAATTGGAGCGGTGGCGGCGTCCGGTCATACCATCGGCGACAACTGCCGACAGCAAAGATTCAATAGCACCCAGCAAGGTGAAGGCGATCGCATTCGGCAAGACCGCCAGCGCCAAATGGACGTCGAGTTCTGGCAAGGTCGGCGCCGGCAAAAAACGTGGCAGCGCGCCAAACCGCGAGCCGATCGTATCGATCGGCAGATTGAGCAATGCCGCGGCAATGGCCGCGCCCGCCACGGCGATCAGCAATCCCGGCCAATGCGGACGAAGACGCTTCAAGAGGAAGATGGCGCCGATCACGCCAGCGGCGATCGCGAAGCTCGCGAGATTGAAACTGGGCGAAGCGCGCCAGAGCGCCTCAAGCTTCTCGACGAACGGACCGGGCTCGGCTCCACCGAGCGTCAAGCCAAACAATTCCTTGAGCTGGCTGGCGAGGATGATGATGGCGATGCCGGCGGTGAACCCAACCGTCACCGGATACGGCACGAATTTGATATAGGCGCCGAGCCGCATCAGACCGATCGCCGTCAGCATCAATCCAGACATGGCGACGGCGAGAACGAGACCGTTCATGCCGTGCGCGGCGACCGTACTTGCGACCAAGACAATGAAAGCGCCGGCGGGACCACCGATCTGAAAACGGCTGCCGCCCAGCGCAGAAACGACAAAGCCGCCGACAATCGCAGTGACAAGGCCTTGGGCCGGACTGGCGCCAGAGGCGATGGCGATGGCCATCGACAGGGGCAACGCCACAATGGCCACGGTGAGCCCAGCGAGCGCATCGGCGCGCAGCTGCGCCGCGCCATAGCCTTCGCGCAGCACGGTAAAAGCTTGGGCGTGAACAGATCGGCAAAGCTGACGCGCGCGGCTTGCGCTGACGCCTCAGTCATCCTCGTCATCGATCAAGACCCGGTGCGCGGCGCCGTCGAGATCCTCGTATTGGCCGGCGCGCAAACTCCACAGGAAGGCGCCAAGCCCGATTGCACCCATGAGGACGGCGGCAGGCGCAAGAAAGATCCGGATGTCCATGCCCGCCTCCCCTGCATGCGCAACGCGTTCCAAGTGACGATGAGCGAAGCGCCCGACATCGCGATCGCCGCGATCAAGGGCGTCAACAAGCCCGCCGCAGCAAGCGGCGCAGCCATAACATTATAAATGGCCGAGAAGAACAGGTTTTCGCTGGCGCGACGCTGCGCACGCTTGGCGACATCGATCGCCTCCACCAATCCCATCAAAGCATCGCCCTGCAGCACGAAATCGGCCGCCGCTTGGCTAGCTTCCACGGCGTGCCCAGGCGAGGCCGATGCGTGGGCCGCAGCAAGCGCTGCCGCATCGTTTAGACCGTCCCCGACCATGAGCGGCTTTCGCCCAAGACCACGGAGCGCCTGCATGCGAGCCGTCTTTTGCGCCGGCGTTACGCCTGCGCGCCATGCATCGATACCCGCCGCCTTTGCGGCTGACTCCACCGCCGTTGCCCGGTCGCCGGAGAGCATCTCCACGTCGTAGCCGCGCGCTTTAAGCGCGGCGACCGCGGCCGCTGCATCGGGACGCAACGCATCGGCAAACGTAAAGCGTACGGGCGCTTGAGCATCGCGGGCGAACCAGAGTTCGGGCGCGTCGTCTGGCGCATCGGCTTCGCCGGGCGCTGCAAAGCGCCTCTTGCCGAGGCGCGCCGGCTTACCATCGAGCATGGCTTCCACGCCCTCGCCGGGATGTTCAACGGCGCCTGTGCATGCTGCGCCTGGGCCCGCGGCCTCCACCAGCGCGCGCGATAAAGGATGGCGCGATACACGCGCGAGCGAGGCCGCCGCGAGCAATGTCGCCGCGTCCGGGCCTGAAACCAGTTTCGGCTTGCCGAGCGAGAGCGTTCCGGTCTTGTCGAACACGACCATGTCAATTTGAGCGAGCCGCTCCAGCGCATCGCCCGAGCGCACCAAGACGCCGGCCTTAAACAAGCGTCCGGTGGCGACGACTTGCACGGCGGGCACGGCCAGCCCCAGCGCGCATGGGCACGTGATGATGAGGACAGCGACCGCGTTGGCGAGCGCAACGCGCGCGTCCGGGCCGGCCACATCCACACCCATCGCCTGCAGTATGAGTGGGCCGACCATCCAGCCAATGAAGGTGAGCGCCGCAGCGCTATGCACGACTGGCACATAGAGTGCGGCCGCGCGATCGGCGAGGCGCACGAAACGCCCCCGTCCCTGCTCGCCGACTTCAATCAGGCGCGCGAGTTCAGCGACCGCGGAGTCTTCGGCCCGCGCGCGCGCGCGCATCGTGATGGGACGGCTCACATTAATGGAGCCTGCCAAGATTGCATCGCCGGGACGCGCTGGCGCCGGCAGCGTCTCGCCTGTGAGCATCGCGCAATCGAGATCGGACGTCCCTTCGACAATGACGCCGTCACACGGGGCACGCTCGCCGACCGCAAGCAAGAGCCGGTCGCCAATCGCAATCTCGCGGCTCGCTATCGCTTCAACCTCGCCGCCTGCGCCAACGCGGCGCGCCGTCACTGCCTGCAGCGCCAAGATCTCACGTGCGGCCGTACGCGCCCGTTCGCGCAGCCTGTGATCGAGATAGCGCCCGATCAACAGGAAGAAGAGCAGCATGGTGATGCCGTCGAAATAGGTGTGGGCGCCGCCCATCGCCGTTTCGGCAATGCTCATGGTGAAGGTCAGCACCACCGCCAATGAGATCGGCACGTCCATGTTGGCGCGCCCAGCGCGGAGCGCCTTCCAGGCCGAACGCAAGAAAGGCTGCGCCGCGTAAAGCCCGCAAGGGACCGCAACCAAGGCCGAGAACCAATGCATTAAAGTGCGTGTATCGGCGCCCATATCGTCGCCGAACCAGATCGGTGTCGTGAACATCATGATGTTCATGGCGCCGAAGCCTGCGACCGCGAGGCAGCGCAGCAGGAAGCGCCCTTCCTGGTCGATATTCTGTTGCGCCACTTCGGGATCGAACGGCTGAGCGCGATAGCCGAGGCGGACCAAAGTCGCGGCGACCGCTTCGGGCGCGAGCGCGCCCGGGCGCCAGGCCACACGCAGCCTTTTAGTCGAAAGATTGAGCCGCGCGTCGGAAACGCCGGGTAACGCAAGCAGCCCACCCTCGATCTTCTTGATGCAGGCAGCGCAACTTGCGCCTTCGATCATGAGTTCGAGAGTCTCATCGCCTTTTGCGTCTGTGCGCACGAAGGCGCCGATATTTATCGGCGCGTCTTCATCGCCACCTGGCGTCCCAAGCCCGGAGGGACAGCCGGGATTTAGGGTGTCGAGGGCCATGTGAGCTCCGCTTCGAAGGAAAGCGCAGAAGCGCCCCTGTCGTGCGCACGCGCTCGAAGATCCCAGCGCCCCGGCGCAAGCGTCCCCAGGTCGGCGGCGTAGCTGCCATCGCCCTGTGAGACGAAGGTGAGCTGGCGGTCGCCAGCCTCATTGGGCGGCCAACGCAACACGCCTTCGATGGTGGCGCCGTCTATCGGGCGCCATCGCGATCATCGAGACGCACGATAAGGCGCGCGCCAGCGTGCGTTGGGGAGAGTTGGGTGCGCGCCTGCCAGCCTAATCGAGCTTCCGCGCGGCGTTCGGCGAGCGTGTCATTGTAGTGAAGGCCTTGAGTGTAGGAACGGCGCTCGTCTTCGCCAGGAAACGTCCGCACCGCAGCGACCGCGAAGGCGACATTGATCGCGATGATGGCGGCGAAGAAGAGAAGAAGGCCGGCCAGCACGTGACCGCCTTTGATCTCGAACGGTTTGGCGCTCATGGTTCTCTCTCCGCAACGAACGCCGAGGCGCTGGCGGCGTGCTCGCCGGTTTCAATGTCGGCGATCTCGAACTGCAACGTATGAGTCCCGTTGGCGGCCCCTGCGGGCGCGACGACATGAACCCGAATGTTGGCGACGCCGTCGGGTTGGGCCTCCACTTCGATGGCGCCGTTCGTTTCGACCTGATGGCCGTTGGCGATGAAATGGGCGCCATTGAGCCCGCTTACAGTGATGCGCACACGACGCGTGCGCGGCGCCATGTTGATGAGCTTCAACGCGTAATCATTGCGAACGGCGCCGTCGGCGAGGCGCACGAACGGTGGGCTACGGTCGCGGATGACGTTGAGATCGAGCGTTGAGCGCGTCGCCAGCGCATAGAGCATGATAGCGCCGACCACGATCATCAGCACCGCGTAGAGCACCGTGCGCGGACGGATGAGGTGGATCCCCGCTAGCTCGCCGCGCTGTCGCTTCTCGACATTGACATGCGTATCGTAGGCGATGAGCCCTTTGGGGCGGCCCACCTTGACCATGATCTCGTCACACGCATCGATGCACAGCGCACAATTGATGCATTCGAGCTGGTCGCCGTCGCGAATGTCGATGCCTTGGGGGCAAACCGCGACGCACTGGCGGCAATCGATGCAATCGCCGCGACCTTCCCAGGTTTCAGCTTTCTTATGCGCACCGCGCGGCTCGCCCCGATCGGCGAGATAGGTCACCGAGAGCGCGTGCTGGTCGGTCATCGCCGCCTGAATGCGCGGCCACGGGCACATATAGGTGCAGACCTGTTCGCGCATGGTGCCGGCCAGCGCGTAAGTGGTGAAGGTCAAAACGCCTATGAAGAGATAAACCGGCGTGCTCGCCTGGCCTGTGAAAATCTCGCGGAAGAGTGTCGGCGCATCACCGAAATAGAAGACCCAAGCGCCGCCGGTCGCGGCGGCGATCAAAATCCAGATCGCATGCTTGGCGATCTTCTTGCGCGCTTTGTCGAACGAGACAGGCGCCTTGTCGAGGCGCATCCGCTCATTGCGGTCGCCCTCGATCCAGCGTTCGACGTAAATATAAAGATCGGTCCAGACCGTCTGTGGGCAGGCGTAACCGCACCAGATGCGCCCAAACAACGCTGACGACAAAAAGATGCCGAAGGCGCCGAGGATCAAAAGCCCGGCGACGTAATAAACTTCCTGCGGCCAGAGCTCGATGAAGAAGAAAAAGAAGCGCCGGCCTTCAAAATCGATCAGCACGGCCTGGTCGGGCCGGCCGAAGCCGCGGTCCCACCGAAGCCAAGGCGTCACGTAATAGATCGCCAACAGGGCAACCATCGCCGCCCATTTCAGATTGCGGAAAAAGCCGTGCGCCAGCTTCGGGTAAATTTGCTGGCGCTTAGCGTAAAGCGCGCGGGCCTGTTTCGAGTTGACCGCTTCGGCGTCTACGCCGTGCGCATCCTCGTTTGGCCGCTTAGCGATGAGAGTAACCTTGACCACCGCTAGTGCGGAGCACCGCCAGCGGCCCTCTCGTCTTGATCTTGATCAACCACCGGCGCTGGCGCTGCCGCGGATGGCAGTGTCGGTGGAGCGACGGGCGCGTCAGCTTCGCCGCCGCCCATCTGGTGAACGTAATAGGCCAACGCTCTCAAGGTGCCGTCGTCGAAACGGCGCTCCCACGATGGCATCACGCCGCCGCGGCCAAGCTCGATCTGGCGGCGGATCTCTTCGCGCGAGCCGCCATAGAGCCACACATCGTCGGTGAGGCTCGGCGCGCCCAGGGCGCGGTCGCCAGTCCCGGTTGCGCCGTGACAGACGGCGCATTGCTCTTGATAGACGAGCGCCCCGCGCGCGGCCGCGCGCAAGTCCGGATGGAGACGCGCACGCGCACTCGACATCGCCACGACCTGTTCGGTGACATCGCTGATTTGTGCATCGGTCAGCATGTTGTCGCGGCCGAACGCGGGCATCATCGACATGCGCGCGTCCGGGTGTCCGGAGCGAATGCCGACACGCAGCGTATGTTCGATGTCTTCCATCGAACCGCCCCAGATCCAGACGTCATCGGCGAGCACCGGATAGCCGGCCGCGCCGGCGCCGCCCGCGCCATGGCAGGTCTGGCAATTGTCGCCAAAGGCCGATCCCGGCGGCGCGCGCAAATTCCTGCAATTCCGGATCACGCGCGAGGTCGGCGGTCGAAGCATGCGCCAAGCGATCGAACATCGGCGCCCGCGCCGCGCGCAGCTCGCCAATATCGGCCGCCACATTGGCGCGATCGGAGAAATGGAGAACGCCAGGCGTATAACCATTCACCAGCGGCCAAGCGGGCATCAACACCCAATAGACGATCGCCACCACGATCGAGGCGTAGAAGATGTAGAGCCACCAGCGCGGCAGTGGCGTATCCAATTCCTTGACGCCGTCCCATTCGTGACCGGTCGTGTCGGTGCCCGTGACTTCGTCGCGCTCAACCTTATCAGCCATTGTCGTCCCCGTCGTTGAGCGGCGTGCGCGCGGCTTGCGTGAACTCTTCGCGATTGCCCGGCCAGAGCGCGTAGATGACGGCGCCGGCGAACACCATAAAAAGGAGGCCAAGGCCCCAAGTCTGTGCGAGATGCGTTGCCTGTTCGTAGCTCATGGCCTCACCGCTCATTTTCAGGCGCGTCGGCCTGATAGGTTGAGAAGTCGACGCCCGTGCCCAGCATCTGAAGGTAAGCGATCAGCGCATCCATTTCAGTCACGCGCGCAGGGTCGCCGTCGAAGTCGCGAATGGCGACGCCAGGATAACGCTGTTCGAAATCGTAAGCGTTGGAGCCCAAGGGCTCGGCTTGCGCGCGCGCGTCCATCGCCGCATTGGCGATCTGTTCGTCGGTGTAAGGCACGCGCAGCAAACGGTTGGCGCGTAAGTGCGCGTTCACATGCGCGGAGTCGATTTCGGTATTGGCCAAAAACGCATAGGGCGGCATCACCGATTCAGGCACAACCGAGCGGGGATCAGCCAAGTGCGCGCGGTGCCATTCATCGGAATAACGTTCGCCCACGCGCGCCAGATCGGGACCGGTGCGCTTGGAGCCCCACTGGAACGGGTGGTCGTACATGCTCTCGGCGGCAAGGCTGTAATGGCCGTAGCGTTCAACTTCGTCGCGCAGCGGGCGGACCATCTGCGAGTGGCAAACATAACAGCCCTCGCGGATATAGACTTGACGGCCAGTGAGCTCGAGCGGCGTGTAAGGACGCACGCCCTCGACCTCTTCAATCGTCGACTCGATGAAAAAGAGCGGTGCGATCTGCACCAAACCTCCGATCGACACGACGACGAGAATGCCGATCAGCAGGATGAGCGTGTGACGCTCGAACCATTTGTGCCAGGTCCACATGAGCGCCCCCTATTCCGCGGCCACAGGTGCGGCGAGCACCGGCACATCGCTCGCGCGCTCGTGAGCAGGCTCTTTGCCCGTCGCGGTGCGCCACAAATTGTAAGCCATCAAGAGTGCGCCCACGAGGAAGAGCCCGCCGCCGAGCGCGCGAATGGCGTAGTAGGGATGCATCGCCTCCACGGTCTCGACGAACGAGTATTCCAGGAAGCCGAACTCGTTATAGGCGCGCCACATCAGGCCTTGCATGACGCCAGCAACCCACATCGAGGTGATGTAAAGAACGATGCCAATCGTCGCGAGCCAGAAGTGCCAATCGACCAGAGCAAGCGAATGCAGCTGCTTCTTCTTCCAAAGCCACGGCGTCAGGCAATAGAGCGCGCCGAACGAGACAAAGCCCACCCAGCCGAGCGCGCCGGAGTGCACGTGGCCGATTGTCCAATCGGTATAGTGCGATAGCGAGTTGACGGCGCGGATACTCATCACCGGCCCTTCGAAGGTCGACATGCCGTAGAAGGCGACAGACACAACGAGCATGCGCAGCACTGGATCGGTGCGAAGCTTGTCCCATGCGCCCGAGAGCGTCATCAGACCGTTGATCATGCCACCCCAGCTTGGCATCCACAGCATGATCGAGAATGTCATGCCCAGCGTTTGAGCCCATTGCGGCAGCGCGGTGTAGTGAAGGTGGTGCGGACCGGCCCAGATGTACAGGAAGATCAACGCCCAGAAGTGAATGATGCTGAGACGATAGGAATAGACCGGACGATTGGCCTGCTTCGGGATGAAGTAATACATGATCCCGAGGAAGCCCGCGGTCAGGAAGAAGCCGACCGCGTTGTGGCCGTACCACCATTGCGTCAGCGCATCCTGCACGCCGGAGAACAGCGAATAACTTTGCCAACTACCGGCTGAAACCGGAACGGCAAGATTGTTGACAAGGTGAAGCAGAGCGATGGTGACGATGAACGCCAGATAGAACCAATTGGCGACATAGATATGCTTTTCTTGGCGTTTCCAGAGCGTGCCAAGAAAGACCAGGAGATAGGCGACCCAAACGATGGTGAGCCAGATGTCGGTGTACCAAGGCGGCTCCGCGTACTCGCGTCCCTCGGTGACGCCTTCAAGATAGCCGGTGCCGGCGAGCACGATGAAAGCTGGTAGCCCCAGAACACAAACCAAGGCCACAAGCCCCCAGCCAGCGCGCGCGGCACGTGCGCTGCACGACCAGAAGCTGGTTGCGATTAGTACATTGCCGCCGAACGCGAAGATCACCGCGGAGGTGTGCAGCGGCCGCAGGCGTCCAAAATTCGTGAAGCCCCATTCGGAAAAATAAAACAGATCCGGAAACGCGAGTTGCAGCGCGATGATGAGGCCGACAAGAAAGCCGGCGACGCCCCAGAACATCGAGGCAATCACGCCCGCTTTGATCACGCCGTTTTCGTAACGTGATGGCGCGCGCGCTTTGTCGGCGCCCATAACCCCCACCAGTCCGATGAGGCCCGCGAGCAAGGCTGCAAACAGCGTCCACATCTGCACGGCGAAGGCGGGCTCGATCGCGCGCGAAATCCCGAACATCGAAAGGTACATGCCGACGACAAGAATCGCGCCGATCGCAACCGCATCGACGCCCCAGACGCTTCCATTCTTCGCATACGCCATAGACGACCCCGCTCAGCGCGTTCGATTCCGCAGGACGAGTGGCTATCAGCGGCCGCGCCGAGCGCGTTTGATTTCGATCAAATGCGAGAGCGAACGCGCAGTCTAAATAACGCGACGGAGGCAGATCCTAATGATGTTTTACCGCCTTGCCGCAGCGTCCGGTCTGTTCGCGGCCGCCGCTGGTTGGCCATCGCTGGTCCGGGCGCTGAACAATCTCACCATGACGCCGCTCGAACGGGCGCTGCAGACATCGTGGTGCGGACCGCCGCCGACTGACACGCTCTCCTTCTTTGGTCATTGCGCCATCTGCTTTGCTGGCGTCGCTGTGCTCGCCGCAGCAGGCCTCATCGTGCTGCTCGCCGAAGAGGAAACGCCAGCGCGCGTCCGTGCGGCGCGCAAGATGGCCCGAGCGAGGTTGGCATGGGCGCCGAGATCGAACGAAAATTTCTAGTTGAAGGCGACTCGTGGCGCGCGCACGCGCATGCGCCCCAGCGGTTGCGCCAAGGCTATATCGGTCGAGGGCCGGATGCGGTGGTGCGTGTGCGCACAATCGGCGCACGCGCTTTCCTCACCATAAAGAGCCTGGCGCATCGCTGGTGCGCGCCGAGTACGAATACGCAATTCCGCCAAAGGACGCCGAGGAATTGCTCGCCAATGCGCGTGCCGGGCAATGCATCGAAAAAACGCGCCACCGGATCGAATGGGACGGCCTTGACTGGGTGATTGACGAATTCAACGGCCCGCTCGAAGGCTTGGTGCTCGCAGAGATCGAACTTTACGCGACCGATCAGGACATTGAGCTACCAGCATGGGCCGGGCGCGAGGTCACCGGCGTTGCGGGCTATAGCAACGAACAATTGGCGCTCGCTGAAGAGCCGCCGCTGCTTTGAGATCAGGCTGCCGTGCGCGCGATTTGGGCGGATGAGACACGCGAACTCACGACTTGGCCGGCAGGACGACGTGTCGCGCGGCCAGTCGCGCGCCAAGCAGCTTCAGGTCCTCATCAGTCAGCCGCCTGCGCGCAAGCGGGATCAAAACCGCATTCTCCAGCATCATGTGCCGACGCTGATTTTGCGCAAACCGGCGCAGCGCATCGGCCGCGCCGGGGACAGCCGACATAGGCCGGCCCTCGGTCGCCGCCGTCAGAAGCAAGATGCGCACCTCGGCAGAGAGGTCGCGGTCTTCGGCGTGTTCGCGGTTCATGCGCGCCAACACGCTCCGATCTCGTCTTCCGCTAAGCAGCTCCGGCGCAACATCGGAAAGAAGACGTCCTCCTCGTCGGCAATATGCAGCGAAAGGTCAGCGCGGATAAACTCGGCCAGCCGCGTCACCGCGTTCACGTCAAAAATCTCGGCCTCAGCCAGAGCGTCCAAGTCGTTGCACATCACCCGGTGGCGAAAGTGCTCATAAAGGATGAAGTCGAGTGCGTCCTCCGGGCTCGGTTCATGGCCGTCGCCGGTTTGCGCGCGTGCCGTCATCGGGGCGATCAGTGTCGGCATGGAGCGCCACCATGTCACGCCCAACGTCCTGCCGGATTGACTTCAATCAACTCGCCCGTGCTTCGCTTGGCGCAGGGTTTGGCATCGCAAGGAGGGTCCGGTGCGCGCGCACGACCATGAACGATGCCGCTCGCTGCCGCTGTTTAAGAACACGCGGCCTGAAACTTATCGCGACCTCACAGCAGGCGCGCACGTCCAGCGTTTTCCAGCCAGCACGCTACTGCTGCTCGAAGGCGACGCTGTCGATTTCCTTTACATTCTGCTCGACGGCCAAGTGGAGTTGCACGGCACCTGGAACGATCGCGAGACCGTGCTTGCCGTGCTGCAGCCGATGTCAATGTTCATCCTAGCCGCTGTCGTGCTCGATGCCGACGCGCTGATGTCAGCGCGCACATTGGAACGCAGCGAGATACTGATGATCCCCGGCGACGCCATCCGCCGAGCCATGGTCGAAGACATTCAATTCGGAGCCGCCATAGCGCGTGATCTGGCCGGCGGCTTTCAATCCATGGCGCGCACAGTCAAGAACCAGAAGCTGCGGAGCGGCGTTGAGCGCCTCGCTAACTACCTCATCGTGCTGAACGCGAGCGAAGGCGGCGGCGATCGCGATCTGGTGCTGCCCCACGAAAAGCGTGTGCTGGCGTCGCTGCTCGGTATGACGCCCGAAAACCTGTCGCGGGCTTTCGCGGCCTTGCGCAAGTATGGCGTTGGCGTGAACGGCGCTGTCGTCACCATCGCCAACCTCAATGCGCTTCGTGCATTGGCCAAGCCCGACCCGCTGATCGACGCGCACGCGCCGAGGAGCGGCGATGTCGCTACCAAGGCCAATGCTGAAGTCCGGGAGACGCCGAACAGCCGACCTGAATTGGCGCGTCGAAGCCTAAGCCAAGCTTGATGGATATCACCGGACGCCCCGCTAGCGCGTGAGGATGCAGAGGCGCCAGCAATTCCCTCGTCCAGATCGCCAAAAACCCCGCTCCACTGCGCTTTGTGCGCGAACCTTGATCTAGAGCAAATCCGCCTCCCCGCAAAAGTCGACCATGGCGGTCGCGCAACAGGGCCACCGGCATGGAACACGTCATTTCTTACGATCTTGCACGCGGCTTGCACGTCATTGCCGTGATCGCGTGGATCGCGGGGTTGTTGATGCTGCCGCGCTTCTACGGCGCGATCACCGCACTTGCCCCAGGAGACCCCGCCGAAACCGTGCTGCTTCAGACAGCGAAAAACATCCGCGGTCTCATCGTCACGCCCTTCCTGGTGCTGACGTGGGCATTCGGGATATTTCTCTTCTTCACTTATTTTGCGCCCGACTGGGAAGCGCCAGCCGAGCGTCTTGAACACGTGCCGTCCTGGTTCTGGGTAAAACTCGCGCTCGCACTTTCGCTTACAGCCTATCACGGACTGCTCAGCATCGAAGGCAGGCGGCTCGCGCGCGGTGTGCGCCGCCATTCGAAAGCGTTCTGGGCCGTGATGAGCGTCGTCCCTTTCCTTGTCGCCATCGCGATAGTCTTGCTGGCGACCACGGAGCCATAACGCGACGCGCTGCGACGATTGAGCCCCGCACATCTTGAGCGACATCAAATGGAAATCTCGCGGCACATGCTTGGCTTTGGCTGGCGCCTGAGTTGCGCCAACTGGCCGAGCCGCCCGCGCTGGCCAGCGCGGCAGCCGCTCGTCGGTGATGGGACGGCTGCTTGGCGCAGACGCGAGTCACGCGATGTCAGGGGCTCAAATTGATCAGCGTGGGCGCCACCTCAGCTTCCGCTGGCGCGCAATCAAAGAATTGGAGTTCACCGTTCAAACTGGGAGCTCCCTCGCTTCAGGTTCTTTCGGAAGTGCACCCAAGCGTTTCAGGTTGGCAGCGCGGGCGTCGGCTGCGACCGCAGACCCGCAAAGGTGAGCCAAAGCCCAAGCGCGAGATCAACGCCGATGGCGCCTAGCATGATGTTTGGATTGGACGACCATCTCCGTCGCCTCGGCGCCAAACTCCGGCGCGATCATCAGCGCGCCGCCCTTCGCCGTGGCGATAAGACCGATGAGAGAGACGAGGACCGCGCTGATGCTGTTCCAATGATGATGCGCCCCGAGCACCGTCAGGCCGGCAATGACGGTGAAAGCGCCCGTCACGAACACGAGCTGGTCGTTCTCCATGAACCCCGACAGGAACGCCGAAAACGTCGTCTGGCGAACGAAGAGCGCGGCCGCGACGATGATCAGATATGGGCCGATGATGCGAGCAAGTGTCCGAGTGCGAACGTCGCGATCAAAGCTGGGCATATTGGCCTCCTCGCTTCACCCTCCTGCACCGCGGGAAGCACTTCATTGAGGCAACGCAACATCTCGCGAGCTCCGGATGGCTGACGCCCTCAGGCTTGTCCTGACACCGCCCGCGACGGCGCAACGCCGAGCACTTCGCGCAACTTCGCCGCCAACTCGCGCCGTCTGTACGGCTTGCGCAGCAGCGTGACGCCCGGCGCCAGATGGCCCTCTTCGTCCATCATCGTTTCCGGATGTCCCGACGTGTAGAGCACCGGCAATCCCGGCGCGACATTGCGCGCGAGCAAAGCAAGCTGCTCGCCCGTCATTCCCGCCATCACCACATCGGTGAACAAGAGATCGAACTGCTCGCCGTCTTGCAACAAACGCAACGCCTCCAACCCAGAACGCGCACTCACAACGCGATAGCCAAGGTTTTCCAATTCGCCGCCAACTTGCACGCGCAGCAAATCATCATCCTCGACAAGCAGCACGCGCTCCTGCCCCGTCGCCACAACTTCGACAGGACCAACACTCTGCTCACGCCGCGCCTCGCGCGAACGCGGCAGATAGAGCCTCACCGTCGTGCCGCGGCCAACTTCGCTCTCAATCTCGATGCGGCCCTTCGATTGCGTCACGAAGCCATAAACCATCGACAGCCCAAGCCCCGAGCCTTTGCCAACTTCTTTCGTCGTGAAGAACGGCTCGAACACACGCGCGCGTGTGGCGTCGTCCATGCCCGTTCCAGTATCCGCGACCGACAGCACAACGTACTCGCCACCAGGCGACGTCGCGTCGCCCTTCAGCACAGCGTTCCACACGCCAATACTCAGCAGGCCACCCGCGCTCATCGCATCGCGCGCATTGATGCAAAGATTGAGCAGCGCGCTTTCAAGCTGCAGCGAGTCAATCAACGCATCCCAAGCGCTATGCTCGGCGACGATCTGAATGTGGATCTGCTCGCCCAACGCGCGGCGCAACAATTGATCCATGCTACGCACCAGCGCCGCGACATCCGTAGACTTCGGATCAAGCGCCTGCCGGCGCGAGAACGACAGCAAGCGGCTGGTGAGTTCGGCCCCGCGCTCAGCCGCAAGCCGCGTCATCTCCGCCAGCATGTGGAGCTGATCGTTTCCTTCGAGGCGCGCCTCCAGCAACTCCGCGTTGCTCAAGATCACCGTCAGCAGATTGTTGAAGTCGTGCGCGACGCCGCCCGTGAGCTGCCCCACCGCTTCCAGCCGCTGCGACTGACGCAGTTGCGCTTCCAACTCGCGCCGCTCCGTAACATCGCGCGCGACGACCACGATGTGCGTTGTCGCGCCATCATCCGAGAGCAACGGAAAGAGCTCGCCCTCAACCCAGATCTCGCGGCCGTCTTTCGTGTAGTTGATAATCTCCGTGCGCGCCGAAAGTCCCTTCGCGAGCAAGTCGCGCGATCGCGCCAATTCCTCGGGATCGGTTTTCGGCCCGTGCAGAAAGCGCAGAGTCTTGCCCAGCACTTCAACCGGCGTGTACCCGGTCATGTCTGTAAACGCGTCGTTCACGAACACGATCGGCGGCCCATCTACGATCGGCCCCGCTTCCGTGATGATGACCACGTCCTTCAGCCGCGAGATCGTCGACTGCAGCAGCCGCATCGTCTCGTGCGTGCTGTGGCGTTCGCTAATGTCCCGGAAGTAAATCGCCAGGCCGCCCAGCGGCGATGCGTACGCACGTATCTCTAAGCGCGCATTGAGCGGCGGATAGTCGAGTTCGAACGTCGTCGAGCCGCCATTGGTTTTAACCTTCGCGTACTCTCTATAAGCGATCGTATCGACGGCCTCGGGGAACTCGTCCCATATATTGCGGCCCATCAGCTCGGCGCGGGAACGCATCACGATCCGTTCCGCTTGCGCGTTGATGTGCGTGAAACGCCAATTGGCATCGAGCAGCAGGAAACCGTCAGGCATGCTTTCGAGGCTGGCGTAGAGCTGGCTCGCAAGCCCGCCGCCATCGATCGCCGCTTCAGACTCGTGAGCGCCGCTCATGCCCTTGGCGGTACGGCGTCGGCGCGGCAAGTTCAAGCTTCTGCGGTCGCAGAATACGCGCAACTCGCCGTGGTTCTCATTCCTCGGCGGGACGCCAGGCGCTACAAATCCTAATGAAACCTTAACAAAATCGTTGCCGTTTCGGTCGCTTACAACCTGTGGCGGAAACCTCTCGGAAACACATTCGCGGTAAATCGGGAACCGCTCGCATCATGCCGCAGAAGCGTCAGGAGTGCGCGTGGGCTGACTGAATGTCGGCTCTCAAGACCAAGAAGGTCCGCGATGACGATTTCGAGCTTGTCCACCGCACAGATTGCGGCGCTGTCGACTACGGCGATCCAGAGCCTCTCTTCGACGACATTAAGCTCGTTCGCGGCCACGCAAATTGCCGCGATTAGCGCCACCGGCGTTGGCGCACTTTCAAATTCCCAGGTCGCAGCGCTTTCCGCCACGCAGGTGAAGGCGTTCACGACCACTCAAATCCCGAATTTCTCGAGCGACGTTTCCTTTTCTTCAGCGCAATTGCTGGCCCTGAACGACGTTCAGCTCGGCGCCTTTACCGGCACGCTCGTCGCCAACATCAACGCAACCACGGTCGCCGCCTTCGCGACCACGCAGATTCAAGCGTTCAGCGCCGCCAACATCTCCGCGCTCGATGAAACGCAAGCGGGCGCGCTCACCACGACGCAGATTTCAAGCCTCACGACCGGGCAAATCGCCGGCCTCACCGCCACCGACATCGGCGAATTGAGCACGCAGCAAGCAAGCGCGTTCACTGCAACGCAAATCGCCCGCCTCTCAGACACGGCCGTCGCCGCCTTCGACGCTACGACCTTCGGCCAGCTGACAACGACGCAAATCAAAGCCCTCACGACAACGCAAATCGCATCGCTGGACGCTGCCGATCTCGGCGAGTTCACTGCAACGCAGATCGCCGCGCTCGCAACCACCCAAGTTCGCGCCATCGCCGCCACCAACATGACGGCGTTCAACGAAACGCAAATTGGCGCTTTCACCTCGGCCCAGTTGCAAGCGCTGAGCAACACCAGCCTCGCCGCCCTCGCCGACACCCAGATCGCCGCGCTCTCCACAGCGCAAGCCTCCTCGCTCACCGCGTCGCAAATCACGGCGCTCGACGCAACTAACGTCGCCGAATTCACCGCCGCTCAGCTTCATTCTTTCAGCGGCACGCAAGTGAAGGCGCTCACCGCCACGAACATGGCGGCGCTCGACGCCACGCAGATCGGCGCTTTCGACGCAACCCAAATCGGCGCCTTCACCGCCACCACGATCTCCGCATTGGCTGACGATCAGCTCGGCGCCCTGACGGCGACGCAAATCGGCGCACTCTCGGCCAATCAAGTGAAGGCGCTCACCGCCGGCAACATCGGCGCCCTGACCGAGACGCAAGTCGGCGCGTTCAACATGACGCAGATGCAAGCGCTCACGAACACCGCGCTTTCAGCGTCGGCTGACACGCAAGTCGCCGCGCTCAACGCGACGCAACTCACGGCCCTGAAGACCAGCCAGATCGCGGCGCTCAACGCGACCGACATGGGCGAATTCTCGACCGACCAGATCGCGGCCTTCTCGACCGGCCAAGTGAAGGCCTTCACCGCCGCCAATATCGGCGACCTTTCGGAAACGCAGGTCGCCGCGCTGACCGCGGCCCAAATCCAAGCGCTGACCAGCACGCAAGTCGCCACGTTCGACGCCAGCCAACTTGGCGCGATGACAACGACACAGATCGCCGCGATGACCGCGAGCCAAGTCCGCTCGCTCACCGCCACTAGCGTCGGCGCCCTCGCGGACACGCAAATCGCAGCGTTGACGGCCACGCAAGTCGCCTCGCTCTGACTACGGCGCTCGCCACGTTCGACGCCACGCAGGTCGCCGCTCACCAACGCCCAAGGTCGGCGCCATCACTCGCGCAAGTCTCGGGCCTGACCAAGGCGACGCTCTCGGCGCTCGACAGCGCTCAGGTCGGCGCAATGAACGCCACGCAAATCAAAGCGCTGCCCACGACGCAACTCGCAGCGCTCAACGCCACCGACATCGCAGAATTCAGCGTCGCCCAGTTCGGCGCGATGGCTACGACGCAAGTCGCCGCCATCTCAGCGACCAACATGGCCGCCCTCTCCGAAACGCAAATGGCCGGCTTCGCGACCACGCAAGTCGCGGCCATCACCGCCACCAACTGCCTCGCTGGCTGATACGCAACTCGGCGCATGACCACTTCACAGATTGGCGCGCTGAGCGCCACGCAAGTCGGCGCTCAACGCCACCAACATCGGCGCTCTGACGAACGCACAAATCGGCGCGTTCAATGCGTCACGCAAGTCGCCGCCCTTTCGACCACCGCGGTTTCGGCGTTCGACGCCGGCCAGTTCGGCTTCTCAACGCCACGCAGATCAAGGCGCTGACGGCTACTCAGATCGGCGCGATGAACACCGCCGACATCGGCGACATCACCACCACGCAGATCGCAGCGCTGACCGCGACGCAGGTCGCGGCCTCACCTCCACCAATATCGGCGACCTCACGGAAACCCAGATCGCGACCTTCGACACCACGCAAGCTGCAAGCGCTCAGCACCAGCAACCTGCGCGCCTTCGCCGACACCCAGATCGCGGCGCTCACCGATACGCAGGTCGCTAACCTCTCCGCGACGCAAGTCAGCGCCCTCACCGCCACCAATGTCGGCGCACTGACCACGACGAGCCAAGCCGCAGCGCTGACAACCACGCAGATCGGCCTCCTTTCGGGCGCCAACGTTCACGCCTTGGCTGAAACCCAGATCGCTTCGATGAACGCGACGCAGATCAAAGCGTTCACCGCAACGCAGATCGCCGCACTCGACGCCACCGACATGGCCGAGTTCGCCGCCACGCAGATCGCAGCGCTCACGACAACGCAAGTCGGCGCGCTCACCAACACCGCTTTCGCTGCCCTCGCCGACACGCAAATCGAAGCGCTGACGACGACGCAACTCGCGGCAGTCTCCGCCGCCAAAGTCACGGCGATGACGGAAACGCAAACCAACGCCCTCACGACGGCTCAACTGGCCTCGATGAGCACGACGCAGGTCCGCGCCTTCACGACCGCGAACCTCTCGGCCCTCGACGCCGTACAATCGGCCGCGCTGACTGGCGCTCAGGTCGCCGCCCTCGCCGTCACCCAAATCAACGGCCTCAACGCCACCGACATTGCCGACCTGACCACGACGCAAATCGCCGCCATGGCGACGACGCAAATCCAAGCACTCGACGAAACCGCGCTAGGCGCCCTGACCGACACTCAAGTCGCAGCCTTCACGGCCACCCAAATCGCCAGCCTGACGGCAACCAGCATCGAAAACTTGGCCGAAACCCAAGCCGCAGCGCTGAAAGCCACGCAGATCGCCGCGATGACGACCTCGCAGATCGCGAAAATTTCCGAAACGAACCTTGCCGCGCTCAACAGCACGCAAATGGCGGCGCTGACGGCCACGCAAGCCAAAGCGCTCACCAATACCCAGATCGGCGCACTCGCCGCCGCTGACGTCGCCGAGTTCACGGCCGCTCAGCTCGCAGCGCTCTCCTCCTCGCAAATGTCGGCGCTCACCCAAACCAACATGGCGAGCCTCAACGAGACGCAAGTCGCCGCCTTCGGCGCAACGCAGATCGCACGCCTCGGCACCGAAGCCCTGAGCGGCCTCGACGCCACTCAAATGGGCGCGCTTACCGCCACGCAAGTTAAAGCACTCACAGCCACCCAAATGGCGGCGCTCGATGCAACCGACGTCGGCGAGATCACCGCCACGCAAATCGGCTCACTGAGCAAGACGCAACTGGCCTCGCTCAGCAAACCAGCCTCGCCGGCCTCACCGCGACGCAGGTCCAAACGATGTCGACGACGCAGATCCAGTCGTTCTCGGCCACCGCCCTGCACTCTTCGACGCCGCTCAGCTGGCGCGTTGCAGGCGACGCAGATCGCGTCGCTCACCAACACCCAGATCGCCGGCCTCGATGCGACCGACATCGGTGAACTCTCCGCCACCCAAGTGGCGGCGCTGACCGGCACGCAGGCTGGCGCTCACCGACACCGCCGCTTCCGCGCTCGACGCCGATCAAATGGCGGCGCTGAACGCGACGCAGGTCAAGGCCTTCACGGCCACGCAAATCTCTGCCTTCCGGCGACGGACATCGCCGAACTCAGCGTCGCGCAAATCGCGCAGCTGCAGACGACGCAGATCCAGGCGCTGAAGGACACCAACATCACTGAGTTGAATGAAACTCAGATCGCCGCCTTCACCGCGACGCAGATGAAGTCGCTCTCGGCGACGAACCTTGCTGCGCTCGCCGACAGCCAGATTGCCGCCCTCACCGCCGGCCAGATCGGCGCGCTCTCAACGCAGCAAGTCAATGGCCTCACCGCCACCAACATCGCAGCGCTGACCGAAACGCAAGCCGCCGCGTTCACAACGACGCAGATTTCTGGCCTCTCCTCGGCCACTGCGCATGCCTTCGCCGCCACGCAAATCGCGGCGATGAGCAACACCCAAGTGCTCGCCTTCAGCGCCACGCAGCTCTCAGCTCTCGACGCCACTGACATGGCTGAGTTCAGCGGAAACGCAGGTCGGCGCCTTCCTGACGACGCAAGTTGCCTCCCTGTCGTGGACCAACCTCGCAGCACTGACCGACACGCAAATCGCCACCTTCTCGGCCAGCCAAGTCCAAGCCATCTCCACCACGGGCATCTCGCATCTGACCGAAACGCAAGTCAGCGCCCTGACGACGACGCAGATCGCAGCGATGTCGACGGCGCAGGTGAAGGCGCTCTCGAACACCAACCTCTCGGCCCTCGACGCCACGCAGGTCGCGGCGCTCACCAACACCCAAGTCAGCGCCCTGACGACGGCTCAGCTGAACTCGCTGAACGCCGGCGACGTCGCTGAATTCTCATCGGGCCAGATTGCCGCCCTCAACGCCACGCAAGTCGCCGGCCTCACCGAGACAAACATTGGTGACCTGAGCGAAACGCAAGTCGGCGCCATGACGGCGACGCAGATCGCCGCGCTCAGCGCCACCAACGCGCATGCGCTGGGCGACTCGCAGATCGCGGCCCTCTCCACGACCCAAGTCGCGGCCATGACCACGACCCAAATCGCAGGCCTCGACGAAACCGACATCGGCGAATTCGCCGCCACGCACATCGCCGCGATGACGACCTCACAAGTCCAAGCGATCTCTGCGACGAACCTGCAAGCCTTCGCCGACACGCAAATCGCGGCGCTGACCGCCGCTCACCTCGGCGTCATCACCGCAACGAAGCTCGCCGGCCTCGACGAAACCCAAGTCGGCGCCTTCACGGTCGGCCAAATGGGCGCGCTCTCCACCAGCCAGCTCGCTGCCATGAATGCAACGAATCTATCGGCGCTGGCAGATACTCAAGTTGCCGCCCTCTCGGCAACGCAGGTGCGCGCGTTCTCGGCAACTCAGCTCAACGCGCTGCAGGCCGCTGACATCGCTGAGTTCACGACCACGCAAATCGCGGGCATGAGCACAACGCAAATCGCTGGCCTCAACGCCACCAGCGTCGGCGCCCTCACCGACACGCAAATGGGCGCGATGACGGCAACGCAGCTTCAGTCGATGCTGGCCGCCAACGTTCATGCGCTGAACGCGACGCAAGTCGCCGGCCTCGGCAACTCGCAGGTCTCGGCCTTCAACGCCACGCAGATCGCCGCCATGGACGCGGCCGACGTCGCTGAATTCAGCGCCGATCAGATCGCGCACATGACGACGACGCAGATCAAAGCCTTCGACTCCACCAAACTCGCGGCTCTCGATGAATCGCAAGTGGCGGCGCTGACGGCAACGCAACTGGCGGCCATCTCCACGGGCAACATGTCGGCCTTCACCGCAACGCAAATGGCGGCGCTGACACTGGCTCAAATGGGCGCTTTCTCGGCCCAGCAGATCTCTTCGCTATCGAACGCCAACCTGGCCGCGCTCGATATCTCACAGATCGCCGCGCTCTCGACCACACAAGCCAAGGCGCTCACGGCGACGCAGCTCGGCGCCCTCGCCGCCAACGACGTCGCTGAGTTCACCGAGACCCAGCTCTCGGCCATGTCGACCAGCCAAATCGGGGCGCTGACGGCGACCAACGTCACGGCGCTCTCCGACACGCAGATCGCCTCGCTCACCGCCGCGCAACTCGCGAAGATGGGCACCGAAGCCTTCGCGGCGCTGGAATCCACACAAATCGCGACCCTGAACGCGACGCAAGTTCGTGCACTGACCGCAACGCAGCTGGCATCACTCAGCGCCAGCGATGTCGCCGAGTTCACTGACACCCAGATCGGCGCCCTGACGACGACGCAAATCGCCGCCTGGTCGAACACCGTGATCGAAGACCTCACGGTCGGCACCATCGCGGCGCTACAAGTGACCCAGATCCCGTCCTTCACGACGACGCAACTGGATCACCTCTCGACCACGAACATCGCGAACTTTAACGCCACGCAGCTCTACGCCCTCACCTCGACGCAGGTCGCGAGCCTCGATGGCGATCAGATCGAAGCCTACCTCGCCGCCGTCTAACCACGCGACGTGAGCTCGAACCCAAACGCCTGGCGCCCCAGCGCCGGGCGTTTCCATTAATATTTCGGCAACGCAAATCACCCGAGCTTCGCGCGCGGGCGCGTGAGGTCCGCTTTAGCGGGCGGCATTTCCATGTCTCAAACGGCATTCGTGACGGCTTTGCAGAAGGTCACGACCGGCTCACTCGGCCTCAATGAGCTCATCGTCGCCGCTCAGCAGCTGACCAATGCCAGCCAGCCTGATCTCGCGCGACAGCTCTACCAAGTGTGGATCGCCATGAACGGCGATAACCCACTCCTCTTCATCGCGCATTTCAATTGCTCGACCTTGCTCGCGCAAGCCGGCGATCACGCCGGCGCAATGGCGTCGTTGCGCGCCGCGCTTGCCGTAAACCCAGACTTCCCACCCGCCCACATCAATCTCGGCAGCGCACTTGAGCGCCAAGGCGATGCCGCCGCCGCGGTCGAACAATGGAAAGCCGGCCTTGAGCGCCTCACGCCCATCACAGGCGACACCATCGAATACAAGATCACCTTCCTGAAGCAGCTGAGCCGCGTGCTCAGCGACAACCAGCAGCACGAAGCCGCTGAAGTCGCGCTCACCCAGTGCCTCGATCTCAACAACCAGCAGCGCGACGTCATCGAACAATACGCCGCCTCGCGTCTTGCCCAATGCAAGTGGCCGATCGCGGCCACGGCAACGAAACTTACCCGCGCCGACTTCGTATCGCGCTTCCACCCGCTCTCATCGTGCGCGTATTCCGACGATCCACTGCAACATCTCGGACTGGCAAATCTCTACGCCAACTCAGTCGCGCCAGCCGTCACCAGCGCCAGCGATCGCCGCAGCGCGCCGATCGCTCAAGGCCGCCGCCTCCGCATCGGCTACGTGTCATCTGATCTTCGCGCCCACGCCGTGGGCTATCTGATGGCCAACCTCTTCGAGGCGCACGACGCCAACGCGGTTGAGGTTTTCATCTATTATTGCGGCATTCCCGCCGACGACGGCATCAACCAGCGCATCAAGGCCGCCGCTGAGCACTGGACCGACATCCGCACCATCAACGATGACGACGCATCCGCGATCATCGCGCGCGATGAGATCGACATCCTCATCGACGTCAACGGCCACACGCGCGACGCGCGCCTCGGCATCTTCGCCCGCCGCTCAGCGCCGATCCAAGTTAATTGGCTCGGCTATCCCGGCACGATGGGCAGCCCCTATCATCAGTACATTATCGGCGACGAGTGGACGATCCCGCAGGATCATGAGCTTTACTATTCAGAGCGCGTGCTGCGTCTGCCCTGCTATCAGCCCAACGACCGCAAGCGCATTGTCGACACAACGCCGCCGCAGCGGAGCGAGCACGGGCTGCCCGAAGACGCGTTCGTATTCTGCTGCTTCAACGCCGCGCACAAAGTCACGCGGTACTCGTTCGAGCGCTGGATGGCGATCCTCAACCAGGTGCCGAACAGCGTCATCTGGCTCTTGGACTACAACACCGAAACCAACACGCGCCTGCGCGCCGCCGCCGAAAGCTACGGCGTCTCCGGCGAGCGCTTGATCTTCGCCAAGAAGACAGCAAATCCGCGCCATCTCGCGCGCTATCCGCTGGCAGACCTCTTCCTCGACACCGCCCCCTATGGCGCGCACACGACCGCCTCCGACGCGCTTTGGATGGGCGTGCCCGTCCTCACCTACATGGGCCGCAGCTTTGCTTCGCGCGTGTGCGGCAGCCTCGTGCGCGCCGCCGGTGCGCCGGAGTTGATCACCACCTCACCCGAAGCCTTCATCGCGCGCGCCGTTGCATTCGCGACCACCGATCGCCTCGGCCTGCATGAAATGCGTCAGCGCCTCATCGCCAACCGCGACACCTGCACGCTGTTCGATATCGACGGTCTCACCCGCAAGCTCGAAGCGCTCTACGCGCAAATGGCGGACGAGTATCGCGCCGGCGCACTGCCGCGTCCGAACATCGCCAACCTCAGCGCCTATCTCGATATTGGCGTGAACATCGATCACGACAGCGCCGAGATCGGCGCGGCGGCCGACTATCACGCCATCTATCGCGCAGCCCTCGCCGATCGGCACTACAACACGCCAATGCAAGCCGATGGCCGTTTGTGGACCCAAAACGAAATCGGCGCGGCCGAAGCCGCGCCGATCCGAAACTCTACATCGCGCGCCGCTTAGAAGCGGAAGCGGATCGCTGCGTTCAAGCTGTGACGCTCGATCTGATCGCTGAACTCGCCTTCGTAACCGAGCGAGAACGTCGAGTAACCGTTGGTGGCGTCGAAGCCGATCCCGATCAGCGGCCCGCCATCGCCCACGCCTTCATCCGTCAGCGTGAACGGCGTGCCGGTCGAAACGAACCGCACCGTGCGCTCGCTTTCTGAATCCAGAACGTTGGCGCGATAGCCGGCATAGATGCGCGGCGACACAACCGTCTGGCTGCCGAAGTGCATGTTGGCCGCGAACTCGACACCGACATCCGCCCACAGGCGCTGGGAGAACTGATCGTCAACTTCAAGATCGACTGCCGCTCCGCCGCCAGTTTCAGTGTACCCACCCTGGGAGACGCCAGCGTAGGTGAGCGCGGCCTGCGGCGTGATTGTGAAGTTGCGCGAAAGTGCGAGCGGCATCGACGCACGCGCCGAGCCATGTCCTTCCAGTGAGGTCCAATCGGCCTCGGACACAGCGCTAAACGCAGTTCCGATTTCAACCGAGCGCTCCGAAGTCATCTTGCCGCCGCCGAGACCGGCGACGAAATCAAGGTCGATCGCGCCAACGGCAGTCGCATAATATGCGTTGGCCTGACCAAACCACGCGGAGATCTGCCCTTCCGGACGGCTGGGCTCCTCAACTTCCGACGCAATGAACGACAATGACAGTCCGAACAACCCGCCATTGTCGGTCGGTCCGTCGATACCGCCGGCAAAGCCGAAGCCATTGCCGCGGAATGCTTGCGCGTTACGGTTCGGCGGTTCGCGCTCGACGCCATAAGCGATTTCCTGACCCCATACGGAGACTTCATCGAGGCCCTGCATGCGCGTCGCCGCCATACGGTTCGAGGTGGCGCTCTGCATTTGCCGGATCGCGGTCATCGCAACTTCCGTCGCGCCGTCCGAGTATTGCGGCATCAAATCGCCGTAGGCGTCGAAGAACTGATCTTGGTCCGTGAGGCCGGCGATCGCGGCTGACGCTGCTGGATCAAGGCGCAGCGCCGCCAGGATCGGCTCAAACGCGATCGTCTCGTTCGCGGTCAGACCAAGTTGCACAGGCGTACGCAGTTGGAACGTCGCCTCAAGCGCGTTCGGCGCGCCTTCCACGATCGGGTTCGTCGCATCGATCGTCAGCGAGTAGAGGAACGGCGTGATCGCGCCATTGACCGGGCCGACAACGTTGCCCGCGCCGAACATGCCTGTTGTCGCGGTGAGGAATGTCGTCGTGCCGTTCACTGGCAGACCTTCCGGCACCACCGGCGCCAGCACTGCACCCGACGCAAACGTCACCGTGCCCGCCGTGATGTTGGTGCTTTCGCCTGGCGTTAGCGAGAGGAACGGATTGAAGGTGCTGTCAGCGCCGAACGTAGCGCTCGTGATGTTAAGCGTACCGCCGGAGATGTTGAGCGTGCCGTCCTGCACGTTGATTGAGAGCGCGCCATCGCTGTCGGTGATGGAGCCCGTGTAGATGGCGCCGCCATCGATGTTGAAATTGTCCGCGCCGTTGCCAAACGCGATGTTGCCCGCAACCGTACCAGAATACAGATTGAACGTGTCGGCAAACGCGCCAAGACGAATTTCGCCAACCATACGCGCCGTGCCCGCTACACTGTCGTCCGTCGTGTCGTCGTCGGTGAATACAACAGGCGCCAATTGCTGAACCAGCACGCCAGAGCCGGCGTTGGACACGTCAATCGCAACAGCAGTTCCAGTCGAGGCCGGTGGCAGGATGTCGTCCGTGAGATCATCATCGGTCGGGATGGTCAGCGCGATAATCTGCCCAGTATTGGTGATCGACGTCAGAGTACCCGACAAATCGGTGACCGCAGCGGCGCTGCCCTGCTCGCCGAACGAGTTTGCTTGAATCAGACCGCTGTTGGTGAGCGTCGGCACGCTCGCGCCGCTCTCCAACAGTACAGCGCGCGCGAGCGTCACGCCGTCTGCGTTAGAGTTCGCGAAAATCGAACCTCGCACCTGCAGCAGGCTCGTGATGGCATCCTGACCGAACACAAGTGTCTGCGCATTGGCCTCTTGCGCGTTGGTGCTCAACACGCTGTCAATCGAGACGCCGCCAGTGATCGTCGTCGTGCTGCCCAGCCCGTCGCCCGCGATACGCAGCGCCGTGGACGGAATCCGTCGAAGATGCCTTGGCTTGTGATCTGACCGCGAACCAGAAGCCCATAGCCTTCATCGCCCGCGCCAACGGTCAAGTTTGAACCATCCGCTTGAATGAGCATGGCCGGCGTCGAGCCGTACAAGTTGATGACGGCGCTGAAATTGTCATCCGTCTCGCTGTCTTCGCTATCGCCGTCGTCGTTGATGTCGTTCTCGACGCCGATGCCCTCGATCGTGATGCCGCCAGCGACGTTGCCATTGACGAGGATCGCTGGCCCCGACTGCTCAAGATCATCTGGATCGAGCGTGCCCTGATCCGCGGGGACCACAAGCGAGGGATACGCAAGCACATTCCACGATCCGTTGATCGAGAGTTCGCCGCCAACGGCGCTGTTCACATGAATGGCAGTGCTGTTTTCACCGCGGACTGTGCCGTTGCCGCTGATGATTGCGTCACCCGTCACGCCGCCGTTGATGGCAATACCGAACGAGTTGTCGCCAATGACGCTGATACTTCCGCTGTTCGTGAAATTGCCGGTGAGCAACGGATTGAGCGTCACAGCCGACGAATTATTCCCTTCGATTGAAATCGTGCCGGAATTGATGATGTTGCCGGTGAACGTCGGGCCGGCCTGCAAGAAGATGCCGTGACGATCAGTTCCGATCGCAAGGTTGCCATCGAGGTTGCCGTCACTGTCTGTATCCGTCTGCGTGTAATCTTCAACGAGACTGATCGTGCCGGAATTCTCGACCGTGTTCGGGCCGACATTGCCGCCCTGGATCAAAATGCCGGTGACGTTGTTCGCGTTGACCGTCGAGGCCAGCGTGCCGTCGTTGATCAACACATCGTTGCCGGTGTTGACGGTGATCGCCACCTGGCCGGCGCCAACGGTGATCGAGCCTGCGCTCGTAACTTCAATATCGCCCGCGACGGCGCTGCCGTCCGGGTTGGACGTCGTCAGCGGCGTGGTAATCGCCGTGCTGACGACACGATCGCCCGCTTCGGCCGTGCCGGAAACGCCGCCAGCCAAAACTGCAGCAAGGCCAGCGAGTTGAATCTTACGTCGAATGCGCATCCCGGCTCCGTCCCCTTGTGTCGGCGCAAACGGGGATAGGCGTGGTCGCAACCGCCACTGGACGGAACCTCAAGGTCCCGGCCAATCCTCCCGCTGGCGGCCGCTCTTCTCGGAGCGGCGCACAGGGGTTGGCATGCCGACTTATCGGAATTTTGTCCATAGCCGGGCGCATGGCCGAAAGCTCTGGATACGGGGCGAAAATGTCACTCGTCGCAACCGCGCCCCACTGTGGAGAACACGCGCGTTGCTGCAGCGCACTCAGGGCGATTTATGGCGCCTTAGCTGCGCAGCTTCGAGCGGAGATCGGCAACCGTTGCAGGCTTCGTTTCGGCCTTCGGGCGATCGAACGCGTTCTGCAACTCGGCAACTTGAGCCGCCGGCACCGCCCGCGAGAAGAAGAAGCCCTGCAGCTCGGTGACACCCACCAGGCGCATGACCGACGCCTCAGCTTCGGTTTCCACACCTTCCGCCACGATTTCCATGCCGAGACCGCGTCCGAGCGTGACCACGGACTGAATGATCGTCATCGCCCGCTTGCGCTCATGGATGCCGGTCACGAACGCGCGGTCGATCTTGATCTTGTCGAAGCGGAAATCGCAAAGATAGCGCAGCGACGAATAGCCAGTGCCGAAGTCGTCCAGCGCGATCTTGAAACCCATCGAGCGCACTTGCTCGAGGATCTGACGATTGCGGTCCGAAGACTCCATCAGCACGCCTTCGGTCACCTCGAACACGATCCGGTGAGGGTTCACGTCGTGCTTTTTCAGCAGCTCTTCGAGCAGCTCTACCAGATCCACGTGGCGGAACTGAACCGGCGACAGATTGATCGAGATTTCGAGGTCCGGCCAAGCCTTGGATTCCTCGAACGCACGTTCGATCACGAACGCGCCGAGCGCCGGCATCAAGCCCGCCTCTTCCGCGATCGGCACGAACACGCCAGGCGAAATATCGCCCTTGGTCGGGTGGCTCCAGCGCAGCAGCGCTTCGACGCCGGTAACGCTGCCATCGGCGCACGAAATCAGCGGCTGGTAGTGCAGCTTGAGTTCGCGCGCTTCGAGCGCCGCATGCAACTCAACTTCAACTTCACGACGTTGTTCAACTTCGGCCGCCATCTCGGCGCAGAAGATCATCGCCTTGTCGCGGCCCTGGTTCTTGCCCTGATAAAGCGCGATGTCGGCGTGGCGCATCAGCTCTTGCGGCGACATGCCGTGATCCGGGCTCATCGCGATGCCGATCGACGCCGTCATCTTGATGTGCTGGCCGTAGACCTCAAAGCTCTCTTCGAACGACTTGCGCAGACGCTCGGCCAGCTCTTCAGCCGCTTGCGGGCTGTTTGCACCGCGCAGCACGGCAAATTCGTCGCCGCCGAAGCGTGACAGGAAGTCTTCGCGCGACAGCGTCTGCCGCAACCGTTGCGCCACACCCATAATAAGCGTGTCGCCGGCGGCGTGACCCATCGTGTCGTTGACGTCCTTGAAGCGGTCGACGTCGATATAGGCGACCACAACCCGGCCGTTATTGCGAGTCTGCAACAGGCCATCGAGCTGCTCTTGCAGGTGCTCGACGAAATGGTGGCGGTTCGGCAGGCCCGAGAGCGCATCGTGCAGCGCCTGGTGACGCGACTGCGCTTCGCGGTCCGCCAGATCGCCCGAAGCACGCTTCAAGCGGTTGATCATCAGATACGTCAGCCAGCCTGCGCCCAGCACGCCCAACGCCACCAGCGGCAGCAGGAACAGCAACAGCGACCGGCCCGGTTGGCGCGGCGTCCAATTCAGATAGCCCATCGGCGTGCCGTCATCGGCGGCGAACGCCTCAGAGAGAATGCCCGACCCGCGCACGGCATCGTGCGACAAGCTCAGATCCGGGATCAGCAACGAGCCACCGACTTGCGCCATGAACGCTTCGTCGATCTTCACGACCGAGAGCAGCAAATGCGGTTCGCCGTGCAGCAGATTGGCGTCGAGGTTCGGCACGATCGAGATTGTTGACACGACCGCCGGTTCGCCATCGACAGTCATAATGTGACCGGCCCAACGGCCGAAGCTCGCGCCGAGCAACGCGCTATAATTGCCCTGGCTTTCGCTGAACGCGCGGTCACGCCGGCGCAGCGTTTCATCGGCGCCGCGGCGTGCTTCACGCACGATCTGATCGAACATCTCGCTGTGGGCGCTGTAGGCCGCCGTCGCATCGCTCCGTTCGCCGTTCACCGTCGCGTAGATCGGCTGGTTCGAGCTATCGATGATAAAGACTTCGTCGTGCCCGTAGGTCTCGAAGAAATAGAGGCCGATATTGGTGTCGATCCAATCCAGATCGAGCGGACGGCGCTGCGCGTTGGCGACAGCATCATCCCACCAGGCAATCGCCTTTTGCTGATCCAGAACCGAACTCACGCTCTGGTCGAGCGCGTTTTCCACAAGCTGGCGCTCGCGCACAATCGCCGTGCGGTTCGCCGACCAGCCTGCATAAGCAACGATCGCAAGCAGCACTGCGCCGAACACAACCAGTGCGGCGCCGATCACCGCGGTCAGGCGGCGCAGATCGTTCTTGTAATGAACAGTTTTCGCGCTGCTCGGGATCATGACTAAGCCAAAGTAAACGGTCGGAAAGACGGTTATTAGGCTTCTTATACGGTATCCAATACGAAAATTATGTTACGTGGAACCCGGTTTTTATTTGAATTCGCGTCAAGAATACTTCGGTAACTATGTTTGCGGCGACCATGGTTAATACCGGAAATTACCTCGTTAACCTTAGTAAATACACATTTACGCTTGTGTTTTTCGAATTTACCCCTTATTAGGGAACTGCAATCGCCCAAGCACTGCTGGGGACAAGCCGGGTAATCGCCGGGGCGGGCGCAAGTATAGTTAACGAGAGATAGGGATCCCATGACGCGGTACGTCGTGAAGACGCGCGCCGACAGCCCGCAATTGCGCAAAGCCGCGACGGCCATTGAACAGGCCGCGTGGGGCGCACTGGGCTTCCTGAACTTCACCAAGGCCCATTTCGTCCACTACCAAGAGTTGTTGGACCAATTCGCCGACTACCAGCTCTGCCTGGTCGACGAGGCCACCGGTTACCCGGTCGCCGTGGGCAATTGCGTCCCCCTCACCTGCGACTTCGACAATCTCCCGTCAGAGGGCTGGGATTGGATCGTCGAGACCGCCGCCAACAACAACGGAACCCGCAACGCGCTTGGCGCGCTCGCGATCTCCGTGCCGGGCATCCATCGCTCGAAGGGACTGGCGCGTTTGATGATCCAGGAATTCTCGAACCTCGCGGCACGCCGCGGTCTTGATGGCGTCATCGCGCCAGTGCGTCCGTCCGCTAAGCACCTGCACCCCTTCATTCCGATGGAGGAGTACATCACCTGGAAGGACGACAACGGCCGCTTCTTCGATCCCTGGCTGCGCAGTCAGCTGCTGCCGGCGGCAAGATCATCAAGTCCGCGGATCGTTCGATGGTTGTCGAAGAACCGGTGGCGTTTTGGGAAATGTGGCGCGGCAGCCCCTTCCCTCAAACCGGCGAATACAAGATCGAAGGCGCGCTTAATCCCGTGCAGATCGATCTTGAGCGCGACAGCGGCCGCTATGTCGAACCAAACGTGTGGTTCGCCTACAAAGCCGCGGCGTAATCAGACAGCAACGCGAAGCTTTTGCACGGCGTATTGCGGGAACTCTGTCGCTGCGCCGTAGAGATAGCCTTGCGCCAGCTCGCAACCCATGGCGCGCAGCGCAGCGGCGGTCTCTTCGTCTTCAACGCCTTCTGCCGTCACCTTCAGTCCCAGCGCTTTGCCCAGGCCCACAAGCGCACCAACGATAGTCGCGTTTTCGCGATCTGTTGTGATGCGCGCAACGAACGAGCGGTCGATCTTCAGCTTTGTCGATCGGCAATTCGCGCAACAAGAACAGTGACGAATAGCCGGTGCCGAAATCATCGAGCGCAATCCGCACGCCCTGGTTCTTCAGCGACATCAGTGACGATTTCGCGCGCGCGACATCGCCAATCATCGCGCTCTCGGTCACTTCAATCTCAAGCCGTTGCGCCGGGAAGCCCGTCTCACGCAACGTGCGCAGAACTTTTTCCGGGAACCATTGGTCGCGCACTTGGCTCGGTGAAATGTTGACCGCGAGAATAAATTCGCCCGGTGCATCCAGCGCCTTGCGGCACGCTTGCGCCAACAACGCCCAGAACATCGCGTCGACGAGGCCGGCATCTTCCGCGACCGGGATAAAGTCCGCCGGCGAGATCATGCCGCGTTCGCGATGCGGCCAGCGCGCCAGAACTTCAAAGCCCGCGAGCTCGCCCGTGTCGCAATGCACGACCGGCTGGAAGTACGGCACGATATCGCCATTCGGGATCGCGGTGCGCAATTCAGTTTCGAGCGCCGCTTTTGATTTCAGCTCTTGGTCGATCGAGGAGTCAAAGAACTTGTAGGCGCCGCGATCTTCCTTCGCGCGCAACATCGCCGCGTCGCCGCGCTGCAGCAACTCAGCCGCATCGCGTCCATCTTCCGGGCACAGCGAAATACCGATCGACGCGCCGACAGTCAGCTTCAGACCATTGACCAAAATCGGCGCGGAAAGTTCATGCAGGATCCGGCGTGCAGCGGCGGCAACAGCCTCGCGACCGCCCGGCCCTTCCAGCAGCACCGCAAATTCGTCACCGCCCAAGCGGGCCGAGAAACTATCGTCGCGGATGCAGGCCTGAAGGCGCGTGCCGATCACTTGCAGCAATTGATCGCCGATAGCGTGGCCGTGGACGTCGTTGATCGGCTTGAACCGGTCCAAATCGACGAACATCAGCGCAAACGCGTTCTCTTCCCCACCAACCAGCGCAATCCGGCGATCGAGTTCTTCGAGGAAGTGGCGACGATTGGCCAAGCCAGTCAGCGGATCGTGACGCGCCAAAGATTGCGCACGTGCTTCCGCGGCTTCGCGTTCGCCGATCTCAGCTGAGAGCGTTTCGTTGGCGCTGACCAGATCCTGCGTGCGCTCTTGAACCGTGCGCTCAAGGCTGGCGCGGATCGCATCGAGCTCGAGCACAGCTTGGCGGCGATCCAGCTGCGCCTTCACGCGCGCGGTCAAAACCCGAAGATCGATCGGCTTAGTAATATAGTCGTTGGCGCCGCCTTCGAGCGCTTTCGAGACGATGTCGCCGTCATCGAGCGCCGTGACGACGATAACCGGCACGTGCTCAGCATCGAAGCGCTGGCGAATACCCTGCAGCGCATCAAGTCCTGAGCGCTCCGGCATCATCCAGTCGAGCAGCACCAGTTCGATGTTGAGTTCTTCGATCGCGTCTTCGATGCCGACGGCGGTTTCGCGCAGCACAACGTCGTAGCCGCGGCGTTCAAGCCGACGGCCAAGCATGTCGCGGTTCTGCGCTTGGTCGTCGACCAGCAGAATGCGACCTAGACGCGTCGCTGACGACGCGTCTTCATTGCCTTGCGCTGAGGACATTCGTCCTCCCTCGCACCCACGTGTGCCCATACCAGATAAGCAATTTACTGTGAGGAGGGTTGAGGTGACGCTAATTTAGCAAGGCAGATCGAAGTATTTGGATAGTTAAAATCGCCAAACCTTGACCCGCGCTAACCATGCGCGTGATCCGCGCAATCTTCGACGAGCTCAGACTGACGCTGCTCTTAAGCCGGCGCTGGAATTGGCGTCACCCTGAGCCTGTCGAAGGGGACGCCACGATCCCCTTAAGCCGCGTACTTCTGGATCAGCGCAACCAGCCCAGCAAAGTCGACCGGCTTCGTCGCAAAATCATCGCAGCCCGCATCCATGCATTCTTTACGCGCGCTCTCCATCGCGTGCGCAGTCAGCGCCACGATCTTCACTCGGCTCACATCCGGGGTCGCGCGAATAACTTTCGTCGCTTCAATGCCCGACATCACCGGCATGGAAATATCCATCAAGATGAGATCCGGCGCGCAGATCTTGGCCATGTCGACAGCTTCCGCGCCATTTTCAGCGCAATGCACTTCGTAGCCTTTGCGCTCAAGCCGGCGCGTCAGCATTTCGCGGTTATCGGGATGATCTTCAGCGATGAGGATGCGCATAGGGAGTGCCTTTCACGCCGTCTTGGCGGTGTTGGAGAGGATGACCGGCGCGTCAGCCGGCTTCGCAGTTTCGGGAGCGCGCGCAAAGCGAAGCACGGCGGCCGCGAGCACATCCCTGTCGGCTGGTTTGACAAGGTGCTCGCAAGCGCCTGACGACAATGCGCGCTGCCGATTGTCGTCGATGGAATGAATGATGACGGGAATATCGCCCGCGTCGCCCGTATTGAGCACCGTGAGCACATCCCAGCCGGTGACGTCTGGCAAATTGATATCAAGCAGAATGAGGCTCGGCCGCAGACTGCGCGCCAGATCAATGCCTTCAGCGCCCGTTGCAGCCGTACGCACCTCAAAGCCCAGACGCACCAGCGAGCGCGCCGTCAAATCGCGCGCGCTTTCCTCGTCGTCGATCATCAGCACAAGTCGCTGCACGCCTTGACCAGCCGCAGCGACCGCATCGATGCGTGGCAGCACCCGCGCCGTGCCGAACTGCGCCGGAAAGCGCAACGTAAACGTCGAGCCCTTGCCTTGAACACTCGCGGCTGAAACATCGCCGCCAAGCAATTGCATAATCCGCCGAGTCAGCGCCAAGCCAAGACCAGTGCCGCCATACCGGCGTGCCGTTAGCGCATCGGCCTGCACGAACGCATTGAACAAGCGCCCGACCTGCTCTTCGCTCATGCCGATGCCCGTATCGGCGACGGCAATGTCGATGAACTCACCATCGCGGCTGGCGCACACGCTGATCTCGCCCTTCTGCGTGAACTTGGCCGCATTCGAGAGCAGATTGAGCAAGCACTGATTGAGCTTGAACGAGTCTGTACACACGTCGCCAAGATCGTCAGCAATATCGAGCCGCAGCGTGCTGCCGTTCTTCTCAACGTTCGGCCGCACCGTGTCCGCCGCTTCGCGCACCAAAGCTGCAACATCGAAGTCTGACGCCGTCAAATCCATGCGCCCGGCTTCGATCTTCGAGAGATCGAGAATGTCATTGATGAGGTGCAGCAATTGACGCGCTGAGCTCAGCACGCGCTGCAAATCGGCGATGTCGCTATCGCGGCCATCGTCTTCAGCCTCTTCCATCAGCATTTCCGAATAGCCGATGATCGCATTGAGCGGCGTCCGCAACTCATGGCTCATCGACGTCAGGAATTGCGACTTCGAGACGTTCGCCGCATCCGCCTCTTCGCGCGCCGTGCGCAAGCTCGCCAGCGTTTCCGATAGCTTCACGTCGCGCGCGTTGGTCTCGGCCATCAGGCTATCGAGACGCTCATACATCTCCGCGACACTGACCGCCGCCTCGTCGATCGCCTCAGCCGTAGCAGCAGTTTCGCCGAACAGCGCCCGGCGCGATTTCAGATTTTCCTCGGCGCGGTGCATCGCGCCGATAAACGCCGCTTCCTGACGCTTGCGCTCAGTGATGTCCTTCGAGACGACAAAGATTTTACGCACGCCGCCCGAACGCCCCATGACGCGCTGCGCCCAGGCTTCGATCCAGCGCACATCATCACTGCCTTCGATCAGAACGCGGTGCTCCATGCACCCGCCGCCGCCTGCCGCGACGCGCACGAAATAATCGCGCAGCGCCAAGCGATCCTCTTCATGCAGAAAGCCCGTACGGCTTTCCATGAATTGATCGAACGTGAAGGCGCGGTTGTAGACCGCCTCAACGTCGCCATGCCAGTGGATCGAGCGCACCTTGAAATCGACTTCCCAAACCAAGCTCTTGGCGATCTTGAGCGCTTGCATCAGCCGCTGCTCGTTAGCGGACGCCGCAGTGCGCGCCTGCACCAATTGCGTGATGTCGCTGCCGTGCGAAATAACGCCGACGATCTCGCCCTCAGCATTGCGCCACGGCCGCGCTTCCCAATTGTACCAACGCGTTCCGGATTCCAGGCGCGTTTCGTCTTCGTCGAAGCGCATGACTTCGCCGCTCATCGCGCGCGCAAACGCATCGCGCCACCGATCCGGCGCCCAGCCGATCAAGTCCTCGAACTTCTTGCCGATCGGATCAGGCACGCTGATCGCATCACGCATAGCCTTGCTCATCGCGAGGACGCAGCCGTCCGCATCGATCAGCATCGCGGCCGTCACACCCTGCCCGAGCATGAGTTCAGCCAGCACCTGTTCTTGCGTTGAATCTTGCTTGGCCTCGCGCAGTGCGCGCTCAGCCGTTTCAGCGCTCACGCGCGCCAAGGTCACATACGCCATCAACGCGCCGCCACCGACAGCGGCGATAAACGCCAAATCCCAATCCGGCGTTTGCGCCATCGCCGCCATCATCAGCGGCGAGGCGAGCAATGACAGCGCCGGCGGCGCAGCGCCAGCCGCCGCGATCGGCAACGCACCCGAAGCGCCAGGGCTGAAGTGACGAACGACCGCCACGATCCACAGCAACATCGCCGCCGCCGCACCGGCAGCTTCGCCATGCAGCCACAACGTAATCGGCAACAGCGCGTAGAAGCCTGAACTGAACGCGGCCCATAGCGCCAGGCCGGCCATCGTCCGGCCTTCGATCTTCGTCTCAGCCGCGTCGAGGCGGCGATAAAGCTCGGTGTCGAGAATGAGCAGCACCGCCATCACGGCGCACCAGCCGACAGGCCACGGCCCACCCATGATCGCCGCAGCGATGCCGCCGGTCAGGATGGTTACAGCGATAGAGGCCGGCATCTCGCGCCGACGCGTCTCTGCGGCGCTGGCGATCGCGCTCTGCGGCTTAGACGTCATAGATGGCGGGCTCCGCGCCGAATAAGGCTCGGGCGACGCTGCCAGCGCAGGGTGAATTTAGGCTAAACCATACGAGAGAATCCGCCCCTTATGCCGGGGTGCCTCGCCATGCCGACCCCGCTTTGCCTGAACGGCGCCGCAGCCAAATCCTGGAAGCGGCCCGCGAATGCTTTCGCGAGCGCGGCTTCCGGCTGACGACAATCGAGGAAATCTGCGCCGAAGCCCGCATCAGCCCAGGCGCGCTCTATCGCTATTTCGACTCCAAAGCCGACATCATCGCCGCCATCGCGCTCGATGCGCGCGCCGAAGCCGAAACGATGCTCGACCGCGTTAACGGCTCAGAAGGCTTAATCGCCGGCCTCGCCGAACTCGCGCGCGTCTTCTTTGAAACCTTCGACGGCGATGGCGACGCCGCGCTCCTAGCCGACATCTGGGCTGAAGCCGCCCGCGATCCCCTGCTCGCAAAGGCTTTGCAAATCCGCGATCAAATCGCCGTGGGCCGCCTCGCGGGCGCGATCGAACGGGCCCAGCGCGAAAACACGATCTATCCTGCCCTGCCAGCTGCCGAAGCGGCGGAAGCTCTGATTGCGGGCCTAGAAGGCATGGCGCTGCGCCGCGCGCTCAGACGCGAAAGCGAGACCGGCGAAGCAGTCCGTCGCTACCGCACGCTTGCGCTGCATATCTTGAAACCGAAACGTTAGGTTGCAATCGCCCGGTGCGCGACGATGATCGCGACGTTGGCGAAGAAGCAAAACACCGAGAACGCAAACATCCACGGAAACCCGTGCTTGTGATGCCGCCGAGCGCTCGCCTCAAGCCAGCCGCCGGTCACCACCAAAGCCGCCGATCCGGCCAGGATCCAGAGCTCGTGGCCGTGCAGGAAGTGGTGAATTTCCCCAACGTAACCAGAGAGTAACGCGATCCCCGAGGTCGCCCCCGAAAGCGCCGCCGCCAACATCACCAGCGCCGGCAGTCCGCAGCAGATGGCGTGCAAACCCATCACGGCCGCATGGGCGATGTGAGCCTTCTTGCCAGCCCGGGCGCTGCTATGTTGGGCGCTGTTATGTTGTAACGTCACATCCGGTGACCTAAGCGCCCGCCTCGCCCCGGTCAAGCGCCGCCATACTGCATTCGAACCGCAGACTTCATTCCATCCGCGTAATACACGGAACCGTAGCTTGCGGTTCGCCCACGAAGCGCGCACATACCGCTTGCTGCATTGAGGTAGAGGGCGATGTTGGCTTTCCTAGTAATGGTTCGCGACGCGTTGATCGCATTGGCCCTGGCTTGGGTCGGCGTGACGCTTGAACAGCGCACAGTCGAGCAGTCGAGCTGCGCCGGCGAAGCCTGCCAGACGAACGAGCACTAAGCGCTTCTTCGAACACGCGATCTTTCTGATCGTTAGTTTGCGTTCGCAGGCGTTCGCCCTTGAATGGCCGCACTGCTTTCGTTCTTGTTGACCATACGCGCGCACTCCCCGCGCGCTATTGGATTTGTGCTGCATGACGACGACCACGCCTGACGCCGAACGTAACGGCGATCTTGGTGCGATGATCGGCTTACTGGGTTTGATCGTTGCTGGGCTTTGGGTGCTCGGCAGCCTCGCCGGCGCCGTCGTTTTGATCGGCCCCGAGAAAATCGGCTCGCTCACGATTCCCGAATTCGGCGCCGTCGGCGCCGTCACCATTCTTCCTGCGATCATGGCCGCCTTCTCCGGCCTCGCCGCACGCGACAGCGCCCGCGCGCGCTCAGAAGCACGCCGCCTCGCCGACGCCGCCGATCGGCTGATGAACCCCGAGCGCAGCGCCGAAAGCGCCGCGCGCCAACTCGCAGAATCCGTCCGCGGCGAGATCAACCAACTCGATCAAGCGCTCCTACAAACGCTGAAGCGTCTCCAAGACGTCGAAGGTCAGATCTCTCGCCAAGCCAAAGCCGTCGACGATATGTCCGACCAAGCCAAGGCCGGCGCCAACCAGATGATCGTCGGCATGGAGCGTGAGCGCGAAGAGCTGATGCGCATCAGCCGCGACCTCACCAGCCAAGCGCAAAACATCGGCGACTCCATCGGCAAGCACACCAGCTCGATCTCCGAAGCCGCGCGCGTCGCCGAAGCCGAAGTCCGCGCCGCCGACCAAGCGCTCGATCACCGCCTCACCTCCTTCGGCGCCGCCGCTGCGCTGATCTCCGATCGCACCAACGGCCTCTCCAGCGCCGCGCAAGCCAGCGCCGATTCCGCGCTGCGTCTCGAACAAGCGCTCTCCACCGCGCTCGATGTCTTGGCAAGAGCGACAAGCCTCACCGACGCCGCGCGCCATTCGGCCGAAGCGGCATCGCACGCGGCCAACTCCACCGCCGGGGCCGTGCGCGACACCACACACCGCGCCATCGACGACGCCAAGCGCGCCGCCGAACTCATTCGCGGCGAAGCTGTCAACGTCGAACGCGAGGCCGCCGTCGCCCTCGAACGCCTGCGCGACGCCGCCAACGCCGCCCGCTCCGCCGCACGCGGCGCACGCGACGCGATTGGCGATGATGAGTCAGCGCCTGGCTACGATCGCTCGTGGCGCGACGAAGCGGCCGATCCGCTCGAACTGCCGCCCGCGCGCAATCGCAACGATCCGCCGCCGCCCATGTTCGGCGACGCGCCCCCCGAACAACAGCAACAGCCGCAACAACGCCAACGCACGCCGGCGCCCGCCGCTGACAAACCTGTGCCCGGCGATTGGACCTGGCGCGATCTGCTCTCCAACGTCGACGGCCCCGAGCAAGGCGCAGCGCCAGCCGCGCCGCAACGCCGCGAACCCGCTGCCGATCCCGTCGCGCACCTGCGCCGCCAAATCGCCGAGCCGCGCACGCAAGCGCTGCCGATCGTCGAAACCATCGAGCACGCCGGCCTGCGGCTCGACGACGTGTTCTCCCCGTCCGCGCTCGAACGCATCGCCCAACGCGCCCGCTCGGGCACGCAAGCGCGCCGCCGCGCCGTCCGCGACGCAGCGCCCGAAGCCGCGCGCCGCATGGGCGACTTCCTCAACCGCGACGGCAACGCCAACCAGGAAGCGATGCTATTCCTGCGCAACGAAGGCGCTCGCATCGCCGAACAAATCGGCCGCGGCCGCGCCCAAATGAACGCTGAAGTCACCCGCGCATTTCTGCTGATCGACGCCGCGGCGGGCTAATCGCCCATCGACTCCCCGCCCCCTTGCGGGGCGGGGTTGGGGGCGGGTATCGGCGCCGCTATTCTGAAATCGCAAAACCACGCGCCTGGCGCGCCGCAAGCTAACGCGGCACAACCCCCAAAATATTCGGCAACGCCCAAGCCCGATCGTTCTCGTCGTTCTCGTTGAACCCAGTCTCGTAGCTCCCGAAGCGCTCAATCACCTCGCCCGCGCCACGCGCAACAAGCGTCGCCTCTGGCCCGCCCTCCATATACATTGCCCGCACGATCCCCAGCGGCAGCGCACGCACCGCGTCGACAAAGTCATGCACACTCAGCGGCGAGCGCGCGTGCAGAAACAGGATCTTGCCGTCCCCATCCTGCGCCACGCACGCCGTCGACCACATCCGCGGCTGCTGGCTCCACACATTGCGCCCTTGGCACGACACCATTCGGATCGACTGCAGCGCATTCTCATGCGCGCTCGCGTCAAACGCATCGCAAGACGTATCGAGTAGTCGCGCGCTATCGGCGCCAAACACAAACACGCTCCGGTCCGCACTCATCGAAGGCTGCACGACACGCCCATCCGCCTTCGCAAATCCCACCGGCAACCGGTTCGTGCGAAACATCCCCGCATTGATCGCCGCAACGAGCCCGCGCTCATCCGCCCATTGCCGCGCCGTCCGCGGCGCAACGCCCATCGCGCCGGCCAACAACAGAACAAACCGGTTCAACGCCGGATCAATGCGCACAACGTCCAGCCGCCGATCGCCAATCGTCGAAGCAATCCGTGCCGTCGTATGCTCAAACCCCGGCCCCAACCTGCGCCACGCAACATCCGCATAAGCCGGCGCGGCAAAGCCAACGCCCGCCGCTAACACCGCTCGCCGTGTCACAATCCCTCGCGCCATGCGCTCACAGCGCACGCACAAAACGGCGCTAGTTTGGCGCGCTGCACCTTCGAAGCAATCGCGCCCAGCTCTTCCAAATCCAGATCGTGCTCGAGATCGTGCAGCGTCTCGTCGTCGATCTCGCCGGCCCGATGCAGTCGCACCAATTCATCACGCCCCGCCCGCACTGCTGCAAAAGTTAAGGGAGGTTTGGGAGGGGTGCGCCTGGCGTGGGTATCAAAGACCGTGATCTTGCTGTGCGGTACCCGCGATTTCAGTCTCGCGGCGACACACCGCTGCGGCAGCGCGCGTCTATGTTTGCCGCAAGGTCTTCGTTCCACCACCGGCCAGCTTCATCTGGCCATACCAGTAGCGCGTAGTGGATCTGCTGGGCGCTTCTGAAAGACCCGCTTTGCGCCATAGCTTGAGCTGGCGCCACAAACTCGGTTTGGGTCTTAGGTTTGGTCCGCATGCTCGGCATAGCAACGGCACGTTCGGTTTGATGTATTGAGCGTGATCAATGGTTCGCCCGTCGGTTGACGCCAATCCTGCGAATGCGCGCGATCCTCCTAGTCTTCCGCTGGTGAGCGTCATTACACATTGATTGCGCTCAAGCGCGCAAACCGCCGCTTGCTGCAATGTATCGTATGGAGCCTAAGTGATGACCACCCTTGAGACATGGCCATGAGCGAACATTTCGACGTGCTGATAGTCGGCGCCGGCATCTCCGGGATCGGCTCGGCCTATCACCTAAAGCAGCAATGCCCTGACAAGTCATTCGTCGTCCTCGAGGCACTCGAGAGCTTCGGTGGCACGTGGCTGATGCACACCTATCCCGGCGTCCGCTCCGACAGCGACCTGTATACGTTCGGCTATCGCTTCAAACCGTGGATCGGACCGCCAATCGCTACGGCTGCCGAAATCCTCGACTACGTCGGCGATGTGATCGCGGAGAGCGATCTAGCGCCGCACATCCGCTACCATCACAAGATCACATCAGCATCGTTCTCGCGCGAGACTAATCTCTGGACCGTAGAATCCCAGCGCACGGATACCGGCGAGCTCCGCCTCTTCACCTGCACCTTCCTCTGGATGTGCCAAGGCTACTACGAGCACGCGCAGGGCTACACGCCCGATTGGCCGGGCATGGCGGACTACAAGGGCAAGATCGTTCATCCGCAAACTTGGCCAAAGACTATCGACCTCAAGGACAAGAACGTCCTCGTCATCGGCTCCGGGGCTACAACGGCCACCGTCGTTCCCGCCATCGCCAGCGAGTGCAAGCACGTCACAGTGCTGCAGCGCTCGCCAACCTATTTCATCCCCGGACGCAACATCAACGAACTGGTCGAGATGCTGCGCACGATCGGCGTCGATGAAATGACCATCCATGACATCGCGCGGAAGAAGATCCTGTACGATCAGGATCAGTTCACAAAGCGCTCGTTCGAAGAGCCGGAGCCGCTGCGCCAGGAATTGCTCGCCAGCGTGCGCATGTTTCTTGGTCCCGACTACGACATGACGCATTTCACGCCACGCTACCGCCCTTGGCGTCAGCGGATTGCCTTTGTGCCGGACGGCGATCTCTTCCAGGGCATCGCCGCAGGCAAAGCCACCATGGTGACGGACGAGATAGACCGTTTCACTGAAACCGGCGTGCTTCTCAAGTCAGGAGATGAACTGAAGGCCGATGTGATCATAACTGCTACCGGGTTCAATCTGAGTGTCCTCGGCGGCATCCCATTCAACGTCGATGGCAAGCCCGTCGATTTCGCTAATACGGTCACTTATCGCGGCATGATGTTCACCGGTGTCCCGAACATGGTCTGGGTGTTCGGATACTTCCGCGCCAGCTGGACGCTACGCGTCGATCTGCTTGGCGATTTTGTTTGCCGCCTGTTGAAGCACATGGATGGAAACGGCGCTCGTCGCGTGGAAGTCGTGATTCCGGATGGCGACAAGACCATGGAAATCTTACCGTGGATCGATCCGGAAAATTTCAACCCCGGCTACTTAATGCGCCGCATGCAGCTCTTGCCCAAACGCGGCGCCAAGTATGAGTGGCAGCACACGCAAGATTATTGGCGCGAGAAAGACGAGCTGCCGGCGATTGATCTCGGCGAGCCCGAATTCCGCTACGACTAGTTTCCAACTTCGGAGCTTCTCGGACATCAGAAAATGGGCGGATGACCGCTTCTGGCCCGAACCGGACGTTCGCCGTCTTCACTGGCCATGCCACGCTCACGTCTAGCAGGTTGGGCCCAGATTAGGCGAAGCGCTACGAGCACAAGCGCCCATAAGAACCGCCGGTGAAGCGGCCAGCGGTAACCAAGCACGTATTTTCGGAACCAGTCGTCGCTCATGAATGCAGGCGCATAGTTGTAAGGCGAGGCAATGATTGACGCCACCGCGGACCTCGTCAGCCCCGAACGTCTGCTGTCGGCGAAACCGCACCTTTGCCGAGGCTGCCAAGCGATTGACCGCATTGGAGCAAGGAGGCCGCTCACGAAATTTGGCAATCCGCCTCGCCGAGACGTCTCAAGCTATTTTGGTCTGCGCCACACTGCGATCAACCCGACCAGCGCGAGCAATAGCACACTGACGCCCGTCAGTTGGACCGCCGCCCACGGACCCTTGAGGCGGAGCACGATCTCGTAGAGGTCATCGCGCAAAGACACATTTTCTTGTGCGCCAGCGGTCTCCAGTGCGCCATAGACGCCGCCGGTACTTGCAACAACGGACGCGTCGCCAATGTTAGTGAGTACGATGAGGCCCGCACCGAGGATGGCGAGAAGCGCCAGCAAAACTAGCAAGAGTGTCCGCGTCTGACGCATGCCTTCTCAGTATGCCTATGTGGGTAAACGAATGCGTAAAAGAAGGCGGCCCAGAAGATCTCGGCGAGCCCGAGGTCCGCTACGCCTAGTTTCCAACTTCGGAGCTTCTCGGACATCAGAAAATGGGTGGATGACCGCTTCTGGCCCTTAGCTGCCCTTCACGCCGAGCTTAGCCCACGCCGATAGCAGGTCGGTATCGGATGCGAGCGCGAGTGGAGGAAATGCGATCGTTGTGCGAAAACTCAAAGAGCATTTTGGCGGGTCTCGCGGCAACCAGTTGTCCCAGCCCATGGAGACCCCCGAGTTCTGCAGCCGCGCAGGTTCAGCCTGCTCGCCCGCTGAAAACGTGGTCCGGGCCTCTCGGAGGATTCAGCACCTCGCCGTGATCGCGTCTCCACCGAGCGTAGGTTTCCCAAGCTTCGGGCGGATTGTCCTCTTGGCTCCGGGTCACCCCAGACGAGATCGAATGGCCACACCACGCAATCGGCAAAGTCGCCTTGGGTGTCCGTCAGCAGCGAGGCGATTTTCGCGTATGGGACAATCCGCTTTGATAGAAAGGTGGTCATCTTCGGCTTTGTGGCCGCTCGGCTGCCGGGTACTAGTCCTTGGGGTTGAAAGCCTAGCTTCTTGAAGAATGCCTTGGCCCTCAACGGTCGATTTCCGAAATGAAGCGCATGCTCGAACCCCTGGCGACCGGCGTGCGGTCTGACATCGGCGACAACCCCCGGACGCCATCGCGCGTCGACTGTGATCAACGGCACCATTTGGAGCCGCCAAGCCAGTGGCGAACTATTGGGTGCGCGCGCGGCGGCTTCATGTGAACCGCCGGGTTAGGCTAAGGCGGCGAGGGAGCCAAGTTTGCGCTCACCCTCCGAATGCTCTCAGGGCGGCTCGCATCGCTGAAACCTCCGACGGCTCAAGCACGCTATTGCGGTTCGCGTCGAAACGAATGAAGCCGCGCGGTGGTTGCGACAGGAGCTCAGTCCTCGTCAATCGCCCATCACCATTGGTGTCGGCGTGTGAGAGTTGTCCTCTCATTCTTCCTGCGCCTTGAAGCTCCGCGGCGACTAGGGATCCATCCCGGTTGAGGTCAAGGCGATCAAATTCGGCAGATATCATCGCATCGAATTCAGCTCGCGTGATCTCGCCGTCATGGTTGGCGTCCGCTCGCGCCAAATTGGCAGCCGCGCCGCCTTCTTGGGCCAATGCTGGGCTTACCCATGCAAGAACGATTATCGAAGTGATCGCGGCCTTCATCCAAAGATCCATCATTGCAAAGTCGCTTTCGACATATCACCACCGCCGTTGCTAAATCGAGAGCTCAAGTGCGCGGCGTCGCGAGCATCCAGGTGACCGACGCGGCCCGCCCTAAGCATTTGCTACGGCCGTTTTCGGCGATTTTCGGACCTCCTCGCGCCGCGCCCCGCGACGCCAATCCTCCGCATACACCCCAATCTATCCTACAGCGCCGCCGCGCCATCATACTCGCGGCGCACATGACCATCGCCGCCGCCCTTGCAACCAACACTGCCCTCTGGGATCGCCTGCGCGCCACTTTTGCGCGCGTGATCGCGGCCATCGGTGCGCCGGCGGCGATCGCGCTCCTCAGCCTTACGGCCCGCAGCACGCGCCTCACCATCCTGCGTCAGCTCTTCATGCTCGAAAGCCTCGTCCGTAAATTGCTGTTCGCCGAACTCGCCACGCGCGCCGCCGCGATGCCCTCACGCGGCCCGCAACTGACTTACGTGCTGATACGCCCCGGCCTCGTCATCGTTAACCCGGCGCGCAAACGCGCGCACCGCAACCTGCGCGCGGTTGATCTTGCGCACCCCGAAACCTGGTCCGCACCGTTTGCGCTCGCGCTTCCCCGTGACACGCGCCGTGTCCGCGACTGCAACGCCCCACGCATCCGCGACCTCTGGGCCCCGAGCCCGCGCCCGATCGAGCCGCCACCGCGCGCGCCACAGCGCCAGCGCTCGACACCGTTCTGCATCGCGCGCCGCTTCGAGGCGCTGCGCCGCGTGCTTAACGATCCTTCACCGCACATTCGCCGCCTTGCGATCGCGCAGAGCCGCGCACTCAAGCGCGCACCAGAAGTCGTCTCGCGCTACGCGCTCGTCGCGCCGCGGCGTTACGGCTACGATCCCGTTGACGTGCGTTTACCAATCGACATCACCTGCGTGGCGCTCGTCGCACGCGCGAAGCTCTGCGACTCAACCTAGCCGCGCCCCGCACCACACATCCACGCCAGCACGCCGTCACGCATCGCGTTTCGGTGCGTTCACGCACGCCTTAACGTTACTTCTCGCGCATGGCGCATCATTGGCGCGGTCTTTGCTCCGATTTGGAGCAAGCCCCACACGGGAAACCCACTCGCCTCGCTGGCATGGCCGTTGCAGCCGCCGGGTTAACGCCCGTGATCCCATGGGCGCGCGGGAGTTTACGATGTACTACGGACAAGAGGACGACGAACGCGATCCGTTCGACGATTTCGGTGAAATCGAAAACGTCAACGAAGATCACGCAAACGATTTCGCGGGCGAGTTCGACCGCGAAGAAGATTTCACCACGACGCGCGACGAGCCGGCCGTGATTGAACCCAAGCGCGAGATTAAAGTGAAGACGGGCTTCTCATGGGCAGCCTTCACCGGCGGCGTCATGGCGTTCGTCTGGATTGTCGGCGCGATCGCCGGCCCGCTTTTCTATTTCGGCGTTGAAGCCGTGATGGCGATGGACCCGGCGATGCAAGCTGGCCTGATCGCCGCCGCGTTCGGCCCGGCCCTGCTCTTCTGGGTTGCCGCCTCGGCCGCCGGCGAAGCGCTGAAGGCGCGCAAGCTTGCCGTCGAACTGACGCGCATTGCTCGTGAAGCTCAGCTGCCCGTCGAGAACGGCGAAGCCCAAGTTCAACGCATCACCAACACCGTGAAGAACGAGATCGACCAGCTCAACGACGCGGTCTCGTCTGCATTGGATCGCCTGGCGGAACTGGAAGCCGCCGCGCAACGCAATGCCGCCTCTTCGGTGACGCGGTTGCCGCGTCGCGCGCCAACACCCAAGCGATGGCCGACACGCTCATTCGTGAGCGTGAAGCCCTCGTCGAAGTGAAAGGCGACATCAAGGACCAAACGGACGTGATCGCCAATTCGATCGGCCGCCAAGTCCGCCTGATGCGCGAAGCTTCCAAGCTGGTGAAGACGGAAGTCACCGCCGCTGAACATGCGCTCGAAACCCACCTCAGCTCGTTCGCCTCTTCGGCCAACATGCTGGGTGAGCACACGACGCAGTTCCACCGCGCCGCTGATCACGCCAACGCCGCTGCCGCTTCTCTGAACGGCTCGATGACGGAAATGCTTGGCGGTCTCGCCGAAGCCACCCGCCTCACCGAGACGGCAAAGAAGTCGACGGCCGAAGCTGTGCTCGCCGCCAACGAAACGGCCAGCGCCGTTCGTGAAACGACGCGCAGCGCCGTCACTGAAGCCAAGCGCGCCGCTCAACTCATCCGTGCCGAAGCGCAAGCCATGCAGGTAGCCGCCAACGATACAATGGCGCGTCTGAACGACATGGCGACGAGCGCCCGCACCACGGCGAGCGAAAGCCAAGCTGCTGTCGCCACGATCGAGAAGCGCCTCGGCGCCATCGTTTCAACGGCGGCCGTGAAGAAGGCTGCAAAGCCGGTCGAGCGTCAGCCTGAGCCGGTCGCCTTCGAGCAAAGCGACGAGATGAGCACCCTGCACGCCGCAGCTAACGCTGCCGTGTCGCGCGGCGGCTCGCGTCCTCGCGTCGAAAGCCGCATGGACGTCACGCTCGAGCGTGAACCGAAGAAGGTGTTCAAGGGCTTTGGCTCTTGGGGCAACTTCATGCCGCAACAGCGCGAAGAAGCGCCGATGCAAGCCGCCAACGAAAGCGCGTTCGAACTGGCTGACTTCGGTCGCAACGAACCGGCCGTCGACACCGAAGGTCAGATCAAGACCAACGCGATTGATCTCGTCACCAACTCTGGTGTTGACCTCGACGACGTGCTCGACGCTTCGGATCTCGAGCGCATCGCTCGCTGCTCGCGTGACGGCGCTTCGGCCCGCCGCCGTGCGGTGATCGACGCGGCGCCCGGTGCGGTCACCCGCATCGTCCGTCACATGAAGCGCAACGCCGACGCCCACGATACGGCGATCACGTTCCGCTCACGCCCGGACCTCGCGAAGAGCGACAAGAAGAGCGAAGGTTCGGACCTCGTCCGCGCCTACCTGCTGATCGACGCGGCTCTCGCGTAACTCAGTGACTACCAGTGCCGGCGGCGCTTGTCTGAGCCGTCAGCGCTGCATCTGCCGCAAACTCCCCAATGCGCGCGCTGCCTTCACGGGCGGCGCGCGCAAGCGCATCAGCCGCCACCGAAGAAGACCGCGCACTCACCGGCGCAGTGGCGTCGATAATCCGCGACGCAATAATTCGCCGCCCCGGCGCAACAAGCCGAACGTCCGCACGGAAGTGCGCCGTCATATCTTCTTCGCGCACTTCAAAATCGAGCACTTCCCAGCGGATCTCATAATCCGCCCGCGCCTCGCCCGAACGCGTCGAAGCCCGGAAGCGTCCTTGATTGGTGATCGTCTCCGCCAAGATCTGCTGCAGCGCGTCCGCCGCCCGGCTCGACCATTGCGATTGATCGACGTACGCAATCGTATCGCCCGTCCGCCAGATGAGATCGAAGCCAAGGATCGAGCGCTCACCCGTCGGCTGCGCCACCGCGATGACCGCATCGATGGGCGCCCTGAAGCGGCTCAACCGCGCGCTCCAGCACAAAGGTCCGCGGCGGCGGCGGCGGTTCGGGCAGCAACGAGATACAACCACCGAGCATCGAGGCGGCGAGCAAAAGCGAAGCGGCGCGGATCATGGTTCAAGCTCCACGGTCGGCCGCGGGGCGCGCGGCGTCAGAACGGATGGGTTTTCTTCGAGGTTGTTCGCAACACGGCTGATCGAAGATGCGGCGCGTCGAATTTCTTCGGCCGCCAGCGAAAGCTCCGGCAACGTCTCGCCGGCAGCGACGCCGGCCGCCTGGTTCACGCTGCCCAGCACCTCATCGAGATCAGCCAAATCAGACTGCATCTGACGCGCAAGCGTCGCGATCTCTTGTGCCGCTTCGCCCGATTGCGTGATGACCGAGTCACGCGCCGAAAGTTGCTGCGATACAGTTTCGAGGTTTTGCAATGTCCGCGTCACGCGCGCGATGTTTTCATCAGTCAGCAAATCGCGCACAGCCGCCATGGCTTCAGAGGCCCGCATCGCCACTTCTTCGCCCCGCGCGACGATCACGTCGATCTGACTGCCCCGCCCCTGAATGCGTGGCGGTGGCGCGCCGAATGCTGGTCGCAAAAGCTCCGCATCCACACTACCAGTTGAAAGCTGGATGAGCGTAACGCCGGTGAGACCCGATAGGCTCAAGTTGACCTTCCGTGTCGTTCTTCACCGGAACATCCGACTGCACGCGAATACGCGCGATAACGCGATTGGTGTTGTCGGGATCGATGCGCAGCGATTCCACTTCGCCGATCTTGATGCCGTTGAACCGCACCTCGCCGCCTTCGCTAAGGCCGCGCACCGGATCATCGAACACCACATCGAACTCGTTGAGCCACGCCTCAAATCACCCGTGGTGATCCAAGTGGCGAAGAGCAGGATCAGCAACGTACCGACAATAGTGGCGGCGCCGATCAGAACGTAATTGGCTTTCGTTTCCATGGCTCTACCCTCCCGCGGCGCCGGCTTTAGCAGCGCGGCCGCGCGGACCTGAGAAATATTCCTTCACCCAACCTTTGGCGTCGGCGGTGATTTCTGGGATCGTTCCAATCGCCGCGACCTTGCCCTCGTAGAGCACGGCAACGCGGTCGCAGATGGCATGAAGCGTGTCCAGGTCGTGCGTGACCAGGAACACGGTGAGCCCAAGCGAGCGCGCGAGCTCTTCAGTCATGCGATCAAACTTCTCGGCACTGATCGGATCGAGCCCCGCAGTCGGCTCATCTAGGAACAGCAATTCCGGATCGAGCGCGATGGCGCGCGCGACCGAGGCGCGTTTGCGCATGCCGCCGGAAATTTGCGAGGGCCGCTTGTGGTGCGCATCGGGCCCAAGCCCCGCCATCGAAAGCTTCAAGGCCAGCGATTTCGCGGCGCAATTCAGCCGAAAGATGCGTGTGCTCGCGCAGCGGCGCCTCGACGTTTTCGAGCACGGTGAGATTCGAGAAGAGAGCGCCATCCTGGAACATGACACCAAGGCGCGGTTTCACGCCCTCAGCGTCGAAACATGGAAAAGTGATCTCGCCTGCCGTCGGCTCATCGAGACCAGTGACTTCGCGCAACAGGACGGACTTGCCGGTGCCTGATGGACCAACAACACCGAGAATTTCACCGCGTCGCACGTCAAGGTCCAGACCATCGTGAACGGTCTGCTTTCCGAAGCGGGTCACGAGTCCGCGCACGCGAATGGCGATCTCCTCGCTCACCAGTTCATCTCCAGGAACCAGAGTGCGAAGATCGCGTCGAGAAGGATCACCATGAAGATGCCCTGCACAACCGAAGTGGTGACGCGAGACCCAAGCGAGCCGACATCGCCGCCGACCGAAAGCCCCTGCTTGCAGGCGACAACGGAAAGCACGAGCGCAAACGCGGGCGCCTTGACCAAACCGACCCAAAAATGCTGTGCCGGGACAACTTCCTGAAAGCGGCCGAAGAACATGCCCGGGTTGATGTCGAGCGCGCCCCAGCAGACGAGCAGGCCGCCGAACATGCCTGCCATCATCGCGGCGAAAGTCAGGATCGGCGTCATCACCAGCATGGCGACAACGCGGGGCACAACGAGCGCGTCCATCGGACGAATGCCGATCACGCGCATCGCATCGATTTCCTGACGCATCTTCATGGCGCCGATCTCAGCCGTAAAAGCTGAATTCGTGCGACCGGCCAGAATGACGGCGGTTATAACCACGCCGAATTCGCGAAGTACTGAGATCGCGACAAGCTCAACAACGAAAACTTGGGCGCCGAAATCAGCGAGGATGCGCGCGCCGAGATAGGCGACGACCATGCCGATGAAGAACGACAACAACATCACGATGGGCAGCGCGTTGAGGCCGGCCTTCTCCATCACGCTCACGACGGAGATCGCGCGAACGCGGCGCGGATCGATGATCTGGCGGCCAATGGTGACTAGCACCTCACCGAAGAAGCCAACGGTCTCGACGATTTCATCGGCGATCGACACCATCGCGCGGCCGGTGAGATCGAAGAAACCTTTCAGACCATGCAGATGCCGCGGCGGTGGCGCTGGGCCAGCGTAGGATTTACGCGCCGCCTGCAGCAAGCGCATCGCATTTGTGTGCTCGCCGCGGATGGCGATGCGGGCTTTGTCGCCGGCCGCACTTTCGCGGAAGGTGCGATCGATCAGATAAGCGCCGGCAACATCGAAGCGGCCAAGGCTTGAGACGTCGACGACTGCGCCTTGCTTTAACTTCTCGGAAACTTCCGCCAAGCCGCGCTCGAGACCGGAGATGGTGTCCACCGTCCAGTCCCCGCGCAGCGCCAGAATCGGCGCGCGCTCATCCTCGCGGAAGTCAAAAGCGGCCGCTTCGGCCAATCCGAGTCCCCTTCAGGCTTTCTGCCCATCAACCGATAACGGCTAACAGAAAATATAAGGCAAAGAAGCACAGGGCGCTTTCAGGGCGATGGTTCCCGTGAGAGGCGAATTCTTACTGAGGTGTTGCCGTCGAAACGCGCGGCTTTGGCGGGATCAGGAACAGCGCGATCAGCCCGCCGGCGCCAGCCATTGCCGCCATCGCCCAGTACCCGATGGCGCCGCCGACATCGTAGAGGCGCCCGGACATCAAGGTGGATGCGCCCATTAGGAGGCCACCTGACATCACCGCGTACAGCGTTTGAGCCATTGCCGCTGATTGCTCAGGCGCGTCGCGATGCAGCAAACGCATGGCGCCGACATGCGCCGCCGCAAAGCTCAAGGCGTGCATCGCCTGCAACGGCCAAAGCACCCAGCCGAGCGGCGCGAAGCCCATTGCGAACCAGCGCGCGACAGCGGCGCCAGCGCCAATCAGTATCAACCCTTCTGGCGTGCTGCGCCGTTCGATAAACGGCAAGCTCCAGAGAAACGCGACTTCAACCGCGACGCCGAACGCCCACAGGAATCCGATCATCTCATTCGAGATGCCCTGCCCGCGCCATACGATGGTCGAGAAAGAATAGTAGAAGCCGTGCGCGGCTTGGATGAGACCGCACGCGACAATGAGAATGAGGAAGCTACGATTGCGTAGCAGTGCGCTAGCGCCGCCACTCCGTGATGTCGTTGTGCGCGGCGGAGGCGGGTCACGGTGGAGGCCAAGCCAACTCGTCGCCGTCGTGAGCGAAAGCCCGCACAGCACCCAGATGACGACAGCGATGATTCCGAAGCGGGCGATGACAATGCCGCCGAGAACGTTCGCCGCAATGAACGCGATCGAGCCGATGCCGCGCGCGAAGCCATAACTGATCTTGCCTTGCGCCGAAGCGCGCAGGGTCGCGGCTTCGATCAGCGGCGTCATCGATTGCGTGAGCGTCAGCGCAACAAAGCCAAAGATGAGCAGCTGCCAGAAGCCCTGCGCCACGAAGAAGAACGCCGCGTACGCAAACACTGCCGCAAGCGCGATGATCTTCAACGGTGCGGCGCGATCGCTAGCGCGGTCGGCGCGGTAAGCGATCAACGGGCCGGTGATGATACGCGCGAATTGCGCGAGCGAAATGATGATCCCGATCTCGGTGCCGCTGAGATGGCGCTCAAGTTCGAGCCAGCGCGGCAGGAAAACCAGAATGACGCCTGTCGTGCCAAACAGCGCAGACATCACCATCGTCACGCGCGCGGCGGGCGTGGAAAAGATCGATGGCGGGGGCGGGGACGATTGAGCGTTCAAGCGCCTCCGCGTAGCATTGCTTGTGCGACGCCGCGATACGGCAGATTTGGAATGTCGCAGCACGAGCCTTGCACGGCGCGCGCGGCCCTCGTAACCAAGCATTATGTACGGACAAACGCCCCCGCCCCGCCGCGACCTTTATCCAGCGATCGAAGCCCATTCGAGCGAGATGCTGAAGGTTTCGGATCTGCACACGATCTATGTGGAGCAATCGGGCAATCCGCAGGGACGCCCGGCCGTGGCGTTACACGGCGGACCGGGCGGCGGGCTTTCGCCGGAGATGCGCCGCTTCTTCGATCCAAAGCGCTTTCGCGTGCTGGCGATGGATCAGCGCGGCTGCGGGCGATCAACACCGCATGCCGAACTGCGTGAAAACACAACCTGGGATCTGGTCGCCGATATTGAGCGCGTGCGCGAAAAATTCGGCATCGACAAATGGGTGGTGTTTGGCGGCTCTTGGGGTTCGACGTTGGCGTTGGCGTATGCGGCCAAGCACCCGGAACGGTGCGCAGGTCTGGTGCTGCGCGGCATTTTCCTGCTGCGAAAGAGCGAGATCGACTGGTTCTATCAAGATGGCGCCAGCCACGTTTATCCGGATGCGTTCGAACGCTATTCGTCGGCAATCCCGCCGAGCGAACGCGGCGATTTCCTGCGCGCCTATCACAAGCGCCTGACCTCGAACGATTGGGCAGAACGCGCGTCGCGCGGCGCGGCCTGGGCGCGCTGGGAAGGCGAAACAATCTCGATCGCGGGACCGAGCGCGCTGCCGTCGCGGTTCAATGAAGATCGGTTCGTTGAAGCGTTCGCGCGGATCGAGAACCACTACTTCGTCAACGGCGGTTTCTTCGAAACCGATGGCTGGCTCTTAGAGCAAGCGCCACGCATGCGCGGCATCCCCTGTCGCATCGCGCAAGGCCGCTACGACATGTGCACGCCGATGCGCAGCGCCTGGGATTTGAAGCAACGCTGGCCGGAAGCAGAGCTGGAAGTGATCCACGACGCCGGCCACTCAAGCTTGGAGCCCGGTATCGTCGATGCGCTCGTGCGCGCCACCGATTGGATGGCCGATCGCGGAAGCTGGTAGCTACCAGAGCCACCCGCGCGCGCCGTGTTGGTCACGGTGGAGGTCGACGCAGAGCACGATCGCGTAGCCGACCATCAGCGTCACCATCGCCGTGCCGCCAAAGCTGATCATCGGCAGCGGAATGCCGACGACCGGCACAAGACCAATCACCATCGCCGTATTGATGAACACATAGCACGCGAGCGTCGCAGCGACGCCGCCGGCCGCGAGTTTGCCGAACAACGAGCGAGCCTTGTATGCGACCTGCATGGTGAAGGCCAAAAGCGCACCAAAGAGCACGAGCACGAGCGTGCCGCCGAGCAAGCCGAACTCCTCGACGATCATCGTGAAGATGAAGTCGGTGTGCTTTTCCGGCAGGAAGTCGAGCTGACTTTGCGTGCCTTGCATCCAACCGCGGCCGAATAGGCCCGCTGAACCGATGGCGATTTTCGATTGCAGCACGTGATAACCGGCGCCGAGCGGGTCTTGTGTGATGCCGAGAAAGACATCGACACGCTGTCGTTGGTACTCATGCAGGAAGCCGAAATACGCAAAGATCGCCCCGCCTATGGCGACGATCGCCCCTGCTGCGATGATGCGCCAAAGCAATCCGCCCAGGAACATGATGCACACGCCGGCGAAGAGGATCATCAGCGACGTGCCGAGGTCAGGCTGGTGCATGACCAGCGCGACGGGCGCGACGATCATCAGGAACGGCGGAATGATCCAGAGCACGGTGCCGGTCTTGCGCGGATCAAGCTGGTGATAATAACGCGCGAGCGCGAGCACGATCGCGACCTTCATGATCTCCGACGGCTGCAGCGAAAGCGGACCGATTTCGAGCCAGCGCGTCGCGCCCATGCGCGTAGCGCCAGCAACTTCGACGCCGACCAATAAGAGGAGCGATAACGCGTAGAGCGGGTACGCAATCGCGAGCCAGAAGCGCGTATCGAGGAAGATTGCCGCGAGGATCATCATCACGAGCAGCACGACGAAGCGGATGCCGTGCTTCAGCGGCATGTCCGTCCAGGCGCCCGACGAGACCGAAAAGTGCATCAGCACGCCGATGAAGGCGAGCGCGATGAGGATGGTGATGATGCCCCAATTGAGCTTGGCGAAACGATCGAATATCGTGTTGGGGCTGGAGGTGAGAGAAAGCGTGGTCATGCGTTCCTCGCCAGATTTTCTTCAAGCCGCGAAAGGCGCGCCGGTTCGCGGCGCGACGGATCGCGCATCAACGTCGCGCGCATGATTTCGCGCGCGATCGGGCCTGCAACGGCGGAGCCTGCGCCGCCGTGTTCGATGACAACAGCGCACGCATACCGCGGCTCGTGCCACGGACCGAAGCAGCAGAAGAGCGCGTTGTCACGGTAGCGCCATTCGATGGTTGAGTAGTGACGGCCACGGTTGGCGCCGAGCGCGCGGACCTGCGCGGTGCCGGTTTTGCCGGCGATCTGCACGGGCTGCCAGGCGCGGTTTTCCGGCGTGAGCGGGACGGCCGCGCCGGTTTCAGGATGGCGCACCAATTCCATATTGCCGGCGCGCGTTGCCGTGCCGCCCGGCTCGTTACAAACGCCGTACATGCCGTCGCGCACGCGCGCCAAGAAGTCGGCTTCGATGCCTTCCATGCGCGCCGGAGCTGGCGGATCGGTGACGTTGGGCCCTTCACGAATGAGGCGCGGCGCGACCGCGAGGCCATTGTTGCCGAGTCGCGCGGCCATAACTGCGAGTTGCAACGGGGTGATGCCCATCGCGCCCTGCCCGATGCCGTAGTTGACGGTGAGACCGCCGGTCCATTGCTCGTGGCGATTTTCCTGCCACCAGGTTGGATCAGGGATGAGGCCGTCGCGAATGTTCGGGACGTTGACGTTAAAGTGTTGGCCGAGGCCAAACGCGCGCGCGACAGCTGCGATGCGCTCAGGGCCCGCTTGCAGCGCGGCTTGGTAGAAGTAGACGTCACACGAATGCTTGATGGCATCGTGCAGATCGACGCGCCCGTGACCGCCTGCGCGCCAGCAGTGGAAGACGCGGCCGCCATAGGCGAAGCCGCCCGAGCAACCGACGGCCCAATTATCTTCAACGCCCGCTTGCTTGGCGGCAATGCCGACGATCATCTTGAACGTCGAGCCCGGCGCGTAAACGCCGGTGACTGTCTTGTGATAGAGCGGCTTCTTCTCGTCTTCGTTGTAGCCAGCGAAATTGGTTCGGCTGATGCCGTTCACGAACAGGTTCGGATCAAAGCCCGGCGCGGACGCCATCACCAACAGGTCGCCGGTGTGAATGTCCATAACGATAGCGGAGCCAGATTGCTCGCCGAAGTTTTGCATCGCGATGCGCTGCAGATCGTGATCGAGCGTCAGCACGAGACCAGAGCCGCGGATGGGCTCGCGGCGTTCGCTTTCGTCTTCGCCCTGCTCGACGCCGCGCGCGTTGACGATTACTTTGCGATAGCCGGCGATGCCGTGGAGTTCAGTCTCCATCGAAGCTTCGAGACCGGCCTTGCCGACGCGGACGTGCGGGTTGCGCAGATAGACGGCGCGGCTTTCGCCTTCAGCGCCATCTTCCAACGTGCGGTCGATGTCGCGCTGCGTTGGCTTTTGCACGTAGCCGATGGGATGGCCGTAAACGACGTCGTACGGATACGCGCGCACGTCAGCCGATTGCGCGACGACGCCACGCAATTCCGGCAGGCGCACGTTGATGGCGTTGAACTGCTCCCAGGTGAGCCCCTCTTTCAGAGGTTGAGGCTCGTAACGCGAACCGCCGCGCACCTTGATGATGGCGCGCCGCGCCCATTCGGCGTCCTGCCCAAGAATTTGCGCGACGCGGCCGACGACCTCTTCCAAGTTTTCGGCATCGTTCTGAACGACGGCGACTTGATAGTCCTTGGAGGTCTGCGCGAGGACGACGCCGAAGCGATCATAGATGATGCCGCGCGGCGGCGCGATGATGCGCGTGTCAAAGCGATTATCGTCAGCGGCGCTGGTGTATTCGCCGCTGATGAGGTTGGTGGCCTGCAGTTGGCCCATGCGGAACAGGATCGCGCCGAGCACGCCGGCGCCGACGAACGAGAGCAGCGCCGCGCGGCGATTGAAGATCACGGTCGCGTCGCGCTTTGGCAGCGTGGAGCCGACCCGCTTGCCGCGATTGAGTGTTTTTGGCTGGATCATCGGCGCGCTCCAGGGCGCAGGCTCGGGGAGCTGCTCATGTAGAGCGGGCGCACGATCGGAAAGAGGATCGCCGTGATGATCGCGGCTTCAGCGTACGGCAGCACCGAGATATTGGGCCCAAGAACGCCAGCGGCGCGAGCAACCAGGCCACACCGATGGTGAAGAGCGCGGTGCCGATGAAGCCGCCCCAGAGTGAGACAAGGTTCGGCGCAGACATCGCCGGCGAGCGATGCGGCCCGATCAGATACGCCGAGAGATAGATGCCCGAAACAAGCCGTACGGCCCGCCGGCGAGTTGATCGTGCAGCAAGGCCAAGCAGCGCGAGCGCGAGCGGCGCGCGCCAGCCGCTTTCGTCTTCCGCCGCCCAACCATAAGCAGCCCACAACACGGCGAGCGGCATCGGCGGTTGCGCGAAGAGCGGACCGAGCGGAAGCGCCGGGAGAATGACGCTGAGAACGGCGAGCACCAAACCCCACGTGCGCAGCACGTTGCGGCTCGGCGCGCGCGAAGGCAACCCGGTCATTGCGGCGGCTTGGCCGGCGGCTGCTCAGGCGGCGCCGGCGCCTGGTTCGGTGGTTGGCGGGGGCGGCGCTGCGCCGCGGGGGCTGGCGGTGTGTTTTGCGCGGTTTGACGCGGACGCGCCGGCGGCGTGGCGCTCGGCACCGTCGGCGGCGCGGCCATGGTGTTGCGACCAATCACAGCGACGGACGATGATGAGCCGAGTGGCGGCGTTGCGTTTGGATCTGCGGTTTCTTCCGGCGCATCGATCGGCACGAACGGGATGAGACGCACGAAATCGATTGGCTGTTGCGACGCGGCGAGTGAAACGTGCCACGAGCCATCGTTTTCGCGGCGGGCGACGCCGACAGAGATGCCACGCGGATAGAGGCCGCCATCGCCAGAGGTGATGACGCGCTCGCCTTCGCGGAGGGACTGCGCGCCGACGATGAAATCCATGCGCGGAGCTTGGAGTTGGTACGGGTAGAGCGAAAGCTCGGGGCGGCGCGTCGCCTGCCCTGCGAGTACGGCGCGGACGCGCGAGCTTTCGCCCATCACCGGGATGCGTGAGTTGTAGTCGTCGAGCATCAGCACGCGCGAGGAATGCTGTCCTACGGAGACAACGCGGCCGACGAGGCCGTTCTCGTTCACGGCAATGTAGCCGACCTTCACGCCGTGATCCGCGCCGGCGTTGGCGACCAGCGTGCGCATGAACGGGCCGCCGCTATCGAGCACGAGTTGCGCGGCGATGGAGTTTTCGATGTCCGGCGCCTTCGCCGAACGTATCTGGCGGCATGCGCAGCAGCGCTTCGTAACGGCGGTTGCGCTCGGCCAGGCGCTCGGCCAGATCGCGCCAAGCTTGCAGTTCGCGGTTTTCGGCTTCGAGTTCTTCGATGCGGGCGGCTGAGTTCCAAGCCGCCGAACAGGCGATCGAAGAAACTCTCGCCCGCGCGCGCCGGCCCGGTCGCGACGCGGCCAGCGGCGGCCGCGCCGTCATCGCCGGCTTGCATCGCCGGCTTCGCGTCGGGCGTGCGGCCCAGCGTGCCGATCAGCACGACCGCGCCGATCACCAGGACGATGGCCAGCAAAACGCCGGCGGGGACCCGCCTGCCGGCGCCCGAGCGACGCGTGCTGCTTCTGCGCCTGGCCACTTATGCCGCCTCTTTGAACGCGCGAACCGGGATCAGACTTCTTCCGTCAATAGACGGCGCGCTTCCGACGAGTTGATGGTGTCGAGCGCGATGCCGCAGCCTTTGACGACGCAGCGCAACGGATCGTCCGCCACCGAAACGCGGATGGAGATACGTTCCTGCAAAACCGTGTCGAGATTACGGAGCAACGCGCCGCCGCCCGTCATCATCAGGCCGTGGTCGTAGATGTCCGCGGCCAATTCCGGCGGCATTTGTTCGAAGGCCTGGCGCACCGCATCGACGATGCGTGTGACAGGCTCGGCGAGCGCGTCGGCGACCATCGCTTCGGTGACGGTGATTTCCTTCGGCACGCCCGAGAGATTGTCGCGGCCCTTGATCGGCATCGACATGCCTTGACCGTGATCCGGCGCCTTGGCGGTGCCGATTTCCTTCTTGATGCGCTCGGCGGTTGAATCGCCGATCATCAGGTTTTCTTGGCGGCGCAGATATTGGATGATGGCTTCATCCATCTTGTCGCCCGCTTCACGCAAGCGAACGCGACCAAACCAGGCCACCGAGCGAAAGCACGGCGATTTCCGTGGTGCCGCCGCCGATATCGACGACCATGCAACCCGTCGGATCGTCGATCTGCAGGCCAGCGCCGAGCGCGGCAGCCACGGGCTCTTCGATCAGCTTCACGCGGCGCGCGCCTGAAGCTTGCGCGCTTTCAAGAATGGTGCGGCGCTCAACCGGCGTAGCGCCGGTCGGCACGCAGATAACGATTTGCGGCGAGATCAACGCGGGACGCGGCAGCACCTTGCGGATGAAATACTTGATCATCTCTTCCGCGACGTCGAAGTCGGCGATGACGCCGTCGCGCAGCGGGCGGATGACTTCCATGTTGCGGTGCGTCTTGCCAAGCATCGTCTTGGCTTCCGTGCCGACCGCATAGACGACCTTGCGGCCGCCCTCGTTGACGTACGCCACCACCGACGGCTCGTCCAAAACGATGCCGCGGCCTTTGACGTGGATCAGCGTGTTCGCGGTCCCGAGATCGATGGCCAGATCTGGCGCAACGAAGACCGAACATATTGCCGAGCATTCTGTGACAACCCTCGCCGTTTAACCGGCCGAATCAGACCCTTTCTCGGGCTTAACGCGGCAGTCTTAACAATCTTGAGAACAAGCCCACCAAAAGGCGGGACAAGGGCGCTTAGGGAGGCGTGTGCGCTGGAACCTCCGCACAGGTTCGCGCTCATGCCGACCGACCGCCCCCGTTCGCCGACGAGATGGACTTGCCGTGATTGCATCGCGGGATGCAAGGGGCGGACCGCACCGCGCAGTCGCTGCGCGCCGCCACCCCCCCCTCCGCCCGATTGGTCTGAAAGACACATAACGCCGCCGACTGGCGCGCGCGCTTGCGGGCGCCGGTGCGGCGCCCGATTATTGTCGGTGGATATTCAACGAGCTGGGCGGGGAAAAGCTTGGTCGGCAAGGCGTTAAGGTTCTTGGCGGCGGCGCTTTTCGTGGCCTTGGCGGGTCCGGCGGCGGCGCAGAACAGCGTCGACGAGTCCGAGCGCGGAATCGTGCGTGTTGTCGTGATTGTGGAAAACGCCGAGGGGCGGATGCTCTACGGCTCCGGCTCGGGCTTTGTGGTGGCGCCGCATTTGGTGGTGACCAACGCGCACGTGGTCGCGCCGGCGCGGCAGCGCTCGGAATTTGAACTCGCCGTCGTCCCGCCCGAGGGCGAAGGCCTGATCCCGGCGCGGATCATCCGCTACTCGCCAAATTCGGAATTGGCGCTGCTTGAGTTTGTCCGCGGGCCGACCTTGCCAGCGCTGACGATCTCTACGGTCGAGCCGCACGCCGGCGATGGTGTCGTCGCGCTCGGCTATCCGGATGTGGATTATCAGGGCGCGACGGGCGCGGACTTGCTCCGCCCCTGCTCCGGCGTCGCGCACGTCCGGCCAAATCTCGTCACTGCGCGACACGGCCCCGACGGGCGAGCCCATTCCTTCGATCAACCACCAAGCGGTGATTTCGTCCGGCTCGTCGGGCGGACCGCTGTTGGATGAATGCGGCCGCGTGATCGGCGTGAACTCGTGGCACGTGTCCGGCGCTGACACGCGCGAGACACGCGGCGTTTCCACGCGCGCTGGGCAGTTGCTGGAGTTCTTGGACGAGGCCGGTGTTTCGCCGACATTGAGCGACGAACGCTGCCTCTCCTTCGCCGAACGCATCGAAGGGGAGCGCGCGGCGACGATCTCGGCGCTGCAAACGCAAAACGAAGAACTGGCCTCGAAGCTCGAGACTGCGGATCGCCTGACGCGCATCGCGGTGGTTATTTTGATCGGCGGCACGCTCGCGCTGTTTGTGGCGGTGTGCGTGCTGGGCGCGGTCGTGCTGAGCCGCCGGCGTCACAACCACCAGGCCGAAGCACAACCGAACGGCCACGTGCGCGTGCAGACGCCGCACGACCCTGAGCCTGGCTGTGTGTGAACGAGCGCACGCTCTATGCGCCGCTCGGTGATGATTCACCGCGCTACCGGCGTGTGATTGTGCTTGGCGAAGCGCGCGTGATGGATGTGCTGACGATCGACCCAAGCACCGGCGAATTCCGGCGCGAGCGCTATCCGCTAAACGAAGCAGACTTCGCGGCGGCGAACCAAGCTGTCGCCGACAGTAGCGTTGGCCGGGGTTGCGACGGCGATCCCGCTGACGTGGCGCGGCGCAACGAAGCGCTGACGCCATTCGCGCAAGGCGAGCCGCGGCAGCGCTTCGTCTGGCGCTGCGAAGCGCGGAACTAACTCTACGAGGGCAGCGTTGGCGCCACGCGCCAGACGATGTTGCCGACATCATCCGCGACCAGCAGCGCGCCGGTGCGATCGGTGGTGACGCCGACAGGTCTGCCTTGGGCTTTGTTGTCGGCGGTCAGGAAGCCGGTCAGGAAATCCTTCCACTTCGCCGCTGGGCGGCCGTTGGCGAACGGCACGTAGGCGACGCGATAGCCGACGAGTTCGCTTCTATTCCACGAGCCGTGCTGACCGATGAATGCACCGCTGCGATATTGTTCGGGCAAAGTCGTACCGCCTGAGAACATAAGCCCAAGCGACGCGGTGTGAGCGCCGAGCGCGAAATCTGGCGCGATGGTTGGCGCCTGCAGGCGGACGTTCGCAGGGATTTCGACACGCTCGTCGCGATGCTCGCCCCAATAATAATAGGGCCAGCCGTAGAATGCGCCGTCTTGGACGTGCGTGATGTAATCGGGCACGAGATTGTCGCCGAGCATGTCGCGTTCGTTCACAGCGACCCAGAGCGCACCCGTCGTTGGCTCCCAACTCATGCCGACAGGATTGCGCAAGCCCGACGCGAAGATGCGCGATTGGTTGGTCGCGACATCATATTCCCAAATCGCGGCCCGGCCTCTTCGACGTCGATGCCGTAATCGGCGATGTTCGATGAGCTGCCGACGGAGATATAGATCTTCGCCCCGTCCGTGTTGGCGATCAGATTGCGCGTCCAGTGACCGTTATCGACTTCGTGATGCGGCAATTGCAGCACGGTTTCGGGTTGCCCCTGCGCACGCACGGAATTGGACGTGTAGCGGAAACGCACAAGCGCATCGGTGTTGCCGACATAGAGATAGTCGCCAGCGAGAACCATGCCGAAGGGTTGGTTCAAATTTTCCCGCGAAGGCGTGGCGCGCATCGACGACGCCGTCGCCATCGCTATCACGCAGCAGCGTGATGCGGTCGGCGCTTTCGCTCAGGGCGCCGGCGCCGCGTTGAATACGGTTGCGGATCCAGCCCACCAAGCCGCCGCCCTCTTGCGCCTCGGTGGAGCTTTCAGCGACTAGGACGTCGCCATTGGGCAGACGATAAATCATGCGCGGGTGCGCGAGGCCTTCGGCGTAGCGCGTAACGGTAAAGCCCGCGGGCGCGGTCGGCGCTGCATCGGAGGCCCAGCCGATCGCTTCGGCCGTGCGCACTGTCGGCAGCATGCTCGACTGCGGCTCGGGCAATTGGGGATCACTGCCATAGCCGTGTTCGGCGGGCGGCGCGGGTTGAGCGCAGGCAGCCACAATGAAAGCGGCCGCGAGGACGAGCTTTTTCATAGAAGCGAACGCTACACCCAAATGGGTGAACCGTCGCGCGACCTTAGGGCGCCGACGAAAATTCTTACCGCGTATCGTTTCGGCTGTTAGTCGCTGGCTTTGTCGTCTTTGTCGCCGCGGCGCACAATTCTGCGCACGATGAACGCGATGACGATCCAGAGGACGATCGCGAGCATTGCCATCACAGCGGCTGCAACAAACTCCCCCTGCAGTGCATCAAGAATTGAATCGCCGGCGAACGCGACGAGCACAGTTTTCGGCAAGCTTCCGATCGCAAGGCCTAAGATGAAGGCCCAGAAGTTCACCCGCGCGGCGCCGAACGCCATGTTGACGACAACGAACGGCCCGGCCGGCACAAAGCGCACGATCAAGCTGGCGAGAAAGCCGTTTTTGCCGATGAAGCGCGTGAAGCGTCCGCCGGTTGCGCCGCCAAAGCGCTTTTGCGTTTCAGCACTGGTGAGGCGGCCGGTGAAATATGTTGCGGCGCCGGAGACGATGGTGGCGATGGTCGCATTCCAAAAGCCGAGTTCGGGACCGAAGGCGACAACGCACGCGCCGATGAGCACGATCTGCGGCGCACCGACATAAGCGGTCAGCGTGAAGACGAGGATCGTGGCGATGAGCCCCCAATGACCGCGATTGGCTTGGCCAAGCGTGCTGTCGATGAAACGCGTGATCTCGTCGCCGAAATAGAACCGGCCAACGCCCAGAAGAGCGAGCACGATGATAACGCTCGCCGCCGACATGATGATCGCGCGCCAAGCGCGTGAATCCATGCTGTTGATGATGTCGCCGAAGCTCGCGCGCGCGCCGGGCTTTTCGCCCTCTTCCGGCGGCTCGTCTTGGGTGGTGTTGTCCGTCATCGGCCCGCCCTGTCGCGCGGCGGGCCGTGTTGGTCAAGCAATCACGCCCGCTCGGGACGCCTGCCGAGCAGCGCCGAGAGCTCAAACGCATGATTGGCGGCGGCTTTGCGCTTGGTTTTCGTCGTCGCAGCCTGCGGAATTTCCATGTCGTTCATCCGCGGCTTCAGGCCCCGGATCAGGTCTTCCTCAATACGGCGACGATCCATCTCGTCGCGGATCGGCCCGAGCACGTAGCGTTCTGTAGCGCCGTAATACCAATAGGCGCGGCCCCATTTTTCGTGACCGAGCAAGCGCGAGCGCAAATCGTGCGCCTTGCCGACATAGAGCGGTTCCATAAGGAAGCCCCAGCGGCGGCGGACGAAAACATAAATCCCGCCAACGCCTTCGGGCGGCAGGCCATTCTTTGTCAGCACGCACTTGAAGCGATAGCGGCGACCACTTTCGCCGCGCCAGGAATGCGGTCCGAAGAAGAACATGTAGTCGGCCTTTGATTGGGCGGCGACGCTCGGCCTCGAATCGTAAACGTCGCGTTAAGACATTGAGCACGAGCGCAAAGCGGCGCAACGTGCGGCCATGGCGCTTGAGGCTCTCCCTGCTCTGTCGATGCGCGATCGCCGCGCTGACCCCGATGGTTTCGCGCGGGCAATGGGTGAGAGTTACGCGCGCTTCGGTTTTGCGATCGTGCGCGATCACGGGCTCGACGTTGCAATGATCGATCACGCGGTACGGGCGACGAAAGAATTCTTCGCACTGCCGGAGGATGTGAAGCGCCGCTATCACACAGCCGGCGGCGGCGGTCAGCGGGGCTACACGCCATTTGGCGTTGAGGCGGCGAAGGGCGCGGACAAAGTCGATCTCAAAGAGTTTTGGCACGTTGGCCGCGAACTCGGCGAAGGTCACCGCTATCGCAGAACATGCCGCACAATGTGGCCGGCCGAGAGCGCGACGTTTCGCGACGATGTTTATGCGCTCTACGCGGCGCTCGATGCGCTTGGGTTAGAGTTGCTGGAGTCGATCGCGGTGTTTTTGGAATTGCCGGCGACTTCTTCCGCGAGCCGGTGCGCGATGGAAATTCCGTGCTGCGCTTGCTGCATTATCCGCCGACGCCGCCAAAGCCGGAAGGCGTGCGCGCCGAAGCGCATGAAGACATCAACGTCATCACCTTGTTGCTTGGCGCTGAAGAAGCCGGGCTGCAGCTGCAAGCGGTCGAAGGCGATTGGCTTGATGTGAACCCGCCGGAGGGCGCGCTGGTCGTGAACGTCGGCGACATGCTGCAGCGCCTTACCAACCATCGCTTGCGCTCAACCACACACCGCGTCGTGAACCCTGCGCAGGAACGCGCGCACTTGCCACGCTATTCGATCCCCTTCTTCCTGCATTTCGCGCCGGATTATTTGATAGAAACACTGCCGAGCTGCATCAGCGCCGAAAACCCGAACCGCTATCCTGAGCCAATTACGGCTCAGGACTTTTTGTATGAGCGGTTGCGGGAAATCAGGTTGGCCTGATCACTCCTGTTCCAGCACATCGCCGCTGCGCAGGTGGCGGCCCTCGATGGACACCCATTCTGGGCGAAGGCCGGTGAAGGTGATTGGCAGGCCGCGGGCGGCATTGAGATCGGGGCCGTCGATCAATTGGAAATGCAGGTGCGGTTCGGTGGAATTTCCCGAGCTGCCGGCTTCGGCGATTTGCGCGCCAGCAGTGACCGTATCGCCGACATTCACGCGGACGCTGCCTTGATGCAGGTGCGCGTAGAGTGAGTGCTCGCCGTTGGCGTGGCGGATGAGCACGTAATTGCCAGCAACCGCGTCGAAGCCGCCTTGCATGATCGTGGCTTGTTGGGTTTCTACGACGCGCCTGCATGTAGGCGTCGAAGGCTTCGCCGGGTTGGCGGAGCATGGCCTCGTTTTCTTCGCGATCATTGCGGGTGGCGACGACGACGCCATCGGCGGCGGCGACGATCGGTTGGCGGAATGTAATGTAATCCGGAGAAATGCGTGCCATCGCCGGTGTAAGTGCGCATGTCGGCGTTCATGCGGGTGATATCGAGCGCGTATTCGGATGAGACGACCCAGCGATGATGCTGTGACACGTCGCCTGAAGCAACGACGAACCAGCGGCCGTTGACGGGCGCGCGATAGGTGATCGGCGACGTGTAGCGTGAGACAGGAATATCGACGTAGCCGAGATCGCCGCGCGGTCCCTCGACGATCACGCGCGCGCTATCGGGAAGCGCGTCGGCGGAGATGTAGAAGCTGGAGTTCAGATAGGCTTCGCCCGGATCGAGCGTAGCGTCCGCGCTGAGGCGTTCGCCTTCGTGCATAATGCGCGAGAGATGGAATTGGAAATCCATCATTTGCAGCACGCCGCCTTCTGAGAGTTGCGACATGCGCTCGGCGCGGCGGGCGATGGTCGCGGCGGGGGAGCGGCCGGTGGAGATGATCTCACCGTTGGCGCGGAGTTCAATCCGCAGGCCCCGGATCTCACGGGCACGGCGCTCGTCGTTCACGACGAGGATGTTTTGCAACACAACGTCATACACGTTGCGTTCGTTGGCTTGGTCGAACACGTAGAGTGGCGCCGGATCGACGCGGATATCGAGCGCAGAGGCTGGCGCAGCCGTCAGCATCCCCGCGGCGAAGGCCGCGAGCCAAAAGCGTTTCATTTTACAGTCTCCTTGGGACTAAGCGGTCATCGCTTTGCGACCTTGCGTAATGTCGCGCGCCCGAACGCCCAGGTGAGAGCGAGATAGAGCAGCGCGCCCGCCGCGATCGCGAGCGGCGAGAACCAAATTCCACTGATATCAGCACCGCCGAGCGTTTCACCGAAGCCGATGAAGATGCGCCCGTTCGGCAAGCGATATACGCCCGCGCCATCGGGATCGAAGAGCTTGGTCAGACCTATGACGATGGCGAGTGCGGCAACGACGTAGCCGAGGCCGATGAGCGTGGAGAGCGCGAGGCCGGCGATCCCTGCCCCGGCGCTGCGCGCAAGTGCGGCGGCGACATCGACCGGCGAGAACGTGCGCCCGGCGCGAGCGCGGAGTTTGTCGGCGACCAGATCGGCGAGGAAATCGTCGGGGTCACCGAGTTGTGCAAGCGCGGCTTGCGCATCGCCGGCTTCACTCACGGCGTCGAGCGCGTGTTGTTCGAGTTCGCGCTTAATCTCTTCGGCTTCAGCGCGTGGCAGCGCTGCGAGCGCGCGATCGACTTTGGCGAAGTATGCCGCAAGCGCGGCGCGTGCGTTGGCGTCGGTGAGTTCGGTCCAGCTGGTCATTCGATCAGCCCTTGCAGACTTGCACTGAACACGGCCCAGCGCTCCACGCCCTCTTTGAGCACGGTGCGGCCTTTGTCGGTGAGCGCGTAGGTCTTGCGAGCAGGGCCGGTTTCTTGGATGGCCCATTCGGCGACTGTCAGCCCATCGCGTTCGAAGCCGTTGAGCAACGGATAGAGGGTGCCTTCGGGAGCGGCGGCGCCGAGCAGATCCCGGAGCGCGGTGGCGAGCGCGTAGCCGTGCTTTGGGCTTTCGGCGAGCACCGCGAGGGCGGCAAACGGCAAAACTGCCTTACGCCAGCGCTTCTCCCAGTCGAGGACGGCCTCACCCATCATGGCTTGACGATCTACCTCGACATTCCGAGGTATGTCCAATTGCCGAAGTAGGCGGCCTTGAGCGCTTTCGGGCTGGCGACGGGACGGACAGGCTGAACGTAACGCCCCTTCCCGAGTTCGCTGACCAGCGACGATGTCGCCGCCCATGGCGCGGGCGAGGTCTCGGGCGATGGAGAGGCCAAGCCCGGCGCCGCCGTAGACCTCGGCGATCTGCGCGTTGGCCTGGCTGAACGGCTGGAACAGATTTTCCTGCTCCGCTTTAGCGATGCCGATGCCGTCGTCAGTGATGTCGAAGCACAACAACGTCGCCCTCTTCGCTCTTGCACGCGCGTCTTGATGGAGACGTTGCCACGCGGCGCGAACTTCACGGCATTGCCAATGAGGTTGAGCAGACATTGGCGCAAGCGCACGTGATCAGCGACGACGTAGTTCGCGGCAGCGCTCGGCTGCACCGTGAGATTGACGCCGGCTGTGCGTGCTGTCGGACGCATGAGGCCGTGCGCTTCGGCGACCATGCCGGCGACCGGCAGCACTTCGCGCTTCACGTTGATGCGATCCGCATCAAGGCGCGACTGATCGAGAATATCGCTCAGCAACAGATTGAGATGGCGCGCGGCTGAAAGTATGCGCTCCGCGTCACTGCGTGCGCTTGGCGATTCCGTCTCTCTTGGATGATCTCGGCATAGCCGATGATGCCGTCGAGCGGCGTGCGCAGTTCGTGGCCGACCTTGGCGAGAAATTCTGACTTGACCCGGCTGGCTTCAAGCGCCGCCTCGGCGCCGGCCATAGCGCTGATCTGGCGCGAAACGAGATAGTGCGTGATCAGCAGAGTCAGCGCACCGATCAGCAGCAAGCCGATGACGACAGGCCAAATGCGGCTCTGAAACGCGGCCGTACCCGGACGGGCATTGCGCCAGACCAGATTGCCGACATTGGCTCCGGCCGCAGTGGTTACAGGCAAAGAGATTGTTTCGCGCGCGCGCGCCACATTCGGCGCCACGAAATGAAAGTCTTCGATCGACAGGGAGCGGCCAGCTGAACGAAACCGGCGGCGTCTATGACCTTGACCACCGCGAGATAGTCGTAGCCGCGAAGCGGGTTGTGGGCGATGCGGGCAGCGTTGTCTTCGCGCGTGATCGGCACGACCGCGATGACCAGCAACCTATCCCCGAAGCGCGCGTAAGTATGAGCTACCGTGTCGGCGGGCGTTGGACTGCGCGCGAGGCGACGAAGGTTTGGCAAATCGGCGCCCGCTCGGGCGATGACGGTCGCCATCGCGCCCGCATCGGTTTCGTTGCCCCAGCCGTAGCGAACGGCGCCACTTTGCCGAAACATCACCATCACGTCAGCGACACTCGAATAGAGGTTGCCATCAACCCATTGCTGATTCCAGTTGACGCTGATGTTGTCGAACGCCGCGTCCCAGTTGGCGTAGTCGAGGCCATCGCGCCCATCATGTCGCCTCGGCCCTCAAGGCCATTCAGAGACGAGCGTGGCGCTGTTGCGCTCGAAGGCGCGATCCTGGTCGCGGGCTACGGACGCGAACGCAAAGACGACTAGCGCGATGATAACAGCAACGAGCGCAATGACGGGAGCGCCGACGCCTAGCCAGGCGCGGCGCACACCGATTGCAGCTGCTCTTGCTGTCTTCGACATAGACGGCCCACCACGCCTATTCTGGGCGTTTCACCAACGTTAACACGCGCGTTGTTGCGGAAGGGTTGATGGCGTCGCGCACAACACAGTTGATGAATTCCCAACAAAGAGCCGATTTCCTGGTTAGCGCGGATTAGCGTTTGCCTTGCTTCGTGACGTCGACCGGTTTGTTCGCAGTGCGTTACTGACGCGCGATTGAGCCAAGCGCCAAGCGCAAAACTCAGCGTCTGACCATTGCGGGCCGCGGTTGCGGCGCATGAGAGCTTGCAAGATGCCAGTGGCTTGCCGCGCGATGACGAGATCGAGCGCTGGAATGAGATAAAGGCGCTGATCGCCGGCGCCGGCAGCCATGGTGATGCCGCCAAAGCGTTCAGACAGCGCAGTGTCGATCTCAATGCCGGCGTTGCGGCCGGGTGGAACGAGACCGTCTCGTAGAAGCCAGAAGCTGAGGCCGTAGCCGGGATTTGCGCGCGAGCCGTTGAAGCACTGCGCGAGCGCGTCGCGATCGACCCTGCCCTCACCGCCTTGCTGTACGAAGTGCCCGAAGCGCGCCCAGTCACGCGCGGTGAGCCCTGCACCTGAAGGCATGTGCGGATTGCCATCGGCGCCGCGGCGCCAGGTGGTTGGATGAATGTCGAGCGGCGCAAGAATGCGGCGCGTTAGATAGTCGAGCGGGTCGCCGTTGGTTTTTCGCCGCATGATTTCGCCGAAGATCTGGAACGGCGTTGGGCCATAGGCGAAGCGGTCGCCGGGGGCGGCTCCAGCTGGTTGCGCGATAGCGTCGGCGTACGTGGGCGGGCGCGCAATTGGGCCGCCGCCGATGCCGCTGGTGAGTGAAAGCAAATGGCGGATGGTGATGTGACGGCGATCGTCGTTGCGCCATTCGGTGAGCGTATCGGCGGCGTGCTCGTCCCAAGATGAGATCAGGCGATCCCGGATGGCGGCGGCGGCCATGACGCCCGTGAAGCTTTTCGTACCGCTCGCCAATTCCCAGCCGCGCGCGGCGCTGCCTTGGTTTGGGTAATCCTCAAAGATCACTTCGCCGCGACGCATTGCCAGCAGCGACACGCCGCGACGGTTCGCGGAATATGTGGCGGCAGCGGTGAAATCGAACGTCTGCGCGGCTGCGGGCGTAGCGAGGCAGGTTGCAGCGCCGGCGGCGAGGAACGAGCGGCGGTTCATGGGCGTGATCATACGCCATAAACGCGCGGCGCCCTCCGATCCGTCGCGGAACCTTGGGGGCGGCGCGCTAACTTAGATGGGGTTTTACGTCAGCCCTACGGACTAGCCGCGCGCGCCCACTTCGGATCAATCCCGCGAATTGTACGCCCGTCATCTCTTTCGCTCAGCGTCCAGAGTTTGTCAGCAAGTACTGGATCGATGGCCCAGGGACGCACGCCATTCATGGCTTTATGGTCGGCTGGGACCGGTTCGGCGATGTCGCAATCTTCACAATAGACGCCGCCCTGCCCGTCGAGTTGCGCATTGGTGGCGCACCAAACGCTGGTGGCCGCGCCTTGGCTTGGGGTTTTAAAGCGATCGTCGACTTTGCCGTTTTCATCGATCCAACCCATGGCGCGCTTTTCTTCTTCAGGCATGTAGCGCTGCAGATCTGTCATGATGCCGCCGGGATGCACGGCAAAGGCGCGGACGTTGTGCGCTTGGCCGCGCTTATCGAGGCCGATGGCGAAGAGTGAATTGGCGCTCTTGGCGCGGCCATAGGACATCCACTTGTTGTATTCGGTGCGTTCGAAGTTTGGATCTTCGAGATCGGGCGGGCAGATGCGGTGACCGATTGAACTCAGCGACACAACGCGCGCGCCATTGGCTGCAGCTTTGAGCGCAGGCCAGAGGCGCGCGGTGAGCTGGAAGTGGCCGAGATGGTTGGTCGCGAATTGTGCTTCGTAGCCGCGCGCGTCGCGCATCAACGGCGAAGCCATGATGGCGGCGTTGTTGATAAGAATGTCGAGCTTCTTGGTGCGCGAGAGAAAGCCGCCCGCGAACGCGTCGACGCTCTTGGGATCGGCGAGATCGAGCGCGGCTTGTTCGACATTGGCGATGCCGACGAGCGCTTGCTGCGCCTTCTCGGCGGAGCGCGCGGGGACGATGACGATAGCGCCTGCGGCGGCGAGTGCTTTGGTGGTTTCGAGGCCGAGGCCGGAATAGCCGCCGGTAACGATCGCGACTTTGCCGGTGAGATCGTGGCCGCCGGTTGCATCGCGCGCGTCGGTGCGCATGCCGTAGCCGGAGTTCATGGGCTTTTGTTCTGTCGGCATCGCGGCGTCTCCCCATTGCGCGGGACGCTAGCGCCGCGCGCGGTCTAGCGCCAGGGGCTGTCAGCGTCGGCGATGATGAGCGGGTCGTGGCCCCAGTTCATCAGAGCGTAGCGCCAGCGCGAGCTTTCTCGGTTTTTGCGCGGCGCTTGCATCGAGAGACGGCGAATGAAGCTGATGACGCGGCGCATGTGCTTGATGTCCTCGGGCGTCGGCGTGCGTTTGGATTTCAGGAGCACTATAGTGCGTTGGCCGGCTTTGACACCGACGGAAACGCCGTCGCCGGAATCTTGGCCAACGGAGGCCGAGGCCTCGGTTTTGTGCCAGTCGGCGATTTCGCGCGCGCTCATGTTGACGCATTCAGCGAACGCAGCGCGGACTTCGTCGTCGGTCGCTTTCGGCTTCATGATTTCGGCGGATAGATTTCGTTGAAGCGATCCCAGATCGGCTTGCGATCGGCGGGCGCGCCCTCGATCACCAGTGCGTCGGGCGCAAACATGACATCGGGTTGCGCGCGTGAGGCCCAGATGTGCGAGGTCGGCACGAACCAAGTTGGGTCATCAGGTGTGCCGGCGGCGAAGAAGACGAGTTCTGTCGAGCCGGCGGGCGTGTGCCAAAGGCGTGTGCCGCATGTGGCGCAGCGATGAATGTCGACGCCGCGACCGGAGTCGGCGGTTTTGCGATGATGAATCGTTTCGCCGGTGTAGCTGAACGCTTCGCCGCGCGATTGCACGACAGCGAAATAGGAAGAGCCAGAGAGCTTTTTGCAATCGGTGCAGTGGCAGGCGTTCAACGCAAGCGGGCGCCCACTGTAGGAATAACGCACGGCGCCGCAGAGACAGCCCCCTGTGTATGGCGGGTCTGGCAGTGGCGGACGGTTCATGGCCGCACCGGTTTGACGGCGCTTGCAGCTTGCTTGGCGCGGGCGCGGGCTTCGTCTGTGTCTTTGCCGCGCGAGGCGGCGACGCCCATGCGGCGCTTCTTGAAGCTTTCGGGTTTGCCAAAGAGACGTAGTTCTGTTTCGGGAACGGCGAGCGCTTCGGCGACGCCGTCGAACGCGATGCCTTCGGCTTCCATGCCGCCATAGATGACGGCGCTGGCGCCGGGCGCGCGGAGTGAGGTGTCGACGGGAAGGCCAAGAATGGCGCGGGCGTGCAGCGCGAATTCGCTCTGCACCTGGGAGACGAGCGTGACGAGGCCGGTGTCGTGCGGGCGTGGGCTGACTTCGCTGAACCAGACATCATCGCCTTTGACGAAAAGTTCAACGCCGAAGATGCCGTAGCCGCCGAGCGCTTCAGTGACTTTGCCGGCGATGCCACGCGCGCGTTCGAGCGCTTTCGCGCTCATCGCTTGCGGCTGCCAGCTTTCGACGTAATCGCCGTCGACTTGCACGTGGCCGATGGGTTCGCAGAAGTGCGTGCCGGACGCGGCGCGAACGGTGAGCAAGGTGATTTCGAAATCGAACATCACCTGCCCTTCGACGATCACGCGCGGTTGCTTCACGCGGCCGCCGCTGAGTGCGTAATCCCACGCGGAGGCGACGTCGGCTTGTGACTTGAGGCGGCTCTGGCCTTTGCCAGAGGACGACATCACTGGCTTCACGAAGTTAGGGAAGCCGATTTTATCAACCGCGGCTTGCATCTCTTCGAGCGATGACGCGAACGAGTAGGGCGACGTCGGAAGTTTCAGCTCTTCGGCGGCGAGCACGCGGATGCGCTCGCGGTTCATGGTGGTGTGCGCCGCGTTGGCGGTGGGGATCACGGTGGCGAGCTTGTCGGCTTCGATGCGCACGAGTTCATCGGTGGCGATGGCTTCGATCTCGGGCACGATGAGATGCGGGCGCTCTTGCTCGACGAGGGCGCGGAGGGCTTTGGCGTCGGTCATGTCGATGACGTGGGCGCGGTGGGCGACTTGCTGCGCGGGCGCGTTGGCGTAGCGGTCGACGACGATGGTCTCGACGCCTAGGCGTTGGAGCTCGATGACGACTTCCTTGCCGAGCTCGCCGCCGCCTAGGAACATGACCTTCAGAGCGGAGGAGAAAGGGCGTGCCGATGCGGGTGTTCATGCGGCGGGTGTTTAGCATCGAAAACGCAGCCGCCAATACGGACCGCTGGCGCTCCGGAAACTGTGCGGCGGCAAGCGCAGGCCGCCGGCCTTCGTGCCGGCCTTTGCCGTTCCTTTGTCGCCACCAGGCGCGGATCGTCTTTGGTGGCGGCGATTTCCGAAGTCGTCGATTGTGAAGCGACGAATGGCTTTGCGGACGACGCCTTGCGTGCGGCCCTGGCTGGTGTTCCAGGAGACGCGGGCGCCTTTGTGAAGATCCGAGGCGTTGGCCATGTGGGGCAACGAGGTTGTGGCGAGGCGCGTTCCCTATGGAGCGCGGGCGCTCCATGTTCCGTTACGACTTGCTTCGCATCGCGCGCACAGTGCGACCGGCTTCTTCGATGGGATGCGCTGCGGCGCCTTCACGGAGCTTTGCGAGGTTTGGACCTCCGGCGCGATGTTCGGCCATCCATTGCGCCGCGAACTTGCCGCTCTGAACGTCGGCCCGCACGGCGCGCATCGCGTCCCTTTACGTGGGCGTCGATGATCCTTGGGCCGGTGACGTATTCGCCGTATTCGGCGGTGTTGGAGATCGCGAGATGCATGCCCGCGATGCCGCGTTCGTGGATGAGATCGGAGAGTAATTTCACTTCGTGTAGGCAATCGAAGTAAGCGAGTTCGGGCGGTGTCCCCGCTTCCACTTGGACTTCCCAGGCAGCGCGAATGAGATGCGTGAGGCCGCCGCAGAGGACGACTTGTTCGCAATAGAGATCGCCTTCGGTTTCGATCTTAAAGCTTGACGCAATCATGCCGGCGCGGCCGCAGCCGATGGCTGCGCCGTAGGAATAGGCGAGCGCTTCAGCGCCGCCGGTATCGTGTGCCACGGCGACGATAGCGGGTAAGCCGCCGCCGCGTGTGAAAGTTTCGCGCACGGCTTTGCCGGGGCCTTTGGGCGCGACCATGACGACGTTGATTTCGGGAGGCGGCTTGATGAAGCCGAAATGGTAGGCGAAACCATGCACGAACATCAGCGTCTGGCCGGCGCGCAGATGCGGCGCGATTTCGGCGGCGTAGAGATCAGGCATAACTTCGTCGGGCGCGCACATGACGAGGACGTCGCAGCTGGAGGCGGCATCGGCGACGCTGATGGGTGCGAAGCCGTCGCGTTCGGCGTCGGCCATGCGACGCGCGGTTTGGTGAAGCGCGACGACGACGTCGACGCCGCTGTCGCGCAGGTTCAGCGCGTGGGCGTGACCTTGGGCGCCGTAGCCGATGACGGCTACACGCTTAGCTTTGATCAGCGACGCATCTGCGTCGCGCTCGTAGAGGACGCGCATGAAATACCTTTGTTCTCTTGCGTCCTTAGCGCGCGCGCCTCACTTAGGCAAAGAGGAGCAACGTCATGGCGAGTGCGGCTGAGATTGTGCGGTTCTGGCGCGACGCGGGGCCGAAGTTTTGGTTCGTGAAAGATGAGACGTTCGACGGGCGCTGCCGGGGATTCGAGAACGAGCACCATGCTGCGGCGCGCGGCGAGCTGGGTGCGTGGGAGATGGATGCGGAAGGCGCCCTGGCGCTGTTGATCCTGCTCGATCAAATCCCGCGCAACATTTTCCGAAACAGCCCGCATGCGTTCGCGACGGATGGGTTGGCGCAGGCGATCGCGCTTCGGGCGCTCGACAAGCAGTTTGACGCAGCGATCGACACGGACCTTCGCTTCTTCTTCTACATGCCGCTTGAACACGCTGAAGATTTAGCGCTGCAAGACCGGTGCATGACGCTGTTCACAAATCTTGGCGACGCAAACTATTTGAAGTTCGCGGCGCTGCATCACGACATCATCGTGAAGTTTGGCCGCTTTCCACATCGCAACGGCATTCTCGGCCGCAAGAGCAGCGCTGAGGAATTGGCGTTCTTGGCTGAAGGCGGTTTTGCCGGGTGACTATTTGATTGGCGCGTCGAACGCGTAGCGCCAGTTGCCTTCGACATCGCGAGTCCAGATCGAGACGTAGCGGCCTTGCGTGCGCGTGCCGTCCGGCGCGGTGTAGTTGGACGTGCCCCAGGTCCAGCCCATGTCACCGCGCGATGAGACGCGGCCGGTTTGCGGCGACCATTCGAGACGCGCGGTGGCCGGCCAACTTTGGTAGCTCGCAGCAATGCCTGCACGGCCATTCAGCGTTTGCGCTCCAGTGACGATCAGCGCGTCCTCAGCGGCATAGGCGTTGAACGCGGCGGCGACGCCTTCGGCTTGCGCCATCGTGTTGAAGGCGCGATCGGCGTCGAGCAATTCGACGACGGCGCTGCGCGCGAGTTCTTCTTCGGTGCGTGAGCCTGCAAGTTCCGAGAGGCGAAGTGCGAGACGGCCGCCTGCGTCGAGGTTGGCGACGCACGGGCGCGAGAAGCTGGCGGCGCGGCCATCGAGTGCAACCTCAATGTAGGCTTGCTCGCCAGCTTGGCAGACTTCTTCGGCGCCGCCGACGCCGCCCGCTACGCCCATTAGAGCGCGCGTCAACGTGGCGATTTCGGTCCGTTGTGCGGCCGTAACTTGCGTGACGCGCGGGGCATCGCCGCCCCAAAGCCACCAACCGGTCGAGGGATGGCCGGTGAAACGGCGCAAATTGAGAGCGCCTTGCTCACCGCGCAGATCGAAGCGGATGACACGCGCGACGCCGCCATTGGGCGACGCGATCGTGACACGCACGGCCATGTTGATGCCTTCGGCAGCGATCAAAGCGCGCCCGCCTGTTGTCGGCGTGACGTCAGCAGCGACCAGTGCCTGAGCCCATTGCGGCGCGCGCAGCGATAGGTTCTGCGCAGAAGCCGGCGCGATCAGGAGAAGCGCCAAGGCGCAAGCGGCCAGTGCGCGGAGCGTCGTCATGGTCCCCACCCTATTCTCATTCTTGAGTAGAGCTTAGGGCGCCGGGGCGGAGCGCGGAAGCCTCAAGGCTCAGGCCGCTCCCGAACTGGCTGACCATCCCGCAGCACCCATTGGGCGGTTCCCGCCACGCGGTCGATCTCGCGCTGGAGGTCGCGAATCTCACGCGGCATGCCCGCGTCTACGCCGCCGAAATCCACAACGGTTTTGGTTTGGCCGTTGCGTGTGAGCGCCACCGTGTACGTCGGCAGATCGCTGACCGGCGCGCGGTAAGCGTCGCGCAGATTGTTGAAGCCGACCTCATCAAAGCGCGCGACCAATGCGACAACGTCGTCACGCGAAATCGTCGCCGTGCGTTCGCCGACAACGTTCACAAAGCGGCGGCCCTCATAGCGGACTTGGCCGTCGCTATTGACGGTGACGGTGTAATCTGGACAGGAGCCGAAGCAGACGCCGCGTGTGAGGCGGATTTCGACATTGCTCATGGACGGTGTCTCCGCTGGCGTCGCGACCGGCGCGCAAGCTATCAGCGCAACGGCGCCCAGAAATGCTACGAAGAAGCGCCGAGCGTTCATGATCGATCCTTAAGTGCGCTGACGCGCGATAGCTTCACGATTGGCAATCCACGCAGCGTCGCGGCGCTGCAGAAGGTAGCCCGGATATAAACTCTCCAGCGCCTCTCCTAGCTCCGCCGACAATGCATACGCCGACGTTTTGTCGTCCAAGCGGCCGACAGCCAGACGCCGCAACATCTGACCGCGGCGGCGCGGGTCGATAGCATTCTGCGCCTCCGAGACCAGCAGACGGCGGCATTTGGCCAGAAATTCGGCAGCGTCCGTGTCAGGTTCCGTCGCACTGGCGTCGAGGCGGCCGATCCGGGTGGATGCGAAGACAACGGCGTCGAGGATCGGCGGCCGGAAGCCCTGGAACGCCGCCTCTTTGTCGCGGCCGTGTGTTTCGGGAGATTCATTCGGAAAGAAGAGGCGCCCTCGATCGGCGATAGAAGAGAGCCGCTGGCAGGTTTCGAACGCCATGCGACGCGTTTCGTCTGCGCTGTACGTTGCGCCGCGACCGCGCGCGACGGCCGCGGCTTGCGAGACTTGATCGATCGCCTCGTGCGACCAAGCGATCACTTCGGCGTCCATCTCGGCGCGCAGCGTTTCGTATTGCAGCTCGGTTTGACGGCGAACGACCAGCCAGTTGAGGCCGAATGAAACAACGGCGACGATGGCCGAGATCACCGCGACCCACTCGTTGATGCCCCAATTCATGATCGCTACTGCCCCTGCGCGCGCTGCGTCATCTGTTGGCGTACGCAGCCGTGATAGTCGGGCGACGGCGAGCCGCCTTGGTAAGCAACCAATGCGCTGTAGGTCGTTGCGTAGAGAACGCCGTAGCGTTCGGGACCGCCGACAGCTGCGGGATCGCGCAGCGTAACGATTTCATCCATTGGCACAGTGACGTCTGGCCCGGCAACCCACGTGCAATCGGCCGCAAGTTCCTGGCGCGCGCGAATGGTGACGCGCTCGTCAGCGCCGCCCTGCGCGGCGCCGATGCTCAAGCGGAAATCCGGCTCGGGGCCGACATAGATGACCTGCGGGCCTCGCACCTCCTGCGCGATGGCGGCCGAGAACGGCGCCAGAGCCAACATCGAAGCAATGAGTAGTTTGCGCATCAGTTTCTCCCCAGCGCATCTAACGCAAGCGCTTCGCGCTCGGAAAGGCCTGTTGCAGCGATGCGGGGCCAATCGGGCATTTGATTGGCGATCCAGGTGAATTGGCGTTTGGCGTAACGGCGGGTGTCGCGTTGGCCGATCTCCGTTGCGGCTTGTAGTGACATTTCTCCGCGCAAATAGGCGCCGAGCGCTGGCGCGCCGTGGGCTTTGATCGCTGGCAGTGCAGGATCGAGATCGCGTGCGGCGAAGGCGCGGACTTCATCGAGCGCGCCCTGCTCCAGCATTTTATCGAAGCGCGTGTTGATGCTCGCGTAGAGCGCGTCGCGATCTGGCGTGAGCGCGAGGCCGCGCCACTCGTTCATCGCGAGTGCTGGCTTTGTGTTGGCCTGGAAGGACGTGATGCTCTCGCCGGTGGTCTCGATAACTTCGAGTGCGCGGATGATGCGCGGCGCGTCGTTGGGTTCGAGACGCGCGGCGGTCTGCGGATCGAGCTTCGCAAGATCGGCGTGGAGCGCGGGTGCGCCTTCGCGTTCAGCGCGCTCGATCAATGCAGCGCGCAATTCCGGATCGACGTCCGGCATTTCGGCTAAGCCTTGGGTCAGCGCTTTGAAGTAGAGGCCGGTGCCACCGACGATGATCGGTGTTTTGTTGCGTGCGCGAATATCTGCGATGACAGCGAGCGCGTCCGTGAGCCAACGGCCCGTGGAATAGCGTTCGGCGGCGTCGACGTGGCCGTAGAGGCGATGCGGCGCCTCACGCTCTTCTTCAACAGACGGGCGCGCGGTCAGGATGCGGAAATCGCGATACACTTGCATGCTGTCAGCGTTGACAATTTCGCCGCCGATACGCTCAGCCACGGCCAGTGCCAAGGCGGATTTCCCGCTGGCGGTCGGGCCCATGATGAGAAGCGCGCGGATCATGCGCTGGTGCAGTAGCGCATGGGCGGCCCCTGCCCTAGAGGTTTGACGCAATGACCGCTCACGCTCTCGTTTTCGTCGCCTCGCCTGAGGATAAGCCTGCGTACCGCGAGGCGCTGCTGATGCTGGGGCGCGTCGCGCTGAACCGTAAGTTGCCGCCGCCTGAAGTTCTGAGCGGTTGGGAAAGCGCGCAATGGATTTATGAGAGTGTCGATAGCGAGCTGCGCCAAGAAGCGGCGGCAGCCGTGGCGGAGATGCCGGTGGACTGGGCGCTGGTGCCGGTCAAGGGACGACGCAAACAACTCCTCGTCGCCGACATGGATTCGACAATCATCAATGTAGAATGCTTGGACGAGCTGGCGGATTTCGCCGGCATCAAAGCCGAGATCGCGGCCATTACCGAGCGCGCCATGCGTGGTGAGTTGGAGTTTGAACCGGCCTTGCGCGAGCGCGTCGGCAAGCTGAAGGGCTTGGCGCTGGATGCGTTGCAGAAGACGTACGATGAGCGCGTGCGGTTGAACCCAGGCGCGGCGACGTTTGTGAAGACGATGGCGGCGAACGGCGGGCGGTGCGTGCTGGTGTCGGGTGGATTTACATTCTTTACGTCACGCGTTGCGGAGGCGGCCGGCTTTCACGCGAACCGCGCGAATGTTCTGTTGGATGATGGCGCAGCGCTGACGGGCGAAGTGCAGGAGCCGATCTTGGGCCGCAAGGCGAAGCTTGAAGCGATGCGCGCCGAAGCGGCTGGGCTCAAGATCAATGACAAAGATGTGCTCGCCATCGGCGATGGCGCCAATGATCTCGATATGATCAAGGCGGCGGGGCTTGGCGTTGCGTATCACGCGAAGCCGCTGGTCGCGGCTGAAGCTGGCGCGAAGATTGATCACATGGGTTTGGAAGCGGCGTTGTTCTTTCAGGGATACCGTCGGGGAGAGTTTGTATCATGAAACGTTTGGTCATCGCAGCGGCGGTGTTGTTGGCGAGTGCATGCACGCCGCCTGCAGCGGAGGAAGCGCCAACGCCGAACACTGACGCGCCCGAGCTTGAAGGCGTGATGCTGCCGCTTGCGGATCTGGCCGGCAATCGCATGGAGGCGCTTTCGCAGGTGAGCGAACGCTGGTGCACGGGCGATGGTGTCTGGTGTGCAGTGAACGACGGCGTTGGCATCGTCGTGATGCGCGGGGGCGTGCAGGCTGGGTCGATCGCTGTTGACGAGCCTGACAATAACACTAACTGGGATGCGTGGCCGGTGATCGTGCGCCTTGGACGAGCCGATGACAGCGCATTGCTCGGCGTCGTGCTCACGACCAACCAGATGTATTCGGGGGGCGGCGGGCAAGCGAGCCAGCTCATTCTCTATAGTGTCGCCAATGGTGTCGTGAACGAAGTGACGCGCTTGCCGCTGAGCGCTTCGTCGATGGTGCGCGCGTGCTTCGATGAAGAGGACCAAACGCAACGCGCCGGCGCTTGCCACGATGAGTACAGCTTCGTGACGCGGATCAGCTTGGATGAAACGGTTGCCGAGGGGGCGCCGAAGATTTGGCTGCAAACGGCGGCAGGTTCGTATCCGGGGCGCGTGACGCGCGACGCGGATTCGCTGCAAGAGGCGCCGCTGACAGAGGCGGATTTGGTGTGGGCGCACGATGAGGCGTGCTCATATCGCCGCACTTATACGCGCGGGGCCGACGGCCTATATGCACCGGATCAACCGCTGCCTGCGTGTACGGATTATCTGGAGCCCTAATTGAAATTGCCGCGCAAGCCGCGCGCCGTCGTTTTTGATCTCGACGGCACGCTGATCGATTCCGAAGCGCTCGTGAAGGAAGCGCACTTCGCCGCCTGCGCCGACCTGGGCGTGACGATGACGGATGCGCAGTTCCTATCGCTGGTTGGCTTGCACCGCGAAGCGAATGATCTGCAGCTCAAGGGCTACTACGGCGAGGATTTCCCGCTTGAGCATTTCATTGGACTGACGCGCGCGCATGTCGGCGACCGCGTGGCGCCGTTGAAGACGGGCGCGGTTGAGTTGATGGATGCGCTGGATGAGATCGCCCTACCCTTTGCACTGGCGACGTCATCGCGGCGGCCGTGGGTGGATAAGCACTTTTCGGCGCATCGGCTGGGCACGCGGTTTCGTGCGGTGGTGACGCGTCAGGATGTAATTGAAGGCAAGCCGCATCCAGAACCGTATCTGTGTGCCTCAAAGCTGCTGGGCGCTGAGCCACAGAATGTGCTGGCATTGGAAGACTCATATGCCGGCGTTACCTCCGCTCATGCGGCGGGATGCATGACAGTGATGGTGCCGGACTTGCTGCTGGCCACTGACGACATGCGCGCGAAAGCGCTGGTCGTGGTTTCGCTGCGGACGTGCGGGCGCTGATCTAGCTGCGCGCTTGCAATCGGCGGTAGGTCACGCCGCCTTCGCGATTGATGCGGGCAACAACGGCGTGTTCGCCAATAGCGGCGCGACCGGCAATAGCGCGGGCGGCGGCGATGGTGTCGGTTCGCTGGGCGCCAATGGCTTCGATGACATCGCCAGCGCGCAAGACGCCCTCGTTCTCTGCGCCGACATCAACGGCAAGCACGACCAGGCCCTGCACGTCCGGCTCGATTTGGAATTCTTCGCGGAGACTTGCGTCCAGCTCGGAAAGCGCGATGCCGAAGATGCGGCCGCCGCGTGGGCCGCCGTCGCGACGCGGCGTATCGCCACTGTCGTCATTGCGAGCGACGCGCGCGCCGCCGCCCTCGGTTTCTTCGAGGCGTTCGATGTGCGCCGTCACTTGCATACGCCGACCATCGCGGACGATGTCGACGACGACGTTGGCGCCGACTTCCGACTCTCCGACCATCCGCGTCAGCGCACGGCTATCGGCAATCTCTTGACCATTGAAGCGCAAAACGATGTCGCCGGAACGCAGTCCGGCTCGCGCAGCGGGACCATTGGGTGTGATACGCGTGACGACGGCGCCGGTTGAGCCATCATAGCCAGCGCGAGCAGCGGCGGCGCGGTTGATGTTGGCAAGGCGCACGCCCAGCCAGCCGCGGCGGATGTCACCGAAGCGCACGATCTGATCGACAACGGGGCGCACGATTGAGGTTGGCGTCGCAAAGCCGACCCCGACGCTGGCGCCCGTTGGCGAGACGATGGCTGTGTTGACGCCGATAACTTCCCCATCGGTGTTAAACAAAGGCCCACCGGAATTGCCGCGATTGATGGCCGCGTCGGTCTGGATGAAGTCGTCGTAGCGGCCAGCATCGATGTTGCGATTGCGCGCGGAAACGACGCCGACGCTCAGCGAGCCGCCGAGGCCGAACGGATTGCCGATGGCGAGCACGATGTCGCCGACGCGGGCGGTGTCGCTGTCGCCCATGTTGACGTACGGCAGTTGCTGACCAGCGTGGACTCGGAGCACGGCGATGTCGGTCGCCGGATCGCGGCCAACGACAGTGGCTTCGTAGCGGCGGCCGTTCTGGAGAATGACTTCGATCGCATCGGCCGATTCAACGACGTGATTGTTGGTGACGACTACGCCGTCGGGCGAAATGATGAAGCCTGAGCCGAGCGAGGTGATCTGCGCGCCGCCGCCCTCCTCCTGCCCTTCATTCAGCCGCTCCATCGGCGAACCGGGCGGGAAGCGCGGCAGATCTTCAATGCCTTCGACGCGCTGGCTCGTCGCAATATTCACAACCGCCGGAGAAAGCCGATCGTTGAGATCAGCGAAGCCTTCCGCAGGCAGGCGCGATTGAGCGAGCGCGGGGGCGGCGAGAACGAAAACGGCAATAGCGGAAAGAATGGCGCGCATGAGTCGGAGGGTAGCGGGTGGGCGTTCGGGTGCAATCGGCTCAATGCAGAGCAACAGCCATATTTTCCAGCTCAGAACGACAATCGGCGTTCAGATTGCTCTGAACGCCGATCATTTCGCGATTTGGTACTCTTGGCTTAGTTGCCGCGGCGGCGCTGCATGTAGCGGAAGAAGTCGCTGTCAGGCGGAACGACGATCGGCGTGCCAACCTCAAGCGCGAAATCGTAAGCGCGCATTGAGCGATAGAAGGCGGCAAATTCCGGATCGCGGCCGTAGGCGCGCGCGAAGATGCGGGCGCGTTCAGCTTCACCTTGGCCTCGGGTGCGTTCCGATTCTTCCTGCGCGGTTGCGCGGATGATGGCGGCGTCACGTTCACCTTCGGCGCGGATCCGGCCAGCGACTTGCTGACGCTCGGACCGCATGCGCTCGTACACGCGCTCTTGCGTTTCCGGCGGGAGATCAGCTTGGCGGATGCGAACGTCGATGACACGCACGCCGAGTTCGGCGGCGGCGGCGGCGTTCAGATCGTTTTCAATCTGCTGCATGAGTTCGGCGCGGCGCCCAGAAATGATGTCGTCCGAGCCGGCGCCGCCGAGGGCGCGACGCATCGCAGCCTCGGTGAAAGTTTCGAGCCGCGAGACGCCGCCAGCTTCGTTGAGCACGCTTTGATAGAAGCGGCGCGGATCGATGATTTGCCAACGCACAATGGCGTCGACGATCAAGCGCTCTTGGTCGGAAGCGACGATCGGCTGGCCTTCCAGCGTGAAGCCCATGTTGCGGCGATCGTAGTCAACGATGCTTTCGACAAAGGGTATCTTGAAATAAAGGCCGGGTTCATCGGTGCCCGGCGCGTTGATGACGCGCTGGTACTTGCCGTATTGCAGGATGATGGCCTGGTGATCCTGACGGACGATGAAGGCCGAATTCAGGATAACGATGAGCAGCAACAGCGCGCCGCCAATGAGAAAAGGTAAGCGCGTCATTGGCCGGCTCCTGGTTGAGCTGCGGCCGGGGCATTGCGGCGGATCATCCCGTCGAGCGGCAGGTACGGCACAGCGCCGCTGCGCTGATCAAGGATGACCAGATTGCCGCGCTGATACACGCGCTCCATCGTTTCGAGATAGAGCCGGTCACGCGTCACTTGCGGCGCGGCCCGGTATTCGGCGTGGACGGCGTTAAAGCGCTCGGCTTCACCGGTCGCTTCACGGACGACGCGCTCGCGGTAGCCTTGTGCTTCGTTGATGATCCGCGACGTATCGCGGTTGGCGTTATTGATCAGCGTCTCTGCGTCCTGGCCGGCGTTGACGACATCGTTGAACGCGGCGCTGACGGCGCTTGGCGCTGCTGCGCGCAGAAGCTGCACCTGCAGCACTTGAACGCCTGATTGATATTCATCGAGCGTCGATTGCATCAGCGCTTCGACGTCTTCTTCAACCGCGCCGCGCTCGGTGGTGATAATCGGCACGAGTTGGCGGCGGCCGATGACTTCGCGCATGGCGCTCTCGGCGACCTGGCGTACGGCCTCATCGGGTTCGCGAATGTTGAACACGAAGTTCGAGACGTTCTTTACATTGTAGCCGATGCGAAAATGAATCTCGGCGATGTTGCGATCGCCGGTGATCATTAGACTTTCTTCGGGATTGTCCGCGACGTCGTCGGCGCGGCCGGCCTCGAAACCGATCTCCGCAGTACGCTGACCGGTGACGTTGACGATCTGCGCCGTTTCGAAGGGAACAGGCAGATGGTAATGGATGCCAGGGCCGGTCGAGCGGTTGTAGTCGCCAAACTGCGTGATAACGGCCTGCTCGCCTTCGTCGGTCTGATAGATGCCAGTGGCGAGCCAGCCGACAGCGAGGAGACCGGCGATCACTGGCCATTGCAGACCACGGCGCCGGCCGCCGCTCGTGCCGCCACCTGAACCACCACCACCGAAAAATCGTTCGCGCCATTGGCGAAGCAAGTCGTCTAGATCTGGACCTTGCGGCGGGGGCGTTTGGCGTGGCGGTTGCTGCTGACCCCACGGCTTGCGCGGACCACCGCCCCATGGACCTTGGCTGCCGCCGCGTGGCGGTCCACCTGATTGGTCATTCCAAGGCATTGCTCTCCCGCCCCTTCTGGTCGTTCGCGCGCCATTCTTGGCTACTCAACAGGAGCTTGCAGCACTCCCTCGCGCGCCGATATGTGGCTCCTGTGCTAAGGGATCAAGCATGAACAACCTGTTGGCGGACCTTACGAAGCGCGTCAAAGCGCGCCTCGATGCGATCAAAGACCCGATCAGCGGCAAGGGTTTGTTCACATCCGGGCGCGTGACGGGGCTGGATGTGCGCGATGACGGCAAGGTCTCGTTTACCATAGAGGCGCCTGGCGATGTTGCGGAACTCTTCATCCCAGTGCGCGATCGCGCTGAGAATGCAACGCGCGACGTCGAGGGCGTGACAAACGTTATCGCAGTGTTGACAGCGGAAACCGCGGCGAATGCGCCAGCAAAAAGCGTCGGCGGCGTTGGCCGCGTGAAGCAGATTATCGCGGTCGCGAGCGCCAAGGGCGGTGTTGGAAAATCAACTGTCGCGGTCAATCTCGCGTGCGCGTTCGCCTCGTTGGGGATGAAGACAGGCCTGCTCGATCTCGATGTTTACGGGCCATCCGCGCCTACCCTTCTGGGCACCGGCGCAAAGAAGCCGCGCATGCGCGAGGACAAGATGCTTGAGCCGCTCGAAGCGCACGGCCTGAAGACGATGTCGATCGGCTATCTGGTCGATCCGAGCTCGCCGATGATTTGGCGCGGCGCGATGGCGACGAGCGCTGTGCGGCAAATGATTGATGAGGTCGTCTGGGGCGACCTCGATGTGCTGCTGCTCGACCTGCCGCCGGGCACCGGCGATGTGCAAGTGACATTGGTGCAGCGTGTGCCGCTGTCTGGCGCAGTGATTGTGTCGACGCCGCAGGAAATGGCGCTGGCGGACGTGAGGCGTGGACTCGCGATGTTCGAAAAACGCACGCGCCGGTGTTGGGCGTGATCGAGAACATGGCGTATTTCGAAACGCCGGACGGCAAGCGCACGCACATTTTCGGCGAAGGCGGTGCGCGGCGAGTGGCGGCGGAAGTCGGCGCGCCCTTCCTAGGCGAGATACCGATCGATGTGGCGCTACGGGAAAGCTGCGATGTTGGCGCGCCGCTGACAGCGACGCAACCAGACCATCCGGTGTCGAAGCGCTTCCGTGAAATCGCGTCCGCCGCGCGCGGGAACGTAGCGCGGATGAGCAAGCCCGCGCCGGCGATCCGGATCAAGTAAGCCCCCTACGCCAGCTCAAACTTGATCGGCAGCGCTTTGAGGCCGTTGACGAAGAAGCTCTCGCTGTAGCGCGGCTCACCGTCGAGGCTGACGCTTTTGAGGCGTGGCAACAGTTCCTCAAAGAGGATGCGCATTTCGAGGCGCGCGAGATGCTGCCCGAGGCAAAGGTGCGCGCCGTTGCCGAACGCGAGTTGACGGTTTGGCGTTCGGTCAATGTCGAACGTGTCGCTGTTTGGAAAGACATCCTCGTCGCGATTGCCGGAGGCGTAGCAGAGCATCATCCAATCGTTTTGCTTCAACTGGCGGCCACGGAGTTCGGCATCTTCAGCGGCGGAGCGCATGAAGGTCTTGACCGGCGTCGTCCAACGGATCGCTTCTTCAATGAGTGCCGGGATAAGCGCTGGATCGGCTTTGACGCGATCGAACAGGCCGGGCTGCGTCGCCAGCGCCCACATGGCGCCGGCGGTCGAAGACGACGTGGTGTCGTGCCCTGCGGTGGCGATAATTGTGTAGTACCCGGTGCGCTCGAATGGCGGCAACGGCGCGCCATTGATCTCGGCGTTGGCAAGAAGCGTGGCGAGATCGTCGCGTGGATTGGCGCGGCGGTCCGCGGTGATGCCCTCGAAATAGTCGGTGAAGTCCTGGACGACACCGATGAGAAGTTGCGCAAACTGCTCGTCGCTCAGCGCCGCCTTGAAGCGCTCCGTGTCAGGATCGGAGGCGCCAAACAATTCCTGCGTGAGGCGCAGCATCCGGCCGAAGTCTTCCTCCGGCACGCCAAGAATGTTCATTACCACGCGCAGCGGATAATGCATGGCGACGTCTTTGACGAAGTCACACCGGCCGCCCAAAGCTGCGAAATGGTCCGCCGCCTGCTTGGCCAGCGCGCGAATATCGGCTTCGCGCTTCTTCACGTTCGCGGGCATGAACCAAGCTTGCGTGAGCACGCGATACTTCATGTGGTCGGGCTCATCCATCTGCACGAGAGAGCGCACGAGGTGCGGCGTGCCGGTGATGGCGCGAGCACGCGCTTCACCGGATTGGCTGGTCAGCGTGGTGCTGCGCACGGCGGAGGGAAAGCGTGCGTTGTTGCGGCTGATTTCCAAGATGTCCGCGTGCTTGGTCACGACCCAGAATGGATCGAAGCCTTCGACTTCGGCGATGCCGAGCGGATTGTTGGCGCGGAGCCAGCGATAAGCGTCGTGGATCGCTTCCGTGGCGTACGCGGGTGACGACACGAGCGTTTGGGCAACGTCATCTGGAATTCGCACCGTGTGCATTCGTTCCTCCTGCCTTCGCCGCACTGTGCGCTGAACTTCGGTCCGCGAGCAACTCGCGCGGCGCCCAGCTGGGACTTGCCGCCACGTCGCTCGCGCCGTCGCGGTTTCAAATTCGCTCTTAAAACAGTCACTACGCAGCGTAGCCGCGGTCACACTAGTCGCGAAATGGCGCGATAGGCCCTGCTGATTGGCGGGAATGTCACTTAGTCCTCGCATCGGGCGGCGCTAGATAGCCGTCATGAAATACGACAGCATTCTCCAAACAATCGGCCATACGCCGGTGGTCAAGCTTGGCGCGATCGCGCCGCGCGACGTTTCGATTTACGTGAAGGTTGAGGCCTTCAACCCGATGGGATCGGTGAAAGATCGCCTCGCGCTCGCCGTGATCGAAGACGCCGAGCGGCGCGGATTGCTGAAGCCCGGGCAAACCGTGGTTGAAGCCACGAGCGGCAACACCGGCATTGGCCTTGCCATGGTGTGCGCGAAGAAGGGTCATCCGCTCGTCATCGTGATGGCGGAAAATTTTTCGATCGAGCGGCGTCGCTTGATGCGCTTTCTGGGCGCACGGGTCGTGCTGACGCCGGCGGCGGACAAAGGCAGCGGCATGTTAGCGAAAGCGACAGAGCTGGCCGAGACGCATGGCTGGTTCTTGACTCGTCAGTTCGAGAACGAAGCCAACGCCGAAGTCCACAGCAGGACAACTGCACAGGAAATCCTGCGGGACTTCGAAGGAGAACGGCTCGACTATTGGGTGACAACCTACGGGACAGGCGGGACAGCCAAGGGCGTTGCGCGCGCGCTGAAGGCAATGCGACCCGAGACGAAGATCGTCGTGACTGAGCCGGACAATTCGCAAGTGCTCGGCACTGGACTGACGGACCGCTTCCGCCCTCACCCGATTCAAGGCACGTCGCCGGACTTCATCGCCAAGCTGATGGCGGACGCCAAGGCCGCTGGCTGGATCGACGAGATTTTGCCGGTGAATGGCGGCGATGCGCTGCGGCTGTCGCGCGAGTTGGCGACGAAGGAAGGCATATTTGCCGGGATTTCGTCGGGCGCGACCGTTGCGGCTGCCCTAAAAATCGCGGAGACAGCGCCGAAGGGCTCCACGATTTTGGCGATGCTGCCCGATACGGGCGAGCGCTATCTCTCGACACCGCTGTTCGAAGACATCGCGATCGACATGACACCGGAAGAAGAAGCGATCTCGAAGTCGTCGCCCTCGAACCGCTTTGACATTCGACCCGTTCCTGCTCCTGCAGCACAAACAGCGCCGGTGGCTGCCGATGCCGAAGCGACAGCGTTCGTGGAGAAGCTGATCGTGGAAGAGCCGGTGCTGCTGTTCGCGCTGGAATGGTGCGAGTTCTGCTGGGCGACGCGGAAGTTGTTCAAGGCGCACGGCGTTGCGTATCGTTCGATCGATCTTGATTCCGTGGCGATGCAAAAGGACGATTGGGGTGGCCGCGTGCGGCGTGAGGTTGGCGTGCGCGCAGGCGCGACAACGATCCCGCAAGTGTTCATCGGCGGCGAGCTGATCGGCGGCAACTCGAATGTGTTCGACGCGGTGGGCAGCGGCCAGCTGCAGGCCAAGCTACGCGCGGCCGGCGTGGCTTTCGATGCGGGCGCCAAGGTCGATTACGGCGCGCTGCTGCCGAAATGGCTGAAGAAGAGTGCTTAGTCGCCGCCGATGCGTTCTGCGAGTTGCATGGCGGTGTCTCGATCGTGCGCGGAGAGATCGCCTTGCACACGCATAGTGCTCATCCAAAAGCGGAGGCCGCGGAGCACTTCGGGCGCGGCCACATAGGCGCGCAAGATTTCGCGCGCCTCCGCTTCGCTGATCGGAGATTCGCAGGGCACAAGTTCCTGCATCTCTTCGGCGCCATCGGATCATTCCAGCCTCAGCACCCGAATGGTGTTCGTCTTACCCGCCCGTCCAAACGGGATGCCGGCGATGATGGCGACGCGGTCGCCGACTTCGAGGCCGAGTTTGCGGACGGCGGCGTCGGCCTTCGAGACCATTTCTTCGACGTTTTCCACGTCTTCCGTCACCATCGAGCGCACGCCCCAGACGAGCGCTAGTTTGCGCGCGGTGGCGATGAGCGGCGTGAGACCGATGACACCACAGCGCGGGCGTTCGCGCGCGACGCGGATCGCGGTGGAGCCAGTTGCTGTGTAGGCGACGAGCGCGGCGCAGCCGACGACGTCGGCAATGTGGCGCGCCGAAAGCGCAATCGCGTCGGCGGTGGTGGCTTGTGGGGGCGTCATGTCGCGCGGGAGCGAGGCCCAGTATTCTTCGTCTTCTTCCACGGCGCGGATGATGCGATCCATGATGGCGACTGCGCTTTGCGGATGGCGACCAACGGCGCTTTCGGCGCTGAGCATCACAGCGTCAGCGCCTTGATAAACGGCGGTGGCGACATCGGAAGCTTCGGCGCGTGTTGGCGTTGCGGCTTCGACCATACTTTCGAGCATGTGCGTGGCAACGATCACCGGCTTGCCGGCGGCGCGAGCAGTGCGAATGATTTTGCGCTGCGCGATCGGGACTTGTTCGGGCGGCAGCTCAACGCCGAGATCGCCGCGCGCAACCATTACTGCATCGGCAACTTCGACGATGGCTTCGATCTCGGTGAGCGCGGATGGCTTTTCGATCTTGGCGATGATGCCGGCGCGGTCACCGATCAGGCGGCGCGCTTCGCGGACGTCTTCGGGATGCTGCACGAATGAAAGGGCGATGTAATCGACGCCGAGTTCGAGGGCGTAGGCGAGGTCTTCCCTATCCTTCTCCGTCAGCGCGCTGATCGGGATGCGGCGGGTTGGGACGTTGACGCCTTTTTGGTTCTTCAGCGTGCCGCCGAAATCGACACGCGCCTTTCGTTGCGCACCGGCGCGTTCGATGACGGTGACTTGCATCTTGCCGTCATCGAGCTTGAGGATATCGCCGACCTCGAGCGCGTCGACGAGTTCGGGGTGCGGCATGCGGACGAGGCCGTCGGCGCCCGGTTCGCTCGAAGCTTCGATGGTGACGATATCGTTGAAGCGGAGCTTGATCTCGCCGTTCGCGAACATGCCGACGCGGATCTTCGGCCCCTGCAAATCGGCGAACACGCCAACGGGTGTGCCGGCATGTGCTTCGGCGGCGCGGATCGCCTGCATCCGCCGCGCATGATCCTCGCGCCCGCCATGACTGAAGTTTAGCCGGAAGCAATCGACGCCCGCCTGGATCAACATGGCCAGCCGTTCCGGCGGATCGCTCGCCGGGCCCATTGTGGCGACGATCTTACAATCGCGTGCGCGCATGCTTTCTCCGTTCGAGGGAGACATTCAGTGCGTTGCGGGGAAAGGCAAGGCCCTGGCCCGCGTCTCCTTGGACAAGCTCAAGCGCCCATCTTATATGGCCCGCCCTTTTCCAGCGCCTTTTGGTAGGCCGGGCGTGCTTGTTGCAGTTTTCTGACGCGGACCATGTTCGGGTAGCGATCGAGACCGCCGCGATTGTTGCCGGCGTCGAGCACGAAGCTCATCTGGATGTCGGCGGCGGTGAAACGATCGGCGGCGAAATAGTCTTTGCCCTCGAGGTGGGCGTTGACGAAGCTAAAGTGGTTGTCGATCTCGGGATCGATCCGCATCTGCATCAGCGGCGCGCCATTCTCACCAAGCATACCGACATAGAGCTTCAGCAACAGCGGCAGCATGGCAGAGCCTTCGGCGAAGTGTAGCCAATAGAGATAATCGAAGCGCGCGGGATCGTTGGCGGCGACGGCGAGGGCGCCGAAGGCTTCGTTCTCCGCGAGGTATTCAATGATCGCAGCGGATTCGGCGAGCACTTTGCCATTGGCCTCGATCACGGGTGATTTGCCGAGCGGGTGGATTTGCTTCAGCTCCGGCGGCGCGAGGCGCGTCTGAGGATTGCGCTCATAGCGCTTCACTTCGTACTCGGCGCCTAGCTCTTCGAGCAGCCAGAGGATGCGCTGCGAGCGAGATTCTTCGAGATGGTGGACGATGATGCTCACGCGTAGCTCCCTATCGTTTTGTTCTGTACGCGCTAGTACGGCGCAAAGTTCAGTTTCAGGCCCGACTCCGGCCAGCGAACTTTGATCAGCTGGCTTGTACCGGAAAGCGTGATGTAGGCGTCGCGCATGTCGGCGCCGCCGAAGGCGATGTTGGTGACGAGTGGATCTGGGAACGCGGTGTGCTTCGACGCGCCTGCGGGCGTGATCGTGGTGATGCCGCCGTTTAGGATCGTAGCGACACAGACATCGCCATTGGCTTGCACAGCCAGGCTATCGAAGAAGACGTGCATCGGCTGCACTGCAACGCAGCGGCCGGCCGGGCCGCCAAGCGGACTACGCGCAACTTCGCCTTCGCCGGTGATGTCGAACGCCCAGAGCTTTCCGGTTTCGGTTTCGGCGGCGTAGACGACTTTTTCGTCTGGCGAGAGGCCCACGCCGTTGAGGCCGACATGGCCGTAGGACGCTTCGTTGATCAGTGAGCCATCTGGCTTGCAATAGAAGAGTCCACCGCGGTCTTTTGAGCGGGCATAGTTCTTGCCGAGATCGGTGAACCAGATGTTGCCGGCTTTATCGAAGACGATGTCGTTGGGACCGGAAAGTTTGCCGTTGTCGACCTTGTCGTAGAGGCGCTCGACTTTGCCGGTGTTGAGATCGACTCGCTCAATGCGGCCGGTTGTGTAGTCGGCGGGCGCATTGCCGGGTATGTTCAAACCGCCGACGGCGTGAAAATCGAAGCCGCCATTGTTGGTGATGTAGCACGCACCATCAGGGCCGATCGCGGCGCCGTTCGGGCCGCCGCCGATATTGGCAATGACTTCCTGCCTGCCCTTCCAGACGCGCGTCAGCGTTTTGCGTTGGATCTCGACGAGGATAACGCTGCCGTCCGGCATAACGATGGGGCCTTCGGGAAACTGAAGGCCGGTGGCGATAACTTCGAATTCAGACATGGGCGCGAGCATACGCGACCGCGCGCGCGGCGCTAGCTGCGTTCGAGGACGCGCACGATGAAATCTGCGTCGTCGTTCGGCCCTGCCGCTACGTTCTCGCGGCTAACCTCTCGCCATTGCGAAAGATCAAGATCGAGGTGCGCGTCGCCTGCGGGTTCGAGATTCACTTCTGTGAGGACGACGCGGTTCGCTTGCGGCAGCACGGCGTTGTAGAGTTGTGCGCCGCCGATGACGCACGCCTCCTCTGCGCCAGCGGCTTCGGCCATCGCGCGCGCAGCGGCGAGCATGACGGCGACATCAGTGTAAACCCACGCGCCATCGGCTTTGAAATCGGCGTCGCGCGTGAGGATGAGGTTCTGGCGTCCCGGCAGCGGCTTGCGCGGCAGCGAGTCCCAGGTCTTGCGACCCATGAGCACGGGCTTGCCCATTGTCGCGGCTTTGAAGCGCTTCATGTCGGAACTTAAGCGCCACGGCAGAGCGCCATCGCGGCCGATGACGCCGTTTTTCGCAACGGCGACGACAAGCGTAAGTTTCGGATTCGTCACGCGGGCGTTCTAGCCTTGGCGACGCCGAACGTCACCCGTAAGAAGCCGCCATGTCACGTAATCTTGTCGTTTACGCTCTCGCCGTCCTCGCCGGACTTGTTGGTTACTTCCTGCTTCGCTCAGTCGTGGGCGACGGGATCATGTCGATCTTGGCGCTTATCGGCCTCGGTGTCGGCGTGGTGATCGTCACGCGCAATCTGCGGACGAACCGCAAAGTGACGGATGCGAGCGTTGATCAACGCACCGAAGCGCTGCGGTTTGCGCCGGTTCTTGGCAAGGCGGCGCTCTATGTGTTTCGCAGCCAGTTCGTTGGCCGCGCTGTCGGGATCAACGTTTTGGTCGATGGACGCGAAACGGCGCAACTGAAGAGCCCGCGTTTCGCGCGCATTTTGCTGACGCCGGGCACGCACCGGCTTGCGGGTTACACAGGCACTAATAAGAAGCCGGCCGATGGCGAGGGCGTCGAACTCGTCGCCAATGCCGGCGAAATCTATGTCGCCAAATGCGAGGTCGAAGCGCAGATGGTGGGCGTCAGCATCAAGTTCACGCCGATGAGTGTTGATGCGGCGCGTGCGGATTTGCAGAAGATCACGCGCATGGTCGTGCCGGATATCGCGGAAGTTTAGCCTTTCGCGGGCGTGCGCAGCATCGCGGTTTGCACCGCGCGCACCAGTACTTCGCTGCCGTCGCTGGTGATCTCGGCGCTGGTGAACACAGCCGACGCGCCCATGCGATCAATGCGCGCTTCGACGAGCGCGCGCGGGCCGATCGGCACCGGCTTGAAGTACGTCGTGTGCAGATCGAGCGTTACTGGGAATTTCTCGCCGCCCGTCGCGGCGACGATGAGCGGCCCCATGCAATCATCCAGGAACGCCGCGGCGATGCCGCCCATCACGGCGCCGCCTGGGTTGGCGTATTCGGGCTTGGTGGGAAACGAGACGCGCAGCACGCCCGCGGCGGGATCGTGACTCTCGAAGCGCGCGCCGAGAAACTTGCCGATTGGCGGAATGGGAAAGCCTGGCAGCACGAAGCCAACCTCCCAATCGCTCGCCTTCAATTGGATCGCCGCCATGGCTCGCCCTTCCCGCTACGCCGTCCGTGCGAACCAGATGATGTGGCGCGCACCTTTGCCGCCGCGCCCGGCGCGCACCATGACTTCTTCGACCTGATAGCCGGCATGTTTCAAGCGGCGCGCGAAACGCTCATTCTGCGCCGCTGACCAAATCGCCAAAACGCCACCCGGCTTAAGCGCCCGCTTCGCCTCTTGCAGACCGAGCAGAGAATAGATGTGCTCATTGTCGACGCGCGTAAGACCGTCTGGCCCGTTGTCGACGTCGAGAAGAATGGCGTCGTATTGGCGTTCGACAGCGGCGATCGCGCGTGACACGTCGCGCATGATAAGATTGACGCGCGGATCGTCGAGACAGCCGGCGGCCAGGTCCGCCATCGGCCCACGCGCCCATTCGATGATCTCCGGCACGAGTTCGACCACGGTAAAACGCGCTTGAGGGCCGAGGTTCGCCAACGCAGCGCGCAGCGTGAAGCCCATGCCGTATCCACCAATGAGCAGGTGCGGCGCTTCGGCGTTCTGCAGACGCTCGCATGTGAGCAGCGCCAGCGCCTCCTCCGAACCGCTCTGGCGGCTACTCATCAGCTCATTGCCGCCAAGCGCGATGATGAAGTCGTTGTCGCGCTTGAACAGGCGCAGTTCTTCGCCGCCGGGGATTTGTGCTGTGGCTAGGAGTTCGCGCGGTTTCATGTCAGGCGTGGTATGGCATCACCGATGCGCTCGGCGCCAGCGGCATCGGTATTTTCGGGGACTTTCATGACGCTTGAGGAAATCTCTTATATCGGTCAGGCGGTCGCCGCCGTTGCGGTGCTTGTCTCGCTGATCGCGGTCTATGGTCAGCTGCAGCAGAACAACAAGATCGCGCGCGCGGACCTGACGCACAGCATCTGGCTAAACGCCGGCGGGATGAACCTTTCGCTCTACGACACGCCGGAAAAGGCCGAACTCATGCATCGCGCGCTTTACGCGACCGCTCCGCTGACAGAACCCGAAAAACTCCGTTTGAGAAGCGTGATCTCGGTTGCGCTTGGCCTACACGAGGCGGCGTTTAACGCTCACAAGCGCGGATTTATGGAGGACGGCGCCTACAAAGCCCTCGAACAGGGCGCTCGCCTCTACTTGCTCAGCCCTTTTGTTCAACAATGGTGGGCAAACCACCGCCAAGGTGGCCACGATCCCGCCTATGTCGCGCTCATCGATGGGATCGTCTCCGACAACAAAGCAAAACCACAAACGCGCGGCGCTGGCGCTTAGGGAGCTGAAATGAAAATCGAAGGCGGTTGTTACTGCAAAGGCGTGCGCTATCGGGCCGAGGGTGAGCCGATCATGCGGGCGGAGTGCTATTGCCGCGAATGCCAATACATAACCGGCGGCGGCAATTTGATGATGATCGCCATGCCCTCCTCCGGGTTCGAGATCACCAAAGGCGCGGTCAAAGACCATAAGCGCGCCGATCTGCCGAACGGCGTGACGCGCCAATTCTGCCCCGAGTGCGGCACGCATTTGTTTACGCGCGCGCCTGGGTTCGAGATCGCCGTTAGTGTGACGCACAGCCCTATCATCGGCTGCCGACGGATGTGCCGACGTTTCAGAAGTGGATGCACGATTAGCCGGTCTGTTCGGCCTCATCGGAATCGCGAGATTTCAAATACGACGTTGGACTATAAGGGTCGCAATAACACCGCCAAAACCCAGGACGGCGGCAAACAATGTCGCGACGACATTCTGATCGGTGGCAAAGGAAAGCCACCAGCTCACACCGCGATCGGCGCTTTAATTCCGGGATGCGCGGTGTAGCCTTCGAGTTTGAAGTCGCCGTACTCGAACGCAAAGATGTCTTTGCGCTCCGGATTGATCAGCATTTGCGGCGGGGCGTACGGCGCGCGGGCGAGTTGCGTGCGGGCTTGGTCGAAGTGATTGTGGTACAAGTGCGCGTCGCCGAAGGTGTGGACGAATTCGCCGGACTGAAGGCCCGTCACTTGCGCCATCATTTGTGTGAGCAGCGCGTAGCTGGCGATGTTGAACGGGACACCTAGGAAAACGTCGGCGCTGCGTTGGTAGAGTTGGCAGCTTAGCTTTCCGTCGGCGACGAAAAACTGGAACAGGCAATGGCATGGCGGCAGCGCCATCTGGTCCACTTCGGCGGGATTCCAGGCCGACACGATGTGGCGGCGTGAGTTCGGGTTGGTCTTGATCGCGTTCACAACGTTGGCGATCTGATCGATGACGCGGCCGTCCTTGGTTTCCCACGAACGCCATTGCTTGCCATATACGGGGCCGAGTTCGCCCTCTTCGTTGGCCCATTCATCCCAGATCGTGACGCCCTGCTCTTGCAGCCAGCGCACGTTGCTGTCGCCGCGCAGGAACCAGAGCAGTTCGAGGATGATGCTCTTTAGGTGCACCTTCTTGGTCGTCAGCAACGGAAAGCCGGCGCTGAGATCGAAGCGGAGTTGGCGGCCGAACACGCCGCGCGTGCCGGTGCCAGTGCGGTCGCCACGGTCGACGCCGTTTTGCAGAATGTCGTCCAGCAGGCCGAGATAGGCGATGTCGGCTTGGGACGGGTTCGCAACGAGTTTGGGGGCGGCTTCTGCGCTCATGGCCGCCAATATGGGGCGACTCGGGGTTCGTTCCTACGCTTGCAGTGCAACGCGGCGCCCTTCGACAGGCTCAGGGTGACGCGACTTTGGGGGCGGAATATCCCTCCGGCGTCAGCCTGAGCTTGTCGAAGGCGGGATCGGGCACGCAGTCGGCTGCACCTGGCGCACTTGGCGGATCAACGGGCCAGCCAGCCAAGCGGCTCTCGCGTTCACATTGACCCCAGCGGCGCGGAGCGCGCGGGCCATCCATTGGTTGCAGACTTGAAGCAAATGGAACGAGCCGCGCGAGCGCAGGAAGGCTGAGCGGCCGACCACTTTGCCGTTGCTGGTTTTGATCGGGTTGCCTTGAGCATCGAGCACGAGAAAGCGATCGATGAAGGCCACGAAGCGGCGCGCACCTTCTTGGCTAACCGCAACGGCAGTGTCGTCGTTTGGTCCGAGATACGCGCTCGACGGCGCAGCGTTGTAAGCGATGTGAAAGACGCTTGGGCTTGGCGGGATCAGTGCGTCGAGTCCCAAAAGCAAATCTGTGCCATCGGAATAATAGAACGCTTGGTCGCCCCAGCCGATGAGGAAGCTTTGCGCCTCAGGGTACATGCGCCGGAACGGATGATCTTGCGGGAAGATGCTCGCAGGCGCGCCGATGTCGCTGTGATAGCCGTTCGAGTAGAGGTGCAGCTCGACGCAATCGCGCCCGATCGGTTGCGGCACGTTTGGCGCGGGCACAGGTCCGTAAAGGTACGCCAGCACGGTGACGACAAGCAGCGTCGCCACCACCGTCAAAGGACGGCGGCTGAGCGTGCTTAGCCTTCGTCCGCCGTCAGTAGTCTCACCCGGAACGCCCATCCCGCGAGCCCTGCCCCTAGCATCGGCGCCGCGATGAACAGCCAAAGCTGCATCAATGCGGGGAGCCCAACCCAAATCGCTGGCCCAAGCGAGCGGGCCGGGTTCACCGATACACCGGTCACTTGGATTCCGACAATGTGGATGGCGGTCAGCGTCAGACCTATCGCAAGGCCGGCAAATTGCGGCGCGGCACTGCGTTGGGTGACGCCGAGGATGACGACGACAAAGATGAAGGTCGCGACGACTTCGAAGATCGCGCCTGACATCAGGCTGTAATCACCCGGAGAACCTTGGTTAGTGACCGCGTCGCGCAGGCCGTAGCCGTTTTGACCGAGGCCATCGGCAAGCGAATAATCAGGCGCGCCTGACGCGATGAGAAACAACACGCCTGCGCCGACGATCGCGCCAAGGCACTGCGCAATCCAGTAGCCAAGCATCTCGCCGGTCGGCATGCGCCCGGCTGTCCAGGCGCCGAAAGAGACGGCGGGGTTGATGTGACAGCCGCTGACCGGGCCGATGCCGTACGCCATCGCGACAATCGCCAAGCCGAACGCCCAGGCGATGCCGTCTTGGCCAATGACGCCGAAGCCCGCGAGCACGGCCGAGCCGCATCCGAGCAGAACCAAGGTGAACGTGCCGATGAATTCCGCCGCGAGCTTCTTGGTCATGCCGGTTCCTCCGCCTGCGGACGTGGATAAGGCGAGTCGGGGCGGACGGTAGAGATGCGCGGGCGGAATGAGTGTGCGCACTGCAGCTTAAGCGCCGGCGCCAATCCAGGGGCACGAGGATGCGTTGGCCGATGGTGCCGTTCCATTCGGGCTTCAGACCATTGCGCTTCAGCGTAGAGACGATCTCGCGCGCGATCTCAAGCGCATGGCCCTCGCCTTCGCGCTCGGCGCCGTAGTTCAGGTACACGCCGGCGCCATCAACGGCGCGTTCGGTGTCCTGTTGGTGGTAGAAGGCATAGCCGCGAATGCGGATGCCGCGTTGCTCGGCGTCGTCCAGTTCCGCGCCAATCTCGGCGACACCGCAATTGCCGCAGCAGGTGAAGTCCTGACGGCAGACGATGCCGCGCTTCTCGAGGTCTTCGAATGCCTTATCGAGGCGGTCGCAGTCGGTCTTGCCGGTCCAGGTGGCTTCGATGGCGCGCTGTTCGGCCCAGAGGCGTTCGAGTTCCGCGGAGGCGTAGCTGCGCAGCGCGTCGGGGTCAGCGCCCTCCTCGCAGACATCATCGACGGCGTACCAGACCTGGTCACGGGGCACAAAAGCGGCGCGGACCATTGCTTTCAAGAGAGCGTCGATATCGCCGCGTAGGTCCTCGTCGGTGTCCTTAGACATGTCAGTAACTTAGCCCCAGACGCGCGCGACTTCCATGTGGGAGCTGACGGGCCTATATCCGACTCGTCCGGGCAACCGGACTATGGCGATAAACGCGTAGAGATAGGCGGATCGGACCCGGGTGCGATGCCCGGCGGCTCCACCATTTCAGGTGTCAGGTGACAGTAATCAGGTGCCAGTTCGTTTGGCTGATACCTGACACCCGACGCCTCTTTATGGGGCCGAAATAGGATCGACGGACGTTGAAGGCTGATGCTTTTGCTCGGGTGGTCCCGTTACAGGCCAAACAGCATAGTTGCCAATGACAACAACGCTGAGGAATTCGCCCTCGCTGCGTAAGCAGTGCGGAGTTTTCCGAACCTAAGCCCTTACGAGTAGCATCCTAAGGCGGGGTCCCCGGGCGCCCGGCAACAGAAGCCAGGGATTTTCTCTCGCTACCGCATCAACCAGACTCCGACACGCAAGCACTCATGTCGCGATTTGCGCGCGTGCGGTGAGTTGCGCACCGTTTTTCCGTTACGACGCAAACGGTTGGAGAGTTATTCACAAGATTGCTCGCGTTGCGCGCGAACATGTGAATATCTTCGGCGTCATTTTTGCAGCGCGAATGCGAACTGCAGTTCGTCGTACGCGTTCGCCAGCCAACGTTGGAAACGCTAGTGTTTTCGCGCCCTGTGGATGAACAATTGACTGCCCGAAATGAGCCACTAAGGGTTCTGTCGGGAGCCAAGGAGGGGCGGCTGTGGCCGACGACATGATCGGATACGAACAGCTGATGCAAGACGCGCTTCGCAGCGTCGTACGCGCAGCGTTGCAAGAAGCCGCCAGCCCACGTGGCCTGCCGGGCAAGCATCACTTCTACATCACGTTCCGCACGCACGCGCCGGGTGTCACGATCCCCGATCATCTGAAGGCGCGCTACCCGGACGAGATGACGATCGTGCTCGAGCACCAGTTTTGGGATCTCGAAGTTTACACTGATCGCTTCCGCGTCATCCTGAAGTTCTCAGGCCAACCGCAACCCATTACCATTCCGCTGCAAGCGATTACCCGCTTCTTCGATCCGAGCGTGAAGTTCGGTCTGCAGTTCGAACAACATCACAACGACGAAGCGCGGATGGCTTCCGGCGATGACGCCGGTCATCCGGCTCTGCGCGACACGCAAACAGCGTCTGAAGCACAAGACACGCCGGCCGTTGGCGGCGATAGCTCGGTTGTGAGCTTGGACGCGTTCCGCAAGAAGTGAGCGCAGGCTCAGTTTAAATGAATTCGCGGCGGCGCTTTTTGAAGCGCCGCCGTTTTCGGTTCAGCCTGCGTACACGGTGCCAGCTTGACGAAGCAGGCTGATTCCCCACGGATCATTGACGTAGAACGAGCGCTCACGCCAGGGCTTGACGCTGATGTCGCCGCCGCGTTGGCCGTGAACACTTTCATCTGAGAGCGCGTTGAGTGAGGCCGCGCGTGCGTGAATGGCGTCGAGATCTGTCACCGTGAAGTAGAGCGCCTTCGCGGCAGGATGCGGATTGGGCGACGCGACGACCTGGAGCGCCCGTTGATGTGAGCGATGACCAGGCTGACCCCACCCGCACCCAGAACGCGCCGCGGCAGATCGCTGACTTCGAGATTCATCCGGAAGAATTGCGGCACGTCGGCCATGGCGTTCGCTCCGTGTGTTGTGCGGCGCTCATTCCATCGCGATCGCCCGCGGTGGACTAGGAAAGCGTTGGTCATTGCTTGGCCACCGCAGTGCTCGCATTTGAGCTTCACGGGACCATCTCGCTCTTGCTGATTTAGCTCACGGAGCCTGTCACGGCCTTGGCTCCAAGCATCGTACCACGCGCAGGCAAAGTCCGTGTGCGCGTTGCAGGCGGGCAGCGCCTTGAGCTGATCGTCGAAGGCTTTGCGGACATCGTCGACGCTAACGGGCATGACCTAGCGCCTGCGCAAAATTTCCAACGGCGCGCGGCGCGGCTGAAGGTGGTGGCGATCGAGCCGAACAGGATGAGCCAGAGCGCGAAGGCGATGAAGACGCCTTTGCCGGCGGCGTTGAACTGGGCCCAATCCAAAACACGCGCGACGGCTGGGCCAATTTGCGGATCGAAGACCGAGATGAGCGCGGCCATCGTAATCCAGAACATGCGATGGGGCTTGGCCATGGGGCCGGAGAAATCGGCGGGGGCGCCTGCCGCCTTGCCGACTTCGCGCACATAGGCCGTCATCACCGCGAAGACGGCGGCGGCCCAACCGAGCGTGGCGTCAAACATGCCGGTGGCGGCGACGCCGTAGCCCGCGCCAACGAGAATGAAGATGTCGGCGAAGCGATCCGGGAGTTCGTTCCAGATCGGTCCGTCGGGGCTGCCCTTCCCGGCTTCCACCGCGACCATGCCGTCGAGCATGTTGGCAAGCAGGCGCAATTGGCAGAAGAGCGCGCCGCCGAGCAGAAGCATGATGCGGTCGCCGCCGCTTTGGGTGATGCCGCTCGCGTAGAAGCAGGCGCCGGCGAGCGCCGCGAAGATGACGCTGGTGAAGGAAATGAAGTTTGGCGTGACGCCAGATTTGGCGAGCACGCGCGTCAGGTAGGTCGCGTAGAAGCGGCTGCGCTGGCCGATGGGGCGGCGGTTTTGGTCAACGGTCATGCGCGGCTTTCCATAGTCGCAGATTGTAGAGGATCGCGTAGCTCGTCGACACTGTGAACGGGACGGCGATGGTGGCGAGAATTTCCGGCGTGCCGGCTAGCGTGTGCGCTGCGAACAGGATCGTGGCGATCGCGGTCGCGGTGACGAGCGGCGGGGATCAATGCAGCGAGAGCGCGGCGACGCCTTCGCGGCCCAGGCCGCCCTTCGTCACCACTGGCGCGCTTGTGAAGGACGACAAGCGCTCATCCGCTCGAGAACTTCTTCAAGAACAACGTCAGCGTGCCCGAGATCGTGCCTTGCACAAGCCCCGCGAGCAAAGCTTGCGGCAGAGGGTGAGCGCGATTGGCGAAGACGGCCCAGGCGCCCATGGCGAGAAAGCCGAAGGCGACGTGCACCAACGTGCTCGACGCCATCTGTTCTCGAAACGATTTGGCTTCGCTCATTGACGGCGCTCCGCGTTGCGATGACATGAGCGGCGCATGTTTGACCACGCTTCACTTGCCGTCGTCCCCAGTCCGTTGCTGTTTGGCCTCGGCGGCGTGCTCGCGCTTCTGATCCTCGGCACAATCGCCGCCCTGGTGCTGCCAGCCATGCAGCCGGGCAAGTGGAGCGATCTCGGGCCGCGTATGCGCTCGTGGTGGGTGATGGCGGTGCTGGTCACGGCTGCGCTGCTCGCGGGCTGGCAGGCGACGGCGGTGCTGTTCGCGTTCATCTCGTTCCTGGCCCTCAAGGAATATCTGACGCTAGCGCCGACGCGAAAGGAAGACCGGCTGATTGTATTGCTGGCCTATCTTTCGGTGTTTCTCAATTACGGACTGATCTTCGCGGACGCTTTGTTCGACGATAGCTATCAGATCTATCTGGTTTTCACGCCGGTCTACGTCTTCCTCATTGCAGCCGCCGCGATGGCGTGGATTGGGCGCACTGACGGCTATCTCGCGACCGTTGGCATCGTGCATTGGGGCACGGTCGTTTGCGTTTATAATATCGGCTACATAGCGTTCTTGATGCGCGTGCCTGCGGACGAGGCGCCAGCGGGCGGCGCCGGCTTGGTGTTTTTCCTAATCTTCATCACGCAGCTCAACGACGTTGCGCAATATTGCTGGGGCAAGGCGTTCGGGAAGCACAAGATCACGCCGAAAGTCTCGCCGAACAAAACCTGGGAAGGCGCGATTGGCGGCTGGCTCACGACGGCGGCCGTGTTCTTCTGGCTCGCGCCCTACTTCACGCCGCTCTCACCAGTGCATGCGGCGATCATGGGGATCGTCGTCCCGATGTTCGGCTTCTTCGGCGACATCACGATGAGCGCGGTGAAGCGCGATATTGGCGTGAAGGACACGTCGAAGCTCATTCCTGGACACGGCGGCGTGCTCGACCGGCTGGACAGTCTCACCTTCGCCGCGCCGGTGTATTTCCACTTGCTCGCGTATTTTGCGATCGAGCGTTTCTGATGCTGCAGACAATCCGGCGTTACGGGCTGATGCTGGTCGTGCGACCGGTGGCGCAAATGCTATTTGGGCTGGATGTCATCGGTCGCGAGAAATTGCCAACGAAAGGCCCGGCAATTGTCGCGGCCAATCACAACTCTCACGTCGATACGATTGTGTTGCTCTGCCTTTTCCCATCCAAGCTGCTGGCGAAAGTGCGGCCGGTGGCGGCGGCGGATCATTTCGACAAGGGCGGATTCCGCTCTTGGTTTTCGCGCAACGTGATCGGGATCATTCCGATTAAGCGCGGGGCAGCTTCACGCAGCGAGGACGTGCTGGCGGGCGCCAAGGAAGCGCTGACGCGCGGCGAGATCTTGGTGGTGTTTCCAGAAGGCTCGCGCGGCGAGCCTGAGGAGATGACGCGGTTCAAAACTGGCGTAGCGCGGCTGGTGGAGTTTTGTCCGGAGGCTGCGGTAACGCCGGTTTATCTGCAGGGCGCGGGGCGATCGCTGCCGAAGGATGCAAAGTTGCTGGTGCCGTTCAATACAACGGCGGTGGTAGGCGATCCGCTGACGTGGACTGGGTCGCATCACGGTTTCATCGATGAACTCCGCGCGCGGATCGAAGCGCTGAAGGCGCTGGCGCCGCCGCTGAAGTGGAGCTGACGTTAGAGCTTCCACGGCTCCGAGCGCGCCCAGTCGCACAAGACTTGCGGCGGCGATTGTTTAGCGAACGCCGCGAGCGCTTCGGCGTCGCCATTGCTCAGCCAGGCGAAGAACGTTTCTTGGCCGACGATCCAGTCGCGCTTGGGAGCAGGCGCGGTATCGTTCCAGACGATTGGCGCCAGGTTTTGATCGAGAGCGATCGTGCTGAGCGTCGTGTTCATGATCTCGGAGGGGTGGCTGTAGGCGTCGGGCGCGACGGCTTCGCCGCGCAACGCGAGGCGTTGGGCGCGCGTGGTTTCGGAAACGCCGACATAGAACGGCAGGAACCCGAGGCCGACTGTGCGGCAGAGTTCGTTGGGAAAGCGTGTATCATCGTTGAAGATATGTGCAGGCTCTGCTTCGGCATAGCGCACGAAGCTATCGACCCAGATGTCCGCGTAGCCGTGGCGTTCGCTCCAGAGCGTCGCGAGTTTGGATTGCAGCGCGGGATCGACATCAGCCCGCCCTTCCCTGCCCCAATCGGTGCCGATGGTTTTCAGGAGCGCGCGATCGCTTGGAATCTTCTTGTCGACGCGGCGGCCAAGCACGGCCTCGGTGAGCCGATACACGTCCTTCGCGAACGGCAGCACAACGCCGCCCGTCAGCCGCGCCGCTTCGCGCGCGACGTGGCTTTTGCCGGAGCCCAGCATGCCGAGAAAGACGAGTCGAAATGCCATCAGCGCTGTTCTAGCACGCCGCGCCGCACGGCGCGTGCGCGATGCTTCGTTGCGCTCGCCGCTCGCCGGCGGCGTTCGCAGAGCAGTTTTGCGATTTGGCTGTCGTCAAAGAAGACGTGGCCCTTCAGGGTGTCGAGGAGCGCTTTGGCGAGGTTATCGAGATCGAGGCGCGGGACTTCGCCGACATATTCCATGATCAGTTCGACTTCGAACTCGCCGCCTTTGGGGCGGATCGGGAAATCCTTGCGGAAGAACTCGTAGACGAGTGGCTTATAATAGCGCGCTTGGGTGGTGATGCCGTCGATGGCGATTTCAGCACCGCCGGTGAACTCACGGGCGCGGACTTTGCCTCGCCCGGTCCACTCCGACGCCATGTCACGCACCTTCTGGCTTGATCGCCTCAATCGGCGCCCATATCCCCTGCGGGACCAGATTCAGCAAGCGAGAGCCCCATGTCCACCCGCACCGAAACCGACACGTTTGGCCCGATCCAGGTGGAGAGCGACAAGTATTGGGGCGCGCAGGCGCAACGCTCGCTGCAGAACTTCAAAATCGGCGAAGAGAAGATGCCGGCGCCGATCGTGCGCGCGCTGGGGATCGTGAAGCGTGCTGCCGCTGAAACCAACATGGAACTGGGACAGCTGAAGCCCGAGGTTGGCGAAACGGTTGTGAAGGCGGCGCAGGAAGTCATCGAGGGCAAGCTCAACGCGCACTTCCCGCTGGCGGTTTGGCAGACGGGCTCGGGCACGCAGTCGAACATGAATGCCAACGAAGTGATCTCGAACCGTGCGATCGAGATGCTTGGCGGCGAGATGGGTTCGAAAAAGCCGGTCCACCCGAACGATCACGTCAACATGAGCCAGAGCTCAAACGATACCTTCCCGACGGCGATGCACATGCCTGCGCCGAAGAGATCGAGCACCGGCTGATCCCTGCCCTCTCGAAGCTCCGCAACGCGCTGAACGACAAAGCGCAGGCCTGGAAGGACATCATCAAGATCGGCCGCACGCACACGCAGGACGCGACGCCGATGACGTTGGGTCAGGAATTCTCCGGCTACGCAACGCAGGTTGAGAACGGCATCGCGCGGATCGAGCAATCGATGCCGATGCTGATGCAGCTGGCGCAAGGCGGCACGGCGGTTGGCACAGGCTTAAATGCACCTGTCGGGTTCGCGGAAAAGGTTGCCGACAAGATCGCGGCGATCACGCAGATGAAATTCACCAGCGCGCCAAACAAGTTCGAGGCGCTGGCCGCACACGACGCGATGGTATTTAGCCATGGCGCGATCAACACAGTGGCGGCTTCGCTGTTCAAGATTGCGAATGATATTCGTTTTCTTGGCTCAGGGCCGCGCTCCGGCTTGGGCGAACTGATGTTGCCGGAGAACGAGCCTGGCTCGTCAATCATGCCGGGCAAAGTGAACCCCACCCAGTGTGAGGCGCTGACGCAGGTTTGCGCGCAGGTATTCGGCAATCAAGCTGCGATCACATTCGCCGGCGCCAGCGGCCACTTTGAACTCAACGTGTTCAATCCGGTGATGGCGTACAATTTCTTACAGAGCGTACGTCTGCTAGCCGACGCCGCGGTGAGTTTCACCGACAATTGCGTCGTCGGCATCGAGCCGCGTCTCGACAACATCAAGGCCGGCCTAGATCGCTCGCTCATGCTCGTCACGGCGCTAGCGCCGAAGTATGGTTACGATCGCGCTGCAAAAATCGCCAAAACGGCGCATAAGAATGGAACTACGTTGCGCGACGAAGCGATCAAGGATGGCATCCCGGCAGACGATTTCGATGCGATCGTGCGTCCTGAGAAGATGATCAGTCCGGGCTGACACACATATAGTGACCATTACAAAGCCGGGAAACTAACGCCGCGTTACAATCGGCTTACGCGATCCTTACATCGCAGTGAGCGTTGCGATCACAGCGATGTTCCCTTGCGTCCTGACGAGATGCGACCGCACGCCGCTTGTTTATAGCAGCGCGAAGACGTTTGATTGGGGCCGGTAGCGGCCTACATCAGACTCAATGGCTGAGATCGTGAACTTAAAGCGCGTGCGCAAACGCAAGGCGCGCAAAGCCGCGGAAACCGAAGCGGCCTCTAATCGCTTAGTTCATGGACGGACTAAGGCCGAACGGAACCTAACCCAGGCCGAGCAGCAGGCGGCCGACCAAAAACTCGACGGACACAAACTGGCAATGACAATGACTGAAACCAAAGGCGCCCTGCAAAAGCGCTCTATGCGAATTGCAGGACACCGAACCTCACTTGCTCTTGAGCAAGAATTTTGGAGCGCGCTCGAGCGTATCGCGCGCGACCGCTCGATGACGTTGCCTGTGCTGATCGCATCGATCGATGAGCGGCGCGGCAAGAACACGCCGGAAGCATCACTGGCTTCGGCCGTGCGCGTCTTCGTGCTTGGAGAACCGGCTGAACTAGAGCGGGGCTTATTGGCGCGGACGCCCGTAGAGCGCGACGGCGTAGTAGCATGGCGCAACGGTGCAAGCGTACATGTGCACCTGAATCGTGAATGTGTCGTTCGATCCCGGAAGCACGCCGACGTTCGGCTGGCTGGTTGTCGTGGTATCCTCGACGATGAGGTTACCCGTGCTGTCGTAGAGCCGGATGTCGAGATCCGAACAATCGCGGTCGCAAACGCCGACGATTTGATACTCGTAGCCGGCGTTCATCTGCGCTTGGACGTTCCACGCCTCGCCAGGCTGTAGCCCACCGCTGAAGGGCTGACCGACTTGTTGGAAGCCTTGCTGCGCGAGCGCGCCCTGCGCCTGCTGTAGTTGCGCGACGATGATCTGCTGCGGATTCTGATCCCCGGTCTGCGGCGGTTGTTGCACCTGTTGGGTCTGTGCGGGCGGCGGCACGCTGTAAGCCTGCTGCTGCTGGGAATTGTTCATCATCGTGCCAACGACGGCGAGCACAGCGACGGTCGCGACCATCCCGCCGCCAATCCACACCCAAACAGGAATGCTCTTCTTGTCGGCAGCTGCGGGCGCTGGCGGCGTCGACCAGGCTTGCTGTTGCTGCTGCGGCGGTTGCACGGTGCGCGGCTGCGGCGTTGGTTGCGCTTGCGGCGGCGGCGCGGGGCGCGGCTCGGCCTTGGTGATGTTCATCACGGCATCGACGAAACGGCGCCAATTCGGATGATCGGCTTCGCCGTTCCAGCTAGCGAGATTTGCGGCCTGCACTTCACCGAAGCCAAACGGCGGCTGCGATCCATCGATCATCACGGGAATGAGCACGCCCTTGTCGCGGCCCATGCGCGCTTCTTCACGCACCCATTGCGACTTGGTGGAGTGTTCGCTCCACAGCACGATCAGCGCTTTGCATTGGGTGAGCTTGCTCTCGATGTAGTCGGCCCACGTCGTGCCCGGCGGGATTTCATTGTCCCAAAACACGTCTAGGCCAGCGGCTTCGAGGCACTTGGCGACCTGCTCAGCGCGCGCGGTCTCCGCGCGCCCGTAAGACAAAAATACGTCGGCCATTTCCCCTCCTCGCAGGCGCGCCTTTCTAGCAGCGCTGGCGCGGCGTATCAAATGCGGCGATCAGAGGCCTTTCGGATTGGGCCCATATTGGTTCGGGCCGGGCTTGGACGGCATGACCGTGATGACCAGCATGCCAAGTCCCGCGATCAACATGAGGCCGGCGACGAGCGGATTGAGCGACATTGTGGAAACTGGCCGATCACGATCGCCACCACAGCCGGCGACGAGCCAGCCATTCAGGCCGACATCGTGAAAGCGGCGTGACGCAACACTGATGCCCGGCGCCGCGACTGCGAGACTAAAGACGGTGGAGAGAATTTGGCTGTTCGGCTGGCCGTAAGCGTTCAACCCGAACAACGTAAGCTCGAGAACGCCCAGTACGATCGAGACAACGATCACCGCCAACGCCCACCACCAATACTCGGCGCGGCGTGCACGACCCTTCCCGTCGACGAACAGACGCAAGCATTTTTGGATGTATTGAACTGGCGTCAGGTTTTCGACGACGCCGGACGGCGCTTGCGAACCGGTTGACCAGGCTCGTTGCTGTTGCGCTGGCGGCGGGGTTTGCCAGCCGCCGCCGCTTTGATTGGATTGCGGCTGTTGCCAACCGCCAGCCGGCGGTTGCGGCGTCGGCGCGACGTGCGGCGTGGCGGCGGCTGCAGGCTGCGCGCCAGCGGGGCGCGCTTTTGCAAACACAGCATTGGCGAAGCGGCCCCATTGCGGATGGTTGTAATCCCCGCCCCAGCTGGAGAGATCCGCAGCTTGCACATCGCCAAATCCAAACGGCGGCTCGGCGACATCGAGCTTTGCTGGAATAAGTTTGCTCCGCCCCATGCGGGCTTCTTCGCGCACCCATTGCGACTTGGTTGAGTTCTCACTCCACAGCACAACGGCTGCGTTGCACTGATTGAGCTTGCTCTCGATATAGTCAGCCCAGGTTTGCCCGGGCGGGATTTCGTTGTCCCAAAAGACGCTGAGACCCATGGCCTCCAGCCCACGCGCGATGCGCTCAGCTTGAGCGCGATCTTCGCGCGCATACGAAATGAATACGTCGGACATGCAAAAGGCCCCGCTTGTGAGTCACGCGAGGCTAGCGAACGCTGTGGCGATGCGCGACGAACTTCGTCGGGAATTGCTCAGAAAGTGGGGGTGATCGTCGCGTCCGGTTCCGATAGCGAAACAGACCAATCGCTTTTGGCCGAATCCGTCCGCCGGGGCTCAAGCGCTGTGAACGCCATGACCGTCAACGCAAGGACCAGCACAAAGGCCACGGCTCCAGCGAGCGCGCCGATCCGGTATTCGCTGCTATCGAACATCTTCGCCTCCTTCCTGTTGAGGTAACAGCGTTAGTCAGGCGAAGTTCCCGCTACGGAGTCGGCAAAGTGCTGCAAAACACCAGGGCGGTTCCGGTTTCCCAGGGGCCGCCGCTGATCATCATGGCGCGGGCGGATTCCGCGAACGAAAGCTGGATATTGTAGGCGCGCGCTTGGCGCGCATTGGGCTGGATGTCGTAGCCACGATCGGTCATGGCGATATCTTGGAACTCACAGGAAACTTCGCCTTGCGTGGACACCCGCGCTGCTTCGAAGCGCCAAGCGGCATCGGAGCACCCCTCCGCCGCCGTCGCCCAGAGGCCGACATAGGAGGCTGGTGCGCGCCGTAGGGAAAGTCGAACCCGCCATCCGCGGCATGGGATCCCGGCTCGGCCGGCTTTGAGCACGCGATAAGCGCAAGCGACACCGCCGCGGTTGCGATGCGGCGGATCAGGTTGGTCGTTCTCATGACGGCTCAACCGCTCCACTGAGCACGGGTTCCTGACAGCCCTCGCAAGCTGTGGTTTGCGGCACTATGTTCCCGGTTCGTGCTAGAAAGCCCCGGTGACGGACGAATCGATGAGCGACGAAGGGCAAATCCTGCCGATCTCGGTGCGCGCGGCCGGGCTGCGCCGTACTTGTCGTCGCTCAATCCGGGGCAACGCGCGGCGGTCGAAGCGCTTGACGGCCCAGTGCTGGTGCTCGCCGGCGCCGGCACGGGCAAGACCCGCGTGCTGACGACGCGGCTCGCGCACTTGCTAACGACTGGGCGCGCGAAGCCGTGGTCGGTGCTCGCGGTGACGTTCACGAACAAAGCTGCGCGTGAGATGCGCGAGCGGGTTGAGAAACTGCTTGGCCCCGGCGGCGGCGGTTTGCCGTGGCTCGGCACGTTTCACTCGATCAGCGCGCGCATGCTACGCACGCACGCGGAGCTCGTTGGGCTGAAGAACAATTTCTCGATCATCGACACCGACGATCAAATCCGTCTGCTCAAGCAAATCATCGAAGCCGAAGGCATCGATGAAAAGCGCTGGCCCGCGCGCCAACTCGCCAATCTGCTCGATAGCTGGAAGAACCGCGCGCTGACGCCGGAGAAAGTGCCGAAGGCGAAGCCTTCTCCTTCGGCGACGGCGCAGGCGTGAAGCTCTACGCCATCTACCAGGCGCGGTTGAAGATTTTGAACGCGTGCGATTTCGGCGATCTGCTGATGCACATGATCGATATCTTCCAGCGCCATCCAGATGTGCTGGAGAGCTATCACAAGAAACTCAGCCACCTGATGGTGGACGAGTATCAGGATACGAACGTCGCCCAGTATTTGTGGCTGCGTTTGCTTGCGCAGGCGCACAAGAATTTGTGCGTGATCGGCGACGACGATCAGTCGATCTATGGCTGGCGCGGCGCGGAGGTCGATAACATCCTGCGCTTCGAGCATGACTTTCCGGGCGCGGAAGTTGTGCGGTTGGAGCAGAATTATCGCTCGACTGGGCACATTCTGGCGGCAGCGTCGCATCTGATCGCGAACAATCGCGGGCGCTTGGGCAAGACGCTGTTCACGGACGATGAGCTTGGCAATCGTGTGAAAGTGCGCGGCGTTTGGGATGGCGAAGCAGAAGCGCGCCTCATCGCGGACGACATTGAAGGCTGGCGACAGAGCAATCGCTCCTACGCGGACGTCGCGGTGCTGGTGCGCGCGGCGTGGCAGATGCGGGCGTTTGAAGAACGCTTCCTGATGCTGCGCATCCCTTACAAGGTCATCGGCGGCCCGCGCTTCTTCGAACGCGCCGAGGTGCGCGACGTGCACGCCTATCTGCGGCTGATCCGCTCCGAGGACGACGATCTGGCGTTCGAGCGCATCGTCAATCAGCCGAAACGCGGCGTCGGCGAAGGCACGGTGCAGAAGCTGCACGCGCACGCCGGCAAGCCGCCGGTGCGGTTCGTGACCGATAACGGCCCCTCTTCGATCAGGACACCGGCGAAGTGGTGACTGAACAGCCAGTAGCGCCGGGCGGCGCGACGCGTTTCCGCACGCTGATCGGCGCGGCCCGCGAGATGGTGCTGACGGACGACCTGCCGTTGAAAGCGCGCACAGCGTTGCGCTCGTTCCTCAACGATCTCGATCGCTGGCGCGAGCAATCGCGGTCGTTGTCGCACGTTGAGCTGGCCGAGATTGTGCTCGATGAGAGCGGCTACACGGAAATGCTGCGCCGGGACAAATCTCCGCAAGCGCAGACGCGGCTCGAAAACTTGAAGGAACTGGTTCAGTCGATGAGCCAGTACGACACGCTGGAAGCGTATCTCGAACACGTTTCGCTGGTGCTCGATATCGAAAGCGAAAGCGACACTGAGAACGTGCAGCTTTCGACGTTGCACGCCGCCAAGGGTTTGGAATTCCCGCTCGTCTTCCTCCCCGGCTGGGAAGAAGAAGTGTTTCCGTCGAAGCGCTCGATCGATGAGAGCGGCGAGAAGGGTTTGGAAGAAGAGCGCCGGCTTGCGTATGTCGGCATTACGCGGGCGCGGGAGAGCGCGCGGATTTCGTTCGCGGCGAACAGGCAGATTTACGGACGCTGGCAAGTGGTGCTCCCTTCGCGCTTCATTGATGAGCTGCCCAGCGCCAACGTCGATGCGGTGAGCGAGACCGGCTACGGCATGCAAGCGCCGGGCGTGCGCGACATGGCGGTGGAGCCGTTCACCTCGAGCTATCAATCGCCCGGTTGGCGGCGCGCACAGGAGCGCGGCGCGTTCCAAAGCAAACCACCGGTGATCGATGGCGAAGCACGACTCGTGGCGCGCTCAAGCGGTGACGATTCCGCACTTCAAACGCGGCGACCGCATCTTCCACCAAAAATTCGGCTACGGCCGCATCAGCGGCGTCGAAGGCAACAAGCTCACCGTGCAGTTCGAGAAAGCCGGCGAGAAGCGCGTGATCGATAGCTTCGTTGTGCCTGCGAGTGCAGCCTAACCGACCGCATAAATCGCGCCGCCACCTCCGCGGACTTCGATCACCGGCGCATCGGATGGCAACGCACGCGCGCAATGTCCTTTCAGTGCTCTAGGCGCAATGTCCGGCTGGTGACTGCGACCTCAATCTCGGCGCCGACTGTCGTGACTGGACTGCTACGGCGTAAGTCTTGCCGCACCATACGCGTGCCGGCCGCAACCACCACGGCGCGTCCGATGCATGGCCCCTGCCCTTCTTGCAGCACCAGCAGCCGGCCGAGAGGCGCGCCGCCGCCTTCTGCTGCGATTCGAGCGCGCGCCGCCGCGTCCTGAACAGCGGCGCGATAGGCTTGCAGCCGAGCAGGCGCGGATTCCGACAATCTGAACTGCAGGTCGCCAACGTTCTCCGGGCCAACAGCAAGCGCCGCTGCACGCGCATCTAACGCACGGCGCACATCGGAGACGCGAACGCCGAGCGCACCACTGTCGCTGAGTAATTGTCGATTGGTCAGAGCGCCGCTCGGAAACGCCTGGCCCGCGTCGTTGCGGTACTCGCGGTAGATGGCGTTCCTCGCCGGCATTTGATGTGAGCTGTGGTGTCGCCGCCGCGCGCACGGATCTCTGCCACAGCGAGGCGCGCGCGGTCCCAGCCGGAAAACAAGGCGGCACGCGCGTCGCCCTCGACCGCGGTGAATGTCACGCTGAACGAAGCTTCATCGGCGGGGACAACAATTTGCGAGCGCCCCTGCCTTCGACGACTGGCCCGATCCAGCCAGTATGGCCGATCGAAGATATCTGGCGACGGCTGGGCTGGCGGCGCACACGCACACCGCCGGCAAGAACAATGCTCTGATCATCTCAACCCTCCCTAGAGACTTGAGAGAACGCTAACCGCGTTCGCGCCGAGGGTGGCTCACGATCCGGTGTGCTCACCAAAGTGTGTGAGGTGATGACAAGCGCGGCCCAAGTTCGTATGCGCTCGCCCCATGCTCCTCCTCACTGCCCTCGGCACCTTTGCTCAAATTCGCGCGGCGGCGGATGAGTTGGATCGGCACGATCCCTCTCCGGCTGATGCGGTCAGCTGGTTCGAGGAAAAGCCGGGCAGGTTTCGGATTGAGATTTATGCGCCGACTAAGCAGGACGCGTTGTCGGCTGAGGCGATCGTGGGCGCGGCAGCGCCAGAGCTTCATCTGAAGCAAAAGAAAGTAAAGACGGCTGATTGGGTGGCGATGTCGCTCGAAGGCCTGCCGGCAGTGCGTGCGGGGCGCTTCGTGGTCGCAGGCGCGCATGCGCTGATGGGCGAGAACAACGGCCGCTCTAAGATTTGGATCGAGGCGAGCGAAGCGTTCGGCACCGGCCATCACGGCACGACCTGGGGGTGCTTGATGGCGCTCGAGGGCATTCTACGCGAACGCCGGGTGGAGCGGGTACTGGATATAGGCGCGGGCTCGGGTGTGCTGGCGATTGCAGCGGCGAAGCAAGGCGCTGATGCGCTGGCGATTGAGATCGATCACCGCGCGGCGGCGATTGCCGAGATCAACACGCATCAAAACAAAGTTGCGCCGCGCGTGCGGGTGATTGCGGGCGATGGCGCGCGCTACATTGCGGGCAAGCAGTTCGATCTGGTGTTCGCCAACATTCTGATGCGACCGCTGATCCGGCTCGCGCCGAAACTCGTGCGCGTGCTTGAGCCTGGCGGGACTTTGATCTTGTCAGGGCTGCTGCGCACGCAAGCGCCGCTGGTGCGCGAAGCTTACGCCAATCGCGGGCTTATTCTGGAAAAGCAGATCCCGAAAGAAGCTTGGATGACGCTGGTGTGGCGTAAGCCCTAGCGCGTGTAGACGTTGACCGCGTAGCGGCAGCGCGGCGCGTCGCAATCAATCATGCCGACTTCGATCGTGTGCTGACCGAACATGTCGGCGCGTAGGTCTACGACCGGATGATCGTTGCCGCGAACATCTTGCGCGATGATCTGGCCACGCGGGTTGAGGACTCGGATGTCGAGGTCGTTGCAGCCTTGGTCGCAGACGCCGACAATCCGGATCTCCTGCCCCGCTCGGAGCGTCAGTGGTAGCTGAGCGGCGTGGGAGCTGGAGAGCGTGCCCGCGAGAGGTCCGACGGCGTGGGCGAAGCCCCGCTCGGCGTTGTTAGGCTCTTGGTTGTCGAGCTGTTGGGTCAGGTAGTCGCGCAGGTCCTGGCCGGACGCGGTGGGGCTTGCCACCAACGCCAGGGCGATCAGCGCCGCCCCTGCCTTTTGAACCCAATGACCCATGTTTCTCCGCGCCTCGGGCCGGTTTTCCGACCGCCGCCCCTTAAACTCTTAGCGCAAGGGCTTAAACTCCTGGCTCTGAACCTGCCCTGAACCAGGGCCTCAAAGGACGCAAGACGTGTTCCAGACCTATGACGATCCGGGCGGCCCCACTCTTGGCCGTAAGCACCTGCCCCGCTTGAGAAAAGCGCTAAAGGCCGCCGGCCTGGACGGCTTCATCGTGCCCCACGAGGACGAATGGCAGAATGAATATGTGCCCCCGGCCTATGACCGTTTGGCCTGGACGACCGGATTTACGGGCTCGGCCGGCGCCGCCGTTGTGATGGCCGATGAGGCGGCCGTGTTCACCGACGGGCGCTACACGCTGCAGGTGCGGGCGCAGGTCGATGGCGATCTTTTTGCTTATCGCGACTTGGTAGACGGCGGCGTGCCGCTGTTTCTGCGCGAGCGTGGCAAGGCGGGTCAGCGCATCGGCTATGACCCAAAGCTGCACAGCCCAGACAGCCTGGATCGCCTGCGCAGCGCCGCCGACGCGGCTGGCGTGACGCTCGTGCCGCTGGATCGCAATCCGATCGATGAAATCTGGGAAGACCGTCCGGCGATCCCGATGGCGAAGGTGGTGCCGCAGCAAGAAGCATACACGGGCGAGAACGCTTCTTCGAAGCGGCATCGCTTGGGTGACGAAGTCGGCAAGGACGGCGCGGATGCGGTGGTGATCACCTCGCCGGCTTCGATTGCTTGGCTCTTCAATGTGCGCGGCGGCGATGTCGCGCGCACGCCGCTGCCGCTCGGCGAAGCTGTGCTGCATAAGGACGGCACGGCGGATCTGTTCTTGGCTGACGAAAAGGTTTCGCCGGAGCTGCGCCAATGGCTCGGCAACGAAGTCGCGATCAAGCCGAGCGAAGAGCTGCAGCCGACATTGCGCGCGCTTGGCGGCAAGAAGATCAAGCTTGATCCGTCAACGGCGAGTGCTTGGTATTTTGAAGAGCTGAAGAAGGCCGGCGCGGAGATCGTGCGCGGGCAGGATCCGGTTGTGCTGCCGCGCGCGTGCAAGAACGCGAAAGAGATCGAAGGCTCGCACAAGGCGCACCAACGCGACGGCGCGCCGGTTTCGCGTTTCCTGCATTGGCTCGCGACGGAAGGCCAAAGCGGCAAAGTGCAAGAGATCGAAGCGTGCCAGAAGCTGGAGCAATTCCGCGCTGATACTGGCGCACTCAAAGATCTCTCCTTCGACTCGATCTCGGGCGCTGGGCCAAACGGCGCAATCGTCCACTATCGCGTGACGAAGAAGACCAACCGCAAGCTCGCCCGCGGCTCGCTCTTCCTTATCGATAGCGGCGCGCAATATCTCGACGGCACGACGGACATCACGCGCACGGTCGCCATTGGCCGCGCGTCGAAAGAAATGAAAGACCGCTTCACGCGCGTTCTGAAGGGCCACATCGCGCTATCGCGCGTGCGATTCCCGAAAGGAACAACCGGCCACCAGCTCGATGCGCTGGCGCGCATGAGCCTGTGGGAAGCTGGCCTCGATTATGATCACGGCACGGGGCACGGTGTCGGTGTTTATCTCGGCGTGCATGAGGGTCCGCATCGGATTGCGAAGTTCGTGAATACGCAACCGCTTGAGCCAGGCATGATCGTCTCGAACGAGCCGGGCTATTACAAAACCGGCGCCTACGGCATTCGCATCGAGAACCTGCAAGTGGTCACGCCCGCCGCTGACGTCGCAGGCGGAGAGCGGCCGATGCTTGGCTTCGAAACACTGACGCTGGCGCCAATCGCGCGCGATCTGATCGTGAAGCAGCTGCTCACGAAGGAAGAGATTGCGTGGGTCAATGGCTACCACGCGCGCGTGTGGGAGAAGATCGGCCCACAGCTCGATGGTGACGCCAAGACATGGCTGGAAGGCGCGACGAAGCCGCTCTAGGCTCTCCCCTCTTTTGAGGGGACGAGCATGGACCGCGACGACATTCCGCAACTCGATCAAGTAGCGCAGCCGACACGGCGCGGTTTGTGGGCGGGCGCTGCGGCGCTGACGCCATTGCTTGCTGTCACAGATGCAGATGCAGCGACGCCCAATCGCGGCGCGCTGCGGCGCATCGTCGATCAGCAGAAGGAAGCGAACGTCGCGCTGCTGCAGGATTGGATTCGCAATCCGACGATCGCGGCTGAAGGTCTGAACGTTCCCGAAGGCGCCGACTACATGGCGCGGCTCGCGCGTGAAGCTGGTTTCCAAACGGCGGATATTATTTCCACCGACGGCTCGCCCGGCGTGTGGGCGACGCTTGATGTCGGCGCACCGAAAACGCTGGCCGTCTATTTCATGTACGACGTGAAGCAATTCAATCCGGCGGAATGGTCATCACCGCCGCTGGAAGCGCGCTTGGTCAATAACGAGCTTGGCCGCGTTGTCGTTGGCCGCGGCGCCGTGAACCAGAAAGGTCCGGAGATCGCGTTTCTCGGCGCGCTGCGTGCGCTGCGCGCGGCTGGTCGCCAGCCGCCAGTGAACGTGGTGCTGATCTGCGAAGGCGAAGAAGAGATCGGCAGCCCGCACTTCCACCAGATCGCGCAGCACGCCAACGTGCTGCCGCGCCTGCAGAGCACGCTCGGCGTGTTCATCCCGAGCGCGTGGCAAGATCCGACGACGGGCGGCGTCAACGTCAATCTCGGCGCCAAGGGCGTGATCGAGTGCGAATTGGTTGCTAGCGGCGAGAGCTGGGGCCGCGGCCCGACGCGTGATATTCACTCCAGCACCAAGGCAATGATCGATGCGCCGTTGTGGCGTCTCGTCCGCGCGCTCGACACGCTGACCAGCGAAGACGGCAACACGCCGGCGATTGATGGCTGGTTCGAAAACGTGCGCCCACTGACGACGCGCGAGCGAGAACTCATCCAGCAAGGGGCGCGCAACACCAGCGAAGCTGACTACAAACAACGCAACGGCGTCTCGCACTTCATCGACGATCTGCCTTGGGCGCAGGCACTGGAACGCCTCGCCTCGCAGCCGACGGTGAACATCGAAGGCTTAGTCGGCGGCTACACCGGCCCAGGCGGCATGACCATTCTCCCCCATCGCGGCGTCGCCAAGATCGACATGCGCTTGGTGCCAAACCAAACGCGCGCAGAGTGCGAAGCGAAGCTGCGCGCGCACTTGGATGCACGCGGCTTCAACGATGTGCAGGTCAATGTCAGCGGCGGCTACGATCCGACGGAGACGGCGGAAGACAGCGCCATCGTGCAGGCCCAACTGGCGGCGTATCGTCTTGGCGGCGCGCGCGCGGCGCTCAACCCGCGTCTCGCCGGCTCATGGCCGGGCGCGGTGTTCACGGCGGCGCCGGTCAGCATCCCGGCCGGCCAGTTTGGGCTTGGCCACGGCAACGGCGCCCACGCGCCGAACGAATACTTCCTGATCGACAGCAACAATCCGCGCGTCCAGGGCCTCTCCGGCGCGGTGATGGGCTTCATCGACATCATGTATGAGCTGGCGCGTTAGCGGAGGCGCATATGTTCGTTGGCCACTATGCAGCTGCGATGGCCGCGAAGGCCATCGAGCCGAAGGCGCCCATGTGGACGCTCGCCGCCGCTTCGCAACTCGTGGACATCGGCTGGTCGGCGTTCATCATCACCGGCGTTGAGCACGCGAGCGTCGATCCGAGCCTTCCCGGCTCGACATTGGTGCTCGACTACATGCCGTGGACGCACTCGCTGCCTGCGGCGTTAGCGTGGAGTGCTGGCGCGGCGCTGCTAGTGATGGTGCTGCTGCGCTTGCCGATGTGGGCGAGCGTGGCGGTTGGGCTCACGGTCTTTTCGCACTGGCTGCTCGATCTTCTGGTGCATCGGCCTGATCTCGCGCTGTGGCCAGGCGGTGAGCGTGTCGGCTTGGCGCTTTGGAATTATCCGGTCATCGAGCAAGCGGTGGAGATTGGGCTCATCGCGATTTGCGGCGCAGCTTGGGTGGCGAGCCGCAAGACCTTGGACGGTTTGCGTGGCCGGCGATCGCCTTCATCGGATTCTTGGTAGTGCTCCAGATCGTAGCGATGCTCTCGCCGCAACCGGAGGGCCCGCTTGAGGCCGCGAGCGGCGCGACCATTCTGGCGATTTATCTCGTCGTCGTCATCGTGGCGGCGCTTACGGATTTGCGCGGCAAAGCGCGAGGAGCAGCAGCATGAGCAGCATCGAACCTGTAAAGGCGCTCTATGCCGCTTTCGCCAAGGGCGACATTCCCGCGGCGCTCGCGACGATGTCGCCGGACATCGTCTGGAACGAAGCCGAGAACTACCCCTACGCCGATCTCAATCCGCACGTCGGGCCGAACAGCGTTCTCACCGGCGTGTTCGCGCGCATTGGCGACGATTGGGACGGCTTTACTGCCATTTCCGATGAACTCATCGACGCCGGCGACACCATCGTTTCGCTCGGTCACTACGGTGGCGCCTCCAAAGCCACCGGCAAAAAGATGCGCGCGCAGTTTGCGCATGTGTTTCGCGTCAAGGACGGCAAGATCACCAGTTTTCAGCAATACGCCGACACCCTCGGCACCGCGATCGCGATGGGACGCTAGCTGCTGCGTCTTATCCAGGCGTCTTCGTCGATGACTTTGACGCCGTGCTTTTCCGCTTCCGCGAGCTTCGAGCCCGCGCCTGGGCCGGCGACGAGTAAATCGGTCTTCTTCGATACGCTGCCGGAGACTTTGGCGCCAAGCGCGATGGCGCGCGCTTTGGCTTCGTCGCGTCATCTTTTCGAGCGTGCCTGTGAAGACGACTGTGAGGCCTGACACTTTGCTTGAGGTTGCGGCGCGCGGCTGATCCTTTGGCGTCACTTCCTTCAGCAAGCGCTTCAGCGCGTCGGTGTTGTGTTTCTCGGCGAAGAAATCGACGAGGTGATCGGCGGCGACCGGGCCGACGCCGTCGATGCGACCAAGTTCGATGTAATCATCGCCGGGTGCTTGCTTGGCTGCGGCTTTGATGGCGGCGATAGCTTCGGGGAGCGAGCCAAACGCATCGGTGAGGCCCTGCCACGCCTTCGACGTGACGCCTTTGACCTTCGGCGCCTTCGCCGGCAAACATGTCCGCCTGCTTCAACGATGCCGGCGCGGCGCCGGCGCTCGGACGCAGCGAGCAGCGGCGCGCGCGCCGCCGCCAACACCAGGCACACGCTCAAGCGCTTCGTAGGCTTCGCCCGGCCGCGCCTTCACCGCCGCTTCACGGCTTCTTCGAACGCAGCCCAGCTTTCGAAGCGGCGCGCGATGACGCCAGCTGTCGTTTCACCGATGTCGCGAATGCCGAGACCGAAAAGGAAACGGCCGAATTCGGGTTCGCGTCGCGCGTCGATGCTGGCGAGCAGGCCGGTGACGCTTTTCTCGCCATAGCCTTCGCGCGCCATAAGTTCATCACGGTGATCGGCCAGGCGGAAGATGTCGGCCGGCTCTTTGACCCAGCCGAGTTCGTAAAATTCTTCAATCTGCTTTGAACCGAGGCCATCGATATCCATGGCGCGACGCGCGACGAAGTGGATCAGCCGCTCAACAGCTTGCGCCGGGCAGTTGAGGCCACCGGTACAGCGGGCGATGACGCCCTCCTCGCCTGGCTCCAGTTCGCGCGCAACGTGGCTGTCGCAAACCGGGCAGCGTTCGGGAAACTGATACTTGCGCGCGCCTTTGGTGCGCTTCTCCAACAGCACATCTACGATCTGCGGAATCACGTCGCCGGCGCGCTGGACGACGACCGTGTCGCCAACACGCAAATCCTTGCCACCGCGGATCGGCCCGCCATCAGCGCCGACGCCTCGGATGTAGTCGGCGTTGTGCAGCGTGACGTTGGTAACCGTGACGCCACCGACGAAAACCGGCTTGAGGCGTCCAACGGGCGTCAGCGCGCCTGTGCGGCCAACTTGGATGTCGATGCCGTCAAGCGTTGTCGTTTGTTGTTCAGCAGCGAATTTGTGCGCGATCGCCCAGCGCGGGCTGCGCGACACAAAGCCAAGGCGCTGCTGCAATGAGAGCATGTCGACTTTGTAAACGACGCCGTCGATCTCATACGCAAGCTTCTCGCGGCCCGCCAAAATGCCGTTATAGATCGCCAGCAATTCCTCGGCGTTTTTCGCGCGCTTGATGCCCGCCAGTGGGAAGCCGAGCTTCTCTAGGCGCTGCACGCTATCGTACTGCGTCTCTGCAAGTGGCTCGCTTAGCTCACCCCAACCGTGCGCAAAGAAGCGCAGCGGACGCGACGCGGTGATTTTCGGATCAAGCTGACGCAACGCGCCTGCTGCGCTGTTGCGTGGATTGACGTACGTCTGCTTGCCTGCCGCTTCGAGGCCAGCATTCATTTTCGCGAACGCCGCCTTCTCCATGTAAACTTCGCCGCGCACTTCCAGCACCGCGGGCGCGCCTTTGATCGCGTGCGGGATATCGGCGATAGTGCGCAAGTTGGCGGTGACGTCTTCGCCTTCGCGGCCATCGCCGCGCGTAGCGCCTTGCACGAACTTGCCATTTTCGTAGCGCAGCGATGCTGACAGGCCGTCGATCTTCGGCTCAGCAGTGATGATCGGCGGCGTATCGAGATTGAGGAAACGCTGCACCTTGGCGACGAACGCGTTCGCATCTTCCGCATCGAACGCGTTGTCGAGCGAAAGCATCGGTACGGCGTGGCGGACTTTGCCGAACTTCTCCGCAGGCGCCGCGCCCACATTGGTCGATGGGCTGTCTTCACGCACGAGCGTCGGGAAGCGCGCTTCGATTGCGGTGTTGCGTTTGCGGAGCTTGTCGTATTCTGCGTCCGTGAGTTCGGGCGCGTCTTTCGTATAATAGAGCTTGTCGTGGCGCGCGATTTCAGCAGCAAGCCGTTCGAGTTCGGCCGCGGCTTCCTTTTCGCTCAGCTTATCGACAGCCTTATCGCTCACGGCTCTCCCCCTGGCGAGGAGCTTACAGCACCCGGCCGAACGTGCGGCGGAGCCAGCCGCGGCGCTCAGCTTCTTCGACGGCGACGGGGGCAACGCCCTCTTCGGTCATCAGCGCATACGTGCGCTGATACCATTCGCTGCCTGGGAAGTTATAGCCGAGGATGGAGGCCATTCGCTGCGCTTCTTCGGTCATGCCGACCGAGAGATAGGATTCGACCAGGCGATGCAGAGCTTCCGGCACGTGCGTCGTGCGTTGGAAGTTCTCGTTCTCGATCACATTGCGGAAGCGGTTGATCGCGGCGAGGTGTTGATCGCGCTCAAGATAGAAGCGGCCGATCGCCATCTCTTTGCCCGCGAGTTGATCGTAGACCATGTCCAGCTTCAAGCGAGAGTCGCGCGCATACGGGCTGTCAGGATAGCGGCGGACGACATCGTTCAACGCGGCAAGCGCACGCTCGGTCGTGCCCTGATCGCGGCCCACGTCCATAATGCGCTCGAAGTGGCAAATCGCGATCAGATAGTAGGCATACGGAGCATCGGAGTTGCCCGGGTGCAGAGAGATGAAGCGCTGCGCATCTTCGATGGAGTCGTCATACGCCTGCGCTTGATAGTGCGTGTAAGCTTCCATGAGCATCGCGCGGCGCGCCCATGACGAATACGGGTGCTGGCGCTCGACTTCCTCGAACATCGTAATCGCGCGCGGGTAGCGGCCGCGATCGAGCGCGTCTGCGGCGCGATTGTAGAGCAGCGTGGCCGGCTCATCGACGTACTGAACATTTTCGCGTTCACGCACGCCGCCGCTGGCGCAAGCCGAGACGCTGCCGGCAAGCAGGGCAAGTGCGAGAGCCTGGGAGAGCTGAAGTTTCCGAGGTGTCATTCTGCCGGGCCTCTTATTGCTCAGGACCCGCGCGAAGCGGGTAGCGAACCGCTGATACAGGAACCATGGCGCGGCGCAAAGCGCCTGCGGCTGTGGCGTGTGGGCAGTGATATCAGCGGGCTGCGGCAGCCAGGGCGGGCTGGGCTTCGCGCGCGGTTTCCGGCGCTTCGCCGTGCTCCCAGCACCACGCTTCCGGGGTGTCCAGCAGCGCACGCACGAGGCGGGCGTTGAGGGCGTGACCAGGCTGATCCGCCACAAAGCGGCCACAAATCGGCGCGCCCGCGAGCGAAAGATCGCCCACCGCGTCGAGCATCTTATGGCGCACAAATTCGTCGTCGAAGCGAAGTCCTTCCGGGTTCACAACGCGGCCAGAGTCGACGACGACCGCGTTGGCCATCGAGGCGCCCAAGCCGAGGCCAGCAGCGCGCATCGTTTCGACGTCAGCGAGGAAGCCGAACGTACGCGCGTCAGCGATCTCGTTCAGGAACGTTTCTGGCGAGAGATGAACGCGGCGGCGCTGCGTGCCGATGGCGGCATCGGCGAAGCGGATGGTCACGTCCATATCGAGGCCGTCATAGCCCTCAGACGGCAGCAGAGCCGCGCTTTTCGAGCCCATGCGGACTTCGATCGGCTCAAGAATTTTGATCACCTGGCGCGTGGTTTGCTGCTGCTTCAGACCGGCGTTCAGCAGAACTTGCACGAATTGCGCAGACGAACCGTCGAGGATCGGCACTTCCGGGCCGTCCACCTCAACGATGAGGTTGTCGATGCCGAGGCCAGCGCAGGCGGACATCAAGTGTTCGATGGTCGCCAGTTCAACGCCCGAAGCGTTGCGGATCGTGGTACAGTTGCGTGTCTCAGAGACGCTGTCAGCATGGGCGGCGATGGAGTTCGACGACACACCGCGGACGTCCGAACGAACGAACACGATGCCGGTATCCACTGGCGCCGGGCTAAGCACCATGCGCACATGGGACCCGGAATGCACTCCGACGCCCGCGCACATGGCCGGACCTGCTATGGTCTGTTGACGACGCACAGATGCTACCTCTCGTCCCTCAGCAGGACTTTGGGCCCCCCGACCCGACACTTGGTGTATCAAACGAGTTCCCGGGCGGACAAAACACGTTGGGTTACGGTTTGTGACGGTTTACCATACGGAATTAAGTAACTGAAATAATGACGGAAACTGGTGGGCCAATCGGACCGGACGCCGAGGTCTTGTGGACGGCAGCGCAAGCCGGTGGACCGGGCGCGTCGCTGGCGGCCCGGCGGGCAGCAGCGTTGTGGGAACAATCGGACCCAGCGCGCGCCCGTCAAGCGCTGGCTTTCGCGGTGCAATTGGCCCCTCTGGATCCCGCTCCGCGGCTCGGTTTGGCCCGCATGGCGGCGGAGGCCGGCGACCTAGAGGCGGCCAAGTCTGAGGCGGCCGCCCTCCTCGCGAGCGGCGCGCCTCCGGCGGCCAAGGCACGCGCGGCATACCTGCTGGGTGACGTCGCCCGCGCCGATGGCGCCACCAACGAGGCGCGAAACGCCTACATGCAGGCGCTCAAACTCGCTGACACAGCGCTCGACGCCAATCGGAGCGATCCGCACGCAGCACGCTGGTACGCGCGCGCGCGCGGCCGTATCGCTGAACTCGACGCCAGCGTCGGCGATTTCGCGCGCGCAAAGACAGGCGCAGAAGGCTCGCTGACGATGCTGCGCGCTGCTGCGGCGCAAATCGGCGAAACGCCGGAGATGGCGGCCGACATCGCGGACGCTGAGCTGCGCCTAGGCGCGCTCGAACTCGACGCGAACCAGCCCTCTTCCGCGCGCCGCCGCTTTCGCGAAGCGATCGGCCGCTACGAAGCGCTGAGCGTGACGGAGACAAGCGAGCCGCATTGGCGCGCCGTCCTTTCTGATGCGTGGGCGCTAGCGGCGGAGGCGGACTACGCGCGCGGCGCACCGGACGCGGCGCGCGATGCGATGGACAGATCGTTGCAGGCGCGACTGCGGCTCGCCGCAAGAGATCCGCGCGAAAGCTGGGCGCTCGCCGGAACTTGGCGCGTGCGCGCGGCGCTGCGGGCGGCGCTTGGCGACAACACGGCGGCCGCAGAATCCATGACGCAAGCGCGTTCGCTGGCGGAGCAATTATGCGCACCAAACCGGTCGGCGGAAACGCCTGCGCGGTTTCTCGTGCATACCCTCCTCGATCAGGTCGACCACGCTCTGCGCGCAGGCGAGCTTGCTGTTGCGCGCGAAGCCGCGAACGAAGCGCGCGCGCAAGCCGAGCGATTTGCCTCGACGCAAGATGCAAACGCGGCATGGCTTGCGGATGCGTCCGCGTGCTGGGACCGGATCGGAGAGATTGCGCGCGCCGGACGGCAGTCTCCACTCGATGCATTCGCGCGCGCAGTTGAAATGCGCCGCATGGCGTATGAGCGCGCGCGATGATACGCGGCAGGCGCGTGGATTTGCGGCAGCGTTGTTAAAGCAAGGCGATGCGGCGCTTGAAGCCAACGAGAACGCAACGGCCCGCGCGGTATTCAATGAGAGCGCGGCGATCCGGCTGGCGCTCATGGAAGCCAAACCGGACGATCGCGTCGCCGCGCATGCGCTGGCGGTTGCGCTCGAGCGACTCGGCCTTGCGGCGCAGGCGATTGGCGATCTCGATGCGGCGCGCGGCGCGTGGGAAGATGAGCTTGCGCTGGCCTTCCGCCTCTTTGAGCCCGATGACCTTGAGGGCATGCGCTTTTGCGCAATCGTTGAAAGCCATCTAGCCGGCGCTGGCGGCCCAGGCGCGGAAGCGCATCGGCGCGCGGCGCTCGAGCGCTTCGACGAACTCGCACGCGGCGGCGCGCTCACCGATCGCGAAGCGGCGTTACGTAAGAAGCTCTGGGGCGGCTAGCGCGTTAGCGCGGGTTCATCTGCCGGCGGAGGAAAGCCGGGATTTCCAGCTCTTCGTCGAGCGAAGGATCACGCGCAGCTTCGTCGCGCGAGCGGCGCGGCGTTTCGATATCCGGGTCCGGCGCATCGAGATTGAACTCTCGCGGTTCGTCATCGCGCGGCTCGGGTTTCTTCCAACCGAACATCGAGAAACCGCCGCCACTCTTCGCAGGCTGCTGTTGCGGCGGCGCACGACGTTCCGGTTCGATGTCGTTGGCAAAGCTCGGGCGCGGTTCATCGTAGGCCGGTTCGCGCATCGGACGCGGCGGCGGATCGCGCGGACGTCCGCGCGCGGCGCACAACCGGACGGCGCGGCGTCGTTTCAGCGGCGCGGCGCGCGGGTTCAACAACCGTGTTTTGCGCGATGATGGCTTCGTCATCGATGCCAGTCGCGACCACCGACACACGGATCTTGCCTTCGAGCTGCTCGTCGAACGTCGAGCCCAGGATGATGTTGGCGTTGGCGTCGACTTCGGCGCGGATTTCGTTCGCGGCCTGATCGACTTCGTACAGCGTCATGTCGAAGCCGCCGGTGATGTTGATCAGCACGCCCTTGGCGCCGCGCATCGAGACGATGTCGAGCAGCGGATTGGCCATGGCGCCGTGTGCGGCATCAAGCGCGCGGTTAGGGCCGAACGCTTCGCCCGTGCCCATCATCGCAGTGCCCATCTCGGCCATCACGGTGCGGACGTCAGCGAAGTCGAGGTTGATCAGGCCCGGCATGACCATGAGATCGGTGACGCCGCGGACGCCCGAGTAGAGCACTTGGTCCGCCAGCTGGAACGCTTCGGCGAACGTCGTGCGCTCGTTAGCGACGCGGAACAGATTTTGGTTCGGAATGACGATCAGCGTGTCGACATGCTTGCGCAATTCCTGCACGCCCGCTTCCGCGAGCTGCATGCGGCGCTGGCCTTCAAAGTGGAACGGCTTGGTGACGACGGCGATCGTCAGGATGCCGCGCTCGCGCGCCGTGCGCGCGATGACCGGCGCTGCGCCCGTGCCCGTGCCGCCGCCCATACCAGCAGCGACGAACACCATGTGCGCGCCTTCGAGGAACTCGATGATCTCCGGCTGGCTCTCTTGGGCGGCAGCCTGCCCCACTTCCGGGCGGGCGCCAGCGCCAAGGCCTTCGGTAATGGAATGGCCGAGTTGGATGCGGTTTGGCGTGCGGGCGCGCGTCAGCGCCTGCGCGTCGGTGTTGGCGACCACGAACTCAACGCCCTGTAAGCGGGCGTCCATCATGTTGTTCACGGCGTTACCGCCGGCGCCGCCAACGCCGAAGACCACGATACGTGGCTTCAAGTCGTGAATTGTCGGCGCGCTGTACTGACTCATTACCCGCTCCAGAGGCGACCGATTCTCACGATTCGCCCACGCTCGCACTGCACCGTCGGCGACGGCGTTTAAGCATTCGTTAAGTGTTGGAAATCGAAGCGGCGCTTTTGCGGCGCCGCAACGGCCAAAAGCACCCATGGCCTGGGGAAAACGACGCAATTAGCTAGATCGGCGCCTGGGCCAGACAGGCGGTCGATATCTGCTCCAGATCGGAGACCGCGATGTCGTCGAATACCGCGACGCTGCTGGCGAAGTATTGGGCGAGTTCGTCGGCGGTGTATTTCTGCTCAGCCAGCGAACGCCACGCGGCGGCGGCGGTGTCGAGCGCGGTCGCGTCGCCGGTCATTCGGCCTTCAGTGACGGCCGTGCTCTGCAGCGCGAGATACGCCATGCAGGTGACAGCGTCGGCGTCTTTGTAGTGCGGCTCGTCGCAAGCGCCGATGGCTAGCACCGACAACGCCAAACCAACAAGTCCAAACGCAACGCGCATCTTTCCCTCCTCCGAGACTCGGAGGTTGGATGTCGATCACGTTAGAATTGCAGCGGAGACACGCCGGTTAGAAGTTTTCGCGCAGCCAATTCCACATACCGTGCACGGCGTTTCGCATAGATGCGCCGATGTGCGCGAGGGATGGTTGGAAGTCGCCGTCGACGGCTTCGATGTCGCCGCTATCGAGACGATGACGCAGAAGGCCCGCAGCGACGGCGTAAGCCGGACCAGCTTCGCCGTGGTCGAAACCGCAAAGCTCAAGCGGACGGCCAACACGCACCGGCATGCCGAGCGCTTCAGCCGCGAGTTCGCGCACGCCTGGGATCAGTGCGCCGCCGCCGACGATGACAGCGCGTTGCGGACCTTCGCCACCCGCGAAGCCTGCGCGCGCCAAGCGATCGCGCACAGCGAGAAGCATTTCATAGACGCGCGGGCTCAGCGTATCGGAGATCACGCCGCGCAGTGTGGTGGCGGCTTCGAGACGGCCATCCATGCCGAGCTTCGGCGCGGACACCGCTTCGCGCGGATCGCAGGCGTTGCCGACAGCGCCAAAGTGCAACTTCACGCGCTCAGCGGCAGCGAAGGTGGTCTGCAGCTTCATGGCGAGGTCGCGCGTCAAGCGCACGCCGCCAGAGGAAATGGTTTCGCAGTGGACGAGCGCTTCGTCAGCATAGACGGCGATGCCAACCGCGCCGGCGCCCAGATCGATCAGCAGCGCGCCCTCTTCGCGTTCTTCCTGCGTCAGCGCCGAAAGCGCGGCGGCTTGCGGCCCAGCGATAATGTCTTCGACCTCGGCGCCCGCTTCGCGGATGCACGCCTTCAGTGCGTTCATCGCTTCGGTTGGCGCGGTCACGACACAGGCTTCGACTGCCAGCATCTTGCCCGGCATGCCGAGCGGATCAGGGATGCCCTCGCCGTCGTCGATCATGTAGCGCAGCGGCTCGACGTGGATAAACGAACGTTGCGGCGCAGGCGCCGCCTTCATCGCTTCGTCGATGGCGTTTTCAATATCGCGGTGCGAGATCGCAGCGCCTTTGACGCGTGCGGCGCCGCGGACGATTTGCGAGCTGAGGCCTGGGCCGGAATACGAAGCGACAACGCGGCCGACTGGCGCGCCAGCCATCGCGGCGGCTTCGTTGATCGCAACTTCGATCGCACGCGCGCAGGCGTCGAAATCAGCCGGCTTGCCGCTAGCGATCGCTGGCGCGGTTTGGTGTCCGACACCCAGCACGCGCAGCGGACGCTCCGGGTGCATCTCGAGCACGGGATCGCGGCGCGAGGCTAGGCACACAGTTTTGGAAACGCCGACGTCGAGCGACGCGACGAGCGGCGCCATACGGAGTTCTTCAGCGTGATCTTGCTCGCGATGCTTCGGTTGAGCGGCCATCAGACGCCCCCCAACAGCGGGCCGCCTTCGAGGGCGGGATGGACGCGAACCGCGAGACGGCCAGGCGCGCGCATGTCGAAGCGCTGCACTGGGCGGTCAAGCAATGCGTATTGGCTGTGCAGGCGGTTCAGCTGCTGAAGCGCTTCCAGCGAGCCCTCTTCCGGCAGCGCGACCACCGCGCCAGAGGTCAGACGAAGATCCCAGCGACGATCGCCGATGCGCACCAGTTCAGCCGTGCGCTCGCGAACCGCGGGCAGGCCTTCAAGTGCAGCCAGAATGGGCGGCGCAGCAGGGCCGGCGCCACGGCCGCTGACATGCAGCAGACTTTGGTGATCTTCGACGCGCTCGGTCAGCAGGCGTTCGCCATTGGCGTCGATGACAGCGCTTTGGTCGTTTTCGTCCTGCCATACCGCGAACTCGCGGCGGCGCTCAACTTCAACCACAAGCGAAGACGGCCACAGACGGCGCACGCGCGCGTTGGCGACCCAGTCGAGGCTTTCGACGCGGGCCTTCACATCCTGCGGATCGAGCGCGAGGATCGAGTGCCGTCCTTCCGGCACGATGAGCGAGCGCACTTCTTGTTCGCGTGCTTCGCTGATGTTCGGCGTACCCGGCAGTTCCGCGACTTGAATTTCTTGGATCTGAAAGCCAGCATTGGCGACAGTCGCATCGGCCGACCGTGCGAACGCTTCGCTCGCGTCGAACAGTGAAGAACCCAGCCATGCGGCGCCAGCGACGGCGATGCCGAGAAATAGCACGCCACCTGTCACGGCCATAGTCAAGCTTTTGCCGGTGACTTGAACGTCATCGCCGCTCAGACCGCCCGAGAGTTTGATGCGCGCGAGACGCGGCATGGCTTCGTAGGCCGGCACGGCTTGTTGCCGGCGGCGATTGCCGCGCGACGGCTCGTGCCCTCGCCCGCCACCTTTTCCGCCGCCTGGGCGGCGCGCTCTCACCGCGGCCATGAAGCATCCTCCAGTATCCACTGGACGAGCTGGTCGTAGGTAAGGCCAACGTGGGCGGCTTGTTCGGGCGTCAGCGAAGTCGGCGTCATGCCCGGCTGCGTGTTCACTTCAAGCAGCGCCAAGCGATCGGTCTTCGGATCGTAGCGGAAGTCGCTGCGTGAGACACCGCGGCAGCCAAGTGCGTGATGCGCAGCTTCAGCGGCGCGCATGCATTGGTCGGCGATGGTCTGCGGAATGGCGGCGGGCACAACGTGGCGCGAACCACCGCTCGAATACTTGGCGTCGAAATCATACCAATCGCCATCGCTGGTGACGAAGATTTCGGTGACGGCCAACGCGCCGCGATCGTGCATGACCGCGACGGTCAGTTCTTTGCCGTCGATGAATTCTTCGACCAGCACTTCTTCACCGAACGTCCAGTCCGGATCGAGGAGTTGCTCTGGCGGGCGGTTGGCGCCTTCGCGCACGATGAAGATGCCGACGCTTGAGCCCTGCGCATTCGGCTTCACCACATATGGCGGCGCCATCGGATGGCCCTTCGCGGCGTCGAGGCGGTTCATCAGCTTGCCGTTCGCGAGCGGCAGACCCGCTTGGGCGAACACGGCTTTGGATTTGTCCTTATCCATCGCCAGCGACGAGGCGAGCACGCCTGAGTGCGTGTAAGGAAGTTTTAAGTAGTCGAGCACGCCTTGAGTGCGGCCGTCCTCACCCCACTCGCCATGCAGCGCATTGAACACGGCGTCGACGCGCGCGTCCTGCAGCTCGGCGATCCAGCTGGGGTTCTGCGGATCAATTTCGATAACGTCGTGCCCGAGCCGGCGGAGCGCATCAGCGCAGCCTTTGCCCGAACTGAGGCTCACTGGCCTCTCGGGGCTCAAGCCCCCCAATAGCACCGCCACACGGGCCATGCGCGCGCCTCACCAACCAACCACCACCCCAGCCAAACGCCTTTTCTGCGCTCATTCCGGGAGTGTCATAACGAAACACCTCAGGGTTAAGGCATGGTGTGGGCGGCGGCATTAGTTGCTGATTTTTATAGTAAATTTCGGTTCAGAGGTATTTCGCTGACTTAACCACGTTTGCCATTTCCTTGCCGCGCCAAGCTTAGCCGGCCCGCGTTTCGGCGACTTGAACGCGACCCGCGCCGCTTGTTTGAGCGCAGGGCCTCTGAATTGGGCGCCTTATTGCTTTCCACGAGATTGAGGGAACCGGCGCCTTGGCCGCCGGTCCGGACGCCTCGCACAAATAGCGCATGAGCAAACGCATCCTGATCGCCCATCCGCGCGGCGCAGAAATACAGGCGCGGGGCGTCGCCGCCGAACTGCGGGCGCTTGGGTATGAGGTCAGCGACTATGCGCCGGGCGCTAAGCGCGCCGGAACGGACAAGGTCGTCATGTTGTGGTCACGCGCGGCGTGGGGGACGCCCGCGCTCCAGGCAGCGGCGCGAAAGGCGCGCGCGACGGGTTCGCTCGTGTGCGTGCGCTTGGACAGCGCGCCGGCGCCTGTAGTGGGCGCGGTCAGTACGCGATTGGCAAAGCGCTTGCCTGGCGACGCTTGCTGAGCACGAAGGCGCGGCCGGCGGCGACGGTCCACCGCCCTGCCCGGCAACAGATTTACACGGCGCGCGCAAAACGGGCGGCGCGGCCGGCACAAACGGTGGGGACCGATATGCGCTTACATTCTGAGAGCACGAGCCGAGCGTTCGCGATCATTCTGACGTTGTGCCTGCTAGGCGCAGGCGCGCTTGGAGTCGCGTACCAGCGCTATCCGCAAGTGGCCGCGCCGATCGATAGCGCTGCGAGCGCGGCGTACGCGCAAGCCAGTGAGATCGCGGCGTTAGCGCCGTAAACGGTAGCGCGCGCCGCTAGAACGCAACATCGTTTGCGCTCCTTCATGAATCAAAGCCTACCTCGCCGCATTCCGGCTCTTCGGGATGGGGGAATTTTATGCGTATCTTTGCACTCGCATGCGTGAGCTTGCTCGCTGCATGCACACAAGCTGCGGCGCCGCCGCAAAGCGATCCGATGGGGCCAATGCCTGTTGTGGCCGGCTTCACGATTCAGGACCAATCAACACCGATGCCGAGTGGATGAGCGTGTGGTTCACGCAGGAATTGGCCAACGCAATCGAAGCAAACGCCAATGGTCCGGAAGAGGCGCGGCTCGATTACGATTTCCGCTCCTAGGCGAACGATCCTGGCGTCGAGGACATTCGCTACGCGATCGGTCAGCACGCAGATGCGAATAGCGCAGAAGTGAGCACACGCTTTCGCTACCCCGGCCTGCCGGGCGGCATGAATTTAACGTGGCACATGTGCGTGCGTAGCGATGGCCAGTGGCGCATCGCAGACGTCACCGCCATCGACGTTTCCGACGAGTCGCCGGGCGCGGGTGAGGCCGTTACGCTGCGCGCCCTGCTCGGGCTCGAGCCGACTGGGCCGTGCGCGTGAGTTAGACCAGGGCTTCTTGGATGTCGGAGATCAGGTCTTCGACATCCTCGATGCCGACGGAGAAGCGCACCAGGCCATCAGTGAGACCGATTTGTTCGCGCAGGTGCTTGTCGACTGACGCGTGGGTCATGATCGCCGGGTGTTCGATCAGGCTTTCAACGCCGCCGAGGGATTCCGCCAACGAGAAGAGCTTCACGCGCTCGAGGAATGTGCGCGCTGGATCGAGGCCGCCTTTGAAGTACGCGGTGATCATGCCGCCGAAGCCGCCGGTCATTTGCTTCTTGGCGATGTCGTGCTGCGGATGATCGGTGCGACCTGGGTAAACGACGCGTTCGATCTGCTTTTGCTCCGCCAGGAAGTCCGCGATCTTGGCGGCGTTCTCGCAATGACGCTGCACGCGGACGTGCAGCGTCTTGGTCGAGCGCAGCAGCAAGAAGCTATCCCACGGCGCGGCAATGGCGCCGTTAGCGTTCTGCGTGAAGCGCAGGCGCTCAGCGAGCGCGTCATCACGGCAGATCAGCGCGCCGCCGATCACGTCCGAGTGGCCACCGATGTACTTTGTGCACGAATGGCTGACGATGTCGGCGCCGAGCGCGAGCGGGTTGGTGAGCACCGGCGTCGCGAAGGTGTTGTCGACAATGGTCAGCGCGTTCTTCGATTTCGCCAGGCGCGCCACAGCGGCGATGTCGATGACCTTGAGCAACGGATTGGTTGGCGTTTCGAGCCAAACCATTTTGGTGTTCGACTTAAACGCCTCCTCCGCCTTTGCGAGATCTGTCAAATCAGCGCGCGTGTAGGTGATTCCGAACTGTTTGAAGACCTTGTCGAACTGACGATACGTGCCGCCGTAGACGTCGTCCGAGAGCACAACGTGATCGCCGGATGCGAGCAAGTGAATGCATGCGGCCTGTGCAGCGAGGCCCGAGGCGAAGTTGAAGCCATGGCGGCCGCCTTCAAGCGAAGCAAGATTCGCTTCGAGCGCCTTGCGCGTCGGGTTAGCTGAGCGCGCGTAGTCGTAATCCTCGATGATCACGCCCGGGCTCTGCTGCACGAACGTCGAGGTTTGGTAGACCGGCGTCATGATCGCGCCAGTGCTCGGATCCGGTTGCTGGCCGGCGTGGATGCAGCGTGTGCCGAAGCGCTTGTTATCGTCGTGCATAATTCGCCTCAGCGCTTGCCGGACAGGTATTCGATCAAATCGATCTTCGAGATGACGCCGACGACATTCGAAGAATCCACGACCACGGCGACGTTGTCGCCCGCGAAGATGTGGAAAAGCTCTTCGATCCGCGCCTTCGGGTAGATCAAACCGCCAATCGGCGCCGCCACCGTCTTGGCCGCCGCGTTGAGATCAAAGTCACGCTTTTGCATTTTCGAGAGAATGTCGCTCTCGTGGATGATGGCGTTGAGCTTGCCGCGTTCGATAAGCGGAATTTGGCTGACGCCGTTCTCGCGCATCAGATTGACGACCGATTTGATCGAGGCGTCGGCATCGGCCGTAATCGGTTGGCTCTTCAGGTTCTTCAGCAACTCTTCGACGAAACCAAGCTCGCGCTCGGTTTCGGTGAAGCCGTGCTCTTTCATCCAGCCGTCGTTAAGGAATTTCGAGACGTAGCGGTTGCCGTGATCAGGCAGCACGGTGAGCACGACCTTGCCCGGGCCAAGCTCCTTGGCGATCTCGATGGCGACGGCGACGTTCGAGCCAGACGAGCCGCCGCAGAAGAGGCCCTCTTCTCGCACCAGACGGCGCGCCATCACGAAGCTGTCGCGGTCATTCACTTGGCGCATGTCGTCGACGACAGAAAAATCCATCGCGCGGCATTCGATGTCTTCGCCGATGCCTTCAACCATGTAGACGTGCGCAGTCGGCAGCGTTTTGGTGTGGAAGAGATGATAGTGCACCGAGCCGAGCGGATCGGCGCCGATGATCTTCACGTTCGGCGCATGCTCTTTCATGTAACGGCCGACGCCTGAAACCGTACCGCCAGTGCCGGTGCCGCCGACAAAAGCGTCGAACTTGCCGCCATCGGTATCTTCAAAGATTTCCTTGCCGGTCGAATGATAGTGCGCGTCGATGTTCCAGGATGAATGGTACTGATCGACGTAGAAGGCGCCGGGCGTGTCTTCGGCGATCTTCTTGGCGACGTTGACGTAGTGCTCGGGCGAGTCACCCGGAACGTCGGTCGGGGTGATGATCACTTCGGCGCCGTAAGCTTTGAGCGAGTCCTGCTTCTCTTTCGACATCTTGTCCGGCATCGTGAAGATGCAGCGGTAGCCCTTGATCGCCGCCGCCATTGCGAGACCTTGGCCGGTGTTGCCGGACGTGTTCTCGACGATGAGGCCGCCGGGCTTCAGGATGCCCTTCTTCTCGGCTTGATCGATGATGTAGTTGGCCATCCGGTCTTTGATCGAACCGGCCGGGTTCAGGTATTCGCACTTCACCCAAACTTCCGCCGCGCCCTCGGGCACAACGCGGTTGAGTTTCACGAGCGGCGTATTGCCAATCGCGGCAAGGATGTTGGGCTTCAAGCGCATAAGGCGGATTCCTGGGAAATTTTGTTTGGCCGGGGTTTAGAGCGGCGCGGTTAGAAAAGCCACCGAGGACCGCCGCCTTCCAGGCGGCAATCTGGGGCAACTCCCTTCCATCTTTGCGGTTAGGAACGAAATGCCGGCTGGAAGCCGGCGCTCCTCAAGCCCGTCCAATCCGCTTAATTTCCCATTCAAGCTCAATGCCGTGCTTGGCTTTCACAGCGGCTCGGACATCTTCGCCGAGACCCTCAATATCGGCAGCGGTGGCCTCGCCAGTGTTGATGAGGAAGTTTGCGTGTTTTTCGCTGACCTGCGCGCCGCCGTGACGATAACCGCGCATGCCGGCTTCGTCGTTGAGCTTCCAGGCCGAGAGCTTTTCGCCGTCGGGACCGATCGGGTTCTTGAATGTCGAGCCGCCGGTCTTCTCACGGATCGGTTGCGACGCCTCGCGGCGGTTGGTGATCTCAGCCATGCGCGCGGTGACAGCGACGGGATCATCCGGCGCACCTTGATAGGTCGCGTCTAAGAAGATCAGCCCGTCCGGCAACGCATTGTGCCGATAGGTGAAGCCGAAGTCAGCGTTGCTGAGCGTGATGCGCTTACCTTGGCGATCCATCGCCGTTGCTTCGATCAGCACGTCTTTGGTTTCGCTGCCGTAGCAGCCGGCATTCATCGTCAGTGCGCCGCCGATAGTGCCTGGGATACCGGCGTAGAACTCAAGCTTGCCGATCCCCGCCTTCGCTGCAGCCTTCGCGACCATCGCGTCGAGAGCGCCTGCGCCAGCTTTCACGCGCGCACCCTCAAACGTTTCGATCTGCGCCCATTTGCGCCCGGCCAACCGGACCACGACGCCGGGCACGCCGCCATCGCGCACGATCAAATTCGAGCCAACGCCGATGGGCAGCAGTGGCACGTCAGGTTTCAATTGAGACAGAAACGAGGCGAGGTCGTCTGCGTCCGCAGGCAAGAAAAGCGCGTCCGCCGGTCCGCCGACACGAAACCATGTGAACGGCGCGAGCGTTTCCCCTCGTAGAAGCTGGCCGCGCACCTGTGGAAGCTTGAGTTCACTCATTGTTGATTGGGTATCGCAGGCTTTTGAGCCCCGTCAACGCAGGGCGCCGCTCGCGTAGCAAGGCGGACGGTCCCATAGTGATGGCCAAGGAGGCCGTGCCTGATGCTTCGGATTTTCGCTTCCATTCTCTGCCTGTGGACGCTGGCCGCATGCGCCAGCACCGAGAGCTCTGGTCAACAGACGGCCAGTTCATCGTCGGATTGCTTCCGCGCCGAACAAGTCAACGGCTACGACGTCGTCGACAATAACCACGTGCGGATCAGCGTTGGGGCGAACCGCCACTACATTCTGACGACGCTCTGGAATTCGCGTGACCTCGATTGGACGCACGCGATCGCCATTCGTTCGTCCACGGGCCGCATTTGCACGGGCAATGGCCTAGGCATACAACTTATCGGCGGCGACCCGAGCCGTACTTACCCAGTTTCAGAAATTGCACGCGCGCCAGACGATGAGCCGGTGCAAGGCAGCTAATTCTACGGAGAAACACTATGCTTCGCGTTACTGTTCTTGTGGCTGCACTCGCGCTTGGCGCTTGCGCCTCATCAGGTTCGAACAGCGCTTCCGCCGCCGGCGATCGGGACTGCTTCCGCAACTTGGACGTTCGCGGCTATAGTGTCGTCGATGACCACCGCGTGAAGCTGCGCGTCAGCCCTTCGCGCGAATACATCGTGACCATCCCACAACAGTCTCGCGATCTCGATTGGTCGCACGCGATCTCGATCCGCTCGACAACGAGCTTCATCTGCACCGGCAATCCATCAGGGGTGCAGTTGATGGGCGGGGATCCGCCGTTCCCGTTTCAAGTGACCAATATCGAGCGCGCGCCGATCGAAACAGCGGCTCAAGGCAGTTAAAAGCACCACAGACGCCGCCTTCGGCGGCGTCTTCGCTTAGGCGTCGACTTTCAGACCGGCGCGCAGTGCGATGCGTCCAAGCGCGCCTTTGACGATCACATCGAGTTGGCTCTTCGGCTGATAGTCAGCCGGCGCGACATAGCTCACGCGATCTTCCGCGATCAGGCGCGCGACCTTGTCGAGGCTGCGCGGCTCTGTCCATTGATACGGATCGAGCACGGCAATGGCGCAGCCGCCCTGGCTGGTGACCATCTTCATAGACGGAATGTCGGTATCGCCGTCGCCGATGAAGATCATGCGCTCGAACGGCAGTTCGCGGGCATCATTGTGCATCCAGCGATTGATCGCTTCCGTATCGTGGACGTTGTCGATGCCCTTGTTGATGCGGAAAAGGAATTGCGTTTTGGTCGTGTAGTTGATCGCGACCCCCGGCCACTTCGCTTCACCAGCTTTGTCGTAGAGAAACGCGACGCAAACACCTGCCGGAAACGCGGAAAGAGCGGGCAACCCTCGATCATCTCGTAGATGCCGGAGGACACAATGTAGTGATCCAGTTGCAGACCGAGGTCGTCGGCGAACGCGTCAACGCGATCGAACCAGTGATCTAGGCCGTCGAAAAATCCGGATCGCTGCCATTGTCTTGTAACTGCTTGCGCGTCACTGGATGACCTGCAGCGCGGGCGCGATCGAGCATTAGATGCATGTAGACGAGGATCTCGTCCGCATCCTCAAGCTTCGCCAAACGCTTCACTTCCATCCAGAAATCAGCGTGTTTCATGCCCGCGATGTCAGGAATGAAACTGCGTTCTTGCAGATTGCCGCGCGCGAGCGTGCCGTCGAAATCGTAGACGATGGCGGCCCGGAGCGGCTGCGGTTTGCGGTGAGCGGTGTCCGGCATATTTCCGGGCTGCGCGGAGTCGGGCGAGCGAGTCAAATCGCTCCGAAAGCGAAACATTCGCCGCCGCACCCTCGCTTGTTTGTGAATAGCGAAATTCCAGAGCTGCGAGACAGTTTCCCACAGGAGCAACATCGCAACTTGAGGGGATGCGCATGATGAGCTTACGCAAAGCACTCGCATTGAGCGCCATTGGATTATCTCTGGTGGGATCACCGGTGAGCGTCTCAGCACAACCGGAAGCGCAACGATCAGATGATGGGCTTTGCCGACGCGCACCTTCGCCCGTCGTGTTGCCACCAGAGCGCGAACGACGCCGCGAGATTTTGCGTAGCGAGCTCCCGCCGTCGCCTGAGATGCGTGTGCCGCCACCTGATCTATCCGCCCCGCCGTCGCCGACGCCTTTGCCGGTGATCGTTGATCCATCACCTTCGGCAGCCTACGAAGAGGCCATCGTGGTCACGGGCAGCCGCTTGGCGCGGCGATTTTGAATCAGTCTCACCAATCACCACCGTAGGCTCAGAACTCGAACCGACCGCTACGCCCACCGACGAAGCAGACTCCGACCGCGGCTCAGCCTTCCGGCACCGTGATCGCCGCGCCCCCGAGCCTGAGGCTGGCCTGCTCACAGCTGGCGATCATGACGACCTTTTGAACCCAGAGCTTTATGCCCGATACGTTGACACCTTCCTTGAGAGCGAAGCGCTCGAAGGCGTGCCGCGCGTGGATACGCGGCGCGTGCTCACGGTGAAGGTCGAAGACCGCGCTGGCAGAGCGCTGCCATTCGCGCACGTCACGCTCACCTGCGGCGACGGCAACCAGCTGACCCTGGCGACCACAGCCGATGGCACGGCAGTGTTCTTCCCTGAACTCGATCGCCTGGGATCGCGCGTGTCGGTTTCCGCCAACTATCGGGGCCGCCGCACGCCGATGTCGGAATCGGTGTCGCTCTCACGCAGTGGAGAAGCACAAGAAGTGGCGATCTCGGTCGATGCTTCAGCGTCGCCGATCCGCAATTTCGATCTCGCCATCGTGGTCGACGCCACCGGCAGCATGAGCGACGAGCTCGAATATCTGAAAGCTGAGCTGGGCTCGATCGTTGGCGATCTGCGCGAAGATCATCCTGATCTGGATATTCGCATCGGCCTCGTCGCCTATCGCGACACCGATGATGATTTCGTCACGCGCACCTTCCCGCTCACCGGCGACATCTCGTCGATGCAGGGCAACCTCGCACAGCAGCGCGCTGGCGGCGGCGGCGATTATCCTGAAGCCGTCGAACAAGCGATGGCGCGAGCCGTTGCGCTCGATTGGCGCGAGAACGCAGTCCGCTCGATCCTCTTCGTGGCCGATGCGCCACCGCATGCGGACGATATCGCGACGACGTGGCGTTCGGCGGAAGTGGCGCGTTCTAAGCGGATCCAGATCGTGCCGGTTGGCGCCTCCGGTGTCGGCCCGGGTGCTGAGTACGTGATGCGCGCGATGGCTGCGGTGACTCAGTCCCGCTACATCTTCCTCACCGACGATAGCGGCATCGGCGATCCGCACGCACCGCCCACAGTCGATTGCTATCTCGTGACGAGCCTTGAGAGCCTCATTCAGCGCACGCTGGATAGCCAAATCTCAGGCCGCCGTGTCGAGCCCGATCAGGCGGAGGTCATTCGTGCCGTTGGCCGCTACGATCGCGGCCGGTGTCGCGGGAGCGCTGCGGCGAACTAAGCCGCTGCCGCGCCGAGCTTTGCCGGAAGTGCGTTGGCGTACGCCGTGATGTCGCCCGCGCCGAGACAGACGACGATGTCTCCCGGCTTAGCTTCGGCGCGCACGAAGTCCGGCAGATCATCGAGACTAGCGAGGCGGCGCGCGTCTCGGTGACCGTGGCTCTTCAGGCTCGCCGCAAGCGTATCGGCGCTGACGCCATCGATCGGCGCTTCGCCGGCGGCGTAGACGTCTGCGACGGCGACAATATCCGCGTCGTTGAAGCAGGTGGAAAAGTCCTGAAAGAGATCGCGCAGGCGCGAGTAGCGGTGCGGCTGCACGACAGCGAGAACGCGGCCTTCGGTCATTTCGCGTGCCGCTGAAAGCACGGCGGCGATTTCGACCGGGTGGTGTCCGTAATCGTCAACGATCCGGACTTCGTTCCAATAGCCCGTCGTTGTGAAGCGGCGCTTCACGCCGGCGAATTTCTTCAGGCCATTGCGGATGCCCGCGTCGGTAACGCCAAGCTCGCGCGCGACGGCGATGGCGGCAACTGCGTTCTGAATGTTGTGACGTCCAGCCACCGGCAAGAAGAGGTCGTGCATCGTCACGCCCGGCCCCTCGCCTTTACGGCGCGCAACAACATCGAACGTCGAGCCATCGCGTGACGGACGCACGTTCACCGCGCAGACGTCGGCCTGCGGGTTGAAACCGTAAGAGATGATCCGGCGGTCGCGCACTTGCGCGGCCAGCGCCTGCACCTGCGGGTGATCGAGGCACATCACGGCAAAGCCGTAGAACGGAATGTTCTCGACGAAGGTCTGGAACGCCGCATTCATCGCTTCGACGGATCCGTAGTGGTCCAAGTGCTCGGGATCCATGTTGGTGACGACGACTGCCGTCGCGCGCAAACGCGTAAACGTGCCGTCGCTCTCATCGGCCTCGACCACCATCCATTCGCCCTCGCCCATGCGCGAGTTCGCGCCATAAGCGTTGATGATGCCGCCGTTGATGACGGTCGGGTCTTTGTCGCCAGCGTCCAGCAGCGCGGCGATCATTGAGGTCGTCGTCGTCTTGCCGTGGGTGCCGCCGATCGCGACGGTCCACTTCAGGCGCATGATCTCCGCCAGCATCTCAGCGCGGCGAACGATCGGGACGCCGCGGGCGCGCGCTGTATCGACTTCTGGATTGCCGCCCTTGATGGCGGATGAAATTACAACGACGCCGGCGTTCACAGCGTTCTCGGCTTTGTGGCCGATGGTAACAGTGATCCCGCACGCGCGCAGGCGCTCGATATTGGCGCCTTCCTTGGCGTCCGAACCGGTCACATCGTAGCCGAGGTTCTTCATGACCGAAGCGATGCCCGACATGCCGATGCCGCCGATGCCAACGAAATGAATTGGGCCCGTATCAAACGGAATAGCGCGGCGGATCATGTTCTCCCCTAACCGCGCCAGTATAGGCGCGCTCTTAGGCGCATCAAAGGCGCAGCGGTTAGCGGACGCCGTATTGTTTGGCGAACGACTCGGTGTCGAAGTGCTTCTGCTCTTGGTTGTCGCCGATGCGGACATCGACTTTGCCGGCTTCGGTAAAGCCGCGTGCCATCTTCACCGCTTCAGCTGCGGTGTCTGCGTGTCCGAGCACGCCGGGGGTGGCGGTGCTGAGCAGCCGGCTGACGATCGTAAAGCGCTTCATTCGCGTCTCCCCTCAGAGCCGCCCGCGCAACACCGCACGAGAACGCGCCAGCACGGCGCGCGGCCCCTCTAAAGTCCAGAGCGCCAGCACATAAGCGAGGCAAAGCACGCCCGCAACCAACAGCAGCGGCTGAAGTTGGGCGAGCCCTAGCCGGAATGCATGCGCCAGGGGAAAAATCAGACCGACGAGCGCGAACAGAACGGTGGTGCGGAAGGCGCGCTGACGTGCATCCCGGCGGCGCGCGCGCTCGGCGGTGAGCGCGAGGACATCGAAGCGAAAGCCGGGGTCCGGCGTTTTGGGCGCCTCACCAAGAAGCGCGGCCAGTTCGAGATCGTCACTCATCGCTGTTCTCCGCGATCCCCAGCGCCGCCTGCAGCCGCGCCCGGCCTCTGGTCACGTGGGATTTCACGGTGCCCAAGGGAAGCCCCAAAATCTCTGCGGCCTCGGCATGAGTGAATTCCTGGCCGAGACAAAGTGCAAGCGCGCCGCGCTGATCTTCGGGTAATTCTTCCATGGCTTTGCGTAAAGCTAAGCGCTGACCGGCCCGTTCCGGCGACTCTTCCGTCTGCGTTTCGCTCAAATCCGCATACGCCGTCTCGCGCGCTTCTCGCCGCCCCTGCGCACGACGGGCGCGGCGCCAGTACTGAAACGCCACGCCGCAAATGAACGTGCGCAGCGATGACGTTCCATCGAAACGATTGAGCACGTCCCATGTGCGCGCGAAGGCCTCCTGCGCTAGATCGTCTGCGTCCGCGTAATTGCCGGTGACGCGTCGCAGAAACGCACGCACCGCGCTTTGATGCATGTCGACCAGACGGCCGAAGGCGGCGTAGTCGCCCCTTCGTGCGAGCCCAATCAGGCGCGCTTCCTCCCCTGCGTTCATCGCGCGTCAGGAGCGGCGCGACGTGATGGCTATTACGAGTGCGCCAAATGCGAGAACACCAAACGTCACTGCCACAACCAAGAATGAAATCGACCACAACTCTCCGCGCACATACCACCATGCCACGCTGAAACCTGCGGCAATGGCGGCAAAGGTAAAGAAGCTCCAGAGATTGGAGTTTGGTGCGCGCTGCTGCGGCTGAGCCGGCGCCTCCCAATCCGACTGCGCCATGCGCAGTAGCTCAGGCGGCACTTCCTTGCCTTGATCAACGTAGGACTTGATCACGTTCATCACTTCGCGTGAGCGGCGCTCGCTCGAGATCATGCCGAGCAGCCCCATCCCCATCCCGAAGATGGGAAACATCAACCACCAAAAGTCCCTGAAGAGTTCTTCGAACGACATCAGTTGCGCTCCAGATTTTCGCGGGCGTCGCGGATGACCCGATCTTGGTAAGCGCCGTTCCGCACCGCACCTAGAATCGCCATCACCATCCCGAACACAGGGAACATCAGCCACCAGAAGTCGCGAAACAATTCCTCGGTCATCTCAGGTCTCCCTGCCGCCCAGACCGGGCGCATCTGATCCTCTACCGCCGCACAAGGCGATCTTGGATGCAGGGCCAGGAAGATTAGAGCGCGGCACCTTCAGCCAGGTCGGCCAAGGTTTTGGCGGCTTCAGGCTTAGCGGCGGCGCGGGCGGCGGCGGCGCGCACGGCCAGCCCGTGCGGATCGGCTAAGCGACGCTCCAGGAGCGCTGCGAGTGCGCCTGCGTTAAACTCGGCTTCCGTGAACAGATCTGCGGCGCCGACGGAGGTGAGACCTTCGGCGTTGGCTGTCTGGTGGTCATCGGCGGCGGCGGCAAACGGGATCAAGATTGCGGGGCGCCCCGCGACCTGAAGTTCCGTCACCGACGAAGCGCCAGCTCGAGAGATCACCAAGTGCGCCGCGCCCAGGCGCTGGCCCATGTCCTTGAAGAACGGCGCGACTTCGGCGCTGATGTTCCCGGCTTTGTACTTCGCCTTCGCGTCCTCCACTTGCTCCTCGCGCACCTGATGCACGATATCGAGCCGCGAGCGCAGCGCCGGTGGCAACAGCGAGATCGCCGACGGGATCACTTCCCCGAACACGCGCGCCCCTTGGCTGCCGCCGATGATCAGAATGTTGAGCCGCCCGCCCGCGGGCGCTTCCGGGTACGGACGCTCACGCACGGCGAGAATCGGTAACCGCACCGGATTGCCGACAACGCGCTTACGCGCCGCTGCTTCGGCGGGCAGCCGATCAAGTCGTTCAAAACCGCAGGCCACGATCGAAGCGCTCGACGCCATTGAACGGTTCACGCGGCCGAGCACCGAGTTCTGTTCGTGGATCAGGATTGGAACCTTGTGCGCACGCGCCGCCATCAAAGCCGGGAATGATGGATAGCCACCGAAGCCCGCGACCAAAGCAGGCGGCAGCGCCTTGAAGCGCGCCTTGGCTTCGTTGATGCCCTTGTAGATTTTGAACGCAGCTGGGATCGCAGTGATCGGGTTCATCGAGATCGACGCGGCGGAAACATCCTCGATGCGCTCTGCCGGAAAACCTTCGGCGTAACGGCGTCCGCGTGCGTCCGTCATCAGCACGACGCGCCATTCACGGCGGAACATCTCTTCAGCAAAAGCGGCGGCCGGAAACAAATGTCCGCCGGTTCCGCCTGCTGCAATGACGACGACTTTTTTGGTCATGTTCTAATCGCGTCTGCGTCCCGGATAGAGATATGCACCGGGCCGATCTCGGAGAAGGGAAAGACAGCACCCCAATGCCAGCGCCGAGCCGATCATCGAGGAACCGCCGAAGGAAATGAACGGCAGCGTCATGCCCTTCGCCGGAAGCAAACTCAAGTTCACGGCAATGTGGATAGACGCTTGTGCGACGAGCAGCGTAATCAAGCCCGCCGCGGCAAGTTGTTCGAACGGCTCATTTAATCGGCTCGCGCGCGACAAACCACGGAACGCGAGCGCGCCGAAAACCACGATGAGCCCGACCGACGCTATGAGACCAAATTCCTCAGCCGCGACAGCGAACACGAAATCCGCATGCGCATCCGGAAGCCGCGTCTTGATCACGCCCTCTCCCGGGCCGCGTCCAAACACGCCGCCAGACGCAATCGCATCCAGGGCGCGATTGACTTGGTACGCCGCATCGCCTTCGGGATTGAGGAACGCATCCACGCGTTCGCGCGCGTGCGGATAGAAATTGTAAATTCCCCAGGCGCTGAGCATTGCAAGCACGCCGCCGCCAAGCACGTAGCGCAGCGCAACTCCCGAAAGAATAAGCAGCGGCGCGAGGCACATGCCAAGCAATGCGGTTTGACCGATGTCTGGTTGAGACAGCAGAACTGCAGCGGTCGCGCCATAGAGCGCGATAGCAACGGTGCGACCAGGAAAGCCCGGCTGCTTCATGCTCTCGCCGAGCATCCATGCCCACACGATGATCAGCGCCGGTTTCAAGATTTCAGACGGCTGCAGAGAGAAGAAGCCAATATCAAACCAACGCTGCGCGCCTTTGATCTCGTTTCCGAAGATCGAGGCGAGCAGCGCCAAGGGCAAGAACACTGCAACAACGATGACTGCGACGCGCCGGATTTGACGTGGATCCAGCGCCGCTGCAGTCAACATCGCGACGACGCCACACGCGGCGTAGGCGGCCTGACGGCCCGCGAAGTAAAATGCCTCGCCAATTTGGATGCGCGCCGTAGCGGCGGGGCTCGCCGACATTGAAAACAAAATGCCGAGCGCAAACAGGAACGCCGCTATGATGAGCAGCGGACGATCATAGGTCCGCGCCCGTTCGACCGCCGCGCCGAAGCGCTCGGCGATCGCGGCGCTCAAGCCGCGCCCCCGTTGCGCTTGCCCGCGCCGTCACTCAGCGCTGCAACGAACTTCTGAACTGATCGCCGCGCTCTTCGTAGCTTTTGAACTGATCGAATGAGGCGCACGCCGGCGACAGCAGCACAACCGGATGCGGCTCACCCGAGGCCTTGGCGTCCGCGAACGCCATCTTCACTGCAGCTTCGAGATTGCCCGCCATTGCGATAGCGACTTTGCCGCGCAGCGTGTCGGAGAAATCGCCAGCGGATTGGCCGATGAGATAAGCCTTCGCCATGCGCGGGAAGAAGGTCTCGAGATCTTCGATGCCGCCCTCTTTCGCCACGCCGCCCGCGATCCAATAGACGCGCGGATAAACGGCGAGCGCTTGCGCTGCCGCGTTGGCATTGGTCGCCTTGCTATCATTGACGAAGCGCACGCCTTCGATCGTGCCTGCGCGCTCCAGACGATGCGGCAAGCCGCCGAACGCGGTCATCGCTTGCGCGATGATGCGGTGATCCACGCCAAGCGCGCTCGTTGCAGCGAATGCAGCGGCAGCGTTTTGTGCGTTGTGCTTGCCTTGCAGCGCGGGTGCATTGGCGAGATCCGCCACCGTCTCGGCGCGCGCCGCAAGGCTATCGATGACCTTGCCGTTCAACGCGCTGACACCGCGCCCAAGCGCTTGCCCCGACGAGATTGGCGCGACGTGTTGCACCGCGCCGCGCGTGAGTTCGGTGCAAACCATGGCGCAATAGCTGTCATCAACGCCGATGACGGCCCAATCGGCCGCGCCTTGGTTCAGGAAGATTCGCTTCTTGGCTGCGACATACGCCGTCATGTCGCCATGACGATCGAGGTGGTCTGGCGTCGTGTTGAGCCAAACAGCCACATCGAGACGCAAACTCGACGTAAGATCGAGCTGGAACGAACTCAGTTCGATGACGTAGTACGCGCCAGCGTGCAGCGGCGGCTGTTCGAGGATCGCGTCACCGATATTTCCACCAAGCCGCACGTCCTTGCCGGCTTCTTTCAGAATATGCGCGATCAGCGCCGAGGTTGTGCTCTTGCCGTTGGTGCCAGTGATGCCGATCACTTTCGGCCGCTGCGTCGCCGGCAGCGCATTCACGGCGCGCGCGAAGAGTTCGATGTCGCTGACAATCGGCACGCCTGTCGCTTCAGCAAGCGTAACGACACGGTGCGGCTCGGGAAACGTGAGCGGCACGCCAGGTGACAGCACCAGCGCCGCGAACGTCCGCCAATCGCGGCTATTGATGTCAGAAACAGGGACGCCCGCCGCTTCAGCCTTCGCACGTGTGACGTCGCTGTCGTCCCACGCGTGCACGCGCGCGCCGCCTGCGGTGAGCGCGCGTGCAGCAGCTAGACCCGTTCGCGCTAAGCCGAACACCGCGACGTCGCGGCCCTTAAATTCCGTGATCGAAATCATCCGATCGCCTCCAACCCGTCGTGAACGTGCGGGTGTGCGCCGCTTCGCTCCGTTAACGCAACTCTTAACGCAGCTTCAGCGTGGCAAGGCCTGCGAGCGCGAAAATCACCGAGATAATCCAGAAGCGAATGACGATCGTCGGTTCCTGCCAGCCGAGCTTTTCAAAGTGGTGGTGAGTCGGCGCCATCAAGAACAAGCGCTTGCCGGTGCGCTTGAACACCGCGACTTGCAACATCACCGAAAGCGTTTCGAGCACGAACAGACCACCGACGATGGCGAGCACAAGCTCGTGCTTCGTCGCGACCGCAACCGCGCCGAGCAAACCACCAAGCGCCAGCGAGCCAGTATCGCCCATGAATACGCGCGCCGGCGGCGCGTTGTACCAAAGGAAGCCGAGCGAGGCGCCCAGCAACGCGCCAAGGATGGTCGCAAGCTCCCCGACTCCGGCGACGTGCGGAATGCCGAGATATTCCGAATAGTCGACGCGGCCGACGAGATAGCAGATCACGCCGAAAGTACCCGCGGCGATCATCACAGGCACAATCGCAAGCCCATCGAGACCATCAGTGAGGTTCACGGCGTTGCCGAAGCCTACGATCACGATCATCGCGAAGATGACATAGAGCGCCAGCAGCTGGACGCCCCAACCTTGAATGAACGGCAGCGCGACGGCGGTCAGCGGTTCGCCTGCCATCAGTGCGTTCAAGAAGCCCATGACGTCATGCGCCTGATCTGGCGTCGTGGCGATCCATTCGGCTGCCAGCATGGCGAGCGCGGCGACGAGCGCGATGCTGAATTCGAATGCCAACCGTAGCTTGGCGGAGAGCCCGCCATGATGCTGCTTTGTCACCTTCGCAAAATCATCGACGAAGCCGATGGCGCCAAAGCCCAAGCGTGACGACAAGCACCGACCATACATAGGCGTTGTCCAGATCCGCCCAGAGCAGCGACGAGACTGCAGACTGATCAGGATGATAAGCCCGCCCATCGTCGGCGTGCCCTTTTTCGTCAGCAGATGCCCGGCGGGGCCGTCTTCCCGGATCGGCTGGCCTTTGCCTTGTTTTTTTCGCAGCCAGTGGATGAACGGCGCACCGAAAGCGAACGCCAAGACCATCGCTGTGACCATCGCGCCGCCAGTGCGGAATGTGATGTAGTTGAATAGGTTGAAGAACTGCGAGCTGTCGCTGTACTGCGCTAAGAGCTCAAGCATTCTTATCCCCATTGAGGCGCTGCAAGGCAGCCACCACGCGGCTCATCTTTGAACCGTTCGAACCCTTCACCAACACGATGTCTCCCGAACGAAGCGAACCTGCAATGATCGGAATCAGCGCGTCTGATGTTTCGGCATAGCCGCCGCGGCGCGACGCGGGAAGCGCCTCCATGAGCGCCGCCATGCGAGGCCCTGCCGCGAACACAAGATCGATACCCGCTTGTTCAAGGGGTTGCGCTAGACCGGCGTGGTATGCGCGCTCGTCGCGCCCAAGTTCCAACATATCCCCAAGCGCGACGATGCGGCGCCCGCTGGCGGCGGGCTGACGCGCGGCAAGTGTAGCGATTGCTGCGGCCATCGACGCTGGGTTGGCGTTGTAGGAATCATCCACAAGCATGAACGGGCCGAACGGCGCCGCGACTTGTTGCGCCACACCGCGGCCATCGACGGCGCGCAGATGTTCCAGCGCGTGCGCGGCCGCTTCAAGATCCGCGCCGACAACATCGGCGGCGGCGAGTGCCGCAACGGAATTTAGCGCCCAGTGCGCGCCTTCGACGCCAACACGATATTTGATCGTGCGGCCAAGAATTTCCGCTTCGGCGTTCGAGCCAGTCGCATCCATCTCCCAACGCAACAGCCGCGCTTCGCAAACCGCATCGCGCCCGAAGCGGACAAGATTTGCGCCATTGCGCTCAGCGGCAGCGATCAAACGATCCGCGTGCGGCGCTTCGTTCGGCACGATCGCTGAGCCACCCGGCTCAAGTCCAGCGTAGATATCGCCCTTCTCATCGGCGACCGTTTCGAGCGAGCCCAGATTTTCAACGTGCGCTGGTGCAATCGTCGTGACGAGCGCCGCATGCGGCTTCACCAGTTGCGTCAGCGGCAAAATCTCGCCGCGATGGTTCATGCCGATTTCGAACACGGCGAACTCTACTTTCGCGCGGCATGCGCGAGAGCGTCAGCGGCACGCCCCAGTGATTGTTGTAGCTCTTCACGGAGCGATGGGTTTTCCCGCTCGCGGCCAAACACATCGCGAGCGCCTCTTTGGTCGACGTCTTGCCCACCGAACCCGTCACAGCAACGCGCTTGGCGCCGCACCGATCACGTGCGGCCTCACCAAGCTTGCGCAATCCTTCCAGCACATCCGGGACGGCAAGCGCCGCGCCCAAGCCTTCAACCTTGCGTGCATCCGAAATCAGCGCAGCACTCGCGCCAGACACAAACGCCTGCGCCAAGAAACCATGCCCATCGCGCACGTCTTTCAGCGCGACAAAGAAATCGCCCGGCTCAAGCGAACGCGTATCGATCGACACGCCATTCACCGACCACGATTCCGCATTGAGCAAACGCCCGCCGGTTGCGGCTTGCGCCTCTTCGGCAGTCCAGAGTTCGACATGCTTCAGCTCTCCAGCGCAGCGCGCGCGACGTCTTGATCCGAGAACGGGGGCGTGACGCCTTTGATGATCTGCCCCGTCTCATGGCCTTTGCCCGCGATCATCAGCGCATCGCCGGGCTTCAGCATCGCGACCGCCTCGCGGATCGCCTGCGCGCGATCACCGATCTCGGTCGCGTTCGGCGCGGCCTTCAGAATTTGCGCGCGGATTGCAGCCGGATCTTCGCTACGCGGATTGTCGTCAGTGACGATCACCACGTCAGCTTGCCGTGCCGCGATGGCGCCCATCTTCGGACGCTTGTCGGTGTCGCGATCGCCGCCGCAACCGAACACAGCAATGATGCGGCCAGGCGCATGCGGGCGCGCCGCGCGCAGTAATACATCGAGACCGTCCGGCGTGTGCGCGTAGTCCACGAACACGTGCCCGCCGCTCTTGCTCTGGCCGACATGCTCCATGCGGCCTCTCACAGGGCTCAGCTTTGCCATGCCCGCAAACACGGCCTCAGGCGTCTCACCCGTCGCTAACGCCAATGTAGCGGCGCACACGGCGTTCAGCGCCTGAAATTCACCGATCAGCGGAAGTTCGACTTTGTGCTCTTTGCCGCTCCACAGCAGCACCATCGTCTGCGCATTCGGACGCGGCAGGATTTCTACGATCTTCAACGCATGCTCGCGCGGCGCGCGCCAACCACAGAGGACGACGTTGAGGTCACGTTCCTTCGCCATGCGCTCAAACGGCTCTGCTTCGCTCGCGTCCGTGTTGATGACAGCAGGCCCACCAACCTTCACAAGATCCCAAAGCCTCAGCTTTGCGTCGCGATAGCTGGCCATGTCAGCGTGATAGTCGAGGTGATCCTGCGTGAGGTTCGTGAAGGCGCCGGCAGCGAAGCTGATGCCGTCGATGCGATGCTGTTCGAGCCCGTGGCTCGAAGCTTCCATCGCAGCGTGGGTGACGCCCTGCTCAGAAAGCCCCGCCAAGGCGGCGTGCAGAGCCGCCGGATCGGGCGTGGTGTGCCCCAGATCGATGACGCCATTCGGACCGATCGCGCCGAGCGTGCCAATGCTCGCGGCACTCTTGCCGGCGTGCGTCCAATCTGGCGGAGAAGTCGACAGTCGAACTCTTGCCGTTGGTGCCGGTGACAGCGACGATCGTACCCGGGCGGCGCGCGTAGAACATTGAAGCGGCCATCGCGAACGCAACGCGCGGTTCTTCGTCCATCACATGAGCGATGCCAGGATCAAAACCGAGATCGTCGCCAGAGAGCACCGCGACCGCGCCATTGGCCTTGGCCTGCGCAATGAAATCGCGCCCATGCGCGGCGACGCCTTGAGCGCAGCGAACAAATAGCCCGGCTTCACTTTGCGTGAGTCCGCCGTAAGACCGGTAATATCAATCGCTCCGGCGCCCTCGGGAACGCCGTGGTCAAAGAGATCGCCGAGCTTCATTGCATCTCCCTAGCGCGCGGGCGCCGCCGGCTCCACACGCAAACCGAGCATGGGAGCGATGCGCCGGAGCGTTCGCGCAACGACCGGCGCGGCCACCAGGCCGCCCGTTTCGCCCGCGCCTGTATCATCAAGCGCCACGACAATCACGTAGCGCGGATCATTGGCCGGAAATACGCCCGCGAAAGTGGAAAAATTGCGGCTTTCGTCATAGCCTTGCGCGCCGCCGAGCCGTTCGGCGGTTCCAGTTTTCCCAGCGACAAGCAATCCCGGTACGTTCGCAGCGCGCCCGGTGCCATCGGTGACCACGGCGCGGAGATAGACCAGCACCTGCCGCGTGACTTCGGTGTGAATATCTGCGTGCGCTCGACCGGCGCGCCAGGCGCCAGCGCCAGCATAGTCGGCGCTACGCGCGCGCCGTTGTTTGCGAACACGGTGTAGGCGCTCGCCAGCGACACCTGGGTGGTCGCGAGGCCGTAGCCAAGCCAAGTCCGGCAACATCGCGCCGGCCCTGTGCGGCAGGCGCGAGCGGCGCTTGGCGGCGTCCGAGTTGCAATGTCGTCGGCGATGTCAGCCCCAGCCGCTCGAAATAAGAACGCTGGCGTGCGCCGCCGAGCCGAAGCGCAAGCCGCGCCGCGCCGACATTGGACGAACGCGCGAGAATATCGCGCAGCGTCGCGTAACCACTGATCGGCTCGTGATCCTGAATGATTGTGTTATCGACCTCGAGCGGTTGGCTGAGATCGAACAACTCGCCGGACGTGGCTTCGATGCCGGTAAAACCAATGACGTGCGCGCCAAGCGCGCCTTGCGGATAGTCGCGATGATGCTCCGCCTGCACGCCGATGCCGCAGGCGCAACGCAACGCCGCGATCCCGCTGCTTTTCCGTCAGCCCTTGCTCAAGCAACCGTGGTCTGATCGGTGTTGTTGAGGCGGCGCAGCAACGGCTCGCGCTCGAGCCCCGGAAAATGCTGCATCAGCGTGTCGGCAGTTTCGACGGCGTTGCGGACGTGCGCAGGCTCGGCCGTCAGCGCCCAAGCGCGCACGGTGGTCGCCAGCAGCACGCCGTTGCGATCGACGATGTCAGCGCGCGGCAACGACGTGGCGGCGCTCGCGCTGTGCGACCGCGCGAGCGGATCACCGGAAAAGGCCAGCTGTACGGAGCGCCCCGCGAGCAGCAGCAAAACAGCGAAAATGCTAAGCGCCAGAAAGCGCACGCGATTGCGCGCCGGTGCAGCTTCGAGCGGCGCTTGCGGCAAACGCTCGTGCGAGAAAACGCTATTCGGCCCCAGCGGCCTCACTCGCGACCCGTCTGCTCTTCCGGCTGCGGCGCGGGCAGACGGTTCGCGATTTGGTTCTCTGGCAACGCCGCGCTCTCGCTGCCAACGACGTGACCCAGGCGATCTGCGTTCAATTGCTCGATCCGCGCCGGGCTCTCCTGCTCAGCGATATCGGCACGCAATTCACGCACACGCGCTTCGCGTTCCGCGATCTCACCGTTCAAACGATGCACTTCATTTTCCGTGCGTGCCGCATCGCTCTTGGCGCGATAGAGCCCGACCGCCAGCACGACGATCAACAACCCCGCCCCGATCTGCAGCCAGCGCTTTAGTGTAATTTTTCCCATTCGGCCTCCGCCCGCGGCGCGAGCGCCGGCGGTTCGAGTTCATCCCACGCCGGCGCATCGGTGCGCGTCGCCCAGCGCAAGCTGGCCGAGCGCGCACGCGGATTGACGGCGGTTTCGGCGTCGCTGGAAACCGTTGCGCGCTTGCGATCGATCGCGAAACTCGGCGCACGCTCCGGCGGCAAATCCGGCGCGTGACGTGAGCCGCGCCCCTGCGCGTCCGCGCGCGTTCGGTGATGAAGTGCTTCACCATGCGATCTTCGAGCGAGTGAAACGAAACCACCGCAAGCCGTCCGCCCGGCTTGAACGCACGCTCCGCCGCCGAGAGCCCGCGCGCGAGTTCTCCCAATTCATCGTTCACCAGCATACGCAAGGCTTGAAACGTCTTCGTCGCCGGATGGGTGCGCGCGCCTCTGCGGCCACCAACTGAATCTTCAACCAATTTCGCAAACGGCAACGTCCGCGTAATCGGCGCGGCCGCGCGCGCTTGCACGATAGCTCGCGCGATGCGGCGGCTGTCGTCGTCTTCGCCATAGCGATAGATCAGATCAGCAAGCGCGCCTTCGCTGAGCCGGTTCACGGCGTCTGCGGCGCTCAAGCCATCCTTTTCCATCCGCATGTCCAATTCGGCGTCCTGCTGAAACGAGAAGCCGCGCTCGGCTTCGTCGAGCTGGAAGGACGAGACGCCGAGATCGAACACGACGCCGTCCACCAATTCCTCAGCGGCTAGATCGCCAAACCGGCCTTGATGAAGCGTGAATTTACCTTTGGCTGACTCTGAAAGCTCAGCGCCCCGCGCTATGGCATCTGGGTCACGGTCGAAGGCGATCACACGGCAATCGGCGCGCGCCAGCATTTCGCGGGAATACCCCCCGCCACCGAAGGTCGCGTCGATGAAAACACCGCCGTCCGTCAGCGCCAATGCTTCCATGGCTTCAGCAAGCAGAACGGGCGCGTGGGACATAGCTCGTTTTGCCACGATTCACCGGCTGCCGCCGGAGAGAATCAGATAGTTCTCACCCGAAATGAGCAGGACGTAACGATGACCCTAATACCGCTCGGCGGCTCCATGGCCCCGTCGCAGACCGCGATCGTTGCGCCCTCGCCACGCGCCAAGGGCGCAAAGCCGGAAGAGATCTACCGCGCCTGGCTCGAAATCGCCGAGCAGCGCATCCACGCCGAGCAAGTCCTGGTCGGCGGCCACACCGTCCAGCCGGACGAGGCGGCGTCGACCACCAACGGCGCGCTGTCCTCGGTTCTCGGCTTCTTCGATACGCTGGCCGAACAAGTGTTCACGCGTTCGACCGATGTCGGCGAACTCTCAAACTATATGGCCGGCGACGCCCGCCGCTGGCGCGATCTCCTCCGCGCGCTCCGCCAACGCAGCGCCACCGCCGAAGACGCGCCGCGCTACCATCAGCTGACGCGAGCGCTTGCTGCAGCGGAATTCGTCGCTTCCGAACCGATCGGCAACGCCGAACGCGAGGAGTTCGCGCTGACCGACATCGGTGCCGATCTCGACGACAAGCGCCTCTCCGCCGAAGTCAGCGCCAACTTCATGACGCGCCTCGCCGGGCCAAAAGCGACACCCAACGTCGCTGTCGTGCTGCGCGACGCCAACGGCGATGTCTGTGGCGAAGCCGTGTTCGCAGCGCCGCTCGCCGAAGCGAAAGGCGAGCGCAACGAGCTTTTCCACGGCGACGCTCGCCGCCAAGCGCGAAATCGCAAACGTCGAAATGAGCCTGACACGACGCGCCGTAGGGTGAACTGGAAGCGATCGGGCCCGGCGCCTAGATGGGCCGGATGACCGATCTCTCCGTCTTCCCGATCACCAAACGTTGGCCGCCGCAGCATCCAGATCGCATCCAACTCTATTCGCTGACCACGCCGAACGGCGTGAAGAGCTCGATCGCGCTCGAAGAGACGGGGTTGCCGTACGAGGCGCACTACGTCGACTTCGGCAAAGACGATCAAAAGACGCCCGAGTTCCGCACGCTCAATCCCTATGCAAAGATCCCCGCGATCATCGATCCGAACGGTCCAGGCGGAAAACCGCTGCCGCTGTTCGAATCCGGCGCGATCCTGCTCTACCTTGCAGAGAAAAGCGGAAAGCTACTGCCGAGCGATCCCGCACGCCGCTATGAGACCATTCAGTGGCTCTTCTTCCAGACCTCTGGCGTCGGCCCAATCTTCGGCCAACTTGGCTTTTTCCATAAATTTGCGGGCCGCGAGATCGAAGATAAGCGCCCACTCGAACGCTATCGCGACGAAAGCAAGCGTCTTCTGAAAGTCGTCGACGATCGCCTCGAAGGCCGCGAGTGGATCATGGGTGACGAGTTCACCATCGCGGACATCGCCATGATCGGCCCAGTCCGCAATCTCATCGGCTTCTACGGCGCGCGCGATCTGGTTGAGTTCGACAAGCTCGCCAACGTGCCCGCGTGGCTCGATCGGGCATTGGCGCGACCGGCGGTCGAGCGCGGCCTGACGATTCCAGCCAAGCCTCAGGCAACTTAGCGCGGCGGCGTCGATGGCCAGCGTACAGTCATGATCACTGACTCTTCTTCGCACCTGTACGAGTGCGCGATATCCGGACCAAAGAAAACATATCAGCGTGCGCACCGGACTCGGCGGCGACCATTCGCTGCGCGTCTCACCCTTCGCGTGCGTGAACCACTTCATCTCAACGTCGGTGGTGCGCAGCGGATTGTCTTCGCCCGGCATGAAATGGCCGACGAACCAACCCCTCGAATTCTTCTCCGGGTCGGCTGCGTTTCCGAACACTGGGATCATGCGTTCCATTTCCCCATAAAAATGCCAGTCGGCCTATAAGCCGGGTTCTGTACCGCTTGCGCGGTGACGACCATTCCTCTGGACCATACGTCGCCGCATGGTTCTCGCGACCAACCCGAGCACAACCCGCGGACGGGCCTGACGCTTGCGCGACGCGTGCTCCTATTCGGTCTTGCTCCCGGCGGGGCTTGCCGTGCCGCCTTCCTTACGGTTGGCGCGGTGGTCTCTTACACCACCGTTTCACCCTTACCTTCCTGCCGAAGCTCTGCGAGCGAGGCGGGTGCTATTCTCTGTGGCGCTATCCCTGAAATCACTTTCGGCGGGTGTTGCCCGCCGCCGTATCCGCGTGGAGCCCGGACTTTCCTCGAGACACTTGCGCGCCCCGCGGCCGTCCAGCCGACTGGCGCGCGCCTTGTAGCGTGAGAGCTACCAATCCACCAGCGTATCTTCGCCGCCGAACGCGGCCGGCATCTTGGCGAAGTGCGGGAGATCATCACGCACCGGCGCCAGAGCTTCGCTGCAATGCATGTGAAATGCGGGGGTGAAGCCCGGCAACAGCGTCCCGTTCACGCCGCGCATCTTTAGCCTCGGGAGATCGGCATAGAGCCGCGTGCCACAAGCAGCGCACGAAACGCGCGGCGTACGCTTCAGCGCAAAACTAACCGTCGCGCCTTCAACGCTAACAGCGTCAGCTCGAAACACCGCCTCTAGCGCATACGCGCCGCCGAGCATGCGACGGCAATCGCCGCAATGGCAGTAGAATTGCGAGAGCGCCTCGCCGCGCACGGTCATTTTCGCCGCGCCGCACGGACAGCTAACGACCTGCTCCGTCATTTCACCATTCGTCCGAGCGCGATCAGCAACGAACGCGTCTCATCATCGATGACGCCGCCCAGATCACTTGGTCGGAACCGGCGCTGAAAGGCGACGAGCGCGGCCTTCGTATCCTGATCCATTTGGCCGGTTTGGGTGACCGGATAGCCGATAAATGCGAGTTCCTGCTGCACTTCGGACACCGGATCATCGTTCGAAAGCTGCATGGCCACATGCTCCGGCCAGATCGAAACGCCGGCGTCCGCCAACCGCTTCCACGGAAACTTCTCGCCCGGATCTGCCTTTCGTCCCGGCGCAATATCCGAGTGTGCCACGACCCGCTTAGCGTTGAGATCGGGCCAGCGATCGAGAACTTCCTTGAGCAATGAGATCACCCCGTCGACTTGCGCGGCCGGAAATTCTGGCAATGCGAAATCGTGGCCGCCATTTACAATCTCAATGCCGATCGATCGTGCGTTCACGTCGCCGTCGCCTTCCCAGCTCGATATCCCCGCGTGCCAAGCGCGGTGCTCCTCCGGCACGAGCGAATAGATCTGTCCCGCTTCATCGACCACGTAGTGCGCGCTCACGCGCGACAGCGGCGCATCGGGTTCGACGTCATCGCTCTGCCACGGACCAGGATAGCTGCCCGCGACCGGCGCGGGATCAGTCAATCTTGCTAACGCGATCTCCGCGTCCTGCATGCCGGTGTAGTGCAGCACGACAAGATCAATCGGACGCGTGCGCGCGTCGAAATTTGGCGATGGCTTTTGGATGTAACGAGTCACGCGCAGAGTATAGGCGCGTTATTTGCGCTTGGCTGCGGTTTCGACGACCCAACCTTCCGGCGTGCGGTGCGCGTCGAGAACAACTGGGCCAGTCGCGACGGCAGCGCGGCGGCGCGGCCAGAAGCGCATCGTGAGCGCCGCGCCCGCGATCATCACGCCTACGACGAGAGCCGCAGCAAACGCGAACACGAAAGCGAGCGCCGCGCCGATTGCGAGCACCAACAAACCAGCCGCGCGCGCGAAAGCGCTCAAAGCGGTGGATCCGAAGTCGGCGGCATTCGCAGTCATGGGCGGACTACTCCTCTCGTCCAATATGGCGAGGTAGCGTCCGTGATCAATGCGGCGCCCTTACGGCGCGTTCCGGTCACCAACAGCTACGCGATCATTTCGCGTTGACGCTGAGTTCTTCGCGTATTTTGGCGTAGGCGGCGTTGATTGCCGCCGTTTTTTGGCGCGCGATTTCAACAAACTCCGGCGGGGCGCCACGCTGCGTCATGCGGTCCGGATGGTTCTCCGCCGCCGTACGCCGCCACGCATGCCGAACCTCTTCCATGCTCGCGCCGGGAAGCAGGCCCAAGATCGCGTACGGATCGCCAGCGTCAGGGCCGAGATTGGTCGCCTTGATGCGGCGGAATTCAGTGTCGGCGAAACCAAAATGGTGCGCGACTTCAGCGAGATATTTGAGCTCGGCGTCCGCGACGACGCCATCCGCGAGCGCGATGTGGAAAAGCCCATCGAGCACGTCTTCCAGCAGGCACGGCCGCGCACGGTACTTCCGGCCAATCTGCTTAGCGTAGGAATCGAATCCTAAAACGGTTTGCTTCGCCAATGAGAAGGCCCGGCGAAAGTGTTCTTCTTCGCCTGGAGGCGGACGAAACACTTGGGCCGCGGCGCGCAGCTCCGCCTCGGTCGCCTCGCCATCGGCCTTAGCCATTTTGGCCGCCAGCCCGATTACAGCCGCGGTGAAGCCGACGTCATTCGGCCTAGGAGCGCATTCTTCGTTGAACTCGGGCGGCTCGGCTTCCGGATCAAAGGCGCGCGCTGCCATTTCAACGATGCGGGACCAGACGGACATGCCGGTATTATCGCTTTTGGCGCAGCCCGGCGCCACCCCGTTGCGACGGTCATGAAACCGCAGACGCCCAACGGTGTTTATCGCTCATGACAAAGTTCCAACGCCCCCTTCGCACCGCATTGCTGGCCGCTGCCTGCATGCTCGCGCCTCAAGCTGCGATCGCGCAGACCGCGGATCGTTTCTTAATCGCCGAAACGCAAACGCCGAATCCGGAGGGAGACATTCTCGACGTCGCCGCCGCGACGGGGCAGTTCACGCGCTTCCTCGCCGCCGTCGAAGCGGCTGGCTACGAAGAGACGCTGCGCGGCGAAGGACCGTTCACGATCTTCGCGCCGACCGATGCTGCATTCCGCGAAATGGACCAGGCGCAAGTCGACCGGCTGATGCAGCCCCAAAATCGCGAAGAGCTTTTGGCCCTGCTCGCCTATCACGTCGTGCCCGGACGCGTGACGACTGAAAGCGTCGGTGAGCGTGTGGCGCGACCAGAATCCGCCGGCGGTTATCGCGTCACGATCGACGGTCGCGACGGCCTTCGCGTAAATGATCAACTTGTGGTCATGCCTGACATTGAAGCGTCCAATGGCATGATCCAAGGTATCAACAGTGTGCTTTCGCAGCCGGTGCTTGTCGCCGATGCCAGAACCAGCACAGGCACCAGCACGGGCCGCTAACCTCCACGCGCGCGCTTAGGATGACGGAGGCTGCGCTCCGCGCAGCAGCGCGACTTCCGCACGCAAGGCGCGGATTTCCTCCAGAACGCGCTGCTGAACGACGGCCGCGTCCTCTTGCGCCACCTGAATCTCTTCCACGTCCCCCTGCACTTCTTCGATCTCTTCCTTGATCTCTTCCTGCGGCGCAGCTTGCACTGCTTCAACAATAACGCCGATGAAAAGATTGAGCACCGCGAACGCCGCGATAATCGTGAAGCCGATCACAAACACCCACGCATAGGGATTGTGTCCCTGCAAACGCGCGAGCGTGTCACCCCAGCCGTCGAACTGCGAAAGCGCGAACAGCGAAATGAGCGAGGCGCCGAGATCCTTGAAGCCCGGATCGGTGTGAAAAAGCGTCGTGCCCATCACCGCCGCGATGTAGAACACCACCGACAAGATTGCGAACGACGCAAGAATGCCAGGCATCGCGCCGAACAACGCTTCAACCACCCGCCGCATCTGCGGCACAGCGCTGACAAGACGGAAAACCCGCACGACGCGCAGCGTACGCAACGCGGAGATCGCGGGGCTGACGGCAATATAGCTCAAGCCGACGACGATCACGTCGAAGACATTCCAGCCATTGCCGAAATATTTGCGCGGACCTTGCGCCAGAAACTCGAGCACGAGTTCGCCGGTGAAGATGAAGAGGAAGTACGTGTTCCAGAGTTCGATCTGGGCGTGATACGGCCCGCTTTCACCGTAGTGCGCATCCCAGCCCAGGATCGCTGCGTTGCCGATGATGCAGAGCAGAATAAATCCATCCCACACCCAATTGCGCGTCAGCCATCGAAACAGCGGGATGCCGCCGCTGTTTTTCGATTTCGATTTCGATTTTGCTTTTGGCTTACGTTTCTCGCCTGCGGCCGCTGTAGCGTTCGCCATCGTCCCCTCCGCATGCCGGCAGTCCGCACGGCGGCGCGGAAGCTAGCGCGGCTCAGTGTTCGAAGGAAACGTTCCCGTTAGTCGACGTCAGCCGCTGGCTCACGCCGGCCCGCGCTCTCGACGATCTTGGCGATCGGCTCAAGCTTGGCCGTTGGCGCGGAACTTGTTGTGGAAATTTCGGCGTAGTGACGCGCCCGCGGCCAACGCAAGCCAGCTTTGAGTTGGGCCATCCAACTTCTTTGGTTAGGTCCTCGGGTCACTCAGGTCCGCGTCCTTGACGCTCTGCTAACGCACGCTTTGATCGGGATACGATCGCCCTCAGGTCAACAAGAAGAGAATAAACTTTGATGGGTATTCGGCAAGCATATTTGCTTGAGACGAGCCACTTTTATCTTTGCGTAAGAGCCATTTGATCAGATCTTCTCTTTTGATTATTTGACGCCTACTGCTCACAGGCACGTTAGTTCGCAAAATGGAACTTGAACGCATTCTACTCATTGTTGTCACTGCGATAGAGGCAACCAGAGCACGGGATCATGAGTGATTTAACCCGCGGCGAGCGGCTACAAATTATGCTGACGCCAGAGGAGCTTAAGGCGCTGGACGATTGGCGTTTTCTGACCCGGATGCCGAGCCGGGCTGCAGCCGTGCGCGAACTTTTGCGGCGCGGCCTTTCTGCCGAGGGCTTCGCGAACGCCTTGGCAGGTCAAAATCCGAAGATTTTGGGGTCACGACCGGCTCCGCCCACGAAAAGCGACCGAAGTCCGAGTCCAACGAAGGCTGATTAGCTGAGCGGGACCGCTTCGCCCGACGTCTCGTGAAGCATAGCGGTCTGCTGGACCTGCTCGGCGCGAGCCTGCTCGGTCAGCATGTTCAAGATGAAGCCCTGAACACGGTATGTGCGTCCGCCCCAGTGACGGCCTGGCACGTTCCACACGCGCACTTGCGACCAGTCACCAGCTTCCGACACGTCCATGATCGGAACGTCGCGCGTGATCTCGCCGCCGTTCAGCCAATTGGCGTGATCGACGATGACGAGGCGCGGCGAAACCTGCTCTTTCACAACCGCGACGTGACCGCGTGTATTGGTATTGTAGCCGTGCAGCACCATGACTGCGCCTTCGGTTGGCGCTTCAGCGGTTTCGTAGCGGCCTTGTGCTTGAACCCACCACGTATTGGCGTTGCCGTAGATTTCGACACCGGACTCGCGGCGCGCAAACGGCACGCACTGCAGACGCGACCGATAATTCGTCACGCGCGCGATCGGTTCATAAGCTTCGTCCGGCGCGCGCTCGAATGAGCTCGGCGCCAAGACGGCGTGTTCAGATGGCCCCTCGGTAACCGTTGGATCGATCGCGAGATCGAGCGACAACGGCGTCAGCGCTTCCGCTTCAGACGGTAGGCCGGCGAAACCGGTGACCGCAGCGGCTGCTACGAGGAGCGCGCGAGAATCAAACATGCTCTTATCGAGCCTAGGCGAGCTTCTGCCCCAATGTGGGACATAAAAAGCCCTGTCGAGGTTAAGAAAAACCTAAACACCAGACTGAAGAAATGGAAAGGTGAGTGTTCGTATGGTAAACGAACTACCTGAAGACTAGATCTTGTTCTAGTTCTTCGCCCTACTCGTTAACTTTAGTCTTGCCGCGGCATCAATAAAGCTTAACGCGGGAACTCTTAGCTCATCGCAGCCTGCAGCTGGAACGGGTGGATGAACCCGTCAGCGCTATAAGTCCGCCCTCCCCAATGGCCGCCGGGGATGTGCCAGACCTTCACTTCGCTCCAATCATTCTTGGGCGAAACGTCCATAATGGGCACGCCGCGGCTGATTTCGCCGCCATTGAGCCAATTGGCTTGGTCCACACGGATCACGCGGTCGGAGTCGATATGCGTCACGACCGCCACGTGACCGCGAGCCGAAGTGTTGTAGCCGTGAAGCACGAAAACTGAGCCGAACGCCGGCACATTGGAGCGCGGATAGCGCCCTGCCGCCTGTTGCCACCAAGTATTGGCGTTACCGAAGATCTCAACACCTGAGGCTTCTCGGGCAAAGGGCACGCACTGAAGATTAGCGGCGTAGTCGGTGACCCGGGCGTCTTCGCCATCAAAATCTGGCAACCGGTTTGCCGTCGACACCGGTGGCCGGCCATAGCCACCAGCCGTGATCGGCGCAGGCGTGGTCGCGCACGCCGCCAAAAAAGCTGCCATGACCCCGAGGCACAAAGCCCGGGCCGGACCGATGTTCTTCAATCCCGCCATTCCGGAGCCGATCCTAATCCAAGCTAGTTGGCATCCCGTGAATGAGACCTGCCGCCGCATGCGGTAGCCGAGAGAGCAAAGGCTGCTGGCGCTTGACCCCGACCCGCAAACCGCGCCACCGAAAGCGTGGCCAGCAAGCACCCGCGCCTCATCGTCCGCCCCTGCTTCCAGCAGGACCTGCAGTTTGTGCAGCTGATCTACAGCCACGCCGTAGAGACAGGCACCGGCACGTTCGAGACTGAAGCGCCCTCGCTCGAAGAGATGACCAGGCGGTGGACCAACATCGTCGATCGCGGCTGGCCCTTCATGGTCGCCTCGCCACCCGAGGACGTTAGCCGCGTGCTCGCCTTTGCTTATGCCGTTCAGTACAGGGATCGCGCCGCCTACGAAAAAGACCTTCGAGGTCTCGGTATATACAGCGCACACGGCCGTTCGCCGCGGCGCCGGCAGCGTGGCGCTTGCTGAAGTGTTAACAAGCCTACGTGCTGACGGAGCACGCGAAGCCCTCGCCTTTATCGGCGACAGCTACAACGCCGCTTCGATCGGCCTGCACCGCAAATTGGGCTTCCAACATGTCGGCACGCTCAAAGATGTCGGCGAGAAGTTCGGCAAAATGCTCGATGTCATCGTGATGCAGCGCACACTGACGTTTGAAAAACCGGCCGGCGAAGCAACGAAAACCTAACGAACAGAGCCGTTCGCATTCGCACACTGCTAATCAACTGCTCTTTGCGCCCACAACGCTTAGCGATTCAGTAACCTTACTTACGTGATCCTCATGCTATTAGTGGGAGGTAGATCGCGATGCTCATACGCAAGCTCGTGGTCGTTGGGTTGGTCGGGTTCGTAAGTTTCGCAGCCAATATCGCAACCGCCGAAGATGCGGTCGATCCACGTTCGAATACCTTCGCCGTTGACGGTGTGGATCTCGTCGATCCCGCTCAGGCGTTTACGGGTCGCGTCCAACTAAGCGCCAGCAGCGCTTCCGGACGCTTCAGCAATCTGGCGCCAACCGAGCCCAGCTATCGTCGGCAGTCCGATCGGCGCGGTTACGAACTTCAATTCATTACACCGGGCGTTTCCGGCCTCAACGCATCATTTGCCCAGCGCGGCGGCCTCGCCTTCAACGATGACGGCGATATCGAACGCGAAACACGGGCATCGGAATTCCGCCTGGGCCGCAATATTGGCTCAAGCCGCGACGACCGGCCTTCAGCCGAGCCGCGCTGGTACTTTTTCGCCGCTTCAGAGGACGAAGCGCTGACTTGGGGGCCCGGTGGCCGCACCGAGTTCGGCAGTTCGGGCTCATCTTTCGGCCTGCAAGACCGGGTCGAGATCGGCGACATGCAGGCCGGCATCACCTACGAGCGCTACGGCATCCAAGCCTCGCTCGCTTACGTCGAGCGTGAATTCACGGTTGTCAGCGGCTCGCAATCCTTCACCCAGGACGACAGCTTCGCCGGATTAACCCTGACAATGCGGCACTAGTTGTAACGGGGCGGGGGGGAAACACTCCCCGCCCCCAAACAAAGACTTAACAGCGCGCGGAACCTGTGGCAGCCAATATGCATTGCTGCTTCGGTAAGAGACAACGAGGCTGTGATGGGTGGTTCTTCGTCAAGTAACCGTACGGCTTTGCTAGCGGGCGGCGCGCTCGTCGCGGCGCTATTGGGATCTCGTCCGTGGCTCGCCAAGGAAGCCCTGGCTGCCGATCAGCCCACCCGCGACCACTGCAACCAGCCAAGTCGACTTCACCGATCCGCAAACCGTGCTCCGCCGCTCGAACGTTTCGATGCGCAGCGACGTCGCGCAGCGTTTCGGCCCCACGAACTCAACCACGAGCGAGCAAACCCAAGGCCCGCGCCGTGTTGAAGTCGAATTCGCCGCCAGCGATGGCGACCTCGATGTGTCGTTCGCGCAGCGTGCTTCGCTCGGCGCTGGCCCTGATGGCGAAGTCGACCGCGCTGGTCGCGGTTCGGAAGTCCGCATCGGCCGCGGCCTCGTCCAGCAAGAAAATCAAAACCAACGCGGGTCTTCGACCTACGTGTTCGTCGCCTCGGACAACGAAGCGCTGACCTGGCAGCCTGGCCAACGCAGCGAGTTTGGCGGAGATGGCAGCGGCGTGCGCATGCAAGATCGCGTTGAAGTCGGCGACATGTCGGTTGGCGTGACCTACGAGCGCAACGGCGTGCAAGCGTCCCTCGCCTACGTCGAGCGTGAAGAAGCGACGACCGTCGGCAACGAGACGTTCAGCCAGGATCAAAGCTTCGCGGGCGTCACCCTCACGATGCGCCGGTAAATGCGCACGGTCCTTGCAGATGCAAGGACATGGCAACCACACTT
>JADJCG010000007.1 GCA_016703335.1 Caulobacteraceae bacterium | reverse complement strand
AAAGAGCTGCTCTTGGAGTCAGGCGCGAACCCGATGGGGCTCGTGTATGCGGGCGCCGTGATGCGCCCGTGGTGGCGATCGACCGCCTGCTGCGTCACGCAGGCTGACGCACGAGCGCTTGGCCGTAGAAACGCTGCTCGTAGAACCAAAACACTTTGCCAGCGCCGCGCGCTGCACGGTCCAATAGCGCCAGCGCGTGCGGCGTTGAGCCGGCGACGACAACCACGCTCGCCGCGCCATAGACGACAGCTTGCGCTGCGCCGACGCACATGTGGCGCGCTAATGCCGGCACGTCACGCGCCCAGGCCAGTTCGGCAGGGACCCGCCGTAGGCGAAGCGCGCGCTTAGACCGTGCGCTAGGTGCGTGCGCTCAGCGCCGCGATGTTCGATGACCGAGCGTCTGCCGCCCAAGCGAAGGTTGCGCCCGCTTTTGCCCATGACGCGAACAGTGTATCGTCTTCGCCGCCGCGTTGGTCGGCGCGAGCGTCGAACGGTTGACCTCTTCGAACATCGATCGCGGTTGGAGCGAATTGCCGATGCCATGTGCGTGCGAGATCACGGTGTCGTTGGCCGGACCATCGCGCGTGTAGAGCCGCTCGTAGAATTCGGCGTTGTCGGCGTCGTGATCGGCGCGGGCGTGCACAGGGCCGAACACGCTTTGCGCGCCGGTTTCGCGACGCACGGCGATGAGCGACGCGAGCCAGTCAGGTGAGGCTTCTTCGTCGTCGTCGAGCCAGGCGACGAACTCCACCCTGCGCGAGCTTCACGGCGCGTTGCGCGTGTCGCGACGCCTGGCTTCGGCTCGTGCGCCCAACGGAATGGCGTCGCGGGTGGGCCTCGGCTTGAGGTTGCGAAACGTATCGAGCGCCGATCCTTCCGGGGAGTTGTCGATGGCGATGATCTCGAACGAGTCGACGCCGCGTTGCGCGAATGCACTGCGGACGGCGCGGACGAAGGAGTCCGGGCGGCGGAATGTCGGAATGAGAACGCTGACAGTGGTCATGCGAGCCTCCGTGCAAGGGCTGCCGTCACCGGCAAAATGACAAAACCAAGCTGGCGGGCCTCATTCAGAAGGAGATCCAGTTCATCGGCGCGTGCCCCAGGCCGACGGCGTGTCCGAGACGTCATGGTGAAAGCCGACGACCCAGGTTGCGCTTGCGGCGGGCTTCAAGGGCGTTGGACACGCGTTGCATGCCGCCGGCGCCGAAGAGCGGATAGGCGCGCAATTGCGCGAGGTCGGCCGCGCCGACATTTAATCCAGGCAGGATGCCGCGCGCGGACATAAAGCGCGGCGGCAGGTTGTCCTTCATCGCGCCTTTGGTTTCGCCGTACGGGTAAGCGTGCGTGCGCGGCGCTGGAGCGCCCATCTGCAGCAACGCGTCGCGGTTACGCGCGAGGTCTTCGAGTGTGGCGAAGATGTCTTGCTGCGCACAATCGGCGTGGGTCGAAGTATGGCAGCCGATCTCATGGCCGCTGGCGACCAGGCGCGCGATATCGGGTCGCCGTGTAGCCCACGCCGCACGGGCCATCGATTCCGGCCATGCCGGAGGACACGTAGTAGGTGCCGCGTGCGCCGTGGCGATCGAGCACGCATGCGCGCCTGCATCAGCGGCGCTGGCGGGAAAGTCGTCGAACGTGATCGAGAGCACGGGGCGCTCGAAAGCGAGCTTGGCCGGACGCGCGGCGTAGTGCTGCGTCATGCGGCGACGGACTTTGCTCACGAGGTCACGGCGGGGCGCGTAGGCGACGGTCATGCGAGGTGCTCCGCGTAATGTGAAGCGCGAAAAAGTTTGAAGGCGGCGCAGCGCACGCCCATGGGCGCGACGCCGCGTGGATCGCGCGCGATCCAGCCATAAAGGCGCTGTTGAGTTTTGCGGGCGGGCGTCGCGCGCAGGGCGCGTGCGATGCGGTGCGCAGCGAAGTGCTTCACCTGCAGCGGGTGCTTGCGCGCTAGACGCGCGAAGTTCGGGCCGGCCTCCGCTGATTTGCGCATCAGCGTGCTGACGTCGTCGAGACCGACATGCGTCGCCGGATTATCGACGTGCATGATCTCTTCGATGCGCGATACGTCGAGCGCCCAATCCACGTCTTCGAAACCCCAGCCCGTGAAGAGATCATCGAACGGATGGGCTAACAGGAAGTTGCGCTCGACCAGAAGATTCGAGGAGGCAGTGGCCTGGGCGGCGCGGCGCGCGCGGTGGCGGGCGGATTTGCAGTCCGAGCGGCCGAACAGCGCGTAGTGCAACGCGGTTTCGTCGGTGCGCTCGGCATGCGCCAGCGATAAGCCGCCAAAGGCGACGCGCGGCTCTTGGGTGTTGATGATGCCGAGCCAAACCGAGAGGAACGCCGGGGTGTCCGGCGCCATGTCAGCGTCGAGGAAGAGGACGTAGTCGCCGAGCGCTTCAGTGATCAAGCGGTTGCGCGCTTTCGAGCGTCCGAGGTTTTGTTCGCTAACGATGATGCGCGCTGGCGCGCCGGTCGCTTGCGCGGCGGTGACGACGTTGGCGACGAGTTCTGCGGAGGCCGAGCCGTCATCCAGCAGGATGAACTCAACGCCCGCAGGTGCGCGGCCGAAGGCTTTCAGCATCGCGGAGGGATCGTAGCGATAGAACGGCGTCAGCACGCTGACGCGCGGTGTCTTCGGGCGATCGCGCACGATGATGGTTTGTTCAGTCGGCATTGGCTGGGCTCGTGATCGGTTGAATACGGCGCGTCGCGGTGCGCACGGCAAAGAGTGCAAGCTCGCGCGCCATGACGTTGAGTGCGATGGCTGCGGCGGCGTAGACGGCCATGCCGAGGACGGCGCTCTGGAAGAGGCCGATAGTCGTGTGTGCGCCTGGGCATGCGATGACTGCTGCGGCCATGATCGCTGTGGCGGCGCCGATGCGCGCAAGTTCTCCGCCAGGCAGCGGCAATGCCAACAGGCGGCGACCAGCCAGCGCAAGCAGCATCGCGCCAATGCTTGCGCCCGCGCCCGCCCCGATCGCGGCGCCGACTGCGCCATGCGTTGCAGAGAGCCAAGCGGTTAGACCGAGTTGCACTGCGCCGGGCACCGAAGCATGAGCAATGCGCGTTGGCCGGTGCGGCGGGTGAGTTGGAAGGCTTCCGACCAATAATAAAGGCTGAAGCCCGACATGAGGCCCGCGAGCGCCAGCCACGGCAGCGCTGCAGCTGTTTCCGCACGCAAAGCTTCGCCGACCATCAAGGTCGCGATCGGTTGCGCGAGCAGCGCGAGGCCGATGGATGCGGGTACGGTGATCGCCGCCAACAACACGAAGCCGCCGCGGTCTGCGTCACGCGCCGCATCGGCGCCCTTCTCTTCGTAGGCGGCGAAGACGAGCGGTGCGAATGCGGCGCTCACCCCCATGAACACGATGTCGAGCGCGCGCGCCAAGCCGAATGCGGCAGCGTAGGCGCCGAGTGGCGCTGTACCCGCTTCGCCAGCGAGTACCAGACGTGCGAGGGCTTGGACGCCAAGATCGACGGCGAGCGCGAGAGCGAGCGGCGCGCCGTAGCTGGCGTAGGTCACTGAGCGCGCGAATGAGGTTTCACCGCCGCGCGCATTGCGCATGAGACGCGGAAGGTCGATCAGCGCGACGAGCGCGCCCGCAGCCAGCAGGCCAGCGAATGGCGCGGCGGGGCCGAAGTCGAACATCACCAGCAACGCGACGCCGACGGCGAAGCCGACCATAAGGTAGATGGTTTCGAGCACGGCGTAGCGGCCAAACGCCAATGCGGCGCGATCGCTTTCGCGACCCAAGCGTGCGATGAAGCGTAGAACCGCAGCGCCTGCCGCGAACAGCGACAGCGCCGCGATGTCATCGCGCAGGCCCGCGAACGAGAGCGACAGCGGTGATGGCGATGACGGCGAGGCCGAGTGCTCAGGCCAGCGCCAGCAGCGTGGCGAAGTGATCGGCCAGACGTTTCTCAGCGCGCGCGGCAGCGAAGAAGCGGAATGCCGCAGCTTCGGCCCAGGTGAACGCCAACGTGTGCGCCGCCATCGAGATCGACAGCGCCAGCGCGTAGCGGCCGAAATCTTCGGCGCTCATCAGGCGCGTAAATGCGGCGATCGCGCCAAACCCGATGAGGGCTTGGGCGATCTGCAATGGCGCTAGCGAAAGGAAACGCGCAGTGCTCACCGGACGACCTTGTCCCCGAACAGCACCGGCGCGCTGCGCACCAGGATTTCGAGATCGAGCCAGAGCGAGGCGCGGGCGACGTATTCAAGGTCGTAGCGAACGCGGCGGCGAACGGACGCTGCCGAGGTCACCGGGCCACGTGACCCGTTCACCTGCGCCCAGCCGGTGATGCCCGGCTTCACGCGGTGGCGGTGTGCGTATTCTGCGACGATCTCGGTCAATTCGCGTTCGCAGGTCTTCATGCCGACGGCGTGCGGGCGTGGGCCAACCAGGCTCATCTCGCCGCGCAGCACGTTGAAGAGCTGCGGCAGCTCATCGAGGCTGGTGCGGCGGAGGAACGCGCCGACTGGCGTGATGCGCGGATCGTTCTCGCGCACTTGCTGGAGTGGCGCGTTCGGATCGTCGCGCATGGTGCGGAACTTCAGCGCCGTGAAGACGCGGTTGTTGAAGCCGTGGCGGCGTTGGCGATAGAGCGCCGGGCCGGGGGTGTCGAGCTTCACCAGGGCGACGATGAACAGCATCGGCAGTGCGAACGCGATCGTCAGCAGCGTGCCGAGCACGATGTCTTCAACGCGCTTCACAAATGCGCGGCGGTGATTGTGCGGACGGCCAGAGACGCAGGCGACAGCTGCACCGCCAAAGCGCTCCACGCGGCGGCCGCGGACGGCGTGCGTGTCGAAGTCGAGCAGCAGATCAACGCGGTTCGGGGCGATGCGCAGGCGCTCGATCATCGAGCGGACGCGGCCTTCGGCCTTTTGCGTGACGGTGATAACGATGCGGTCGACGTTCGGCAGGCCTTCCCAGGCGAGCAGCGCGTCAACGCCGCCGATCACTGGCGCTGCGCCAACTTGCGAGGGTGAGCGAGCCAGGCGATCGTCAACGACAGCGACGATGCGCGCGTCGCCGGATTTTCGGCGCGCCGCGAGTCGTTGGGCGGCATCGGTCGCGCCGATCAGCACGATGTTCTCAGCGAAGAGGCCGGCGCGGTGCGCGGCGGAAATCCAGATGGCGAGCGCAGCGTCAATGCCAGCAAGCAGCATCGCGGCGAACGGCAGCGTGGCAGCGAGCGCCGCGGCGCCAGGCGTCCGGTGCGAAGAAGTTAGAGATGAGCAGGCCGACGATGGCGCCGAGCGCCAGGCCGCCCATGCCGCGCTCCGGACGGATGCGCGAGGGTGAGAAGCGGTAATAGTCGGTGAGCCAGAGGCCGCCCTTTAGCGCGCCCGCCGAAAGAACGAATGCGGCGGCTTGACCGATCGAAAGCTCAAAGAGGCCCTCGCCAGCGCCCCAGAGGGCGGCGAACTGGGCGGCTGCGGCGACGACGATCCAGTCGGTTGCTTGGATGAGCTTAGTTGGCAGGCTGGGGTCGATGTGCATCCCCCGACGCGTCAGGACCGGCTTCTTGGGTTCGGCCCAGTCATTGGCTGGGGCATCCGGCGCCACGGTGTAGGCGCGGTATGCCAGGTCGGCGGTGGCCAACGGGAAGGCCGGGTCGCCGGGCTGCTCAACGGCCAGTCCGAACAATGAAAACGAGGCGGCCAGTTCGGCCAAGCGCGCAGCTTCCGAGCGGGCCGAGACGGCGGCCGGCCCAGCTTGGGTCGCAAAAGCGAACTCTTCCGCACTCGTCTGGTCCAAATCGGCGCCGACGAGCTTCAGTGCGGCCTGAGACATAGTAAATTCGCCCTTCAGACTAAAATTGTCGGAGGGGTTCGCGCAAAGGCGGCGCCAGTTAACTATGTGAGCGATGCTTCTAGGCGCCTTGCCGGAGCCCGGCCGCCGCGATAAGGCCCCCTCGCCGGAGACGTGGCCGAGTGGCTGAAGGCACTCCCTTGCTAAGGGAGCATACCTTAACCGGGTATCATGGGTTCAAATCCCATCGTCTCCGCCACCTCTCCCCAGCGATCTCGGAGGGCTGGCTGCGGGCGGTTGCCGCTGGGAGTTATTTCACAAGTTGAAGCCGTTAATACCGTGGCCCGGCGCTGGCGTTGGCTCGTTCGCCGGTTACATCCGAGAAGCAAACAGAGCGGAACACCATGACACCTTACGCTTCGGTCTTGGACGGCATCGGCAATACGCCATTGATCAGGCTGAAGCGCGCGTCCGAGGAAACCGGCTGCACCATTCTCGGCAAAGCGGAGTTCTTGAACCCGGGCCAGTCGATCAAGGACCGCGCCGCGCTTTCCATAGTCCAAGACGCCGAACGTAAGGGCTTGCTGCAGCCGGGGGGCGTGATCGTTGAAGGCACGGCCGGCAACACCGGCATCGGCTTGGCGCTGATTGGCGCCGCAAAGGGCTACCGCGTTGTCGTGGTGATGCCGCGCACGCAAAGCCAAGAGAAGAAGGACGCCGTCGTCGCGTTGGGCGCCGAACTCGTTGAAGTCGACGCGGCGCCTGCCTCAAGCGACGATCACTACACAAAGATTTCGCGCCGCTTGGCCGAAGCGAAGGCCAAGACGGAACCGAACGGAGCGATCTGGGCAAACCAGTTCGACAACATCGCCAATCGCCAGGGCCACATCGACACCACTGGTCCCGAAATTTGGCGCGACACCAACGGCACAGTCGATGGCTTCATTTGCGCGGTTGGCTCGGGCGGCACGCTCGGCGGCGTCAGCATGAGTTTGAAGGCACGTAAGAAGGACGTGGTGATCGGCATCGCCGATCCGGGCGGCGCTGCGCTCTATGAATGGTATAAAAACGGCCAGCTCAAAGCCGAAGGCACTTCGATCACCGAAGGCATCGGCCAAGGCCGCGTCACGGCAAACCTCGAAGGTGTCGTCGTCGATGAAGCGTTTCGCATCGAAGACAAAGACTGGCTGCCGGTTCTCTATCAGCTGGTTCAGGAAGAAGGCCTCTGCCTCGGCGGTTCATCAGCGCTGAACGTCCTGGGCGCCGTGCAACTGGCGCGTAAGCTCGGACCGGGCAAGACCATCGTCACCGTGCTTTGCGATTACGGCAATCGCTACATGAGCCGGCTCTTCAATCCGGAATTTCTGCGCTCAAAAGATCTGCCGACGCCGCCCTGGATTCGCTAGCGGCGCCGTTGCGGCTGCAGCGTGTGCTCGGAGAAGAACTGCCAGATCGTCTCGCTGGCGCGGAAGTCCTGGTTGGTTAGTCCAAAGGAGTCCGCCGGCATGACCTCCGCATCCGCGCCCGGCCATGTGTGACCGCCGCCGTTGATCAAGTAATAGACGACTTCGACGCCCGCGTCGCAATCGTGCGGTGTGAAACGGACAACGTGTGTGCCAGGCGAGCGGCCGCTTTCGGCAAACGTCGTGCTGGTGCCGCGCGCGTCACAATGATTGCGGCGCGCAAAGGCGGCGACGCTGTCTTGCACAGAGAGCGTGATGCGAATGGGCTCGCCGCCCTGTGGGTTCACCAATTGCACGCCGGTGATTGGCACGCTGGGATCGGCGCTGCCGTGCATGAACATGATCGCACTTGGTGGGCTGCGTTGGCAGAGACGCGAGAGCTCCACATAGAGCGCCGAGCCGACTTCTGCGAACGCAGCAAATGTATCGCTGCCAGAGCAGGCCATACGCTGAGTCATGAAGCCGCCATTGGAAAAGCCGCCGAGATAGAGCCGCGAGCGGTCGACGTTGAAGTCCACTGCAAGGTCGCTCATCAGCGTTTTTAGGAAGCCGACGTCATCTTGTGGCAGCGTCGACGTTTGGCCGCTGAGCGAAATGCTGCTTCCGGCGACGTCGAACTGCGCGTTCCATTCGTTATCGAGGCCTTCGGGATAGACGACGATGAAATTGTTGGTCGCGGCGACCTCGTTCATGCCGCTGATGAGCGCCATTGAGGCGGCGTTGCTGGGGCGGCCGTGCAGCAGCACAACAACTGGCGTCGGACGGGTAGGATCGTAGTCCGGTGGCGCATAGACGATCCACGCTCGCGCGCGCCCGCCAGTCGAACGCGCGTCGGGCAATGCAAAGCGGGTGCGATCGAAGAAGAATGTGTCGGCTAAAGCAGTGGCATCCACGCCTTGGCGATTAAGTTGGTAGCCGGCGCCGGAGTGAAACCAGTCATGGTTGCCGCCCGCGACCCGACATAAGCCACCGAGGCGCCGTTCGCGCAGTTCGTAAACAGAACGCTGTCATCGCGGCCGTTGCTGGTGCGTGCGCCGCAGCCGGCTGTGCGCTGCCAGAAGGCGATGGTGTCCGCCGTGTTGAAGCGCCGGGCCGCGCCGTTGGGCGGAGGGTCTCCGCCATTGATCGGTAACGCCTCGTCGCGGCGGCCGTTGATGATCAAGATCGGCGTCGGGCGTGGGTTGGCGCACTGAGTGCTCTGATAATCCCACAGCAGCGCGCTCACAGCGACAACGCCGGCCAAGGGCAGATTGCTCTGGCAGGCTAACGTGAAAGCCATGTTGGCGCCGCTGTCGTAACCCGCGACGAACACGCGGCCGCGATCTATCGTGTAGTCGCTCATCGCGGCGTCGATGGCTTGGGCAATGAAGCCGACATCATCCGCTGGATCGCCGCGCCGGTTGAGCAAAGCGTGACCGCCGTCGTTCCAGAAGCCGCCAACGGTTTCGGGATAGATCACGATGGCGCCGCGCGCTTCGGCGACGGCTGCCAAGCCGCTAATCGCGTGAAGCGCTTGCGGCGAAGAAAAGCGTCCGTGAAGCGCGACGATGAGCGGCGCGGGCGTTCCGCGATGGTAACTTGAAGGTTCGTACACGCCGACGAAGCGCGACAAGCCATCATGTCCATAGCCACGCATTTCCAACGCGCGATCATAGCTTGGGGAATCTTGCGCTTGCGCTGGTCCCATGAGCAACGCTGCCGCAATAACCGCCGCAACTAGTCTTACGAGCATATCGAATCCCGAGTTATTGCTCGCATCAACGGCCGTGAACTCGCGCGATGCCAAACACATCTCCGCGAGGTGCTGCGAAGCGCCGCCGATTTGCGACTAACGCTCGGTGAGGCCGGTCTGCTTCATGCGCCAGATCAAATGATCCAGGCGATCTTGGCCAAAGAAGGGTTCGTGCTGGAACACGAACAGTGGCACGCCCCAGTGGCCAGCGTTGCGCTGATCGGCCTCGTTTTGTGCGATCTCGGCTGCGATTGCTTCACCGTCGTCACGGACCTTCGCCTCGATTGCGCCAGCGTCGAGGCCGGCTTCGGTAGCGGCGTTGGCGAGGTGGTCGCCCTCGTGCCAAGCTTCGACCTCACCGGACCAAATCTTGTGCGAGGCGCGGCGTGCGAATTCAAAGCCGCGCCCGGCGTGCGCGGCAGCGACGGCCATGCGGCTGACGCGGTGGATGTAGGGCTGCTCGGCCGCGACCTCGCCACTGGCGATATCCATGATGATCGGATCAGGGCGCGGCCAGCGATAAGGAATGTTGTGCATCTGTGAGATGCGGAACGTGTCGCGCAGCAAATAGGGCGGCCAAAGCGGGTTCACGCTCTTGAAGAAGCTGAATGCGGATCGCGATCGGCGTCACGATGCGCATGCGCGGCTTCATATCGTAACGCGCGATTAGCTCTTCGACCTGCGGCGCGGCCAAGTAAGAATAGGGGCTGCGGAACGAGAAGTAGTAATCGAACTCAAGCGTCATCGGCTAGCCTGCATACTTTGGAGTAAATTGTTCTTCGGATACTGCGCCGAGCGAGGCTTCTAGATCGGCCAAGTATTCGTGCGCGACTTCGTTATGCTTCGGCGACAGCATAAGGTGCAGCGCGTGCGGCTCGATCAGCGCCGCGGTGAACCAGCCGCGATGATGCATTTGCGCGTAGATGCGAAGCGCATCGATCTTCGGATGCGCGAACGCGACAATGCCGAGCTGCGGCCGGCCCAGCACCTCAAAGCCAAGCCGCTTAACGCCCGCTTCGATCTTCTCGCGCGCCTGCGTGCCCTCGCCTTGCTTCTGGCGATAACCGTCGATGCCGAGATGTTGCATCACCGCCCAAGCCGACGAAATTGCGCCACCTGGCCGCGTGCCTGAGAGTGAGGGCGTGATCATTCGCCCGAGCGGCCATGGACCGGCGTCGAACGTCATAAACTCCTTCAGGGCTTCGCTGCGGAAGAACACGGTCGATGCGCCTTTGGAGGCGTAACCGTATTTGTGCAGATCACCGGACATTGACGATACGGCGGGCACGGAGAAGTCGAACGCCGGCAATTGCGCGCCGTTCATGCGTACGAACGGCGCGATGTAGGCGCCAACGCAGGCATCGACGTGCAGCCACAGGCCTTTGCGTTCCGCGACTTCGCCAAGCGCTTCGATCGGATCGATCAAGCCGAACGGAAAACATGGCGCCGAGCCGACGATCATCAGTGTGTTTGCGTCGGTCGCGACCTCCATCGCGGCGACGTCAGCCAGATAGTCTTTCACCGGGATGCGACGCAGCTCGATGTCCATTACCATGCAAGCCTTGTCGAAGGCGGGATGCACGGAGGCAGGCGCGACGATATTCAACGCGCCGTTCAGTCCGCGCTTTGCGCGTGCGTGATCTCTTGCGGTTTTGATGGCCAGGAAAATGGAATCGGTGCCGCCGCTCGTCATCGCGCCAGCTGCGCCGGGCGGTGCATTGAGGAGTGAGAGGCCTGCGGCCACCACTTCGCGCTCCATCTGCGCCAAGCTCGGAAACGCCGCGGGCCCCAGTCCATTCTCGGACGAGAACATGGCGTAGGCGGCCTTCTGCACCTGCTCGACTTCTGGGCCGGCGTTGAAAATGTACATGCCGGTGCGGCCATCGCGCCATTTGACGTCGCCTTTGCCAAGGTCTCGCAGGCGCGGCTCAACTTCGCTCCATGGGGCGCCGTGTTCGGGCAGAGCTGACGACATTTTGGCTTCCTCCCGCTTTTCTTCGCACCAAGCACGACCCTGCGGCTCGCACAACCCGCCGACGGGCGGGCCTGGAGGCGGCGTCCAGGCGCCGCAAGCCGCGCTTGCCGCTTCACCTAACGCCAATCTTCCGTAAGGTGGCGCCAGGGCGACGCGTGCGGGAGGCGGCGATGGGGAAGACTTGGGTTGCGGCGATCATGGGGCTCGCCGCGTTGTGTGTTGCCGCGCCGGTCTCTGCGCAAACACGCCTGTTCGCTGACGACACTGAACTACCGATGGTGATCGAAGGGCCGCTGGGCGACCTCGTGCGCCGTGCAGCGCGTAACACTGATCCAGTGCCTGCGGTGCTAACCGTGGACAACGCCCGTTTCGACATGGAGCTGTCGCCGCGCGGCTTCTCGCGCCGCACGCTCGGCATCTGCCAGTTTCCGCCGCTGCGCATCAATCTGAGCGGCGAACGCCAAGGCACGATCATGCAGGGGCAGAACAGGCTGAAGCTTGTGACGCGCTGCCGGCCTGGCGCGAGCTACGAGCAACTCACCGTGCTCGAATACACCACCTATCGGCTCTACAACGAACTCACCCCGCTCAGCCTGCGCGTGCGCCCCGTGCGCGTCACGTATCGCGACAGCGGCAACCGCCGGCGCGAAGAGACGCAGTTTAATTTTTTGATTGAAGACATGGGCGATCTGGCGCGCCGCAATCGTCGGGTTGAGCTTGAAGTTCAGACGCGTGAAGTCGCTTCAACGCAGCTTGATCCAGAGCAGGCCGCGATCGTTGGCCTTTTCCAGTTCATGATCGGCAATCTTGACTGGGACATGGTCGAAGGTACGGCGGGCGAGGACTGCTGCCACAACGGCAAGCTCATGGCCGCGTCCGCGACGAGCCGCGAGAACGTCGTGCCGGTGCCGTATGATTTTGACTTTTCAGGCTTCGTGAACGCGCCGTACGCGACGCCGCCTGCGAGCTTCAATACGCCGAACGTTCGGCAACGCGTTTTTCGTGGCTATTGCCGCTACAACGCACAAACGCAGGCTGCGGCGGAACTCTTCCGCTCACGGCGCGAGCGGATTTACGCGATCATCAATGGCGAGACGCGGCTGTCGGAAGCGCGGCGCACCGCGGCGCGGCGATACATCGAGGATTTCTACGAGATCCTTGACAACCCGCAGCGCTTCCAGCGCAACGTCATCGACGAGTGCCGCGGCGCTAGTTAGCGGCCGGCGCCGTTGCGCATTGGGCGCCGACCAGTTCGGCGACCGGACCGGCGTTGTTATCCAGCGCCGCGATCTGGCGCAAATAATCGCAGGTGGCGCCGGGCGCTGAGAGATCGTTCACAGGCACGCGTTGGCCGCGGTGGGTAGTGGTCCATTGGCCGTTCTCCATGATGAGAAAGGCGTGCGGGTCCGAGTGGCCGCGCGGCACGGCGATATCGGCAATTAGAACACGGCCATTAAAGCGCGGCAGCACGGTCGATGTTACTTTGGTGTGCCCAACGATGATGCGCCGGACGCCCTGAGCCGTGAGAATCGCATTGAGGTTCGCTTCTTCGCTAGCTTCGGCATTTTGCGAGAGGCCGCGATACCAAAGCGGGCCTTGCTGATCGGGGACGATGTCCGGGTAAGTCCGTGCGGTTTGGTTGCGGACGCCAGTGCGGACGTCGTCGTTCATGAGATCGCGCCGCGCTGCTGCGAAATTCGGGCCCAGGCCAGCGTGGAGAAAGAGTGTATCGTTGATACGGATCACGGCGTCGTGGGTGGCGATCCAGCGGCCGTAATGACCGGTCGGCGCCCACGCCTGGCGGTGTTCAACCCAGCCCAATGGATGTTCTTGATCCCATTGCCGCCGATAGGCGGCGTCGAACACTGGCAGGCCGTTTGCCGGGGGATTGCGCCTCATCGCGCGCACGACTTGCTGGTAGTATTGGTTGCGCGTGCGTGTTGAACGCGAGGTGGCGAAGGCCGCAAATTCGCGCGGATCGGTGTAGCGCAGATCGCCTTCCATATTCATGGCTTCGTGATTGCCGATAAGTGCGTGCGCGTAGCCACCCGCGCGCTGTGCTTGCGGCTCAAGACGCATCAACAAATCTAGGATCATGCGCGTGTTCGGCCCGCGATCAGGGATGTCGCCCAATTGCACGAGATGCGTGCGGCCGCCGGTCCAGTTGTTCTGCGCATCGATCAGGTTCGACGTGCGCAGCATGTCGACGAACTTGTCGTAGTCACCTTCAAGGTCGGCGATGGCGACGATGCGCTCGACGCCGTCCCATTCAGGCCGCGTTTGTGCGGCTGCGGAAGCAGGGGTCGCGATCGCGAGGATCAGCGCGAATATGGCGGCGAGGGAGCGAAGCAATGTCGTCATGGGATCCGTGCATAGCGTGAAAGCAGCGCGTGGTCATTGCGCCCTTCGTCCGAGATGATCAGAGAACCGTCCGGCAAGACGGCTAGGCCCTCGGCCTGCGGATGGCGGCGTCCGCCGAGCGCGCGTGCTGAAACGACGTCACCTGCCGGCGAGAGCTCGATCAAAGCCGCATTGCCTGATGAGAGCAGCAGAATGCGCCCGGTGCCTGGGTCGATTGTGATGTCCGACGGCTGAAACCTGCTCACCTGCGCGGCTGCAGCATAGTCGCGGCGCGTTTCGCCCCAAGCGGTCGCAGCGCCACCGCCGATGGTCCAAACGCGCAAGGCCGCCACGTCTTCCATGTCGCGACCGTAACCACGCTTGCAGGCGAGAATGAGACTTTCTGTAGACGCCGAATAAGCCACGCCTTCGACCTCGCAATCGTCCTCCACGCCAGCATTGAAGCGCTCAAACGGGACATTTGCCCGGTCTGCGCCTTCGCGAAAGCGATAGAGTTTGCCCTTGCTGGTGGTCAGCCAGAACTCGCCGGCGGGCGTGATTGTGAGGCCTTCGAAGTCGCCGGTGACAGTCTCCTCGCCAAGCGCGAACGATTTGACGATTTGCCCGTCGGCCGCATTGAGCTCGTAGATGACGCCAATTTCGTCGTCGTGCGCGAACAGGCGGCCATCGGGCGAGACGGCGAGCCCCGAAATTTCGCGCAGGCGATCCGGCAGACGCAGTGCCGGGCCGGGTTCTGCGGCGAACAACGAGCCCTCTAGCGCGGGCGCGTTTGTTGGCGCGCAGGCGCCCAGCGCGAGGCTTACTATAAATACCGCGAGCTTGGCAGGGTTAGCGATCATGCTCCGTGCCTAGCGTCCGTACGCCGGAAGGTCGAGGTGCGATGCCATGTTGCGGTGCGCCTGCGCACGCGCATGCCTAAATTGACCTAGCGGCGGTGGACAAGCCGCATGGCGCGCCGCAAAAGCCGCTTCGGGAGAGCATTGAGATGAGCAACGAAAAGCCGGTCTCCGCACCAGCCGGCGAAGCCTACGAAACCGACGTGATCATCGTCGGCGCTGGGCCTGTTGGGCTCTTTGCGGTGTTCGAGTTGGGCTTGCTTGATCTCAAATCGCACGTCGTTGACGTACTTGATCGTCCGGGCGGCCAATGCGCTGAGCTTTATCCGGAAAAGCCGATCTACGACGTTCCAGGCTTGCCCGTTGTCACTGGCCAAGGCCTCACCGACGCGCTCATGCAGCAGATCGCGCCGTTCAAGCCGACGTTCCATTTGCAGCAAATGGCGGAGTCGCTTGAGCGCTTGCCGGACGGCAAGTTCAAACTCCGCACCGAACTCGGCACCACGATCACGGCGTCGGTGCTCGTCATCGCTGCAGGCGGTGGTTCGTTCGTGCCGCGTAAGCCGAAGATCGAAGGTATCGAAGCGTTCGAAGGCACGAGCGTGCATTATGCGGTGCGCCAGATGGAGCGCTTCCGAGGCCGCGACATCGTGATTGCGGGTGGCGGCGACAGCGCGCTCGATTGGACGCTTTATCTTCAACCGATCGCCAAGAGCACGACGCTCATTCACCGCCGCGACGATTTCCGCGCCGCGCCACACTCGGTGGCGCAGATGCGACAGCTCGTTGCCGAAGGCAAAGTGCGACTGGAGATTGCTGATCTGAAGGGCGTTACTGGCGCCGACGGCCAGATCTCGGCCATCAACTGCCACACCAAGGAAAAAGGCGCGTACGACATCGCCTGCAATGATCTCTTGGCGTTCTACGGTCTCACCATGAAGCTCGGCCCGATCGCCGACTTCGGGCTGAACCTCAACGAGAACCTGATCCCGGTTGACACCGAGAAGTTTCCAAACCAGCGAGCCGGGCATCTTCGCCATCGGCGACATCAACACGTATCCAGGCAAGCTGAAGCTCATCCTGAGCGGCTTTCACGAAGGCGCGCTAATGGCGCAGGCGGCGTTCAAAGTCGCGCGGCCGGGCGAGCGACTGGTGTTCCTCTACACGACGTCGTCGACGGACCTGCAGAGGAAGCTTGGTGTGAGCTGAGTACCGATGAACCAAAAGCGCGCAATGTTTGTTCGGTGCGGAGTAGTGCTAGGATTGCTTGCGTATTTCGGATTGTTCGCGATGGCGGTATTTGTGCTTGTTCGGGGTATCCGCATGTTTGGCAGAGTCGCGCACGCTTTCCGGGGTTTTGAGTGCTGAGGGTTTGCTCCGAACACTGGCGCTCGCCTGCTCCGGCTGTGTTGATCGCTGCCGTCAAGGTTTGGCGCGATCCAAACAAGGGTTGAGCAGCCGGCGTTCAAGCGCCTAAGGTCTCCACAAGTCATTCGGGGACGCTTCATGAATATACGCCATCTCCTGTCCGCAGGTGTGATCGCACTCGCGGCGTGCGCTACGTCAGATCAGCAGAGCGCCGCGCCCGCGACTGACATTCCCGCGTTTCAACACGCACCGCTTTCATCGGCCGCTCTGATTGAGCACGTGCGCGTGCTCGCGTCAGATCAGTTTGAAGGCCGCGCGCCTGGGACCGAAGGCGAGCGGCTTGCGATCGACTACATCGAGCGCGCTTACGCCGCCGCTGGTCTTGAGCCTGGCGTGACGCTGCCGAATGGTCAGCGCTCTTGGGTGCAAGAGACGCCGCTGGTCGCCGCAACGCTGACAACGCCGCCGACACTGACGCTCTCCGGCCGCGATGGCGCGCGCAACTACACTTACGCCACGCAATTCTCGGCCTGGACGCGCCGCGTGGATTCGCCAGTCGATATCCAGAACGCGCCGCTCGTGTTCGTTGGCTACGGCATCAACGCGCCGGAGCTTGGCTGGAACGATTACGAAGGCGTCGACATGCACGGTAAGATCGCCGTGATCCTGATCAACGATCCCGATTTCGAGACGGGCGACGACCGCGGCTTCGGCGGCCGCGCCATGACCTATTATGGCCGCTGGACTTACAAGTTCGAAGAAGCGGGTCGCCAGGGCGCCGCGGGAGCGATCATCATCCATGAGACGGCGCCTGCCGCGTATCCGTGGGCAGTCATTCAATCGTCAACGGGCAGCGCGCGCTGGGACATCGTGCGCGACGATCGCGGCGCCGGTCGTGCTGGCTTTGAAGGCTGGGTCACCAACGAAGTGGCGATGGAGACATTCCGCCGCGCCAATCTGGATTTCAACGAACTGAAATCACGCGCGCAACGCCGTGGCTTCCGCGCAGTGCGCATGAACCTCAACGGCTCGATGCGGCTTGAAACGCGCGTTGAACAGCGCACGACCTACAACGTCGTCGGCACGCTGCGCGGCACGCAGCGTCCGGATGAGCGCATCATCTACACCGCTCACTGGGATCACCTCGGTCATTGCCCGGCGGTTGATGGCGACGACATCTGCAATGGCGCCTCCGACAACGCGACGGGCGTCAGCGCGCTCATCGAGCTCGCGCGCCGCTTCTCAGCGCAAGGTGCGCCAGAGCGCAGCGTGACGTTCATCGCATTGACGGCGGAAGAGCAGGGCCTGCTGGGCGCGCTCTATTACATGCAGCACCCGCTATTTGCGCCGCGTGACACGGTTGCGGCGATCAACATGGACGGCATCAACAGCTTCGGCCGCACGCGCGACATTGAAGTGCGCGGCTTTGGTCAAAGTGAGATGGACGACCTGCTGACCACCGCGATCCAGGCGCAGGGCCGTCGCGTTGCGCCGGATTCTTCGCCGGAGGCTGGCTATTATTATCGCTCTGACCACCTGCACTTCGCGCAGTTGGGCATCCCGGTGCTCTATACCTCACGCGGCAGCGACATGGTCGATGGCGGTGTCGAGCGTGGGCGTCAGCTTGGCGCGCAATACGTCGCCAACAATTATCACAAACCCTCGGACGAACTGACCGATGCTTGGGACATGACGGGCGGCGCCGAAGATCTCGAAGCGCTCTACGCGGTGGGCCATGGTTTAGCCGATGGCAACGGCTGGCCGGAATGGCGCGCGACCTCCGAATTCCGCGCCGCCCGCGAAGCATCGCGGCGCTAGCACAAAAACGCCCCCGCGTTGATGGCGCGGGGGCGTAGCTGTCTAAGCTTATCTGAGAGCTGTTATTCGGTCGCCGTGGTCGTATCCACGCTCGAATAGCTGCTCGAGGTGTCGACAACCGCGCTGGCGCTGGTGTCGACAGTTGCGGTCGCGTCGAACGTTGAAGACGTATCGACGGTTTGATCGGCATAAGTGCCGCCTTGATCAGCGGCAGCGCCGTAATCGGCAGCGACGGTCGCTTCGCTCGCAGCGCTATCAGCGTACATCGACGCGGTGTCGAGATCGCCTGAAGCTGCATAAGCCTCAGCGCTGTCCGCCTTGTCGTCCGCAATCTCTTGGTGATAGTCGGCGTTTTCCAGATCCATCTGGTCGTATTGCGCTTCGACGATCTCGGAATCGGCGACGTCGCCACCGTGATCTTTCACTTCTTCCATCGCGTACTCAGCGTTGGAGGCCATCTCTTCGGCCTTTTCCCAATCGCCAGCTTCTACTGCCTTCGCTTGCTCGGCTTGGAAGGTCTCGGCCTCTTCGCGTTTTTCTTCCGCGATCTGTGAGTCGAGGAACATGCTATCGGTGTTGAAGTCGGCGCTGAGATCGCCGTTGTCGGCAGCTTGCTGCAACTGGTTCAACATCGTCGCTTGTTCAGCGTCCGACATGCCAGCCATGTCGGTCTGCAATTGTTGTCCGCCTTCGGTTTGCCAGAAGTCGTCGAGCGTCATCGGGTCAGCCATGATTCATCACCTCAATTAATCGCCGCCGTCATCGTCGCCGGTATCGGGAAGAACGGCTTCTTCCACGTCTAGAGTTTCGTGTTCCGCTACCGCGATCGCGATCCCGACCACGATTGCAGTATCCAAAATCATTCGCGTCTCATCTTGACGCTCTTCGATCAATTCCTCGTCTGTTTTCCCGTTGTGCGCGAGCGATTGGTCGAAGGTGGAGGCGAGAGCGGCTTCGCGCTCGCGTTTCGATTGCTCGTCCTCTTCCGCATCCAGCACCTCTTTGCGCGGCGCGGGTTCCACGGCCACGTCGAACTTGGCGTTCTCCGGGGGCGGGGGCGTGGTCAATCCGACACCAGATCAGGTTTCGGCGGCTTCGGCTTTTTCGGTGTGATCTTCAGGACCTTGCCGCAATCAGGATTGGGGCAGCGCACGTTCACCGGCTCGGCGCCGGAAAGCTTGGCCTTCGGCACCCGCATCACGGTTTTGCAGGAGATGCAGGTGAGCTTTTCCATGTCCTGCTTCGGCGGCGCTTTTGGCGCTACGGGGTCAGCTTGGACGTTTTTCGGCGCAGGTTTGGGCGTCCAATGTTCGATGACGCGCCGCCAGCCTTGGAATTCGGCGCTGGCGTGAAATTCGCGCGCAAGTTTAAGGCGACGCGCGGCGTAGGGCGTCGACGTCATCGCGAATTCGGACGCTTGCATCGCGCTATCGTCGGACGCGTCCTCTTGCGCCATCCAGGCTTCGCGATTGATGCGCGCGGCGATGGGGAAGGAGTGGAGCGTGTATTGCAGCGTAACGCGGCGCGCGACTTCAAGATCGCCAACGCAGAGCAAGCCAGCGCGGTCTGCCGTGATGGCCGAGTGACGCTGCCAAGCCATGAGCGGGGCGTTGATGCCGCTTTCGATGAGCTTTGGTCGGTGAGAGGAAGCTCAGCATGCCATCGGACATGAGCGAGCGATTGCCAGGTTGGCGGCCAGCAACAGTTGCACCACCGTATTCCAGAGCGCGTGACCGGCGCGGGCGTGACCCATCTCGCGGCCGATCAGATATAAGAGATCGTCACCGCGGAAGTTGGTGAGCACTGAGCCGAGCGCGACGAAAGACGAGGTTTGCGACCCCATCGTCACCGAGTCCCACATCTGCTGACCGGAGATGTAGATCTCGGGGAGATGCTGGAGGCCGACGATGCGCGCAGCTTTGATCGCAAGCTCGAAGATATCCGGTAACTGCTGCTCGGAAAGCCGCAGGCCGTTCACCGACGCTTCGAACCAAGGACGCCCGATCTTCTCCGATAAGCCGTGCGCTGCTGAGTTCAGCGGGCCAATGCCCGAAAGCGTGTTCATCGCATCGGCGTCGAGCCGCCAGAGAAACGCCTCGACCGGGATTTGGTAATTGTCGCCGAGCGGGCGGAGCCAGCGGCACGTCGGACAATAAACTTTGTCAGCCGCGAGCCGTGAGCCGTCGCCGCTGCACGTGGTGCAGCCCATGCCGTAATAGGGTTGCGATGGCACAACAGCGGCAGCGCCGAACGGCGACCCGCACTGCGTGCAAAAACGCGCCGTGCCGTCGGACGGCGCGTTGCAGCGGGGGCAGGCGACAACGGCGACAGTCATGGTCAGATGCGCTTTAGGAGTTCGGCCTTCTTGGACTCGAACTCTTCGGGCGTCAGCACGCCGGCATCACGCAAGCCGCCGAGCTGTTTGATCTGCTCCATGATCGCAGCGGCGTCGCCGCCAGAGGGAGCGGGCGCTGGCGTTGGTGCAGGCGCCGGCGCCGGTTGCGGTTGCGGCGTGAACTGATGTTGCGGCGCCGGTTGACCGGGCTGAGGAGCGAAGCCGCCGCCAGCGGGTGCGCCGCTTTGAAGATGCCTCATGAATTCGCTGAGCGCTTTTTCCGGAACGTTGCTGCTCAAATTCCAGGCCGTGTAAGCCATCGAGCCGACAATGAAGAAGAGCGCGTACGTGGCGATCGTCCAGTTGAACGCGGCAGCCAACAGAACCATCACGCCTTGCGAAATAATGAGACCCATAGCGCTGCCCCACTGGAGCTTTAGCGAATAGCGCGCCGTCATCTGGTTCGGGCCAGCCGGCTGAATTTGCAGATCGCCGTCGTATTTGATGGCGAAGCCGAGTGTCGACCACGTGCTCCTGCAGATCATCTCGAATTTCGCCGCTGAGGGCGGTTGCTGCGCGATGAGCTGCGAGGTGTAGACGCCTTTGCTCGACGTGCTGGTGGCGTTGATCGCATTCGACGCTTGGTTGAACGCGTCCTGCGCCGAGCCAGAGAACGTTGCTTGTTTGCTGACGCCGCCGCTGCCTCCGGTGGAGAAGCCGCGCGTCATTTGCGGCATGGGCGGTGGTTGGAAAGGCGGTGGTTGCGGGATCGGCGGCGGTGGCGGCGGTGGCGCAGCGCCCTGTGGCGCGCCGCATGAGCCGCAAAATTGTGCGCCCGCCGCCAAAGCAGCGTTGCAGCGCGAGCATGCTGTCGTCGTCAAAGGATTGCCCCGATCGCAACACTCGCCATTGGGGCGAGCCTCATGGGTAAATGTTGCCGCGCTTGCGAACGTGAGGGAAGCGAAAACTAACGCGCGTGTCATGGAAAGTGATTAGGCGCCATACGGCATCCGCTCACATCGGATGTGAGGGCTATTCACTTGCTGGGGTAAAGTGGCGCTGCCAGAAGCCTCCCACGGGAGGCGGCGATGGCGAAGATCAAACTCTATGGCACGTCGTACAGCGGCAATTGTCATAAGCCGAAATGGATCCTCGATCGTCTTGGCATTGCGTATGACTGGATCGAAGTCGACGCGCTCGATGGCTCGACACGCACGCCTGAGTTCTTGGCGATTAATCCCGCCGGCCAAGTGCCGACGCTCATTCTCGAAGATGGCCGCATGCTCGCGCAGTCGAACGCGATGATGCTGCACTTCGCCGAAGGCACCGACCTCATTCCGAAGGACGCGTTCGAGCGTGCCAAGATGTTCGAGTGGATGTTCTGGGAGCAGTACAGCCACGAGCCGCAGATCGCCGTGCGGATCGCCCGCAAACACTATCTCGGCAAGCGCGAGGATGAGCTCGAACCGTCGCTGCTGCCAAAGGGCAACGCGGCTCTCGCGCGCATGGAATTGCAGCTGAAAGAGACGCCGTTTCTTGTCGGCCGGGCGCTCTCGCTCGCCGACATCGCGCTGGTTGCGTACACGCGCAAAGCCGATCTCGGCGGCTACAATCTCAGGGATTACCCTGCCGTTAGGGGATGGGTGGTTCGTGTCGAAGAGCTACTCGGAATTGAAACTGCCCTTTCCGCAAATGGTTAACGCGGGAACTTGTCGCTCTCTGGCCGCATTGCGATGTGAAGGATAAGCTGCCGTCCAGGCCAGCGACGAGGGAGCATGGAAGTTTCAGCGGACCTTTGGCCCGGCTTGGCGACCGTGTTTGGATTGTTCCTCGCGGTCGGATTCCTCGCACAACTCATCGATGGCGCCGTCGGCATGGCCTATGGTGTGATCTCGTCGAGCGTGCTGCTCGCGTTCGGCGTGCCGCCGGCGCAGGCCTCCGCCACTATCCACGCAGCTGAATGCTTCACGACTGGGGCTTCGGGCGCCTCGCACTTGCTGCATAAGAATGTCGATTGGAAACTGTTCTGGCGGCTCGCGCCTGCGGGCGTCGTTGGCGGAGTGATGGGTGCCTATCTGCTCACCGGCTTCGACGCGACCTTCATCAAAGCAATCGTCATCGCCTATCTCGGCGTGCTCGGCCTCTACATGCTTTCGCGCGCTTTGCGTGAGCCGAGGGAAGAGCCGCTGCATCTGAAGCACGTCATTCCGCTCGGCATTGCCGGTGGTTTTCTCGACGCGAGCGGTGGCGGCGGTTGGGGGCCGGTGGTCACCTCGACGCTGCTCGGGCGCGGGCATGCCCCACGCTACGTCATCGGCAGCGTTAACTCGGCAGAGTTTATCGTTACGGTTGCGATATCATTGACGTTCCTTTGGACGCTGGTCACTGGCCGCTTCGAACTCGAAGGCGGTTTGGCCACGGGCGGCGCCGCGATGGGCGGCTCATCATCGGCGGTCTGATCGCTGCGCCGTTAGCAGGTTACGTCACTAAGATTGCGCCGGCGCGCGTGTTGTTGATGGCAGCATCGCTGCTCGTGATCGGGCTGTCGATTTGGCAGGGCATCCAGCTTTGGCCGAAGCTCCTGGAATACCCTATTTTCAACGAGATGGTTCAGCACACCGGGCTTGCTGTTAACCATTAGGCGCCAACCCGGCGTTTACGGCTCTTGAGCGATATTAAGCGTTCGGTCGTCTTGGTCAGTCTCGCGAACATGAACGTTGCGGCCGCCCTTCTGGGCGGATCGAGCAGCACCAGCGGCGTCAGCGCGAGCCTGCTGACGCAGTGGGCGTCTGCGCGCGCTGGCATTGGCGCCGACACCAAGACTGCGACCCAAGATCCGAACGCTCCGATTGCGCCAGTGTGGACGCCCGGCGTCTCGCCGAGCGCGGCCGCCTTGGTGCAGCGCGCGCTCACGAACAAGTCGTTCTTCGACACCGGCGCCAAGCTCTACAGCGATCTCGGCGCGACCGGCGATTATCAAAAGCTCTTTGCACTCTATTCCGGGCATCAGCACGCTGCAGGCGTTGGCAGGGCGCGCCGAAGACAAGACGATTTCGCGCCGCCGAACTCACGCAAACCAACACCCAGCGGCACGCGGGCTCACCGAGACTTCAGGCGTTCTTCGAGCAGCAGAAGTTCGACGACATCCGCCTCGCGCAAGGCGATCGCGTTGACGCCGCGCAGACGACGCTCGCGATGGCGTCAAAGACCGAAGACTACACCACGCCCGTCATCCATCGCGGTTCGCTCTACGATAAGGTCACCGGCCTTGCGAGCGATGCGAAGTTCAACATCGTGGCGACCTCCGCCGCCGGGACGGTACGCAACGTCTCGATCGACCTTTCGCAAATGGGCTCGATCCCGCGCACGCTCGGCAATGTCGTAAGCTTTGTGAACAACAAGCTCTCGGCGGCCGGTGCATCGTCACGCATCGAAACCGTCGATCAGACGCCGAAGACCACCAACACCGTTATCGCAGGCCAAGTCCGTACGCTGAAGTACACCGGCCCCAAGCAGTACGCGCTGAAGGTGGACGTGCGCGCCAACGAGCGCATCGCGTTCGAGGCGGTCAACGCCAATCCTTCGTTCTACGCTGTCGGCACGACCGCAAGCGGCGCGCGGCTGATCAAACTTGAAGACACCGGCGGCGCGGCCGGCCAAGCACAATTGCTCGATCGCCCCGCTGCGACCGCCGATCCGATCGGCGCGCTTATCGGCGCGGGCTGGATCGGCGCCGGTGAGCCCTATGTCTCGGCGCCAGCGGGCGCGACTGAGCAACGCACGAACGTGCTCATGTCGTCCGGCTCAAACACGTTTGAGACAAACATTCGCGATGCCGGCGAAGCGGTTCTGAAGCTCGATCTGCCGGATGGCCGTTCGCTCACCGTCACCACCGCCTGGCGCAGCGATGACCTCGAAGCTTGGCGCACGCGTTCCGGCGAGAGCGAAGATCGCGCGATGCTGGACGATCTGGCCGAGCGCCTCACGCAATTGCTGCATGAACAAGGTGTCGCCGCCGGCGTCGATGTTTGGGACGACAACGGCAATCTTGGCTTCTCCGTTTACACCGGCGACGGCGTCAGCGCCTCGAGCCTATCGATCGGCGGCAAGTTCACGACACTGGAAACGGTGGAAACGCCCGGCATGGTTGGCGGTCTGCGCGATGGCGTGTTTGCGCGGCGCTTTGAAACCGGCCTCATCGTCCCGGAAGACGGCGTCTTCAAAGATTCGCAAACGTTCACGTTCACTGGCGGCGCCAGCGCGCAATCTATCACCATCGACGGCGGCGAAAATGGCATCACCGCTGCCCAGCTGGAAACGCAGCTCAACACCAAGCTTCGCCAAAAGGGCATCTCGGCTGCGGCGTATCTCGTCGATGCTGGCGGCGGCGCGTTCACGTTGCGCATCGATGCGCTGCACGACATGGTCGATGTCAGCGCGGTGCTAAACAAGGACGTCTATGACGGCGACATCACCGCGCCCGGCTCGTGGGCCTCGGGCGGCCTGCCGAACGCCACCACGGGCCAACCGTTCGGCGATTCTATCCGCAGCTACAGCGCGAGCGGCCTCGCCGCTCTCGACGAACACCGGCGCGCTGGACATCCAAGTCGTTGTCGCGACGGCCAACGGTAAGAAGACTATCAATCTTGCGATCACCGCGCAGGAACGCCTCGACAATCCTGATCCGCGCCTGGCCAGGTGCGAATGACGCGCTGCAGGCGCGGCTTGATTCGGCGTTCAACGCTGCTGGTGTTTATGTCAGCGCATCGGGCGGCGATCTCACGCAATGGAATGTCGCCGAAGGTGCGGGGCAGCGTTTGTTGTCCGTTAGGGTGAATGGCGATGCGTTGGCGCTCCTGGGCGATCAGCCGGACTTTGCGGTCGGCGGCGCGTTTTCGGCGGAGCGCAGCTTCACCAGCGCGCAAGCGGCGACAGGCGTCAGCGATGATGTGACCGCGCTGCTGAGCGACCAAAGTGTCTCGATCACCATCAACACGATTTGGGGCGAGCGCACGATCAGCGCCACGCTCGATCCGGGTGATCCGCGCACGCTGGAGAGCGCGGCGTTGCGTTTGAACGAAGCGCTGGCGGCGCAAGGTTACGATGTCGGTGTGGCGGCGACCGAATTGTCCGGTGGCGGCGCGGGCCTGCGTATCGTGACCGGCGCATCGAACAGCGTTCGCGGCGTCGTGGGAGATTAATCTGGGTGGTGAAGCGCAAACCGTCGACGCTCGATCCGATCGACGCGGTTTCGCACGCCGACGATCCAGTTGGCGCGCTGCGCGTTTATGATCGCGCAGCGCGCGGCGCATCGATTACGGAGACACGCCCGGCGACTTCGCCCTACACCGCGCCCAGCGCCAATTCCTCCGCCTGGTTTCCGGGCCGCGCCTTCGATGTGTCAGTCGGGGGCGGCGCTAAGGTGGCGACGGCGCGATCCGTCGCTACGGCGGCTGATGGTTCGGTCTATGTGTTGGCGGATCTCAGCGACGACGGCCCGAACACGGCCGTTCGCGGCGCGCGTGATGTGGCGCTGATCAAATACGATTCCGCCGGCAAACTCGCGTTCAGCGAAATTCTCGGCGCCTCGCAATCGGCGAACGGTTTTGCGCTTGCGGTGTCGGCGGATGGCAAGGTCGCGGTGGCGGGCTCGGTGGAAGGTGCGCTGAGCGGTACGACCGCAAAGGGCGGGACGGATTCGTTCGTGACGATGTTCGACGCCAGCGGCAAAGAGCTTTGGACCGGCGCGTCGCGGCGCTGGCGCGAACGATCAAGTCACTCGCTATCGCATTTGCCCCGGACGGCAGCGTTGTGGTCGTCGGGCAAGACCTACTCAGCCCTGAGCGGCCGATCAGCGCCGGCGGCGTCGATGCTTATGTGCGCGGCTATTCCGCGTCTGGCCTCGAACTTTTTACGCGCCAGTTCGGCACCGGCGGCGCTGATGCCGCCACTGCCTTGCTGGTGCGCGACAACGGCGCAGGCGGCATCGACATCTTCACCGGCGGCGTTGAGAACAATCGCGGCGTCGTGCGCAGCTTTAGCTATTCCGGGCACTGGGCTTCAGCGTCGGCTCGACCCGCGATCTCGGCTATTTCCACAAAGGTGCGATCAACGCGCTCGCCGCGGATGGCGCATCGCTTTATGTGGGCGGCGAAATTGGCGCGGATCGTTTGACGCTCAGCACCACAGGGCGTGCGGCGGTGGCGGGCCAGGAAGGCTTCGTCGCCCGCATTGACGCGGGGCTTGTTTCGACCGCGCTCGATCGCGCGAGCTATCTGGGCTCTGCACAAGACGACGCCGTGAAGAGCCTCGCCATCGTGGATGGCGAAGTTTATGCGGCTGGTGTTTCGGGTGGTTTGATCGCAGGGCAAGGCGCGTCGAAATCGGCGACGAGCTTCATGACGCCGTCTTGGCGATGCCGGCGAAGTGGACTGGATGCGCGCGTTCAGTCATCTGCGGGTCGCGCAGTCTCGCTGACGACAATGGCCGTGGATGCAGGCGGGCCTCGGCGCTTGATATTCTTGGCCTGCCGCAAGGCGCAGTCGCGTCCAACGATTCCGGGTTGCTGGTGAACCGCAGTGCCCTCCGTGTCGGCGATGAATTTCGGATCGGCGCCGATGGCCGCAGGCTCGCCACCATCCGGATCACCGAGAAGGACACGCTCGCAACGCTGGCGCCGCCGATCAATCGCGCCATGTCCGGCGCTGGGCCGTGCGGCGGTGGTGAAGGACGATGGCGTCGAGCGGATCGAGATTACACCGCGCAACGCGGCAGGCGATCCGCATCGATGCAGGCCGCGGGGAAAGCGATGCGCTGCCGGGGCTGGGGCTCATTCAGGGCGTTGTTGCGAGCAATGACGACCGTGGCCGCGGCGCGCTGAAGACCTACGGCCTCGGCCTCGTTGGCCTGAAGCTCGACAGCGCCAAAAACATCACCAGCGCCAAGGCAGAGATTTCGGCCGCCATCTCGATCATCCGCCAAGCTTACGACTCGCTCCTCAACCCGAACGCCAAACCGCTGACCGATGAGGAAAAGGCGCTCGAGGCTCGCCGCCAGAACATGGGTAGCGCGCCTGAGTATTATTCGGCCCAACTGGCCAATTATCAGGCCGCTTTGACCCGCCTAGGCGGTTGATAACGCGCTCTGAAGGTGCGGCGCTGGCGGGCTTCCAATAGGAGCCGGAGCCGGTTAGAAGCCCCGCTTCGCCGGATCAGCCGCGGTAGCTCAGTGGTAGAGCGCGTCATTGGTAATGACGAGGTCGAGAGTTCAATCCTCTCCCGTGGCACCATCCCTCGCGCGCTGACGCAAGCTTCGGATGGCTGACGCCTGTCTCCGGTTCGCCCGGTGGCTCGCTTGACGATTGGTCGACGCCGGTTGGCGTGTTATCGCTTTTCGATATGGCCGGGACGGCGGACGCTTCATGTCTGCCGTGCCGAGCAAACCTGAAAGGCGCGAACGCCCATGCTGCAGATCCAGAACCTCACGCACCGCTATCCGAACGGGGTCGTTGCCCTCGACGATGTCTCGCTGGAGATCGGCGCGGGGATGTTCGGGCTGCTTGGGCCGAACGGCGCGGGCAAATCCACTTTGATGCGCGTGGTCGCGACGTTGCAGACGCCCACGTCCGGCAAAGTGCGGTTCGGCGATATTGATGTTGTCGCCAATCCAGAACTTCTGCGGCGCACGCTTGGCTATCTGCCGCAAGATTTCGGCGTCTATCCGCGCGTCAGCGCTGAAAGCATGCTGGATCACCTCGCCGTGCTGAAAGGCATCGTCAACGCCAAGGAGCGGCGGGAGGCGGTGCATGGATTGCTGAACCAGGTGAACCTGTGGTCGGTGCGCAAGAAGGCGCTCTCTGGCTATTCCGGCGGCATGCGTCAGCGCTTCGGCATTGCTCAAGCGCTTTTGGGCCAACCGAAGCTTGTGATCGTCGATGAGCCGACGGCGGGCCTCGATCCTGAAGAGCGCAATCGCTTCCTCAATCTGTTGGCCGCGATCGGCGATGACGTCGTCGTTATTCTGTCGACCCACATCGTCGAAGACGTCGCGCAATTGTGCAGTAACATGGCGATCCTGGCTGGCGGCAAAGTGGTGCGCCAGGGTGCGCCCGAAGAGCTTCGCCAAAGCATGCAAGGACAAGTCTGGCGCGCCTCGATTGCACGCGAAGATCTTGAGGCAGTGCGCCAACGCTACAGCGTCATCTCGGAGCGCCTGTTAGGCGGCCGCACGATGGTCCACGTACTGTCGCCCGCGCAGCCAAGCGGCGAGTTTGCGCCAGTCGAGGGCGGTCTCGAGGACGTCTATTTCTCTACGCTCGCCGCCGCGCGCGCAGCTTAAGCGGAGAGACGCCTCATGTTTGGTCACGTCGCCTCGTTCGAGTTGCGCTATCAGCTCAAAAGCCCCGTGCTCTGGATCACGTTCGGGCTGTTCTTCCTGCTGACCTTCCTTTCGGTGGTCATATCAGAAATTCAGATCGGCTCCGGCGGCAACTCGCACGTCAACGGGCCGTACGCGATCGTCAATACGATCGGCGTGATGGCGATCTTCGCTCAGTTTGTGGTGGTCGCATTCGTTGCCAATGTCGTGTTGCGCGATTGGGAGACCGGGTTCGGCCCGATTCTGCACGCAACGCGGATTACCAAGTTCGACTATCTCTTCGGCCAGTTCACTGGCGCGGTGTTCGCAAGCATCATCGTGTTGGCGTCGGTGCCTCTCGCGATGGCGATCGGCTCGTTCATGCCGTGGCTAGACAAAGAGACGCTCGGGCCGTTCGTGCCGTGGTACTACATTTACGGCTTCCTCGTCGCAGGACTGCCGACGCTGCTGCTTTGCTCGTCGCTGTTCTTTGCGCTCGCAACCGCGACGCGTTCGATGATGGGCAGCTATATCGGGCTGGTTGTATTTCTCGTCGTTTATCTGGTGGTGAGCTCTCTCTTTGCGCGCCCCGAATACGAGGACCTCGTGGCGCTGCTTGAGCCTTACGGGCTCGGCGCGCTGTTCGAGACGACGAAGTATTGGACGGCGGCTGAGCGCAACAGCGAACTCATGCCGATTACGCTGCAATATATCGAGAACCGCGCCATTTGGGGCGGCGTTGCGCTGTTGGCTTTAACCGGCGCGTACTTCCTTTTCAGCTTCAGCACCAAGGCCGCAAGCAAGCAGAAGAAGGAACGCAAGGGCGCTGTCGCTGAGGCGCCGAGTCCGGTCACGGTGGCGGGCGTCACCAAACGCAGCTTCTCCGGCGGCGCGGCGTGGACGCAAGTTCTGGCGCGGGCGCGGTTTGAGGCCGCTTATGTCTTTTCCGGCCCGGCCTTTATCGTTTTGCTCGCCATTGGTCTCTTCAATGGCGGCGGCGCCATGTGGTTCAGCACCGAGTCGGTCGACGGCACAGTACTTTACCCGACAACGCTGCTGATGGTGCAGGCGCTCGCGGGCGGCTTCACGCTGTTTCCGATCATCATCGCCACGTACTACGCTGGCGAACTCGTTTGGCGCGATCGCGAGAAGCGCGTCCACGATCTGGTCGACGCGACGCCCGCGCCGGACTGGACATTCGCGACACCCAAAATCCTCGCGCTGACCTTGGTGCTGGCTGGCACGATCGCAATCGGCGTCGCGGCCGGCGTCATCGTTCAACTCGCGAAGGGCGGCGCGCCGATCCATCTCGACGAGTACCTCGTCTGGTACGCACTACCGGCGCTGATTTCGTGATTTTGCATAGCGGCGCTTGCGATCTTCTTTCAAGCGATCGCGCCCCACAAATTCATCGGCTGGGGTCTGATGCTTCTTTATCTCATCAGCACGTTGGTGCTCACGCAGATGGGCTTTGATCACCGGCTCTATCTCTATGCGAGCACGCCTGGCGTGCCGCTTTCCGAGATGAACGATCATTCGCACTACTGGATTGGTCGCGCCTGGTTTCAGGCCTATTGGGGCGTGTTTGCGCTTCTCTTGAGCGTGTTTGCCTATTCGCTCTGGCGGCGCGGCGCTGATACACGGTTGTTGCCGCGCCTACGCAGTTTGCCGCGGCGCTTGAATGGTTCAGCAGGCGTGTTGGCCGGCGTCCTGGTGCTCAGCTTCGCTGGGCTCGGCGGCTGGATCTACTACAACACCAATATCCTCAACACGTACCGCTCCAATCTTTCCAACGAGCGTTGGGCCGCGGACATGGAGCGTGCGCTGCTGCACTACGAAAGCACGCCGCAACCCAAGATCACTGACGTGACGTTGCGCGTTGATCTCTTCCCCAGCGAGCATCGGGCGCGCGCGGAAGGCACATATCGCATCATCAACCGGGAGAGCGCGCCACTCAGCGAAATTCATCTGCTGTGGCCGCGCGACCTCCAACTCGACAGCGTCGAGGTTGAAGGCGCGACGCTTGAACGCGATTACGCCGCCGAGAGCGCTGGCTTCCCGTTCCAGATATGGCGTCTCGCTTCGCCGATGCAGCCCGGCGAACAGCGCAACATTCGGTTCGTGACCACAGACGCGGCGGTCGGCTTCCGCACCAACAGTGTCCTCGACGACGTCAACAACAACGGCACGTTCATCAACGATCAGTCGATCGCGCCGTCTATCGGCTTTAGCCGCAATGTGCTCTTGCGCGATCGCACCTTGCGCCGGAAGTACGGCCTGCCTGCGGAACTCCGCATGCCGCGTCTGGAAGACGATAGCGCCCGCCGGTTCAACTATCTCCGGCACGATTCAGATTGGGTGAACGCGGACATCACCGTGTCGACTGAGGCTGGGCAAACACCCATCGCGCCGGGCTACCTTGTCTCCGACGAAACTGCGAATGGGCGGCGCACAGCGCACTTCCGCACCGACGCGCCGATCATGAACTTCTTCTCGATTCAGTCGGCAAACTACGAAGTACGTCGCGGGCGCTGGAACGACGTCGAACTGGCCGTCTATTACGATCGCCGGCACGCCTACAATGTCGATCGCATGATCCGCGCCATGGATGCATCGTTCGACATTTACACGCGCGAGTTCGCACCGTTCCAATTCCGGCAGATGCGGATCCTTGAATTCCCGGCCTACGCGTCGTTCGCGCAATCTTTTGCAAACACGGTGCCCTATTCGGAGAGCATTGGCTTTACGACCCGCATTGATGATGCACGCAATGTCCGTGAAAGCGATCGCATCGATTTCGTCACCTACGTGACCGCTCACGAGGTCGCGCACCAATGGTGGGCGCACCAGATCATCGGCGCCGACATGCAGGGCTCGACCATGTTGTCGGAGACCTTTGCGTCGTATTCGGCGCTGCTGGTGATGGAGCACCTTTACGGGCGTGATCAAGTGCGCCGATTCCTGCGCTACGAGTTGGACAACTACCTCCGCTCACGCGGCAGCGAAGCCGTTGAGGAGACCCCGCTCGCGCGCGTGGAAAACCAAGGTTACATTCACTATCGCAAAGGCGGGGTGACGATGTACTTCCTGGCCAGCGAGGTCGGCGAAGATACGGTCAATCGCGCGCTCCGGCGTTTGCTCTCCGAGTTTTCACTCACCGGCGCGCCTTATCCGCGCTCGATCGATTTCCTGCGCATACTCCGCGAAGAAGTCGGCCCCGATCCGCGCAAGCAAGCGCTGATCACAGATATCTTCGAGCGCATCACTCTCTATGATGCACGCGTGGTCAGTGCGTCATCGCAAAGACGCGCTGATGGCCGCTACGATCTCACCATGGTGGTGGAAGCGCGCAAATTGTACGCGGATGGCGAAGGCGCCGAGACCGAAGCGCCGCTCGATGAGGAGTTCGAGATTGGTGTCTTCACCGCGGAGCCAGGACGCGGCGCCTTCGACAGCGATGACGTGATCACCATGGTGCGCGAGCCCATTCACAGCGGTCGCCAAACGATCACGCTGACGCTCGATCGCGAACCGCAGTTCGCTGGCATCGATCCCTACAACAAACGGATCGACCGCAATTCGGAGGACAACGTGATGGCGGTGTCAGGGGCTGCGCCGCCGAGCTAGAGCCGCTGGTTCGCCAAGCTTGGACGCCGCCAGCCAGATCGGCTAGAGCGGCGCCAGCGGGGTGAATATGCAAGCTGAGATGAGGGGCGCTGCGCCAACAAACTGGCGCCGGTTGAAAGCGATCCTTGGCGGGTCGGCGGGCAATTTCGTCGAATGGTACGATTGGTTCGCGTACTCCTCGTTCGCGCTCTATTTCGCCCCCGTGTTTTTTCCCGCGGGAGACACGACCGCTCAACTCTTGCAAGCCGCTGCCGTCTTCGCCGTCGGCTTCTTCGCGCGGCCGGTCGGTGCTTGGCTCATGGGCCATTATGCGGACCGGGCCGGACGGCGCGCGGCGCTGACGGTGTCGGTGGCGATGATGTGTGCGGGCGCGCTCGTGATCGCGCTCGCGCCAGGGCACGAACAAATAGGCGCCGCCGCACCGGTAGTGCTCCTCCTCGCGCGACTGCTGCAGGGGCTAAGTGTCGGCGGCGAGTACGGCGCCAGCGCGACCTACATGAGTGAGATGGCGGGCAAGACGCGCCGCGGGTTCTGGTCGAGCTTTCAATATGTGACTCTGATCGGCGGCCAATTGGTGGCGCTCGGGGTGCTTATTGTTTTGCAGCGCACGCTGAGCACCGAGGCGCTGAGTGATTGGGGCTGGCGCATTCCGTTTTTCATCGGCGCAGCGCTCGCCGTCATTGTGTTTTGGATTCGCAGTCAAATCGACGAGACGCCGGCATTCGAGTCGGTCGAGAAGAAGGAGCGCTTCGACGTTTCACACGCCGGCATGGTGTTCGCGCTGCTGCTGATCGGCATCGGCGCCTTCGCCGCTGACTTGGCCGGGATTGGCGGCGACGAGCCGTTCATCTGGGGCATGAGCGCCGCGCGTCTCATTTTTCTCGTGTTCATTGCGGCGGCCGCGATCGCAGTCATCACGCCGCTGTTTCGCCGCCATCCGGTTGAGGCAGCGGCAGTTGTGGGGCTGACAGCAGCCGGCTCGTTGAGCTTCTACGCCTACACGACCTACATGCAGAAATTCCTCGTGAACACATCTGACTTCTCGAAGGACCAGGCCACCGAGATCACCGCCGGCGCGCTGATCGTGTTCATGCTGGCGCAACCGTTGTTCGGGTGGATCTCAGATAAAGTCGGGCGCAAGCCGATGCTGATCTTCGGTTTCGGCGCCGGCGCGCTTGTCGCGTATCCGGCGTTCAGCGCGATCGCCGCCGCGCGAGCCGGGCGAGGCGTTTTGGTTCGTGCTGCCGCTCTTGGTCCTGTCGAGCTACACATCTATCAGCGCAGTCATCAAAGCCGAGCTCTTCCCGGTGCACATTCGTGCGCTCGGTGTGGCGCTACCCTACGCGCTGGGCAATGCGATGTTCGGCGGCACCGCGGAGTACGTAGCGCTCTGGTTCAAACAGAGCGGCGTCGAGACTTGGTTCTACATCTACGTCGCGGCGTTTGCGGCGGCTGCGTGCTTGATCTCGATATTCCTGCGCGACATGCAAAAGACGAGCTTGATCACCGAGGATTGAGGCGGGCGGTTTAATCCGCCGCCGGCGTCTCTTCCGTATCTTCGTTGGCAGCCTCATCGGCGCCGCCGCAGGCTTGCTGCACAACACGCCATTCGCGCTCGGTCATAGATGGGGCAAGGCCTTCGCGGGCGCGTGCCCGGGCGGCCACAGCGCGTTCGCGTGAGGCAGGGTGTGTGGAGAGCATCGTGGGGATGTTGTTCACGCCTTCATCCGCTTCGTAGTGCTCGAAGCGGTCGAACATGCGGGCAATGCCGCCGGTGCTGATCCCGGCTGCGTCCAGATAATCCATGCCGCGGCTGTCGGCGTCGCCTTCATCGCCGCGGCTGTAGCGCAGGCCCGCGAGGTTCACCGAAGCGATGGCGATCGCTTGGCCCGCGCCAGCGCCGCCGAACACGACGTCAAAGAAGATGCCCGCGCCGATCTGGCGGATGACGTTCTTCATGATGTGGTTGTGCTCGATGTGCGCAATCTCGTGCGCGAGCACGCCGATGAGTTCATCGGGCTGTTCGGCCATGCCGATCAATTCGTCGGTAACGACGATCGAATTGTCCGGCAGCGCAAACGCGTTCGGGAAACCAGCGTCAGCGATGGTGATCCAAATCTCGTCGCGATTGGGAACGTCGGAGCGCTCCATGATCCGGTACGCAACATCGTTGAGAATCTGCGTTGCTTCGTCGGCGTCGTCGCACTGGATGGTGAACGCATCGACTTGCGACCAAGAGATGTCGGCGATTTGCGTGCGGTAGCGCTCGGGCATCGCACGCGCCATCGGGTCGGCCGCGTAGGGAATGCCGACCAAGAAAGCGCCAGCCAGCGACCAGGCGAGCGCGACGAGGCCGCCGACGGTGAGGCGGCCTTCGGTGCCCTGCGCGCGCGCTTTCATCAGCTGCGGCGCGACCGCTTTCAACTCGTCAGCATACCAATCGCCGAGCATAAGCCGCTCGCCGGTGTCTGGTTTGCGGTGCCGGAGGACGATGTAGCCGTTCTTATCGTCGGAGCGTCTAAGATCGGCGTACGCCCACTCAATCTGGCGTTCGCCGTGCTTGATGATCAGCTTCTCAGGCGCGAACTCGATTTCGACACTGGCGAAAACCGCGGCGCGGCCGTCTGCGTAGCGAGCCTGCATCAGATCACCCCCACGCCCATGTCGAGATCGAATGCATCGCCGAGGCTTTCACCGGAATCGGAATCACGCAGCACCGATTGGCCGATTTCGGCAAAGCGCGGCGTGTCGACCAACTCCAGACGATTGAGGATGTAGCGCACCTGCAAAAAGCCAGCGACGGGCGCGAGCAGACCCAACGATAGGATCACGATGAGCCAACCAAACAACGTGAAGATGAAGAGCGAGATCGTCCTCGCCTTCAGCTTGAAGCGCGCGCCATCGATGGTGATCAGCGATGCGATGCGATTCATCGCCGCCGCATTGTACGGCGCCCAGCAAATCAACCAGGCCAAGCCCCAAATCAGCAGGACGCCGAGCCCGATGAGTCCGTAGGCGATGCTGTAGGCTTCGGGTGAGCTATCGAAGAGTTCTGTCGTGACCAGATAACGTTGCACGAACGCCGCCGCGATCGGCGCGCAGACAAGCGCAATCGCGAACGTGACCCAGCCAAACGCGAACGCCCACCACATCCCTTTTTGTGGGGATTCGCCATGCTCAACTTCGAACTGGAACGGCTGATCCCCGAAGCGGGTGTTCTCCCACATCTGCCGCGCGCGATTGATCCGCGCTGCAGGCGTGTACCAACCGAGCGACAAGAGCTGCAGGACCCACCAGCCCCACGAGGCTGTGGCAAAGCCCCAGGCAGAACCGGCAAGGCCAAGTTTGATGCCGCGCCATCGCGTGCGTGAGAGTTGGTAGCGCCGCATCCAATAGCGCGCAGCCGCGACGAGCGGCACCGAGAGCACATAGAAGCCAAACGTCAGCCAGCCGGCATAGACGGGCTCGATCGCGTAGGGTGCTATGTAGAAAACGAAGATTGCCGGCAGGAAGAAGCACGGCAGCGAGATCAGAAAACCGCGGAAGAGTTCGCTGGCGCTGCCCGTGTATTCTAGCGGATCGCCCATGACGAATGTGCGCGACCAAAGCCGGCGGCGCATCGCCGTCCGCGCCCAGAAGCGGTACATGGTCAGCGTGATGATGGTCAGCCCCGCGTTCTTCAACGCGAGCCCAAGCACGTTGAAGAACTTCCCGCTGTGGGCGAAAGTCTGGCTTGGTGCGGCGTCGGCCGTCATGTGCTCCCCTGGGCGCTATTCTAGCGGGGCTTCGGAAAAGGTCGATTCGACTAGTGAACGAGAAGCAGAAACGACCGTCCAAAGCGGCAGCACAGAAGGCCGAGCGGCTGGCCAAGGCGTTGAAGCGCAACATCGCCACCGAAGCGCCCAAGAAGGCGCCAGAACCTAAGAAAAACTAACGGCGAGCCATGCTTGGACGCATGGGCCCCGCCTTGCTTACGCCGCCGCCGCATCCCATAAACCGCCCGCCGGGGGGAGCCGGCGAAAGACCCTCATGGATCGCATTGTCATCACGGGCGGCGCGCCGCTCAACGGAACTATCCCGATCTTCGGGGCCAAGAATTCGGCGTTGAAGCTGCAGGCGGCCTCGCTGCTGTCCGCTGAGCCGTTGATGCTCGAAAACATGCCCGACCTCGCGGACACGCGCTTTATGGCGCAGCTGCTGAAGACGCTGGGCGTCGAGATCACCTGGATCAAGGAAACGCACACGTTGCGCATGCACGCGGCTGAGATCGTCTCGACGATCGCGCCGTACGATCAGGTGCGGAAGATGCGCGCCTCCTTCAACGTCCTCGGGCCGCTTCTGGCGCGCGCCGGGCATGCGACGGTGTCGCTGCCGGGCGGTTGCGCAATCGGCGCGCGGCCGGTGGATTTGCACTTGAAGGCGTTCGAGGCGATGGGCGCCGATATCGTCATCGAGGAAGGCTACGTGAAGGCTGCGGCGCTGCGCGGTCTGAAGGGCGCCGAGATCGAGTTTCCATTCCCGTCTGTCGGCGCGACCGAGCATGCGATGCTCGCGGCAGTGCTCGCCAATGGCGACACGGTGCTGAAGAACGCTGCGCGAGAGCCTGAGATCGCCGATCTTGCCGATTGCTTGAACGCGATGGGCGCGAAGGTTGAAGGCGCAGGCACCAGCACGATCAACATCAAGGGCGTCGCCAAACTCTCAGGGCGTGAAACACGCCGTCGTTGCTGATCGCATCGAAGCGGGCACCTACGCGATGGCCGCGGCGGCTGCAGGCGGCAACGTGCTGCTGCAAGGCGCGCGTTTCGAGCACCTCGGCGCCATGCTGAAATTCTTGCGCGATGCCGGCGTTCGCGTTGACGCGGAAGGCCGTGGCATCCGCGTCCGGCGCGCGGTGAAGGATCGTATGAACGCGGTCGACTTCGAGACCGAGCCGTTCCCCGGCTTCCCGACCGATTTGCAAGCCCAAGCCATGGCGCTGATGTGCATGGCTGATGGCGTGTCGCGGATCAAAGAAACGATCTTCGAAAACCGCTTCATGCACGTGCCGGAACTGGCGCGTCTTGGCGCCAAGATCGAAATTCACGCCAACGAGGCTGTCGTGACGGGCGTTCCGAAACTGATCGGCGCCCCAGTCATGGCAACGGATCTGCGCGCTTCGGTAAGCTTGGTGGTCGCAGGGCTGGCGGCTGAAGGCCAAACCACTGTGAACCGCGTTTATCACTTGGATCGCGGCTTCGAGAAGCTTGAGGCGAAGCTCCAGGGCTGCGGCGCGCAAATTGTGCGGGAACGAGAAGAACAGGCGGCATGACGACTGGCCTGCTCCGATTGATGGCCGAAGACGCAGGCGATCTCGATATTATCGGGGCCGCGGTGCAGGACGCGCTCGTGCGTGTCGGTGAAATCAGTTTCGACAAGAAGGCCCGCCGCTTCACAGTCATCATCAACCGCTTTCGCTGGGAAACGGCGGCCGAAAAGGGCCCGTATGAGCGCGTCCGTTCGGCGCTTTCGTTCGATGGCGTGCTCGGTGTGAAGAGCCGCCGCGTGCGCGCCGACATCGACGAGGCGCTCGCCTCGTTGCTCTCGATCGGCTTTATTCCGGAAGAAGAGCCGCCTGGCGGAGTTGTGCGCCTGCTGCTCGCGGGCGGCGGTGAAATCGCGGTCGACGTCGAATGCCTCGATGCGGTGCTGATCGATACTGGCCCGACTTGGACGACGCCGCGCCGCCCAGATCACGAACAGAATTGATGGCGCCGCGATGAGCGAACGCAATCGCCTCGCCGAGATCAATCTGGATGAAGGCTCGCTCGCGCCGGCTTCGCCGAACGCCGAGCACGAGCGCCGAATCGCGCTGTTCGATTTAAAGGAGTCAAACTCCTTCGCAGTGCTCAACGAAGATCGCGGCCCTTACGCGCTGCTGCTCGGCATGTCCGAAGGCCGGCTTGTTCTGGACGTCAGCGACGAAGGCGGAGTGCGCGTCATTCTGCACCAAGCGCCACTCGGCAGCCTGCGCAAGATCGTGAAGGACTACGCCTTCATCTGCGAGAGCTACAACGAAGCCATCCGCGACGCGCCGCCAAGCCGCATCGAAGCGCTCGATATGGGCCGGCGCGGCCTGCACAACGAAGCGGCGGAAGTGCTGCAAGAACTTCTCGCCAGCCACTTCACCATCGACAACGAGACTGCGCGGCGCCTGTTTACGCTGGTCTGCGCGCTTCATGTCCGAGGCTGACGCAGCACCGCGGTCGGTGCTGTTTGCGTGCACCCACAACGTCATTCGTTCGCCCATGGCGGCGGAGTTGATGCGCATGCAGTTCGGCTCGGCGGTTCGCGTCGACAGCGTGGGTCTTCGGCCGGGCGATGAGGTTTCCTATATGGCCGCCTTCATCATGGATGAGGTGGGCGGCGATATCTCGGGGTATCAACCCAAGGGCTTTGAGTTCTTCGAGACCGACTATTTCGAGGACGGGCCGTTTGACCTCATCGTCTCACTCTCCCCCGAGGCGCATCACACCGCCCTGGAACTCGTCCCCAAGCTGGCGGCGGCCGCCGAATACTGGCCGACCTTCGACCCGTCCTTGGCGGAAGGGTCTAGAGAACAGCTGCTTTTGGAGTATCGGACGGTCCGGGACGGGCTGGCCAAGCGCATCGCGACACGTTTCCCGCGCCCATCGACGGGATAGGGCGCGCCCCCTATAAGGCCCCCCGACTTAGCCGAGTCTGGGCCGAGTTCAGGAGTAAGAATGGCCAAGGAAGAACTATTGGAATTCGCCGGGACCGTGATTGAGCTTCTGCCCAACGCGACGTTCCGGATCGAACTTGAGAACGGACACGAAATCATCGGCCACACCGCGGGCAAGATGCGCAAGAACCGCATCCGCGTGCTGGCTGGCGACAAAGTCCTTGTTGAAATGTCGCCCTATGATCTGACCAAGGGGCGCGTGACTTATAGATTCAAATAATGACCAAAGGCTCCCTCGATCGCGCCGTCGTTGTTACAGGCGCATCCACCGGCATCGGCCGCGCGGCGGTCGCGAAAGCGGTGCGCGAGGGCGCGCATGTTTTTGCAAGCGTGCGCAAGCAGGCGGACGCCGATGGCTTGAAGGCCGAGTTTGGCGAGGCGGTGACGCCGCTCCTGTTTGATGTCGCCGACGAAGCCGCGGTGCGCGCGGGCGCTGCGCAGGTCGCGGCAGCGCTCGGCAATCGCAAGCTCTTCGGTTTGTTGAACAATGCGGGCATCGCTGTCGCCGGGCCGTTGCTGCATCTCGACACCGACGAACTCCGTAAGCAATTCGAGATCAACTTCTTCGGCGTCCACAACGTCACGCGCGCGTTTGCTGATCTGCTCGGCGCTGATAAGTCGCGCACCGGCAAGCCGGGCCGCATCGTGATGATTTCGTCGGTGGGCGGACAGAACGGATCGCCGTTCGTGGGGCCGTACTCCGCATCGAAGTTCGCACTCGAAGGCTATTCGCAATCGCTGCGCCGCGAGCTGATGCTCTACGGCGTCGACGTGATCGTCGTCGGCCCCGGCGCGATCGCGACGCCGATCTGGGACAAAGCCGGCGAGAGCGATCTTGGCCGCTTCAGCAACACTGATTACGCGCCGATGCTGAAGGGCGTTGAGAACTACATGCTGGCGCAAGGGCGCGCGGGCCTGCCGGCGTCGGATGTCGGCGATTTGGTATGGTTTTGCTTTACCGATCCGAAGCCGAAGACGCGCTATCGCGATCCTGCGCAAGCAATTCATGGACGTGACGCTGCCGCGCTGCTCGGACCGCGCACGGTCGATAAGGTCATCGCCAAGCGCCTCGGGTTCCCGAAACCCAAATGACCCGCTTGTGCTCGCCAGCGCGAGCCCGCGCCGGTTGGCGCTCTTGGCGCAGATCGGGATCACACCCGACGACGTGATCGCCGCCGATATCGATGAAACGCCGCTGAAGGACGAGACGCCGCGCAACTTGGCGCTGCGCTTGGCGCGCCAGAAGGCTGAAGCGGTGAAAGCAGACGGCGCCGCCATCCTCGCCGCTGACACTGTCGTCGCCGTCGGCCGTCGCGTGTTGCCGAAAGCTGAGACGGAAGCGGAGGCGCGCGAATGTCTGCGGCTGCTCTCCGGGCGCTCGCACCGGGTTTACACGGGCGTTGCCGTGAAGACGGCAAGTGCAATCCGCGATCGTCTGGTTGAAACCCGTGTCGCCTTTAAAGTGCTAAGCGCCGCCGAGATCGAAACCTACATCGCCAGCAGGGAGTGGCACGGCAAAGCCGGTGGCTACGCGGCGCAAGGTTTGGCAGGCCGATACATCACCTCGATCATCGGTTCGTACTCGTCCGTGATTGGTCTGCCGCTCTATGAAACGGCGAACCTCATAGAGTCCGCGCGCTCATGAGCGAGCCGCTCGAAACTTGGCTCGACGCCGCCATCGGCGAGACGCGCGAGGCGCTCGCACGCGACGGCAAACCCATCGCGCTGCGCGTAACTCGCACCAGCGACGAGGGCCGCCGCGCGCGCTGGGGTGAACTTTATTGCGCGCGCGTGCGCGAACTCGACAAGCGCCGCCGCGGCGCCTTTCTCGACCTCGGACTGCGCGATCAGCAAGGCTTCTTGCCGCTCGGTGACGATGGTCGTGCGCGTATGCGCAAAGAGCGCGTGAATCTGCGCGAAGGCCAGGGCGTCATCGTTGCAGTCGGCCGTGAAGCGGCGCGCGGTAAAAATCCCGTCCTTGAACTCACAGAATCGGCCACGACGGCGAAGCGCCGCATCTGATGGGCCGCCACGAAGTCGACGAAGAGCTTGTCCTCGCTAGGCCCGCGCCCGATCCACAAATCCGCGCCAAGCTCGACGCCGCCATCGAAGATGCGTTAGCCCGCACCACGCCAATTCCCGGCGGCGGCATGCTCACCATCGACGCCGTCACCGCGCTGGTCGCCATCGATGTAGATGCCGGCGCGCGCCAAGGCAGCGGCGACCCCGAACGCTTCGCGCTCGATCTGAACATCGCCGCGGCCCAAGAGGCCGCGCGCCAGATCCGCCTGCGCAATCTAGGCGGCATCATCGCCATTGATTTTGTATCTCTGAAGGCCAAGTCGCATCTCAAAGCCTTGGAGGATGCAGTGCGCGCGGCATTCAGTGACGATCCCTGGAGCGTCCAGTTCGGCGGACTCTCGAAATTCGGCGTCTTTGAACTGGTGCGCTCGCAATTGCGCACGCCATTGCATGAGCAGCTGCGCGATCCCGATGGGCGCTTGAGCGCCGGAGACGGTCGCGCTGATGGCGTTGCGCGCGATCGAGCGCGAAGGCCGTTCGCAAACCGGCCGCCAAATCGCCTGCACCGTTGCGCCAGAAGTGAAAGCCTGGCTCGACACGGCCGAGATCGATTGGCGCGCGCAATTGTCCAACCGTATCGGCATGCGCTGGAGCATAGATGCGGCGCCCAGAGAAGCATTCTGGCCGCGCGATAAAATCGACGCGAGGGCGCCGTGAGCAAGTGCGCCATCTGCGGCAAAGAGCAGGACCCGAAGTATCGCCCGTTCTGCTCAAAGCGCTGCGCTGACGTGGATCTCAACCGCTGGCTGAGCGGCGGCTACGCGATCCCGGCCGCCGAAGAAGATGATCCGGACGACGAGGTCGTGATCGGCCCAACAAGCAAGGACTAGTTGCGTCTACTTCGCCTGCGCGCTTCGCGCTCCGCGTACTCGAAAAACGCGCTAACGATCTCGTCCACCGGCGCTTCAAGAGATCGTCGCGGTGTTCGAAGCGATATGAACCCCCAGCCCTTGTCGCTGAATCCATCAGGCGTGCGATATAGGTAGTCATGCGTTCGCTGCGGACCGAGTGAAAGCCGCGACCCTAATCGCGTTGCGCAACACCTAAATGACGCGAGGCGGCGTTAGTTGAACGTCGCCACGATCGGAACGTGATCGCTCGCCTTTTCCAGCCCGCGCGCCTTCTTGAAGATATCTACGCCGTCAAGCCGATCCGCCGCTTGCGGCGAGAGCAGCAAGTGATCGATCCGGATGCCGTGATCCTTTTGCCAAGCGCCGGCTGGTAATCCCAGAACGTATATTTGTGTGCAGCGCCATCCGCCTGCATGTACGCGTCGGTGACTCCGAGGTTGAGCAGGGCGCGATACGCCGCCCGCGTTTCCGGTTGGAACAACGCATCGCCGGTCCAAACCGCCGGGTTGTGGCAGTCCACTTCGCGCGCGATTACGTTGTAATCGCCAGCGATCACGAGGCGCTCTTCATATGTCAGCAGCTCAGCAAGATGCGCCTTCAACGCATCCATGAAGTGAAGTTTGAACTGAAATTTCTCGGTCGTGATTGGATTGCCGTTCGGTGCGTAGATTGAAGCGACGCGAACCGGGCCATCCGGCGCAGCGATCACGCTTTCAATGTAGCGGGCATGTTCGTGATCAAGGCCGGGGATGCCGCGGATGGTTTCTTCGATGCGGTGCTTCGAGAGAATGGCGACGCCGTTATAGCTCTTCTGCCCATACGTCTCGATGTTGAAGCCCATCGCCTCGAATTCGAGCCGGGGAAAGCGCGGGTCTTCGCACTTGATTTCCTGCAGACACCAAATGTCCGCGTTCACTTCTTCGAACACCTTCAGCGCCGTCGGCAGGCGCGCCAGGATGGAATTGACGTTCCAGGCAGCGATTTTCAGGGCCATGGACGCGGCTTAGCCGCGCCCGGCCCATCGTTCAACCGAGCAGCCCGGTTGCGGCGAACGCAAAGCCGATGACGACCAAAATCACGCCGAAAACCAGCACATAGCGCAAGCCAACCCCGTCTGTCCGGCGCGAGCTTCTTCTTCTTCAACTTCAACGTGATCGTCGACCTTGTGAGCGGTCATGGGCTAGTCTCCTTCGCCCCCGCCGCGAACAATTTCGTTTGCCCGGCCCCGAGGGAAAGCCAAAATCCAAGCGCCGTGGTAAGAGAGGCGTATGACTGTAATCCTTTGGGCCTTCACCCTGTTCCACGTTGCGGTGGGGTTCTCCAGTTTGGCGCTCGCGCTACGGCTGCTGACGCCGCAGGAACGCGCGCACTGGCGCTCGCAAGCAGCGCTGCTTGTGGCCGAATTCTTATGCTGGATTTATCCAATCGCGGCGTTCGTTGCAGTGAAGTCCGCTTGGGCGGCGCAGGCAGCCGGGCAGCATCACGCAGTGCCGATGCTCCTGTCGCCAATACTGTGGCTCGTGCTGATGGGATTGTTGTTCGCGATCGTTGACTTCGCCGAAGATGGCATCTTGGGCAACGCGCGCGTGGAAACGAACTGAGGCCATGAGCAAGCGGCGGGTTCTCAATGTCGGCGGCAACAACAAGTCGATCGCGCTGCCGCCGCAATATGCCGAATTCGAGCACCTGCTTTTGGATATCGATCCCAGGGGCTCGCCGGATGTGCTTTGCGACGCGCGCGAGTTGCGGACGCTTGATGCGGCGCAGTTCGACGCTGTCTACTGCTCGCATAATCTGGAGCACTATTATCGCCACGACGTCCCGCGTGTGCTCTCGGGCTTCTTACACGTCTTGAAGTCCGGTGCATTCGCTCAAATTCGCGTGCCGGATATGGATGAAGTGCTGCGTACGGCCGTGGCGCGCAATATGGACCTTGAGGACGTGCTGTATCAGTCGCCCGCAGGGCCGATCAGTGTGCTTGATGTGATCTACGGCTACGGCGTCGAGATCGAGCGCAGCGGTCAAGATTTCTACGCGCACAAAACTGGCTTCACGCAAAAGTCGCTGACCAAGGCGCTGCAGAAGGCGGGTTTTTCCACGGCGTTTGTCGGACGCGGCAATCTTGAGATCAACGCCATTGCGTTCAAGGGCGAGCCTGATCCCGCAGCGCGCTCTTTTCAACATTCCCCGCTGATCAGAAACCCTTGAACGTCGCGATCTCGTCCACGCTGGCGCGGTCGCTGCGCATGGTGTTCACGGGTTTGGTCATGTCGGCGTAGCCCAGCGCCATGCCGCAATAGATCATCTCGTGATCACCAAGCGCAAAGTGCGCCGCGAGTGGCGCCCGCATGCGCGCCCAAGCTTCTTGCATGCAGCTTTGAACGCCGCGCTCCAAAGCAGCAAGCGCGACGCTTTGCATGAACATGCCAAGGTGCGCCCATTGGCCGTGGCCCATGGCTTTGTCGATCACGAAGAAGAGCCCGGCAGGCGCGCCGAAGAACTCGAAGTTCTGCGCCAGGTGCATCAGACGCGCAGGTTTGTTTTCGCGTGGGATACCCAGAAGCGCGTACATGTCCTCGCCGAGTTTGTAGCGGCGGGTTCGGTAGGGCTCCCAGAGATTGTGCGGGTAGACCAGCCGCTCGCCTTCATCGCCCGGCAAGTTCGCGCGCGCCAACGAGACCACTGCATCGCGCTCGGCCCCCGCGACGGCGATGACTTTCCAAGGCTGAAGATTGCCGCCCGACGGCGCATAGCGCGCCACCTCCAGGATGTCGCGAATGGTGGTTTCAGACACCGGGTCAGGTTTGAAAGCTCGGACCGAGATGCGTTGCTTGATGGCTTCGGAGACATTCATGTGCGGAACTTTGAACTGCTTTTGAAACCGCGACAACGGCGTGCTTGCGCCGGCCTTGCCGTGGGGGCAGTTGTGAGGCGAGGTCCATGGGAGCGCGTGAATGACGATTGAATGGCTTGACGAGGAACGCTTCCGCGTCGGCGATTTGGTCTTTCGCTACACGCAAGACTACACGGCCGTCACCACTGATGAAGAGGTCATCATCCTCAAGGAACGCCCGTTCGTGGAGTTCTATATTGCGCTGTTGGAGCGCGAGCGGCCGAAGCATCTGCTTGAGGTCGGCTTTTACGAAGGCGGCAGCGCGCTGCTGTGGGCGATGCTGTTTCCCGCATCACCGCAATCGATTTTCGCCCGGTCAATCCGACAGTCGAGCGACTCGCGACGAGATTTCCCAACTTAGAATTGCGCTACGGCGTTGCACAGGATGATGCGGAAGCGCTCGCGAGAATCGCCGCGCCGAATATGATCATCGACGACGCGAGCCACGACTACGCAACAACGCGACGCACGTTCGAACTTCTGTTTCCGCGTCTGGCGCGCGGCGAAAAATATGTGATTGAAGATTGGGGTTGGGGGCATTGGCCCAACTGGGGTGACAAGTGGGCGGACATGCCGCTCCTGTCGAACCTGATCATCGAACTCACGATCGCGACGGCTTCCTCGTCAGAATGGATCGAGCGCTTGGAAGCTGACTTTCGCACCGCCATCGTCACGCGCGGAAAAATGAAGGGACCTCTGTCGCTCGACGCGCTTTGGAATGTGCGCGGACGTTCGCCGTCTTTGGAGCCCGCGCCGATGATCGAAGCGCCAGCGCCTCCGCCTAGCTTTCGGGCGCGTCTTGCAGCGGTGTTTCTGCCGCCGAAGACCTAGCGGCGCGCGCCAGTTCGATCTCTGATCTCGCGCGCGTACTCGCGGCCAATCTTCTGTGCTTCTTCGATCTCTTTGGCGCTCATCTCTTTGGCCAACGCCGCCGCGCGCTTTCGCGCAGGATCGTCCGCGGCGAGCGTCACTGCCGCATAGAGCCAGGACAGTGCGTCGACGGGATCGCGCTGCATCAGAAAATCTGAAAGATGCGCCATGGCGGGCGCGTACCCTAGCTCCGCCGCGCGCATCAGCCAGCGCCGCGCCTCGTCCGGTTCGCTCATCGTTGCGATCTGCACCATCGCTTCGCGATCGCCACCACCAGCGGCAGAGCGAAAGTGCGTCAGCGCCGCATCATTGTTCTTCGCGACGCCAACGCCGGACCGCAAGGCGATGCCATAAGCCGTTTGCGCGCCAGGGTGACCAAACTCCGCGCCGCGCTCAAAGCACTCGACTGCCGCGTTCTTATCGACGGCGCCGCCAAGGCCGCGCCAATACATGACGCCCAAATGATAGAATCCCGCCGGCCGCGGTTCGTCCTGAAGCGCCTCTTCGAGCAATTTGCGCGACCGCTTCCACTCGCTCTTCTCGAACGCGTCGAGGCCCTTATCGAGTTTGGAGCGCCTGCCGAACATCAGACCGAGAAGCTGACGCCGCAGCCGCAGCTGGAGGTCGCGTTCGGGTTTTTGACTTTGAACGAAGCGCCGATCAGCTCATCGACCCAATCGACTTCTGACCCGAGTAGGAATGGCAGCGACACCGGATCAATGAAAAGCCGGGCGCCGTCGCGTTCGATCACTAGGTCATCGGCATTGGCGGCCCGCGCCACGCCGATCTCGTACTGAAAGCCGGAGCAACCCCCGCCTTCGACGGCGACGCGCAAGCCAGCGCCGGACGGCTCGGCCGAAACCACGGATTTGATCCGCTCGGCGGCGGAGGCGGAAAGGGCGACGTCAGTCATTCGTTAACAGTGACCTTTGGGCGTTTCTAAAGCGCTTCGCCCCCATATATGATCATCCCCCAGCGTGAGGAGAAGCCGGTTCGTGGCTGACGGGCAGAAAGCAGTGAAAAAGGCGCGAGCTCCCAAGGCGGAGCCGCCGTTCGTGCGTCCGCCCCGCGCCCCTTATGCCACCGATCCGGCCCGTTCGCGCGGCCGCTTACATGAAGAACCGGACAGCAAGACGCGGACGCCGTTCGAGCGTGACCGCGACCGCATCGTCCACTCGTCCGCTTTCAGGCGCCTGCGCGGCAAGACGCAAGTGTTCGTCGCCCATGAGGGCGACCACTACCGCACGCGGCTTACCCACTCGCTCGAAGTTGCCCAGATTGCCCGCAGCGTCGCACGGGTGATGGGGCTAGATGACGATCTCGCCGAGACATTGGGAATCGCGCACGATCTTGGTCACCCGCCGTTCGGGCACACCGGCGAAGATGTGCTGGATGCGTGCATGGAAGGCTTTCAGGGCTTGACCACAACGCGCAGACTCTGCGCGTGCTGACAAAGCTCGAACGCAAATATCCGTTGTTCGACGGGCTGAACCTCACCTGGGAAACACTGGAAGGCGTGGTCAAGCACAACGGCCCGCTGGTCCGTTACGGGCAGACGCTCGAGGACCTGCCGATCGCGATCCAGGAATACAACGCGACGCACGATCTCGATTTGGACTCATGGCCGAGCCTCGAAGCGCAAGTCGCCGCGCACGCCGACGACATCGCTTACAACAACCACGACATTGATGACGGTCTCCGTGCCGGGCTCTTTTCACTCACCGAACTGCGCGAAGAAGTGCCGATGGTTGAGCGCGTGCTCCTAACCGTCGAGCGCGACCATCCTGGCGTTGATGAATTCCGCACCTCCGCTGAAACCATTCGCCGTCTGATCGGCGTCTGGATCGACGATCTGATGTGGGAATCCAACAACCGCATCGAAGCCGCCAAGCCGCAAACCGTTGAGGACGTGCGCGCCGCCGGCAAGCCTCTGATCGGCTTTTCCGACGTCATGAACGAGCACCAGGCGGTGCTGCGCCGGTTCTTGATGGCGCGGATGTATCGCCATTGGCGGGTCAATCGCTCGCGCAGCCATGCCAAGCGCATCATCCGTCAGCTCTTCGAACTCTTTATCGCCGAGCCGGAATTGCTGCCGCCGGGCTGGCAGCAGGGCGCTGATGGCCCGCGCGGCCAACGCACCGCGCGCCGCGTCTGCGACTATATCGCCGGCATGACCGACGATTTCGCGATTGATGAGCACAAACGCTTGTTCCGGCTCGATCGCTAACCACTCCGTTACGCCTACGGAATTATGCATTCCATGCATGGCTGCTCTTCGCCCCGTTAAGCGGGAGAGAAGGAGCCGCGTGGTAAACACCCGTTTGCGATTCCGGAGAGCGCGACGTGAGCAGAAGCTACGATCCACGCATGCATGCGTATGACGACCAGTCGCGCCACGCTGGCGTGCTCTACGTGCTGATGGTCGTTATCGCCGTCTGCTTCGGCGGATTTCTCTGGCAACTTTACAGCGCCACGCTGCCTGAAACAACAGCGCCCGCGCCAATCGCGAATGACCGCGCCATGGCGGAGGCTGAGACGTCGGTTGTCGTCGAACTTAATCCGCAGCCTGACGTGCCCGACATGCCGCGCTTTGCCGCCAACGGCCGCTACGTCGCTCAACTCGCCGCGCTGCAATCGGAAGCCGCCATTGATCCGGCGTGGCGCCGTTTTGTCTCGCGCGCGCCTGGCCTCTTCGCCAATGCGCAGATGGATGTGCAACGCGCCGATCTCGGTGCACGCGGGGTCTATCACCGCGTCCGCGCCGGCTATTTCGCCAGCAGTGGTGACGCCACGGCCTTCTGCCAGCGCATACGGCAGATGGGCCAGGACTGCATCGTCGCGAGCCGGTAAGACAGCTGATGCTCTCGTGCCTTCTCGGTCTGCGCCAACCTAAACTCGACGACGAGACGCGTGCGTTCTTTCGTGACGCGCAGCCGTGGGGTTTCATTCTCTTCCGCGAAGCGTGCCTCAGCCGCGAGCAAGTGCGTGCCCTGTGCGCCGATCTGCGCGCTACAGTTGGACACGACGCCACCGTTTGGATCGACCAGGAAGGCGGCCGTGTTGCGCGCCTTAAGGCCCCGGAATGGCCCGTGTGGCCGGCGGCAGGCAAGTTCGGCGAGATCTACGCGAAGAACAAAGAGGCAGGCCTCGAAGCTGCGTATCTCGGCTATCGGCTGATCGCGGACGAATTGCGCGACATCGGCATCGATGGCGATTTCGCACCGGTGCTCGACGTGCCCGTCGAAGGTTCCGACAAGATCGTCGGCGACCGCGCGTTTTCGGCTGATCCCAAAGAAGTCGCGTTGCTCGCACGCGCCGCGCTCGAAGGCATGCACGATGGCGGTGTCGCCGGATGCATCAAGCACATGCCAGGGCATGGCCGCGCGACGGCAGACAGCCACCTCGCGCTGCCGAAGGTTGCCGCAAAGAAATCGATCTTGCCAACGATGTCTTCCCATTCGCCCAAATGGCGGACGCTGAAGCCGCAATGACGGCGCATATCGTGTTTGAAGCATGGGATCCCGATCGCCCAGCGACATGCTCGCCGTTCGTGATCGAAGAAATCATCCGCAAGCGCATCGGCTTCCAAGGCATGCTGATGAGCGACGATCTCGACATGCACGCGCTCCAATACGCACTGAACGGCGGCCTGACGGAACGCGCCGAAGCCGCGCTCGGCGCAGGCTGCGATGTGGTGCTGCAATGCTCAGGCAAGCTCAACGAAATGCAGATCACGGCCAAGGGCTGCCGCGAACTAACCGGTCTGCCATTGGTTCGCGCGCGCGCTGTAGAAGCCTTCGCAAAACGCCAGCCGCGCGAGTTCGACGCCGCTGCCGGATGGGCCAAATTCAAGCTTTTTACTGGCTGATTTCGCGCCTGCGTAGGGCTATAGCTCTCCGTGTGGGCGACGATAGCGACACATTGGAACTCGATCTCGGCGCGGCCGAGCAGGCGGAAGGGCGCGACGCGCTTCTGCTGGCGCTCGATGCTTTCGAAGGCCCGCTGCACCTGCTGCTTGAACTGGCGCGGACAAAGAAGATCGACCTCGCAAAAGTGTCTGTCGGCGAGATCGCCGATCAGTATCTCGGCTTCATTGAAGAAGCGCGCGCGCACAACATGGAGATCGCGGGCGATTATCTGGTGATGGCGGCGTGGCTGGCGCTGATCAAATCGCGCCTGCTGATCCCCAAGCCGCAATTGCCGCCCGACGAACCCGATCCGCTGCAGCTTGAAGAAGCGCTGCGCCTAAAGTTGATGAACTTGGCCAGCGCCCGCGTCGCTGCGAAGAAGCTAGAGGAACTGCCGCAACTCGATCGCGATGTGTTCCTCAACGGCCAGCCGCAACCAACGGTGCTGACCAAGCAAACCGTCTGGAAGGGCGATCTCTACGAATTGCTCAACGCCTATTGCGCCGAGCGTTCCAAGAGCATCCGCAAACGCGCCTTTCGCACTTTCGTGCGCCGCGCTTATCCGCTCGATACGGCGCGCAAGAAACTGGAGCAGGCGCTGGCGAAGCTTGAAGAATGGAGTTCGATCCAGAGCGTCGCGCGCCCGACCGATAGTGGGCCAGACGCGCCGCCGCCGGAGAGCTATCTTGCCTCTACCTTTGGCGCGGCGCTCGAACTCGCACGCGAGCACAAACTCGAGCTCCGCCAGGCCGAAGCGTTCACGCCGCTGTTCGTGCGCGCCAAGCCAGTCCAGAATGGAAGCGCAGAATGAGCGCTGAGAACGAAACCCCGGTCGCCGACCAGATGCGCCGCATCGAGGACGCCTTCACCGAAGGCGGCGAGGGCGCCCCGCGCGGCTCCAAGCACCGACGCCATCCGCGCCGCCGAGGCGCTGCTCTTTGCCGGTGGCGAACCGATCACCGCCAAAGCGCTCGGCGAGAAGCTGGGACCTGCGGTGGACGTCGCTGCAGTGCTGATGAAGCTAAAGGCCGATTATGCCGAGCGCGGCGTCCAGTTGGTCGAGGCAGGGGGCGCGTGGCGCTTCCAGTCTGCGCCAGATCTTTCCAGCCTGTTCGCCGAAACCCGCGAGGCGCCCAGGAAGCTGCCCAAAGCCGCCATGGAGACCTTAGCGGTTATTGCATACCACCAGCCGGTCACCCGGGCCGAAATTGAAGACATCCGGGGCGTCAGCCTCTCGCGCGGCTCGATGGAGCTGTTGCTCGAGATTGGCTGGATCCGCCCCCGCGGCCGTCGCCGCACACCCGGCCGCCCGTTGACCTTCGGGACGTCTGACGCTTTCCTCAGCCAGTTCGGCCTGGCCTCGCTTGACGCTCTGCCGGGCAAGGACGATCTGAAGGCTCTAGGCCTCCTCGATCCTCGGGCCGCGCAGGCCATTGACGTGCCGCGCCCAAGCGAGGACATGGCCAGCGACGAAGAACCACTGTCCCCAGGTGACGACGCGGCAAGCTTTTTCGTGGATCATTTGGAAGACGAAAGCTAAGGCGCGCCCCTCCCGGCGCAACTCGCCAAGTTTGGAGTATCCGTTCGATGCATATGCCTGGCCTTATTCCGCTCCTGATCGTGCTGGGGTTGGCGTTCCTGCTGTTCAGCCGTCCGGGCCGGATTTCGAGCCTCATGGAAGATCTCGGCAAGGGCGTTAGCGGCTTCCGCAAAGGTCTGTCCGAAGGCGACAAGCCGGCCGCGCCGCCGGAGCCGCCGCCGGCTCAAGTGCGCGACCAATCCAACCAGGACCGCGCGCAGTAAGATCAGGCGCGCGGGGTTAGCCGCTCATGCTTCCAAGTCTCGGTTTCAACGAGATCATCATTCTCGGCATCCTCGCCCTTGTGGTGGTGGGGCCGAAGGATTTGCCGCTGCTGTTCCGCAAGCTCGGAAAGTGGACGGCGAAGCTGCGCGGCATGGCGCAAGAATTCCGCACCGGTTTTGATGAACTCGCACGTCAGGCCGAACTCGATGAACTGAAGAAGGAAGTCGATGCGCTCCGCCGCACGACCTCGCTGCAAGAGATTCGCAGCGAACTTTCGAAGCCCCTCCCGACGCTCGAAGACTATGCCGGCATCAAATCGCCGCCATTCCGCCGCCGCCAGCGCCCGCCTTGAGCGCCAGGCGCGGCGCCCGTGGAAACGCCGCAGCCGTGGTTGCCGAGCAGGCGGCCGACGAAGATGCCGCGAAGCCGGTGGGCGTGCCTGAACATGCCGACGTCGCGCCGATCGCGCGGAGCGCCCCGTGAGCTTGGCCGCGGATAAGAAGTCCCCATTGCACGACGACGAGGAAATCGAGGCCTCGCGCGCGCCTTTGCTTGATCACCTAGCTGAGCTGCGTGATCGCTTGCTGTGGTCATTGGGCGCTGTCGTTGTTGGCTTCATCGCCTGTTTCATCTTCGTCGATCCGCTGTTCATGTTCTTGGCGCAACCGTTTCAAACGGCGATGGCGCATGCGCATCCGGAGCGAGCCGGGGAATCGGTTGAACTGATCAACACCGGCGCCTTCGGCTTTTTCTCGGTGAAGATGCAGATCGCGCTCTTCGGCGGCATCGTGCTTGCGTTCCCGGTGCTCGCTTGGCAGGCCTACGCGGTCATCGCACCAGGCCTCTATCGCAAAGAGCGAGCGGCGGCCGCGCCGTTCTTGATCGCCGCGCCGATCATGTTCGCGCTCGGCGCGGCGTTTGTGTTTTACGTCGCCATGCCGTTCGCGCTGAACTTCGCGCTGACGCAGGAAGTCACGACCGGGCCGGTGCGGGTCACGTACCTGCCGAAGGTCGAGGAATATCTGGGGCTGGTCACGACGCTGGTTCTGGCCTTCGGCCTCATGTTCCAGTTGCCGGTCGGTGCTGTCGCTGCTGGGCCGCATCGGCGTTGTGTCCGCATCGTTGCTGCGAAGGGCCGCCGCTACGCGATCGTCGGCATCGCGGCGTTCTCGGCGCTCGTGACGCCCAACGACATCATCTCGATGTTCGTCATGGCGATGCCGGTCTACGCACTCTACGAAATTTCGATCTGGATCGTCGCGGCCATGGAACGGACGCGCGCCAAGGAAGAGGTCGGCGCCGCGGTAACTCCGCCCGCCCCGTAGCGCTTCGGCGCGGCTTCCGCTAAATCCCGCCCATGCACGATATCCGCGCCATCCGCGAAAACCCTGATCTCTACGACGCTGCTTGGGCGCGCCGTGGGTTGCCGCCTATGGCCAAGAAGATCATCGAAACGGATGCAAAGCTCCGCACCGCATCGACCGCCAAGCAAGAAGCCGAAGCGCAACGCAATGCAGCCTCGAAGGCGATCGGCGCGGCAAAAGCCAAGAAGGATGAGGCCGAAGCCGCGCGGCTGATGGAGCAGGTGGCGGCGCTGAAGACCCGCATCGAAGAGACGAGCGTCGATGAGACGAAGTGGCAGAAAGAGCGCGACGATCTGCTCGCGTCGATCCCAAACTTGCCCGCCGTCGATACGCCGGACGGCGCCGATGAGCACGGCAATATAGAGGTGCGCCGCTGGTACATCCAAACCGGCGCGGCGCCCCCGGCGCTCGATCTAACCGCCGATCACGTCACGCTCGGCGAAGCGCTCGGCATGATGGATTTTGAAGCGGCAGCGCGCCTCTCGGGCGCACGCTTCGTGGTGCTGCGCGGTCAGCTGGCGCGCCTTGAGCGTGCGCTCGCCGCGTTCATGCTCGACATCCAAACGGGCGAGCACGGCTACACCGAAGTGAATCCGCCGCTCTTGGTCAAAGACCACGTCATGTTCGGCACCGGCCAATTGCCGAAGTTCGTTGACGATCAGTTCACCGCCGCGCGCACAGTGAGCCGCCAAGAGCTGCTTAACGAGGCGCTCGCACGCTTTGACGACGAGTTCGAAAAGCGCGGCGGCAATGTGAAGCCGACGCAGTTGCTCAACGAAATTCTCGAAACCGCGCCGACGCGCGAAGATTTCTGGCTCATCCCCACAGCGGAAGTTGCGCTCACCAATCTGGTCCGCGAGCAAATCTTGGACGAGGCGCCGCTGCCGTTGCGCATGACCGCCGATACGCTCTGCTTCCGCGCCGAAGCGGGTGCCGCCGGCAAAGACACGCGCGGCATGATCCGTCAGCACCAATTCCGCAAAGTCGAGATGGTCTCGATCACCACGCCCGAGCAAAGTGACGAAGAACACGAACGCATGGTCCGCTGTGCCGAAGAAATTCTGAAGCGTCTCGAACTGCCGTTCCGCACTATGCTGCTCTGCACCGGCGACATGGGCTTCACCGCGCGTAAGACCTACGACCTCGAAGTCTGGCTCCCCAGCCAAGGCAAATATCGCGAAATAAGCTCGTGCTCGAACTGTGGCGATTTCCAAGCCCGCCGCATGAACGCGCGCTTCCGCAACAAGGAAGGCAAGACCGAGTTCGTTCACACGCTGAACGGCTCAGGTCTTGCTGTCGGCCGCACGCTCGTTGCTGTGCTCGAAAACTACCAGCAAGCGGATGGCGCCATCAAAGTGCCTGCCGCGCTCGTCCCTTACATGGGCGGCGTCGAATTCATCGCAAAAGCCTAAACGCTCTTAGGACTCAGTATTTCAACCAACTCTGCGCCACTCGTCTCAACCGGCAGCGCGCGGAAGTCGCCGTGCGTATCCATCGCAACGCCAAGCAACGCCTGGAATATCCGCCGCGGCAACGTCTGCGCGCCGAACCGCTCCAAATGCGGCGTGATGAATTGGGCGTCGAGCAGTTTGAAGCCGCCGCGCCGTAGGCGTGCTGCGAGGTGGACGAGGGCGGCTTTGCTGGCGTCCGTCGCCCACGAGAACATGCTCTCGCCGAAGAATGCGCCGCCGAGCGCAACGCCGTAAAGGCCGCCGGCAAGCTCGCCGTCGATCCGCGTCTCGACGCTATGCGCCATCCCGCGCCGATGCAGCTCCATGTAGAGCGCGCGAATGTCGGGATTGATCCAGGTGTCCTCGCGATCCTTCCCAGGCGCCGCGCAGCCATCGATCACGCGATCGAACTCGCGATTGATCGTGAACGTGAACTTGTCCTGCCGCAGCGTACGCGCGAGGCGCTTGGGGACATGGAAGCCGTCGAGCGGAAACACGCAGCGCCATTCGGGGTCGACGATAAAGAAACCTTCATCGTCGCGGCTTTCCGCCATTGGAAAGACGCCGCGCTTGTAGCAAGCCAGCAGATCCTCAGGTGTGAACGGCTTCACGAGCGCCAGAGTGCCAAATTTTGCATCGCGCGTCAGCCCTCGCAGCGCATGTCGGAATGGCGTAGGCTCGGGCCATGGAAACGCCGCCGCTCCTGCCGACCCGCGAACAGCTCATCCATGCGCTCTACGAAGCCGCTGAGCTGGAGCACAATCTTATGTGCACCTACCTCTACGCGGCGTTCTCGTTGAAGGATGAGAGTGAAGTCGACACGCCGGCAGAGGCCGCGGCGGTCAAGCGCTGGCGCCGCACGATCCTCGATGTGGCAATCGAAGAAATGGGCCACCTCGCAGCTGTCTGGAATATCACTTCAGCCGTTGGTGGTTCGCCGCGCTTCGGGCGCGTGAACTTTCCGATCGATCCAGGGTATCTGCCTGCCGGCATCGTCGTGAAGCTCGCGCCCTTTAACGAAGACGTGCTGCAGCACTTCATCCATCTGGAGCGTCCCATCGGTTCGCAAGAGCCGGACGGCAAAGGCTTCGCGCATGATCGCTTCAAGCGCAGCCCGCCAAAGCCTCGCCTCACGCCCATGCCGTTCGACTACGACACGGTCGGCGAGTTCTACGAATTTATGCAAACCGCGCTCGACTTCATGGCCAACAAGTTTGGCGACAAAGAACTGTTCAGCGGTGATCCGGCGCTGCAGCTCTCGGAGAGCGAAGTCGTCCTCGGCGGCGCCAAGGCCGTGCTCTGCGCCAAGACAGCCAAGGGCGCGTGCGAAGCCATCATCAGTCAGGGCGAGGGCGCATCGGAGGAGAGCGAAAACTCCCACTTCTGTCGCTTCCGGCACATTCGCGACGAACTCGCTGCGCTGAAAAAAGCCAACCCCGATTTCGTCCCCGCACATAGCGCGGCCGTGAACCCCGTGCTGCGCCGTCCGCCACAACCGGAAGGCCACGTGTGGATTGAAGACGAAGCTGCTGCCGCGATCGTAGATGTCGACAATGCGTCCTATCAAACCATGCTGCGGCTGCTGTCCTATTCCTATCACGTGCCGGGCCCAAGCGCCGAGAAGTCACTCGCCGTCGATCTCGGCATCGATCTGATGAAGGCGATGACGCTGCTTGGCGAAAGCGCAGCGCGGCGCCCGTCGGGTAGTGTGAGCGGATGCGACGCCGGTGTTTCATTCACCGCGCTGCGCGATTCCGGCATGCTGCCGCGCAACGCCGGCGCGCGCCGCTTCTTCGTCGAACGCATGGCGGAGTTGGAGAAGGGCGCAGCGCGCTTGGATCAAACCGATCAGCGCGTCGCGCGCGCGACCGGATTGCTCCGCGCCCTCGCCACCCGCGCCAAACGCTTTTCCGAGATGAGCGATGAACCGATCGCAGCAATTGCGGGCGCACAAGCGCCCGCCTCAAAGCCACCCGCGCCAACACCGATGGGCAAAGGCGTTGAACTCGTCGACGGCGAAGACGTGCAGATTGTCTACCAAGGCAAGCTCTGCATCCATTCGCGCTTCTGCGTCACTGGCGCGCCGAAAGTGTTTCTCGCCAATGTCGAAGGTCCGTGGATCCATCCCGACGAGATGAACGCCGAAGAACTGATGGCCGTCTCCCGTGAATGCCCCTCCGGTGCGATCCGCTATCGCCGCAAGGACGGCGGGCCAGAAGAACACGCACCGCCCGTCAATCTGATCTCCGTGCGTGAGAGCGGGCCCTATGCGTTTCGCGGCGATCTCAGCATCGACGGCGAAGCTTTCCGCTATCGCGCCACGCTCCGCCGCTGTGGCGCGTCAAAGAACAAGCCGTTCTGCGACGGCTCACACCACGACATAAACTTCGCCGCCTCAGGTGAACCGCCAACCGGCGACAAGACCGCGATGCTCGAGGTCCGCGACGGCGCGATTGAGATCACGCCAACGCTCGACGGCCCGCTCATGGTACGCGGAAACATGGAGATCATCTCCGGGACTGGCCGCGTAGTCGCGCGCCAGCAAGCGGCGCGGCTCTGCCGATGTGGGCATTCCAATACGAAGCCATTCTGCGACGGCTCGCACGCAAAGATCGGATTTAGGTCAGGCCAATAGGCCCGACACTTAGTCTTCCGAAGGGACGCGCGAGCGCAGGGCGTCGCCGCCGATGCGGGCGCCGTGGAATTCCGGCGTGTTCACTTCCGGTTCGAGCGGCGCGATGACGGCGGGGCCGTAGTTTGCAGCGACGGTTTGTGCCGGACTGGCGCAGCCATGCAGAGCCATGACGGCGAAGGTGAGCGCGATCAGCACGGCGAGGCCGGCGAAGGATTGTTGAGCCATGGAAACGTGAGCCTTTGGTCGAGTGCTCGCTCACGTCTGCAAGCACGGCGCCGCAATTCACGCGCCGTTAACGTTAGTTCGACGGCAGGCCGAGAATATCCGGCGGCACGCCATGCGTGGCAGCCCAATCGATCCAAGCCACATCCGTCGGCGCGATAACGTGCTCTAGCACCACCCAAACGCCGCCGTGGTTCTTCAGCAGAGCGTGCAGACCGCCGCCCGTGTCCATCGCGCCGTTCTCATAGCGGCTCGCGAGGTTGGTCGTTGACCAATCGATCTCAGAACCGTCGGCGTTTCGGACGTCGGCCACGACATATGCCCACTCATCGCGCACGTTCACGGTGGTCGTGCGTAGGCTAACGGGTTTGCCGACTTCTGCACTGATTGCCGGCGTCAGCACGTTGAGCAACGTCTGCGTGGCCGCGTCGGCGGACGGTGCAACCGAGGTCTCAGGCGCTTCAGTCGTGGTCGCCGCCGGGGGCGAACAGGCGGCGGAAAGCGCCAGGATAGCGATCAGCAATGCACGCATGCTTAATTCTCCGCGGCGGCCTTTGCCGCCAGATTCTTCTCGAGCCAGTGGATCGAGTAGTCGCCGTTGATCACGTCCGGCTCGTTCATGAGGTCACGGAAGAGCGGGAGCGTGGTTTCAACGCCGGTGATAACCATCTCGTTCAGCGCACGGCGCAAACGCATCAAGCACTCAGCTCGATCGCGGCCATGGACGATGAGCTTGCCGATCAGCGAGTCATAATTCGGCGGGATCGCGTAGCCGGCATAGATGGCGCTATCCAAACGCACGCCCAGGCCGCCCGGCGGATGATAGCCGGTGATTGTGCCCGGCGACGGGCGGAAGGTCGACGGGTTCTCGGCATTCACGCGGCACTCTATGGCGTGGCCGTTGAAGATCACGTTCTCTTGGCTGACCGAAAGCTTCGCACCGTCAGCGATGCGGATCTGTTCGCGAACGAGATCGAGGCCGGTGATCATCTCCGTCACCGGGTGTTCGACCTGCAGACGCGTGTTCATCTCGATGAAATAGAACTCGCCGTCTTCGAAGAGATACTCAACCGTACCGACGCCGAGATAACCGAGCTTCTTGATCGCGTCGGCCGTGATCTGACCAATGCGCGCGCGGTCTTCTGCATTCAGCGCCGGTGACGGCGCTTCTTCGAGAACCTTCTGGTGGCGCCGCTGCAGCGAACAATCACGCTCGCCCAAGTGAATGACGTTGCCGTGGCCGTCAGCGACGATCTGGATTTCGATGTGACGCGGACGCGTCAGATACTTTTCCATATAGACTTCGTCGTTGCCGAACGCGGCTTTCGCTTCGGAGCGCGCCGTATTGTAGGCCTCGGCCAAATCATCTTCGGTCTGCGCGACCTTCATGCCGCGCCCACCGCCGCCCGCTGACGCCTTGATGATGATCGGATAGCCGATGTCTTTGGCAACCTTCTTGGCGTTGGCTTCGTCAGTAAGTCCGCCCGCGGAGCCCGGCACGACCGGCATGCCCGTATCGATCGCGGCTTGCTTGGCCGCGATCTTGTCGCCCATCAGCCGGATGTGTTCGGCTGTCGGGCCGATGAAGGTCATGCCGTGCTGGGTGACGATCTCGGCGAACTTGGCGTTCTCGGAAAGAAAGCCGTAGCCGGGATGGATCGCCTGCGCGCCGGTGATTTCGGCGGCCGCGATGATCGACGGAATGTGGAGATAACTTTTCGCGGCAGGCGGTGGGCCGATGCAGACGCTCTCGTCGGCGAGGCGCACGTGCATGGCTTCCGAATCCGCCGTCGAGTGCACGGCCACCGTCTTTATGCCCATTTCCTGGCAGGCGCGGTGGATACGCAGCGCGATCTCGCCCCGGTTCGCGATGAGGACTTTTTCAAACATCGATTACTCGATGATCATGAGCGGCTGATTGAACTCAACCGGATCGGCGTTGCCGACCAGGATTTGCTTCACCGTGCCATCGTGTGTGGCGTGGATTTGGTTGAAGGTCTTCATCGCCTCGATGAGCAGGATCGTTTGACCCTTGGTGACCTTGTCGCCGACTTTCACGAACGCGGGCGCATCTTCGTTCGCCGCGAGATAAGCGGTGCCAACCATCGGCGACAGCACGGCGCCTGGATGTGATGCCGCATCGGCCGGAGCGGCGGGCGGCGCAGCAGGAGCGGGCGCTGCCGCGACTGGCGGCGGCAGAGCCGCAACCGGCGCCGGCGCCGAATGAACCACATGGGTGTGCGCCGGCGGCTGTTGCGCCATCACCAAAGTGCGCGCCAAGCGCAGGCGCAATTCGCCGTACTCAACTTCGATTTCAGTCAGGCCGGTATCGTCCAGCACCTTCGCAAGATCGCGCACCAAGTCCGCATCAACGCCGCTCGTGGACGCCTTCTTTTTCTTCGGCGCACGCACTTGCGGCACACGCGTCGGCTTTCTTTTTGCGACAGAACGGCTCGGTTTCTTACTCACGCGCTTTTGCCTTCATTCGCCAGCAAGGCAGCCGCCTCGATGGCCAGTAAATACGATGTCGCCCCAAAGCCGGCGATGACGCCCTTTGCGGCTTGGCCCACTAACGAAACGTGACGGAATTCCTCACGCGCAGCGGGGTTGGAGAGGTGGGTCTCGATCACCGGAACGCCGATCGCCTTGATGGCGTCGTGCAGTGCGACCGAGGTGTGGGTATAGGCGCCGGCGTTTAGAACAACAGCCGCCGCCTTGTCGCGGGCTTCTTGCAGCCAGTTGACCAGCTCGCCCTCAATGTTGGATTGCCGAAAAATGACGCTGCGCCCCAATTGTGCTGCCCGTGCGGCGCAGGCGCTCTCGATCTCGGCCAACGTGACGCGGCCGTAGATTTCCGGCTCTCTGGTCCCCAACAGGTTCAAATTGGGGCCGTTCAGCACGTAGATCGGTTTGGCGTCCGGCATCGTCCCCAAAACGTACCTTGCGCGGGCGGATAGGAGGCCCGCGTTGAACCCCGGCTCAAGGGGCTCTAAGTCGGTGCGGATAGGAAGGCCCATGCGTCTGATCGTCAATGGAGAAACGCGCGAGGCGCCCGATTCCGCGACCCTCGCGGAACTCCTCGCCTCCCTGGGGATAGATGGGCGGCGCGTGGCCGTGGAACGCAACCGCGAGATCGCGCCTAAGTCTCTGTGGTCGCAGATTGTTCTCAGCGAAGGCGATCGGCTCGAAATCGTTCAGTTCGTTGGAGGCGGATGACGGCTCCCAATCGCGGCTCTGTCGAACAATCGTCGCTCACGCGTGTCGCGAATGCCGTGAATGCAAAGGCGGCGACATCAACGCGACCATGTTGCTGTTCATCGAGGATGTGCGTTGCATCACGCTGCGGTCGATCCGTGCCGCGATCGGATCGAGTTGCTCGTAAGTCGTGGCAGTCCGCGTCTCATCGGCTCGCTCTGCGAACACCCCGGTGTCTTAGTAGCTGCCCGCGTCCAGATCGCCGAACCAAACAAAATTCCGTTGCCGCTAAGTTGACAAGTTCCCTCCGGTACCGCTCGTATCAAGGCGTTGCAGTTCACATTGGGGGAGACGATGAGAACGAAATTTGTCCTGGCGCCGCTGATGGCTGCGGCGGCCATGCTTTTGAGCGGCTGCTTGTCCATTCGGTCGTTTGTCGATCCGAGTTTGGGTGATGTGCCGACGACCGAGCGTGTCGCGCCAGTAAACCCACAACCTGTTCAGCTGATTTTCGAGTTTCGTACGCAAGGCGCGGCCAACGCGCGCGCCACGAATCTTCTCAGAGAACAGATCACTGAAAGCGTGCGTGGGAGCAGGCTCTTTTCCGAAGTTTCGACAAATCCTGTCGCTGGTGGCGCGTTGCTATCAATCGTCATCGACAACATTCCGCAGGAAGGCGCTGCTAGCCGAGGTTTCGCGACAGGTCTGACCTTGGGGCTCGCTGGGACGACGGTCAGTGATTATTATGTTGGCACCGCGCGCTATAGCCGGTCGGGCGCCGCTGAACTCAATAGCGAAGGGCGTCACGCGCTCCATTCTCAAATTGGCAACGCCGCTGCGCCTGCGAACATGGTGCAAGCGGAAACTGTCGAAGCGGGCCTGCGCACGGTTATCCGGCAGCTGACGGATCACCTCTTATTCGACATTGCGCGCCAGCCAGGCTTCGATCCTGCACCGGTTACGCCCGCTACCGCGCCAGTGACTTAAGTTCGGGAGCGATTGACAATGGTGATTGCGCGTGCGTTAGGCGCCATCTTGACGGCCTGCGTCATACTCAGCGCCTGCGCCACGCAATTGCCAGCGCCGACGGTCACCTTCGACAACGTCCAGCGTTTGCGCGAGGCGCCCGCGCTCGCGTTGGGCGGGTTCACGCGCGGTTCGGACCTTTCGGAACAGCGCGATCGCAGTCTGTCTATTCGTGCAGATTCCCTGCAGCCGCCAGGCGGCGGAACATTCTCCGGGTATTTGCGGAGTGTGATCGAGTCCGAGCTTAGCGGCGCAGGTAAACTCGACTCCGGTTCTAACTTGGTGCTCTCCGCGCAGCTCACGCGCAGCGAAGTCTCGACATCGGGCTCGCAGGGACACGGTGCAATTGCTGCGCAGTTTCGTCTCACGCGCGCCGGCGCTGTGGTCTTCGACAAGGAGATATCGGTCCAGGACCAATGGCCATCATCCTTTCTGGGCGGCATCGCCATTCCTGACGCGATGAACCACTACACTGGGCTCTACCCGCAGTTGTTCTGCGCGCTACTTGCCGACCCTGATTTCCAGGCAGCCGCTCGCTAGCTCATACTGGCGGGGCCGACGTGAAAGCCGCATATAGCGGTCATGACCGACACGCTCACCATCGCCGACAAGAGCTACGCCTCGCGCCTCATCATCGGCACTGGCAAATATAAGACCTACGCCGAAAACGCAGCGGCGCTCGAAGCGAGCGGCGCTGAGATCGTCACCGTCGCCGTGCGGCGCGTGAATCTCTCCGATCCGACCAAGGAACGCCTCACCGATCACATCGATCCAAAGAAGACGACCTTCCTGCCCAACACCGCCGGCTGCTTCACCGCCGACGAAGCGCTGCGCACGCTCCGCCTCGCGCGCGAGGCGGGCGATTGGAAGCTGGTGAAACTCGAAGTGCTCGCTGATCAGAAGACGCTCTATCCCGACATGGAAGAGACGCTGAAAGCCGCGAAAATGCTCGTCGCCGAAGGCTTCGAGGTTATGGTCTATTGCAGCGACGATCCGGTCTACGCGAAGAAACTCGAAGACGCCGGCTGCGTCGCCATTATGCCGTTGGGCTCGCTGATTGGCTCTGGGCTTGGCATTCAGAACCCCGTGAACATCCGCCTCATCGTCGAACAAACAAAAGTGCCCGTCATCGTCGACGCCGGTGTCGGCACCGCAAGCGACGCCGCCATCGCAATGGAGCTAGGCGTCGACGGTGTCCTCATGAACACCGCGATAGCCGAAGCCAAAGACCCCATCCGCATGGCGCGTGCGATGAAGCATGCGGTGATCGCTGGCAGAGAGTCCTATCTCGCCGGCCGTATGCCGAAGAAGAAATACGCCGACCCATCAAGCCCACTCGGCGGATTGATCTAAGGTGACGCAGCCGGCGTCGTTCGAGCAGCGCTTTCGAGACGCCGTTGATCTGCATCGTCAGGGCCAAGTCGGTCGGGCGATGAAGGTCTATGAGAGCTTGCTGCTTGAGCAGCCCGCTCATGCCGAACTGCTTCACCTTCTCGGCGTCGCATCGCTTCAAGCGGGCCAAACGCAACGCGGCGTCGATCTTATCGCGCGCGCCGTGAGCCTAAAGCCGACGCACGCAGAGGCGTTCAACAATCTCGGCAACGGCTATCGGTCGCTCGGGAAATCGACGGAGGCGTTGAGTGCGTTCGAGCGGGCCATCGCGCTCAAGCCTGAAATGGCCGAGGCGCATCTCAACCGAGCGAATGTGCTGCTTGATGCGGGGCAAGCCGAGCAGGCGTTGACAAGCGCAGAGCGCGCGAGCGCTCTCCAGTCCAACAATGCGGCGATGCACGTGGCGCGGGGGAATGCTTTGCTTGCGCTCCGCAAATGGACCGAGGCCCAGGGCGCGTTTTCAAAAGCCGTGCACCTCGATCCCCGCGCACCCGGCGCGTTGCTTGGCGAAGGCCGCGCGTTGCTCAATTTGGACAATGCGCTCGAAGCTTTGGAGAGGTTTGATCGCGCGATTGTTCAAGCTCCCAATCAAGGGGAAACGCACACCTACAGGGCCTACGCGTTGCTTGAGCTGAAACGTCTCAATGAAGCGCTGCAAAGCGCCGATCGCGCCGTGCAGCTTAGCGGCGTCGCCGCGCGCCGGTGCCGCGCTGACGTGCTGCACCAGATGGGTCGCAAGGTCGAAGCGCTGGCAGATTACGAGGCAGTCCTCGGTGCTGGTCACGATATCGGTTTTTCGCGCGGCTATTATCTCTCGGAAAAATTAGAGTTCTGCGATTGGGGTGGCCTGGAAGCGGCCACGGAGACGTGGGTGGACACGATCAAGGCGGGCGGTGCGCTTTCAGATGCGTTTCCCGCTCTTGCGATGTTCGACGATGCGGCGTTTCAACGGCTTTGCGCCGAACGCGTTGCGTCGGTTCAGCCGGTGTTGCGGGGTGTGGGTGCGCTCAAGGCCCATCCTGCCGGTGACCGGATCAAGGTCGGATACTTCTCGTCCGACTTTCATAATCATCCCGTTTCGCACCTGTTGGCCGGTGTGCTTGCGGCTCACGACCGAGCGCGCTTCGAGACTTACGCTTTCGCATTTCGGCGGAGCGACGATGCGTGGAAGCGCAAAATTGAGACTGCCGTGGATCATTTTATTGATCTGGACAGTGTGTCGTTTGAGCGAACCGTCACGATCGCGCGCGAGGCGCGGCTTGATGTGGCGGTCGATCTGAACGGCTACACGAAGGCGGCGCGGACCCCGATCTTTGCGGCTCGCGTTGCGCCGATCCAAGTGGCGTACCTGGGATACCTCGGCACCATGGGCGCCGATTATATCGACTATTTGATCGCGGATGACGTGATTATCCCGCCGCAACTGCGAGCGTACTACAGCGAAGAGATCGTCTATCTGCCTTGGTATCAGTGCAATGATGCGGACGCTAATGCTCCGGGGGACGCGCCCTCGCGTCGGGAATGCCACCTGCCGGAAGATGCGTTCGTGTTTTGCTCGTTCAACAATAGTTACAAAATCACGCCACACATGTTCGACGTGTGGATGCGCGTGCTCGCGCGCGTGTCGAATAGCGTGTTGTGGCTTTATGCGGCCAATGACGCCGCAGCACGGAATTTGAGCGCGGCTGCGTGTGAGCGTGGGATTGCGCCGGAGAGAATTATTTTCGCAGATCGGGTGTCGCGCGAAGCGCATCTTGCGCGGCAGCGTTGCGCCGACCTTATCCTCGATACCTTTCCCTATAATGGCGGCGCAACTTCGAGCAATGCGCTGCGCGCGGGTTTACCGGTGCTGACCCGAACGGGAGAGGCGTTTGCGGCGCGTATGGGGGCGAGCTTGCTCGCATCTTTGGGCTTGAACGAGCTGATCGCAGAGAGCGACGACGCCTTTGAAAGCAAAGCGGTGGAATTGGCGACCAGCCCATCTTCCTACGCTGCGGTGAAGGCCAAGCTCAGCGGCGTCGAACATCAACCGCTGTTCAGCGCGGTAGCATTTGCGCGATACTTGGAAAGGGGTTTCGCGGAGGCTGTTTCGCGCCACCGGAACGGCGAGGGCCCAGCCAACATCGAGATTTTACGAAGCTGAGGCGGCAGACTTCTTCAACCAGGCGTCGAGGTCGCCGAGCGCCCGCTCAGCCAGCGCTAGTTTCTTCGCGCGGCCGCGGTCTTCGCCCTTGAGCTTCTTTCCATCCGCCCCATGCGTCGGCGCGGCGATCTCCGGGAATAGTCCAAAGTTCACGTTCATTGGCTGAAACGAGCCTTTGCCGCTGACAATATGCCCGCCCGTCACGTGCGCGATGAGCGCGCCGAACGCTGTCGTAGCGGGCGGCGCTTCAATTGGGCGTCCCAAACGCTCCGCCGCCGCAAAGAGTCCGGCCATCATGCCCATGGCGGCGCTTTCGACATAGCCTTCAACGCCCGTTACTTGCCCCGCAAACCGCACGCGCGGCTCAGAACGCAAGCGCAGCGTGTGATCCAACAATTTTGGCGAGTTCAAGAACGTGTTGCGATGGATGCCGCCCAACCGCGCGAAGCGCGCGTTCTGCAGGCCGGGGATCATGCGAAAGATTTCTTCCTGCGCGCCGTATTTCAGCTTCGTTTGGAAGCCGACAATATTGAACAGTGTGCCAAGCTTGTTGTCCTGGCGCAGCTGCACCACTGCATGCGGCCGCTTGCCAACGCGCGGGTCCATTAGCCCCACAGGTTTCATCGGCCCAAAGCGCAACGTCTCCGGCCCGCGCTCCGCCATGACTTCGATCGGCAAGCAGCCTTCGAAATAGGGCGTGTTCTTTTCCCACTCGCGAAACTCGGTCTTCGCGCCGGTGTTCAACGAGTTGATGAACGCGGTGTACTGCGCCTCATCCATCGGGCAGTTCACGTACGCGGCCTTATCGCCACCCGGACCTTCCTTATCGTAGCGCGATTGCTTCCACGCGATGTCGAAGTCGATGGAGTCGGCGTGCACGATCGGCGCGATGGCGTCGAAGAAGGCGAGCGAGTCCTCGCCTGTGAGGCTGCGGATTGAATCCGCCAACGAAGGCGATGTCAGCGGTCCGGTCGAGAAAATAACCTTCTCATCGTCGCTCGTTAGCAATGCGGTGAGCGATTTCACCTCGCCGCGCTCGACGCTCACCAGCGGATGCGCCACAAGCGCCGCCGTCACTGCGTCGCTGAACACATCGCGATCGACCGCCAACGCTGAGCCCGCCGGCACTTGCGCCGGTTCAGCGCTCGCCATCACCAGCGATCCCAAGCGACGCATCTCTTCATGCAGCAAGCCAACAGCGTTGCCGCGCCAATCATCCGAACGGAAAGAATTGGAGCACACCAGTTCGGCGAACTTGTCGGTGTGATGCGCGTCGGTTTTCACCACCGGCCGCATTTCGTGCAGGACAACCGGCACGCCTGCATTCGCGAGCGCCCAAGCGGCCTCGGAACCGGCCATGCCGCCGCCGACTACGTGAACTGGTTTCATGAGCGATCACATGCCGCGCCTGAAGCGGCGCTTCAAGCTCGCAGATGCGCGCAAATCACGCCATAAGCGCCCGCAAAGGAGCCGCCACACATGGCCGCAGGTGCAGTCCCCGTCAAAGAGAGCGTTGGCGCCGCCTTGCGGTTCGTGCGCGAAAATTGGCGCTTCGTCGTCACCGTCGCGGGCATCTTCGCCGCCGCCTCGACGTTGCTGGCGCTGATCACGCTCAGCCAGCCCGCGCTCGGCATCGTGACCATGGTGGCGAATGGCATCGTCCAGGCGGTCTGCTACGGCGCGTTCACAACCGCCGCATTGTTCGGCGCCGGGCAAGTTCGCGCGCGCGTGGCGCTGGACGGATGGCGCGTGTGGTCGTCAATGGTGATCGTCGGCTTCTTCATGTTCATCATCATGTTCGTCGTGTTCATGGTCGTCGGCATGGTGCTGTTCACAGGCCCACTCGCGTCTTACATTGGCGATTTGCAATCGGCCGGTTCGGACCAGCAGCGTGTCGTCGAAATTCTAACGCGCATCGGGCAGGAACAACCCGGACCGCTTCTGCTTGCGATGCTCTTCGTCGGCGTTATATGGCTGGCGCTCACCTCGCGCCTCTACCTCGCCGAGCCCGCAAGTGTTGAAGCTGGGCGCACGCTAACCTTTGAAACCTGGAAATGGACGCAAGGCGCCGTGCTCGGCATCAGCTGGGCGCGCCTCATGCTGCTGATCCCCGCTTACATTCTGATGTTCGCGCTCACGACGCTGCTTGGCCGCCTATTCGGATTTGACATGCTCGACGCCGGTTCACTGCAGGCGGCGGTCCGCGCGAATCCCGTGGGCTTGATCGTGTTCGAGTTTGTCAGCTCGTTTATCGTATCCGCGCTCTTTGTGTCACTGGAAGCGGGGCTTTCGGCGTACCTCTATCGCGGCCTGAAACCCGCAAGCGCCCCTACCGCAACGCCGCCATCCGCCGTCTGAGCCTCGACCGACTCGCGCGCCTCCGCTACAAGCGCGCTCCCTCATGGCCGCCACACGCTCTTTCGTCGCACCTTTGCTGCGCATAGCCGGACCGGTCGCGCTCGCGCGTCTGGGCATCATCGGCATGGCGTTGGTGGATGTCATCGTCGTCGGTCAGCTGGCGCCAGATGAACTGCCGCACCAAGCGCTCGGCTGGGCGCCCACGGCGGTGTTTCTCGTCGCCGCGATCGGCTTGCTGCAAGGCGTGCAGGTGCTTGCCGCGCGCTCGATCGGCGAGGGCAACAAGATCGGCGCCGGCGTCGTGCTAAGGCGCGGCCTGATGCTGGCTCTCATAGCCGGGGCGCTCTCTGCCGCATTGATGTGGCTTGGCGGCGAGCGGTTGTTCACGTTTTTCGGCATCGAACAAGCGTTGGCCGGCCCATCGACGCCAGTGATGTTGGTGCTCGCGTTCTCTATTCCGCTGCATCTTCTCTACATCGCGGGCACATACTTTCTCGAAGCGATCAAGAAGCCCGGCATCTCGACAGTTGTGATGTGGCTGGCGAACGCTGTGAACCTCGGGCTCAATTTGCTCTGGGTTCCCGAGCACGGCGCCATCGGCTCGGCCTGGGCGACAGTCGGCGCGCGCGTCTTTCTCGCCGGTGTGCTGATGATCTGCATCTATTTCTTGCGCGATGGCGTCACCTTCGGCGTACGCAAAAGCAAAGGCGCCAAAGGCCCAGGGTATGGCGCGCTGCTCGGAGTCGGCGCTGCGGCCGCAGTGAGTCAAGCCGTAGAGGCGGGCGCCTTCTCCGCCATGACTGTCGTCGCCGGTCGCATCGGCGCCGAAGTCGTCGCGGCCTATCAGATCATGCTCAATTTGATGGCGCTTGTGTTCATGGTTGCTCTCGGTCTTGCAGCCGCCACCGCCGTGCTCGTCAGCGAAGCTATAGGCCGCCAAGCGCCGCAAGACGCGGCGCGTGCGGGTTGGACTGGTATCTGGCTCAACGCCATCGGCATGCTGCTGTTGGCGATGGGCATTTTGATTTTCGCCAACCCAATTGGCCGCGCCTATACTGCCGACGCCCAACTTTCGGCGTTGCTTGCCTCACTGATGTGGGGCGCCGCATTGGTGCTCTTGCCCGATGGCACGCAAGTGGTGACAGCGTCGGCGCTGCGCGCGCGATCCGACAACTGGTTCCCCACGTTCAGCCACATCCTCGCCTACGCGGCGGTGATGCCAATCCTGGGCTATTGGTTGGCTGAGCACCAAGGCATGGGCGTCGCTGGACTGATCTTCGCGATTTTCTGGTCGAGCATTCTGAGCGCCGCCGTTTTGCTGCTGCGCTGGTGGGCCATTGCGGCAAAACCTGCCAAGCCCGTACTGCAAGCAGCGGAATAGATCTCAGGCGTTCGCGCCCAGTATCCAGCCTTCTTCGCGCTCAACGGCTTCGCGCCGCTTGTCGTCCTTCGCCGGGCCGAACACCGTGCCGAGTTGAAACTTCTCATCCAACGCGTTGAAGCGCTCGCAGGCGCCGCGCACTTGCGCTTGATCTTTGATCTCTCCCGCGTTGGGCTTCGCCGTGTAGAGCGAAGGATAAATCTCAGCGAACACAGCGTCGACATCCGCCACGTCGGCAGGGGTAAACGGTTTCCAGCCGGTCTCGAACGGCCACATTTTCACAGCGCGCGCATCACGCAAGCGCTTCACAACAGGCAGGCCGGTGAGGGCCTGTCCGCCAACTGAGCCCTGATAATAGAGCTTCCAGATAGACGACGCGCCCTTCGCGGCTTCATCCGCAAACCGCAACTCCGGCAAATCATTCGGCCCATGCTCGCGCGGGCGCTTGGCCGAAAGCATCGTCTGCTCATCGCGCGCCGGTGCGCCCCAGAACGGAAACGCTTCACCGGTCATCAGCCGGTTCATCTTCGCGCCGACTTGAAAGCGGTTGTTGGTATTGTCCGGCTTGTCCTTCACTTCCTTCGCCGCGAAATCCATCAGCGCGCGCCATGGATCGCCTGGAAGTTTCAACGCCGCCGCGGTGCCGCGCGGAAAGCTCATCGGAAAGTCGAAGCCCACAAGCGTGCGTTCGCCCTTGCGCTTCAAATCATCCAACACGCTGTTGAGCAGTTTCTCCGCCTCAACCCGCGTCGACGGATTGTGCGCTTCGAACGCCATTTGAAAACGCACGTTGCGCTTCAGCACGCCGACCCAGATCGAATCCGGGCCGGTCGTCGGCTTGGAGGCGGCGCTCCAGTCGACCATCACATAAGCTTGGAACAGACGTTGGTTCATATCAGCCGAGTTTGACGAGCATCTTTCCCGTGTTTCCTCCGCTGAAGAGGTTGAGAAACGCTTTCGGTGCGTTCTCGACGCCGTTCTCTACGGTTTCTTCCCACTTAATCTTACCTTCGCGCACCCAGCCGCCCATCTCGGCGTAGAACTGGTCGCGCATGTCGGCGAAGTCGGAGACGATGAAGCCCTGCATTTTGATGCGCTTGCCGACAACATAGCTCATGTTGCGCGGGCCTGGGGCGGGCTCTTTGTCGTTATAGATTGAGATCATCCCGCACTCGATGAAGCGCGCGAACGGACGCGCGACTTCGAGCGCAACTTCCAAGTGATCGCCGCCGACATTGTCGAAATAGATGTCGATGCCTTTGGGGGCCGCGGCCTTCACGTTGTCGAGCAGATTGCCCTTCTTGTAGTTCACCGTCGCATCAACGCCGACGCTCTTCAGCCACTCGAGCTTCTCGTCGGTGCCCGCCGAAGCAACGACGGTGCAGCCGCGCAGCTTCGCGATCTGACATACTGCCGAACCCACTGCGCCAGCTGCGCCCGATACGAACACCACATCGCCAGCCTTCGGCTCACCAATGCGATGGAAGCTCGTGTACGCCGTCATTCCCGGCATGCCTAGAATGCCAAGATAAGCCTGTGGCGGCACGCCGCCTGGCAGCTTTGTGAGCCCTGAACCAGGCGAGACATAAGCTTCGCGCCAGCCGTTGAAGCTCTCAACCAAATCGCCGACCGCAAACTTCGGATCGTTCGACTTCACCACCGTGCCGACAGCGCCGCCTTGCAGCGGTTGGCCGATCTGAAACGGCGGCACATAGCTCGGCCGGTCATACATGCGCCCGCGCATGTACGGATCGACTGACATCCACTGATTGCGCACCAAAACTTCGCCATCGCCCGGATCGGCGATGTCGACCGTCGCCACCTCAAAGTTCGATGCTTCTGGCATGCCGACAGGGCGGCTCTTCAAACGAACTTCGCGCGACTTGGTCGCCATGGCGGTTGCTCCTGAAAGAATGGCCGCAACATTATCCCAAAACGCCTCCGAAGCGAGGCTGTAGTTGGGGTAACGACGCCCTTCGCAGCTGGACAGGTGAGGGCGGCGCGCCGCATAACCCCGGCCTTCCCGCAACGAGACCTTACGTAATGTCCATTCGCCTCCGCTTCGCGCCGTCCCCGACGGGACGCATCCACGTTGGCAACGTCCGCACGGCGTTGATGAATTGGCTGTTCGCGATCCCGCAGGGCGGCACGGTGCTCTTGCGCATCGACGACACCGATCTCGCCCGCTCCACCAAGGAATACGAGCAAAGCATCGAGGACGACCTCAGATGGCTCGGCCTCAACTGGGGCGAGCGCGCGAACCAATCGCATCGCTTCGCCGAGTACGAAAAAGCCGCTGACAAGTTGAAGGCGGCAGGGCTGCTCTATCCGGCGTACGAAACCGAAGACGAACTCGACCGCAAGCGCAAGATCGCGCAAGCGACGGGCAAGCCGCCAGTTTACGATCGTGCTGCGCTGAAGCTCACCGCTGAAGATCGCGCCAAGCTCGGATCCGAAGGTCGCAAGGCACACTGGCGCTTCAAGCTCTCCGGCGCGCGTAAGGATTGGAAATGATCTCGTCCGTGGCCATGTCTCCATCGACACGGCATCACTCAGCGATCCGGTGCTGATCCGCGAAGACGGCGCGTTCCTCTACACGCTGCCGTCCGTCGTCGACGACATCGACTTCAAGATCACCCACATCGTGCGCGGCGAAGATCACGTCACGAACTCCGGCGTGCAGATCGAAATCTTCGAAGCCCTCGGCGGCCCGGTGCCGCTCTTCGGTCACTTCCCGTTGCTCGTCGGCGCCGACGGCAACGCACTCTCCAAGCGCATCGGCTCACTCGGCGTCGGCGAACTCGCGGCGGAAGGCTACGAGCCGATGACCGTGCTCTCGCACCTCGCCAAGATCGGCACCTCCGATCCCGTCGAAGCGCGCGCCTCGCTCGATGTGCTGGCTTCCGAGTTCGACTTCGCGAAGATTGGCCGCGCCCCCGCGCGCTTCGATCCCGAAGACCTGAAGCGCGTCAACGCGCAACTCCTCCATCAATATGACTACGCCACCGTGAAAGATCGCCTCGCCAAACTCGGCGCCGACAAAGGCGAAGCGTTCTGGAATGCCGTGCGCGCCAATTTGGTGTTCTTCAAAGACGTGCAAGACTACGCACGCATCGTCGATGGCCCGATCGAGCCGATCGTGCCTGACGCCGCCTTCGCATCCGCCGCCGCCGAAGTGCTCCCCACCGGCGCCTACGACGCGACCACCTGGCAAGCCTTCACCAACGCCGTGAAAGAAAAAACCGGCGCCAAAGGCAAAGCGCTCTTCATGCCGCTCCGCCAAGCCCTCACCGGCATGGACCACGGCCCCGAAATGGGCGCGCTGTTTCCGTTGATCGGCGAAGAGCGGGCACGGAAGCGGCTGCAAGGGCAGGCGGCTTAGTTTCCGCTTCTGGCAGTGAGTTCAACTGGTCACCGCAACACGCCCTTTCCGGGCATTCGCAGTCATATTGGTGAGTGCCTATAAGGGCCGCGACCCGTACGCTGGACGCAAGTTTCCATCAATGTCCGATCCAAATTCTCAGCCAACAGCGCCGATTGTCGGATGGATCGCAATGACGATCACTTGCTTGCTGGGCGTTGGGGTTCTCGTGCTGCGTGATCAGTCTGGAGCGATGCCTAGGTTGCGCTCCTGGGATTCGGCATGGATGCTCGGTGCTTTGGGAGCATGGTTGTTCACGTTCCTCGCGTTGCCTTGGGTAAGCCGCCATTTCTCGCGGGCGCCGCTATTTTGGTTCGTCATTCGCAATTTCGTCTCAGCCTATTGGCAACGTCGCGTACCGGCCCAATCTGGCCAGACCTTACGCTTTCATTGCTGCTCGGATCGCTGCAGGCTTGGCTCTGACCGCTCTGGTCTTTTGCATCGCCCACTTGGAGGGTTCGCGCGTAACGGATCTTTTGGCAGGTGGCATGGGAGGAACAGTGTTCGCGCTGCTGCGCTTGGATGAGATAGCTCGTTGACTTGTCCGGTTGCGAAGGTCGCTTTTCGGCGAATAGCGGACGCGCACTTCACTCCCGCGCCCGGTCCAGCGCCGCGATCTCGCGTCCAGCCGCTTCGCCACGATCGCATTGAGCCACCAGATCACCGCGTACACGCCCGCCATGATCCCAAGCCCCGGCCAGAAACACGCCCAGCCGCGCAGGAACGGCGCGGGATTCTCCGGCGTGAACGAAACGCCAGCCCGAAACACCAGCATCCCCGGCACGAACGGCGCGAGATACCAGCTCCACACCGTGCGCAAAGCGTCGCGCTGGCGCGTCAGCTCGGCGCGGTGGAACGCGGCCCAGCTGTGCGCGCCAGCATCCAGTTCGCCCCGCGTCGCCGCGCGCCCGAGTTCATGCAGCTTCCAGCACACATAAAGCGCGCCAGCAATAATGAGCGCCGCGCCCACCCGTACGATCGGCTCTGGGATCGTCACGGCCATCCAAGCAAAGGCCGCAATCACAAACGCCGCGGCGCCATACTCCATCATGTTGCGCGAGCGGATGCGCGATTGGAAACGCTGCGCATGCAGGTGCACGTCGGCGAGGCTCATGGTGAAGGGCTCCAGGACTTGCTGTGTCCACAGCTTTTGAAGGGGATCGTGATCAGACATTTGCGTTCTCTTGAAACAGGCGGGCGAGCTGCGTCTTTAAGCGCGACACGCGGGTCGCGATGGCGCCGGCTGAGAGCCCGGTGACTTCTGCAATCGAAGCGGCGTCCAGGCCTTCGAGGTAAAGCGTGATGATTTGGCGGTCCGGTTGGCCGAGTTGGCGGATGATCGCGTTCAAGCGCGCCACCGCGTGGCTCTCCTCAACCTCGGACGAAATACTCTCGCCGGAAGGCATCTGCTCGATCTCATCGAGCGAAACCAATGGCGCGCGTGCGCGCCGCTCCCGATCGACATGACTCGCAGCCACGTTGTGCGCGACCCGATACACCCATGTTCGCACCGAGCAGCGCGCATCGAACGAAGCAAAGCTTCGCCACAGCGCCACGTGTATATCTTGAAGCAGATCTCTCTGCCGCTCGGCGTTCGCCTCGGTCGCGCGCGCCAAACGCTGGAGCGCCGCTCCATGCGCCTCCGCGGCTTCCAAATAGCGCGCATCCTGGTCTGGCGAGGGCCTCATACCGGGATAGTCGCAGACCGGCGCGATTTCTTACAGAGCGATGGCCGCTTCTGCAGCGGGGCGCTCAGGCAGGCGCGTTAACGCCCAGCGCCGCAAAGCATTCTTCGATCGATTTTGCGTCCACCACCGCGTCGCGGAACGACGCTGGCGTGAGGTTCGCCTCTACCGTATGCTCCATCAGCGTAAAGAATGGCGCCCAGAAGCCATCTTCCGAGAGAAACACGATCGGCTTCTTGTGCAGATCGAGTCGCTTCCACGACAGCATCTCGACCGCTTCCTCAAGCGTGCCAATGCCGCCCGGCAGCACCACGAACGCATCGCTCTCCTCGAACATGATGTGTTTGCGCTCGTGCATGGTGTCGACCATGCGATGCGGCACGTCTTCGTAGGTAATCTCGCGCCGCTCCAGGAAGCGCGGCATGATGCCAAGCACTTCGCCGCCGCCTTCATGCGTCGCTTTCGCAATACGGCCCATCAGCCCAACCGCGCCACCGCCATAAACGAGCCGCATACCGCGCCGCCAGCTCGCGCCAAGACGCGTCGCCAAATCCAAATATGCGGGCTTTGTCGTGTTGGAGGAGCCGCAATAGACGCACACGGAGCGCACTGCGGGACCATGGAGCTGGAATCAGCCATGGGCATTGAACAGCTTTAACCAATCAAGCGGCATTGCGGGAAAAATTCCCCGTCACTAAGTGGTCCCTTCAAGGATTGTTCCAAATGGCGCGTGGTGAAGGCAGGACAGTGTCGAAGGCGGAACCAGCTGCCGATATCGCGCCGCCACTGACGCGCACGATCGCGCAACTCCTTACTTTGATTGGCGGATTGAACGACCAGGGCGTGCGCCTCCGGCTCGCCGTCGCGTTCGTGCTGACGCTGATCAGCAAAGTGCTCGCCGTCGTTTCGCCGTTGGTCTTGGCCGACGGTATCAACAAGCTTTCCGGCGGCGACGCCGCCGGCGCGCTGCCGGCCTTCCTCGGGCTCGCCGGTTTCTGGGGCGCGCTTCGTTTCGCATCGACCGCCGGCCCGCAAATCCGGGACGCCATCTTTCAGCCTGTTAGCGAACAAGCGCAGCGCCGCGCCGGCACGCGCGTGTTCACGCACGTCCACAATCTCTCGGTCCGCTTTCACCAATCCAAGCGCACCGGCGCCGTTTATCGCACCATCGAGCGCGGCATTCGCGCCATCGACTTCCTGCTGCGTTTCCTTGCCTTCAACATCGCGCCGACCGTCATCGAATTGTTGCTCGCCGCAGGCGTGCTTGGCTTCAAGTACGGCTGGATGTTCTCCGCCATCGCGGCTGGCACGGTGATGATCTACGCGTGGGCCACGTTCGGCGTCACTGAATGGCGCCTCAAATATCGCCGCGACATGAACGAGGCCGACACCGAAGCTGCCGGCCGCGCCGTCGACTCGCTGCTCAACTTCGAAACCGTAAAGAGCTTCGCCGCCGAGACCCGCGAGAGTGATCGCTACGACCGCGCGCTCGTCGTACGCGACAGCTGCAGTGCGTGCCTACACTTCGCTGGTGATGCTCAACATCGCGCAGGGTGTGATCATGACGATCGGGCTTGTGGCGATGGTGATCGGCGCGGGCTGGCTCGTCGCGCGCGGGCCGATGGGGCCGGGCGACATCACCGCTGTCATCCTCATCATGACCAATCTTTATGCGCCGCTGAACATCCTTGGCTTCGCCTATCGCGAAATCAAACAGACCAGCATCGACATGGAGAAGATGTTCGCGCTGCTGGATGAAAAGCCCGACGTCGCCGACGCGCCGAACGCAACGGAACTCAAAGCCACACGCGGTGAAGTCGTGTTCGACAGTGTCGGCTTCGCGCACGAGGGCAGGGACATGGGCCTCGAAGCCGTGAGCTTCACCGCCCCCGCCGGAAAAACTACCGCCATCGTCGGCCCATCCGGGGCAGGCAAGTCGACGGTGCTGAAGCTGCTCTACCGCTTCTACGATCCGAGCGAAGGCGTCGTGCGCATCGACGGCCAGAATCTCCGCGCCGTCACGCAGCACTCACTCCGCAGCGCGCTCGGGCTCGTCCCGCAGGACGTCGTGCTCTTCAACGATACGATCCGCTACAATATCGGCTACGGCAAACCAGAAGCCTCGCAAGAAGAGCTCAACGACGCCGCCCGCAGCGCCCAGCTCCTCGATTTCATCGAAGCGCTACCGCAAGGTTGGGACACACGCGTCGGCGAACGCGGCCTCAAACTCAGCGGCGGCGAGAAGCAACGCGTCGGCATTGCGCGCGTCGTGCTGAAGAACCCAGCCATCCTCATCCTAGACGAAGCTACATCATCACTCGACTCCGCCACTGAGCAGGAAGTGCAGGCCGCGCTCGAAACCGCGTCGCGTGGCCGCACCACACTCGTCGTCGCCCACCGCCTCAGCACCATCGCCGACGCTCACCAAATCGTTGTTCTGGAAGCTGGCCGCATCGTGGAACGTGGCACACACGCCGCGCTCATCGCCAAGGATGGCCTCTATGCCAGCCTTTGGAAGCACCAAGCCGAAGAACCGGAAACGGTGGCGGCGGAGTAGCGCTGATCCGAGGATAGATCGCAATCAATCCTACAGCGCCAAACCGCCCATACACTGCGCCTATCTCCTACACGAGGGGCTCCGGTACCAAAGCCGACAGCGTAGGGGATGCGGTTTGAACGTGATGCGATGGAAGTCCGCGAGGATGAAAGTTGCTGCTCGGCAAGAAGAAAGAAAGTCGAGGCCCGGACGCGAAGATTTGGCTTTGCTCCGCACGTCAACCGGGAACGAAAGTCAGGTGCTAAGCGGCGACAGAATCCCAGCGTCGCGGGCCGATCAATCGCGGAAGGAGCCCGTCTTGATCAATCTAGCTTCGCAGTTTCAGAGCGATCGCATCAGCGTTGCGCAATGAACGGCGATGGCCCGTCTCCGAAACGTATGGCCCCCTGCGTCACACCAACACCTCAGGCTTTCGCCGGTTGCGAACAACAGACCGCGTAGGCGCGCTTCGGCAAACCCCATCAAAACCGCTTTAAGAAGCTTCGACCGAAGCGCGTCCTACACTCTCGTTTCCACTGCAGCGTGTGAGCGCGTGCGGCGCAGACGCACATCCGTAGCAATAAGTACGGAAAATCAGCTCGCGCGGTAACCTTCGTTTACCTTTGGCCGTCCATCTTAGGTGCCAGATGACGCCCGAAACGACCATCATCAGCTGCGCCTGCGGTGTTCAGTACGAACGTCAAGAACGCGCGATAGCCATCAAAGACATCGGCCTGTTCGAGTGCGTCGAATGTGGCGCGCGCATGGAAATTTGGAGCGGGCGCGTGGTGCCCGTGTTCAAGCGCATCAAGAGCGACGCCGCGCCCAAGCGCAGCGCTTAGGACTTACTCCGCCAAGAACTCACCGACGTTCAGCACGACCGTGCAGTCATAGCCTTGCGCGCCATGACGGCGAAATCCACGAACGATGGGTTCTCGCGAATGGCCGTAGAGAAGCGCCACGTCACGCCGTCCGCCTCATACTGCGATCCGATGCTCGCGCTCCACGTCGCCAAGCCATCGTAGAAACGCTGCGCGGCGGCGCCATTGCAATGAAAGCGGAGGACATTGCCTTCGCGGTCGTAGCCGGTAGATTGCACGGCTTGCGTGATGCAATCGGCATAGTAGCGGCCCTGCGCAGGTACCGGCTGGCCATTCGCAACCACGAGATTGGGCGGCCCGGCAGGCGCATCATCGCTGGCGCTCGTCGCGCAAGCCGTTAGCGTCAACGCGGACGCAATCATCGCGACAAATCTCATCGCACCGCTCCGTTGCGGAAGTCTCGCTTCACAACTTGCGCTGCATTGTGCCCCGGCGCGCCGGTCACACCCCACCCGGATGGGTGCCGGATCCGCACATATAGAGGCCCTTGATCGGCGCGCGATAATCGCCGTGTCCAAGCACTGGACGCGCACTAAAGAGCTGATCCAGCGACAGCGCACCATGCATGATGTCGCCCGCGAGCAAGCCAAACGTCCGCTCCAAATCGAGCGGCGACATGATCTGACGTCCAATGACGCTCGCCTTGAAGCCAGGCGCATATTTGTCGACCGTGGCAATCATCAGATCTGCGACTTCCTCGCGATGGTCGTCCCACGAACGACCGCCCGAAAGTTCAGGCTGCACGTGCTGGCAGAACAGCGACGCGACATGCTTGCCAGCCGGCGCGAGTGAATCGTCAAGCGTCGAAGGGATCAGCATTTCCACGATCGGCTCGCGCGACCAGCCAAACGCGCGCGCGTCGTCGTAGGCGCGCTCCATGTACTGCATCGACGGCGCGATGATGATGCCGGCAGTGAGGTGATCGCCAACCTCGGGCTTACACGTAAACTTCGGCAGCTCGTTCAGCGCCACATTCATGCGGAAGGTGCCGGAGCCAATCTTGTAGCGCGCGATCCGTTCGCGGAAATCTTCGGGCAGAGCCTCTGGCGGCACGATGCGCTGGTAGAGCAGCTTCGGATTGAGATTGGAGATCACCGCCTTAGCGCGGATCGTCTCGCCGTCCACAGTCACCACGCCCTGCGCTTGCGGCGCCGTAACCCCCGGCGTGTAGGACGCCAGCAGCAATTCCTTCACCGAAACGCCGGTGCGGATCTCAACGCCGCGCTCACGACAGCACGCCTCCATCGCTTGCGTAATCGCGCCCATGCCGCCGATGGCGTGGCCCCAGAGACCTTTCTTGCCGTTCACTTCGCCGAAGACGTGATGCAACAACACATACGCCGAGCCAGGCGTGTAGGGGCTCGCGAAATTGCCGACGATAGAGTCAAAGCCAAACAGCGCCTTGATCGGGGCGGACTCAAACCACTCGTCCAGCCACTCGCCAGCGGACTTGGTGAAAAGATCGAGCAGGTCGCGCTTGCCGGTGATGTCGAGCTTGTTCAGCCGCCCGCCCAGTCCCGCCGCGCGCATCGCCTCTTCGACGCCGCGCACAAAGCCGTGCTCGACCAAATTAGGCGGCTGCTCCAGCAGAAGCGCCCGCACCACGTCGGCGATCACTTCTAGCCGGCGCTCATATTCCTCCAACCGCGTCGCGTCGCGATTAGAGAACTTCGCCACTTCAGACTGCGTGATGCCCGGCGCGGACATGAAATACGAAGAGTCGGAAAGCGGCAGGAAGTTCGAAACCTTCCGCTCAACCACGCGCAGCCCGTGCCGATGCAGATCGAGATCCGCGATCACCTTCGGATTGAGCAGAGAAACGGTGTAGCTCGCGACCGAATTGCGAAAACCCGGATGAAACTCCTCGGTGACCGCCGCGCCGCCGACGACATTCCGCCGCTCCAGCACCAGAACCTTCAGCCCCGCCTCAGCCAGATACGCCGCGCACGTCAGCCCGTTATGGCCCCCGCCGATAATAACAACGTCGTGCATTCCGCCTCCCGTGCCGTCATGCCCTGGCGTGAGCGGGAGCGAAAGCCAGAAAAAGGACGAACGCTCGACGTCGCCCCGCCGCGGGGCCTAGGCTCGCCCTATGAGCGCATCACCGAATTTGAATCCGAATGTCGCGGCCTCGCTCGCCAAATGGCACGCTATGGTCGAGAGCAAAGATCTTGGCGGCATTGCCAGCATCATCCATTCCGACGCGACGTTCCGCTCGCCGATGGCGTTCAAGCCGTATCATTCAGCGCAAGCGGTGGTGTTGCTGCTCAGCACGGTGATCACGGTGTTCGAAGACTTCGCCTACCATCGCCAACTCGCCACCGATGATGGCCTTAGCGTCGTGCTCGAATTCAGCGCTCGCGTCGGTGAGAAGAAGCTGAAAGGCATCGACCTCATCCAGTTCGACCCCGGCGGCCTCATTACCGATTTCGAAGTGATGATCCGCCCGTTCAACGGACTGCAGGCGTTGGGTGCGGAGATGGGGGCGCGCCTCGGCCATCTGCTGCCGAATTACAAAGCCAGCGCCTGAGCGTCGGGCAAAACAAAGCCCGCGGGCTAATGCCTGCGGGCTGAGACGACTTCCAACAACACAAATGAAGAAAGGAGAATGGCTCCCCGGGTAGCTGCCCAAGCCCATTCCGTGAGCGACAGCCCACGACCGAAACAATGCTCGGAAATGCTGAATAAAGCCCTGCTCCTACCATTGTCGAATTCCGTTAACGACCGCTTGCGAAAGCTCACGACCGGGCCGAAATTGGTATGAGAAAAGGTATGGGCGGCAGCGAATGGCGAGGGGCAAGCATCTGTTGACCGCCGCGGCCGTTAAGGCCGCCGCTGCGCCGGCGATGTTGCACGATGGTGGTGGGCTTTATCTTAAGGCCGAAGCTGCGGGGGACGGTGAACAGCGCTCCTGGTTGTTCCGCTACACGGCGCCAGCCACCAGCAAGCGAAGGTGGATGGGGCTGGGCAGTGCCGAGGCCGTCAGCCTGAAGGACGCTCGCGCTGCGGCTGAGAAGGCCCGTCAACAGCTGGAAGCCGGAATTGACCCGATCGACAAGCGTAAGCTGGAGCGGGCAGCGGCTGCCGTTGAGGCCGATCACGCTCGCACCTTCAAGCAGGCCGCGCTGGAGTACGTCGAGACCAAGCGGGGGAATGGTCGGCCAACACGCGAAGCTCTGGTTGGCGACCCGCCAGGAGTACGCCTTTCCCCACATCGGCTCGCTCCCCGTGGCTGTGCTCGACACCTCTCGGGTGGGAATCGCCTACATCAAGACAGTCCTGAAACCGATTTGGACAACCAAGCGGGAAACGGCGCGCCGCGTGAGGCAGCGCCTTTGAGGCCGTGCTGGAGTACGCGAGCGCTCACGGCTATCGCGGTCAGGCGGACAATCCGGCTCGCCTGGTGCGAGTTGAGCACATCATGGGCAAAAGCGACCGGACGGTGAAGCATCACCCTGCGCTGCCTTACGCCGAGATTGGCAACTTCGTCGGGGATCTACGAAAGCTGGACGGTCTGGGTGCGTCGGCGCTGGATCTGACCATCTTGTGCGTTACCCGCACTCACGAAACGCTTGGCGCCAGAAAAGCTGAGTTTGATTTGGCTGGCGCCGTTTGGGTCATTCCCGCGACCCGTATGAAAGGTCGGAAACTTGAGCGACGCGAGCACCGAGTCCCGCTTAGCCGTCAGGCAGTGAAACTTTTGCGTTTGCTCTTCGCAGCATACCCGAAGAGTGAGTTTGTCTTTCCCGGCCTTGGTACTCGCACGCACTTGAGTGGGATGGCGATGCTCAAGGTTCTGGAACGCATGGGCCGTGAGGACATAACCGTCCACGGGTTCAGATCGAGCTTTCGCGACTGGGCGGCAGACCGAACGGAGTATCACCGCGACTTGGCCGAGGAGGCGCTCGCGCATGTGATCGAAGGCAAGACCGAGGCAGCATACCGGCGCGGCGATTCATTAGAGAAACGTCGACCGCTGATGCAAGCCTGGGCGGATTACTGCGAGCGTCCTGTCGCTGAGGTTGTTGCCTTGCGCAGCGCGGGCGAGCTCGTGCGCGAAGACGAAGCCACTTAGATCTACTATCGGCGCGGATAGGGTGCTCCGAAGCTTGATCCTTCAAGCCTTCCGCGTCGCCACAGAGGGAAGCGCCAAAGGGAGGCGCGATAAATGGCAAAGCGAATTGCGAGTATCGCGAAGGCGATTTTTCCGTGGTTGCGGGGCAGGCGCATGTGACGCCGAATCCTGCGTACTCATTCAAAGAGCACGGCGAAGCGCCAGCTTCGGCTGATGCTGACGCTGAATGCTCTCGCATCACGCGCCGATCCGGCTGGCCCGCCGAAGTCATGGCTCAATGCCATCACTGCTGACAGACACTGCGTAGAGGCCATGCGAGCATTTGGTCGCGAATGCTTCAACGTTCTTGATCTCGGCGACGGTCCATCCTGGGTGGTACGCGTGGAATGGAGACGGCGTTGCGGCCGGAACGACTAAGCGATCGAGACGCGTGGTGGCGTATATGGTCCGGTCATTGTCGACTGTTGTTGGCCGATCTCAACGGAGGCCAGGAGAATGTCGATGCGGCGTTGGATAGGATACCAAAAGCAGTGGGCGGCGTATGTTGCGAGGCGCTCGCGCGCGTTTTGGACTCACTACGAGGACGCATCCGTGTGGCCGCCCGTCTTGCTCTTGTTTGGATTATGTACGGCGGCAATCGCGATGCCGTGTGCTTATTTCGACGGTAGCGTCGACAGGGGGGTAACTACCCGATCTCCTGGATTGGATCGGTTTGAGTTTGGAAGATGATACCGCTGTGGTGAATTCAAGCCGGTGGACGTGCTCGCAGTCGCCATGCGCCGGAGCGCATCGCATCACGAGCGCGTTAAAGTGAAGGGCCTAGTTGAGGGCGAAGCGTTGCTTTCAACAATCGATCCCGATGACTTGGCCCGCCTGCATTAACTGAGCCAAGAAAACGCGGGATTCGATGCGACCGCGATTTTGGTGCCAGCAGAGTACAGCAGCACCAATCGTCTGCCGATCGTCTCAAACGTGGTGATAGATCGAGAAAGCCTCTGGCACGTCTTCCCGCCATCGAAAGCACAAGTGCTCACAACTAACGCGTTGCCAAAAATCGCCAAGCCAAGTCGCTTTGCCGTTGAGAACAGGAATTTGGCCGAACAACGCATTCGGTCACGCGGCGGAAGAGCCGAAATCCGATGCGTTGGTCGCCGAGCTTATGCAGCTGTACGAGGCCGCAGGCGGACGGGCAGTCGGTGCTGCCATCATCCTGGGCGCTACCTGCGCGAAGCGACGAGCTAGCGCGTGCGAAATGCTAACGCTGTTCGCGCCATCCCTTTGGGACGACACGGACTACATCCATGCTGATTTGGTTTTTCGGACCATTCGCCTGCATCCGCGATGAGGTCATCCATTTCAGATGTGTCGTATCCCCTCTTGAAGCGGGTCGGTCTGCAGATCGGTCTCGATTACGCAGACACGGCGCAAACGACCTTTCTCCTCTTCATGTTCGAACCAAATCTTCGTGACGTGTTTGCGATCTCGCATTTCGACTCTCTTGCTCGCTTGTGACCGTGCGGACGTGGGATGGAGAGCTGCCAAAGGTCCTGAGAGGATGCCCGGATATTATCCGCCGCATCCGGATTTAATCCGCCTACCGCAGCTACACGGCTTTTCGCAATCCTTCCGCCACAGCCCGCCAACGTATGGGCGCGATCTGAGGCAGAGAGATGCAGACAAACGATGAAAGCGCTGAGCGCGAGTTTTGGCCGATACCGGAGTTCTGCTCCGCGCATGGTCTGAGCAAAACTACCGTCTATGATCTGTTGGCGGCGAGACGGCTTGAGGCCGTCAAGGTCCGGCTCAAGACGTTGATCACCGAAGAGTCGCGCAAACGCTGGCGCGCATCGCTTCCCGTTCCGCTCAATGGCTGAGCCAGCGCAAGCCGCCGCGTGAGCAAGATCCCATCACCGCCAACGAAAACCCAGCGTCGGCAAAGACACAGGGGCCAATTCGTATGCTAGTACTTACGAGCAGTTTCTTACGAGCGAGAACAATTATGGTTGCTCAGCTGCCGCAAGGCAGTGCGCCAACGATAAGCGCGCGTGTGAGTGCCGTCGAGCGCGTGAGCGCCAATGGTGCTTTCATTTCACTGCACTGGAATGCGGACGGGACGCAGGGGGCGACGCAAAGCAGGCCTCGCTCTCGCAATCACACGTGAACGAGGGGCGACTGGCGCGGCGAGTACGGCGTCATTCCGACACCGGGGCACAGCAAGCATGACCGTGGCACTATCGTTCGCGATCGCGCCGACGGCCGTGGCGTCTACCTTTATTCGTTGAATCACGCTGACCATCGCAGTCTGCGTATTCAGCTCAATCTGACTAAAAGCGAAGCTGCCCCAATGACGGCCGCCGAGCGCAAGCAGCTACAGCAGCAGTTGTTGCGCGAAAAAGCGGTGCGCGAAGGACGGCAACTAGCGCAGTGCGCTGACTTAGCGCTCTCTGGACAAGCACCCGAGCCCGGCGGCGCCGTGCGCAACTACCTGCAGATGCGCGGCATCCCAGCGTCTACCGCCGCCCTTGCTGTCTCTGTTGGCGCATTGCGTGAGCACCGTGACGAAAACGGGCGTACCGCGATGCTTGCTCTCGCTCACAACCGAAATGGCGTCTTGCGCGGCGTTCAGCTCACGAAGCTTAAGCCAGACGGAAGCGGCAAGCGTGGAAGCTCTGTCGATCGCCTCACATACGGCCCTTACAAGGGCTCGGCATGCCGGCTGTTCAAAATCACCGACGATACGATGGCGGTGGCAGAGGGCGTCGAGACCGCGCTGGCGTTCTACACTTTGCGCAAGGTCGCTACGTGGGCAACATTCGGTACCCGCAATCTTGAGGCCTTTGAGCCGCCAGCGTCGATTAGAAAACTTATCATCGCTGCCGATGGCGATCGTGCTGCAAAGCTTGGCGACTTCAAAGGGCTGGATGCGGCAGAGGCGCTGCGGGACCGTTTGCAGAAGCGCGTTCGCATCATCATTGCGCCGGCGCCCACTGATCTGGATTGGCTCGACGTTCTCAACCACGGGGGCGGCGCGTGATGCATACTCACATCAACGGTCACGGCCGAGGCGCTGCGATCCTCCGACTGCCAGCTGAGCAGGACAGCGGCGATCCCGCGGATCGATTTTCGTTCATCTATCCATCGGACATCAAACTTCGGCCGCGGCGTTGGCTCGTGCGGGTTTACTTCCTCGCACAGGCTTTGGATTGCTCTTCGGTCCTTCCGGATGCGGCAAGAGCTTTTGGGGCGTGCATATTGGCTTGAGCGTAGCGCTCGGAAACGAGGTGCTAGGCAAAAAGGCCAAGTGCGCCGGCGTGATCTACGTTGCCGCGGAGGACGCTGGCGGAGTCCAATTCCGGACAGTCGCTTGGATGCAGGCCAATCACCTCGATCGAGATGACTTCAGCCCGCTACCCTTTGCCGTCGTGCCTGAAGCGCCCGACTTGTTCTCGGAGGAGAATGGCGATGCAGACGCGTTGATCGCTGCGATCAAGCGGGAAGCCACAGCGCTGCGCGAGATCGGCGCACCGCCCGGGCTAGTGATCATCGATACGTACAGAGATGCGATGCCGGGCCTGGAGGAGAACGACAGCCGGCAGACGAGCACGGCCGTGCGCACACTGCGGCGGATCGGTGAGGAAACTGACGCGCTCGTGTTGGTCGTCGCTCACACAGCGAAATCTGGCGACGGTGAAGATCCTCGTGGCTCGTCCGCGCTCATAGGAGCCGCAGATGTCGCGCTCGGCGTGCGGCTAGAGGAAGCGCCAGCAGTGGCCGACGCAGCGCCTCCATGGCCTGCTCAGCGCGTCTTGTGGGTACGCAAGCAGCGCAACGGGCCGGACGCTAAGGGCGATCAAGCGCTGCGCTGGCCCTACAAGCTCAAAACAGTCGATCTCGATGTGATCGGCGAGGACGGGCATCCAGAGCGTTCGTGCGTCGTTGAAATCGACGAGATGGCGAGAGCACCGCGCCCGGTGAAGGCCGCGCCACTCAAGCCCGGCTCAAGAACTCTTGAGCAGGCGATCATCAACCTCCTCTCGAACAGAAGGGACAGCGGCCGCCTGGCGATATTCCCTGCCCAAGTGATCGACAAGCTGTCTGCAGAAAGACCTAATCGCCGAAGCGACACGTCTCGGCATCGCCGACGTGAGCGGCAAAAACCCGACTGAAGCGGTCCGCAAAGCGGTGCAACGCGGCAAGACCGATCTCTTCGAGAAGGGCGGATTATCGAAATTGATGGCTGGATTTGGAGGACCGCAAAGTGAGAGCCGGACAACATCGGACAATGCCGGACAAGTCAGTTTGTCCGGCCTCAAACGAGGCGCTGACGCGCCGGACAGAAGGCGGACACGGAGAGTTAGCCCCCGAAGGGGTTACCCCGGCTGTCCGACCTGTCCGTGCGGCGAGCGCCGGGCCGAAATGTGGCTCCAGTCAGCACCGGACAAAACAAGCCGTCCGGACAAGGCGGACAATGTCACGGGTCCTTCCCCGCTTCCTTCACAATACGGCCCGACTGAGGCGTCGCGTGAAACAGCGCTGATACCTGCAGGAGGGTGTAACTACCCGACCGGCGGTAGGTGGCGTGGTGAGTAAGCCGCCGCCGTTGTGCAAACTCTCGGGCACGATCGAACCGGGCCGCAAGGTCATGCTGAAGCTCGACCAAGCGCCTGGGGCTGTGTTGGCTACCTTCGGCGATCGCACGGACAGCGCGCTTGTCGACGGTCCCTACAAGCACGCTGGGCCGTTCACGCATGGCATCATCGAAGCGTTCGGCAACATCACGAATGGCAAGCTGCCTGACGATCTCGTGGGAGAGTTCCCGGCGATCAGGCGTCAACGCGATGATGCAAGCCTGACGGCCTTGAGCCCACGAACGATCTCGAAGGGCATGATCGCCCGCTCAAGCCGTCGCCATGCATCACGTCACTCTCGACTCGCTGGTGCGTGCCCAGCGCTGCGATCGGCTGGACTTCCGCGCCCAGTACGTCGGCATGGCGAATAAGAGCGCGCGCACCTTTGCGACTCTTCTCGAAACGCTGAACCGCCACCGCGGCAAGACCACAACGCAGCGTGTGATCGTGGAGAATGTCAACGTTCAAGCCGGCGGCCAGGCCGTCGTCGGCGCCGTGGCGGGGGTGGGGTCATCGAAGAAGGACGGAGAACGAGCCCATGAGTACACGCAAGAGGGCACTGGCGGCGCTCAACAAGGCGCACTTGTCATCGCGTTGCCTTGCGAGGACCCGACGGGGGACGCCGTGTCAGCAGGCAGCAGTGAGCGGCAAGAAGCGATGCCGGATGCACGGGGGCGCAGCAGGCAGCGGCGCACAGCCGGGAAATCGGAACGCGCTGAAGCACGGTCAGCACACCGCCAGGCGGTCGCGGCGCGACGGATGTTCGCGAGCTTCTGAAAGCGTCGCGTGATCTGGTCAGGTGAATGGAGCCATGAGCTGAGATGCCGGTGTGACCAGGACTGAACACGCCGCGTCGTGAACCACGAGAGTGGGATGAGATGGACGACCGCTTCGTTAACCGAGCGCGCGCTTGCGGGGTGCCCAATCTCGGCGTTTGTAGCCCGTATGCATGAATGGAGTCGTTCGAGCGACTGAATGCTCAGCTAGAGATTGAGCGTTGCGAAACGACGTGGCGACTTATGAAGGACCTTCGCCAGCACGGCATCGAAGAGGTCGTATTGCGCCCGCGCAGCTGACGCAGTTTCCGACACTGCGCCCGTCGTTATTTGCTATCGGCGGGGCGCGCTGATCGGTAGGCGTATCAGCCGACTCTGCGTAGCGTCGGCGCATGGCTGTCTATGAGACTGAAATCGCGAAGTTCGAAGAGATCGGCGAAGCCGCCGCGCGTGAAAACCTTGCCGCCGGCCGCTACGGTGAGGATCGCCAGCGATGGGCGAAATCCTGGCTGGAAAGCAAGGAACGGGCGCGTAGGCCCGATGCCGATGCCGAAGCCGCTGCCAATACGGGGCGCTCCGCGGCCGACCTTGGCGCCTGCGCAGCGGCGGCGCAGCAAGCCAACGCATTGGCCCGCGAGGCAAACACGCTTGCCAAATGGCTATCGGCATCTCGGTATTCGCTGCGGTGGCGGCGCTGGCGGCGGCCATCGCCGCGTTCGGCTGACCGCGCCAATGAATATGGCGTCTGTCACCAAGCGGCGGTTTGAGTCCGTGGATCGGTGCATCTACTGCGGCTCCACGAACCCACCCCTGAGCGACGAACACACGGTGGCCGATGGTCTTGGCGGTCGTTTGGTTTTACCGAAGGCAAGCTGCGAGGCGTGTCGCGTTATGACCGCCAAATTTGAGCAGCGTGTGCTCCGCGACATGATGTGGGGTTTGCGGCTCGCGTACGGAACGCGAGGCGGCAAGCGGAAGCCGCCGGACCAGATTCGCGTGGCGATCCCCACACGCCAAGATGAAAGCGTCATTTACACCGAGATGCGCCACGAGGACGTCGCGGCGAAGGCGGTGCTCCCGGTGTTCGCACGAATGCCAGCAATCGTGGACGGTCGAGACGCAGGTCCGGTTGATCCCGATGAGGAGCAGAGCTGGATGCTTCTCATGGACAATGCGGCCGGCGAAAGAATGCGCCAAGAGGGACACGCCGGCGTGTCAATGTTCGTTGATGTCGTCGCCTTCGTGCGCACGTTGGCGAAAACGGCCCACGCTCAGACGGTGGGGCGCTACGGCTTCGACGCATTCGATCCGTGCCTTCTCGACATAATCTGGGGCAGAGCGGAGGGATTGGCCGCGCTTCATTGGCGCTGACATCCCATTTATCGGCGCGCCCGAACATGCCTTCGAGACGTGGCTTCTTGCCCGTGCATGCGCCGTCACGGCTGATCACGCGAATGCAGTTCTTTGCGTCGCAAGACACGCCCATCTATACGGCGATCTCTGGACGCCTGCGGGACGACTACTCGGAGTGATCTAAAGCGGGAATCAGTACGCGCGTTCGGCGCGGCATTTGAGCTTGCGCGCAACCTCGGCGATGATCCCGCGCTCGCCCCAGACGCGCAGCATCGCATCACGGCCAGTTGCGGTCGGGCGCGAGCAATTCATGCAGATGAAAACGATACCACGTGACAGCGGATCTGCCCAATTCGCGCCGGTGCCGGTTCTGGCGTCCAGTTTCGTTCCCACCGCGTCGGCTCCCGCCGACCCGGACATGCGCTGTCGAAGTTGGCACTCAGCTTGTGAGGATCAAGGCGACGCCGCTTCCAGAAGTATCAACTCCCCGCGATGGCCCGTTGCCACCGGCCGCTATGGCGCCGTACGGCCGTTGGTAATTATGGCGCACGAGGCAGGGATTGTTTGGGTTTCTAGGACGCCCGCCCACGCGCAAATCTGTCCGCCCCATTGAGGGCGGGTGTCGTAGAAAGCTCAATGGCTGACCCGCGGGATGCAGCGCTGAGCGCTATGGGGATTTGAGCGCGAGCCTCGGTGTCGGCGGTGACGCGCAAGCCGGTTGAGTGACGCTGTGCACGCGCGCTGTTTGACGCAATAGCATGAAGATCATCGTTGAAGGGGGACGCGGGCGCGGATTGTGGCGCGCGGCCGTGTGCACAAAGCGTGGGCGTGCTTCGCGCGAATGTCGCGCGCTTCTTAAGCGCCGATGGTGCAGGTGAATTTTCGCCATGCTCATGATGTGTCGCACCACAGAGGTGAAGCCGCGCGGCGTTGCGGTGCGCTGCCGCGCTCGAAGGCTTCGATCAAGATGAGACGGCCGCCACAGCATGGGCACGGCTTCGGCGCTGGCGCTGCTTCAGGCTCGGTAGGCGACGGTGCTGGCGGCGCAGCGTCAAGCAAATGTCGCGCGAGGGCGAGGTTGTCGGCGCGCGCGGTGTTGGCGAAGAGACCGTAATGTCGAATGCGGTGAAAGCCATCCGGCAGAACGTGAAGCAGGAAGCGGCGGATGAAGTCGTCGCCGTCAAGCGTTATGAGGCCGTAGCGGTCTTGGCCTTCACGCCGATAGTCCTTCCACTTGAAGGTGACGCGGCCGGCCTCGAAAGCGACAAGCCTGCTGTTGGCGATGGCGACGCGGTGGGTGTAGCGCGCGAGATACGAGAGCACTTGATCAGGCCCCGCGAACGGGCGCTTGGCGTAGACCACCCAATCGTTGCGATGGAGCGGCTTCAAGAAGGCGCGAAACGCATCGATGTTGCTGAGATTGGCATGATCGCCGAAGAAGCGAAGCGCGCCGTCGACGTGCGCGGCGACAAGGCGTTGCAGCATCAGGCGCCGAAACAGCCGCGACAGCACGCGCACGGGCAGAAAGAAATTGTGCCGGCATGGGATCCATCGCTCGCCGTCGGGTGCAACGCCGCCGCCGGGGATGATGCAATGCACGTGCGGGTGATGGGTGAGCGCTGAGCCCCAGGTGTGCAGCACCATGGTGACGCCGATTTTGGCGCCGAGATGCTTTGGATCAGCGGCGATGGTGAGGAGGGCTTCGGAGGCGGCTTTGAACAGCGCATTGTAGATCACCGCCTTGTTGGCATAGGCGATGTCGGCGATCGGCGCCGGCAGCGTGAAGACGACATGATAATAGGCGACCGGCAGGAGCTCGGCGCGCCGAGCTTCCAGCCAATCATAGGCGGCAGCCGCCTGACATTTGGGGCAATGGCGGTTGCGGCATGAATTGTACGCCACATCGATATGCGCGCAGTCCTCGCATCGGCTGACATGGCCGCCGAGTGTCGCCGTGCGGCAGGTCTCGATCGCCGACATGACGCGCAACTGACCGAGGCTGAGATGCCCCGCTTTACGCGCGCGATAAGTCGGCCCGAGGGCGCGGAAGATGTCCGCGACCTCCAGGTCTGAGCGTGGCACGCGAGATCAAGGCGGCGTGTCGAGTGGCGGCAGGCTGTCGTATGGACTTTGTGCTGCATGCATCAATTTGGGCGACACCTGCGTGTAGATCGAGGTGGTCTCTAACTTGGCGTGGCCGAGCATGACTTGGATGACGCGGACATCGACGCCTGCATCAAGCAGATGCGTGGCGAACGAGTGCCTGAGCGTATGCAGCGTGATGCGTCGCCCCGCTTGTCGATGTCGGCGGCGGCGACCGCATGCATGAATTGACGCGAGAGCTGACGTGGGCTGATCGGATTGAGAATGCCGCTGCGGCCCGGGAAGAGCCAAAGCTTGGGTCGCTCCGCCATCCACCAGGCGCGCAGAGGTCTCCAAAGCTGCGGCGACAACTTGGCTTTGCGATCCTTGCGCCCCTTGCCCTGCTCGATACTGAGCGTCATGGCGCTGCTGTCGAGTTGAGAGACTTTGAGAGAAGCGGTCCCGGAAGCGCGAAGCCCTGCGCCGTATGTCACGCTGATGGCGGTGCGATATTTGAGTCCGGGCGCTGCGGCGATGATGCGCGCCACCTCCGCTGGCGTGAGGACGGCAGGAAGGGCGCGGCGCTCCTTGAGGATCGGCACGCGGTCAATCTCGGCGCTGGCGCCGAGTGTCACCCGCAAGAAGAAGCGCAGGCGGCTGTCAGCTCCTCAGGCCTGCGCCGCAGATGGCTGCAACACGCGCGGACCGCGCGGAGGTAGGTCTTCTGCGAGGCGCTGTTGAGGCCTCGAAGCGTCATGTCTTCGATCATGCGCTGGCGTAGGGGATGGATCGGAGGCGCGTCGGCCATGGCTGGGTCTCCCGTCTGGGCTCGACCCGGCCCATCCGGGCGCAGCCCTCCAGACAGGAGGAGATGGGGTTGGCGCAAGTGCTCGCAGAATCTGCGTCCCGCGCGAGCGGTTAGTCCATGGCCCATTCCTGCCCGATGGCATGATTGCGCAACCGGCGGAGACAAACGGGTTCGAGCCATCGCCGTTTGGCCCCCTGAGGCCTTTGCATCGGCGCCCCGGCTACGCTTTCGTCCGGCGCACTAGGTTAGCCCGTGGGACTCGTCCCCCGGAGAACGATATCAAGGTAGCGTCTATCAGCTTTTGTGGATCTTCGAAGCCACGGTCCACTTTGAGAGAATGCACTGAGAGCGCTTCGAACAGCAGCGGCCCGATAATGACGCGCGTCATTGCTGGTTTGTCGACGACGCGAATCTGAGCCTCTATCGACGGCGGCTGCGATGAGACCTCAACGATCGAATGCATCCTTTCGACGACGTGTTCGCGGTAGTAGTTGGTGATCTCCGGAAAGCGATCTGAGAGGCCGATGGCAAGTCGCATCACTGCGACGACGTCCGGATTGCTGAATCCGCGTGCGGCAATGAGCGCGAGCGACTTGAGCGTCCCCATCGGGTCCGATGCTCCCGCAACGGCGAGCCGCTCAAAGTTTTCTCGGAGAGGGCTGACCCTACTTTCGACAAGAGCTTTGAACAGTGCCGCCTTGCTGTCGAAATAGAGGTAAACGGCACCCTTCGAGATCCCGGCGGCGCGGGCGACATCTTCCATTCGTGTCGTTCGAACCCTGACCTGGAGAATTCCGCCATGGCAGCGCAAGAATTTCATCAGGCCGCGCGTCCGACCGCCGCCGCCATCGAGTGGGACGCGCGCCGTCGTGGGGTGCAGCCGGGCCCCGTGTGCTCATCCTGCCAACGTTTGATTAGAGGCGGATGTCATAGGTGCGCGCCGCTGCGGCGATCGCTGAAGTGAACAAGCGTTCGCATTGATCTGGCGTTCCAAGCAGGTCATGCGCTTCCAGGCTCACGACGCCGTGCATGGCAGCCCACACTAGTCGCGTAGCCATGCCGGCTTCTGAGCTTTTGGTTTTTGGGAGAGCAGCTGCAACCGCTTCTCGCAGCAGATTAAATGCAGCCGATGCTTGTCGTCGACTTTCAGTTGGGACGACGAAGTCCCGCCTGAACTCCCCATACATGACATGGTAAAGCGCGGGCGCAGCTCAGGCGAAATCGCGGCATGAATGACACATTGCCCGAATTCTTTCGGGCGGTGGCGTGATTGAACGATGTGCCCTGAGGGCCGCCTCCAAGCCTGCAAAGCTGTGTAGATAGAGCGCGTTTAGAAGCCCATCTTTGCCGCCGAACACAGTGTATATCACTTTGGTCGATGCGTTCACCGCCGAAGCGCGAGCCGTCGCAAAGTCAGCGCGGCTGCACCTTCTTCCAGCAAGATCGACGCTGCGGCCGCCAGTATCGTCTCCGCGCGCCACGGCCCTGCCGACTTCTCTCGCTTCGCGCAGGTCCCCGCGGCGAGCGAGATCCAGGTCGTGGCGCCTCCGGGCGCGACGTCGCGCCCATCGTGGTGTTTCTGGCCCAGAGCGCTCGCCATGCGGTCTCTCGAATATGCCCATTCCCGCAAAACGGGTTGCGTTGGTAACATCGTTTCTGTAGGTAACAGCGTTACCATAGTCAAGTGATCCGCAAGTTTCCGATGCTGCTGAATGGCGATGCAGTCTTAGACATCGACGAGCTGGCTCGAGCGCCACTCAATACGCTTCTATCGCGCGCGCGCGAGGCTCGTGACGAGGGCCACGGACAACCCAGACTTGGTCGCCCAAGGTATTCATTCCCCAGCTTTGCCGCAACGTCTGTCACTACTACGTTTGCGCATCCTCCGAGGAGGGCGCGCGCGCGTATCTCACGCCCGACGAGGTGCTGAAGATCGCGAAGGCGGGAAAGGCCGCGGATGTTCGGAGGCGCTTCACACTTGGCGATAAGCCGGAACGCCGGTTTGCGGCGGCCGCGGCCGAACTCAAATCCTGGGACATGAGACGACCATTTCGTATCTCGCGGGAGGTCGCGCGCTTGGTCCGTGATGAGACTGGTTTGCTGCCGCACATCAACGCCGGCGTGATGACCGAGGACGACTTGCGTTTGCTTCGTCCGGTTTCAGCCTCGATGGGGCTAATGCTTGAGTCCGTTTCGATCGCCTTTGCCACAGAGGCGCACCACATTTTGGTTCTCCCGATATAGCGCCCAGCAGCGCCTGAAACGATGCGGCTGGCGGGCGAACTCGCGATACCCTTCACAACTGGAATCCTGATCGGGATCGGCGAACGCGGGCCGAGCGCGTCGCGTCAGGAGTTGAACGAGAAGTACGGTCACATTCAAGAAACTATCGTCCAGAATTTTCGTGCGAAGCCGGGGACGGCTATGGCGCGCGCGCCTGAGCCACCACTGGACGACCTACTTTGGACGATTGCAGTAGCGCGCCTCATTATGGGTCCTGCTGCAAACATTCAAGCTCCGCCGAACCTCTCTCCTGGCAATCTCGATCGTTTGATTTCGGCGGGCATCAATGACTGGGGCGGCGTCTCACCGGTGACGCCCGATCACGTGAATCCTGAGGCGCCATGGCCCGAGGTCGAAGCGCTGCGCGAAGCGACCGAATCTGCCGGCCGTAATCTTGTCGCGCGCCTCACAATCTATCCGGACTATGTGGTTGGCTCGGAGCGTTGGCTCGACGCGACTATGCGTGGCCACGTTGCGACCGCTTCGGATGCATCGGGTTTTGCGCGGGCAGACGCTTGGTCGCCCGGCGCATCGAGAACGCCAACCTTGCCTCCGCGCTCCAAGAACACGGCCGTCGGCGTCATTCGTGCACTTGTGGCGCGGGCCGAGACCGGCGCTCCTCTCGACGAGGACGCAATTGTCGCGCTGTTTGAGGCTCGCGGCGCCGACTTTGAGTTTGTTTGTGATCGCGCCGACCAGTTGCGTCAGATCGTGTGCGGGGACGCAGTGACGTATGTCGTCAACCGCAACATCAATTACACCAACATCTGCAGTTATCGCTGCGGCTTTTGCGCATTTTCCAAGGGCGGGGGCGACGCAGGCTTGCGAGGTCCAACCTATGACCTTGACCTAGACGAGGTTGCGCGCAGAGCGGTCGAGGCCGAACACCCCGTGGTGCGACCGAGGTCTGCATGCAGGGCGGCATCCACCCACGCTACACTGGCGAGACGTACCTTAATCTTGTGCGCGGTGCTGCCGCTGCGCCGCGCATCCATATCCATGCATTTTCCCCGCTGGAGATCATGCACGGCGCACGTACGATGCGACTGAGCACGGCACAGTTCCTGGAAAAGTTGAAGGATGCGGGTCTCGATACATTGCCGGGAACAGCTGCCGAGGTGCTTGATGATGAAGTTCGCGCCATCATTTGCCCGGACAAACTGACGACCGAAGAATGGCTTCGAGTCGTCGAGGTCGCACATCGCGTTGGCTTGCCGACTACATCGACGATCATGTTCGGGCACGTGGACACGCCGCGTCACTGGGCTCGACATTTGATCCGAAACGCGCGACCTTCAAACGAAGACGGGCGGCTTCACGGAGTTCGTTCCACTGCCGTTCGTGCACATGGAAGCGCCTATTGCCCGCGGGTATCTCGCGCATCGGCCCGACCTTCCGCGAAACGGTGCTCATGCATGCTGTCGCACGCTTGGCGCTTCATCCGCATTTGACCTCTATCCAGACAAGTTGGGTGAAGGCGGGGCCGGCCGGCGCGAAAATGTGCTTACGCGCGGGCGCGAACGACCTTGGCGGCACGTTGATGAATGAGAGCATCTCGCGCGCCGCTGGAACGCAGCATGGGCAAGAGATGCCGTCTATGGCCATGGGGCATCTCGCGAGCGAGATCGGTCGACATGTCCGTCAGCGTACCACGCTTTATGGTGATGTGAGTGAGGTGTCCGCGAGCGCGGCCGCAGCGCGCCACCGCTCTCGCCAATCGTCTTAACCCCGCCGCAGAAGGCCGGTTCGTTTGAGAGGGAGGTCTGGTGGCCACTATCGCAGTCTTGGGGGCACAGGTAAGGAGGGGGGTGGGTTAGCGTTGCGCTGGGCGCACCGAGGCCGCGACATCATTATCGGCAGTAGGTCGCCCGAGCGTGCCGCCGCCGCTGCACAGGCGATGAATGACAGGCTTGGGGTAAAGAAGGTCTCCGCTGCGAGCAATCAAGAGGCCGCCGAACGCGCCGACATTGTGGTACTGGCGGTTCCTTACGCAGCGCAGACGTCGACCGTCGACGAGGTGGCCACACACCTCCAAGGCAAGATACTCATTGATGTGACCGTGCCGCTCGTGCCGCCGAAGGTCACGCGTGTTCAGTTGCCGCCTGGGGGGTCTGCGGTCGAAGCCATGCAGAAGCGGCTTGGCGACACTGTTCGGGTGGTGTCGGCCTTCAGGACATCTCAGCACACCATCTGGATGATCTTGATCAAATCGTGGAATGTGATGCGCTTGTGAGCGCCGGACGACGCCGCGGCGGCCGATGAGGTTGTGGCCCTGGCGCGTGAGATTGGCCTGACAGCGTGGAATGCAGGTCCATTGTGCAACTCTGTTGTCGCCGAGGCGATGACGTCAGTCCTGATTGGTCTGAACCGGCGCTATAAGGTGAGCGGATCGGGCATTCGGATCACCGGTTTTGGAAACAATCCAGTCCATGAGCGTGACGCTGTCGGCCGCTTTCGGGGTCCCGATCGTTTCCGAGGGCGACAAGTTATGCCTCATCGCACTGACCGCTGTTCAGCATTCTGGTCTGTCCATCGAGAACGGCGATATCTTGGTGGTTGCACAGAAGATCGTCTCCAAGGCAGAGGGACGGTTGGTGCGCCTGGCGGAGGTGGAGCCTTCGGATCGTGCCCGCGAACTGGCTTGTGCGTGCGACAAAGACCCCAGGCTGGTCGAACTCATTTTGACGGAGAGCGCCGAGGTTTTCAGGGTCCGAAAAGGTGTCTTGATCGTTCGCCATCGGCTGGGCCTAGTGCTTGCGAACGCAGGCATTGACCAATCGAACGTGGATCATGGCGACGGCGAAGCGGCGATTGTTGCTCCTTTGGACCCCGACGCCAGTGCGCGACGGCTGCATGAGTCGATTGTTCAAGCCGTTGGTGCACAGGTGGGCGTGGTTGTCATTGACAGTCTTGGGCGCGCCTGGCGCAACGGCGTTAGGCACCGCGATCGGCGTTGCTGGCATTCCTGCGGTCTTAGATCTTCGTGGGAGTCGTTGACCTATACGGCCGTGTGCTGCGGAGCACAGAGGTAGGTTTTGCGGATGAAATCGCCGCTGCCGCTTCAGCAGTGATGGGGCAAGCTGGAGAGCGCACGCCGATCGTGCACGTGCGCGGGTTTGTGGCGACACGTGACGAAGGTGCACGTGCTTCGGACTTAGTGCGATCCCGCGAGACAGACTTATTTCCCCTAGAGGCTCGGGTGCGCTTTAGGCGGCGCCGGAAAGTCTGTCGCGATACTTATCGCGCAGCACCTTTTTGTCGATCTTGCCGGTCGAAGTCAGGGGCACCTGCGCAAAGATGATTTCATCCGGCGTCCACCACTTCACGATCCGAGGCGCTAGATAGGCCAGCACCGCCGAGGCATTGATATCTGCGCCAGGGTAGGCCTCAACGATCATAATCGGGCGCTCGTCCCATCGTGGGTGAGGCACGCCGACTACAGCGGCGACTTTCACTCCCCGGACAGCCGGCGGCAATGCTTCTCAGGTCGATTGAGCTCACCCATTCGCCGCCGGACTTGATGACATCTTTGGTGCGATCTGTAATTCGCATGAAGCCGTTGCAGTCGATCGTGGCGATATCTCCGGTATCGAACCAGCCCTCGCTATCGATGGCGTCTAGGGGCTGCTGATAATACCGGCGAACAACCCAAGGACCGCGCACCTTCAGGGCTCCGGCGGTGTCGCCGTCCCAAGGCAGTTCTCTTCCGGCCTCATCGACGATCTTAAGTTCGATGCCAAATTGAAGTCGCCCCTGTCGGGACCAAATGGTGTCTTGCATTTGCTCAGGGCCAAGCTCTGCTAGAGCGGGCGTCTCCGAAGCGATGACGCCAAGTGGGCAGGTTTCCGTCATCCCCCATGTTGCAGCGTATTGACGCCGTAGCGGGTTTTGAATGTCTCGGCCATCGCGCGCGGACAGCCGATCCTCCGATCATGACTTGCTTGAGCGTGCCCGGCTTCTGATTTGTTTGATCGAGATAGGTCGGATAGTTGGTCCAGATCGTCGGCACGCCATTGGTAAATGTTACGCCTTCGCTGCAGATCAGATCGTGTAGGCTGGCGCCGTCCATCTTGTCGCCGGGAAGGACGAACTTGGCGCCGCCTGGGCGCGACAAACGGCAGACCCAAGCCGTCGCGTGATAAAGCGAGGAGCATGGCATTGCGACGTCGAAAGGCGTGAAGCCGAAAGCGGCGTTTAGGCCTGCTCCCATGGCGTGCAGGACCACTGCCCGGTGGCTGTAGAGCACACCCTTTGGGTCTCCTGTCGTCCCGGATGTGTAGCAGAGGAATGGGCCGGCGTTTTCGTCGAACTGCGGCCAATCGAATCCAGGCGACTCCGTCTCAAGCAAAGTCTCGTAGCACAGTGCGTCGACGTTCCCTTTTGTGTGCGCCAACTCGTTCGACATCATCACGAAAGTCCGCACGTGCTTCAAATGCGGCGCAAGCCGTTCGACCTGCGCGAGCAAATTTCGATCAAAGAACAGTATGCTGCTCTCGGCATGATTGATGGTGTAGGCTACTTGCTCGTCGGACAGCCTAGGATTGGCGGTGTGGAGCGCAGCGCCAATCCCGGGCGCTGCAAAAAAGAGCTCCATATGGCGATGGGTGTTCCAGGCGAGCGAAGTGACCCGCTCGCCATCGCGGACGCCTAAGCGGCCTAGGGCGTAAGCCAACTTCGAGGATCTTTCAGCGAGGCCTTTATAGTCGTACCGCCATATCGGTTCATCGATGAGGCGGGAAACAACCTTCCCGGCGCGCATGAGCGGCGGCCGCGTAGCGCAGGATCGACGAAATCTGCAGTGGCACCTCTTGCATTAGGCCCTGTATCAACTCGCGCTCCCCTATCGCTCAATTTGGCGGGTGAATGCCGTTGGCGTGTCTCGGCTTGCTGTTGGTCTAACTTGGATGACCAATGCTCGCCACGAGTAGCGATGGCAAGCACGCGTCCCATCAATGAATCGTATGGATTCCATCTTGTATTGTGATGAGGAGTTCGATTTGGCCGTGCTAGAAAAACCCGCTACGCGACTGCTCGGCCTAAGAGAAATCGGCCGGCGAACCGCGACCACGTGGTTAGGAGGAAACAGTGTTCAAGTCGGAAGCCTCCGGCGCCGGGCTGAATACCGGAGCGCTAGCCAATCTGGATAGCAGTATTCAAAAAGACATCGACGACGGCAGGATTTTCGGCGCATCGATCATCGTGGGCCGCGAGGGCAAGATCGGCCATCGGAAGACATTCGGCACAGTCGCTCCGGGACGCAAGACGGCCGACGACGACATCTTCCTGCTTATGTCCCTGTCGAAATCGTACACCGCCGCACTGGTGCTTCGCGCGATAGACCAGGGAAGGTTCACCCTCGATACGCCGATCGCTGAACTGGTTCCGGGCTTCGGGTTCGGCGGAAAACAGAACGCGACTGTGCGAATGCTGTTAACGCATACGGGCGGCACCTATCCGGGTCTTGCGCCACCGCCCGGGCTCACACTTCCCGACATTGGGAATCTCGAGAAGTTGGTCGCGGCAATGGGAGCGATGCCGGCAGCGTTCACGCCCGGCACGCGGTGCCACTACAACTCTTTCGGTGGTATTTGCGCCTTGGGACGCGCGTTAGTGCTGACAGACCCGAAGGGGAGATCCTTTAGCCGGATCGCCAAGGAAGATCTGTTCGATCCCCTCGGCATGAAGGATACGAGCTTCGGATTGCCTGACTCTAACGCTCGGCGTGTGCCGATCTCCTTCACAGAGAAAACTCGACACCGAACACGCCGGCTGTGATCCACATGCTGACTGCTCCATTTGGCGCCGGCATGGAAGTACCCGCTGGGGATGCATTTGGCACGGCGATGGATGTGTTCCGTTTCGCTGACCTGATGAGGGCGCGAGGCGGCAACGGCAGCGTTCGCTTCATCTCGCCGGCGCTCTTCGATTACGCCACCCGCAATCACACAGGCGACATGATGAACGGCGCCTGGGAATTCGAGACAGCGGCGAGGAATTTACCGCCACTTCGCGCCAATTTCTCCCTTATGGGCGGATATGCCCGTGACGAAGGTCATTTTCAGACCGGGCTCGGCAGCACGGCAAGCCCAAGAGCCTTTGGCGCGATCGGCGGCGGATCGACCATGTGGACGGTCGATCCTGCACGGGATCTCACATTCGTGTTTCTCAGCGCGGGGTTCATAGAGGGGTTATCCCACATGCAACGCCTGTCGCGCTTGAGCGATCTCGCGCTCGCCGCGTGCGACTAGGCGAGCACACGGGAGGAGCGGATGCTCAAGCTGTTCCATGGTCCTGGAAGCTGTTCGTTGGCGCCGCTTATCGCGCTGCATGAAACGGGGGCCTACTTCGACCTCGTGGTGATCGACCTGAAAGCGGGGACGCAGAGAGATCCGGAGTATCTTGCGATCAACCCGAAGGGCCGTGTACCTGCTCTGGCGACTGAACACGGTGTGCTCACCGAAAATCCGGCGATCCTTACGTACATCGCCATGCGGTTTCCCGATGCTAATCTCGCGCCACTTGCCGATCCATTCGCGTTCGCACGTATGCAATCGTTCAACGCGTTCATTGCCAGCACTCTACAACCCGGGTTTGGTCCGATCATACGGCCGGAGTTTTATTCGGATGACGAAGCATCGTTTGCGGCGCTCAAGCGGCAAGCGCTTATGAACGCCGCCAAGAATTTTGACATGATCGAACAACAGCTCTTCAAGGGGCCTTACGTCACTGGGGCGCAGTACACGCTGGCGGACCTCAATCTCTTCGTCTTTTCTGAAGCTATCGCGCGCTTGAAATTGGACGCGTCCAAGTATCCGCAAATTCTTGGGCACAGAGAGCGAATTTCGAGTCGCTCTGCGGTGAAAGCGGCTCTCCGCTGACACGTCCTTCGCGCCAGAGAGTTGAGCAAAGGCCAATTCGTCATCGGGCGATGCTTTTCGCGTGCGACGCGGTCTGTGCGCACGTAGCGTTCGAAAGCGGCGATCTAACTAGATCGCGCTATTAACCCTGCCGCGGACACGCTGGCCACGCGCATCGGTCGCGTGGCCAGCGTTGCGCGGTTACTTTTTCGGCTTCGTCCTGGCTTCATACATCTTGCGCCATTCATCGATCGCCTTGAACCCGCTCTTGTGGTTGAGACCGGGGTTGGCGAAGAACGTCCACATCTCCATCCCGAAGTTGGAACGAAGCTCTTCAGCAAGCGCCTTTTGCCAGGGCTGTTTGACGATTTCCGACGTCAGCCTCCTGATAATTCTCGGCTTGGTCATGATGAACTGCGCCATTTCCATGGCCCGTTCGTAGATCTTGTCGCGAGGAACGATCTCGTTGACCAAGCCGTAGTCGAGCGCCTTCTGCGCATTGATTTGGTCAAACATCATCATCATTGGCGCGCTTGATCCCAATCGTCTTACGCAGTGCGGTCTGGATGCCATCGCCGGGAACGCCACCCATGACAAAATGAGGATCGCTGATAACGGCGTCCTCGGCCATCAGCGTGAGATCGCACAACACCGCCAGCTCGCTATGGTAGCCATCGCCGTTGATCACGCCGATGGTCGGGATGCCGCAAATTATTGACGAGCGAGCCAATCATGCGCGTGCCATCGAGGAACATGTGCTCGTAGGCAAACCACAGCATGTTCGCGTCTTCGTCCAGCAACGATTTGTACTTTTTCAGAAACGTGTCGCCGTGACCACCAAGAATGAGAACTTCAGTGTCTGCGTCCTGGCCTATGTCTTCCATGAGCTGACCGATGGATCTGTGGAATCCAAGATTGTAGTCTAGGTCGTGACCGTCGGTATGCCACTTGGCCGTGAGAATCCCGTTGTCGGTGCGCTCCAGCATCCAGTTGTTCGCGTAGCGTTGCTTGTAGTCGTCAAAAGCCCGCGCCGGCATGACCAGGGGTGATCGACCATTGGGGCGCGAAATGCCTGACGCCTTTCCCCTCAAACTCGGGTTCTCAACAAACATCTCATCGCCTCGCTTTTGGGTCATACGTGTCCTCTGGTGGTAACGCTGCCATCGTTCAAAACTCGATTATGAAGCATCCGCGCGCTTTCTCACACAGCGATGTCACCTAAACAGTCATACGTTTTTCTGATCGCCTGGCCTAAGGCAGATCATGACTCATCGGGCTCTGAACGGTCGATGCCTGCGGCTGTCTAATTGATGCAGCCGCCGCGATGCGTGTACAAAGGCGCAATAATGAAGGGAGGCGGCGAGTGTGTTCGCCGGACGCGCATGAAGCAGAATTTCGGGCGGACGATGTACCTGCTTGCGCTTCGCTACGGGGACAAGGAGGCGCTCGTCAATGTCGAACGCAATAGGAGGTTCAGCTTCAAAGAGTTGCATAGGCTGAGCAACAGGGTGGCGAACGCGCTGGGCGGCGAGCTGGGATTGTGCGCAGGCGACAAGTTTCTGACCATTCTTGAAAACGACAATCTGTCCCTCGTCCACTTCCCGGCGCTCTTCAAGCAGGAGGCGACGGAGTCTACACTAACTATCGAGACTCGATTGAGGAGCACCGCTGGCAAGTGGCGCTGGTCAAGCCCAAAGTCGCATTCATCGAGACCGCGCTCGTCGATACTCACGCGGAGATGTTGGCACGGGCGGGTGCTTCAGTCGTGGTTATGGATCGCCTGACCGATGATCAGGCCCGTCGTCATCCGAAGGTGAGGTTCTTCTGGGAAATTGTTGACCGGGCTCCGACACTGAAAGTGAGGTAATCTTGGATGCCCGTGAGCACGTCGCGATGCTTCGATTTACCGGCGGCACGACGGGGCGTGGCAAGTGCGCCATCTACAGCATGGATAACTGGCTGAGCGGTCGTGACAACGCCTTGGCGAGCAGGGACTTAGAGTTTGATACCGACGCCAGAATGCTGCACGTGGCGCCGCTGTCGCACGGTACGATGCTATTTTTCCTCCCCACGCTCTTTGCCGGAGGGACCAACGTCACTTTGAATGCCGTCGATCTCAATGCATTTAGCGATGCCATCGAGCGCGAAAAGATTACACATTCATTCGTCGTGCCGACCGTGTTGTATCGCCTGCTGGAACTGCAGCGCGTAACGCCTCGCGAACTTGGCTCATTGCGCACTGTGATATACGGCGCCGCGCCGATGAACCCGGGGAAATTGAACGAACTCGTGACTTGCTTTGGGCAAGTGTTCGTGCAGGCGTATGCGGCGACAGAAGCGCCGATCTGCATATCGACTTTGGCTAAGACTGATCACGCCCGTACTGGCGAGTTGGACCAGAAGCGGCTGTCGTCGGCGGGGCAGGTGTCAGCGGGTGTTGAGGTCTTCGTCGCTGACGAAGCGGGAAAGCCCCTGCCATTGGGAAGCGTCGGCGAGATCATCATTCGTAGCAGGTCCGTGATCGCCGGCTATCTTGACAATCCGCAAAGTACTTCGGCGGAGTTCGTCGATGGAGCGTGGCGCTCTGGCGATCTTGGTTACCTGGACGAGGCGGGCTTCATTTTCATCGTTGATCGGCTGAAGGACATGATCATTACGGGCGGTTTCAACGTATATGCGGTGGAGGTAGAAACCGCGCTTGGTTCATCCTGCCGTCCTCAATTCCGCCGTGGTCGGTATTCCGCATGAAGAATGGGGCGAGGCGGTTCATGCTGAGGTTGTCTTGCGCGCCGGAAGCGAGGTCACGGTGGACGCGCTCTTGGCGCACGTCAAAGAACGCATCGGCAGCTTCAAGGCTCCGAAGTCCATCGTGTTTGTCGATCAATTGCCGACATCCGTCGTCGGCAAGGTTCTACGCCGTGAGGTTCGCGAGAAGTATTGGACAGGGCGTAATCGAAGCATCAGTTAGACAATTTGCGTGCGGAGCACGCCCACCTTCTCCACTTCAAGCTCGATGACGTCGCCCTTCTTTACGATTCTTTGCAGCTCAAGAGATGAGCAGTTGGGGAACGTGCCCGTCGAGAACATTTCACCCGCGTGGATTGTTTGCGCTTGGCTCGCGTAGGCGATGCACTGGTTGTAGCGGAAGTGAGCCTCGGCGCCGGTGGACGTTGACCATACTTCGTCATTGACGCGTACTTCCACTTTAAGTGCGTACGGATCGGCGATCTCGTCTGCTGTGACGATGCACGGGCCCATCACGTTTGATTGCTCAAAGTCTTTTCCCTTTGCCGGTCCTAGCGAAGTCGCCATGCATTTCAGTTGTTCGTCCCGAGCGCTGAGGTCATTGAGGATTGTGTAGCCAAAGATGTGCGAGTTTGCGTCGTCTTGCGAAATGTCTCTACCAGCGCGGCCGATGACCGCCACGAGTTCGAGCTCGTAGTCGATCCAGTTCGAATAGCTCGGCCACGCAACTTGATTGTCGTGGCCGGCGACGGCGTAGGTATCCATGTAATAGTACGCAGGCGTGACGCCCCATCCGGGACCGGGAAGCGCATCGAGATTGAGCGCTTTCCGTCTTTCGCGGTAAGCCGCCTCCGGATCGGGGCGCCGGCGGCAAGGCGGCGCGCGATGCCTTCTGCCGATTGACGGATGTGGCGCTCAAACACCGAGTATCCGCGGAGTTTCGGCGGTCTGGGAATTGGAGCCGAAAATCTCAGCGTCTCGCGTTTGTGAGAAGCTCTCGCTGGAGCGCGTGCGTTGATTTCGCGCGCCAACCCCAATGCTGCCTCGCCGGCCTCAATCAAGTTGAGCATCGATGCAAATCTCGCGTCGTTGCCGCTCGCCGCTAAGAGGTCGACGATGTCGCCGTTTGCTGTTTCAGCGCCAACGCGCCCGCCGCCATTGTCGACAATCGCATACAGTTTCACGGGCGTCCTCCCAATCTGTTGTGTGGCCGCTTAATCCAAAATTTCGACGGGTTGGATGGCGCCTCGAATATCCCGATATGCGCCACCGCTTCTTCAACGCCCCAAAGACCGCCGCCGTTTTCCTGCAGCGCCACGCGGGCTCCCTTAACTTGACGAGCGCCGCTTTCACCGCGGAGTTGGCAAACAAGTTCATAGATCTGGCCGAGGCCCGTCGCGCCGATTGGGTGGCCTTTGGATTCAAACCCGCCCGAAGGGTTAATCGGCAAACGACCGCCAATCGTTGTGTCGCCGCGCTCGCTGGCCACACCACTTTGACCCGGCTCGCAAAGGCCAAGATTTTCCATTTGGATCAGTTCGCCCACCGCCGTGGCGTCATGAACCTCGGCAACTCCAATGTCGTTGGGTGAAACGCCCGCTGCTTCATAGGCTGCTTGGCCTGCCAATCTCGTCACGTGCTGGTCAAGCCGCGCTCCGTCTCGCGCGGAAGCCGAGCGTATGATGCTGGCTCGGATGCGCACAGCGCGCGAAGCGTCGCGCCCGATCTTCCTCATGCCGGCTCGGTTCACCAGCACTGCCGCAGCAGCGCCGTCCGAGATTGGCGCGCACATTGGCAGTGTGAAGGGAATGTGATTGGCGCAGCGCCCATCACTTCATCCGTCGTCATCGGCATCCGATATTGCGCCCGTTCATTGTGGACGGAATGAGTATGGTTCTTCGCCGACGCAGCCGCGATCTGACGCTGTGTCACGCCGTACTCACGCAAGAGCTGGCGCCCGAGGCCCCGCATATACGTCCATGAAGAGGCTGTACGGCTTGTCGGACGTTGTGCCGGAAGGAACGGCGACGCCATCGCCGAGCGACATCATCTTGCGCGCGTTCTCGTCAACTGTCTCCATGTCCCAACCCGCGTCAAAGACGGAGAACATCTTGGCTTTGTCCGGCGAGTACATTTTCTCACGCCGACCGCGAGCGCGACATCCGCCATGCCGGCGCGCAATTGTGCGATCGCCAAATTGAACGCGCTTGAGGCTGTTGCACACACGCGTTTTCGATGTTGTGGATCGGGATGCCTGAAAGACCGAGCGGAAGCAGTGCTATCTGGCCAGGGATGAAGGTCTGTCCCTGCATGAAGCCCTGAACCGAATTGCCAAACACGGGCGTCTCGATCGAGTTGGGTTCGCATGCAGCGTCGCGCAGAGCGTCTCCGACCGCCCAGGCCGTCAGTTGCTTGACGGTCTTGTCTAGGTGACGTCCGAAGGGCGTCATCCCAACGCCAACGATGAAAACATCTTCCATGAGCACCGTGCCTATTGGGAAACCGCGAATCCGCCGTTGACCGGGTAGGTCTGCGCGGTGATCCAAGTGCTCGCATCTGAGGCGAGGAAAAGTACAAGATTGGAAGGATCCTCAGGCGTCCCGATACGCCCCAAGGGGTAAGCGCGCGTGACACGCTTCAACACTTCAGGATCGGAGATGATGGCCGCGACGCCAGGCGTCATGATCGCCGACAACGACACGCAGTTTACGCGGACGCGATGGCGTCCAAGTTCTTTCGCCAGCGCGCGAGAGAAACCAGCGACACCAGCTTTGGCTCCCGAATAGACGGCCAAACCTGCCTCACCAACGCGCCCGGCGTCCGAGATAATGTTGATGATACTGCCGCCCTTCCCTCGTTCTATGAGAAGCGGGGTCGCTGCGCGGCACACGTTGAGCACGCCGTAGAGGTTGGTGCCCAACCACCTTGCCCAATCGCTTGGTTCGGTTTCCCAGAACTTCGGTTGCTCCGAGGCGTCACCTTGTGGGCCTGCATTGCCCGCGTTGTTGACGACGATGTCTAGACCGCCAGCTTCGGCCGCAGCCTTTGGAAGCCAAGATCGCACGGCCTCGAAATCTGTAACGTCGCCCGCTATGGGCACCGCCCGTCTGCCCAAGTTTGCAATTTCGTCCGCCAGCAATCGTGCGCGGTCCTCGAAGAAGTCGTTGATGAGGACGTCGCAGCCATTTTCGGCGAGCGTCAGGGCAATTTGGCGGCCTACGCCCTGGCCGGCGCCGGTAACGAGTGCAACGCGACCAGTGAGAGACAGAGGATTATTCGACATAAGTTGCCTCGACGCCTTTTCGGAGCGGGGTTGATTGGGAAAAAATCGACGCGGGGATGATCGCGCGTGCCGCGCTGAGGTCGGCAGGATTGTCGAGGTCGGCCGCGGTCGCTCTTGAGCGAAATATGCGCGACGAAAATCCCAGACGCCGCGCCTCTGCCGAGTGTCGAATCAGGCTGCCAGGCCCGAAGGAGAAAGCAAAATCGCGCGCCGCTCGCTCTGGCAGGAACAGGAGATTTGTGCCGTCGTTAGCAAGATCGCCGGCGAGGTGAATAGTGCCTCGAATTTTCAAGAACGTCGTGAGGACGCCCAGATCGAGCCAAACAAGGTCCGTTGGAACGATCATAAGTGCGCCGCCGGCGATGACATCTCGCGCCGTCGAAACCGCACCGTTTAGCTCGCGCGAGCCTCGGTCGAATAGGAAGCGGACATTGTCAAAGGTGCTAGCGATTTCACCGGCTTGTGGATCATCGGACACAACGACCACGTTCTGCAGGCGGGAAGAGAGTCCCTAGGGTGCGCACCAGCATCCACACGCACAAATCGCGTCGTGCAGCAGCTGTTAGCGCGCTTGTCAAACGGGATTTGCCTTCAGTGAGACGCTTCACGGGGACGACGATCTACACGGTCATGCGCCCATCCACTTGACGATTTCAGCGGCGAGCCGGACGCGGTCTTGCCGATCGCGCATCAGCGCGTCTGTCACGAGCACATTTAGGCCCAGTCTCTCCATTGGCCGCCGCAGGTCTGCGTCAACATTGTCGATGACTATCGCAGTCGCGAGTTCGGCGTAGTGGCGTGCGATCGACGAGGGCGATACCTCGATATTGAGTTCTCGCATCAATTTCGCGGCTGGCCCTTTCACGGCCTCGCCACCAATGATTGGTGAAATGACGACGCGGGGCGCTTTGCACTGAAGCACGGACCTCTTGAGTGCCGGCAGCGAGCATGGGGCCAACGCTCAGCCAGGGGTTGGACGGGCAGATGAAGAGCGCTTTGAGCGTTGGGCTCTCTAGCGCCTCAGTATCTCCCGGATGGGCGGCTGCGTTGGCGGCGCCTTCGTAGACGAAGCCTCGAGCCACTGGCTTGCATTGTTGGCGAACAAAATAGTCCTGGAAGGCGAGGCCCCGGCATCGGTCTGTACGATAGTGGCCACGCGATCATCGCTCATGGGAAGGATGCGGCAGGCGATGCCAAGCTTGCCCGCAAAGTATTTTGTCGCTTCGGCCAATGTGGCGCCGTTCGACCGAAGTTGCGTACGCAAGACGTGGATCGCCAGATCGCGATCTCCCAGATTGAACCATGAGGGCCGCCGAGAGGCGCGAGCGCATCCATGAAGTTCCAGGTTTCGTCGGCACGACCCCAGCCTCGTTCTGTGTCGTCGAGCTCCGCCAACGTGTAGCAAACCGTGTCCAGGTCAGGGGAAATAGAGGCCTAAATGTTCAAAGTCATCGCCGGTGTTGACGGCGACCAGCAGGGCAGCAGGGTCGATGGTCCGTGAGAGGCCATAGGCAAACTTGGCCCCGCCGACTCCGCCTGCGAGCGCGACATAGGTCGCTTCCGGTTTCATTTGGACTTCAAGTCACAGATAAGCTCGCGCAACACGCCATGGTCGGTTTTGTCGCGTAACGGCATCGAGAATTGCACGGCATCAATATTCGCGAAGTGGTTTCGGATACGGTCGACGATGACGTCGTGGGTGCCGATCGCCGCATAGCGGTGCGCCATTTCTTCGGTGAAAACGGACAACATCTCATTCCACCGGTTTTCTTTGAGAGACTTCGCAAGTTGCTCGGCTTCTTCGCCAAAGCCTTCCAGATCCATTTGGATGCGATATGCGGGCGTCGAAGCGTAAAATGCGAGGCGCTTACGTAGATCAATGATCTCTGATTGAAGAGCGTCTTCCGTCGCCGCGGTGGCGATCATGCCGCCCCGGATAGTTGAAAGGCGTCCCACTCGTGAGCTGGTCTTCCAGACTGCTCAAATCCCTTGCGCAAATTCGGGAGTGCGACCTCTTCGACATACTTGCGCGAAGCAAAGTCATGGAGCCGGACCCCTTCGCATGTGCGTCCTGCGACAGCGAGCATGTGTTCGCCCACAGCCGCCAGATGCAACGGTATGTTGGGATTTTCTTGAGGTGGGAGCGCCATGCCTGGCGGCATGAGATTCACTTGATAGACTTCGCCCTGATATCCGAGCGGTTCTCCGGTTTGCCAGGTGCGCCAGCAGGCCTTCACAACCTCAATGTATTCGCGCATCCTTTCTGCGGGCGCTGACCACGGCATGGAGAAGCGCCGTGTGATGTGCGCCTTGACCTGCGATCCAAGCCCCAGCGTGAAGCGGCCGCCGCTCATCCGCTGCAGTTCCCACGCCGAATACGCCATTGCGACGGGGCTGCGCGTGAGCGCTACGGCGATGCCGGTAGCCAGAGCGATTTTGCTCGGAACTTGACTGGCGAGCACAAGCGGGAAGAGCGGGTCATTCGGTATCTCGGCAGAAAGTAATGTGTCATAGCCGAGTGCGTCGGCGTCGCCGACCTGCTGCGGAATTGATCCCCAGTCGGGCGGGGTTAAGACGCGCGTCAGACCACTGGGCTCGCCTGTTCATGGGTGTTTCCGAAGTTCAGCCGTCGTTCAAGCTTGAATGACTTTTGCGTGCTCATGCGCGTGCGTCCAATTCGCAATGCCGTGCGTGATGGAAGGTAAAGTATGTCACGAGAAGGCCGCCACGCCGGTGAGTGCTCTGGCGATGATTAGTTGTTGTATCTGTGTTGTGCCCTCGTAAATTGGAACCAGCAGCGCATCGCGCGCAAGCTTCTCGACCAGAAATTCGCGCGTTACGCCGTTGCCGCCATGCATTTGCACGGCTTGGCGAGTGGCGGTCACTGCAGTCTCGGACGCGAAGTATTTGGCCATCGAGGCCTCCTTCTCCGCGGGAATGTCGGCGCTCACCATGTCAGCAGCGCGATGTGAGTAGTCGAGCGGCGTCCAGATTCGTCGCCATCTCTGCGATGGTGGCGGCGACAACTGGTGGCCCGCAATGACCTTGCCGTGCTGGCGACGTTCTGTCGTGAGCGAAGTGTCTCCTCGAGTGCGCGGCGCGCGATGCCGACAGCCTGAGCGGCGACGTAGACGCGGGAGCGTTCAAACAACGATAGAGTGTTGCTTAAACCTTTCCCTTCCCTCACCAAGAATATTGGCGGCCGGCACCCGAACATCGGACAAGAATATTTGAGCGGTGGACTGACTGTTGAATGCGACCTTAGAGATTTCGCTTACCTCGTACGGATGTTCCTTTCGATCTATGAGAAAGTGAGTTAGTCCGCCGCGGGGTTCGTCACTTGTGCGACAGGTGCAAATGAGAAAATCCGAGTATCCGCCATTGCTGATCCACGTCTTTTCACCGCTGATGATATAGTCATCGCCGTCGCGACGTGCGCGCGTTCGGATCTCCATGACGTTTGAGCCGGCGCCTGGCTCGGAAACAGCGATGCTCACAAACGTCTCGCCGCGCAAAAGACCAGGAAGATAGCGCTCGCGCAGATGTTCAGGCGCAATTTTGTCCAGTAACGAGGCACCAAACGAGTTGATGGCCACAGGAACGGACAGGTCGATTGAGGTTGTTGCAACTTCCTCGAACAGCATCACGGCCGTCAGCCAGTCGAGGCCCAGGCCGCCAAGCCGTTCGTCTGCGACGACGCCACTAACGAGACCAAAGCCCGCTAGGCGTTGCATAATCGCGCCGAGGACATCTTTCGGCACGAAGCGATCACGATACTCGCGGTTGTAAACCGGCTCAACTTCCGCATCGAGGTAGCGGCGCAGCGATTGCACGGCCAATTCTTGCACGTCGCTTCGGAACACGTGGCCCATAAGCTTTCGCCTTAACGACCAGTGAAACGCGGAGTGCGCTTCTCTACAAATGCGCTGACGCCCTCAAGCATATCCTCGGACTTGAGGTGCTCGCGCAACATTAGAGTTTCGTGATGCAGAGCTTCATCGGCGGTCTTGTCGGAGGAGCCGCGCGCGACGGCTTTCATGCGGGAAAGTGCGGAGGGGCTCTTCTGCGCAATGTTTTGAGCCAGCTCGCTCGCGGCCGCTTCCAAGACGTTTGCAGGTGTATTTCTGCGATTAGACCAACATCATAGAGTCGCTGTGCAGGGACCGACTTGCCCGTCAGAAGCAGGTAGAGCGCCTGCTGCAGCGGGACCAGGCGAGGCAATGTCGCCGCGCCGCCCGCGCCAGGAAACACGCCGAAGTTCGCATGGCCGTCCGCAACTTCTGCGGTGTCTGCCGCTATGATGATGTCCGCGCACATCGCCAGCTCAAGGCCACCAGCCATGGTTAGCCCATTGAGTGCAGCGATCACTGGTTTTGGCAGCGCGCGGGCGCCGCATCATAGAAGCGGCTTGCTCAAGAAAGTCTGGCTCCCCCGAGTGGGGATCGACGCTCATGGCATCCTTGAGATCCGCGCCGGCGCAGAACGCGCGCCCGGCGCCGGTGATCACAAGTACACGGATCTCCTTATTTTCTGCGACCCGTACTATGACCGCGTCGAGCGCTGCAACCAGCGGCCGGTTCAGCGCATTTAATGCCTTTGGGCGGTTGAGCTTGACCCAGGCCACCGCACCGCGGACCTCTAATATGAGATCGTCCTGCACGCGGTCCTCCCACGACGTTTGGACCTTACCCTACCCGGTTGAGGGGAGGCGTCGCATGATGAAATTGTTCGACCATCATCAGCAAAGCCCATACCCCGCGAAGTCGGCATGGGAGAGTGTTCAGGTTCCCGGTTATTGGGCGAAAAGGCGCCTTGGGCATCTTGCAGCAAAGATAGGTGTATCGCGACAGCGGCATAGGCGATCGGCGACGGGAGAACCTAGTCTCATAGTCAAAAGAAGAACCGAACGAGTAGGGAGCGCGGAGCATGTTGGCCCAGTCAGGGGTGTCTATTGGACACCTGATCGTCGGCGCGATCGATACCTTCTCGGAGCGAACGGCGTTCGTGATGGATGGCCGGCGGCTGACTTATCGCCAATTCGGAGACATTGTTTATCGATTTTGTCGGGCGCTGCTGGCTTTGGGTTTGAAGCGCGGCGATGCCCTGGCCATCGTTACCAGTAACTCGCCTGAGGTATTCGCTGTTCGGTGTGCATGCGCCATTCTCGGGATGACGTACACACCCCTCAATGCGCGGGCCACGGCTGAATCGCATGCGGCGATCCTGAGCGATGCCGACGTGTCCATCATTGTCACCGACGCTAGCTGTGTGGCGACGGCCGAGCGGGCGAGGGCGCTCTGTGATCGAAAACCTAGAATGGTGACGCTGACCGGAGCGGAGGCTGAAAATCTCATCGCGCTGTCTGAGCGGCAATCGGGCGCTTTTTTTGCGCCGGCAGCCAACGAAAGCGACACGGACCTTGTCGTCTACACCGGCGGCACCACCGGTCGCGCCAAAGGCGTCATGCATTCCCACAAGGGATCAGTCTGGGCGTCGTTCATGAATGTCGAGCTGGGAGAGTGTCCCGGGGCCTCAAGTCCTGCTTTCCTCACCCCTCAGTCATTCCGGCCTCCTATTGCCTCTGCCGACCATGCTCAAGGGTGGCACGGTGCATCTGCTGCCTGGCTTTGATGCTGAACGCCTGATCGACGTGATCGAAAAAGAACAGATCGACACCACGCTGATGGTGCCCTCGATGATCTACGCCTTGCTTGATGCGCCAAGCTTGTCGCGCCGAGACGTGTCGAGCCTATCGTATTTGCTCTATGGTGGTGCGCCGATTGCGCCTGCCCGTCTCGGCGACGGTTTGGAACGCCTTGGTCAGATTTTCTGTCAGCTCTACGGGCAAACTGAAGCTCCAAACATCATCGCTCAGCTGCGCAGAGATCAACATGATTTGAGCAAACCCGAGCGGCTTGCGTCGTGCGGCAAGCCTGCTGCCGGCGTTGAAGTGTCACTGCTGGATGAGCGCGGCCAGCCTGCTGATGAGGGCGAGATTTGCGTGCGAGGCGGGCTCGTCATGGACGGGTACAGGAACAACCCCGAGGCGACCGCAGAAGCCTTGCGGGATGGTTGGCTCCATACTGGCGATGAGCGCGCCGCGACGGGAGGGCTTCCTATATATCGTCGACCGCAAGAAGGACATGATCATTTCCGGTGGGTTCAATATCTATTCGAAAGAGGTTGAAGACGCACTGGCCGAGCATCCCGCCGTGTTCCAGGCAGCGGTGATCGGTACTCCGCACGAGAAATGGGGCGAGGCTGTCATGGCGTACGTCGTCGTGAGGCCAGGAGAAAAAGTCGCGCCGGAGGAACTGATGGCGAAGGTGAAGGCGCTTAAGGGTCCGCATATGGCCCCGAAGGCCATCGAGTTTGTTGAGGCTTTGCCTCTGACGGCTGTCGGAAAAGTCGATAAGCCCGCGCTGCGTGCGCCGCACTGGTCGGGCGCGACCAGGCAGGTTGGATAGCGATGGCTGAACAACAAGGGCTGGCGCGTGTGCCAATCCCAGAGCGGGGAGATCTTGAGGCCGAGGCGCTCGCGTTCTTCGACGAGCTTGCGCGCCGCGGTCAGCCCGTTCCGAACGTCTATCGGCTCCTGTGCAACGCGCCCCATCTCGGCGCCGCGATGCTCCAGCTGTCGGACGCGCTTCGTCGAAGCGTTCACCTGCCGCCAAAACTGCGCGAGCTCGTCATTCTCTACACCTGCGAGGTCAACGAGGCCGCTTACGAACTCGCACACCATCGCAAAGGTGCGCTGCTCGCGGGTGTGGAAGCGAACCAAGTTGAGTGCGTTCGAGATTTTGAACGCGCGGACTGCTTCTCCGCTGCTGAGCGTGCGGTGCTCACGCTCGCGCGAGAGCTTTCAACAGCGCCCCTTGCCGTGAGGAACGAGACGTTCCGCGAATTGCAGGCCTACCTGAGCGTCCCAGCGATCTTGGAACTGGCCGTGACTATAGGTTGGTATCACTTGGCAGGGCGTTTGACAGCTACGGTGGACCTAAAGCTCGAAGACGCGATGCGCGCCGGCGCGCATTCCGAGACTTAGAGGCAGGATCACGAGCCGATACCATTGGCGTGCGCCACGCGTCGGATCACGTCCCTAAGCCACTGCGCCGCTGGGTCATTTTTCGTCCTCGCATGCCACAACATCGCGACAGAGAAGGACCCAAGCGCCAGTGGCGGCTTGAAGATCTTCAGCCTAGATGCTGGCGGCACGCTCCGCGAAGGACTTGGGCAATGTCGCGATCAGTTCACTTTCCGCCACAATAGTCGGCGTAAGCAACATACGGGACGTGCATCGTGGCGCGCCGTCGGCCGCCGCTCGCAGATATGAGATCGTCAATATGCTGCTCGTAGAACGATGGCTGATGACTACGGCCAAACGTGTGCACAACATGCGACCTCGCGTAGGTAGTCCGCTATATCGAGGCGCTTCTTTATCCGCGGATGGTGCGCGGATACGATGCAACACGCTTCGAAAGAGGTAACGCGCGAAACAAAGAAATCTTGAGGCATCTCCGTGATGGTGCCTAGCACGAGGTCGAGTTCTCCGGTTTCGAGGCCCTCCTTCATGGCGCTGAAGAGCGGAGGCGAAACTGATACGCAAATCCCGGGTGCAATGGCTCGAACTTCTTTGAGCGCGGGTTCGACGACTTCACTCAACACAAAATCGGCCGCCTGGATTCGAAATGCCCTAGCTGAGGTCTCGGGTGTGAAGCTCGCGTCTCCGCCGAGCGCGCCGTTCCAATAGCTCAAAATTCACCGGCCCTGGACGCAAGTTCACGCGCCAGCGCGGTAGGCTACATGCCTTCCGGAGTACGGATGAGGAGTGGATCCCCCGTCGCTTTGCGCAATCGCGCCAGAGCATTGCTAAGTTTGGGTTGCGTGGTGCCTAAGCGCTCCCGGCGCGCGAGACTTGCCCTTCCGAAACCAACGCCTGAAGCGCCTCCAAGAGTCGAAAGTCGATAGAACGAGTGCTCACGGCGGCGTCGCTTTCTATGGGCGTTTATTCGTTCATGGCGGTTGATCGCGCCGACAGAGTACGCCCCGTCGCGCCCACATGCGAGAACCTCCGCTGCATCGGATTGGGTCTGGGGGAAAAAAGAAAAGGCCACTCTGACGTCAGTCAGAGTGGCCTTAGTCTGGGAGGTGGGCGGCAGCTGCAACCCTCAGAAGTGATAGCGGATGCCGACGCCGTAGGTCCGAGGATCGTTGAAGGTGACGGGAGCCAAGTTCGGCAACGCCCGCAGACCATAGCCAGTGTAGCGGTCGTCAGACAGGTTGCGGCCAAAAGCGTAGACCTCAAGGCCATCGGCAAATCCGACACCCAGTCGAGCATCGATACGCTCCCAACCGCCGGTGCTCAGAACATCCTCGTTCACCGACGTGAAAAAGCTGTTGGTCTCGAAGGAGTAGCCCAAATTGCCCCGCAAAGTGATGCTGCCCATCGGAACTTCTAGATTGGCGTTCACCCCGCCGGTCCACTCCGGCGCAAGGCTGAGCCGGTTACCAGAGCGGTCGGCGTGCGTCGCATCACAAAGTGGATCAGCTCCGACGGGCGATCCTCCGCCGATGAGTTCGCAGAACTCGTCGTACCGAGCATCCAAATATGTGAGATTGCCGGTGAACGACAAATACTCGTTGGCTCTGAGAACGACGCTCGCTTCTACCCCGTCAATCGTGGCCCCCGCGGCGTTACGAATGTCGGTCAACCCGGGTCCGGGGGTACCGCGTACCTGGAGGTCGCTGTACTCGTAGTGGAAGGCGGCCGCGTTGAACGTCAGGGCGCGATCGAAGAATTGCGATTTTATTCCGAGTTCGAAGGCGTCGAGGTTTTCGGCATAGAACGTGTTTGGCGGCACGAGACGGCCGGGGAACCCATTGAAGCCCGGCGCCTGGTAACCCTCACTGTATTTTGCGTACAAAAGCATCCGGCGTCAACTCGAAGTTAAGCCGAGCGACGGAATGACGATCGAATCCGTGATGCTGCCGCTTGTTACAATGCCTGGGACGGGCGCCTGAGTGTAATCCACCGTGTAGTCGCGATGTTCTTCATTGTAGCGCGCTCCCAACACCAGCGTTAGCCGGTCGGTGAAGTCCTCGGCCTGACCGAAGAGGGCGTACGCGTCCAGCGTCGTCGTGTCGTGTGGGTTGGTGTAGTTCCAGAGTCGTTGCCGCGCCTGGTGCTGCCGAACCCGACTTCCGCTTCTTCGTGGTAGTAATTTGCGCCAGTTGTAAGCCGGAACCGCCCCAAATCCCATACCGCGTGGACCTCCTGGTTAAACGTGTCACTGGAATTGCGGATCGAGCTGATGAGCAGAGGAGTAGGCGATGAGTCGACGTCAAACGACGTGTCCGATTGCAGCTCTCTGACGCTCGTGATCGAGGTGAGTTCAAGCTGCGTGGTTGGGGCTATACGTGACTGTTAGAGCGACCCCTGGCTTGTCACCTCTCTCTAGCGGTGAGAGACTCAGAATTTGCATCGAGCGAGACTTCTTCAGGATCCCTGGCCCCAGAAGCGTCGCGGCCGGAAACGCATAAACGTTTTTGAAAACATCCTGACCGGTTGAGACGGACTCATCGACGCTCAGGCGCGCATCGAAATCGCCGCCGTCGGACAGATAGCGAAGAACGCCGCGCAAGGTGTGGTCTTCGACTGCATTCAGTTCGTGGCCGGTTACTGTATTCGTGATGTACCCGTCGTGCGAACGAAACCCTCCGAGAGTCCCCCCAGAGAAGTTACCACCCAGCGGACCGCTCAACGAACCGCGCGCGGAGAAGCTGTTGAAGTTTCCAGCCGAAACGTCGAGGCCTCCTTCGACCGTATCGCCCGGGAGCCGAGTGATAATGTTAATCGCGCCAGCGGTTGTGTTGCGCCCGTAGAGGGTACCTTGCGGTCCCCGAAGAATCTCAATGCGTTCGATGTCATCGAGCGCGAATACAGCCGCGTCAGGGCGCGACAGGTAGACACCGTCCAAATAAACGCCTGTCGCGAGGCTGGTTCCAATAGGTTGCGGCAGGCCAGAGACGCCACGCATCGCGACCAGATTCGACGCGTTGACACCCGCGGAATGAGAAATCGATACGCCTGGCGCCACCCGCGTAGCGCAGTCACATCATCTACGCCCCGGTCAGACAATTCTTCCGCGCCAAGCGCAGAAATGGAGATTGGGACATCCTGGAGGCGCTCGGAGCGGCGCTGTGCGGTAACCACCAGTTCCCCGCTATCCGACCTGTTTCAGCCGTCCGAGCGGGCGGCGTCTCGGAACTTGTTTGTGCCTGCGCGCTGGTTGCGCCCAAGGCCAAGACGTAAGCCAGAGCGACTCTCGCCGCCTAAGCCAATCGAACGCAGCCCCTTTGCGGAACGGTTTGCCATCTTCTTCCTCCCCTTGCGCCTGATTGGATCGGCGGTTCTCTAGGGTGGCGGGAGTGTAGGGGGGCGCGGTTCATGATCCAGGCATGATAAGTCCTTCCGTCGGGCATGCTTCGAATTGATGGCCGCAGAGCTAGGCGCATTCCATGAGGGGATGGTCCTCTGGACACCCGCTTTGCCCCGATATGTCGATATCCCCATCCGAGTTGAGGCATGGCGGCTGGGTGATCTGCCCACCATGGTGAAGCGCAATTCCCAATGGAGGATGGGCAATGCGTTTTGGCTTGTTCGGCGGAGCTTTGGCGGCTGGCGGTGCATCCAGCGATAGTCAGAACTACGGCAAGTTCATCGACTATGTGTGCGAGGCCGATGCTCTGGGTTTCGAGAGTATCTACGTGGTTGAGCACCATTTCACCGGGTTGGGGCAGGTCTCAGCGACGCTCAACCTCCTGTCGTATATGGCCGCGCGCACGAATCGCATTCGCCTTGGGACGGGCGTCACGGTTTTGCCCTGGCACAATCCGGTCCTGCTTGCCGAGCAAATCGGCACGCTCGATATCCTGTCAGGCGGCCGAGCCGACATAGGCATCGGTAAGGGCTATCGACCTATTGAGTTCAACGGCTTCAACATAGACCAGTCTCAAGCGGCGGAACGCTACGAAGAAGCGCTCACGCTTATCCTAAAGTCACTGACCGCCACAGAACGTTTCTCGCACTCCGGGAAATACTGGACCTTCAACGACATCGTCGTGGAGCCAGCTCCGCTGCAAAACCTCACCCGCCGATTTGGGTCGGAGCGGGAAGCACACCCAGCATCGAGAAGGCGGCTTCCAGAGGGTTTAAGTTGCTGCTCGACCTGTGGGCCGACACGCCGACGATCGGTGAGCGCGTTCAGATATTCAGGAATGCTTGCGAACGCGCGGGCCGAGTTTGGAATGCGCGCGACGTCGGCACGGCGCGCTCGATTAACATCACGCACAGCGGGGAAGCCAGCACAGAGATTATCCGCCAGCGCGCCAATCTGGTGCATAAGACCGGCGCTCTGAAAGGCAGCACGTTCGTTGCTCCGGCAGGCCTTGCCCCCGACTCAATGGAAGCGGCGTGGGCATTTGCGGAACGCGCGGCGATCATCGGCACGCCTGACATGGTTGTCTCTCGCTTGAACGAACTCGAAGCCTTAGGTGTCGAGTACGTTCTCCTAACGGACACCACCGCCTCGACTGACGCGCTCAGGGAATTCGCGCGCGAGATCATGCCCGCGTTCAGTGACAAGTCTCGCAGGCCTGCTCATGTCGAGAGCAAGCTGAGGCGAGAACGGGAGGATATAAAATGGGTAGAGCGTTGGTCGCGGGCGTGGGTATGACGCCCTTTAGCAAGCCGAGCGCCGGTCAAACGTACACCGACATGGCCGAGCGCGCACTTCGCGATGCGCTTGTCGATTCCGGATTGGAGTTCGCCGATCTCCAACAGGCGTACGCAAGTTACGTGTATGGCACCACATCGTGCGGCCAATCGATTCTTCAATTGTTTGGGTCGACTGGCATTCCGATCGTCAACCTCAACAATTCCTGCGCTTCTGCGTCGACGGCGTTGTTTCTGGCGCGGCAGCTGGTTGAAGCCGGGGGCGCTGATTGCGTTCTTGCGCTTGGTTTCGAACAAATGCCTGCCGGGCCCGTGACCGGGCCGGAAATGTCCGACATGGTCAATCCAATGCAGCGGTTTGAGGACAAGGTCGCTGAGTTCAGCCAAGAGGGCGCCCACTTGCCGCTCTCGTTTCGCTGCTTCGGGGCTGCAGCTCAGAAGCTGCAGGCCGACTATGGTATAACGGACGAAACATTTGCGAAGGTCGTCGTGAAGGCGCGCCGCCACGCAGCCGACAATCCCGTGCGATCTTTCGCGATCAGGTAACGGTGGAGCAGGTACTCTCGTCCCCGCGGTTGATTGGACCGTTGACGAGGCTGCAAGCTTGCCCGCCGACAGGCGGGGCGGCGGCGATACTTGTCTCAGAACGCTTTGCGGCCAAGCTGGCATTTCCCCGAAGGTCGCGATCCGAGCCCAAGCGATGCACAGCGACTTCGACGACATCCCTTCGGCGACATCACCCATGGCGCTGCTCGGGGAGCAGATCATCACACGCGCGGCTAATGAGGTGTATGAGAAGGCCGGCGTCGGACCCGATGAAGTCAAAGTGGCTGAAATTCACGACTGCTTCAGCGTGAACGAGTTGGTCGTCTATTCCTCGCTGGGCTTCACAAAGCTGCAAGACCTCGAAGCGTTTGTGAGCGACGATCAAAACACCTATGGTGGGAAGGTCGTGATCAACCCTTCGGGCGGGCTGCTCTCAAAGGGGCACCCGTTGGGTGCGACTGGCTTAGCGCAATGCGCGGAAATTACGTGGCAGCTGCGCGGCGAATGCGGAACTCGACAGGTTGAGCAAGCACGCTTCGGCCTCGCCCAGAACTCCGGCGTCGGCAGCACCGGCGTCGTGACCCTCTACGAGCGCGTCTAGCGCATACACTCGAACATTCTTGGGGGCGGTGTTATGTCCGGCAGAGACGTGGTCAACGCATTCTTCAACACGCTGAATTCGGCCGGCACGCTGACGGCAATTCGGACGCACGGGGCACCGGGCTTCGTTTGGTGGTCCGCCGGGAGAGGAGAGATTCAGGATCGGGCAGAGGAGATCGAACAGCTCCTCGGTCCGCACTTGGATGATAAGGGCCTGCGGCTCGAGATCGTCGGGACAACGTGCGAGGGAAATAGGGTCGCAGTCGAGGCTCGCTCATTCGCCGACTTCAAGTCCGGGGCCAAGTACCGGAACGCATACCACTTCCTCTTCGAAGTCGAAGGCGGGAAGATCAAGGCGATGCGAGAGTACCATGACACAGCACACGCCAACGAAGTCGTAGGCGCTTTGCTCGGCTAGCCTGGGTTGACCGCGTCGTCACATTCGCCGGTGAGAGAGGAGCCTATGCAACCGACAAGCCGAAAAGCCCACCGCCCATTCGTGACGTGCGTGCGCCCGCATTTATTCCGCCGGCCGGTAGCAGGACCTGTCACGTTCATATCATAGGTCCGCAGACGGTCTATCCGCTCGCGCCGTCGACACCAGTTGAGCTTGCGGATTCGACGCTCGAGGACTTTGAGAAAGTTCAAAATGCACTGGGTTTTCCCCGCGCTCTAATCGTTGCGTCCGGAGGTCACGCGTTCAGCTACGATCATCTCGTCCACTTGCTCTGCCGCAATCCCGAAAACTATCGCGGTGTGGTGATCCCTGCGCCGGAGATCACCAATCGCGAACTGCGGCTGCTCGCCGACGTTGGGGTTGTTGGGGCCCGCTTCCCGGCATCAATGCTCCTACCCGAGATGCGCTTGATCGCGTGCAAGCGATGGGTTGGACGGCCCATTTTCCTATCGCCAACACAGCGCAACTCGATGCTTGGGCTGGGCAGATTGATTCCATCGAGGGCAAGTTCGTTATCGAGCACTCAGGGATGCCCGATCCGACGCAGGGACTAGAGAGCGCCCATTTCAAGAAGATCTTGAGCTACCTTGATACGGGGCGCTGTTGGATCAAGCTCTCGCCGCGCTTCTCCAAGCTGCCGCTCGCGCCGTTCGAGGATACCTTGCCATTTATCCACGCGCTGGTGGCGCGCAGGCCAGACCGCTTGCTTTACGGGTCCGATTATCCTCACCCGAACTATTTCTTGCCTATGCCGAACGAGGCCGATCTTCTCGACCTTATGCTTCTGTGGGCTCCCGATGAGGGGACGCGACTTGATCATGCGGCGAAACGCGGAGGAATTGTTCGGATTTTCGCGAGCGCCATGACGCGACCGTGGAGCGATTAGATGCGTACGACGTGAGCGCGAATGGCTTGGGTTGCTTCGTCCACCCAAGCCTTGCTTCGTGCGTAGTCGATCATCGCGTTGAGTTTGTTCTGCCAGTCTTGGTCCGAGCGGCGAGGAGGCCAATCCTTGAGGTGGCGTTGCGAAATCCAGCGTGTTCGCCATCGAACCGGACCGCGTCAACATCTTCTAGGGTTGCGCCTATCGGCACACGAAAGCTGAACGCCTTGAAGTTGTCGGGCTCTTCGATGTGCAGCGAACCGTCCCTGACGGAAACAATCACGCCACAACCCTCGCCGCGAACTGTTCGGCGGGAAGGCGCGAAGCAAATGTTGGATCGCGCGCCGACGTCACCGAGAGAAATTCCGCTGACCCGGCGTCCCACGAGCTCAAGCTGATTCTGTACTTCTTCGTCGCGGCACCGTCCGTGCTCGAACATGCCCGGCGCTGTGCGGATGGCGGCCCCGAACGGCGTAGGCCAACCTCTCAGTGCGTGGACAACGCTGCGCAAGGAGCCAAGGGTGCTGACCGCCGCCTGCCAACCGCCCGCGGTCGCAATCAGACCCACCGGCACCGTGCTAAGATACGGGCGAGCGTCGCGAGAGGTCTCCTCGATGTAGTCAAGTGCGTTCTTAACGAGACCCGAGAGCGTACCGTGGTAGCCGGGGCTAGCGATGATGATAGCGTCAGCTTGCCGGATGGCTTCAATGTAGCGCGTCGCGGTTTGATTGAGTGCTTGCGTCCCGTAGTGCGGCAACACGCAGAGCGTCTCGCTTCCGAAGACCTGGGCTTGAGCGCCAGCGCCCAATGCGGCCGCCTTCACCGCGATGTCGAGCGCGCACTCGGTTGAAGAACCCGGTCGCATCGATCCGCCAACGCCAACAATCAACATGGTCCACCTCTGATTACCGAGATGGTATTCGAGTGGAAAATCGACGGCCATTCCGTAAAGCCGATGAGTATATGCGCCCTGGGGGCGCGCGCCACGCCGCCCAGCCAAAGGTAGAAACCGCGGCGTGACCAGCCGCACGGGGATCGGGCGAAAATCCCGGCGGTTCTGTTGCGGCGCACAAAATATCCCGCACCGCAACATCAATGCTACAGGCGTGCCGATTTGATCGGCTACGGCAATTGTCGCAAAGTGTTGCAAAAGGAGGAAACGCAAGTGAGCGTGCGCTTCAGAGGGTCGCTTGCGGACATAAGATTGTTCGTCGCAGCGTACGAAGAAAGTCGTTCACGGCTGCGGCGTTGCGCGAGAACAGTACTCAGTCCGGCGTGTCACACCATATTCGCCAGTTGGAACAGCTGCTTGGTGCGAAACTGTTCGTCCGGGAGCGGGCGGGCGTGGAGGTTACGCCAGCCGCGGGGGAATTCTATCGGACCTGCGTTCAGATCATCAGAGAACTGGACGAAGTCGCGGGACGCATAAGTCGCCTGTCACATGGCCATCAGGGGAGCTTCGCATTAGGCGCCTCGCCGGTTTTGACCCATCGTTTACTCGGGCGCGCGCTCCTCAAATACAACGAACGCAATCCGAACGTTCATGTACGGATCGTGGAATGCGTGGCCGAAGCCCAGCATCAGATGATTATATCGGGCCAAATCGATTTTGGTCTCGGGTCGCAGCCAGTAGGGGGTGCCCTGCGTTCTCGTCGCCTGCTAACCACGGCCGAATGCATAGTTGGCAACGACGCGCTAAGTGGGGGTACCGGGGAAATTCCGCGGGGGTCGCAAATCAAACTCGTTTTGCCGATCTTGTCCCCGAAACGGCACGCGGCGATTGCGGCGTCTCTTGCGGCCCAAGGTCTCACGATCGCCGCGGAACTTCGCATCGATTCAGCGCTCGCGATTCTGATCTGATCGGTCGAAGCGACTGGGTGACAGTTGCACCATGCTTGATATTGGACCCCACCGACGAGGAACGACGCTTCAAACTCTATCCGCTCTCAGAGCAGCCTCTCAACCTTTCCATCTACCTCATTGAGGCTGCGTCGCGAACAATGACGCCGGAGGCGCAAGCATTCCTGGAATTGTTCCTTGAGCACGCCAACAACCTCAACCAGCTGTGGTCGGAGAGGCTGCCCAATGGAGAGCAGCTACCACGGGCGCAGATTTGACGGGCAACATTAGTGGCGGACCAGCCGATGCAACCCGCTGGCCCTGCGCGGCGTCCTGGTCCGCGCGCTTGCGGGTCGCGGCGCAGGGCGCAGTGGCCGGGGCGGCGCGGCGTGTTGAGGCAGCGCTTGGCGGACGAGGTCGTGCAGCGGAGCGAAGTCGACGTACCTTTCAAACAGCCCGGCGGCGAGGTCGGGCGCGTCGGCGCCGCGGATCGTGTCGATGGCGTCCTCCAACTCGACATTGAGGAAGGCAACTTTGCCGTCCGCGTTGCGTGAGCCGTTTTTTCGTAGGCGCGCGCCAAGCGACCAAACCAGCGATGGGGCGCCAGTGAGCCGCACGATTTGCCCCTAATGTTATCGAGCTGCGCCGCGATTGGCCCGACGGCTAGCGCCCGCGCGCTCCGTGACGTCGTTAGGATTGATTGCCAGCCACGAGTTGGATCACGAGCGACAGGGTGGTGCTGTCGTGTGCGCACTCCCCGCACCATTTCCGTGCCGGCGTTGGCGCATCGAGTGACTCGGAAAGTGCGCACACGCGCAACGAATGCGACGCAAGTTAGGGAAGTTGCGAACGTGCAGAAAGCTCGCCACGGCATAACGGGATGGCGCTGAGAACAAGATAAGCGAGTTGATCACGGGTATGGTCGTGGTCGCGTTCGTGACTCGCTGTGGCAGCGATATCCACGCTTCGGCATAGCCATAGGGGCTTGCTGCCGATTGCCTATCCCAGCTGGCGGGAAGGTCTCGCAGTGCACAGTTGACCAACTCGTTCTCGGCCTCTTCTGTCAGGATAGTGGAGTACTGGCGCTGATCATCAGCGACAGCGAGCGTCACCAAGTGACGAGCTTTCTCGTTCTGCGGAGCAGGTGGTGGCGAGTTCGCCGCTTCCAGTCCGCACGCGCTGAGAAGCAAGAGGACCATGACAGCGCCAAGGGTGCGAAGGTGCAGAATATCACGTGTCACGATCAAAGCCGTCCACCGCGCGCAATTGAGTCCTCTAGGACGACGTACAGAGGAGACGGCCAAACAATTCCTTGGTCCGCTGACACCTTGACTCTGTCGCGCACGTGAGAGGTGCTGATCACGCTATCTGAATGCAAGCTCTGATAAGTCGTGAGCATGCTGTCCAGCATTGCGTTTGCTCTGGCTCGGACTTTTCGCCAATTGATCCATCGTAGCGGAAGCGTGACCACGTCCCATATGACACCAGTGCAGCGATGAACCCCGCCGCTCCAATGACCCAGCCGCCCAATCGCCGCCTGGGTTCAAAATTGAACACGCCGAAGCACACTAGCGCGAAAATCGCCCCGACGACGGCGATCTCGATCGCTGTGCTGGGCAGAGGATGCATCTGCTTCATCGGTGATTGGGATGGCGTGCCCGGCACCGTGTCAGAGTGGCAATGTCTTTCATACTGATACAGCTCCAACGCGATGAGCATATCGATCAGCGTCCGATCGAAGCGTTGGCTTCTCAGTGGTTGAGCCAAGTAATACCACGCGCCTCTTCGACCTCGGCTTTCATCATCAACCGATAAGACTTGTCTCTGATAACCCACTCAGGGCGCAGAGCATGTTGCCAAAAGTTGCCGCGCGGCGGTCGCGGAAACGCGTGTCGTGTGACAGCGCTGCCCCCCATAAGCTGATCAACAAGTTCGCGCGCCTTGCCAAATTCTTGGAAGAGGTCTTCGAAGACGTTGGCGCAGTCGAGAGATGGTTCGCCAACACATTGTCCGTGAGGTTTTCCAATAACTTATAGGCTAAAGAGTAATGCGGATTGGTCTTTTCCTCTGAGTCCTGCCTGGCTCCCGCGCGAGACTTCAAGAAATGGCGCCGCATGTCCGGTGGATCGAGAAACCACCGATCGGTTCTCGAGTGTCTTCCTCAAGCATACGCGACCCGCTCTGCGTCATGCTATCCCCGATTGGTGCCGCAAAAGCCCCGCGCCGATGTCTCGGGCGGCGCGCTTGATTTGTAGTCAAACTTCACGTTCAGGCGGCTTTCTGCCGCCGATGTTCGGCGCTGAACTTCGAGGCGCTCGACCAGTTACAAGCGGGCCTCGCTGCGTCGGTAACCTAGGTCTCCATCACGTCAACGCGCCCGCTCGCGGCAGGGCGGCCTCTGCCAACTGACTCAGCCACGTCGTCTATGGTGTCAAAGAACGGGAATACGCTGGCGGGATCGAAAGGGTAGCCCCTGGGCTTCACCTTCTCTGTCCGGCGCTCTCGCTGCACGCTCGTGAGTGACCATCCGCTGAAGCTTTCGGTGGCGGCGTGCTGCAAGGCATCGAACAGCGCGGCTTCGTCGCCGTTGAGAAGTGCTGCTTCGTATTCGTTGACATGGGCGATCATCACAGGCCGGCGATCGACAGCGTCAATGGTGGAGTCGCGATCAGCCAGTTCGTTGGCGCGGCGGAGAACGTCCACTTTGAGCCGTGTGTCCATGTTGAGCCAAGCGTCGAGCGTCACGATCAGACCATGCGCGTCTGGAGCCACTGACACTGGCGCTCGCCCGGTTCTTGCGTGAGCGAAGAAACGCCAAATTTGGAAGATGCCTTTCGCCAGCTCGTCGTATCCGCGGCCAGCTTCCTTGATCGGGTCGGCGGCGAACTGCGCGTCAAACGTCAGCTTTGAAGCCCCTTTGCACTCGATAGCGAGACTAACGATTCCGTCGGGATTGGAACACAGCACATCGGGCGTAAGAAACTCTCGGCCGCTCACCGTGTACTTGATGTCGCGACGAGGTTTCATCTGAGGAAGCATCTTGTCGGTGAAGTCCAAGCAATATTGCTCAAACCGATCACTTGCTTCGTTTCGAAGGTCGCCGGCGGCGGCGTCGACCAAGTCGTAGTATAGTCCCGCCGTCACGCGAAGAGTTGCGTACTCTGGAAGGGGACACCGCATAAGGCCATCGGTTCCGATCAACACTGGAAACTGGCGCAGTACGCTTGGACGAAACGCGGTCGGGGGTTTGTAGCCCCACTTGCTGGTCAGCGTAGCGATCATTGATTGCTGCTGCGCGCGCGCCCGATGGACGGGCAGTGTCAGCATTGAAAGTGCCCGCGCCGTGTCTGCGTCGGACACGCTAGGGAAGGGCATACTGAATTTGCGCGGGTGCGTGGGGTGGCGCTGGAAATGAGCCGTCAGTCCGAATGCAACGAACGCAAGCATGTTCATCGTCAGGCCAGTTTTGCGTTCGAAGTACTGCTGACATTTCGGGCCGCCGTAGATGTAGCCGTAGCGGTAGAACTGTATCCGGTTGAAAAATCCGGCTTGCGCTGGAAACTGGCGGTGCGCGATCCGGTGCATCTCGATAAGGATATCGAGCTGCTCAAGGTAACAGCCGGCCTCTTCGTTTTCCAAGTCGCGTAACGCATTCACGATCAGCCGTGCCGCATTGTACGAGTGGCAATCGATGATCCGGTTGCGTTCGCCCTCGATTATTCGAAGCGGAGGAATCAGCAGTCGTTCCGTTGCGAGGGTTTCTAATTCCCACGGCAACGCACGACCGGTCGGCATGCGCTCTTCGTCAAAGTACTCTGCGGGAAATTTGATAAGCTTGCGGGCGCCTGTGGGGCCGTCGTTTGTGACGGCGAGCGCCCCAAAGCATCTCTGAGAAATGGGTCGTCATCGGCGAGCGCAAGCTCCTTCGAAGTTTCTTGGCCCGGCCCCGTTAGTGCGCTCCCCTCACCGCCCCCCTTGCGCCCGGGGGCCCGTCTCGTCTCTAGGGGAGGAGAGGCGCACGAAAGCGCGAGCCCTTTTCGGCCGCCTGAGAGGTTAGCGGGTGGGTGCAATGGTAGGTTTGCTTAGCGTGAGGGTCGGGTCTGCGCGCTAAAATTTAATCTTCTCAAGCGTTTAGGTAAAGAGAATGGCTCCCCGGGTAGGATTCGAACCTACGACCAATCGATTAACAGTCGATTGCTCTACCACTGAGCTACCGAGGAACACTTTCTTCGCTGCCTAACGCAGCGAGCGGGGTCTCTATCAAGTTCGGCGCCAGGGGAAAAGTCCTGATTGCGCTCGCCTGCAGAGCCCCCAAAGGAAAACGAGGGCCCCTTGCGGGGCCCTCGAAGGCGTTGGGTATGGTGGGGTGTCTCCAAGGGAAGACAAGGCCAATATGATCCTAACAGGTAAATAACGCGTTAATTGGCAAACGCCGGCTAACGAAGCCTGCGAAAGTGTTGATGCGTAGGGGATTTATCTGTGGAGAAGGTTGGAGGCCTCGCCCGGAATCGAACCGGGGTGCAAGGATTTGCAGTCCTCTGCGTAACCACTCCGCCACGAGGCCTCAGCCGCTGCTATATGTGCGCAGGCGGGGCGCACTCCTAGTCGTCCGAACCGGAATCGGTCAAGGCGCTCCCTTCCTCAATGCGCATTTTAGGCATCCTCAAGCCGCCGTCGAAGGCAGAGCACGAACGCGCCCGCATCTGGGCGGCGTCAGCTTTGGCTGGACTCGCGCTCATTATGCTGATGCTCCTCGTCGGTTCGCCACCGCCTGAAGAGGCTGATCTGATGCCGGAAGCGCTGCGCGCCTCGCGCATCGCCGAGTTCGCGACCGATGTGCCGGCATGCCGCGCCGCCATTGCTGGCGCTGGCTTCCAGACAGAGCGCATTCCAGATGAAGCGGGCGCAAATGGTTGCGGCTACCGAAACGCCGTTGAACTCACACAATCCGTCTACGCGTACTCAGCACCCGTCGCGACGAGCTGTGCGGCGGCGGCGGCGTTGGTGATGTGGGAGCGCGACGTGGTGCGACCCGCCGCGCAGCGCCGCTATGGCCAAGACATCACGCGCATCGAATTGGCCGCGCCCTCGTACCAGTGCCGCCGTATAGCGGGCCGGACCGACCGGCGGCTGAGCGAACACGCGCATGCCAATGCGATGGACGTAAAGGGCTTCACCCTCGCCAACGGGCGGACGGTGACCGTCGCCGAGGGCTGGCGCGGCAACCAGCGGGATAGGCTGTTCCTGCGCGACGTTCGGAACGGCGCCTGCGACTATTTCCAGGCGGTGCTCTCGCCCGACTACAACCGCGCCCACCGGGATCACCTGCATTTCGACCTCGGCCGCGACGACATGTGCCGCTAGGGCGCTTGCCCGCCGCCCCGGGGCGGCTTAACCGGGGCCAAACTGGAGCTGTTGATGGATTTCGCCCGCGCCCGTGACTTCATGGTTGAAAGTCAGGTTCGTCCGAGTGACGTGACCGATCCGCGGATCATCCACGCCATGCGGACGCTGCCGCGTGAGCGCTTCGTGCCGGCGGCCAAACGCACGATCGCGTATGGCGACCTGGAAGTTGAAGTTGCCGATGGCCGCACGCTGATGCGTCCGCGCGATCTGGCGAAGCTGATCATGGAGCTGGCACCGAAGTCTGGTGATCGAGCGCTCGAGATTGCAGGCGCCACTGGCTATGGCGCGGCTGTGCTTTCGGCCTGCTGCAAGGACGTCATCACGCTCGATCCCAATCCGGATCTGTCGTTCGCCGCGCAAGCTGCGTTGGAATCGGTTGGCGTAACGAACTCGAAGACAGTCTCGACTGCCGCGATCGATGGCTGGGCCGATGAAGCGCCATACGATGTGATCTTGCTCAACGGCTCGGCCGAGATCGTGCCGGATGCGTGGTTGAAGCAGCTCGCGCCGGGTGGACGTCTCGGTGTGATCGTACGCCAGGGCGCCGCAGGCTCAGCGCGAATCTACACGCTCTGCCGATGCAGCGGCATACCGTTCAGCGTTCGATGCAGCGCCGCCGATTGTGCCGGGACTTGCGAAGCCGCCAAGCTTCGCGTTCTGAAGACGCAACGATGCTGCGCTAAACGCGCACATTAACGTTCCCTTATTTCATCGAAGACAGCATGCGCAGAAGGGGGCGACTCAGAGTCGCCTGTGCGTGTGCCGGAAAAAGCGCGCTCAGGTGGACCCGAATCGCCTTGGTCAATAACCTTTGAGACGCAAGCGACTCGTTTGCGAAAATTCCGCGGGGCTGGAAATGGCGCTTCAAGACCAACAGGCCGAACCTTCAATGGAAGAGATATTGGCGTCGATCCGGCGGATCATCTCCGAAGAAGAGCAGACGCCTACTGCAGCGCCGGTGCTCGACTTGACGCAAACCGATGCGCCACCAGCGCCGGCGCCCGTTCAACACGTCGCGCCGCCTACGCCGGATGACGACATCGTATTCGAAGCGGTTGAAGAGGCCGTAGCTCAAGAGGTAGCTTACGTGCCTGAAGTCGCCACCGCACCGCAGCCGCGTGCTTTCGCCCCTGAGCCGTCGGTCGAAACCATTCTGTCGAAGCCGACCACCACGGCAGCCGCTGGCTCGCTCGCTCGCCTCGCCGGTTCGCTGCGCATCGCCGACACGTCAGGCCAAACGGTTGAAGGCGTGGTGCGCGAGTTGCTGAAGCCGATGCTGAAGGAATGGCTGGATCAGAACCTGGCTGCCATCGTCGAAGCCCGTGTCGAAGCCGAACTCGAGCGCATCGCCCGTATGTCGCGCTAAGCGACCGGTAATCAGATTGCCGAGGCGCCCTGGCGAGAGCTGGGGCGTTTCGCGTTTCTGGGCTTCGCATCTGCGAAAAGCCATCTCGCGCGCCCCGCCTTTGCCCTGCTATATGCTGGGAAATGATCGAGACGACGTTCAATCCAAAGCAAGTCGAACCCCGTTGGTCCAAGGCCTGGGAAGAAAGCGGCGCGTTTAAGCCCAAGAACGACCCGAAGGCGGACCCGTTCTGCATCGTGATCCCGCCGCCGAACGTAACCGGCTCGCTCCATATCGGCCACGCGCTCAACAACACGTTGCAAGACGTGCTGGTTCGCTTCGAGCGTCTGCGCGGCAAGAGCGTGCTCTGGCAGCCGGGCATGGATCACGCCGGCATCGCCACGCAAATGGTGGTTGAGCGCAAGCTTGCTGAAGCCGGCAATAACGAAGATCGCCGCAGCATGGGGCGCGAGGAATTTCTGAAACGCGTGTGGGCGTGGAAGGAAGAATCCGGCGGCATGATCTTCAATCAACTGCGTCGCCTCGGCGCCTCGTGCGATTGGTCGCGCGAACGCTTCACCATGGACGATGGTCTGTCAGCGGCGGTGCTGAAAGTTTTTGTTCAGCTCTACAAAGAGGGGCTGATCTACAAAGATAAGCGGCTGGTGAATTGGGATCCGCATTTCGAAACCGCGATCTCCGATCTCGAAGTCGAGAACCGCGAAGTGAACGGTCACTTCTGGCATTTCAAATATCCGCTCGAGAACGGTGAGACCTATCAGTTCCCGATCGCGCACGACGAAGACGGCAAGCCGACCGAATGGGAAACCCGCAACTACATCGCGATCGCCACCACGCGTCCTGAGACGATGCTAGGCGATGGCGCCGTGGCGGTGCACCCGAGCGACACGCGCTATGCGCAGATCATCGGAAAGAAAGTCCTGCTGCCGCTGGCGGATCGCTACATCCCAATTATCGCAGATGAGTACCCCGACCCGGACTTCGGATCGGGCGCGGTGAAGATCACCGGGGCGCACGATTTCAACGACTATCAAGTCGCGCGCCGCAACAACATTCCGCTCTACATCCTGATGGATACCAAGGGCCGGATGGCTGACGCCGAGCACGTGCCGGCGAAGTATCGCGGCCTTGATCGCTTCGAAGCGCGTAAGCGGGTGGTCGAAGACATCGAAGCGATCGGCCTGCTCGATCGCATCGAAGATAAGAAAGTTCAGCAGCCGTTCGGCGATCGTTCGAACGTGGTCATCGAGCCGATGCTGACGGACCAATGGTACGTGAACGCTGGCGAACTAGCGAAGAACGCCATTGCGGCGGTCGAAACCGGCAAGACCAAGTTCGTGCCCGAAGCATGGACGAAGACCTACTACCAATGGATGCGCAACATCGAGCCGTGGTGCGTGTCTCGCCAGCTTTGGTGGGGCCACCGCATTCCGGCCTGGTACGGGCCGGACGGCCATGTGTTCGTTGAATTGAGTGAAGACGCAGCCGAGAGCGCGGCGAAGAAGCACTATGGCAAAGCCGTTGAGCTGCGCCAAGACGAGGACGTGCTCGACACCTGGTTCAGCTCTGGCCTTTGGCCCTTCTCGACGCTTGGCTGGCCCGACAGGACGACGGAGCTGAAGAAATTCTATCCGACCTCAACGCTCGTCACCGCGCATGACATCATCTTCTTCTGGGTCGCGCGGATGATGATGCTGGGCATGCACTTCATGAAGGAAGTGCCGTTCCACGAGGTTTACATCCACGCCCTGGTCCGAGACGCGAAGGGCCAGAAGATGTCGAAGTCCAAGGGCAACACCATCGACCCCCTCGACCTCATCGATAAGTTCGGCGCCGACGCGCTGCGCTTCACGTTGGCGGCGATGGCGGCGCAGGGCCGTGACATCAAGCTCAGCGAACAGCGCATCGAAGGCTATCGCAACTTCGGCACCAAGCTTTGGAACGCCTCGCGGTTCGCGCAGATGAACGAATGCGCGGTGTGGGACGAGTACGATCCGCGCTCACCAGAGCAAACCGTCAACAAATGGATTGTTGGCGAAACTGCGAAAGCGGCGGCGGCGGTCACGCGCGAACTGGAAGCGCGGCGTTTCAATGAAGCGGCGGGCGCACTCTATAAGTTCGTCTGGAACGTCTATTGCGATTGGTATCTCGAATTCATCAAGCCGCTGCTCAATGGCGAGGACGAAGCGGCAAAAACTGAGACGCGGCGCACGGCGGCGTGGGTGTTGGATCAGATCTTGATTCTGCTGCACCCGTTCATGCCATTTATCACAGAAGAGCTGTGGACTCGGCTTGGCGAATTCGGCGCCAAGCGCAAGGGCATGCTGATCGTCGAGGCGTGGCCGGATCTGAGCGACGACTTGATTGATGCGGACGCTGAAGCGGAGATCGACTGGATGGTGCGTCTGATTGAAGAGACGCGCTCCACCCGCTCCGAACTCAACGTGCCGGCAGGCGCCAAGATCCCGCTGCTGCTGATCGGCGCGGATGCGCCAACGCAGGCGCGGCTGGAGCGTTCCCAAGATCTGATCGATCGCATGGCGCGGCTTGAGTACTCGACCAGCGCTGATGCGGCGCCGAAGGGCTCGGTGACGTTCGTGCTTGAAGGCTCAACGGTGGCGATGCCGCTGGAAGGCGTGGTCGATCTGCCGGCGGAGTCGGCGCGATTGGCTAAGGAAATCGGCAAGCTCGAAGGCGAGATCGGCAAGATGGACGCCAAGCTCGGCAATGCGTCGTTCATCGAGAAAGCGCCGGAAGAGGTTGTCGATGAGTTGCGCGAGCGGCGTGCGGATGCGGCAGCGTCTGCAACGAAGCTGAAGCACGCGCTCGAGCAGATAAAAGGCGTTTGAATGCGAATCTTCGTCACTGGCGCTTCGGGCTTTGTCGGCGGCGCGGCGGCGAAGCATTTCGCTGAGCAAGGCCATGACGTCCGTGCGATGTCGCGCTCGGAAAAGTCTGATGCGAAGATTCGAGCGCTCGGCGCCACGCCGGTGCGCTGCGACCTGGAGGATGTGACGGCGGCGCATATCGGTGACGCCGAGGCGATCGTGCACTGCGCGGCGTTTGTCGAGCAGTGGGGTCCGATCGACGCGTGGAAGCGCTTCAATATCGACGGCACGGATCGGATGCTGAAGGCGGCTACCGAAGCGGGCGCCAAGCGTTTTGTGCACATCAGCACCGAGAGCGTGCTCTGGCGCGGTCAGCATCTGCGCGGCGTGGATGAGACCTACCCGCGCGCGCCGAATTCGCCCTACCCGTATTCTTGGACCAAGGCGCGCGCTGAAGAATTGGTCGAGCAGGCCAATGCGCCTGCCTTTCAAACCATCATCCTGCGGCCGCGTTTCATTTGGGGGCCGGGCGATACGACGTTGCTGCCAGTGATCAAGCAGATGGCAGCGAGCGGCCAATGGCAATGGATCAATAACGGGCAGAACAAGACCTCGACGACGCACATCGCCAATCTCGTGCACGCGATCGAACTGGCGCTGACCAAGGGCAATGGCGGGCAGGCCTATTTCATCCTCGATGACGGCGTGCGCACGATGAAAGAGATGATCTCCGGCATCGCCGCGACGCAAAACGTCACGTTGCCGGATAGAAGCGTGCCGTCATGGCTAGCCGATACTGTCGCGGGCGTGATGGAAACGACATGGCGCACGTTCAATCTCAAAGGCGAGCCGCTGACGCGCTTTGCCGCGATGATCATGTCGCGCGATAGCGTGTTGATCGACGCGAAGGCGCGTCGCGAAATGGGCTACGCGCCGGTGATCTCAGTCGAGGAGGGTCTGCGGCAACTGAAGGCGTTGCAGGCGTGAGCGAGGCACAGGCGCAAGTCATAGACCTCGCGCGCTTGGACGATGCAGCGTTCGACCGACTCTATAAGGAACGCATCGAGCCCTGCTTCGTCGCCAATGAGAACGACCGCTTGGTGGCGGTGGGCCAGTTCAAGCAGCGCTTGTTGATCGGCGGCGCCGTCGCTGCGGTGGTCGCGGTCGGTGCGTTTTTGATCTGGGGCCAATTCGATATCGCGGCTGTGCTCTTGTTCATGAGCGCGTTTCTCATATGGCTCTACGCGTATCAGCCGCTGGCGAAAGTCGGTCAAACGTTGAAGCGCCAGTATTGTTCGGCAATTGCCGACGCGATGGGCGCAACCTTCACGATTTCAACATTCGCGCCGCCGGCGTTCGAGCGACTGCGCGCCATGAATTTGGTGCCGGGGTTCGCGCGGTCGAGCTTCGAGGACCTGTTTAAGGGCGCCTACAAAGGCTCAGCTTTCGAGCTGTACGAGGGGCATCTCGAACAGCGCCACACCGATAGCAAAGGCCGAACGCGCTATTCGACTGTATTTCGTGGCCAGCTCATTCGTATGAACTTCCCGCGCGAGTTTCTGGGTGTGACCATCGTTCGCCGGGACGCTGGCGTGTTCAACGTGTTCGGTGGCGGCAAGGCGGACGGCAGGAAGCTTGAGCGCGTGCGTCTCGTGGATGCGCGCTTGGAGCGTGCGTTCGAAATTTGGGGCACCGATCAGGTTGAGGCGCGCTATCTGCTGCACCCGGTGATGATGGAGCGCTTGCTGGAGCTTGAGACGAAGCTGCACGGCAAGAGACTGCGCTGCGCGTTTGAGGGCGGTGATTGCTTGGTCGCGGTTGAGGGCGGCAATCTGTTTGAGCCGGGTGACCTGTTCAAGCCGCTCATAGATCCGGCGCGGGCGCGGCGGATCGTCAATGAGATTTCCGGTGTGTTCGGTGTGATGGATCAGGTGTTGACCGCACAGGCGCAGAGACCTCGATAGTGGACAGTTTTCCGGTCGAGCCGACGGCGCTGGCGCCATTCCTCGTTGCGGTGCTTCTGATCGAACTGACGCCGGGGCCAAATATGGGCTACCTCGCCGCATTGAGCGCTTCGCAGGGGCGTGCGGCAGGCTTCAAGGCCGTGCTCGGCGTTACGGCGGGCCTCGCCTTCTACATGCTGCTTGCCGTGTTGGGCGTCGCGGAGATCATCGCTGCCGCGCCGCTTGTGTATGGGGCGCTGCGTTGGGCCGGGGTCTTGTATTTGTTGTATCTCGCTTGGGAAGCTTGGCGAGGTGCGAGCGAGACGTCGCCAGGCCACGCACGGGATGTTGATCATGCGCCATTCTGGCGCGGCTTCACCGCGAACGTGCTCAATCCGAAAGCGCTTATGTTTTATGTGGCCCTGTTGCCTGGGTTCATCGCGGCCGATCATGCGCCGTTCTGGATGCAAGCGCTCATACTCGGGTCACTGCATCTCGCGATCAGTTTCCTTGTGCACAGCTTGATTGTACTCGGCGCATCACATGCTGGATCGTCCATCGCGCAATCGCGAAGCGCGGTCACCGTGCGGCGCGGTCTAGCAGTCGGCATCGCGTTGATCGCGGTTTGGCTCGTTTGGGAGACGCGCTGATCACACAGTTATGATTGCCCCGCGACCGGCTTCGTCGGCGAGGGCGATCTGGCTGCCATCGGGTGACCACGCGAGCGCGCTCACTGCGCCTTCGCCTGCTTCGTCCAATTCCATACCGAGCGAATCCGCAAAGCGAACGAGGATAGCGGCGCCGTCGGAATAGCCGATGGCGAGCACTTCTTCGGTGGGGTGGAACGCGACAGCGGTGACGAGCGCTTCGCCGCGTTCGCCGGGTTGTAGCGGCGGTTTGCCTTGCGGGCCGAGCTTGCCAACGAAGGGCCAAACGATGGCTGCGTTGGCGCCGGAGGTCGCAAGCCAGCGACCGCGCTTGTCCCAGGAGAAGCTGCGCGTCTTGGTGGGATAGCCGTCCATGCGCAAATCGGTTTTGTCCGGCAGGCGCCAGCCGTGCAGCGCGTTTTCCTGCATGCCGGTGATCACGTACTCGCCTTCGGGCGATTGCGTGATCGAAAGATGCGATCCCGCCCATTTAAGGGCGTTGCCTTTGTCATCCGCCGCCAGCACGAGACGCATGGTGACGCCGCCATAGTGGCTCACCGCGAGGCGGCGGCCTTTGCCGTCGAGTGCGATGCCGCCGATCGTCGAAGGATGGGTGAAGCGGTGAGCTTCTTTGTCGCCTTTGAAGACGATTGCGTCCTTGCCGACGCCGGCGACGATCACGCCGGAAGCAACGTTCGAGACGAGGTGATCGACCCATTTTCGAACTTCGCCGAGCGTCGTGATCTCCCCGTCTGCGGAGATTGCTTTGATCGCGCCGTCGTCGCCGCCAGTGACGAGGCGTTTGCCGTCTGGGTGCGACGCGGCGCTGAGGATGAGGCCGCCATGCGCAGCCAAGCGGCGTGTATCGCCTTCTCGTGCGGCTACGAACACATTGCCGTCGCTCAGCGCGAAGAATGCTTCGCCGCCGATCCAGTGGACCGACGTTGCGCCTGCGCCAATCGCGAGGCGGCGGCCGTTTTCGTAGACTTGGGCTGTCACGCCGCGCACGCTTCGAAGGCGGTTTTCAGTTCGGAGCGGTCGAGATTCTTGCCGATAAAGACGAGGCGGGAGACGCGCTTTTCGTCATCGCGCCAATCGCGCTGCGTATCGCCTTCGACGATCATGTGAACACCTTGGACGACGAAGCGCTTGGGCTCATCAGGAAACGCGATGATGCCCTTGAGGCGCAGAATGTCCGGGCCGCGCGCTTGGGTGAGATCGTTGAGCCAGGGCAGCAGCTTTTCCGGGTTCATCGGCTGCTCGCTCGAGAGTGAGACGCTGGTGATGCCGCTGGCTGACACGTGATCGTCGTGTGCGTGGTCGTGGTGGTGATGATCGTGCCCGTGGTCATGATGGACGTGATCATGATCGTGATGAGCGCAGGCATCGTCGCAATCGTGGTCCGGCAGGAAGTGCGGATCGATTTCGGTGACGCGGTCGAGATCGAAGGCGCCGAGGCCCATGATCTTATCGAGTGCGATGTCGCCGCGTTGCATTTTGTGCAGCAGAGCCGTCGCGTTGACTTGGCGGATGGCGCGCTCAACCGTCGCGAGTTCTTCCGTGGAGACGAGGTCGGTCTTGTTCAACAGGATGACATCCGCGAATGCGATTTGCTCGCCCGCTTCCTCGTTGTTCTTCAGTTGCTCAAGAACGTGCTTGGCATCGACGACCGTGACGATTGCGTCGAGCTTCGTTTTCGCCCGCACGTCCGCATCGACGAAGAACGTCTGAGCCACTGGCGCGGGCTTTGCCAAACCCGTCGTCTCCACCAGGATGGCGTCGAAGCCGCCTTTGCGTTTCATCAAACCTTCAATGATGCGGATGAGGTCGCCGCGCACGGTGCAGCAGACGCAACCATTGTTCATCTCGAACACCTCTTCGTCAGCATCGACGATGAGATCGTTATCGATCCCGATTTCGCCGAACTCATTCACAATGACGGCGTACTTTTTGCCGTGTTGTTCGGTCAGGATGCGGTTCAACAGGGTGGTCTTGCCCGCGCCAAGGAAGCCTGTAAGCACGGTAACGGGAACTGGCTGGGTCATGGCCCCTAGATAGCTATTTCGGCTCGTTTCGCCAGCGGCTAGGGTGCGGCCAAACGGTGGGGAAACCGCATGAATTGGAAGCGCGTGGCGTTGCTGGTGGCCGGCAGCCTGGTGACGGTGGTGCTCCTGGGCGGGGCGCTCCTCACCTTCTTAGTGCTGCGCCTCGATGTGCGGGGCGAGATCGAGCGCAATGTGGAAGCCGCCACGGGCCGCGATCTGACCATCAATGGCAGCGTTGGCGTCAGCTATTTTCCAGTGCTCGGTCTGCGCGCCCAGGACGTGACGCTCGCAAACGTCGAGGGTGGCCGTGCGCCGGCTTTCATTGCGGCGGATGAGATCGACATCGGTGTTGAATTGCGCCCGCTGCTCGATCGCCAAGTAAATGTGCGCCGGTTGGTGTTCCAACGCCCGCGCGTTGCGCTCGAAGTAGATGCGAATGGTCAGCCCAACTGGTTGTTGCGCCCGCGCGTCAGCACAACGCCGCCGCCGAACACGCCGCCACCGGAAAATCCGGTGGATGTGACGCGCACAAGTTTGCGCAGCGTGCGTATCAATGACGGCGAAGTGAGCTTCTTCGACGCGCGTCGCGGCGGTGGTTGGGTTGTCGGCGCGTCGACATCACCACAGCGTTGACGAGCCTTGATGCGCCGATGGAGGCGCAAGGCACCGTCCGTTACAATGATCGCGAACTCGAGATCAACGCCAGCATCGCGCGTCCGGGTGACGCTATCCGCGGCGAACTCACTCAGCTCATCCTCAACATTCAAAGCGAACTGCTGACGGCGGAATTCCGCGGACAGACGGTTGCAACGTCTGGCGAGCTTGCGGGGACTGTGCGTGCGTCGGGGCCGAGTTTGCGCCAGCTGGCGTCATGGACCGGGACGCCGTTGCAGAACGCTGTGGGCCTTGAGCAATTTGCAGTCACGGGCCGGCTGACGGTTGGCGGCGGCGCCTACACGTTCTCGAACGCCGGGTTCTCAGTGGATCAAGTGCGCGGACGCGGTGATTTCGTGCTCTCAGAGCTGCGCGAAAAGCCCTATCTCAGCGGTCGCCTCGAACTCTTCGACTTCGACTTGAACCCATACATTTCCGGGCAAGCTCCGCCGCCTGTGCCAGAAGGCCAAGCGGAAGTGGCGGCGGCAATGCCGGATGCGGGGCAAACGTCGCAACCGACTGCGGAAATCGCGACGGTTGAAGCCGCGCCGCGCGCGGTCGATGTGCTCGAAGCGCCAAGCGAAACGCCGATCGATTTCTCTGGTCTGAAGGCCTTCAATGCCGACCTCGAATTGGTCACGCACGCGGTGCTGATCCAGCACATGCGCATTGAATCGTCGCGTCTCAACCTCGTGCTCAATGACGGTCACATGGCGTCGACCGTGCATAACGTGTCGCTCTATGGCGGATCTGGTCGTGGCCGCTTCGAAATCGACGCGCGAGAGCCATCAACGCGGATGACACAGGATTTGGCGTTCACGAACCTGGATGCTCGGCACTTCCTCACGGATGCGATCAATTTCGGTGGCATTGAAGGACGCGCCGAGCTTTCGCTGAATGTGCGTGTGCAGGGCCGCACGCAAAGCGAGATGATCAACAGCGCCGATGGCTACGCGCACATTGAAGTTGTTTCTGGCGTTCTGCATGGCGTGGATCTCGGCGGCGTCGCCACGACCATCCGCAATGCGTTGCGCGGTGAGTTGATTGCGCCCGAGGCACAGACGCCGTTCCAAGGGCTTTCGGCGACGTTCGCGATCGCCGACGGCGTGCTGGCCTCTGACTCGCTCTCCATGAACACCACGGATCTGCGTATCCCCGGCATTGCCGTGATTGATCTGCCGAACCGCAGGCTCGACGCGCGTCTGGCGCCGCGTTCGCCGCGCGGCGGGTCGTGGTGCCGTTCGCGGCGCGCGGGCCGTTTGGCGAGTTCACTTACGCGCACGACATTAGTGGCCGCGCGTTGGCCGATATCACACCGCGGATCGCATTGGTGGAGGCCGCGTCGCGGGCCTCAGCGCGCGAGCAGTAAGTTTAGCGCGCGAGGGCTGCGTCGAGCGTGCGGACCATGCCAGCTGGCGTGACGAAATCGTCTGGCGCGCGCTGTCCGTTGACGAAGAACGTCGGCGTTGAGTTGACGCCAGCCGCAGTGGCGACGGCGATCGAACGCGAGATGCGCGCCTCGCCACCGGCGTCATTGAGGCTCGCCATGATTTGCTCGAGCGTGAGGCCCCATTCGCCGCCGGTTGCGACAAGGCTCTCGAGCAAGGCGCCCACGGTGCCTGTGGCCATGAGCGCGCGCTGGCGATCGAACAGGATGCCCATGCGGCGGAAATATTCAGCGCCATCGACATTGCCGCAGCGCGCGAGCTGAAACATCGCGAACGCCGCAACTGCGGGCTCTGTCAGCATTTCTTGCATAGTGAGACGCACGCGCCCGGAGTCGATGTAGTTGGCTTTCAGCTGCGCCCAGTTCTCTGAATGGAAGTGCGCGCAGTGCGGGCACGACATCGAGGCGTACTCAACCAAATGGATCGGCGCTGTCGCCGAGCCGATGCTCAGTGCATCCGTGTTGGTCGTGGTTTGCGCCCAAGCGCCGCCGGCGGCAGACATCGTCAGGAGAAGGCTGCCTGTGGCAAAGGCGCGGCGAGTCGGCTGTCTCATGGGTCCGCACCTTAGCGAAAATCGAAGCAGGACTAAGGCTGGGAAATGGTGCCTGGGGCCGGAATCGAACCAGCGACACGCGGATTTTCAATCCGCTGCTCTACCAACTGAGCTACCCAGGCGGCCGGTCAGGCGGGCCTTCAGGAATGAGGGGCCGTCTTTCGGAGCGTGGCTCTATAGCGGGGTCGGTTCGGGCTGTCCACGGCGGTCTCGGGGTAGCGCTGTGAAGGTGAAACGGGTCTTGCTTCGCGGGCTCAGGGGCTGAAAATGCCCTCCGCGAGGGCCGTCGAGCGGCCGTGAGGAGGACAACCGACATGTGCCAACAATTCTGTGGGACGGATTCCGTCCATTCCTCATTGCGCTACCTGGACCGCCGCGGGCTCTTGAAGGGTGCGGCTGCATCGGCTGCGGCGTTGGCGCTCGCCGGCTGCGAGACGATGAATCCGGAGACCGGCCGCAATCAGTTCATCATCGTGGATGACGCGCAGCTTCAGCAGGCGTCGCTGCAATCGTGGCAGCAGGTTCGTCAGCAAACGCCGGAATGGCGCAACACGACCGCGCAACGGCGCTTGGAAACGGTGGGCCGCCGCGTCGTGCAAGCGGCGGGACGTGGCAATCAGAGCTGGGAATTTGTGTTGTTCGATAGCCCGCAGAAAAATGCGTTCGTGCTGCCGGGTGGGCAGGTCGGTTTTTATCGCGGGCTCTATGAGATCAGTGATCGCGACGATTGGATTGCGACGGTGCTCGGTCACGAGACGGGACACGTCACGGGCCGCCACGCCGCGGAGCGCTATAGCCGTGAGGTGGCGACCCAAACCGCTGTGCAGGTTGCGGGCGCCGCGACCAACAGCGATTTGGCGGCGGCGGCACTGGGCCTTGGCGCGCAAGTGGGCATCAGCCTTCCGTTCTCGCGTGAACAAGAGTCCGAAGCCGACATTCTCGGCATCCGTTACATGCATGCGGCGGGGTACGATCCAAGGGAAGCCATCCCGTTCTGGCAGCGCATGGAACAAGGCGGCAGCTCGCGTCCGCCGGAATTCCTCTCGACGCACCCGAACCCGGACAACCGCATCGAGCGCATTCGCAATTACATCAACGAACAGGGCTGGGGTCCGGCGTAATCGGTTGAAATCTAGCGCCCAAGCTCGCCTTGCTTCGGCCAAGGCGAGCCGCTAGGTTCCGCGCCCCGAGCATTTGCCGCCTTAGCTCAGTTGGTTAGAGCACTGGTTTGTGGAACCAGGGGTCCCCGGTTCGAGCCCGGGAGGCGGTACCATTGCCATCGGACGGCACATCACATTCTGACGCCATGAGGTTGCTAAGCGCGCAAGCGCGTTATGCGCGGTACACCGCTGACGCCTGCGGTTTTACGTTTCGCTCTCTCGACGGCGCGGATGGCTATCTCTTTGAAGTCCGCGATGGCGCGCGTGTTGCGACGTTCGCGGCGGGTGCGGGCACGCCCTATGCGCTGAATGACGCGCGCGCGGCTTCGATCGCGCGCGACAAGGCGTTTTGCGCAGAGGTGTTACGGCAGGCTGGCGTGCCCATGGTGCCGGGGCGGATGTTCTTCGTCACGAAGCGTTGGTTTGAGATGCGCGGACCGGGACGTGAGCCCGAAGACGCATTGGCATTCGCTGCAGCGGCTGAGTATCCGATTTTCTGCAAGCCACTCTCCGCATCGAATGGACTCTACGCTGAGGTGGTTGAAAGCGCAGACGCGTTTGCGGACTACGTGGCCCGCGTGGCGCGTGAGCATTTTGCTATTTTGGTGCAGCCTTATGTGCGTGCGGTGGAGCATCGTGTCTTCGTGCTCAATGGGAAGGCGCTGTTCTCCTACGCGAAGGTTTCACCGCAGGTGATTGGAGATGGCCGGCGCTCGCTTGCACGAGCTTGTTGCATCGTTATCGCGTGATGCGGAGGCGCCCGCGTTGAAAGCCCGCGGTCGCGATCCGCATGGCCATTTGCTGGCCGCAGAGGATGTCGCGCGCGCGGGCGACGCGATCGTGCTTGAAGGGCCCGCGAACCGTGCGGCAGGTGGTGGCGCGAATGCACTGCGTGATGGCGCGTCTGAGGCCATGTCACGCTTGGCGCTCGACGCCGCCACAGCAGTGGGGCTGTCGCTGGCTGCCGTGGATTTGTTCGATCTGGTTGAGCAAGGCTTGGCAGTAATCGAGGTGAATTCCAACCCGATGATCGCAACTCTGGAAGACGCGGGGCGCTGGGATCTCATTGAGAAAATCTGGCGCGCGAATTTCGAAGCGGCATTCAGATGAATGCCTGGCGCGTGCCGTATCCGAAGTTTGGCGCGGCACCGGGATTGGAGCGTTGCGCTGTGGTCGCGGCAAAGCTCCGCATTGATTTGCGTGCCTTTGGCGGGCGTGGCGCGGTGATCGTCGGCTCCAACGGCAAGGGCTCGACGGCGGCGATGTGCGCGGCACTGCTGCGGCAAACTACCGAGAACGTCGGGCTTTTTACGTCGCCGCACCTCTTCGCGCTGAATGAGCGGTTTCGGATTGGTGACGACGATATCTCTGACGCCGAACTCAGCGTGCATTGGGATCGCGTCCGGGCTGCGATTGAAGCGTGCGGCGTTGAAGCGTCGATCGGTGGATTTGAGTTTCTCTTTCTCATCGCTGCCGATTGGTTCGCGGCGCGTGGTTGCGCGCATACGGTCTGGGAGGCTGGGATTGGCGGCCGGTTGGACCCGGTAAAGCCGATCGAGGCGCAGCATGTGGCGCTCACGGCTTTAGATTTTGAGCACACGGCTTTGCTTGGTGAGAAATTGGAAGAAATCGCGTTGGAGAAGATCGCTGCCGCACCGGAAGGCGCGCGGCTTTTCGTCAGCGAACAGGCGGCGCCGAACGCGAGCGTGGTGCGTAGTGCGATCGGCGCGTATTGTGCGGAGCATGGTGTTCGCGTCGAATATGTTGCGCCGATTGAGAGCCAACTTCCGCTCAACGGTGTGCATCAGAAAAGCAATGCAGCGCTCGCAGTGAAACTGGCGCAAGCGCTGGCGCCGCATAGCCAAGCGCAACTGGCAGCTGGATTGCGGGCGACGCGCTGGCCGGGACGTCTGGAGGTACTGAGCGCCGATCCGCTCGTTGTGATCGACGTGGGTCACACACCCGACGGTGTGGCCCGTGCGCTTGAGGGCTTCGAGCAGTTGCGCGGTGGACGCAACGCGGTGCTGGTGTGCGGAGTGTCAGCGGACAAGGATACGGGCGCGATCGTCGAGCGACTGGCGCCCGCATTTGCGGCCATCATTTGCGTCGCCGAGCAGCACAAGGGCGCGCCGGCCGCAGTGATTGGCGCACACGCGCAGAGCGCGAACCCCACCGCGGAAATCTCCCTGGCGGAGTCTGTGGCGGACGCACGGCGGCTCGCTTTGGCGAAGGCCAAAGGCGGCGCGGTCTATGTGGCCGGTGGATTATTCCTCGCTGCCGAGTTCAAAGCGTTGCATTTGGGACGCGATCCGGGGTCGCTGCTCTTCTTTTGACGCCGTAGCGCGGCTAAAATGCCGGCGCGGGGACGACATGACGAAAACACTCTTCGAGCACCTCTCGCCCGATACCGGGCAAAAGCGCGTGCTCGCGCTCGACGGCGGCGGCGTGAAGGGCATTCTGACGCTCGGCATGCTCAAAGTGCTGGAAGACGAACTGCGACGGCGCGCTCATGGCGCCGCGAGCTTCCGGTTGTCCGATTACTACGATCTGATCGGCGGCACCTCGACGGGCGCCATCATCTCATCTGGTCTCGCGCTTGGCTTGAGCGTTGATGAACTGATCGCGCTCTATCAGCGGCTTGGCCCGGAAGTGTTTGGCAAAAACGCGGGCGATGGCGTGTTCTTGCAGTCGAAGTTTGAATCGAAGAAGTTGCGCCGAGCGCTGCATTCGGTGCTGTCGACAAAGACCATTGGCTCGGAAGATCTGAAGACAGGTCTCGCCATTCACGCAAAGCGCATCGACACGGGCTCAGCTTGGGTCGTGACAAACCACCCGCTTGGGATATTCTATGATCCGCCAGGCGATAGCGGCACGTTTCCAAACAAGCGCTACAGGCTGACAGATTTGGTGCTTGCCAGCGCGGCGGCGCCGACATTCTTCGATGAGATCACGATCGACATCGAATTCGATGATAAGCGGCGGCCAATTCAGAAGGGCTACTTCGTCGATGGCGCGGTGAGCGCTAACAACAATCCAAGCATGCAATTGTTCATGTTGGCGTTGGAGCCATCCTACAAATTCGGTTGGAAGGTCGGGTGCGGACAATTTGATGATGACGTCGTGCGGCACCGGCGCGCGCCGGCCGAGCGTTGATGGCAAGGCGTTCCAAGGTCTGCCGCCAGGTTTGCGCGGCGTGCACGCGTTGCGCGCTATGGTTTACGATACGCAAGTCCAGGGCATCATGATGATGCAAGCGCTGTCCGAGCCAAAGCGGCCGTGGCGCGTGAATTCCGAGATCGGCGACATGCGCGGCGTTTGCATTAGCGGCGTGCCGTTGCTCGACTATCAGCGCATGGACGTGATGCTCGATACTAAACCGAAGGTGAAACGCCGCGGGGATCCGATTCCTCCGATGACGCCGCTTGAGCGCATGCTGGGTCGTGAGCTTGCGGCAGAAGCGCTTGACGCGCTCGACCACATGGACAACGGCAAGAAGGAAAATCTGGATTTGCTGTTGGAAGTCGGGATGGCGGCGGGCCGCTCATTCGTGGATGCGACTTACCCTGATCCGAAGTTTGACCTGCCCGAATGGCAGGGCGCCTGAAATGGCGAACGGATTTGCGGTTTCCTAAAGACTTATTGCTAAAGTCCTCGCATGGCTCGAGCCGCCAAATCCAAGAAAGCCGATCCTGTCAAGGATGCGGCGGTAGAGTATTTCGCCGCGCGTTCGCACAATGCGTGGCGCAAACGCTTTCACGAAACCAATCCGAGTGAGCGTGCCAAGCCGCGTATGCGTTTGCGCGGCGGCGTCATGGTTGACGTCAATAAACCATGGGCAAGCCTTCATCCGAAAGCGAAGGCCGACAATCTGAAAGCCGCCTACGACGCCTACGTTGCAGTGAAGCGTTTTCCGAACGATCGAGAAGCGGCATCGGATGACGTGCACAAGAGTTGGATGAAGCGAAACAAGAGCGATCCGAGTCAGCCGAAGGCGCTGTTCAAGCCGTATGCGCGGTTGCCGGAAGTTGAGAAGGACAAGGATCGCGCTCACGTTGACCGCATGATTGCGGCGCTGCGTGCGGTGAGCCCGAAAAAGACGCCGCGAAAAACGACCAAGGTCCGGGTGACCAAGACTGTCCGGATTGACGCCAAGGCATGGGCGCGCCTCGATAAGGCGGCGAAAGATTTGTCGAAGGCGCTTGGTCGCGAGGTCACTGTTGCGGCTTTGCTTGTGGCGGGCGCCGAGGCGGTCGCGGCGGTTTCGAAAACGGCTGCGAAGACCAAAAGGGCCTGAGCCCGCGCCGCAGCGTCGCCTTGCGCGCGCCGCCTTTTCAGTAGACATGGCCGGAATGAAGGACGTCATCGTCGTTGGCGGCGGCGCTATCGGTTTGTTTTGTGCTGTGCGATTACGCCAAGGCGGCGCGCGCGTGTGGCTGGTCGATAGCGGACCTGAGCAGCCGACTTATTACACACCGATCGCATCGGCAGCCGCAGCTGGCATGTTGGCGCCGATAGGTGATGCACCGAGTGCGCATGAGAAGATCGCGCTGGAATCCTTCGAACTGTGGCAGGCCATGCGCGCAGGCGCCGAATGGGCCGATGCTGTGCGCTTCGATGGCGCGGTCGTGGTTCGTCGCAGCGTTGATGAAGCTTCGGCGTTCGCAGCCAACGCTTCGCGTCTCGGACGCAAGGCGGTGAGTTTATCGCCCGGTGATTTTCGCCGGCGCACGGGGCTCCGTTCAAAAGTCGAGTATGCGTTGTTCGTGGAAGCCGAGGGTACGGCCGATCCGCTGCGCATGTTGACGGGTTTGGCGATGCAGGCGCACGCGCTCGGCGTGCTCCGCGCTTACGATACCGATATCTTGGAAGTCACCGCGACGAGCGCCACGACGCATGACGGCAAAGTGTTCGAAGCGGATGCGATCGTGCTCGCGCCGGGCGTGTGGGCGACAGAGAGCCTCATGAAGGTAGCACCGGCGCTGAAGCACATTCGCGCAGGCAAGGGCATGTTGGCCGCCGTCGAGTTGGACGCGACGCTCCGGCCCAATTTGCGCGCCGGCGATTTCTATTTGGCTCAGCGCCGACACGACGCCGTGCTGGGCGCCACGTTGGAATACGATCGCTTCGACCGGAGGGTGGATCGCGCAAAATTGCGGAATTGCATGCGGCTGCGGAGCGGCTTTTGCCGGGCGAATTGAAGCTCACGGAACAGGCATGGGCCGGGATCAGGCCGATGTCGCCTGGACGGTTGGCCTATGATCGGGCCGAATGGAGAGGGCGTTCTGCTCGCGGCGGGCCATTCGCGCGATGGTTGGCTCATGGCGCCTATTACGGCGGAGATCATAACCGCGTATGTGTTCGGCACTGAGATTCCGCCTGAATGGGCGGCGTTGTCGCCTGAGAGATTTGAGACCTCATGACGTTCGCCCTCGACCTCACCGAAGAGCAATCCGCGATCAAACACGCGATCGAGGAAATCTGCGCGAAGTACGATGACCATTATTGGCTGAAGGTCGATAATTCCGGTGAGTTTCCGGACGCGTTCGTGAACGACATCGCCGAAGGCGGCTGGCTCGGCGTCGCGATGCCCGAGAGTGTTGGCGGCGCTGGTCTTGGCCTCACCGAAGCTGCGTTGATGATGCAGACGGTCGCGCAATCGGGTGCGGGTTTTTCTGGCGCGAGTGCGATCCACCTCAACATCTTCGGCCTGATGCCAATCGTGAAGTTCGGCACGCCTGAACAACAGCAGCGCTTCTTGCCACCGGCGATGAATGGCACGGATAAGGCGTGCTTTGCGGTTACCGAACCAAACTCTGGTCTCGATACATCAAGTCTGGAAACGCGCGCTGAACGCACGAACAGCGGCTACCGCATAAACGGTCGTAAAATCTGGACGACGAACGCGCAGCGCGCAAACAAGATTTTGATCATCGCGCGCACGACGCCGAAGGATCAGGTCAAGCGCCCAACCGAAGGCCTTTCGCTGTTCTACGCCGATTTCGATCGCAAACACATCGAGGCGCAACCGATCCCGAAAATGGGCCGCAAGGCAGTCGAGTGTAACACGCTCTTTATCGAGGACCTCGAAGTCTCGAACGCCGAGCTAATCGGCGAAGAGGGCGCGGGCTTTAAGATTTTGCTGAGCGGTCTCAATCCTGAGCGCGTGTTGTTTGCAGCGGAGGCTATCGGCCTTGGCCGCGCGGCGCTGAAGCGGGCGGCGCAGTATGCGAAGGAACGCGTCGTGTTCGGGCGGCCTATTGGCCAGAACCAAGGCATTCAGCACCCGCTCGCGAAAGCCTGGGCTGAGCTTGAAGCGGCGAACTTGCTGACGTTCAAAGCGGCCGCGCTTTATGATGCCGGCAGGGAATGCGGCGCTGAAGCCAATGCGGCCAAGTATCTTGGCGCGGAGGCGGGCTTTCGGGCGTGCGAGTCTTCGGTGTTGGCGCATGGCGGCATGGGCTACGCGAAAGAGTATTTCGTGGAGCGCTACTTCCGCGAAGCGATGATCGCGCGCATCGCGCCGGTCAGCCGTGAGATGATCCTGAACTTCATTGCCGAGCGCGTGCTGGGGCTGCCCAAGAGCTACTAGCGGCAAGCCGCCGCAATTGGGGTAAGCGCCAATATTCGGTTCGCGTCGCAGGGGTTTGTGGCGGATTTGCACGTCTAGAGGGTGTCGCCTGTCCCAGCGCCTAACCGCCGCATTGACGCGGGCACCGTGAGATTGTCCGCTCATGAAACTCCAAGCGTTCGCTTCCTGGACCCACAAATGGCTCGCCCTGATTGTTGGCGTGCAGATTGTGTTTTGGTTCGGCTCGGGCTTGTTCTTTGCGATCTCGCCGATCGAGCGCGTGCGCAGCGAGCACAGGATTGCCGCGCACGAGGCCGCGCCGCTGAGCGCGCCGCTCCAAGACGTGAGCACGTTGCTGCCGGAGGCGCCGACGCGCGTGACCTACGAGCGCGATGTGCTGGGCGAGCCGGTCGCGGTTGCGGAATTCGCGGAGCGCCGCCCGATCCTGATTGATCTGTCTGATTGGCGTGTTGCGTCGCCGCTCAGCGCCGATGCCGCGGTTCAGATCGCGCAAGCCTATGTCGCCGGTGGCCCGCGCGTGAGTGAACGCACGTTGGTCACCGAAGAGACGCCGGAATATCGCGGGCCGCTGCCAGCGTGGCGCATCGCGTTCGATGACGGCGAAGGGCTGGCGGTTTACGTCGCCGCCGATACTGCACGCGTGACGGCGCGGCGCTCTGACCTCTGGCGCGTCTATGATGCACTCTGGGCGCTCCACATCATGGACTGGCGCGACCATGAGAACTTCAACACAGGGCTGCTGATCCTCACAACTTTGACGGCTCTTATCGTCACGTTGGCAGGCTTTGTTCTGATCCCGTATCGAATGGGCTGGGTGCGGCGTCGCGCAGGTTAACGGCGCGTTTACCAAACCGGCCGACGCCGGATGCATGACAAGTCCGATCGCGGCCGCCGGTCAGGAAGCCGTGCACGTAGCGATCCGCCGTGCAGCGGACGCAACGGGCGTGAATTTCTCCCTGCTGGTGGAAACCGCGCGCCGCGAAAGCGCGCTCAATCCGAACGCGCAAGCGGGCACGTCGAGTGCTTCGGGGCTGTTTCAGTTTGTCGAGGGCACTTGGCTCGACATGGTGCGCCGGCACGGCGCCGACCATGGGCTCGGGGCGGAAGCCAGCGCGCTGCAAAATGGCGCCAACGCGCAGACCCGGCGCGATATCCTTGCACTGCGTAGCGATCCGGAACTCTCCGCGCGGATGGCGGGAGAGCTGACGCGCGAGAACGCCACGACGTTGCAAGCCCGGCTAGGTCGTGCACCAAATGCGGGCGAACTCTACGCGGCGCACGTGATGGGTTCGGGCGGCGCCTTGCGCTTGATCGAGGCGGCGCAGCAGGGTGCGCCGAACGCTGTGTCGCTTTTTCCGCGTGAAGCGGCGGCCAATCGTGGCTTGTTCTATGCCAGTGGTCAGCCGCGCAGCGCGCAGGGTTTGCTCGACCGCTTGCAGCTAGATGCGGACGCCAGCATGGGCGCGGCGCAGCCTTCGCACGTCGCGAGTGGCGGGCGATTGGAATACGGCCGTGAGGGCGAAGCGATGTCTCCGGCTTTAGCGCAAGCGTTGTTCGCATTCGCGCTGCTGCCGTTGCTGCGCGGCGGCGAAGAGCAGCAAACCGATCAACGCAATCAGCGCAATCCACTTGAGGCGATCACTGCCTATGCGCGGACGAACGGCGTCTAGCTTCCCGCTCCAACACTGCGTCTAAAGCCGGATCACGCTGCGCGCGATCTGCGGCGAACGTTAGCGGGGCGGCGATGTCTGGCTCCAACGTGCGCACGCGAACTGGGTAGCGCTCATTTAGCCAAAAGCAGGTTCCGCGATCGGGGCAGGGCCCGTCATAGACGTGGCGTCCGGCCGCGTAGTGAACTTGCACGAAGGCATTGGGTAAATTGAACGTGCCGCCTTCGGCCCAGAAGTCGAGCCGGTCGCCAACACCTTCGCCGACAATAGTGACTTGATCGCCGCCTGCGTCCTTCAACGCCGCTACGGTTGTGATGGCGGCGGAGAATGTCCAGGGCGAGGTGAACACGTAGATCGGTGCGCCGTTTGCGGCGGCGGGCAGATTATGTGCGAAGCTGTAGGTGGTGGTGTAATCGCCGCCAGCATTCATGCGCATGTCGACGACCACGTAGGCGGGCCGATCGGTGCGAACGCGTGTGAGCGCACTCGTCAGGAACGTCGCGATCGGAAGTTCGTCAGCGTCGGCGTTGTGCGCGATGCCGATATAGACGCCGCTCTCGGGCAAGGTCTCCAGCGAGAAAAGCTCCGTGCGATGGCGGAGATACGCAGGCAGTGCATCGCTTTCGGCAATGAAGCTGCGCATGCGCCCGCCGGTCGCGGTTGGAAAAAGAAGCCGCTGCGAGCTGGAAACCCATGCTGATCTGTCGCGGTCTTCTGCTTCAACACGGCGCTCGAACGCCGCGCCGTTCGCCAGGACACCGCGGAGCGTGAGTGCATCGCGCGTTTGAGCGAGGCCAGCGGCTTGGAGCAGTGCTGGGGATTCAAGCATCGGCGCCAGCATGCGTTGGCGATGTGCGTCTGTGCCGCCAGCATAGCGACGGGTAGCGGCGTAGATATCTGCAATCGTGTGAGTGTCGATGGCGTCGATTCGGGCGCCGAGAAGCTCGGAGAGCGCCGGAGCGGCCCAGACGATGTAGAGGCCGTCCGCGAATTGATAGGTGCGCACGGGCAGGCGGGGCGTGTTCTTCTTGAATGCGTTTTCGCCGATCGAGGTGTGACCGTTGTCAGCAAGGGCAGCGACTTCCGCGACGCGCAGGACGAATTGCTCGTGACTTAGGCCGCCAGCTTCCGTGCGCAGCTGCGCGAGCATTGTGTTCGCGCGCGCCCGCGCTGCTGGAGAATAGGCGCGATCGAATTCGGGGAAACGCGAGAGGTACTCCGCATCTGCAATTTGGCCAGCGGATTGGTCGCTGACTTCGGCGGGTTCGGGTTGTGGCGGATCATATTGGAAGCGCGCGGCAAGCTCACGATCGAACGTCGTGTCGTCCATGCTCGATGGAGTAAGCGGTTCAGTGCTCGCGCACGCGGCCACGAGCAGCGCCAATATCCAACGCATGCGCATCCTCCCTAGCGTGAACGCTAGGAGGGCTCTGTTGCTGCATTATTTCACGCCGCCGCGCCGCTTGCGTACATCGCGTCGACCTCAGTGGGGTTGAGGCCGGCCTCGGCAAGCACGGCGCGCGTGTGTTCGCCGGCGCGCGGTGAGGGCCCTTTGGGGCTGTCGTCGAAACCAGGGAAACGGACGGGGCCAGCAGGCGCATTCATCGTGCCGCCATCGTGCTTTGGTGTTCGCACGACGCAGCCTGCAGCGATGGCTTGCGGATCGGCGATAGCTTCGGCGGCGGTGAGCACCGGCGCCCAGATCATCTCTTCGGCGTCGAGCGCAGCCGCAATATCATTGAACTCGCGCGAGCCGAAAGCTTCATCAAGCAGCGGCACAAGCTGAGAGCCATTCTCGCGGCGCACACGGCCGTTTGCAAAACGCGGATCGGCGACGAGATGCTCGATCTTCAGAGCGCGTGCGAGCTTCGGCCAATCCTTCTCGCCCTGGCGCTGCAGCAAGCTGATCCAGCGGCCGCCGCCGGTTTGAAAATAGTTGATCAGCGGATTAGGCGCGTTCTTGCGCGGACGGTTCGAGGCGATGCGTCCGCGCGTGTGTTGGATCGCGAGATCGCTTGAGCCTGCATGGTGCGCTGCGCGCAGAAGCGATGCGTCGATCAATCGGCCCTTGCCGGTCTGTTTGCGCTCGTACACTGCGGCCATTACGGCAGCGACGATGGCGAGCGACGCAACGTGATCGCCAAACGCAGTCCGCAGCATGACGGGGTCGCCGCCCTTCGGGCGAAACATCGCGGCGAGGCCGGAGCGCGCCCAGAACGCGGCCTGGTCCATGCCGGGGCGATCCGCGTCGGGGCCTTCGAGGCCGTAGCCGGTGAGCGTTGTGTAGATAAGTTGCGGACAGCGCTTCAACACGGTGTCCGGGTCGAGGCCTGCACGCGCCAATCCACCAGGACGCACGTTGGTGAGGAAAATGTCGGCGCCATCGATCAGCTTCAGCAGCGCGTCGCGGCCATCTGGCTTCGATGTGTCGAGAACGATCCCGCGCTTGCCGCGATTGTCCATGTCGAAGACCGGATTCATCTGCTCTTCGACGCCCAGTGATGAGAAGAACATGCGGATCGGATCGCCCCCGGGGGGCTCCACCTTGATCACGTCAGCGCCCCAATCGGCCATGATGCCGCCGGCGCCGGGGGCGGCGACGTAGGTGGCCATCTCGACGATCTTCAGTCCTTCGAGCATCGGCCGTTTCCCTTTCGCAACATTTGCAATCAAGGCTTCGTTAAGGGACGCAAACGAGGTTGGTCCCAACGGGTGCGGCGAGAGTCGCCGCCCTCCTAGGAGCGTGAGCGCCACATGTCCGTCGTCACCATGCGCGCCAATCTCACCGATAGCGACATCCGATCCCTGATCAAGGGGCCGAGCGATGACGAGCGCGCGCACGCAGCGCACAAGATTTGCCGTTGTATCGAAGATGGTGAGCTTTCCCCTGAGGAACGCCTTCACGCTGAAGGCATCATCGCGATCATGGCGCAGGATGCTGCCGTCCTTGTGCGCCGGGCGTTGGCGATCGCGCTGAAGAACTCACCAAAGCTGCCGCGTGAGATTGCGAACAAGCTCTCGCGCGATGTCGACTCGATTTCGCTGCCAGTGATCATGAACTCACCGTCGCTGACGGACGAGGATCTGGTCGCGATCGTCCGTGCGTGTCCGCCGAACAAGCAAGTTGCTGTCGCGAGCCGCGAGACGCTGAGCACGACAGTGACGGGTGCAATTTCGTCTTACGCGGTTTCCGAGGCGGTCGAGCGCGCGCTTGCGAACGACAATGCGCTCTTCGACGAAGAGGGACTCGATACGGCGCTGACGCGCTTTGAGGGCCTGTCATCGATCACGACGGCGATGGTCTATCGCGAAGAACTGCCGGTTGGCGTTACCGAGAAGCTGGTCTCGATGGTGACGGGCGAATTGTTCGATCACCTCGTCAACAATCACGAATTGCCGCCGCAGATCGCGATCGATCTCGCCATGGGGGCACGCGAACGTGCGACGCTTGATATCGTCGAGCAGGCGGGGCGTCAGCGCGATTTGCCGAAGTTCGTGCAGCAATTGAATTTGAACGGGCGACTGACGCCGTCATTGCTGATGCGCGGGCTTTGCTTGGGGCAGATCGATTTCGTCGAATACGCCATGGCCGAGCTTGGCGGCATTGCGCACCAGCGCATGTGGCTCCTGATGCACGACAGCGGACCGCTTGGGCTGAAAGCTGCGTTCGATCGCGCTGGGCTGCCGCCGCGACTTTTCCCGTCGTTCAAAGCGGCGATTGAAGTCTATCACTCCATCGATCGTGAAGGGGTGGCGCGGGACCGCATCACGTTCCGCAAGCGCATGCTTGAGCGGACGCTGACGCTGTTCCAGTCAGTGCCGAAAGACGATCTCGATTATCTGCTTGAGAAGCTTGATGCGTCCGGCCTGCAGGCCGAGCGCGTCGCGATCTAGCGCAAACCAGCTTCAGCGAAAGCGCCGCCGCCGCGATCGAAACCGGCGATGGCGAGCGTGCGCGCCTGTGAGGCGGTCAGCACGGATTCTGCTGTGATGACGAGGCCGGCGGCTTTGGCGGCAAGGAGGCGCCGGCCCAATGGCGAGCGGTCGCCATCGTCCATTGCGAGGAACGGATCCGGCATGGCGGGCGCCTGGACGACGAGTTCGCAATAGAGGTTGCGAGCTCTTGCGCCGAACGGCAGCGGGCAGTCGGGATCGCCGCGCAGAACGACATTCCAGCCACGTGCGCGAAGATCTTCGGCCAAGGCAGGACCAGCGCTGACAAGTTCGCGCTCATTGAGCTGAACGTTGAGATTGCGGCGCGTGCAGCCTGCTTCGATGACGGCTTCGCTCAGCATGTCGGCTTCGAGCGCGTTCTGAATTTCCGCCGGCACGGCGAGCGTCAGCACAGCGTGCGCACCGCGTTCGAGCCAGGCCATACGCGCGCCGCGGACGAGACGGGCAAGATTTGAATACGTAAACGCGTCCTCGGCATCGCCCATCGGACGGACAATGCCAGCCGCGAGCGCGCCGACGCGCAGATCGACGCGCGCGCCAATCGCGAAGGCTAGCGGCTCAGCCTGTGGCCGCGGACGGAACGGGATCACGTTCATGGAAGGGGCGCTTATGGCACGCCTAGGGTTAAGGTCAGGCGGAAGAAGGTAAAGCCGCGTTAGTACCTCAGCGCGGCGCGACGCCGAGGTCCGCCACACGTGTTTCCAAGGCCTGAAGCACCGCGCGCCCAATCGGGTGATCGGTGGAGCAGATGTTGTCACGAACCGAGGCGCGCAGTGCGTCGACGTGAGCCCGTGCGAGCGAGGGATCGCGTTGCGCCAGCGCTTTGCCGGCATCCGTCTCAATGAGACGGCAGAGGGAAGCAGCGATCTGTGTCCCGAGCAACGAGCCGTAGGTCGCGCCCAGGCCCTTCAGATCGTGTGCAATGGCGTGGAGGTCTTCTTGAGCGAGCGGAGTCCAGCTTGCTTCGTCGGCACGAACGCGCGCCGCTTGCAAGCGCTCGACGTCCGCATCAAGCCAGATCTGAAATTCGTCGCCCATCGACTCCAACGCTTGGTCAGCTCGCGTCACGGCGCCGGCGTCGAAGATGGGTTTCTTGAGCTCGAAGGTACGCAGACCCTTTTCGCGCGGGTCGATAAGCTGTGCCTTGGCCATGGGCCGAACTCCCGGCGCGCCCGGAACGCAGAGCGTGGTCGTTGACTGAAGGCAACGAGATGTTCGCGGGTGGCGCATGTTTAGGCAGCTGAGCAGCGCTTCATGAACAGAGCGTTTATGTATGTGGTCAGACTACGAACTGTTCGCGAACTATGCGTTCATCGAGGCGTGGCCAGGGTCGAACAGGAGTGAGAGCGCCGCTAAGAGTCTTCGCGGATTTCCACGGCGGACACGTCTCTCGTTTCGACATTGTCTGCGGTGGCGCTGACTGGGCGACGATCAGCTTCCAAGACCTCGATGCGAACCAGCGAGCGGTGCGGCAGCAGCGCGCCACGCCAGCGGCGCGGGCGGAATGGGCTGATGGGCGTCAACGCTAGCAGCCGCGAATTGATTGGCAGGATCGGGCCGTGGGCTGAGAAATTGTAAGCCGTTGAACCGGCAGGCGTGGCCACGAGCAGGCCGTCGCAGAAGAGTTCGGGTAGGCGCTCGGCGCCATCGATGCAAATGCGCAGCTTTGCTGTCTGCGCGGTTTGGCGAAACAGCGAGACTTCGTTAAATGCGCGTTCTTCGACGATGCCCGCTGGCGTTTCACACTTGGCCACCAGCGGGCGCACGCGGATCGGCTCCGCCTTGGCAACGCGTTCGGGAAGGTCCTTCTCGTCAAATTCGTTCATCAGGAAGCCGACGGTGCCGCGATGAATGCCGTAAACTGGCTTCTTATCTTTTAGGCGCCGGCGGAGCGTTTCGAGCATGTGGCCGTCGCCGCCGAGGGCGACGATCACATCGGCTTCGTCCCCGGCTTCCCCATAGGTATGCCGCAGCCGGCGCAAAGCTTCTTGCGCCTCGGGACGGGCGCTGGCGGAAAACGAGAGCTTCATGGGGAGGTCGGGCGCTCTTTGCATACTTTGCATATCGCCCGGTCGGGCCTAGAGTTTTACTAACACAGTCACGAACGGAGCGCGACCAATGGCCGATGATGCTGGAACATCCCTAAAGGGCCGGGTGAGCGCTGAGGAATGGCAAGCCCGCGTCGATTGCGCGGCGCTCTATCGCTTGGTCGCGCTGCACGGCTGGGACGACATGATCTTCACGCATATCTCGATGCGCGTGCCGGGCCCTGAGCACCACTTTCTGATCAACCCATACGGGCTCTTCTTTGAAGAGATGACGGCGTCATCGCTGGTAAAGGTAGATCTCGACGGCAACATCGTCGCGCCGACGCCGTACTACATCAATCCGGCGGGCTTCACGATCCACTCCGCTATCCACGCCGCGCGCGAAGACGCGCTGTGCGTCATTCACTTACATACCGATGCCGGCGTTGGCGTTTCCGCACAGAAGGAAGGCCTTTTGCCGCTGACACAGAACGCTTTGCTCACAATCCCGAACCTGGCCTTCCACGGCTATGAGGGCGTGGCGCTCAATCTCGATGAGCGCGAGCGGTTAGTGAAAGATCTCGGTGACAAGAACCTGATGCTGCTGCGCAATCACGGCACGCTGGCCGTCGGTTCATCGGCTGCCGCCGCTTTCGTCGGTATCTTCTTTCTTGAGCGTGCGTGTGCGCAGCAGGTCGCTGCATTGAGCGCAGGACGCGAAAACGTGTTGATTGCGCCGGATGACGCGCAAGAAGAGACGCGCAATGGCCCAGCGAAGGCCATGGGCGGGGTGTCGGGGTTGGCGTGGCCGGGGCTGAAACGAAAATTGGATCGCGAACTGCCGGGCTACGACTCCTAGGCATCGTCGCAGCATTAGCTCCTGCACCGGCTGCGGCCGGTGCTTGGGTCGCGCCTCATGCACAGACCATCGTCGAGAAGACAGCGCCACTGGACAGCACCTATTACGAGAGCGCCGTCTATTACGAGGCGCCGGTTGGGCGACGCACGGCCATCGTATCCTCGGTGTGGGGCGAATGGGATGAGCGCAGCGAGGACGGCTGGCGCGGCGAAGCGGTCAGTAGGCGTCAAACGCGTGCTTCCGCCGAGCGGCTCTCAAGTCGTGGCGATGCAGGCGGGCGCTCTTTGGGTTTCGCAACCTGAGTTTGCCGAACTGCTCGAGGGCGGCGCCGAGCTGCGTGTGCTCACTGGCTACGCATTCGCCAACGGCTCGGGTTTCTTGAACGTAGAAAGCAGCTCGCGTTTCCTTGGCGGAGGCTGCGTGGGCGGGCGGCTGGACATCAGTGCGGGGTACCGCCCTTCGCCCAATTGGCTGGCCATGGGGCAGGTCTTTTCTACGACTCCCCATCGTTGCCGATGACACTGTGAAGGCCCAGTTCTCGATCGTCAGATTCGACCGAAGCGGAAGGGGCTGGCAGATTGGGGTGCGCGCCACGCTGGACGGTGAGGATGCGGCGCCCGCTCTTGTGCTAGGTTTGTGGCAGCCGCCCCGCGATTAGTCGCAATGGCGGTGGACTTTCTTCAGGCGTAGTCACACATCCGCAAAACTTGCTGTGTAGGAACCGTTACAGAATGTTCGGGCTGTTCAGACGCTTTGGATTTGCGGCGATTGTCGTCGCTGGCCTTGCCCTCATGGTCCTTGTGGTCGTCGGCAAGTCGGCCTCAGACGCAGTATTCGGTGGCGACGGCGCGGCTACGGCGTCGCCGGCCCAGGGCGGACGAGGCGGCGGTGGCGGCGGTGGCGGCGGCAACGCGCCGACCGTACTGGCTGTCGCTGCGGACATACACACTTTCTCTGACGGCCTTCAGGCGATCGGCACCGCGCAGGCGCGCGAGAGCATCGTGCTCACGCCGAAAGTCGCTGACACCATCCGGCGCATCCGCTTCGACAGTGGTGATAACGTGCGCGCTGGCCAGGTTCTGGTTGAGATGTCGAGCGTCGAGCAGGCCGCTGACATGGCCGAGGCGCGCGCCTCAAACCAAGCGGCGCAAGAAGATCTCCGCCGCACCCAAGAATTGTTCAATCGCGGCTTCGCTTCGCAAGCGCGGCTCGACACCGTCCAAGCCGCCGCTGACGCTGCCGAGGCGCGGCTCAATGCTGGCGGCTCGCGCATTGCCGATCGCACTATTCGCGCGCCGTTTGCCGGCGTTGTTGGTTTGCGGCTCGCAAGTCCAGGCCAATACGTGCGCCCAGGTGATCAGATCGGAACGCTCGACGACACCTCTGAAATTAAACTCGACTTCACCATCACCGAAACGCAGATCGCGCGTATCGTGCCTGGCGTCCAACTCGTGGCACGCACGACCGCCTATCCGGGCCGTGATTTCACGGGCTCGATTGCCAGCGTAGACAGCCGCATTGATCCCGCGACGCGCACCGGTGCGTGTCCGCGCCATTTTGCCGAACGACGACGGCACGTTGCGTCCCGGTATGTTGATGACCGTCGATGTGCGTTCAAATCCGCGCGAGGCCTTGGCAATCCCGGAGATCGCGATCCTCGATCAGATCGATGGCGCTTATGTCTATCGCGTCGCCGCCCGCGAAAGGCGCAGCGGTGGAGCTTGTCCGTATCCGCACCGGCCAGCGCGCCGGCGGCATGGCCGAGGTGCTGGAAGGGCTGAGCGCGGGCGATCAGGTGATCACCGAGGGCGTCAGAGCGTGCGTCCAGGCCAGACGGTTCAACTCGGCGAAGCGCCGCCCGCAGCCGAAGGTGCGCTGCCGCTGCGCCCACGTGGCCGGTAAGCCCAGACTATGACGCTTTCGGATCTCTCCGTCCGTCGCCCGGTGCTGGCGACGGTGTTCTCGCTCATAATTATTGCGTTTGGTCTGATCGCGTTCACGCGCCTGCCGCTGCGCGAATTGCCGGACGTCGACCGTCCGATCGTGTCGATCAATGCCACCTATCCAGGCGCATCGGCGCAGGTGGTCGAGAACCAGATCACGCGGATCATAGAAGATCAGCTCTCCGGCATCGACGGCATCGACCTAATTTCGTCGACGAGCCGCGATGGCCGGTCCTCGATCAATATTGAATTCTCGCTCGAACGCGACCTTGAAGACGCCACCAATGATGTTCGGAACGCCGTAAGCCGCGCACGAGCGCAGTTGCCAGCGGATGTCGATGAACCGACGATTCGCAAAGCCGACGCAGACGCTGACGCTATCATCTGGTTCAGTCTCCAGTCGACGACGCTCGATCGAATGGCGCTCACCGACTACGCGGACCGCTACATCGTCGATCGTCTGGCTGTGTTGAATGGCGTCGCCAATGTGCAAATTGGCGGTGGCTTCCGCCGCGCCTTGCGCATCTGGCTCGATACCAACGCGATGGCTGCGCGCGGCATTACGGTGCAGGACGTCGAGAACTCGCTGCGCGCGCAGAACGTCGAACTTCCGGCGGGCTACGTGCAGAGCGAGGAGCGCGACTATCAGGTGCGCGTTGAACGCGCGTTCCAGACGCCAGAAGAGTTTGCGCGTTTGCCGGTGGCAGGCGTGGGCGGCCCTGAAGAGGCGGTGGGGTGTCTTGGCGATATCGCCCGCGTCGAGTTCGAGCCTGAAGAAACCCGCAGTCTCTTCCGAGGAAACGGTGTCGAGCAGGTCGGCCTCGGCATTGTGCGTCAATCTCGCTCCAACGCGTTGGACGTGGGGCGCGTTGTTAAGGCGGAAGTCGAACGTATTCGACCTTCGCTGCCCGAAGGCACCGATATCGTTATTACCTATGACTCCACCGTGTTCATCGACCGCGCCATTCAGCGTGTCGGTCAAACGCTGCTGGAATCGACGGCCCTGGTTGTCTTCGTCATTTTCCTATTCCTAGGATCATGGCGCGCCGCCTTCATTCCCGCAGCCGTCATTCCCGTCTGCTTGATCGGGTCGTTCCTGATCATGATGCTGTTCGGCTTCTCAATTAATCTCCTTACGCTGCTCGCGTTGGTGTTGGCGATTGGTTTGGTCGTCGACGACTCGATTGTCGTGCTCGAAAACGCGCAGCGTCGCGTCGATACTCTGGGCGAGCCGCCGCTCGTTGCCTCGGAACGCGGCGCTCGTCAGGTGTTTTTCGCGATTGTCGCCACATCCGCTGTGCTCGTTGCGGTGTTCTTGCCGCTCCTGTTCGTGGGCGGTTACGTCGGGCGCCTCTTTGTCGAGCTAGCCGTCACGATCGCAGGCGTCATCATTATCTCGGCGTTCGCATCGTTGTCGCTCTCGCCAATGATGTGCTCGAAGCTCATCAAGCCGGTGAAGAGCAGTTCGCGGCTGTCGCGCATAGTCGACGGCGTGCTCGACAATCTGCGCGCCTCTTACCGCGCCTCGCTGCAAGCGGCGATGAACGTGAAACCGCTAGTGTTCGCGGTGTTCGGTGGAGTCATTCTGCTCGGAGGCTTTATCTTCACGCAGCTTTCATCCGAACTCACGCCGCCAGAAGATCGCGGCAACCTTGTCGTCCAAGTGCAAGCTCCAGAAGGCTCCGGCTTTGAGTACACCAGCCGTGTCATGCGACAGGTCGAAGAGGTGTTGCTGACGTACGTCGACAGCGGCGAAGCGCAACGCATCTTGGTTGTGGCGCCCGGATTTGGCGACGCTGGAACCAACCGTTTCTCGTCTGGCCTCGCGCGCGTTTTCCTTGCCGACTGGGAACACCGCGAACGTAGCGGAGCCGAAATTGAAACAGAGATGAACCAGCGTCTCGGTCAGATTCCTGGCGCCACAGTGCGCGCGCGCATGCAGAACCCATTTCAAGGCGGCGGCGGCGGTGGCGGCGCGGACGGTGTGTCGATCGTTTTGCTTGGCTCAACGTACGAGCAGCTTGCAGCGATCTCCGATCGTGTCATCGATCGATTGCGGCAAGATCCGAACTTCCAGCGGCCGCGCATGAATTATCAGCCGACCTCGCCGCGTGTGCTTGTTGATATCGATCGTGAACGTGCCGCCTCGCTAGGCGTGTCCGTGCAATCGATTGGGCGGACGCTCGAATCCACGATGGGCTCGCGCCGGATCAACACGATCAGCGATCGCGGTGAAGAGTATTACGTGTATCTGCAGGCCGAACGGGACGAGCGCTCGGACATCACCGACCTCGCCAACAAGTACGTTCGCTCGGACCGCACCGGCGAGTTGGTGCCGCTATCAACGCTGGTCACTCTGCGAACGACCGGCGACTCCGCCGAACGCCGCCGCATGAATCGCCAGGCTGCGGTCACCATTTCCGCGTCGATCCCGGGCGCCTACGCCATTGGCGACGCGCTGGACGAACTGGAGCGCGTCACGCGCGCGAGAGATCGGCGCTGAGCCGGTCCATCGATTATACCGGCGCTGCGCGCCAATATAAGCAATCCACTGGCGCTATCGCCTTTGCCTTCGGCTTCGCGCTGATCGTTGTCTTCTTGGTGCTTGCGGCGCAATTCGAAAGCTTCGTCCACCCGCTGGTGATCATGGTCTCCGGTGCCGCTGGCGATCACGGGCGGGCTGTTCGGTCTCTTCATGTTCGGCGGAACGCTGAACATCTACAGCGAGATCGGCCTCATCATCCTGATCGCGCTTGCGGCGAAAAACGGGATTCTGATCGTAGAGTTCGCGAACCAATTGCGCGATGAAGGGCGAAGCATCCGTGAAGCCATCATCGAAGCGTCGGACCTGCGTATCCGCCCGATCTTGATGACATCTATCGCGACGGTCGTCGGCTCTTCCCGCTGATCATGGGGCACGGCGCCGGCGCCGAGAGCCGCTTCACGATCGGCACTGTGATCTTCTTCGGCTTGCTGGTCGCGACGATGCTGACGCTGTTTGTGGTGCCGGTGTTTTACGACATGCTGGCGAAGTACACGAAGTCGCCGGAAGCGACCGCCAAAGAGATCGAAGAGTACGAGCACGGGCAGGCGGCCGCGCGCCCCGCCGGGTGATCAATTCTCCGGCTCGGCCTCGACCATGAGGTAGGCGATCAGATCGCGCCGTTGCGTTTCGTTGCGGATGCCGGCGAACGCCATGCGATTGCCCGGCAAGAAGGTCTGCGGATTTTGCAGCCAATGATCGAGTTGATCTGCGTCCCAGACGAAGTTCGCGTCCTGAACGGCTTGCGAATAAGTGAAGCCTTCAGGCGCGGTGCCGATCTCGCGCCCGAACACGCCGTGCAGGTTTGGCCCCGACGGTTCGGCGCGCCCGCCTGAATGACGTGGCATGAGCGGCATTGGGCGAACACGCGCCGGCCTGCCTCGTAGGTCGCTTCGTTGTAGGGCGCCGGCAGTTCGGCGATTTCGCTTGCCGGTCGTCGTCTTCGCCGCGCCGGTGGAGGACGTGGCTGTGGATGGCGTCGGTTGTGCCGGGCTGGGGTGGAGGCGCTTCTCGGTGAGCCGCACGCGAAAGTGTGAGCAAGCCGATGACGAAGCGGCGCAATGAAAAATGCGCCTCCGAGGTGACCTTCCCGGAACACACTCGTGCCGTGCGCTTGGTGCGCAATTGGACGAACCGTCCACCCGGGCCGCTGCGTGAAAGGCGCTGCGAAACAGACTGTTAGATGCGCGGTGCCGCCAAAGGGACTCGCGAACCTGTGACCCCCTGATTACAAATCAGGTGCTCTACCAGCTGAGCTAACGCGGCGCGCGGAGCGGGCTTTTGCCACTTTGTGAGCGTCTGCGAAAGCGTCCCGTTCGCCGACATGTGGTTTGCCCGCGGCCCTAGAAATGGCTAATGCGGACCGCTGCCTTTGTGGGGCGCACCGCCGAATGCGGGGCGCGGCTGGGCGCACAAAATTCGGGGAGTCACATGAGCTTCTGGGACTCAGTTTTCCGCGCCGTGTTCGGTACTCGCGGCAGCACGCGTCCCACGTCGCCGCCACCACCTCCGCCGCCGCGCACGCCGCCCGCGCCACCGCCGCAGCCGCGCCCGCCGTCACCTCCGCCGGCCACGCCGCCCGTCCGTGTCCGCCTCCGGCGACCGCCCCATCCGCCGCCGGCCCGCCTGCGCCGCCGCCGGCGACGCCGCCCGTACCGCCGCCAGCGCCACCGCCTGTGCCGCCGCCAGACCGCCGCGCCCTCAGGTCCGCCGACTGGATTCTCGCTCGACACGCTGCGCGCGACAGATGCGACGCGCGTGTCGGACTCCGAGGTCGCCTCACTTGCGCAGCGCTTTGGCGCTGATGCGAATGTGGTGAAGGCGATCCTGCGCGTTGAGAGCGCCGGTCCTGGTTTCTCGGCCGGCAAGATCCTGATCTCGTTTGAGCCGTTCTATTTCAGCGAACTCACTGGCCATCGTTTCGATGCTTCGCATCCGACGATCTCCAGCAGCACAAACCGCGCGCCCGTCGGCGGCAATCAAGCTGCGCGTTGGACGAAGGTCGCTGAAGCGTACGCACTCGATCCGGCAGCCGCGCTTGGCGCAACGAGCTGGGGCGTGTTCCAGTTGCCGGGCCGCTATTTCGCGACGGCTGGCTACGCCAACGTGTTCGCGTTCGTGGACGACATGGCCAAATCGGAAGCGCGCCAGTTGGCGGCGTTCGAAGCCTATGTCAGCCGCGCTGGCCTTGCGGATGAACTGCAACGCCGCGATTGGGCGACGTTTGCTGGCCAATACGAAGGCGGGCCGAACGCTGCGACCTATGCCGCCGCGCTCGCTTCTGCGTACGCCGCGCTGCCGCCAACGAGTGATGACGGCTATCTCGCTTCCCTCAAAGCTGCGGCGAACGTCGCGCTGACGCGGGCGGACTATGAAGCGGCGGCGGCTCAGCTCGGCTGTGAAGTCGAAGCTGTGCAGGCGGTCGTCGAAGTCGAAAGCGGCCGTGCAGGCGCATTCGGACCGGATGGTCGTCCGATCATTCTGTTCGAGCCGCACATCTTCTCACGCCGCACGAACCGTATGTACGATGCGAGCCATCCGACGATCTCGTATCCGACGTGGGACGCCTCGAAATATCCGCGCACGCAGGACGAACGCTGGAACCAGCTCAAATCGGCGTACGCGCTCGATCCGCAAAATGCGGTGGCGTCGGCGAGTTATGGTCTCTTCCAGATCATGGGCTTCAACCACGCCGCTTGCGGCTTTGCCGATCCGAAATCGTTCGTCACCGACATGGCCAAGAACCAGGCGCAGCAATTGAAGGCGTTCACGGCGTTCGTGCGCGCTAACAATCTGGCCGACGAACTGGTCCGGAAGGACTGGGAAGGCTTCGCGCGCGGTTATAACGGTTCAGGCCAAGTCGAGCGTTATAGCGGGATGATGCGCGACGCGTATACGCGTCTGAAAGCCGCCGCGCCGCCGACGTCATAAGCGATCCTTGCTGGCAGTCAGGAAGCGTCTTAGGTAGCGGGCTATAATGGCCCGCTACCTCATCACGTCCGCGCTCCCGTACATTAACGGCATCAAGCATCTCGGCAATTTGGCCGGTTCGATGCTGCCGGCGGATATCCACGCGCGCTTTCGCCGCCTGCAGGGCCACGAAGTTCTGTTCATCTGCGCGACGGACGAGCACGGCACGCCGGCTGAGCTTTCCGCCGCTGAGGCGGGCCAAGACGTCGCGACGGATTGCGCCGAGCAATACAAAATCCAGAAGGACGCGTGCGACGGCTTCAAGCTCTCGTTCGACCATTTCGGCCGCTCATCCAATCCGCCGAACCACAAGCTGACGCAGCATTTCTGCGAAGTGCTGGAGAAGAACGGCCTGATTGAAGAGCGTGTGTCGAAGCAGATCTACTCGGTCGACGACAAGCGCTTCCTGCCTGATCGCTACGTCGAAGGCACGTGCCCGAATTGCGGCTTTGAACGCGCCCGCGGCGACCAGTGCGATAATTGCGGAACGCTGCTCGATCCGATCGAACTGATCAATCCGCGCTCGAAGATATCCGGCTCAACGAATGTTGAGCCGCGCGACACCGCGCATCTGTTTTTGAAGCAGCCAAAGATGCAGGACGCGATACGTGCCTGGGTCGATAAATCGACTGAATGGCCAGGGCTGGCGCGCTCGATTGCTTACAAGTGGTTGGATGAAGGCTTGATCGATCGCTCGATCACGCGCGATCTCTCGTGGGGCATCAAGGTCACGCAGGACGGCAAGCCGCGTCCGGGTTTTGAGAACAAGGTATTTTACGTCTGGTTCGACGCGCCGGTTGAATACATCGGCTCGACCGTCGAGTGGTCTGAAGCGACGGGCAACGATTGGGAACGCTGGTGGCGCACCGATAAGGGTGCGGACGATGTCACGTACATCCAAGTGATGGGCAAAGATAACGTCGCTTTCCACACGGTGAGCTTCCCGGTGACGATCATGGGCAGTCAGGAGCCATGGAAGCTGGTTGACCGCTTGAAGGCGTTCAATTGGGTCACCTGGTACGGCGGCAAGTTCAGCACGTCCGAGAAGCGCGGCATCTTCATGGATCAAGCGCTCGAGTTGCTGCCGAGCGATTATTGGCGCTGGTATCTGATGGCTAACGCGCCGGAGAGTTCCGACGCTGCGTTCACGCTTGAGCAGTTTCAACAGACGATCAACGCCGACTTGGCTAATGTCTTCGGCAACTTCATCAATCGCATCACGCGTTTTGCAGCGTCAAAGTTCGACGGCGAGGTGCCGGATGGCGGCGCGCCGGGTGCGCATGAGGAGAAGCTCTTTGGCGAAGTCGCAGAGCGTCTCGCTGCGCTGACGCAATTCCATGACCAGATGGAATATCGCAAAGCGGCGGCGGAGCTGCGCGCGATCTGGGTCGCCGGCAATGAGTATCTCCAGGTTTCGGCGCCGTGGACGGCGTTGAAGACGGATCGGGATGCGGCGGCGGTCGGCGTGCGCACGGGGCTGAACGCTTGCGTGCTCTTCGCTATTCTCGCGCAGCCGTTCATTCCCGACGCGGCGAAGGTCGTGCTCGATGCGCTTGGCGTGTCGGAAGATAAGCGCGGCTGGCCGAAGGTTGACGATCGCAGTGTTTGGGATGCGCTCGCGCGCGGTCACAAGTTCACGCCGCCGGACGTGCTGTTCAAGAAGATCGAAGACGAGCAAGTTGCCGACTTCGCGACACGCTTCGGCGGGGCTGGCGCGTCGTGATCATTCGCCGGCTCAACGCTGGTGATCTCGCTGCGTACCGGGCGTTGCATCGTTTCGGGATGGTCGAGGCGCCAATGGGCTTCGTCGATGTTGCCGAGACCGACGCGGCGCGATCCGATGACGTGGTGGAAGCCATGCTCGCGCGCGGCGAGGCTTGGGGCGCGTTCGATGGCGATCGACTGATCGGCAAGCTCACGATCGATGCGCTGCCGTATCCTTCGCTCGCTCACACCTTTTGGCTCCACGCGGTATACGTCCATCCTGATGGCCGCGGCACTGGTGCGAGCGGCCAGCTGCTTCGAGCTGCGATCGCGGACGCCCAAAGCAAAGGCGCCTCACGCATTGCCCTCTGGGTCAACGGCGCGAACGTCCACGCGCGCGGCCTATATGAGCGGATGGGGTTCAAGCAAACCGGGCATGTCCCTGGCGGTATAAAAGTCGCTGATGCGCTGGTGGATGACGTCCTCATGACGATGGAACTGACCTAAAGGCGGCTGGACGGAACGTCGGCTGGCGCCTAACAATTGGCAGCGGCCCTGGGGAGGGCCGGGACACAACGCGGAGGGGCGTATGGAATTCGTCGATCAGGCTATTGCCTACATGCGCGACGGCTTCGGCATCGTGAACGGTGACTGGCGCAATCTCGTCATCGCGCTCATCGCCGCGATCTTCATGGGTAGCTGGAAGCAGTGGGTGCCGTTCGCAGTACTTGCCGTTATCGCGCACATCGCGATTGAGAAGCTCGCACCAGTGCTCGCTGGTAGCGGCGAAGCGTTCAGCTTGCCGCCGATCATGGAGCAGGATTTCTGGATCCGCGCCGGTGTCTTGGCGCTGGGTTACATGATCACGATCGGCGTCTTCTTCTTGATCAAGAGTTTAATCTTCAGAAGATCCGCCGCCGCGCACTAACGCGCGCGTTTGGCCTCATAGAGCGCGATTGCAGCGGCGACCGAGACGTTCAGGCTCTCGATCGACGCTGCGATTGGAATGCGCGCGCGTTTTTCGCAAGCTTCGGCGACGCCAGGCCGCAAGCCTTTACCTTCTGCGCCAACAACAATCGCAGCTGAGCGTTTGGCATCGAGCGCATCGGCTAGACCCAGTTCAGCTTCGCCTTCAAGGGCGATGGTCACGTAGCCGAGCGAACGCAGCGTCTCGATTGTGCGCCCGATATTGATCACTCGCACATGCGGGACAAGCTCGATTGCGCCCGCTGCCGCCTTTGCCAGCACGCCGGTTAGCGGTGGTGACTTACGATCCTGCAGGATCACGGCGCGCGCGCCGAATGCGACGGCAGACCGGAACGCCGCGCCGACATTTTGTGGATCCGTAACGCCATCGAGCACGAGCACGCTCCGCCCGTCGGGCGATGCACACGCAGCTTCGAGTTCGACAGGTTCTAGTGGGAACGCGCGAACAGCGATGCCTTGGTGCACCGCGCCCGGGGGCAGCATGCCGTCGATGGCGTCCGGTTCCAGAATGTGCGGCTCGACGCCCTCAGGCAGGCGCGACGCCGCATTGCGGGTCGCTACGACGCGTTCGACACGGCGAGCTGGATTGGCCAATGCGGCGAGCGAGGCATGCACGCCCCAAATCCACGACGGACCGCCGGCCTCAGCCTCAAACTCACGACGCGGTAGCGGATTGATCGGTCGCGCGCGGTCAGCTTGGACCGGCGGGGCGCCGTGCGGCGGCTTTGGAGTGGGGAGGGCGACTCGACAAGAAAAATCCGGATGGTGGAAGGGGCTGGATTCGAACCAGCGTACGCTCGCGCGGGCAGATTTACAGTCTGCTGCCATTAACCACTCGGCCACCCTTCCAGCCGGAGCGCGGCTTCTAGCGGGCATGTTCGGTGGGGGCAAGGAGGCAGCGCGCAGGTCTTGAATGCATCCGTCCTGCCTCGACGAAGCCGCGTTCTGACGCTAATCACCCGCTTCCTTCGCGGGTATAGCTCAATGGTAGAGCCGCAGCCTTCCAAGCTGAAGACGAGGGTTCGATTCCCTCTACCCGCTCCAGCCGCCTCAACCTTCGGCGTCGTCGCCCACAAAACCATCATCACTGCGCTTTTCCCCCGGAAAGCGAACCCTTGATGCGCGCGCAGGTTTGCGGTGGCGCAAGAGCGGCTAATAATGCACGCGCGTCGAGCCTAGGACGGGAGGCAGCGATGTCGGTGACGAAAACGATCTGCAGAATCGCGTTGGTGTCGTGCGCCCTCATGTTGGCGTCGTGTACCGTCTTCGGAGACGTGCCATCGCGCGACGAATTCATGCGCATGCCACGTGAGATACGCACCGGCGCGGCCGATAGCGTGATTGAGCGTGTTGAGAGCACTGTTGACCGTGCTGAAGTCGCGACGGCCGTGCAGGCAATCGTGGCTGCAGCGCCGCTTTGCTATCCGTGGCCTGGCCTTTGGTTGGACGCGAGCGACCGCCGCAACGTTTATTACGCGCGCTACGATCTGATGACGCGCGACTGGGGCAACGAAACAACGTCCGCCAGCCAGCAGCGGATGCGCGAGTTCGTAGAACTTGGCTTCTTGATTGCGCGCGATCGACCCGACATCGGCCCGGGCGTTGTCGAATACACACTCTCCACTGATGGCGTCGCATTCCTGCGTGGCACGCCTTATGGCGGCGCGCGTCCGCAATTTTGTCCAAACGCACAGCGCCGTGTAGCCGCGATCACCAATATGGAATTCGGCCAATTCGACTGCGGCAATCTTCGCGTGAGGTTCACGCACGTTGCCGACACGTGGCCGACATGGGCGCGTACGGAAGCCGCGCGTCAACGCGTCGACGCGACCTGGGCGCCGCCGGGCGTTCCGATCAACGGCCAAGTCACGCTCGGCCGGCAATGGTTCAGGCAAGGCGCCGAGCCACCCGGCGTTCAGAACGGCGCGTTGCGATCGTTGTGCCTTGACGGCGCGCGTAACGTCGTTGGGGACGATCTGAATCTGAACGCGCCCTGATTAGTTCAGAACGAACGTCACCTTCATGTTGACGCGCCACTCGCTGATCTTGCCGTTCTTGGCCGTGACCTTGATGTCTTGAATCCAGGCGCCCTCAATGTTTTCGAGCGAGTCAGATGCCTTCGCCATTCCCGCCTCGATGGCGTCTTCGAGTCCTTTTTTCGAGCCGGCGGTGATTTCGACGATTTTTGCGACTGCCATAGCGTCCTCCTGTATGGACAGAAGGACGCTAGGCCTCGTGTGGCAGTTCGACTAGTTCGAACAGGCCCGCAGTCTCAGACCGACGGTCACGGCACGCGGCGCGCTGGCTATGCCGCTGGCCGCCTCGTACGTCTCGTCAAGCGCGTTGTCGGCAGCCACGTAGGCCTGGACATTCGGCGAGAACTCATAAGCGAGCGAGGCGCGCACAACGTCATACTGCGCAATAGTTCCAGTGTAGGGCGGCGCGGCCGCACCGAAACTGTCGTCGCCATAGAGGAAGTCTTGGCGATCGCCGACGCTGCGCCATGACAGGCGGCCGGTGAAGCCACCCTGTTCGATGCTGGCAGAAGCCATCCACACATCCTGCGGTCGACGCAGCAACTCAGTGTCTGCGCCGGTATCTTGCGCGTCCGTGTAAGTGTAGCCGCCGTGTAGCGTGAGCCACGAGGTTGGTCGCACGGCGGCGCCCAACTCAGCGCTGCCGATCTCCGCTTCATCGATGTTGGCGTAGGTGAAGCCGAAGAAATCGATCATGTCCTCGAGTTCGGTGTGCCGATAAAGCGCGATGAGTTCGAACCCGCGGTCTTGGCCGAACGCTGTAAATTCCGCCTCTGCGCCGATCTCCCAGCTCTCACCTTTCTCTGGATCGAGGTCCGGCACGCCGGCAGAGGAGAAGCGCTCATAGATCGACGGCGCGCGGAAGGAGGTGCCGTAAGCGCCGTAGATGCGTGCTTGCTCCGTGACATCGAACGAGGCGCCGACGCGCCACGTGGTCTGCGTGCCGAACCCCTCGAAGTTGTCGATGCGCACAGCGCCGGCGAGGCTTAACGCGCCGGTGCGGCCTTGCGCCGTGACGAACGCGCCGGCTTGTTCTTGGTCTGCGCTTGTGAAGGAGAAGGGCGGCGGAAAGCCGAAGCCCTGCGCGATGTCAGCCTTCTCGCGTTCGCCGGTGATCCCGGCGACGATCGCGACATCACTCAAGCTCCCGAGATCGCCCGCTTGCCAATTCAGCGTGAGGTCGGCGAAGCGGCGCTCGCCGCTGAAGCCATCAGTGAGTGCGCCGAAGCGGTTGACGGCCCGATCTTGATCGACGCCGCCGATTGTTGCGCGTAGCGACAGCGCCTCGCTCAGGTCCCACGTCGCGCCGAGGCGGGCAATGGTGACGTCGTTTTGCCCGATTTCCGCGTCGTCCGACTCAGCGCGCGTTTCGCGGAATGGGAAGGCGAATTCGAAGTCGAACACGTCAATGTCGGCGCGGGATCGGCGATGGCGTGCGAGCAGGTCGAGTGAAAAGGTCGGCACGACTTGGAGATCGAAAACGGCAGTAACGGCAGAGGATTCAGCGCCGTCCTTCTCGCCAGTGTGCGTCACCATGCGGGCGGGCACGAGATCGAACCCGTCGGTGGTGAATGCCTCGCCAGTGATCGCATAACGGAAATTGCCCAGCGTGCCGTCGATGCCGGCGGTTGCGTTCAGCGTTTCAAACGAACCCGCCGCAAAGGCGAGGCGGGCGTTGAGTGGGCCTGCTCCACCGTGACGTGCGATCTGATTGATGACGCCGCCGACGGCGTCCGAACCGAACACCGCGCTCATCGGGCCTTCCACGACTTCGATACGCGAGATGCTGTTGATCTGATCCTGGCCGCCGTCGAAGGCGGAGTTCGGAGACGTAAGATCGTTGACGTTGATGCCGTCGAAGAGAACCAACGTGTGATAGGAGTTCGTGCCGCTAGCGAAGACACTCGTTTGCTGACCGGGCCCGCCGCTTTGCACGACGCCCAATCCTGGGGTGTCTTCGAGGGCTTGCGACAGCGTTGTCTGCCCGTGTGATAGCGCGTCCTCAGCGTCAATGACGGTGACGTCCGCCGGAAGATCGCGAACAGGCGTTTCGACGCGCGTCGCGGTAACGACGATGTCGTCCTGTTTATCTTGCGCGTAGGCCGGCGCGACCAAAGCGCTCGCAGCGAGCAGTGCGGTGATGAACTTACTTTGCATGGGTGGTCCCCGCATTTGCGCGCACCCCGTCCCCACAGGCGCGCGTTCACAGCGACAAGCGGGCGTGACATCACGCGGGGCCGCCCGCGTCGCTGCTGCGGAGAGTTCCGGTTCGACGGCTGGACCCGGCCGGGCGAACGAGCGACGTGCGACGGCAGGTCTCCTGACTCACGGCTCAAGCGCGCTTCCGCCGCCTTCCCAGACCGTTTCGGGTCCAGTGGCATGATGGCGGGAGTACTCGCCGCTTACAGTTGCGGGCACAGCTGCGGACTAAAGGTTGGAAACCTCGCACCGCATTCCCATTTCGCGTCCTCGTCGGACGACCGTCGCGGAATGACCATTAGCCGCGTCAGATCGGCATTCCAAGGCTTTGCGGGGCTTGACGTGCGCGTGGGTGCGGCTAAAGACCCGCACCTTACGCGCGCCTCGGCTTGGCCTTGGCGCCGACGATCTATTTTAGATGCCCGGAGAGACAGGACCTCAAGATGGCCAAGGAAAAGTTTGAGCGGAACAAGCCGCACTGCAATATCGGCACGATTGGTCACGTCGACCACGGCAAGACGACGCTCACAGCAGCCATCACGATGGTTCTGGCCAAGAAGGGCGGCGCGAAAGCTATGTCGTACGCCGACATCGACGCCGCGCCGGAAGAAAAGGCTCGCGGCATCACGATCAACACCGCGCACGTCGAGTACGAGACGGCTGACCGTCACTACGCGCACGTCGATTGCCCGGGCCACGCCGACTACGTGAAGAACATGATCACGGGCGCCGCCCAAATGGACGGCGCGATCCTGGTTGTGTCCGCCGCCGACGGCCCGATGCCGCAAACGCGCGAGCACATCCTGCTCGCCCGTCAGGTCGGCGTTCCGGCGCTGGTCGTGTTCATGAACAAGGTCGACATGGTCGACGACGCCGAACTCCTCGACCTGGTCGAAATGGAAGTCCGCGAGCTGCTGTCTTCGTACAGCTTCCCGGGCGACGACATTCCGATCGTGAAGGGCTCAGCTCTCGCCGCCGTTGAAGGCCGTGACGCTCCGATCGGCGAAGACGCCATCATGAGCCTCATGACCGCTGTCGACACCTACATCCCGCAACCGGCCCGTCCGCTGGACATGCCGTTCCTGATGCCGGTCGAAGACGTGTTCTCGATCTCGGGCCGCGGCACGGTCGTCACCGGCCGCGTCGAGAAGGGCATCATCAAGGTTGGCGAAGAAGTCGAAATCATCGGCATCCGCCCGACCGTGAAGTCGACCTGCACGGGCGTCGAAATGTTCCGCAAGCTGCTCGACCAAGGGCCAAGCCGGCGACAACATCGGCGCGCTGCTCCGCGGTATCGACCGTGAAGGCGTTGAGCGCGGCCAGGTTCTGGCCAAGCCGGGCTCGATCAAGCCGCACAAGAAGTTCGAAGCCGAAGTGTACATTCTGACGAAGGAAGAAGGCGGCCGTCACACGCCGTTCTTCACCAACTATCGTCCGCAATTCTACTTCCGCACCACCGACGTGACTGGCATCTGCCAGCTGCCGGAAGGCGTCGAAATGGTTATGCCGGGCGACAACATTAAGATGGTGGTTGAGCTCATCAACCCGATCGCCATGGACCAAGGCCTCCGCTTCGCCATCCGCGAAGGCGGCCGCACCGTCGGTTCGGGCGTCGTGGCGAAGGTCCTCGAATAGTCCTATCGCTTAGGCTAAAGAACGAGGCCCCGGAGAGCGATCTCCGGGGCCTTTTCTTTTGGCTTTGGACCGGGAGCTTCCGAGCTATTAATCGCGGCGCGCATCCAAATTGGCGCATGGCCGCATCTTTGAGGTGAGTAGACGCCCTGATCCGGCGCGAGGGAGACGTGGATGGAACGGTTTGTGTTCGTGGCGGCAGTCGCGTTTGCGATCATTTTTGGCATCGTGGCGGTCTTTGGTGGGCCCCACTGGTCTAATTTCAACATCCAGTTTGAGGATGACGACGGAGGCGGAGGCACCGCCGAAGTTCTAGCCGTCAGCCCCGGTACGATGGCTGCTCAGACCTTTGCCGGCGGTGAACTGCGCATTCGCAACATCGCGGCGATCGTGACCATCACCCCGGAAGATCGGACCGATTACGCAGTTGAGATCGATAACAATGCCGGCCAATTGCCGATGCCGACTGTCGCCGCTGACGACGGCCGCGTGATCGTTGACGGCCAATTGCGCGGCCGCGTGCGCGATTGCCGCCGCGACGGCGGCGCTTCTGTTCGTGGCTATGGCGACGGCGATTTCGATGCGGCCGAACTGCCGCACATCACAATCCGCGCGCCTCGTGCTGTGAATCTTGATCGCAGCGGCGCTGGTCAGACCAATGTTGGCCCGTCTGAATCGGCCTACGTCGAGATCGCGGGCTGCAGCGCGATCACCCTGGCGGACGTCGCGGGCGCGCTGGAACTTGATATCGCTGGGGCAGGCGACGTCACCACCGGCGCGGCTGGCAGCGTCGACGCCGACATTGCGGGCGCTGGCGACCTTCGCCTGGGTGCGATCTCCGGCGGAGCTGAGTTCGACATTTCCGGCGCCGGCAACGTTACGATTGCGTCCCTGACAGGCAATTTTACCATCGACAGCGCGGGCGCGTCAGACCTCAGCATCAATGGCGGCGCCATTGGTACGGCTCAGATCGATATGGCGGGCACTGGCGATATCGATATCGCAGCGCCAGTTCAAACCCTTAACGCCTCGATTATGGGCGTCGGTCACGTCGATGTGGCCGGTACGGTAGGCGATCTGGACGTTGATATTGCCGGCCCCGGCTCGCTCACCGTTCAGGCGGTTACGGGCAGCATGCGCCAGGAGATCGCAGGCCCCGGCAGCGTTCGGGTTACCGAGACCACGGCGAGTGCAAACCCGGCGCCCACGAACGCTGCAACAACGTCAACAAACGCGCCTTGACGCCCTGGTTTTGCGTCTATAGGAAACCGCCCTTCGAGCCGGCAGTAAGCTTATGCTTAGACGCGGTTCGCAAGTTACGCGGCAGCTTCCTCCGGACAAGCGGGGTCGAGCATGCGGGGTCAAAGACCCCGTAAGACCAGCGTTTTTTGCGATCCACTCTATCAAAGCGCCGTCCGTCTCGGGCGGCGTTTTTCTCGTCGGTGGGTCCGAATGGGCGCGCCGCCGTGTTTTGCGTTCAGCGATGCAAGTCGCGGCGCGAGAGAATTTGGGAAGACTTTGGCGATGATGCAGCAAAACATCCGGATCAGGCTCAAAGCCTTCGATCACCGCACGCTTGATCTGTCGGCGAAGGAAATCGTGTCGACGGCCAAGCGCACCGGCGCGACCGTGATCGGTCCCGTGCCGCTGCCGACGCGCATCGAGAAGTTCACCGTCAACCGCTCGCCGCACGTTGATAAGAAGAGCCGCGAGCAATTCGAAATCCGCACGTTCAAGCGCGTGCTCGATATCGTCCAACCGACTCCGCAAACGGTCGATGCGCTTATGAAGCTCGACCTCTCGGCTGGCGTCGACGTTCAAATCCAAGTGCTGGGTTAATAGCGATGGCTAAGGAAGCTCCCAAAGAAGCTGCGCGTCGCACTGGCGTGATTGCACGCAAGGTCGGCATGATGCGCGTCTTCGGTGAAGATAACTCGCACATTCCGGTCACCGTGCTCGATCTCGCCGGTTGCCAAGTTGTCGGTCGTCGCACGGTCAACGCCGAAGAGTTCAAGAACTCTGCTGGCGAAGCCGTTGCGCTGAAGCCGAAGAAGTCGCGCAAGAACGAGAAGACCCACGCCGCCGGCTCGCGAAGCCAAAGGCGATGGCTACAACGCCGTCCAACTCGCCGCCGGCGCCACGAAGGCAAAGAACAAGACCGCCGCTGATCGTGGTCAGTTCGCCCGCGCCAAAGTTGAGCCGAAGGCGATCGTTCGCGAATTCCGCGTCTCGGAAGATAACTTGCTGCCGGTCGGCGCGGTGATCTCTGCCGAGCACTTCATTCCGGGCCAGAAGGTTGATGTCGCTGGCATCAGCATTGGTAAGGGTTTTGCCGGCGCCATGAAGCGCTGGAACTTCGGCGGTCTGCGCGCGACGCACGGCGTGTCCGTCTCGCACCGTTCGCACGGCTCGACCGGCCAACGCCAAGACCCGGGCAAGGTCTTCAAAGGTAAGAAGATGGCCGGCCACCTGGGCGATGAGCGCGTCTCTGTTCAAAATCTGCAAATCGTCCGCGTCGATGCCGAGCGCGGGCTTTTGTTTGTTCGTGGCGCAGTGCCCGGTGCCGAAGGCGGCTGGGTTGAAGTGCGCGATGCAGCGAAGGTCGCGCTCCCGAAGGAAGCGCCGACCCCAGCAGGCATTCGCCAAGCGCAAGCCGCGGCTGAGTGAGGGCGGACATGAAACTCGACGTTCAAACACTCGATGGCAAGAAGGGCGGCTCCGTCGATCTCGACGAGACGATCTTCGGCATCAAAGAAATCCGCGCCGACATCCTGCAGCGTATGGTGAAGTACCAACTCGCCAAGCGCCGTGCGGGAACGCACAAGACCCAATCTCGCGGTGAAGTCTCGCGCTCGCACTCCAAGCTGTACAAGCAAAAGGGTACGGGCCAGGCGCGTCACGGCGCGGCGAACGCCCCGATCTTCCGTGGCGGTGGTCATGCGCACAACCGTTTGCCGCGTGATTACTCGCACGATCTGACGAAGAAGTTCCGCGCGCTGGCGCTGCGCCACGCGCTCTCGGCGCGCGCCAACGCTGGCGACATCATCGTGATCGACGCGCTGACGGTGAAGGATGGCAAGACGGCTGCGCTGCAGAAGTCGATGACCAATCTGAAGCTTGAGAAGGCGCTCTTCATCGCCGGCGACAAGGTCGACGTGAGCGTTGCGCGCGCTGCCCGCAACCTGCCGCATGTCGACATTCTGCCGAACGCGGGCCTCAACGTTTATGACGTCCTCCGCGCTGGCAAAGTTGTGCTGACGCAAGACGCCCTCAACGCTATCCACGAGCGCTTCAAGGGCAAAACCGGCGAAGCCAAGGCCGCGCCGAAGGCCAAGAAGACTAAAGAAGGAGCCGCGGCATGAGCGCGCTCAACAAACATTACGACACCATCCTCGCGCCGGTGATCACGGAAAAGGCCACGCTGCTCTCCGAGCAGAACAAGGTCGTGTTCCGCGTTCCGCTGACTGCGACGAAGAAAGACATCAAGGAAGCCGTTGAAAAACTGTTCAACGTCAAAGTGGGCGCGGTGAACACCATCGTCCGCAAAGGCAAAACCAAGTTTTTCCGCGGCGTCCCGGGCAAGCGTAGCGACCACAAAAACGCGGTCGTGACCCTGCTCGACGGTTATTCCATCGACGTGACGACGGGGCTCTGAGATGGCGCTTAAGACATTCAACCCGACCTCGCCTGGTCGCCGCCAGCTCGTGATCGTCGATCGCGCTGAGCTGCACAAAGGCAAGCCGGTTAAGGCGCTGACCGAAGGCCTGACCAAGTCCGGCGGCCGCAACAATGTTGGCCGCGTCACTGCGTTCCGCACCGGTGGCGGTCACAAGCGCACGTACCGCAAGATCGACTTCAAGCGCCGCAAGTGGGGCGTTGAAGCGAAGGTCGAGCGTCTCGAGTATGACCCGAACCGCACCGCCTGGATCGCGCTGATCAAGTACACGGACGGCGAAGTTGCTTACATCATCGCGCCGCAACGCTTGAAGGTCGGTGACACGATCATCGCCAACGAGCGCGTCGACGTGAAGCCGGGCAATGCGATGCCGCTGAAGTCGATTCCGGTCGGCACGATTGTTCACAACATCGAGCTGAAGCCGTTGAAGGGCGCCCAGATGGCGCGCTCTGCGGGCACCTACGCTCAAGTCGTTGGCCGCGATGCTGGCTTTGCCCAGCTCCGCATGGCCTCTGGCGAAGTGCGTATGGTTCAAGACGTCTGCATGGCCACGATTGGCGCTGTGTCGAACCCCGACAACATGAACGAAGTCTGGGGCAAGGCTGGTCGCACGAAGTGGTTGGGCCGCAAGCCCTCCGTTCGCGGCGTCGCCATGAACCCGGTCGATCACCCCCACGGCGGTGGCGAAGGCAAGACCTCAGGCGGTCGTCACCCAGTCACGCCGTGGGGCAAGAAAACCCGCGGTCCGAAGACCCGCAAAACCAAGCCGTCGGATCGGTTGATCATCCGTCGTCGTCACTCGAAGAAAGTGAGCTAATCCAGATGCCGCGTTCTGTTTGGAAAGGCCCGTTCGTTGACGGTTATCTGCTCCAGAAGGCTGAGAAGGCCGCTGGTAGCGGCCGTCGTGAGCAGATCAAGACGTGGTCGCGCCGCTCCACCATCATGCCGCAATTCGTCGGCCTCACCTTCCAAGTTCACAACGGCAAGCAATTCACGCCGGTGCTCGTGAGCGAGGACATGGTCGGCCACAAGCTCGGCGAGTTCGCGCCGACGCGGAACTATTTCGGCCACGGCGCCGATAAGAAGGCCAAGAGGAAGTAAGCCATGATGGTCGCGAAAGAAAAACAGCGCGCACCGGACGGCAAGAATCGCCGTCGCGAAGCTTCGAATGAAGCGAAAGCGATCCTGCGCACGCTCCGCATCAGCCCGCAAAAGCTGAACCTGGTCGCTCAATCGATCCGCGGTCTCTCAGCTGAGAAGGCCGTGAACGAGCTGCGCTTCAGCCAGAAGCGCATCGCCAAGGACGTGCTGAAGTGCCTGAAGTCAGCGATCGATAACGCCGAGAACAATCACGGCCTCGACGTCGATGGTCTGGTGGTTGCGCAGGCGCACGTCGGCAAGAACATCACGATGAAGCGCATGCACGCCCGCGCTCGTGGCCGCGGCGTTCGCATTGAAAAGCACTTCTCCCAACTCACCATCGTGCTGCGCGATACGACCAAGCAGCCCGAAACCGCTGAGGCCGCGTAATGGGTCACAAAGTCAATCCGATCGGGCTGCGGCTCGGCATCAACCGCACCTGGGACAGCCGCTGGTATGCCAGCGGGCCCCAGTTCTCGACGTTGCTCCATCAAGACATCGCGATCCGTGCGTTTCTTCGCGAGAAGCTGAACGCCGCCGGCATCTCGAAGATTATCATTGAGCGTCCGCTGAAGAAGTGCCGCGTCACGGTTCACACCGCGAAGCCCGGCGTCGTCATCGGCAAGAAGGGCGCTGACATCGAAAAGCTCCGCAAGGAACTCGGCAAAATGGCGCCTGGCGCCGAGGTTCACCTGAACCTCGTCGAAGTCCGCAAGCCGGAAACCGATGCGATGCTGGTCGCTGAAGGCGTCGCTCAACAACTCGAGCGTCGTGTTGCGTTCCGCCGCGCCATGAAGCGCGCGATGCAATCGGCCATGCGCCTTGGCGCACAAGGCATCCGCATCAACGTCGCCGGCCGTCTGGGCGGCGCCGAAATTGCGCGCACGGAGTGGTATCGCGAAGGTCGCGTGCCGCTGCACACGCTGCGTGCTGACGTCGATTACGGCTTCACCGAAGCTGACACGGCGTACGGCAAGATCGGCGTGAAGGTCTGGATCTTCAAGGGCGAGATCCTTGAGCACGACCCGATGGCCCAAGATAAGCGCTCGCTCGAAACCGGCGAAAGCCGTGAGCGTCGTGATCGTGACGACCGTGGCCCGCGTGGTCCGCGCGACGACCGTCCGCCGGGCGACCGCCCGCGTCGTGGCCGCCGTCCGCCGCGTGGCGAAGAAGCGGCAGCTCGGATCCGGAAGGCTAACCCGTCATGATGCAGCCGAAAAAAACCAAGTTCCGCCGCGCCTTCAAAGGCCGCATCAAAGGGAACACCAAGGGCGGCAGCGCCCTCAACTTCGGCCAATTTGGCCTGAAGGCGCTTGAGCCGAACCGCGTCAACGCGCGCGAGATCGAAGCGGCCCGCCGCGCGATCACGCGTGAAATGAAGCGCCAAGGCCGCGTGTGGATCCGTATCTTCCCGGACGTGCCGGTTTCAAAGAAGCCGATCGAAGTCCGCATGGGTAAAGGTAAGGGCGCACCGGAATTTTGGGCCGCGCGCGTCGCGCCTGGCCGGATCATGTTCGAAATCGACGGCGTGCCGGAAACGGTCGCGCGGGAATCGCTCCGCCTCGGCGCTGCGAAGCTGTCGGTGAAGACCAAGATTATTTCGCGGATTGAGGGTCTCTAAGTCATGGCAAGCCAAGACGCTAAATCCGTCCGCGAAAAGGACGCCGCTGCTCTGAAGGACGATATTTCTTCGCTGAAGAAAGAACAGTTCAACCTGCGCTTCCAGCAGGCCACGGGTCAGCTCGAGAAGTCATCGCGCATCCGCGAAGTTCGTCGCGCTATCGCGCGCACGAAGACGGTGCTGCGCGAAAAGTCACCGAAAGCGAAAGTTTAAGCCATGCCGCGCCGTGTAATGACCGGAACGATCGTGAGCGACAAAGGCGACAAAACTGTCGTCGTGCAGGTGGAACGCACCTATCTGCACCCGCTCCTGAAGAAGACCGTCCGCCGGTCCGCCAAGTTCCATGCTCACGACGAGCAGAACGCCTTCAAGACCGGCGAAAAGGTCAACATTCAAGAATGCCCGCCGAAGTCCAAGCTGAAACGCTGGGAAGTCGTCGGACGCGTCGGAGCATAATGCTATGATCCAGATGCAAACCAATCTTGAGGTTGCCGACAATTCCGGCGCCAAGCGCGTGATGTGCATTAAGGTGCTCGGCGGCTCCAAGCGCCGTTACGCCACCATTGGTGACACCATCGTCGTTTCCATCAAGGAAGCGATGCCGCGCGGCCGGGTGAAGAAGGGCGATGTCCGTAAGGCCATCGTTGTGCGCGTCTCGAAAGACATCAAGCGCAAGGATGGCTCCACCATCCGCTTCGACTCGAACGCTGCGGTTCTGATCAACAACCAAGGCGAGCCGATCGGCACCCGTATCTTCGGACCGGTGCCGCGCGAACTGCGCGCCAAGAACCAGATGAAGATCATCTCGCTCGCGCCGGAGGTCCTCTGATGGTCGCCCGCATCAAGAAGAATGACACTGTCATCATTCTGGCAGGCAAGGACAAAGGCCGTTCGGGCCGCGTCCTCGCTGTGATGCCGAAAGAAGACCGTGTCGTTGTCGAAGGTCTGAACCTTATGAAGCGCCACACCGCGCCGAACATTACGCATCCAAATGGCGGCGTGATTTCGAAGGAAGCGTCGCTTCACATCTCCAACGTTGCGCTGCGCGACCCGAAGACGGGCAAGCCGACGCGCGTTGGTTTCAAGACGAACGACAAGGGCGTGAAGGTCCGCGTGGCCAAGGGCTCGGGAGTTGAGATCGATGTCTGAGTCCGTCGCCGATAAGGGCGCGAAGGCCAAAGCGGCTGCAGCGGAAAAGAAAGCGAAGGCTGCGGCCGGCGCTTCCAAGCCGCGTGCGCCGAAGCCGGCTGACTACACGCCGCGCATGAAGGATCGCTACACCAAAGAGATCCGCGCCAAGCTGAAAGAAGAGTTCAAGTACACGAACGAGATGCAAGTCCCGCGTCTCGAAAAGATCGTGCTGAACATGGGTGTTGGCGAAGCGACCGCTGACTCCAAGAAGCTGACGTCCGCGATCGAAGCGCTGACCGCGATCTCCGGCCAAAAGCCGGTGGCGACGAAGGCCCGCAAGTCGATCGCTGCGTTCAAGCTGCGCGAAGGCATGTCGATCGGCGCGAAGGTCACGCTTCGCAAGGATCAGATGTACGAATTCCTGGACCGTCTGGTCACGATCGCGCTGCCGCGCGTGAAGGACTTCCGTGGCCTGAACGGCAAGAGCTTCGATGGTCGCGGCAACTACGCCATGGGCATCAAGGAACACATCGTGTTCCCCGAGATCAATTTCGATCAGATCGATCAGGTCTGGGGCATGGACATCGTCGTGTGCACCACTGCGCGCAGCGATGACGAAGCCAAGGCTTTGTTGAAAGAATTCGATTTCCCGTTCCGGAACTGATCGCGACAGCGATCCACCCCAGAACGCACCGGGAGAGAGTAGAGAGTATGGCCAAGACCAGTTCTATCGAACGCAACAAGAAGCGCGAACGGCTTTCGAAGCAGTACGCAGCACGCCGCGCGAAGCTGCGCGCCGCTGCGCTGAACGAAGATCTTCCGCTGGAAGAGCGTTTCGCTGCGCGCCTGAAGCTGGCGCAGCTGCCGCGCAATTCGTCGGCGACCCGCATTCGCAATCGCTGCGAGCTGACGGGGCGTCCGCGTGCGTTCTACCGCAAGCTGAAACTGTCGCGTATCGCGCTCCGTGAACTGGCCTCCGCTGGCCAGATCCCGGGCATGATCAAGTCGAGCTGGTAAGGGAGCGTCGATAGATGAACATCAACGATCCTGTCGGCGATCTGATCACCCGCATCCGCAACGCGCACATGCGCGGCCGCTCGAAGACGCTGTCTCCGTCGTCGACCCTGCGCGCTCGCGTGCTGCAAGTCCTGAAGGACGAAGGCTACATCCGCGACTTCCGCGAGATCGAAAGCGAGGGCCGCAAGGAACTCGAGATCGAGCTGAAGTACTTCGAAGGCGCGCCGGCGATCCACGAGATCCAGCGCGTGTCGAAGCCGGGCCGCCGCGTCTATTCGTCGATCAAAGATCTTCGCCTCGTCCGCAACGGTCTCGGCATCTCGATCATCTCGACCCCAAAGGGCGTGATGAGCGACAACGCCGCGCGCGATGCAAACGTCGGCGGCGAAATCCTCTGCGAGGTCTACTAAGATGTCCCGCCTCGGTAAAAAACCGATCCCCGCTCCCAATGGCGTCACCGTTACGGTGAAGGGCCAAGACGTGAGCGTGAAGGGCCCGAAGGGCACGCTGAATTTCCGGGTCCACGATGATGTCGAAGTTGCCTACGGCGACGGCGAACTCTCGGTGAAGCCGCGTCACGAAACCAACCGCGCGCGCGCGCTGTGGGGCACGACGCGCGCCGTGCTCGCCGCCAACGTAAAAGGCGTCACCGATGGGTTCGAGAAGAACCTGGAAATGACCGGCGTCGGCTATCGTGCGGCAATGCAAGGCAAGAACTTGCAGATGCAGCTCGGCTATAGCCACGAGATCATCTACCAGCCGCCGGAAGGCATCACGATCGCGGTGCCGAAGCCGACGGAAATCAAGGTGAGCGGCATCGATCCGCAAGCCGTTGGTCAAGCCGCGTCGGAAATCCGCTCGTACCGTCCGCCGGAGCCCTACAAGGGCAAGGGCGTGCGCTATGTCGGCGAATATTCGCCGCAAGGAAGGCAAGAAGAAGTAAGCCATGGTCCGCAAGCTTAACCCAACTGACCGCCGCGCTCGGCGCAACCGCACCCGGCTGAAGAAGCTCGCTGGCGAAGGCCGTCTGCGTCTCTCCGTCTTCCGCTCGTCGAAGCATATTTCGGCGCAGCTGATCGATGATGAGAAGGGCGTGACGGTCGCTGCTGCTTCGACGCTCGAAGAAGCCGTGAAGGCAAAGAGCTCGAACAAGGAAGGCGCCGCTGCTGTCGGCAAGCTCCTCGCTGAACGCGCCATCGCCGCCGGCAAAAAGTCGGTCGTGTTCGATCGTGGCCGTTATGTATTCCATGGCCGGGTGAAAGCCCTAGCCGATGCCGCCCGTGAGGGCGGCCTCGAATTCTGAGGACGTTGAGATGACCGACGAAACCGCAGGCGGCCCACCGGCCGACGCACCAGGTTCAGATCGCCCAGCTCGCGGTCCGCGCGGCCCGCGCCGTGGCGGCCCAGGCGGCGGCGGTGGCCGTGGTCCGGGTGGTGGTCCAGGCCGCGGTCCGGGTGGCCCAAACCGTGGTCCGCGCCGTGACGACCGCAATCGTGCGCCTGAAGAGCGCGCTGAAGGCGAACTGATCGACAAGCTCGTCGCCATCAACCGCGTCGCCAAGGTCGTGAAGGGCGGTAAGAACTTCGCGTTCGCCGCGCTCGTCGTCGTCGGCGACAAGAAGGGCCGCGTTGGCTTCGGTCACGGCAAGGCGCGTGAAGTGCCGGAAGCGATCCGCAAAGCGACGGAAGAAGCCAAGAAGTCGCTCGTGCGCGTTCCGCTCCGCGAAGGCCGCACGCTGCACCATGACGGCAACGGCCGTTGGGGCGCAGGCAAAGTCATGCTGCGTGCAGCGCCCGCCGGTACTGGTTTGATCGCCGGTGGTCCGATGCGCGCCGTGCTCGAAGTGTTGGGCGTCTCGGACGTCGTCGCCAAGTCGAAGGGTTCGTCGAACCCCTACAACATGGTGCGCGCCACGATCGACGCGCTGAAAGAACAAAGCTCGCCGCGCCAAGTTGCGAACCGCCGTGGTCTGAAGGTTGCCGATCTCGTCGGTCGCCGTAAGGACGGCGCGAGCCTCGGCGAAGTGCCGGCGGAGGGTTGATAGATGGCGACCGCGAAGAAAACTGCGAAGGCCAAGAGTGGCGCCACCGTTAAAGTGCGCGCGTCGGCAGCCCGATCCGCCGTGAATTCGATCAACGCAGCACGCTTCTGGGCCTCGGCCTGAAGCGCGCCAACCAAGTCGTCGAACTTGAGGACACGCCCTCGATCCAAGGCATGATCCGCAAAGTCGCTCACTTGGTCGAAATCGTGAAATAAGACGGCTCAGCCGTCGGAGTACGTACGATGAAACTGAACGAACTGGCCGATAATCCGGGCTCCACCAAGAAGCTGATGCGCGTTGGCCGCGGCGTCGGCTCGGGCAAGGGCAAGACCGGCGGTCGCGGCGTGAAGGGGCAAAAGTCCCGTCGCGGCGTGTCGATCAATGGTTTCGAAGGCGGTCAGATGCCGCTCCACATGCGTATGCCGAAGCGCGGCTTCAACGCGCTGAACAGCAAGAAGACGCAGTGGATCAATCTGACGACGCTGCAAAACGCGATCGATAACAAGAAGATCGACGCCAAGAACGACATTACCGAAGACACGCTGGTCGAGGCCGGTGTGTTGCGCCGCAAGAAAGACGGCGTGCGCCTCCTTGCGCGCGGCGAGCTGAAAGCCAAAGTGAACATCACTGTTTCTGGCGCTTCGGCGGCGGCAATTGCTGCAGTCGAAAAGGCCGGCGGTAAGGTGACACTGCTCAATCCGCCTGCGGCGGACGAAGCAGCAGCCTAAGGTTCGCTCTCCGGACGGGGGAGGATTCCGGCCTCGCCGGATAACATTCGGAGCAGCGCGCCCACATGGCATCAGCCGCAGAACAGCTAGCCGCAAACATCAACTTTGCGGCGTTCGCGAAAGCTACCGAGCTACAAAAGCGTATCTGGTACACGATCATCGCGTTGATCGTTTATCGCATCGGTACGTTCATCCCGATTCCGGGTATTGATCCCACAGCGTTCGCCAACGCCTTCCAGCAACAGGCGGGCGGCATCCTCGGCATGTTCAACACGTTCTCCGGCGGCGCCGTGGAACGTATGGCCGTGTTCGCGCTGAACGTGATGCCGTACATCTCCGCCTCGATCATCATGCAGCTGATGGCGACGTCGATCCCGTCGCTCGAGCGCTTGAAGAAAGAAGGCGAAGTCGGCCGTAAGCAAATCAACCAGTACACGCGCTATCTGACGCTACTGCTGGCGGTCGTTCAGTCTTACGGCATCGCCATGGGTCTGCAGGGCAGCCAGGGCGTCGTCACCAATCCCGGCATCTTCTTCGTCGCATCCACCGTCATCACGCTGACGGGCGGCACGATGTTCCTGATGTGGCTGGGCGAGCAGATGACGGCGCGCGGCGTCGGCAACGGCATCTCGCTGATCATTTTCGCCGGCATCGTCGCGGACCTGCCGCGCGTTATCATGCAGTCGCTGGCACTGGCGCGCACTGGTGACGTCAACCCGTTTGCGATTTTCGCGATCGCGGCGTGATGCTCGCGGTGATCGTGTTCGTCGTGTTCATCGAGCGCTCGCAGCGCCGGTTGGTCGTGCAATATCCGAAGCGCCAACAGGGCAATCGGATGTTCATGGGCGAGAGCTCGTTCCTGCCGCTGAAGATCAACACCGCCGGCGTCATTCCGCCGATCTTCGCCTCGTCGCTGCTGCTGCTGCCGACGACGGTGATCGAGCTTTGCCGGCATGGGCGCGAACGCGCCGGAATGGCTGACGACGTTCGAAGCGATGTTCGGCTACGGCAAGCCCGGCCACATGGCGCTCTACGCCTTCGGCATCATCTTCTTCTGCTTCTTCTACACCTCGATCGTGTTCAACCCGGAAGAAACCGCCGACAATTTGCGCAAGTACGGCGGCTTTGTGCCGGGCATCCGCCCGGGCAAGAAAACCATCTCGTATTACGCCGTGCCATTCTACCTGGGAGGCACGTCCGTTCTGATCGTCATCTCGGTGACGCTCGATACTGTCGCGCAGATCCAGTCGCACCTGGTCGCCCACCAATACGAAGGGTTGATTAAACGGTCGAAGCTGCGCGGCAGCGGGGGGGGAGTGCTCAAGAAATGAACCTGATCCTGTTCGGCCCGCCTGCAGCCGGAAAAGGCACGCAGGCGAAGCGGCTCACGGCTGAGCGGGGCTTCGTTCAACTTTCGACCGGGGACATGCTGCGCGCGGCGCGCAAGTCCGGCTCGGAACTCGGTACGAAAGTCGCAGCGATCATGGATTCGGGTTCGCTCGTCTCCGACGAGATCGTGATCGCGCTGATTGAAGAAGCGCTTGCGAACAACAAAGGCGCGCCGGGCTTTATCTTCGACGGCTTCCCGCGCACGGTCGCGCAAGCTGAAGCGCTCGACGCCATGCTCGCCAAGCACGGCAAGCAAATCGATCGCGTC
>JADJCG010000005.1 GCA_016703335.1 Caulobacteraceae bacterium | reverse complement strand
GAAGATCACTTCGAGCCCATACTCCGCCTTCATCCGCTCATCGAGCACTTCAAACTGCAACTGACCAACCGCGCCGACGACAAGATCGCCGCCGTGCACCGGCTTGAACACCTGTGTCACGCCCTCTTCGCCCAGCGACTCCAGCGCCTTGCGCAAGTGCTTCTGCTTCAGTGGATCTTTCACGCGCACGCGCTTCAAGATTTCCGGCGCGAAGTTCGGAATGCCCTGAAACACAACGTCGCCAGATTGCGAAAGCGAGTCCCCAACGCGCAAACCCGCCGTGACTCGGAATACCGATCACATCGCCCGGAAACGCCTCCTGCGCGATCTCGCGATCCTGCGCCATGAACATCATCGGATTGTGGACATTGAAACCTTTGCCCGCCGCCGTCTTCAGCGTCATGCCGCGCTGAAACTTGCCTGATGAAATGCGGAAGAAGCCGACGCGGTCGCGGTGCGACGGATCCATGTTCGCCTGGATCTTGAAGATGAAGCCGCTGACGTCGCCGCGCCCCGGCGTTACTTCGGTTTCCTGGCCCTTCACAGTCGCCTTCAACGGCCGCGGCGGCGGCGCGTTCGCGCCAAGGCCCGCCAGCAACTCAAGCACGCCATAACGGCGCAACGCCGACCAAAAGAACACCGGCGTCAAATGCCCTTCACGGAACGCCGTCAGATCGAACTTCGGTAAACCCTCGCGCGCCAGTTCGGCCGTCTCTTCCAACTCAGCCCGCACATCGTCGCGCACGCCCGCAAGAAACTCAGCGCTCCCGCGCTTCTGCCGCGCCGCGACAGCAAAGCCTTCTTCGCCATGCTCCAAGCGCCGGAACGGCACGAACTCATCCGTCGTCAGATCGAGCATGCCGCCAAACCGCTGCCCCGACGCTGCCGGCCAATACATCGGTGCGGTGTCCATCGCGAGCTTCGAGTGGATCTCATCCAACAGCTCAAACGGATCGAGCGCTTCGCGGTCCATCTTGTTGATGAACGTCGTGATCGGAATGTCGCGCAGGCGGCAGACCTCAAACAACTTCAACGTTTGCGGCTCGATGCCCTTTGCGGCGTCGAGCACCATGATGGCGGAATCCGCCGCCGTCAGCGTGCGATAGGTGTCTTCGGAGAAGTCTTCATGGCCCGGCGTGTCGAGCAGGTTGAACACCATGTTGTCGTGCTCGAACATCATCACCGACGACGACACCGAGATGCCGCGCTCGCGCTCGATCTTCATCCAGTCCGACGTCGTCCGCCGCGCCTGTCCGCGTGCAGCCACCTCACCGGCCAAGTGGATGGCGCCGCCGGCGAGCAACAGCGATTCGGTCAAGGTCGTCTTACCGGCGTCAGGGTGCGAGATGATCGCAAACGTGCGGCGGCGGGCGGCCTCGGTGGCGGGGTCGGCGGACATCAGGTCTCGGCTGTCAGGTGTCAGATTGGAGGCGCGTAGGTAGCGGCCCGAAGGCCAAATGGCCAGTCGGGCGCCAGACACCCGGGACCTGACACCTAACGTTCCACCGGCTCCATCAGGAAATGCCGCCCTTCGCGGTCCTCAATCTCGATCACCCAGAGGTCCGGATCGCTCTCCCGGCGCTTGCGGACATACCCATCCACGTCCGCTTCGGCATCGCCCAGCGAACCCGCCGACAAATCCAGCCAGATCCGCTCGCCCTCGCCATTGCGCGCCGGACCGTAAAGACGCGCCTTACCATTGAGCGTCGCCACCTTCACGAGCACAGCGCCCGCGTCGACGTCGCCCTTGTTCACGACGCCCGCAAACGCGCCCGCGATCTGCGCGCGGCGAATAAGGGCGCTCGCCCAGAAATCTGTCTTAAGTTCGTCCATCGCCGCCGTTCACCAGAACGCAAGAAGCTTAGCTTAACCTTTCGCGCTCGTATGCGCTTCATCTTCCTTGCCCTCGCTCTTGGTCGGCCACCACGGCCTCCGCCACCGAACAACGCGCGCACCGCCTTCGTTGAGCGGCGCGGCCTGCTGGAAGCTGACGCGCAATGCCGCCTCTTCGACCCGAGTATCCGCGCTGCCTTGAGCGTCGGCCTCGCACAGACGCGCGGCGCCCTGCTGCGCGAAGGCTGGACAAACGCCAGACTGCGTGAACTCGAAACCGCAGCCGTCAATGCCGCCCGCGCCCGCACCTGCGCCGACGAACGCACGACAGACGCAGCAGCAGCAGCCCGCCGCAGCTTCGCCACCTGGGCCAATGCAGGCGCCATGCTGTTTCCAGGCTGGGACCGCTCCTGGCGCGCGCGCCGGGTCGCTGACGATTTCGGCTGGCGCTTGAGCCAAGGCATCGAAGCGCCGACGCCAGCCATGTTCGGCGTGCGCCAAGTGCGCGACGTTCAACGCCTCGCCTTAGCATTGCCGCTTGCGCGCGGCGCTACACCGCCGACCTCAGTGCAATTGGTTATGCGCGATCGAGGCGCAGCCCGATGCGCGAAGTCGCGCTTGTCTGAACGCATCTCGCAAGGCCTGCAAGCCGGGCTGCCGTCACCGATGGCGACCGTAACATTCCATCCGTGCGCACGATCGGAGCCGTCAACGGCCACCAGATCGCCGTCTACACCTTCCCCGACACCGCCTTCCGCGATCTCGTCGAGCTCGATCCGCGCGAAAGCGTTGAGTTGCGTTTAGAGACGGGCCGCGCGACGCAGCGTCTGCTCATTGAGGTTGGCGACATCGCCGCAGCGCGCGCGTTTCTTACGCTACGGCGCTAATTCGAGAGCACCGGCAACGTAATCCGCACCAAAGCGCCACCGCCGGGCGCTTCGTGAAAGCTCAGCGTTCCGCCATGCAGCGCCGCCAGCGCCCGCACCAAAGATAACCCAAGCCCCGTCCCTTCAGCGCGCGAGCCACCAGAGCCGCGCTCATAAGCCTGCCCGAGGATATCGCGCTCCGCTTCGGGAATGCCCGGCCCATTGTCGATTGTATCAAGCTGCAGCACGCCGTTCACCTCGCTCGCCTGCACCATCACCTTCCCGCCTTCCGGCGTGAATTTGATGGCATTGCTCACCGTGTTGATCAGCATCCGCTTCACGGCACGATCGTCGGCATGAACATTCAGCGCCGTCTCCGGCGTCAACATCCCGAGTGCGATCTGCTTCTTCTCAGCACTATCGACCGACACCCGCACCACGTCCTCGACGACGACGCGCACATCAAAAGTACCTAGTTGCACTTCGAACTTCCCGGCATCGATCCGGGACAGATCGAGCAGGTCGTTCACCAGCCCAAGCAAATGCGCGCCGCTCTTCCGGATCAGTCCCGCATACTCAACGTAACGCGCGCCGACCTCGCCGAAGATTTGCTTCTCGATCATTTCGGAGAAGCCGAGGATGTGCGTCAGCGGCGTCCGCAGTTCGTGCGAGACCTCCGCGATGCGCTGCCCCATGGCCTGCTCGCGCGGCGCCGTTCGCTGCGCAAACCCCAACAGCCAGCCCGCAAGCAACAGCGACCAGATCGTCAGCACGACCGTGAACCAACCGAGCCCCGCATACATAAAGGTGGATGCGCCGGTCGCCGCGTAGCCGAGCACCGCGCCAATCGCCGCGATCCGCGTCCAGCGGCCGAGCGTGCGCGCCAGCACGGCGGGGATCAGCAGCCCCGCCACCAGGGCGATCCCCAGCCGCCGGTTCCCGCGACCAGCCCCGCGAGCGCCACCAGCCAAACCAGAATGAGACCAAGCGCGCCCCAGCGCAGGCCAACCCACGGCAACAGGTAAATCCGACGAGCGCCGGCGCTAACGCTAATGCCGCCGCCGCCGCGACATCGGCCCGTTCTCCACCCCCGAAGACACCTGCAAACGCCGCCAAAACGACGCCCACGGTCCAAATCCAGCCCGCCAACGCCAGCGTAGCTGCCATTGGTGCTGTTTTTGCACCCGGCCTTACTGCCAGTTGTGTTGACACTGAAACGTCGCTCGCGAGTAAAAGACTTCTTAACGCGCTGGGGGAGAGAGTGCCCGCTATGAGGACGACTCGAAAGCGGACTCACCAATCTAGGATCAGGGAGCAGAAGCCGATGCGTAGCCTTGCGGTTTGGACCACTACCGCGGTTGTCGCCCTTCTCGGTGTCGCCAATGCACAAACGCCTGCCGCGACTGAAGCGGGCGCAAGCAATGTCGACCTACAGACTGCGGTCACGGCCTACGCCGCTTATCAAAGCGACGTTTCAGAATTGCGCTCATCGACGATGAGCAACGCGGCCTCGCTCGAGACCGCCCTTGACCGCGTCTCGCGCCACAATCGCGATGCGCTCACCCGCGGCTGGGTCGCGTACGGTGCAAACACCGCCGCGCAATCGCCGGCCTTCGTTCAAGGCGTCCGCGACGCCGCCGCCTATTACGGCCGCGACGCCGTGATCTGGGCGGTCTCCGTTGATCCCTCCTACGCACGCGGGCTCCGCGGCGGTCAGGAAGCGACCAATATGCTGCTTGCTTCGGCCAACGCCGACAGCGCTCGCATCATTGGCGTCGCCGATCGCTATCAAGAGATGGCGTACTCGTTGCAGAGCCAGCGCTGGGCCAACGCCGTCGCCCCGCAACAAGCGCAACGTGTTCAACGCATCCGCTCCAACGGCCGCGATGGCGCGCCGTCGGACGCCGTGCCGTCGTCCGTCACACCGCGCCTCTCAGTGACGCCCCTCAGCCTTCATCCCTCAACCGATCCGTCAGTCTATGGCGGCCGCCGGTTCTGGGACGCCGTGCGCGGCGGCGATCAAGTCGTTGAAGTATCCTCGACGCCAGCCGCCGCTTCGTGGCGCGTCAACGCCTCACGCGGCGAAGCCCTCGATCGCATGGCCGCCGTCGCTGCGCTGCAGGCGCTCGACGCCGTCGACACCAACCAAAGCGCCGTGAACCGCCTCATCGCCGATCCGCGCTCGCGCGATTGCATCGAGATGGCCCAGCTGCAGCTCTATCAATGCATGTCGGCCGCTCGCTTCCGCTATGAGAACGCGTTTTGCCTCGGCCAGCACGGCCTGCGCGACATCGGCACCTGCATCGGCGCCGTCGCTCAGCCGGACGCTACCGCCATGACTGTCCCGACTTCGGGTCACGGCGGCCGCGACTGATCTTGCTCCGATGCGCCGCAAGGGGCATCTGAAAGCTTATGGCCAGCATCGATCAAGCGATCGAAGATCTCGCAGACGAATTTGCGCTCCTCCCCGACTGGGAGGAGCGCATTTCGTATGTGATCGAGCTCGCGCGCGGACTCGCGCCTTTGGCGGACGATGAGCGCACCGAAGATCATCGCATCCGCGGCTGCGTCAGCCGCGTCTGGCTGGTGAGCGACAAGCACGCCGATGAGCCGGAAAAGCTCTTCTTTCGCGGCGATTCCGATGCGCACCTCGTGCGCGGCGAAATCGCCATGCTGCTGCGCATCTTCTCCGGCCGCACGCCAGCCGAGATCCTCTCCGTCGATCCGAAGGCCGTGTTCGAGCGCCTCGGCCTCCAGGACGCGCTCACCATGCAGCGCTCCAACGGTCTCTTCTCGATGATGAGCCGCATCCAGGCAGCAGCGCGCGCGGCTTAGAGCGCCGCTGCGAGTTGCGCCAAGCCAAGCTTCAGCGCGAGCTTCCCTGATCGCGCCGGCCAGCCCTCATCGCGCTCCAATGCCTCAAGCCCCTCTTCGTGCAAACAAACGCGCTCGACCACGCGCCTAGCGGCGTGGCGAAAGTTCCGCCAGGCATCGCCGCCAAACGCCGCCGCGCATCGGACCGCCGCGCCATCGCGGCCTCCTGCGCGTTGCCGGGCCGCGCGTCGTCCCCATCGGCGCTGCGGTCCAGTCCGAACCACGCACGAAGCCGCCCTCGCCAACAGCCAGTCGGCACGCAAACGACCCGCGGCGGAGAGTTCCGCCTCATTAAGCCAGGATCTCCGTTCGGCCCTTTAAAGCCGCAAGCCTTCGCATCACCACTTCTGAATCCATGCCTCGCACTTTGCGGAAGCCGCCATCGGCATCAATGACAGTGCGCGGAACGATATCGCGGTGCTGCGCAATAAACGCTTCATCCCGGCGCGCCGCTTCTCGCGCAACACGCGCAAAGCCCGCCGCATCAAACCGAACCCCATTCTTCGGCCCTGCGCTCAACGCCTCCGACTCTAGCGCGCGCAATTCGTCCGCGCGCAAACGCAACAACGCACGCCGCCTACGATCGCGCTTGGTGAACACGCCATAGTCTTGCCCCGCGCCATCTGCAAGCGCAGAACCGCGTCGCCAGCGCCAACCGCGCCAACACCGCCCAATACGTCGTGCGCTCATGCGGTCGGCTCGCTCGGGCAGCACTGGCGCAGGCGCCGCGCGCAGCGTCTGCTCCCAACGCAGTCATCCAAAGATCGAACTGCGCCTCGTCGCGCCGGTCCTCGATCGCGTGACACGCATGCGCCACCGGTCGACCGGTCGCGCCCGAACGCGGCCGCCACCCGCGCCAAGCTCAGCTCGAACGCGACGTGACAAAGATACATAGCCAACTGCCGCGCATACGCCGTCTGCGAACCCCCGCGCGCATCATCGACGATGGTCTGCGGCGGCCTCCCAGCGCGTAGCTCACGACGTTGGCCGCCAGTTCCGCGGCCGCAGCGTCCTCCGCGCGTTTCGACAACAGCCCATTCCCACACCTCATTTTGAACGACCAGCCCATGCCAACCAGCAGGGTACGCGCACCTCAAAAGGTGTAGGATAGATTTTT
>JADJCG010000006.1 GCA_016703335.1 Caulobacteraceae bacterium | reverse complement strand
CCTAATTATAGGATTTATTTCCTCGCGGCATTCAGATGCCGCTTCAGCCACCCTTGCGCGTCTGCCCAAGGCCCATGCGCTTGGCCAAGTTCGAACGCTCTTTGGCGTAGTTCGGCGCAACCATCGGATAGTCGTGCGCCAGGCCCCATTTGCTGCGGTATTCGTCCGGCGTCATGGCGTAACGCGTGCGCAGATGGCGCTTCAAGGATTTGAACTTCTTCCCATCTTCCAGACAGATGATGTAGTCGGCCGTAACGGACTTCTTGATCGCGACGGCCGGCTCCGGCGTCGCCTCCGGCGTTGAACCCACCTCGCCCGAGACCTCCAGCAGAGCAGCGTGAACTGTGCGGATTAAAGCAGGCAGATCCTGCGCCTGGACCGAATTGGCCGAGACGTAGGCAGCCGCGATGTCAGCCGCCATGCGCACCAAATCGCGCCGGTTTTCCATTTGGCTCGCTGCTTACCCGCAAGTGAAGTTCAGATACTGTATGAGTATAGACCAAAGTCTTGCAAGTGAAAACTCAGCGCAAATATTCAACAGTCGTTCACCGTAACAGAAAGAAGAAGGTCGAAACACTCACTACGATAGTCCAGCCAGAATTATTCCTAGCGAACGAGGAACATCACCAGGAGCATCGCGGCCAAGCAGAAGAACGTCGCCGCCGCCGTCCCGGCCTGCGCGTAAGGGCGATCACAGGCCTGCGCCAACGCCGCCAACGAACGCCCGCCCGCCTCTGACATGCGCCGCGTCCAGCTTTGCCAAGCGCCATAGACGCGCAGCGCCAACACCCCAGCCCAACGCCCAGCGCCTGCCAGCGGGCCCCGATAGAGCGCATCGATATCGAGCAACCGCACATCTGCTCGAGCGGCGTAGCCTGCGCTGCACGCAAGCCAAGAACGCAACGCCCGCCGCGCCAAGCAATTGCAGCTGCGGCGCGACGCGGTCGATCTCAAACGGCTCAAACGAAATCTCTGACGGCATCAGGTCGAACAGCCAGCGCGGCGCTAGGCCAACGGCAAAGCACAAGAACAGCGCCACCACCGCGCCAAGGATCATCGAGAACGGCGCCTCTTTAATCGGGCGCACCTCGCCTGTCGGCGTGTAGATCGCCAGCGCCGGCCGCACGAGCAACGCAACAAACACAACGCCCGGCATCGCCCAGATCATCGTCCACAGCCAACGCAGATCCCATTGCGCCGCTGCCTCCAACGAAGCTGCCTGCGATGCAAACATCGCGAGGCCAGGCGCCGCCGAAACCGCAAGTCCGCACCCGAGCAACAGCACTGCCGTGATCGGCATGGTCTGCCCAACACCCGCGAGTTGCGAAAGACCAACGCTGCCCGTGCCGCTCAGCAGCGCACCAAGCGTCAGCTGCAGCGCCAGGAACGAGAGGATCGTCGCGAACGCATGCGCTTCCGCGCCAGCCAACGCCAGCGGCGTACCGATGCCGACAAGTGCAACGCACAGCCCCGTCTGCATCGTCAGCGCGTAAGCGGCGGCCTTGCGCAGGTCATTCTCCGCCGCCGCATAGAGCGCACCGACCACCACCATTGCCGCGCCGATCCAGATCAGCAGCGGTTCAGACGGAAACGACCGCGCCAACGCATAGACGCCGAGCATCGTCGTGAAGCTCGAAAGCGCGCCAGCGCCGGTCGGCGAAGCATGCGAGATCACATCTTTCAGCCATACGTGCATCGCCGGTGCGCCAACACGGATCATCAGCGCCGCGAATATGAACGCACCACCGATCGAGGTGATGTCGAGCCTGCCGACGGCCAACGCCGCCGTTCCAGATGACAAGTGAAACGCAACACCAACCAGGAACAGCAAGCCCTCGAGCCCGTGCCAGATCAGCAACCGCGCGCCAGCCCTGCTGGCGCCCTCCAACGGCGAAGCAAACACAACCCACGCCGCGGCAAGCCCACCCAAAGCGAGCGCCGCAACAAAGCTGATAAGATCGCCAACGAAGAGCGCCGAAACCGCGCTCCCCGCCAGCAACAAGATCGCCGCATCTTCGTAGCGATTGCGGCGCGCGCCGGAATAAATCCCGATCACGATAAGCGCGATCAGCAATGTGATTCCGAAGATGCGATTGAGTTCATCGAGTTTGAACGGAACGACCGGCAGTCCCATCTGCACCATCGCGCCACCCGCGCCGAACTCGTGATCGAGCAGCAGCCAAAACGCCGCGAGCGCTGACGCAACGATCATCGGCGAACGCGCCGTGCGCGGCATCGCCAGGATCAGCAACGCGGCGATGATCGGCACCAAAGCCGGGATTAAGCGTGAGCTTCCATCGTCGCCCCTTCTGTGACTCGATCCCATCGCCCCAACACAAAGCGCGCGGCCTGCCCGGCAAGCACCACGAACAAAACGACGGCCCACGCCAACGGCAGCGGCGGCCGCCGGGTTGGTCGCCAATCCAGAAACGCACGCGCACGCCGCCTGCCAGATCGAACGCGAGCCCAGCGATCAACGCCGCCAAGCAGAACACGAACAGCACGCCCGTGACGCCGCTGCGCGGCGGCGGTGTTTTGCGTTGTTCGCTCATTGGCCCGCCCCCGCGGTCCAGATCGGCGACAAGTAATCCGCGAGCGGATCGGCCAGCACGAGCAAAGACAATGTAGCCGCCGCTGCCAAGGATCACAGGCGCCGCAAGCAAGATCGAAGCGCCGTCTGGGCGCTTAAAAGCATCCGTCGGCGCTCGCGCCGCCAATGCGTTCGCCGCAAGCGGACCAAGATGCGTGAACGTCAAAATCGCCGCCGCTGCGGCAAGACCCGCCGCCCAGACCAAACCTGACCCCGCAGCCGCGGTGATCAGCCAAAGCTTTGCCCACGCACCAGCAAACGGCGGCATACCGATCATACTCGCTGACGCGATCGCAAATCCCGCGAACGTCCAAGGCATCACGCGCCCAAGCCCCGCATAGTCCGCCACTGTCGTGCGCCCAGTGATCGCCGCGGTCGTACCCGCCGCCATCAGCAACGTCGCCGCCGCACACGCGAGCGCCAAGATCTGCAGGGCCGCCGCAAACAATCCCGCGGCCGCAAACGATCCTGGCTGCAGCGACAGCAGCGCACCCATCACCGCCGCCAACGATTGCGCCATGCAAGAATAGGCGAGCCGCTCACGAATATCCTGCTTCGACAACGCGATCAGGGCCGCGACAATCATGCCAATGCCAACGAGCACAATCAGAAGCTGCGATGCCAGCGCCGCCTCTCCCATCCCCGGACCAAACACGAACGTCACAACCTTGAGCACGCCGATGCCGCCGGCAGGCAACACCGCTAAAGCTTGAATCGCGACCAGCGCAGGAAACGGCCCGTTGCTTGATGCAGGCAACCAGCGGTGCATCGGCGGGATCGCCGCCATCGCGATGCCCATGACGTAGAGCACGAGCAATATGTTCGCGGTCAGCGCGTCGACGCGCCCGGCCAACATACCGCCAGCGCGAAAATCTAGCGCACCCGCGATCGCGTACGTCCAGATCATCGCCGGCAAGAACAAGCCGATCGAACTCGCCAGCAGTGTCGCCAAGAACGCGCGCGCCGCCGGTCGCGCTTCTTCGTCACCGCGGTGCGCCACCAACGGAAACGCCGCCAACGCCAGCGCTTGGTAAGCAACAAACAAGCTGAACAAGTTTGCCGAGAAGGCCACAGCCGTCACCCCCGCCATCGCGAGCGCAATGAATGCTAGCAATCGCGCGGGCGCCCGCTCCTGCTTGGCGCGCGCAACACCGGCCGCATGCACAGCATGCAGAACGCCCAGCCCGTTCAACACCGCCGCCATCATCGCGCCCAGCGGATCGATGGTGAAAGCCAGATCCACGTTTGGCAACGGCTGCGCCAACACAATGCGGGCCGTCTCATGATGCGCCACTGCGCTGACAAGATACGCCGCCGCAATCGCGCCCAGCAGCGAGAACCCAATGTGAATGAGATCGCGCAAGCCAGGCGGTTTCGGCACCAACATCACCAGCAGCGCCTGCAACACCGGCGCACCCAGCACCGCATAAAGTGCGAACTCCGGCGTCATGTCGCGAGTCCAGTCAGCAGCTGCGATGCCGCAGCGGCCGCGCGCAGCAGCGCGTTCGGCGCAACGCCAATCGCGATACCAACAATCGCCGCGAGCAATGCAGGCGCCAGCGCCGCGCGCCACAGGCCGCCTTCGCCCTCATACGCAGCGTTGGCGCGGCGGAAATACATCCGCTCGATCAAGCGTCCGCCGTAAAACACGCCCGACAGCGACGCGATGATCACAAGGCCCGCCGCCCACCACCAGCCAGCGCCGACGCCCGCTTCAACTAAACGCCAACGTCCGAGAAATCCGATCGTGAGCGGCGCACCCATCAAGCTGAGCGCACCTGCCGTGATCGCTGCACTCGCCAGCGGCGCCCGCTGCGCGTAGCCGTCGAGTCGATCAAGCGCTTGCACACGCCCGGCAGCCGCGCCGCCATAGAGCGCCAAGCCCGCCGCCGCGAACGCAACCAATTGCATCAGCGCCGCAGCAAACCCCGCAGGCGAACCCAACGCCACACTCAGCAACACGCAGCCGGCCTGCGAAACGCCAGCGTACGCGGCAAGCCGCAGAAGATTCGTGGACCCAACGGCCTGCACCGAGCCGACAATCACGCTCACTGCACCCAGGCCCGCAAGCGCCGCGGAAATCGCCGCGCCGAGTTCAGGCGCAGTGATGGTGTACGCAGACACCCGCGTCATCACGCTCAGCGCCCCAAGCACCGCAAGCACGCCGACGCCAAACGACACGACGCCACTGGAACGCCCAAGCGCCGCCGCGCTCCAGGCGTGCAAAGGCGCCACGCCGGCCTTCACGGCCAAGCCAAGAAGCACAAGTGCAGCGCCCGCACCGGCAACGCTCGGCATGCTGATGTGCGCGAGCGGCAGCGCATCGATTTCGAAGCTACCGGCAGCGCGGCCCAGTAGGCCAATACCCAACAACATCAATGCCGCGCCGACGCCGCCAAGGCTCAACATCCGCAGTGCGCCATTGAGCGGCGCGCGTGCTTGCACCGCGTTAACAGCCGTCAGCCCCACCGCCGCAAGCCACGCCGTCTCGACTGCAACAAACACAGCCGCCAGATCGCGCGCCATCAGTGCGCCAATCCAACCAGCCGCGGCACACAGCAGCAAAGCCACGTTGAACGGCGCCGCTGATGCGCCAGCCTCTTTCAGCGTCGCGCCCGCAGCAACAAGGACAAACGTCAGCGTGAGCGCCATCAACGCCCCGGCAAACGCGCCGATCCCGTCAACATAAATTGCAACGCCGACCTCGGCGATTGCCGGCGGCGCAGCCGAAAACACAGCCAGCGCGAAGTCGATCCCGATCACTGCCGCCACGCCACCAACGATGCATGCAACCACCCAACTCAACCGAGCCAAGCCGCTCACCAGCGTCAGCGCCGCACCCACAAGCGGCGCAACGATCATAAGCAACGGCGCATGCGCGCGCACAAGGTCGAGATAGGCGCCGTTCATGACGCGTGCCCCCGCGTGTCGTCCTCGAGATCGGCCGCATCGATGTCTTGCGTTTCGACGGAACCGTAACCCTCCTGCAGACGCACGGCGAGCGCTGCACCAAGCGCCGTCTGCGCAAACAGCACCGCGACACCCGCGAGCAACGCACCACTCGGCGCGCCCAATGCCGCGAGGGCAGCAAGTGCGCCAAATCCGCCGATCAGCAGCGCCGCAAGCCGCTTGATCACGTTCGTCAGCACAAGCGCACCCGTCGCGCCGACGATCAGCAGCGCAACCGCGCTCGCCGCCAGGACCGGCTCAAGCAATGCGTTCGCGGCGATCATTCCGCATCTCGCAGTGTCGGCGCGCGGCCGAACAAAACCTGGAGAACGAGCGCGCCGCTCGCCACCGTCGCCGCAAACGCGCCAGCCTCTATTGTCTCGCGTGCAAACACAAAGCCAGGCAGCCCTGCGCCCACGCACACTGCGCCGATGCCGAGCGCCAAGATCAATCGCGCCATCGGCGTTGGGAACGCCATACGCGCCGCGCCCGCGCCGAACGTCAGCGCATGCAGCAAGAGCAGGAGTCCGAAGGCCAAACCCGCGACAAAGCCGACGCCGTCGCCCGGCGCGCCGCTTACCAGCAACACCGCCGCGAACAACGCCATCAGCGGCGTGAAGAAGCGCGCCGCTGCGGCAACAATGACGTGCGAGCCAATCATGCGCCCGGCCTACGCGTCAGCGCACCGCGCTCGCCATAGCCAAGCACGCCGACGCACGCCGCGCCGGTTACCAACAGAACCGGCGCCAACCAAAAACTCAGCCCCTTGAGCGCATCCGCGGGTGTCACCGGCGCGGCGGCACTCAGCTCCAGCAGCGGCCACCATATTGCGCCCGCGGCGACCGCAGCGCCAAACACACTCAGCCAAGGCAGGCGCAAGCGCGCGGACTTCGATGCGCGCGCACTCAGCAACATCGCCGCCATCAGCAACACCGGCGCCCACGCCGTCGCGAATAGCGCCAGCGCCAAACCGCCGTCACCGCCGCGCAAAAGCAAAGTCGCTGCCGCCACCGAGACGCCAACGGTCAGCACATGCATGCAGGTTACGAACAGCGAACGCGCCGCCAGCGCGCCAATCGCCGACGCGATCGCGACGACCATCAGCGCCAGGGCCAGCCAAGGAAGCGCTGCGATCATTGCGGCGTACTCGACCGCGTGGCGCCCGGACGTGGCGCAGCGTAGCGGCCAGCGATCGGCGCAAGTCCCGCCGCGTGCGCTGCTTGAGCGACAAGATGCGTCAACGTCGGCCCGAGCGCGATTAAGAGCGCCGCGAGCAACAGCAGTCGCAACGCAATGTTCCAATCCGGCGCTGCAATCGCAAGGCCAAGCACAACCCCGACCGACCCAACAACGTCAGCCACGTTCGCCGCATGCAAGCGCGTGTAAAGATCCGGAAACCGCAACAACCCAAGCGCGCCGCCCGCGATCAGCAGCAGTCCGATCGCTACAACGATGCCCGACAGCCCAAGCCGGACCAATTCCAACACAGCGCTCACGTCCATCACATGTCCTCCGCGCGCGCGAGCGGCGTTTGGAAGGAGCGCGATCGGAAGAATTTCAGCACGGCGACGTTGGCGACCACGCTCGCCAGCACGAACGCCAACGCGGCATCCACAAACACAGCCTGCGCGGTGATGACGCCAGCCGCACCAACAATAATTGCCAGCTTGATGATCACGCCATTCGCCGCGAGCGTCCGGTCATAAAGCGTCGGGCCTGAAAACAAGCGCACGACACACAGCAAGAGCGCGATGCCGACACCAATCGCAGCCGCAAGCGCAGTCATGAGCGGCCTCCGCCCAGAACGCGACCTTCCAAACGGCCAAGATCGGCTGCGTCGATACCGTCCTCATCGATCACATGGACCAACAAGCCGTCGGCATCAGTCTCAACCACCGCCATACCAGGCGTGGCGCTGATCATGTTTGCAAATGAAGCGCGGTCAGACGCGCGCTGCGCGCGCGATCTCACGCGCACCAGCGCCGGTTTCATCGTCACATCTGCAGAGAGCGCAGCGCGCAATGTCACCAACGAACCGCGCGCCACAGCGCCCGCACGGGCGATGCTCAGCGCCAACAAACGCGGCGCGCGTGCAAACGCTGGCTGCGCGCCGCCAAAACGCAAAGCAACTGCGACGCACGCCAAGCTAACGGCTGCCGCGATCGCCCAATCCTGGGGAGAACTTGCGCGTTGCGTGACAGCAATCCACAGGACCGCCAAACCACACAGCATCGCTGCGGCGTGAAGCATTAACTCGCCTCCCGCGCCGCCATCGCGCGGCGCCAAGGCTTAGCTCTGCCCCAGTGGATTCGCCAGATTTAACCTGCTGAGGTTTTAGCTGTTGCGGCTGAAGAGCAGCGCAGCGTTGCGACGCGCCAACGACAATTCGAGCACGTCATCGCCGTAAGTTTGTTGGTCGATTCCAGCGGCATCGGCTGTGAATGACCAGTTCCAATACCGCAACACGGTCTGCGCTTTTGCTGTGGCCAATGTGTCAAAAACGTAGACAGCGCGACCGAGTGGATTGTCTGTTGTGTCAGGATCACCGTTCGGGCGCCGCAATGCTTTCCACAGCGCAATCATCAGCGGACGTTTCAACCCAACCGCTTTGCAGAACACGCCAATCGCCTCGCCGCCGACGTCAGCAAAAATCTGCGCGGCAGTCGTAGGCTTCACACCAGCCAAGTGCGCGATTTCATGGATAAGCAAACGATCCAGACCGCCTTCCGCTGCAGCGAGCGCACCTTCCAGCGATTTATACGGGCTCTGCGCAGCCGCAGCGCGATTGCGCTGACGCCGCTCAATCACTTGCAGCGTCTTGCGCGTATCCGCGTCTGCCCAGCCTTCGGACGCCGCAAGCTTGAACACTTCGCCGAGTTCTTGGATCAGCACCGGGCGATCGACGGCAAAGCGCCGCAAAATCTGCAAACGCGGCTGGTGGCCCGCCCACCAGAACAGCACCAGCGCCTGGGTCGGCTTCAATTCCATACGCGGAACGAGCAGCGCCGGCAGCGATGCTGCCTGCCGCGATTTCGCGACCACCAGATCCACGCCCTGTGTCGACAGCCGCGATGTGGTGTTGCGCAATACCGCCTCGATCGCGGCCGTATCGCCGGTCTGCAGAATTGCGTCCGTCACCGGCTCGCTCAAACCGCGCCGCTTGGCGATCGCAAACCAATGCCAGGCGACGCCAGCGCGTACCGTCGCAATAAGGTCCGCATCGTCAAAGCCCGCGCCGTTTTCAAGCAACGGCTGCGCCACGCTAATTTCATCACGCGCCAAATAGCGCAGCACGCCTTCGGCGCGTCGTTCACCCGCGCTAAGCCCTGCGCGCAGCGCTGGCGCAGCTCAATGTTGCTGGTGCGAAGCAGTCCAACCAGAATGTCAGCCGCGAGTTGCCGCTCGTATGAGGGCAGCCGCGTTTCCGGCCACGAAACGATCTCGCACAAGCGTTTCACCAACGCCTGCCGCGCACGCGGCGCATGCTGCTGGGTCAATTCCAGCGGCTGCGGCGGTTCGGACGGGTCCAACCGTGGCTGATTCGGCAACGCCATCCCCCAAGCCAGCACGCGCTATGTTAAGTCCGCGTCAACGGCGTGCGCACTGGACCCGCAACGGCCCCGCGATTATGGCAGGAGCGCATGGAGCGAGGGGCGGAAGAGACGCGCAAACCCGGTTTGGGCTTAGTGTCCGAACTCAACCTCTATTACCTCCTCGTCGCCCTCTACTTTCTCGCTTTCGGGATGCAGTTCGTGCTGTTCCCGTCGCTGGTCGCGTTCAACCTGGACGCAACGCCAGCGGGCGTGGGCCTCGCACAATCGGCGCTCTCGGCGCCAATGTTCTGCTTGTTGTTGTTCGGTGGGCTCTTAGCTGAGCGCGCGCGCCCAAGCACGACGATCGCGCTGCTCTACCTCGGCTTTGCCTTCACCACTCTCATTCTCTGCGCCGTCGTCGCGGCTGGTCAGCTCACCTATTCTTTCCTCATCACCTACGCGGTGATCGTCGGATCCTGCGCGGCATTCGCCATGCCTGTGCGCGACGCGGCGCTGAACGGCATCGTCGCGCGCGAAGCAGAACTCGGCAAACACACGCCTATCGCAACCGCCGCAGCAGTGACGACCGCTGTGCAGATCGGCGCGCAGATCGCGGCATTTGATCGCGCAGTTCGCTGGACGTAGCCCAGCGCCATACTTGGCGATCCAAGCGCTTGCGCTCGCCCTTGGCGCTGCCGTCGCGCTGACGATGCAAGCGCCCAAACCCTCAGGTCACGAGCGCACGTTGCAAGGCGCGCTCCGCGATCTCAAAGAAGGCCTCGTCTATTCCTTTCGCGACCCCGTTATGTCGCCAATGCTGATCTCCGCCGCTTATGTCGGCGTATTCGTCATCGGCGCCTTTCAGGTGCTCTTCCCGCTCATCATCCGCGACGCTTACGGTGGTGATAATCACACCCAGGGGCTGCGGCTCGGTGCGCTGCTCGCCTGCTTCTGGAGTGCGTCATTCGTATCCGCTGTGGTGCTGAGCCGCCTCAAACCTCTGCGCCAGCCTGGCCGTTCGCTTATCGCTTCGCACCTCATTGGCGCGGCGGCGCTCTTTTCCTTCGGCTTTCACAAGCCGTTCCTGCTCTTTGCCTTCATCGTCGTGCTTTGGGGGTTTGCCGCCGGCATCGCGATCTCGACGAGCCGCACCATTGTGCAAGGCGCCGCCGGCCAGCGTTATCTCGGCCGCGTTCTGGCCGTCTATTCAATGGGCTTCATGGGCGGCGCACCGGTCGGCTCAGCACTCGTTGGGTTTGCTGCCGGCGAATTCGGCCCGCGCGCCGCGGCATTTGCACCGGCGATTGGGCTCGCCCTCGCCTCGCTGGCGCTGGCCATCTTCACTCCGCTCTGGCGCTACACGCCCGCGCAAGCGGTTTGCACCAGAGCTTCCATAGACAGGAAACGGGCTAGCCCGTCGGACTAGCCCGTCTTCGTATTCAGCTTTTCAACGCTGATCAGTGATCAGGACGCGTCAGCGAGCTGCCGCGCTCACGACGGCCGCCGCCACTGCGGTTGTTGTACGCTTCGTTCTGAGCCGCGAAGCGTGTGATGACAGCATCGGTTTCCGGCGCGGCCGCGTTGTAGACGGTCGCTGCCGCGTTGGCTTGCGCTTGCAGGGCCTGCACAGCGGTTTGGCACGCTTGCAGTTCAGCACGGCGGGTGTCGCGCCAAGCTTCGAGCGCCGTGCGCGCATCGCGCATTTCATTGTTGCTAGCTGTCGCGCCATCCGGGATCGCCGGCGGTGCGGTGAAGTTGCATTGCGCTGGGAGCGCTGGGGGGGTCTGGGCCAGAGCCGGCGCCGCCATCAGCAGAAGCGCGGCGGTCGCGCCGAGCAGAACTTTCATCGTAGTTATCTCCTGTCCAGAACGCGTGGTTCTATCCCTCGGTCGCGGGATTTGCGAGCCAATCACGGCCAAAATGCGGTGACTGGTCTCGCATCTTCGACTGCTGCTATCTCACCTCAAAAGGCACGCGCATCCGGTATCGCCCTTCGATCGCCTGGCCGTCCCGCATCGCGGGAACCATGCGATAATCGCCTGCAATCTCCAACGCAGCGCGGCCAAAGCCCCAATTTGCCGGTGTTTCCGACACCACGGCGCAATGCAGCGCGCCGACGACATCTACTCTGCAGTCCAGAACCACCTGCCCTGGAATTTCCCGTGCGAGTGCTCGCGCTGGATAATAGCTCGCTAGATCGCGCGGTTGGCGAAGCCATCGCGGATTTGTGATCTCGCTCGGCCCCAAGGGTGGCCCGGGCGGCCCGAAGTTAAGCCCGCTCGTGTCGGGTCTCGCCGGCGCCGTTGTCTCGATAACGCGAGCGGGTCCTTCGATTGGTCGATCGGGCGGAGGCGTCGTTTGCTGACGAACAACGGGCTTGGGCGGCTCGGGCTGCGGCGACAGCGTTTCTACCGGGATTGGCGCAGGTCCGTTGAACACCGGCAATTGCATCGTGATCGTCGCGCTGAGCCCAGCGAACACCATGAGCCCGAGCAAAACCGCCGACGCCCCAAACGACGTCGCGCGCATTCCGAGTGACTGAGTCATTTGCGCCTCCCTAATCATCCGGTCTTGACGCCGGAGTGAAGGAAGCATGTGGCCGTTCGCGTCGCGCGAATATTCACAGGCGCGAGAGCGCAATCACGCTTGCGCGAGTTCACGGATTCGCGATGTGCGTTCAGCCGTTTGGTGTAAACGGCACAACCATTCGGTAACGCCCGCGCACAGCGACTCCATTTTGCATCGCTGGCCGCATCACGTGCGCTTGCGCGATACGCAACGCGGCATCGCCGAAACCTTGCCCCGTCGGCGTTTCGGACGCCACAACACATGACAAGCGTCCATCAACACTAACTTCGCAATCGAGCACCACTTCGCCCGCGATCCCCTGCATGAATGCTTGGCGCGGAAACCAGCGCTCCGGATGGCGCGGCCGTTCGATCCAAGTCGGCGTCGTGATCATCACCGGCTCGCTCGACGGCAAAGCTGTTGGCGCAGGCGCTGGCGCCGATTGCTCTTGCGGCTCTACTTCACGACGCGGCGTGCGCGGCGGCGAACGCCGCGTTGCGCTTCGGCCGGCGGGCGCATCACTTCGCTCACCATCGCAATGTGCGGCCGTTCCTGCTCGCGCCACATCGGCGCGTAACGCAGCGACGCAATCGCCAGCAGCGTCACCGCCACCAGCACAAGCGAGGCCCCAAACGACACAAGCCGCACGACCCGTAAGGATCGCGCGGCTTGCGCTGGCGTTGGTGTGACGCCGTTGTTCACGAGCTTGCCGTCCTGTCGCGTTGCCGCCACAAGACAGCGGCCCTCTTAGCCTGGCAGCGCCCATCGGATGGTCCGGCGAATACGCGCGCCCGAAGTCGCCACGCCATCGCGGGTCGCTGGCGCGATCCGGAAGTGGCGCGACACGCGGAGCGTCGCTTCACCGAAACCATAGCCTGGCGGGTCCTCTGAGTCACCGTGCAAGCCAGCGAACCGTTGGCGTTGACGATGCATTCGATCGTCGCGCGACCTTCAACTTCGCGTTCTTGCGCACGCTCAGGATAGTAGCGGGCGAAGTCGCGAGCATCCGGCTGCTCCAGCCACACCGGGTTGGTGATGACTGATGGCGTCGGCGGCGCTGGCGGCGGGTCAACCGCAACCGGAATCGGCGTCGGCGTTGGTGGCGCAGACAGATCCGGTGGCGGCACGCGCTGCTCAGGCGGCGGCGGCGGCGGCGGACGATTTGGCGGCGGCGGAGGTGGAGGCGGCTTTTCCTCCTCCTCAATTTCCACCTTCACGGCGTCCGGATCATCAAAGAGATCGGCGATGGCGCTGAACTTCTGCGTTACCGCGAGATAGACCAACGTCAGACAGACCAACGCTGCCAGCGAAATGGATATGAGGCGAAGACCTACCATCGTCTTATCCCTCACTCGCAAGTTCAGCGAAGATACCGACTTTCACGAAGCCCTCTTCCTGCAGCCGGCTCATAACGTCGACGACGTTGCCATAAGCCGTGCTTTGATCCGCGCGCACGAAGATACGCGCCTCGGCATAGAGATCTTGGAAGTCGAGCGCGGGATTGTTTCGCTGCGCGTGACGGAGCGTCGTATCGCCCAGTTGAGACAGCTGCACAATTTCCTCGTCCACATAGATCGCCAAACCGGCCGGAGTTTCGCGGACGCCAACGATCGTCGGGTTCAAACCCTCCAATCGGATCGGCACCGGATTCGGCGGCGGCAGGTCGACGCGGATGTCGACCGTTGGTATCGGCGCGGTGACCATGAAGATGATCAGCAGCACCAACAGAATGTCGATGAACGGGATGACGTTCGGTTCTGAAACCGGTCCGTCTTTAGCCCCACCTACTTTCGCACCCATGGGCTACCTCCGCCGATCTTCGGCGACGAGGCCGATCTTGGTGAAGCCCTTGTCTTGCAGGCGGTTCATCACCCGCACGACTTCGCGATACGCAAGATCGGAGTCAGCGCGGATATAGATACGCTGGTCCATGATCTCGAATTCGTCGTTGGCGATTTGCGGGGAGTTGGCCCGCACCGCCTCGTACGTCGCTTCACCGAGTGCATTGAGATCGACTTGATCGTTCATCACGAACACGCCGTCATTATTCACCGAAATCCAAGTTGGACGCGGTGGCCGCTGCGACGGCTGGATCCGCGCGTCAGGCATCGAGACTTCGATGTCGACGCTCGAGATCGGCGCTGCGATCATGAAAATGATCAGCAGCACGAGCATGATGTCGATGAATGGGATCACGTTTGGATCCGCATTCACCTCTAGGCCGCGGCTTTTTTTGCCGCCTCCGCCCGATAATTTACCCGCCATTGGGGTTGTCCTCCAACGTTAGGTCCACCTCAGCCCGCGCGACGATCCATGTCGCGTGAGACGAGCGCGATGAATTCAGAAGCGAAGTCATCGAGCTTGGTGGCCTGCTTGGAGATTTGCTTGGCGGCGAAGTTGTAGATGAGCACGGCCGGGATAGCGGCGGCGAGACCAGCGGCGGTTGCGAGCAGAGCGCCGGCGATACCAGGCGCGACGACCGCGAGCGACGTGGTTTGGGTCTTCGCGATACCGACGAACGCGACCATGATGCCCCAGACCGTGCCGAACAGACCGATGAACGGTGCGTTCGCGCCGATCGACGCGAGGAAGGTCATCGAAGAACCGAGATCTTCCAGGTGCTCGTTCTGACGCGTGGCCATGGCCGACGAAACGCGCTGCATCGTGTGGTCACGGGCGTCGCGCATCGTGTAGAGGCCGAGGTCTTGCGTGCGGCGGACTTCCGCCATGCCGGCGTCGAACATCGACTTGATGCCGGAGTTCGGAAGCTTGCGAACGATGGCTTCGGCTTCTTCAACCGAGTTGGCCTTGCGGAACGAAGCCAGGAAGTCTTTCGTTTGGCTCGAGGCCTTACGCATGACGTAGATTTTTTCGAAAAGCAGAGCGACGGCGTAGATGGCGCAGAGGCCCAAGATCACCATGACGCCCATTTCGACGCCGTTCAGGTGTTGAACGAGTTCGATCATCGACACGTCTTGCGCGCCAGAGGCTTCGTTCATCGCCTCAGCGCTGCGTTGCTTCGCGGCATCAATATCCGCTTGCGACGGCGCAACTGGCGGCGGCGCTGCTGTGGTTGCCGGCGTGGAGCCAGCTGGTGCGGTAGTTTGCTGCGCGAACATCAGCAGCGAATTCATCAACGTCATGGTCTGCCCTTTGTGCCTTGGCCCTGAATTCTGGTTTGGCGAACCCATCGCGCTCCTGCGTGCGCGCGGGTCCACCGCGATAGGGATTTCTGCGTTACGTGCGGTGGTTGGTGCTGCCTAGTTCTAATTTGTCTTCGAACCTGGCCTCATCCTCCCACCAAGCGCTTCCTGGGCTGCCGCAATCCGCGGTCTTCTCTCCCTGCGCTGTCGCCTAAATTTTAGGAAATGCGGTCGTTGTCAACGTCTCCCACGCAGTGGGCGATCTTCTCAGACCGTCCATCCCCCAGACCCGCCCTGATGCCTGAATAGCGTCCAGGGTCCAATCAAAACTTTCGTGATCGTCATGCAGTTCCCGACACCCACGTGCATTGCCATGCACCAGGGGATAGAACAGCTGGAATCCCAATTATTTCAGGACGATCCCGATGGCCATGAAAGCCGAAGATTTGGAGGCCCTCCTGAGGGCAGCCCTGCCCGACGCCGACATCTCCATCCAGGACCTCGCTGGCGACGGGGACCACTATAAGGCGACCATCCGGTCAGCTGCTTTTGCCGGAAAATCTGGGGTCGCCCAGCACCAGATGGTTTACGCGGCCTTAAAGGCCGGATGGGCGGCGAACTTCACGCCCTCGCATTGGAGACAGCCGCCAAGCCTGAAGCTTGATGCCGGGTTCAATGCCCCTTACCTGCGGGGCCTAGGAGTTCGCATGTCAGACGCGCTTGAAACCATCCGCAGCACCATCGGCGCGCACGACGTCGTGCTGTTCATGAAGGGCACGTCGGCCCAACCGCAGTGCGGGTTCTCGCAAATGGTCGTGCGCATCTTGGACCACGTCGGCGTCGAGTATCACGACGTGAACGTCCTCGCCGACGACGACATCCGTCAAGGCATCAAAGACTTTTCTGATTGGCCAACGATCCCGCAGCTCTACGTGAAGGGCGAGTTCGTCGGCGGTTGCGACATCGTCCGTGAGATGTTCCAGACCGGTGAACTGAAGACGCTGCTCGACGAAAAAGGCGTGTCGGTCCCAGCTTAAGCCGCTTTCGGCTCAGGTCGCGCAGTGACGGCCAGCTTCAGCTTGGTGCGCGCGCCATTTCGCAACATGTCCAGTTCGACTTTGCGCCCAATGCGTTCGCGCGTCAGCAGCTTATGAATCGCATCGACCGAGGGCGTCGCTTCACCATCAAGCTTCAAGATCACGTCGCCCTCTTCGAGGCCCGCCGCTTCGCCCGGCCCGCCGCCGGCGACAGCGACAACCAACACGCCGCTCTCAACGGCAAGGCCCAATCGCCGCACCAAAGCGCGCGACAATTCTTGCGTCTGCCCGCCGATACCAAGCCAACCGCGCGCCACACGTCCATCACGCATCAGCTCAGGAATAATCAGCTTTGCCGTGCTGCTTGGCACTGCGAAGCACAAACCCTGCGCGCCGCCAATGATCGCGGTGTTGATGCCAACGACGCTGCCGTGCGAATCAATCAAAGCGCCGCCTGAGTTGCCCGGATTGAGGGCGGCATCCGTCTGGATCACATCTTCGATCAAACGACCTGCTTCACCGCGCAACGTCCGCCGCAGCGCCGAGATCACGCCAACTGTCACAGTCGCCTGCAATCCCAACGGATTGCCCATGGCGATCGCCAGTTCGCCAACCTGAAGCTGGCTTGAGTCACCCAACTCGGCCGCGTGATGGCCTTTGCTGTTTAGCCGCAGCAGCGCCAAATCCGTATCTGGATCGGTGCCGACAACGTCCGCCGTCGCCACGCTGCCATCGTGGAGAATGCCTTCGATTGAACCAGCCCCACGCACAACGTGGTTGTTCGTCAGCGCATAGCCATCCGGCGAAATGATCACGCCAGATCCCGCGCCGTCATAGAGCCCGCGTGATCGGCTCGTGCGCCGAACGCCAATAACGGCCGGCCCGATCTGCTCGACAACGCGAATGATTGTTTCAGAAAATGCGTCTCGTGGGCCACGCCGCGGCGGCGCCGAGACAAACGTGCTCTTGCGACCAAACATGAAATGAAACGTAAGAGCGCACAGTTCCCTTCGCTAGGCCCGCTTCCTCGCGCGGCTCGCATGCCCTACATCCCGCACAATGCCTCCCGCTCCGATCACGCCAAAGCCTCCCGAGCGCCACTTCAACCTGTTCGCGTGGCTGCGGAATTCTTTCCTGGCCGGCGTCGCGCTGGTGCTGCCCTTTATTGTCACGGCGACGCTGATCTGGATCGTCGTCACCTTCATCGACACACGCGTCGAACCGCTCATCCCGCCGGGCTTTGAATTCCTGACCCGTTTCCCGGGCGGCGGCCTCCTGCTCGCCGTCGCAACACTCACGATTGTTGGCGCGCTAGCGGGCAATCTCGTCGGCCGCTGGATCGTCAACACCGCAGATAGCGGCATCGCGAACTTACCGCTCGTGCGCACCATCTATGGCGGCGCCAAACAAGTCTTCAAACAAGTCGCAGCGCCCGAGCGCACGTCATTTCAACAAGCCGTGCTCGTCGAATTCCCGCTGCCCGGCTCTTACGCCATCGGCTTCATCACCAACGAAAACACGACTGAGGTGGCGCAAGACATCGGCGAAGATCTCGTCGCCGTTTACGTGCCGCAAGCGCCGATCCCAACCTCGGGCTTCCTGCTCTACCTGCCGCGCAACGAACTAAAGCTGCTCTCGATCCCACCGGACGAAGCGCTAAAGCGCGTCATCTCCCTCGGCATAATCCGCAAAGAAGACGACATCACTTCAACTAAGTGATCTGGAAGTCCGACGCCTTCCAATCCGGCTTCGGATACGCCGGCGCCATGTCTTCAAGCGTCTTGCGCACCGTCGCTGCGATAATGGCGTTGCGCTGCCACTTGCGATCCGCCGGCACTACACGCCAGGGCGCATGCGCGGTTGAGCACCGATCCAGCACCACTTCATACGCCTTAGCGTAATCGTCCCACAGCTTGCGATCCTCCAGATCGCTCGCGTTAAACTTCCAATTCTTCGTCGGATCGTCCAACCGCGCCTGCAGGCGCTCCTTCTGCTCATCCTTCGAAATGTTGAGCATGAACTTCAGCACGCGCGTGCCGTTATCCGTCAGATGCTTCTCGAACGCGTTGATCTGCTCGTACCGCTGTTCGACCACGTCAGCCGACGCAAGCCCACGTACCTTCACCACCAGCACATCTTCGTACTGCGAACGATTGAACACGCCGATCACGCCCTTCTTCGGCGCCGCCATATGAATGCGCCACAAGAAGTCGTGCGCCAACTCTTCCTCACTCGGCTTGCCAAACGGCGTCACATCAACGCCCAACGGCCCACAGCGATTGAACACCGCGCGCACCGTGCCGTCTTTGCCCGACGTGTCGATGCCTTGCAGGATCACCAACAGCGCCCGATCGCGCTCGGCCCACAACGCATCCTGCAGCGCGTCGATCGCCTTCGCGTTGTCCTTGGTCGCCTCTTCCGCGGCGTCGCGATCAGGAAAAATGTCGTCAGCCAATGTCGCGCGCTTGCGCAGCTGCGATTTCGCGCCCGGCTCCACCAGCACGGCGTCGTCGATCAGTTTCGTGAGCTTCACCATCAGCGCAGCATACAAAGAAAAAGGCCCACCGCGAGGGTGGGCCTTTGAACTTCGCCAATGAAGCGAACTCGAACTTACGACGCGTAGTATTCGACGACGAGGTTCGGCTCCATCTGCACCGGATACGGCACGTCCGACAAAGTCGGGATGCGTGCGTAACGGGCAGTCATGCCCTTGGCGTCGACTTCGACGTAATCAGGCGTGTCGCGCTCGCCGCTCGCCAGAGCTTCAAGAACGATCGGCATCGTCTTCGCGCGATCGCGCACTTCGAGGACATCGCCGACCTTCACGAGGTAAGACGGGATGGTGACGCGCTTGCCGTTCACCTTGACGTGGCCGTGGTTCACGAACTGACGCGCCGAGAAAACCGTCGGCACGAACTTGCAGCGATACACCACGGCGTCGAGACGGCTCTCAAGCAGGCCGATGAGGTTTTCAGCCGTGTTGCCCTTCCGGCGCGCGGCTTCTTCGTAGGTCTTGCGGAACTGCTTTTCGGTGATGTTGCCGTAGTACAGGCGCAGCTTCTGCTTCGCGACCAATTGCAGGCCGAAGTCAGAAGTCTTGCCCTTGCGGCGTTGGCCGTGTTGGCCTGGGCCGTATTGGCGCTTGTTGACTGGTGATTTCGGACGGCCCCAGAGGTTCTGGCCGAAACGGCGGTCCGACTTGTATTTAGCTTGAATACGCTTCGTCATGCGCTAGCGGCGCCTTCTTCTTCTGACGGGGCCCGGCAACCTCACAAATGAGATTGCGACTACCCTGGCGGTTCGCCCGTCAACCAGCATCATCCCCCATCCGGAACGAAGTCCGGCGCGGGAAAGCGGGGCTTTTGATTGACGCGCCTTCCAATGTCAAACGTGAGCGAACCAAGTTGACATAGATTACTCTCTGTAATAGAGTTCTCTAATCGCGTGGAGAAGCTCATGCTGTCCGCCCGCGACGCGAGACCTGAAGAGGCCGCTCCCTTGCACACGCGAAAGTAGGCAACGCCATGGACCAGAAAGAAGCCTTGCGCGCACTGGACGATATCCAAGGCGCAAAAGAAAAATCCTCCGCGCTGCGCGGCTACGCAGCCGGCGGCATCTACATGATCGTCTGGGGCTGCGTCTGGATCGTTGGCGGCGCATCCGGCCTGCTCTCACCTGAGATCGGCCGTTCGGGCTGGAATGTCGCCGTGCTCGCGGGGATCGTCGCCAGCGTTGCGATCGGGTTTCGATCGCCCGGCGCCGGCGGCAAGGACGTGATGGGCAAAGTGATGCTCACCATGGGAACGATGGCCGCCGTCTCGGTCGCCATCTCCGTCGTGCTCAACATCGGCAGTCTGCGCGAAGCCACGGCACTGCAAACGATCCTCGTCGCAGGCGCGTACATGGCGTTCGGTATCTGGCGCGGCGCACGCATTTTCGTACTCGGCCTCGCATTGGGTGCAGTCGCGCTCGTCGCATGGTTCTTCCTCGCCGACAAGTTTGAGATGGTTGTCGGCATCGCCGGCGGCGTCATACTCATCCTCTCGGGCATTTTGTTGCGGAGAGCCTGAACATGGATGCGCCCGACGAAATCATCCATCAGAGCCTTCGCTTGAAGATCATGTCCGCGCTGCGCAACGAGCCGGACCAAGCAGCACTCGAATTCAAACGCCTAAGAGCTATCACCGGTGCAACTGACGGCAACCTCGGCCGCCAGATCACCACGCTCGCCGAAGCCGGCTATGTCGATGTCACCAAGGACTTCCATCAAAACCGCCCGCGTACGCGCGCACAAATTAGCACAAAAGGCGTCGCCGCCTTCGATGCGCACGTCGCCTACCTAAAATCGCTGCTCGGTTAGCGCGGAATAACGAGCTGATCGTAGAGCACGCGCCAGCCATCAGGCTGGCGCTGCCACATCCGCGCGTAGATGCTGTTCACCGCCCGACCGTTCGCGCTCCAACTCGCCTCGCCCAGTACCATCACAAGATCGCCGCCCGCTGACGCTTCAACACGCGAGATGCGGTACGTCACGTCGGACGGGCCGCCGTTCGCCGCCCCTATCGCAATCGCTGCTCGCGTCCGCGCCACGCGCGCATCCGGCGCAAAGTGAAGCCAGCTTGCCCGCTCTAACGCCGTCACAGCATCAACTGCCGCCTGAGCACTCGCCTCGCCGTCCACAGCCGTCGTCACCATCGCGACGTCGCCGCCCGGCGCCGTCAGGGAGACTGCATCCGCAATCGGCCCAACGCCGCCGTCATAGATCCATTTCCACGACCCATCCGGCTGCCTGCGCCAAACCGTGAAGTAGTGGCCGCGCGCCGTGTGCGCTTCATCGAAGCTCACCGCACCGGTAGTGAAGCCAAAATCGCCGTCGCGAGAAATTCCCGCGAACACCGGCCACCAGAAGAGATTGCGATTGCCGTCGTCCGGCGTGCTCGCCAGCTCCGCCGGCGCGTTTGCATATCCCGCCGACTGAGCCAGCTGCGCGTCGGGCGCGACGAACTCCCGAAACGCCGGGATCCACCCCACTTCGCCCGCTCGCGCCGCGAACACGCGCTCAGCCGCGACGACTGCAGAAGCATCAAGCGCGTTCGACCTCGGCGCACTCGCGCACGCACTCAGCGCAACAACCGCAATCAGAAAAGCTCTCATCCGGCCAACCACGGCCGTCGTCCGTCGCTCGTCAACGACGCTTGCGACGACGCTGCCCGCCCCCGCGACCACCGCCAGCTGCACAACGCTTAACGGTTCGGAAAGCGCACCCGCGCACAGAGTGCGGGTTGAAGGAGCCAACGCCCGTGCCGGTCGTGCTGCGCCACAACGAGTCCTTGGAGCTCAACGTCGCCGAATACCACGGCGCGGTGACGGCTGGCGAACTCCAAGCTGTCGCCAGCTATCTCGCTGGGCACCCATCGTTCTTGAAGTGCGATTGCCTCAGCCTCGTTTTCCCCGGCGGTCATTTCGACACAGTCACACTCGAAACGCTGAATGAGATTTTCGGCGCCTACAAAGCGCTCTACGAGCCGATGAGCTTCCAAATTATCCGCCGCTCTGCCTGGATCTGCTTTAGCCCTGCGGCGCAGGCGCACGTCGACCATTGGAGCGGCAAACGCGAAGCTCGTGCGGCGATGTCGACCACACTCCAACAATTCGCGAGCTTTGAAGAAGCCGGCGATTGGCTGGTGCTCAGCGAGGCCGAGACGCTCGCATTGCAAACCGGCGTCGGCTTCTAAGAACTCATCCGCTTCGAAGACTCGCCCGTCCCGCAAGCTCGCGCAGTCTAAGGAGACCGCCGCTCTGCCGATCGTGCTCCGCCACAACGCCACGCTCGAACTCAGCCGCGTCGAATATAACGGCGTCATGCGCGCGCAAGATCTGCACGATCACGCTGCCTTCAACGCCGCCAACCCCGTCTGGCTCGGCTTCGACTGCATCCGCGTCATCCACGCCGACGTCGACGTGTCTGCCATCAACGTGAACAATCTCGACGGCGTCTTCAACGCCCACCGCGAACTCTTCGTGCCCTTGAACCTCATGTTCATGCGCCGCTCCGGCTGGGTCTGCGAAAGTGCTGCGGGCCAACGTTTCCTCAGCCACTGGCTTACCAAGCGCAACGCCGACAAAAGCCCCTGGGCCGATGTCCGCCAATTCGACACCTTCGAAGCGGCGAGCGAATGGATGCTGCTCAGCGCCGAAGACGCCGCCATCCTCAAAAGCGGCGAAGGCTTCAACGAAGTCGCGCGTTTTGACGGCGTCGTGGGCGCTTCGCGCTAACGCGCGCCCTAGCCCGCGTCGCTCTCCAGATCATATTGGCTTTGCAGATAGTTCTGCAGGCCCATCTGATCGACGTTCAGCAATTGCGTTTCCAAAAAGTCGATGTGCTCTTCGGTGTCGTCCAGGATTTCCGTCAGCATGTCGCGCGTGACGTAATCCTGTTTCGTCTCACAAAGCGCAATGCCGGCTTTGATATCTGCATGCCCCGTGCGCTCAGCGTTCAAATCCGCCTGCAAGCGCTCCGGCACGCTTTCGCCGATCTGCAGCTTGTTCAAGTTCTGGAGGTTCGGAAAACCTTCGATGAGCAAGATCCGCTTAATGATGCGGTCCGCGTGCTTCATCTCTTCGATGGATTCTTCGTACGTCTTCTTGCCGAGCTTGCCGTAGCCGTCGGACTGGTACATCCGCGCATGAAGGAAATACTGGTTTATCGACGTGAGCTCGTTCGTGAGAATCTGATTGAGCTTCTTGATGACGTCCGCATCGCCCTTCATCGCGCCTACTCCGCTGCGACGAGGCTCCGCTTACCGCAAGCCATACCGCCGCTAGAAATGCCATCGGCGATCTCGGGAAGGCAGCGCCCGCAGCACGGCTCGCACCCATGATGGGCAAGTACCGCCTCCGGACCCTCCGCCCCAGCGGAAATGGCTTCGTCCACTTCCGCCCGAGTCACACCGTTACAGTTGCAGACGTACATCCCGCACTTCTCTGTAAGCAAAGACATTTCCGGCGACTGAGAGTCAGCCGCAAGAAAACATAGCTTCCCGCGACCGCTCCTGCAAGTCATTCGCAGCAGACATGGTGCCTCACCCGGGCCCCGGCCGGTTTGATCTTGATCAATTTGGCCGCGCGCCGGGCGATATCAGCCCACTGCTTTCGCCATCGCCGCGAGCCCAGCGTCCATCGAAGCCGCCTGCATCCCGGCCATGCCATCGGGTAGGAAGTCCACGGTCCACACGAAGCGGCACCCATCGCCATCCTCAACGACCTGCGCGGCAGCGCTGTAGTGCTGGATCTTCGGGTGATCGAGGATCGCATACACCAAGCGGCGCTCGGCATCGTTCGAACTCACCAGCCACTCACGAACTTCCGTGCCGTTCGCGAACGTCACCAGGCGCGCTCCGCTCGGCTCCATCTTCGTCGCTGTCACAAAGCCCGGCGCCATTTCGTGCACCGCCTCGAACTTGCGCAGCACCGCCCAAACCTCATCAGCCGAGCGCGAGCTACGAAACTCTTTCCTGACCGTCGCCATGAGCATCTCCATCGGGACGCCGGCTTCCAGCCGGCACATCTCAACCGCCGCCCACATCTCGCCAGAACCGGACACCGGAGTCTCGCCGTTTCCGGACCGCTTCATTTTCAGCGGCGAGCATGCCTTTCCCGACGAGTTGCGACCTTCGCTTCAAGCGCCATCGTCGCATCGAGCAAACTCTGCGCAGTCGCGACGTTTCCCTCCGAGACATAAGCGCGCCAAGCCAATTGCGTCGTCACCGGCGTCCACGAAGGCGCGTTAGGTGCAGCCACAGCCGCAACACCCTGCGCTCCAAACAATCGCCCTGCGTAAATCTCGTCGCTAAACGCGCCTGACGTGCGCCCCGATTGCGCGGTCCATTCCTTTTGCGGAAATGCGCGATGATGCGACGGAGGATCATGGCGCGCCCCTGCCGCTGATCGCGCGCAAATTCTCGAGAAGACCAGGCGTCCCTTGCTCAAGATTGAGGATGGCGGTCTCAAGGTCGGCGAAGCGAAGCTGCAGCGCCGCCACGAGAAGCGGGTCGGCGCGCAACCGGGCGGCGGCGGCGGCGATCTTCACTGCGGGCAGATCAAGCTCGCACGCGTAATCGATGGACCCATCAATGCCTTCGAAATCGCCGGGCTGGATGATGTGATCGCCGCAATTCTCAAGCAGCGCACGCTGAACGTCCGCGGGCATGGCGCGGCGGAAAATCCTGCGATACTCGAATTCCTGCTCTCAGTTGTCACGACGTCGATAGTGGGGTCGCTATAGAGCGTCAAAGCGGTCTCGCGCAGCCGATCATCGGTGATCAATCCGATGTCGCCGGTAGCGACCATCTCATCGTAAGTTGCACGCCTTGGTCCGTAATAGAGGTACTGACTGGCGCGATAAGCGTTGATGAGGAGCTGCTCATCGGAGAGCCGCGGCCCGTCGGTCAGCGCGCCGACCGCACGCTCGGCATTGTCGAGCACGTCCTTGTAGTAGGCGATGAGATATTCGGTTTGCCACGCTTCGTATCGGAGATCCTCAGCAAGGCGGGCGCCATAAACCTCGGCCCTCGCCCGCGCCTCGCGCTCCTCGTTCCAATTGCTCACCTGAGTGGCGACAAACACGCCGAGCACCACGATCACGAACTCAATCGTAACCGCCACCCAATCCTGCCTACGCAGATGCTCCGTCACGCGTCGCAAGATCATGTCGCCCCCTCGCTGACGCTTAACGCATCGCGCGGACCCCATCTAGCCACTATTCTTCAGCGCCGCCGCTTGGGCTTCGCGCCACCCTGCGCTATGAGCCCGCCCTCAATGTCCGCAAAAGCCCCCACCATCGGCGTCGTCTCGCTCGGCTGCCCGAAAGCGCTCGTCGACAGCGAGCGCATCATCACGCGCTTGCGCTCCGAAGGCTACCAACTCAGCGGCTCCTACGAAGGCGCTGACCTCGTCGTCGTCAACACATGCGGCTTCCTCGACAGCGCCAAAGCCGAAAGCCTCGACGCCATCGGCGAAGCCATCGCCGAGAACGGCAAAGTCATTGTCACCGGCTGCCTCGGCAAAGAAGAAAACCTGATCCGCGAAGCGCACCCCAAAGTGCTAGAGATCACCGGCCCGCATCAATACGAGGCCGTCGTCGGCGCCGTGCACACGCACTTGCCGCAAGTCCACGATCCCAAAATCGATCTCGTGCCCGAAGGCGGCTTCCGCCTCACGCCGCGCCACTACGCCTATTTGAAAATCTCCGAAGGGTGCAACAACCGCTGTACCTTCTGCATCATCCCGTCCATTCGCGGCGACCTCGTCTCGCGCCCTGCCAACGCCGTGTTGAAAGAAGCAGAATCGCTGGTGAAAGCCGGCGTCAAAGAATTGCTCGTCATCAGCCAGGACACGTCGGCTTACGGCGTCGACGTCAAATACGCTGAGAGCAAGTGGAAGGACCGGATGGTCCGCGCCAAATTCTACGATCTCTGCAAAGAACTCGGCGACCTCGGCGCCTGGGTGCGCCTCCACTACGTCTACCCGTATCCGCACGTCGACGAAGTCGTCGGCCTCATGGCCGAAGGCAAAATTCTCCCGTATCTCGACATCCCCTTCCAGCACGCATCGCCAAGCGTGCTCAAGGCCATGCGCCGTCCCGCGAACCAGGACAAAGTCCTCGATCGCATCAAGAAGTGGCGTTCAGATTTGCCCCGATCTCACCATCCGCTCGAGTTTCATCGTCGGCTTCCCTGGTGAAACCGAAGACGACTTCGAAACGCTGCTCGATTTCATCGAAGAAGCCGAGATCGATCGCGCCGGCGTGTTCAAATACGAAAACGTCGACGGCGCGCCCTCACGCGACCTCCCCGGCCACGTAGATCAAGACGACGTCGACGAGCGCTACGATCGCTTCATGGAAGTGCAAACCACCCTCGCGCATGCGCGCTTGCAATCCATGATCGGCAAAACCGTCGACGCGATCTGCGATGGCTGGGACGAAGACGCCGAAGCCTACGCCTTCCGCACCAAAGCCGACGCCCCAGAAGATCGACGGCGTCACCTACGTCGATAGCGAAGACGAAATCGCCGAAGGCACTATCGCGAAACTGGAAATCCTAGGCGGCGAAGGCCACGAAATGGTCGGCGCTCTGAAGTGAGCACCGATCGTCCCCTCTCGATTAAGGAGAGGGGACGTAACGGGCGCGCTCAAGCGTAAGTCGGCTGCACAACGTCTTCCGTCTCCACCTCAACCACCGGATCAACCGCCATCGGTGACGCGATCTCTTCTGGCGTCACGAACATGCCCAAACGGCGCGCGAATTGGCCCGCAGCGACGCTCGATGTCACCACCGCGATTGGCGCGGAGAACAGGAGGCCTATGATGATCGGCGCCATCCAGATCACGAGATCCGAAAACGGCGCGGCAATCGCCAGCAAAGCCAGGCCCACCAAAGTCGGCGTCCGGTAAGCGACCCACGCTTCCGCCAGCGACGTGCGCGAGACACTGCGCCGCTGGGCGTTCCACCCCGTGTCGATCCCGCACACCACCTCAAGCACGGCACGGCACGCAATCAGCATCCGCACCGGCGCCAGCAGCGCCGACATTACAAACTCCGCCGCAAACCCGGCGCTCAGCGCGCCAATGCCGCCGAACGCACGCCGCTCCGCCGGATCCACGAGAATGAGCACCATGCCCATCACCTTGGGCCCGAACAGCATCACCACTGTCAGCACGATGCTCCAATGCAGTTCGAAGAGCTGCGACGCGCTGCCGCCAAACCACGGCTCGCCCGCTTCCGGAAAGCCCTGCTGCACGCGCAGCGCAACACCCGCGGCCATGAAACAGAACCACAACGGTCCCGCCGCATACACCATCGCAGCCATCACGATCTGCACGCGCGCAAGCCAATGCAGGCCGCGCGCACCCATCAGCGCCAAATGCTGCAGATTGCCCTGGCACCAGCGTCGGTCGCGCACCGCTTCATCGACCAAAGTCGGCGGGCATTCTTCGTACGAACCGTCCAGCATCGGCGCCATCGCGACGCCCCAACCGGCGCGACGCATGAACCAGCCCTCGACAACGTCGTGGCTCAGAATATCGCCGCCAAACGGGGCCGCGCCGCGCAAGCGTGGCAACGACGCGCTGTCGGCGAATGCATCGACGCGCACGATCGCATTGTGCCCCCAATAGAGGCTCTCATTGCCTGTCCACCAGGCAACGCCTGCAGTCGCGACGCGGCCATACAGACGGATGCCGAACTGCAAGTGACGCGCGAAGAGCGTCTCGCCGCCGACGCCCAGCGGCGTCGTCTGCAACACGCCGAGATCAGGCCGCGTTTCCATGGCTGACGCCAACCCGACCAGCAGCTCCCCGCTCATCACGCTATCAGCATCGAGCACGATCATATGATCGTAGGCGCCGCCATAATTACGCACCCAATCGTTGATGTTGCCGGCTTTGCGCCCGGCATTGTCGCTGCGGCGACGATAGTAGAACGCACTCGCGCCATGCGCTGCGAGACGCGAGGCTTCCGCATGCTCACGCGCCGCGATCTGATCGTCGTTGGTGTCGCTCAACAAAAAGAAATCGAACGACGCGCTCTGTCCGGTCCGTGCAAGCGACGCATCCATCGCCATCAGTCGCGCGCAGACCGCCGCCACATCTTCATTTCGGATCGGCGCGAGCATCGCCACGCGCGGCATTCGCGCCGGCCTACCGATCTGCTCCAGCCTTAAGAACGAGCGCGGCTTGAACACCATAAGCAGGAAGCCGGCGAGCGCGCTGCAGAACCAGCACGAGATGCCGACGAACAGCGGTCCGAACAGAACCAGCCCCGCAATCTCCAACGGCGTCAGCCCATCGCCCGCGAACAATTCAAACGGCGCCGTCCATGCCGCTGCCGTCAACACAACCGTGGCAACCAGCAAAGCGACACGGCGCAGCCAAATACCCGAAGGCCCCGCACCGCGCGCGGGCGCAAGCCGTCCATCAACGAACTGCACTGGCATCGCGAGCGGCGAGCGTTGCGGCATCAACCGCGGGTCGAAGTAATCGTAAGCCAAGTGCGCCCCCAGGACGGACCAGTTAGCCGTGCGGATTCATCCCTTTCGAGACGCGCGTTAGGTCAACTGTCCGGAAGCACGCAAACTAGCCCACAAACGAGGCGCGCTAGCTGTCCAATGCGGCAGTGCAGCCCTGCACTTGCTCGCGAAACCATTTACACGCATGCGAAATCGCCGCATGTCCGCGCACCCATGCATAACTGAGCCAACAGATGCTCGCGAAACCATTTACACGCATGCGAAATCGCCGCATGTCCGCGCACCCATGCATAACTGAGCCAACAGAATTATGTTCGATCCCGCGCTTTTCCTGGCTTTTATCGCCGCGGCCACGCTGCTCACCATCACGCCAGGCGTCGACACAGCAATGGTTCTGCGTTCGGCTGCGACCGAAGGCCCGCGCTCGGCCCTCTTCGCTGGCATCGGCATTTCCATCGGCTGTCTCATCTGGGCTGGCGCGGTCTCACTCGGCCTTGGCGCGCTGCTGCAAGCGTCCGAGTTGGCTTACACAATTCTGAAATGGGCAGGCGCGGCTTATCTCGTCTGGCTCGGTCTGAAGATGCTCATCAAGCCGCGCACCACTTGGGCCGATCAAGACACGCCCGGCGCCAAAGGCTTCGCCGCCATGCGCGCGGGTTTCTTCACCAACATCACCAATCCAAAGATCGGCGTCTTCTACGTGACGTTCCTGCCGCAATTCATTCCGCACGGCGTCAACGTCACGCTCTACTCGTTCTTTCTCGCGCTCGTGCACATCGCGCTCTCGGTCGTGTGGTTCGCTGCACTTACCGCCGCCACCATCCCGCTCGGCCGCGCGCTCCGCCGTCCAAACGTCATCAAGACGCTCGACCGCGTCACCGGCGGCCTCTTCATCGCCTTCGGCCTCAGGCTCGCAACCTCACGCGCCTAAAGATCAAGCCTGCCACCAGAGCGAAAGCGGATAGAGCGCAATCAGCCATAGCAAACACGCCACCACGATCCGCCGATCGGACACCGCGATTGCAAGCACGGAGACCGGAAAGAACGACCAGGTGATTATGACTTGGCGCAGGTCCATCGGCGGCAAGTCCGTCAGCACCGTCACCGTCGTCAGCAAGGCAACGTTGCAGGCAAGCACCGCGCCCAGCACAAGGCGGCGCTGTTTATCGAAGTGCCCATCAAGATCGCCCCAATCTTCAGGGTCGTCCGGAAACACCAGCGACGCCGCAATGTAATAGAGCCCGGTGACAACAAAGCCGCCGAACATCACCGGCCAGCTGATCTCGATCGCATCGCGCATCGCCCAGCCGTACATCCAGAACGTCACGACATCGCACGTAACGAAAAGGCCAAGCAGCGCCGCAGGCCAACCGATACGCACGCGGTGACGCACCTTCAGCGCACGCGCTAGTCCCCCAAGCCCAGCCGCAAGCGCCAGCCCCAGCAACAACCCAAACAACGAAAAGACAAACTCAAACCCGCTCATGACGCCGAGTGCTACTTCCGCACCTTCGGCTCGCCAAGCGTCATGAAGATCACCGGCCCCTCAGTCGGCGCGCGATACACGCCGTGCGAGCCATTTACCTTCATCGCCAGCGCAGTCATCTGCCACGCTTCTTTCTCTTCCATCTTGAGCGACTTCTCAGTCAACTCTTCGATCCCGTGCTTGTGGCCGAACCAGCGTGTGCGCTCCGCATCATTGCGCAGACGCTGCACCACCATCGGGTGATCCCACGCCCAACGGAAGATGCTGGTACGCGGATTCCATGCGCCGATGATCTGCACCGGCGCCGTCACCAGCGCGCCGTCCTTACGCTCGAACGTGATGATGCCGGCGTTCTGATCGACCTGCCACGGCGCCGTCTCGAGCTTCAGTTTCTTCGAAAGCCAACGCTGGCGATTGAGCAGATCGATCCAGCTCTCGGCATAGAAGCGATCGACATCGACCTCCTCGCCGCCCCACGGCGCCAACTCACGCGATTGCGCGCGTGGCTCAGCCGCTTTCCGTTCAGATGCTCGACGCTTGGTTTTGAGCATGCGCTCCCGCAACTTGTCCCCGCCCTGTGGATAAGCAATTCCCCCACGGCGGGTAAAGTCATTTCCTACACGTCATCCTTCTTGCGCCCACCCCGCCCGATGGTGAGCGCCTTGATGACGCCGCGCATGGTTTGGACCTCTTGTTGGGTCATCCGCGTCCGCAAAAACAGCGCGCGGAGGTTGCGCTTCATCAGCGGGGCCTTGTCCATCGGGTGATAAAACCGCCCATGTTCAAGCTCTTGCTCAAGATGCGCAAAGAGCCCCTCAAGCTCAGCCTGGGTCGCGGGCTCGCTGTCCAACTTGAACCACTCAGGCACGTCCGTTCCCTGGCGCGCCTCGGCAAACGCGTACGCAAACACCGCCACCGCATTGGCCAAGTTCAGCGACGCGAACCCCGGATTGACCGGCAATGTCATGATCGCATCCGCGCGCGCGATCTCGTCCGTCTCCATTCCCGAAGCTTCCGGCCCAAACATCATAACCGGCCGCTCACCGGCGGCGATGGCCGCGCGCAAGTTCGCGGCAGTCTCACGCGCGCCCCACACAGGTTTTTCCAAACCACGCGGCCGCGCCGTGGCCGCGACCACCAAGGTCGCGTCCGCCAGTGCATCTTCGAGCTTCCACTCGACCTTCGCATTCTTCAGCACGTGGTCCGCGCCAACCGCGACGACCTCAGCCTTCGGGTTTGGCCAGCGATCCCGCGGCGCGACGAGCCGGAGCGAAACTAGGCCAAAATTCAACAAAACCCGCGCAACCGCGCCGATATTTTCCCCCATCTGGGGACGCACGAGACAGACAGCAGGCCAGGCCTCCTCAATCGGGGGCGGCATGTTTCGTGCGCGTGTCATCGGTTGAGGCCGGATCGGGACATGTCCGCAGAGGTAATTCAGCAAAGCACCGCGCGCCGCAAGCGCGCTGGCGCGTGGTCATGGACCGCGCGTCACATCGTGCTGCTTGTCGTCGCCATAGCCGCCATCATTGCGGCAAGCTGGCTCGCGCCCGACCTCGCCGCCTCCCCCCCGGCGCCAGCGCCTGTGCAACAGGACGTTGCCGCGCCCGGAACCGGTCGCCGCCGAGCTTCCGGTTGCCGACGTCTTCCTAGACTTGGCCGGGCCACCCGCGCCGCAACGCGTTCGCGCCTTTGCGCGCAATACCGGCGTCCCGCTCGATGCCGTCGTCGAACCTCGCGACGACTACGAAATCCTCAGCGCCGCCGAACTCGCTGGCATCTCCCAAGCCCGCGACTAAAGACCCGGAGTCGGCGCAGGTTTGCGCCTCGCCCCCAAGCTGCTACTCACCCGCCCAATTCCCCGATTGAGGCGCGAGAGGCAGTTACGATGGCGAAGATCAAGGTGGACAACCCGGTCGTCGATATGGACGGCGACGAAATGACCCGGATCATCTGGGCGGCGATCAAAGAGCGCCTGATCCACCCCTACCTCGACATCGACCTCAAATATTACGACCTCGGCGTCCAATCCCGCGACGCAACCAACGACCAGATCACAATCGATGCCGCCAACGCCACCAAGCAATACGGCGTCGCCGTAAAGTGCGCGACCATCACGCCGGACGAAGCCCGCGTGAAGGAATTCAACCTGAAGAAAATGTGGAAATCGCCCAACGGCACGATCCGCAACATCCTTGGCGGCGTCATCTTCCGCGAACCGATCATCTGCAAAAACGTGCCGCGTCTCGTGCCGGGCTGGACGCAACCAATCGTCGTCGGCCGTCACGCCTTCGGCGACCAATACCGCGCCACCGATTTCCGCTTCCCAGGCAAAGGCACGCTCACGATCAAATTCGTCGGCGACGACGGCACGGTGATCGAAAAGGAAGTGTTCAAAGCGCCGGGCGCTGGCGTCACCATGGCGATGTACAACCTCGATGAGAGCATCAAGGACTTCGCCCGCGCCTCGTTCAACTACGGCATCTTGAAGAATTACCCGGTCTATCTCTCGACCAAGAACACGATCCTCAAAGCCTATGACGGCCGCTTCAAAGATATCTTCCAAGAGATCTTCGACGCCGAATTCAAAACCGAATTCGAAAAGCGCAAGCTCACCTACGAGCACCGCTTGATCGACGACATGGTTGCGTCGGCCTTGAAATGGTCCGGCGGCTACGTCTGGGCGTGCAAAAACTACGACGGCGACGTGCAATCTGACACCGTTGCCCAAGGCTTCGGTTCACTCGGCCTGATGACGTCTGTTCTGATCACGCCGGATGGCAAGACGATGGAAGCAGAGGCCGCGCACGGCACGGTCACGCGCCACTATCGCCAACATCAAAAGGGCGAGCCGACCAGCACGAACTCCGTCGCCTCGATCTTCGCCTGGACGCGCGGCCTCGCCCATCGCGGCAAGCTCGACAACAACCAAAAGCTCATCGACTACGCGCTGCTGCTGGAGAAGATCACCGTCGACACCGTCGAGTCCGGCAAGATGACCAAAGACCTCGCCGTCCTTGTCGGCGACAGCCAAACCTGGCTCACCACCGAAGGCTTTCTCGACGCAATCGCCGACAACGTCGACGCTGCAATGGCGAAGGCGTGATGAAATGACGAAGCGCCGCTCCACGCTCACGGGCAGTTGGAGCGGCGCGTTTCGTTATCCTGACGATGCGTTTCCCGAGACGGTGTTCAACGCCCAGATTGAAGAAAACATCGCCGGCGCGTTCGTTGGTTCAGTTCAAGAACCGAACATCATCCGCCCGCATCTCAGCGCTATCATCGACGCAACGCTCGAAGGCGCGCGCGAAGGCTCGGCGCTCAACTTCATCAAATACTACAACGGCAATGGCGGCATGGGTCATCTCGTGACCTATGACGGCGTGGTCGATGCCAGTTTTCAGCGCAGCGATGGCAAGTGGAGCGTACCAGGCAGCTGGTCCGGGACATTTTTCATGGAGCGCGATGACCTCGGCGTGGAAGAAGCCGTCGAGGTTAAAGTCGAAGCGCCGATCCAGGTGCGAAAGTGATCACGCGCCCTTGTTGGCCCCTGGCTTCGGGTTGGCCCTGCGGTCGCACTGGAATGACGAAGGAAATTGCAAATGACTTTCGTAGTCCGCACCGCTCGCACAGAAGGCCGCGCCGCATGGGAGCCGCTCTGGGCCGGCTACCTCGAATTCTACAATTCAGAACTGCCGCGCAACGTCACCGACACGACCTGGTCTCGCTTCCACAATCCAGCCGAGCCGATGCAATGCCTCGTCGCTGAAGACGATGACGGCAGCCTCCTCGGCTTCACGCACATCGTCTTCCATCGCGGCACCTGGGCGATCGGCAATTTCTGCTATCTCGAAGACCTCTTCGTCGCGCCCAACGCACGCAATCGCGGCGTCGCCCGCGCGCTCATCGAAGCCGTCTACGAATGCGCCGATCAACGCGGCGCTGAACGCGTCTATTGGCTAACGCACGAATCCAACGCCACTGCGCGCAAACTCTACGACCAAGTTGCGCGCCACCTCGGCTTCATCCACTACCGGCGCTAGCCTCAAAGAGCCTATTCCTTGAACGCCGGCGTCGGCCGCCACGGATACGGTTGCGGCATGTCACTCGATTCCTTGTCCGGATAAACCGGCGCGCGCTTTTCCAAAAACGACGTCACGCCCTCTTTCGCGCCGCCAGCGCGCCCGCGCGCAACCATCAAACGGCTCTCAAGCCGGTGCGCTTCCATCGGATGCGAAGCGTCCAGCATATAGAGCAACATCCGCCGCGACAGCGCGACAGAAACCGGCGACGTGTTGTCCGCAATCTCACGCGCCAACGCATACGCCGCCGGCAGCAAGTCATCCGGCTTATGCAGCGAACGCACCAGCCCGCGTTCCTTCGCTTCTTCGCTCGAAAACACGCGCCCGGTCATCACCCATTCGAGCGCCGTCGAAACGCCAACCAGACGCGGCAGGAAATACGAAGACAACGTCTCCGGCACGATCCCACGCTTTGCGAACACAAAACCAATCTTCGTGCCCTCAACCGCAAGCCGCACATCCATCGGCAACGTCATCGTCGCGCCAACGCCGACGGCTGGTCCGTTGATCGCCGCGATCACGGGCTTCTTGCTTTCGTAGATACGAATGCCGACACGCCCGCCGCCATCACGCACGCGGTCTACATCGAACTCTTCGCCGCGACCCGCGAGGCGCTTTTCGTAATTGAACGTATCGCCCGAGCTCGCGAGATCCGCGCCCGCACAAAATGCACGGCCATCGCCCGTGACGATCACCGCGCGGACGCTGTCGTCGGCATCCGTCACATCGAACGCCGCGATCATCTCGCGCATCATCGTTTCGTTGAACGCGTTCATCCGATCCGGACGAGACAGCGTCAGCGTTGCAACGCCATTGGCGATTTCGAGTTTGATGGTTTCGTAGCTAGACATCGATGCGGCTCCGCAATGAAGCGTCACGCTAGCTCAAAGGCGCAGCAACTCAACCTCTGCCGCTTGGTAAGGATCGAGCCGATAGACCATGTGCCGATGGATCGCGACCAACGAACCCGCGCCCCAATCCTCAATGATCTCTGCATCGTCGCGCTCGCGCGCCTGCCATTGCGAACCGTCCTCGCAAATCAGCACCTTGCCGCGCGCCAAGACAGCGTCGATCGTCGAAACAGCGCCCGATTGTACGCCGGCGCCTAATCCGACTCGGAACACCGAGAGAATCGCGTCACGTTGTGCATACGAGAGTCGGCCCCAATCGAGCCGCTCGAAAAGTTCTGGCCCAAGAAAAGCGGCCAGTGCGTCGTTCTGAGTCATTCCGTGTCCCCACACCGAATCGAGTCGTCCAAAAACGACTGATTTGGTTTCCGAGACGTTACTGACTCGAACCGAGTCTTCGCAGCGAACTGAAACTCACCCCGACGCCCGAGCCTGTCGAACGCCGGGCCGGTCACTGTTACGCCCTTCGACAGGCTCAGGGCTCATTACAATTCAAGCCGCCAGATAAAGTCACGATCGGCGACGCGGCCCACCATAAACTTGTGCTCTTTCACATGCTCGAAGCCGTAGCGTTTGTAGAATGCCTGCGCGCGCGTTGTTTTCCCAGACGCTGAGAAACATCACTTTCGCGCCCTTGCTGCGCGCCCACGCCAACGCGTCATCCATTAGCGTCTTCGCGACACCCGTGCCCTTCGTCGACGTGTCGACGTAGAGCCGGTGCAACTCGAGCGCGGCGGTTGCATCAACGTCCATGTCGACGTCGCCCATTTTGCAATAGCCAACAATCGCGCCGTCGCGCAGCGCCAGTACATAGCGCGTAGCCGGATCGGCGATCTCTTCGCCAATTGCCGGCGCGCGATATTTCGCTTCAACAAACGCCGCGAGGTCTTCGGGCGGATAGAGATGACCAAAAGTATCGGTGAACGTCGCCTCGGCGAAGGCAGCCAATGCTTCCGCATCGGCCGCGCTCGCATCGCGATACGAAATCTCGCTCACGCCGCCAGCACGTCTTGCAGCGCGGTGCGGATCGCTTCGAGCGCCTTTGCTGCTTCGCCGCCGTTCGGCCCGCCGCCTTGCGCCATGTCGGGGCGACCGCCGCCGCCTTGGCCGCCGACTGCAGCAACGCCGGCCTTCACAAGATCTACCGCGCTGACTTTGCCCTTCAAGTCGTCAGTGACACCGACCGCCAACGCTGCCTTGCCGTCTTCGACGCCGATATACGCTATGACGCCTGAGCCAATCGACTTCTTGCCTTCATCGACAAGCCCGCGCAGCTCCTTCGCCGGCACGCCGTCAAGCACACGCGCGAGCACGGAGACGCCGCCGATGCTCTCCGGACCAGCCGGAGCCGCGCCGCCACCGTTACCGGCGAGCGCGAGCTTCTTCTTCGTCTCCGACAATTCGCGCTCAAGCCTGCGCCGCTCGTCCGCGAGTTGCGACACGCGCTCGGTCACTTCCGACAACGGCGCCTTGATGCTCGACGCAATCGCCTTCGCCAACGCCGCTTGCGCTTTCAAATGCGCCAGCGCCGCAGCGCCCGTCGCGCCTTCGATGCGGCGAATGCCGGCAGCGACGCCGCCTTCGCTCATGATCGAGAACACGGCGATGTCGCCGGTGCGCTTCACGTGCACGCCGCCGCAGAGTTCGACCGAATAGGCTTTGCCATCGTTCGACAGCGCATCGCCCAGGCGCAGCACGCGCACCGTGTCGCCGTACTTTTCGCCGAACAGCGCCAACGCGCCCTCTTCGATTGCTTTCGCCGGCGCCATTTCCTTGATCACGCCTTCGGCGTTCTGGCGGATGACCGCGTTCACCTCATCTTCGACGCGTGAAATCTCGTCAGCCGTGAGCGCTTGGCCATGGCTGAAATCAAACCGGAAATAATCGGCTTCAACCAGCGAACCCTTCTGCGAGACATGCGGCCCAAGCGTGTTGCGCAACGCCGCGTGCAGCAGGTGCGTCGCCGAATGGTTCGAGCGGATTTTGGCGCGGCGTTCGTGATCGATTTCGAGCTTGGCCTTGTCGCCAACCTTAATCGCGCCTTTCACCAAGCGGCCAACATGCGCATTCAGCGAACCCGCCTGCTTCAACGTATCTTCAACCGCGAACTCAGCGCCGTTCGCAAACTTGATCACGCCGCGATCGCCCGCCTGGCCGCCGCTTTCGGCGTAGAACGGTGTGCGGTCGAACACGAGTGCGCCGGTCGCGCCTTCGCGCAACTCGTGCTGCTCAGCGCCGCCAGAGACGATCGCCGTCACCGCACCGTCGCCAGCTTCGGCGCCATATCCAAGAAATTCGTTGCCCTTGGTGCGCTCAAGAATCGATAGCCAGATCGCCGGATTGTCGGCGCCATCCGCGCCCTTCCAACTCGCCGCGCCCTGATCCTTCTGCTCTTGCATCGCGACGTCGTACTCAGCGACATCCACTTCGAGCGACCGCGCGCGCAGAATGTCTTGCGTGAGATCGAGCGGAAAACCAAACGTGTCGTAGAGTTTGAAGGCGGTTCGCCCAGAGAGTTTCTGCCCCTCCTTCAGCGTTCCAAGCTCATCTTCAAGCAGACGCAGACCGTTGGACAGCGTACGGCGGAAACGTTCCTCTTCCTCGCGGAGTTGCGCCTCGATCACCGGCTGCGCGCGCTTCAATTCGGGATAGGCGTCGCCCATCTCGGCGATAAGCGTCGGCGCCAAGCGGTGCATCAACGGCTCTTTCGCGCCAAGAATATGCGCGTGGCGCATGGCGCGGCGCATGATCCGGCGCAGCACGTAGCCACGGCCTTCGTTCGACGGCGAGACGCCATCGGCAATCAAGAAGCACGATGAGCGCAAATGATCGGCGATGACATTGTGGCTCGGCGCCTTGTCGCCTTCCGCTTTCGTCTTCGTTAGCTCCTCGGACGCAGCCTTCAGCGTACGGAAGAGATCGGTTTCGAACACCGAATCCACGCCCTGCATCACGCACGCAATGCGCTCCAGACCCATGCCGGTGTCGATCGATGGTTTCGGCAAGCTCTCGCGCGGGCGGCCATCGTTGAACTGCTCGTATTGCATGAACACGAGGTTCCAGAATTCGAGAAAGCGATCGCCATCCTCTTCCTTCGACCCAGGAGGCCCGCCCCAGATGTGGTCGCCGCGATCGATGAAGATTTCCGAGCACGGCCCGCACGGACCGGTGTCGCCCATCGACCAGAAATTGTCGGCCGTCGCGATCCGGATAATCTTGTCGTCGCCAAGGCCCGCGATTTTTTTCCAAAGTGCGGCAGCTTCATCGTCATCGTGATAGATGGTGACGAGCAGCTTATCTTTCGGAAGCGCCAGATCCTTGGTGATCAACGACCAAGCGGAATCGATCGCCTCTTCTTTGAAATAGTCGCCGAACGAGAAGTTGCCGAGCATCTCGAAGAACGTGAGGTGGCGCGCGGTGTAGCCGACATTGTCGAGATCGTTGTGCTTGCCGCCGGCGCGGACGCATTTCTGGCTGGTGGCCGCGCGCGGGAATGGCGGCGTTGGCCGCGCCGGTGAAGTAATTCTTGAACTGGACCATGCCCGCGTTGCTGAAGAGCAAGGTCGGATCGTCCTGCGGGACGAGCGAGGACGAACCCGGCAGCTCATGGCCGCGCGCGTGGAAGAAGTCCAAGAACTGCTTACGAATGTCGTTGACGCTGGGCATCTGATCTCAAGCCAAATCGGAGTTTGGCTTGGTATAGGTAGTGCGATGCACAACGCCAAGCGCCAGGACGGCACTTGGCTCCCTTGCGATTACGTCAGGCTGGCAACGTAAGCGCTCCATCCGCCGACAGCGGGAAAAATGGATTCCAGGCGACTTCCCAGAGGTGTCCGTCGGGATCGGCAAAATACCCGAACGCCCGCCCCAGTTGGTGTCGATCGCCGCTTTGATCAGCTTACCACCCGCCGCAACTGCTTCAGCGATCACTGCGTCGACCTCGACCTTCTCACGCACATTGTGCGCAATGGTGATGCCGCGAAAACCGCCGCCTTCCGCGGACACTTCGGCATCGCACGCCAGACTCTCACGCGGAAACAAGCTCAAAGCCATCGCCCCGGCCTGCAGGAAAACGACTTCGCCGCCGCCTTGCGACGACGCTACAAAACCGAGCTTTGTATAAAAAGCCTTCGCGCGGGCGAGATCGCCGACACCCAACGTAATCAGGGAAACGCGCGGCTCCATCGCCATCCCTCCTCAAAGTAATCCGCCGGCCGGCCCAGAAACGCGCCAGGGCATGGGGTCGGGTCGGCTAAACGTTCCCGAACCGGCCAGCGAAACTTAGTTCTTATTCGCCTTCAGAGGCGTCCTTGGCTTCGTCATCGGACGGCGGCGAGTACATCGCATCCGCCACCACCGCTGACTTGCCACGGATCTTGTCTTCGATCTCAAGCGCGACCGCCTTGTTCTCTTTCAAGAACCGGCGCGCGGCTTCCTTGCCTTGGCCGATCTTCTGCGACCCGTAGGCGTACCAAGCGCCAGACTTGTCGATGATACCGGCCTTCACGCCGAGCTCGACCAACTCGCCAGTCTTGGAGATGCCTTCGCCGTAGATGATGTCGAACTGCACCTGCTTGAACGGCGGCGCCACCTTGTTCTTCACCACTTTCACGCGGGTTTCCGAGCCGATCACTTCGTCGCGCTCTTTGATCTGGCCGGTGCGGCGAATGTCGAGACGAACCGATGCGTAGAATTTCAGCGCGTTGCCGCCCGTCGTCGTTTCCGGATTGCCGTACATGACGCCGATCTTCATGCGGATCTGGTTGATGAAAATCACCAGCGTCTTCGACTTGTTGATCGAAGCGGTCAGCTTGCGGAGCGCTTGGCTCATCAAGCGCGCTTGCAGACCCGGTAGGCTATCGCCCATTTCGCCTTCGATTTCCGCGCGCGGCGTCAGCGCCGCGACAGAGTCGATGACGAGCACATCCACGGCGCCGGAGCGCACGAGTGTGTCGGTGATTTCGAGCGCTTGCTCGCCAGTGTCAGGCTGCGAAACCAGAAGATCGTCGAGATCGACGCCCAACTTGCGCGCATAGATCGGATCAAGCGCGTGTTCTGCGTCAACGAACGCGCAGACGCCGCCGGACTTCTGCGCTTCCGCAATCACGTGCAGCGCAAGCGTCGTCTTACCCGAAGATTCCGGGCCATAAATTTCGATGATGCGGCCCTTCGGCAGGCCGCCAATGCCAAGCGCGATATCGAGCGACAGCGAGCCAGTGGAGATCGCTTCGATCTCGACAACCGGCTTCTCGCCCAAACGCATAACCGAGCCTTTGCCGAAGGCCTGGTCGATCTGCTTCAGAGCGGCCGAGAGAGCCTTCTGCTTGTCCGTTTCCACTGCTTCCTCAACAAGCTTCAGCTTCGATGCCATCTCACGCCCTCCATTTGGCCCCGAGTCCAGCTCTAAAGGCCATCAGCCGACCCATACGCCGCCGATGAATCATTTGTACCGCATTTGTTCTCAGAACACAAGCGGAACATCGGCCGAGCAAGAACGCTCCGCCGGGGGCTTGGTTTGCCGGGATTCGGCGCGCCACGGGTTAAATCCCAGCGCCAAAAGCATCGATTTTTGCGCTGCCGCGGCGGCCGATCTGAGCCCCACGCTATCCAACGCCGCGCCCGTTAAGTAATTTCGAGGAAGAAACGGAGAGGATGTTCGGATGGCTCAGTCCCTGGCTCCCATTCCGCCGCGCGGCGACGTTCCAGCGACGCTGGAATCCGTCAGCACGTTCCGCGTGAAGACGGCCGCGCTCTCGCGCCCCGCCGGGCCGATCCAAAAGCCAGATCCGAACATGGTGCTCGTGACGACGCCCGACGGCGGCGTGGTCGTCTATCCGCCAAGCGACAAACTCGCGATCTTGGCGGCGCGGCGGCTGCCGAAGGTCAATCGCTAGCAATCCGGGACGTCGCGCTTCGACAAGCTCAGCGTGACGCTTGTTCAGCAGCAGCTTTTGATTGTTCGTCACCCTGAGCTTGTCGAAGCGCGACGTCTCAAACTCTAGGCAAACGCCCGCACGTCTCCGAACTTGCCCGCGTTAAAATCCGTGATAGCCGCACGGATCTCATCCTCGGTATTCATCACGAACGGCCCGTACCAAGCCACCGGCTCTTCGATCGGCTCTCCGCTTAGCACCAGCACCTTCGCATCGCCCTGCGCTTCCAATTCTATCGCGCCGCCTTCGCGCTCAAAAATCGCAAACTGCGCATCGCGCGCGACCTCGGCGTCATTCAACTTCACCGCGCCGCTTTGCACCAACACAGCAAGCGTATGGCCCTCCGGCAGCGTGAAGCTCGTCTTCGCGCCAGCCGTCAAACGCACGTCCCAAATGTTGATCGGCGTGAACGTCCGCGCCGGCCCGCGCGCGCCAGCATACTCGCCAGCAATCACGCGCAAGCGCCCTGCGCCATCAGCCAACTCCACCGGCGGGATCTCCGCATTCAGCAAACCCTGATACCCAGGCGCCGACATCTTATCTTTCGCCGGCAAGTTCACCCAAAGCTGCACCATCTCCATCGTGCCGCCATCTCGTGTGAACGCCGCCGAGTGAAACTCCTCATGCAGAATGCCGGAAGCCGCCGTCATCCACGGCACATCGCCCGGCCCGATGTGACCGCCATTGCCGGTGCTATCGCGGTGATCGACTTCGCCGGAATAGACAATCGTCACCATCTCAAAGCCGCGATGCGGATGCACGCCAACGCCACGCTTCTGCGGCGCCGGCGCGAATTCAGTCGGCGGCGCATAGTCGAGCAGAATGAACGGTGAGAGCAGCGCGCCGTGCGTTTGCGGCGAGAACATCGAGCGCACGGGAAAGCCATCCCCCACCCAATGCGGGCGCGGCGCATCCTGAACGACAACAAGCTTTCTCATGGCGATATCTCCCGCACCAAAAATATGCGTCCATGCGCGCCACGCAATAAGGCACAAGATTGATCCTACGCGCGTGTTCTCAGAACATTCACGCCTCGCCGCCCTTGCCGCGAACGCGCCACATTCCCAAGTGCTTGCGTGCGCCATCCGGCGTCCCCTCCCACGCACACGAAACGCGCCGGTCCGAGCGGCGTCCTTTCGCGCCATCCAAGGACATACGCTCATGTCGCAATCCGACACGCTCGCTGCACGCTCAGGCCAATTCAAAATCGGCGGCGAATTTGAAGTGAACCGTTTGGGTTTCGGCGCCATGCGCGTTACCGGCAAAGGCATCTGGGGCCCGCCGAACGACAAAGCCGAAGCCATCGCCGTACTCCAGCGCGCGCCCGAACTCGGCATCAACTTCATCGACACGGCGGAATCCTACGGCCCCCACGTCTCCGAAGAGCTGATCCGCGAAGCGCTCTCGCCCTACGCCGACAATATCCTTATCGCCACCACAGGCGGCCTCACGCGCGGCGGTCCCGACGTTTGGGGCCAAGACGGCCGGCCCGAAAAACTCATCGCCGACGCAAAGGCAGCCTGAAACGTCTCGGCGTCGAGCAACACAAACTTTGGCAGCTCCACCGCATCGACAGCAAAGTCCCGGCCAACGAACAATTCGACGCCGTCAAATCGCTACTCGAGCAGGCTCTCGCGCGCAGGTCCCAGTCAGCGTCGCCGACATCAAAGCCGCGCAAAAAGTCTTCCCCGTCGCGATCGTGCAGAACCTCTACAATCTTGCCAGCCGCCAAAGCGAAGACGTGCTCGACTATTGCGAGGCGCAAAACATCGGTTTCATCCCCTGGTATCCGCTCGCCGCTGGCGATCTCGCCCGCGCAGGTTCAGTGCTGGACAAAATCGCGAAGGCAAAAGGCGCGGCGCCAAGCCAAGTTGCGCTCGCCTGGGTGCTGCAACGCAGCCCGGTGATGCTACCGATCCCCGGCACCGGCAAAGTGAAGCACCTTGAAGAAAACACCGCCGCCGCGAACATCGAACTCAGCAAAGAAGAGTTCGACACGCTCAGCAAAGCCGCGCGCTAACAGGGAACCCGGGAACACCTCGGCTCCGCCGGCATTTCGCTCTGAACTGGTTTTACCCCAGATTTTACCGAGGTGTTCCCATGCGCTTGCTTACGACTGTCGCCGTTCTCGCCCTGCTCGCCGCATGCGGCCAACCGGCCCCGCCGCCAGCAACAACCGAAATGCCGGCGACGACGACCGCACCGATCGATGCAAACGCCATCACCTCAAACGGCTGGAGCACACTGCGCGTCGGCATGACACGCGCTGAAGTCACCGCCGCTGTAGGCGCTCAAGCCAATCCCAACACTGTCGGCGGCGCCGATCCGCAGGCTTGCGATCTCTTCCATCCGGCCAACGCGCCGGAGGGCATGCTCGTGATGATCCAGCAAGACGTGCTGACCTCCATCACGATCCGCAACAACACGACGCTCCGCACCGATCGCGGCTTCGGCATCGGCAGCACCGCCGCAGAAATCAAAGCCGCCTACGGCGCAAGCGCCTACAGCGAGCCGCACAAATACGTCGCCGGCGCCGAGTACGTCACCATCTGGACCACTGGCGCGCCCGCAACGCCCGGCGCTTACGTCCAAGACACCAACGCCCGCGGCATCCGCTACGAAACCGACGCACAAGGCGTCGTCACAGCCGTGCATGCAGGTGGCGCGAGCATTCAGAACGTCGAAGGCTGCTCGTGACAGAAAAATAAAAGGGATCGCGCTCGATGAGTGCGATCCCTTTTTGTTGGATTGAGATTCCAGCGATCGCCGGTCCTAAGCCGCCGCCAGCAGTTCCTTCACGCGCCCGACCAGCTGCTCCATCGTCACCGGCTTGCTCAAATAGTGCACCGGATAGTTCTCCAGCAAATCGCTGAAGCTCTCAGGCGCATAGCCGGAGAGGAAGAGCACCTTGGCGTTGCCGATCATCGCTGCGTCGGCTTCCTGCAACATCTCGGGGCCAGTCATGATCGGCATTGAGACGTCGGAGATGATGATGTCGAACGAGCCGGGCTTGGCGGTCAAAATATCGAGCGCCTCTTGCCCGTCGCCCGCTTCCTCGACCTCATAACCGCACTCTTTCAGATTGCGGACCGTCGCGCGGCGCACCGGCACGAGATCTTCCACGAACAGAATCTTGCCGCGGCCCGAAACATCCTTGGACGGCGGCGCGATCAGCGCGCGTTCCTTCGCCGCGATCTCTTCCAGTTCCTCCGCCGTCGGCGTGTATTCCGGTAGGAAGATGCGGAACGTGGTGCCGACGCCGACTTTCGACGTGAAGAAAATGTAGCCGCCTGATTGCTTGATGATGCCGTAGCTGGTCGCGAGCCCGAGGCCGGTGCCTTTGCCGGCTTCCTTGGTCGAGTGATACGGACGGAATATCTTCGCAGCGTGCTCCGGCTTGATACCGCCGCCGGTGTCTTCAACCTCGATCATGACGTACTTGCCGTCTTCCATCGGGGTGTGACCCATCGCGCGCGCCTGCGCCGCTTCGATCACCGACGTGCGCACCATGAGCTTGCCATCGCGCGCAATCGGCGAGCCTTTTGGCGTCATCGCATCACGCGCATTGGTGGCGAGGTTCACGACGACGCGCTCAAGCTGCGTCTTATCCACCTTCACATACGGCAGATCGCGGCCGTGACGGATTTCTGTCTGGATCGAAGCGCCCATAACGCGACGGATAAGCTCTTGCTTGGAGCCGAGGAAGTCGCCGACATCGAACACTTCGCGCGCAAAGTTCTGCTGGCGCGCATAGGCGCGCAGCATTTCCGACAATTCCTTCGCCGTCGTCGCGTGATCGGCGATCTCTTTCAGCATCGGGTAATCGGCATCGCCCACCGGGTGACGGCGCAGCAAGTACGAGCACGTCTGCATCACGACCGTGAGCAGATTGTTGAAGTCATGCGCCACACCGGCGGCAAGCTCACCGATCTCGCGCATCTTCTCAGATTGGGCGAGGCGCGTTTCGAGTTCGCGCTGCTGGCTGACGTTCGAGATGTACGCCAGTGCCCGGCCATCCGCGCCGCGCGCGAGATTGAGGTGCACGGCAAGCGGCGGCGTCGTCGCCAGCGTGATCTCGATCGGATCGTTCATCGCTTGGCGCAAACGGTGCGCCAGCTGTGCCGGGCCTTCGGACGCGTCGAACAGATCAGCAAACGCGGCGCTCGGCGTCGCGCGCCCTTGCGTCATTTCCATCAGCGCGCCGTTGGAATCCAGCAGCGCCGCTGAACCCGGATCGATGCCATCGAGTACCGCAACGCCAAAAGGCGCTTGCGCAAACACACCATCGGCGCTCGCTGTATCGACCGAGCGCGCCGCCACTGTGCCTTCAGGCGATTCCGCATCGGAGAAGAACACCAACCCGCGCACCGCGCCGTCGATGTCGTCCACCGGCGTGAAGCTCAGCACGCTGGCCTGCGTTTCTTGTCCGTCGATACCCTTCAACGTCACCTTCGCGCGCGATGGGCCGAAGCCACGGCGATCACGGCGGATCAAGCGGCTCGCGTCTTCCTTGATCATGTCTTTGACGCGCAGCAGCTGCGGATCATCGCCAAGGCCAAGCACCGCACGCAACGAGCGGTTCATGTAGATAATCTGACCATCCGAACGCGCGGCGAAGAAACCGACGGGCGAGTCATCCAGAAAGAGCTGACGGCCTTCATCCGGGCTCGTGCCCTGCTCGCTCGCGCCAAGTTCGCGCAAACGCCACAACACGTGGCCGCCTGGGATCGGCCCAACGCACGCTTCGTAGCGCGCATGTCTGCCGGTGATCGACGACGTGCCTGGCAATTCCTCGCGCCGCGTTTGCCCAAGCTGCGCCGCCTTCGACAAACGGAACATCGGCGCCGAGAGCATCGGGTCCGCGCCGAACAAGCGGCTCATCATCGGCGGACGATCGCTCTCGCCCAAGATGCCGGCCGCTTCCGCGATATGCAGATAGCCGTTGTTCGCCGTCAGCGGCGACAAGTGCGCGTCGGTGATGAGCGCCGCCTCGTCGAGCGCTTCGACGAACGCAAAATCATTCCGTCCACCCAGCAGCGAGTTCGCCGCGATCGCACCGCGCTCCGGAAACGCACCAACGCTGCGGCCCGCACCGCGCGACATCCAGAAAAACAAAACAAGGCCCGCAGCCGCGAGCAAGATCAGCAACACAGCGCCCGCTTGTCCGACGGCCTGCCCGGCCGTCAGAGCAACACCGGCCGCCCCAAGGCCCACGGCCACGGAAAACCAGAAGAGGATTTGAAGCGGATCGAGCCGCCCGCCGCTACGCGGCGCCGGAATTTCTGCGTGGTCTGACATGTCACGGCCAATTGACCCCGATTCGGGCCTGCGAGTACCGCCGCTTACTGCGCGAAAACCATCCGCCATTGGGCGTCTCCAATCACAAAGCTGAGCGGCGGCGGCCGCGACGGCGGGACAAGCGCATAACGAAGCCAATTACCTTCGCCACGGCCTCGTAATGTTCCTTCGGAATCGGCTGATCGAGTTCGGCGGTGGCGAAGAGCGCGCGCGCCAACGGTGGGTTCTCCACAATCGGAATGTCATGCTCTTCGGCCATCTCCCGAATTCGGAACGCAACCGCATCGACACCCATCGCCAAGCAGATCGGCGCCGGCGTCGTGATCGGATCGTATTTGAGCGCGATCGCGTAGTGAGTCGGGTTCGTAATGATCACGCTCGCCTGCGGCACGTTCTGCATCATGCGCTGGCGCGAGCGCTGAATGCGGATCTGGCGCAGCTTCGCTTTGACCATCGGATCACCGTCTTGCTGACGGTGCTCCTCCTTGATTTCACGCCGGCTCATGCGCTGGCGCTTCATGAACGATTGACGCGTAAACACGTAGTCGATCACGGCTATCAGCGCCGAAGCGCCTGCAAGCGCCATCAACATGGCAACGACGCGGTCCTGCACGTAAGGCAGCAGCGCCGCCACATCGAGCATCGACATGTTCTCGAGCGTCGAGTCTTTCGGCCACAGCGCCCACAGCATCACGCCGCCAACGACGCCGAGCTTCGCCAGCGACTTCAGGAACGACGCGAACGCCGCTTGGCCGAACACACGCTTGAAGCCCTCCATCGGATTGAGCTTCTCGATCTTCGGCTGCAGCTTATCGCTGGTGAGGGTCGGCTTATCCTGAATGTAGCGCGCCGCTACGCCGGCGCCCGCCAGCGTCAGGCACATCATGCCGAAAATCGCGAGCAGCTTCAGACCGATCTGACCGAGGATCGCTTCAAGCGCGCCTGGTTGCGTCGAGAATTGCTCAGGCGTTGCGAGGAAGCCGATGAACGCGTGCGCCATCTGCGAAGCGATCGGCCCCGCCATGAACGACACAACCGCCGTCAGTGCGATCAGCGAAAGCGCTGAGCCAACTTCGGGGGTGTAGATGATGTCGCCCTTCTCGCGCGCCTGCTCGAGTTTTCGCGGTGTTGGCTCTTCTGTCTTATCGTCGTCATCAGCCGCCATGTCGCGTTACCCTAGCCACGTTGCGTAACGCTCGAGGCTGTCGAGCCAGATCAGCATGCCGGTTGAAAAACCAAGCGCGAGCACGACAAGCCCGCCCATGATCTGCAGCGGCAGAGCGACGAAAAACACCTGAATTTGCGGGATCAAACGCGAGAGCACGCCCATGCCGACGCGAAACAGCATGCCCGCGACAAGCAACGGAACCGCGATCTGAAAGCCAATGCGGAAGGATGTCGCCGTCGCTTCAAGCGCCAATTGCGCCGCATCGCCAACGGGCGGCTGCCCGCCAATCGAGATCACCTGATACGAACCGGCGATGCCTTGCAGAAACATATGATGCAGGCCGGTCGCGAAAATGAGCGCAACGCCCATCACGCCGAGAAACACCGCCACCAATTGACCAGAGCCAGTCGCCGTCGGGTCCGCGGTTTGCGCAAACGAGATGCCCATCTCCATGCCGACGATCTGCCCTGCCGTCGCCAACGCCGAGACCAGCATCCGCGCCGCGCCGCCAAGCAGCACGCCGATCAAAACTTCAGCGCCAATCTGAAACGCCATCCCCATCGCGGAGTCGGCAGGCGGCGGCACGTTGCTCGAAAGCGCGGGGCCAAGCGCGATCGCCAGCGCCAATGCGAACGACAAACGAATGCGGCCCGGCACTGCCGGTTCGCCGAAGCCCGGCAGCAGCATGATCATGCCACCGATGCGCCCGAACAGCAGAGCTGTGGACCAAATCTCGACGCCAAAGAGCGTGAGGTTCATCAGAACGCCGCGATGCGTTCAAAGATCTGATTGGTGAAGCCGCCAAGCAGGCCGCCCATGATCGGCAGGAAGAGCAAGATGGCGAAGAAGATCGCCAGGATCTTCGGCACGAACACCAAGGTCTGCTCTTGGATCTGAGTCAGCGTCTGCAGAAGCGAGACAACGAGGCCCACCACCAGCCCCACGATCATGGGGCCTGCGGCGACGAGCACAGTGATCCAGATTGCGTCGCGACCGAGGTCGAGAACTTCCGCGCCAGACATCGTGGCCTCCGAGAGGTCGGCAAATTCTGCCGCCCCACCGCGAGAGGTCGGCCTGACGTGGTTAATGCGAGGTTTCAGAGTTCGTTACGTCTGCGCAAACCGCCGGTGTGTGAATTTCCGCACATGTAAGTGTGCTTGCGCGGCCACACCGTAACTGAGTTTAAGCGGAGAGCATCCAAAATGCCGATTCCACCTCATCCTGGTGTCAGGCGTGCATGGAACGACATGATCGTTCCGAACGTAGAACACGCGAGGAAACGTGCTGCAGGGGGCTGCAAATGCTGAATGCGATTTCTAACTTTTTCAGAGGCCTGTTCGGTCGCAAGACCGACAACTTCAAAGACCTTCTGATCGCCGATCTCGGCATCGAGCGCTAAGGCGCTCGAGTTCGAATTACTCGAACTAACCGCCGGGCGGTGCGCCGGCGTTGAAGCTTTCTATCAGGCTGCCCGCCACCAATCGCCAGCCATCGACCAGCACGAAGAAGATCAGCTTAAACGGCAAGCTCACCGTCACCGGCGGCATCATCATCATGCCCATGGCCATGAGCAGTGACGCGACCACGAGATCGATGATCACGAACGGGATGAACAGCATAAAACCGATCTCGAACGATCGCCTCAGCTCCGAAATCATAAAGGCCGGCGCCATGATCCGCAGCGGCGTGTCTTCAGCGCTGGTCGGCGGCGTTTCCAGACGCGCCATGTCAATGAACAGCGCCAGATCGTCGGGCCGCGTCTGCCCTGCCATGAACGTTTTCAGCGGCGCGACGATGCGTGGAAACGCCTCATCCAGCGGCATCTCCTCGTTCATAACCGGCCCAATTCCGGCCTGATAGGCGTCATTCCAGACCGGCTGCATCACGAATGCCGTCAGAAAGAGCGACAGCGAAATGATCACCACGTTCGGCGGCGCTTGCTGGAGGCCGATCGCCGTCCGCAAAAGCGAAAGCACCACGACGATGCGAACAAAGCTCGTTGTCATGATGATGATCGAGGGTGCGAGCGAGAGCACCGTGATTAATGCCGCGAGCTGCATCACGCGGGCGGTCAGGCCATCGCCGGTGCCGAGGTTCACGGAAAGCGTCGGGTTCGTCGCCGCCGCGTAGGCTGCGCCGACGCCGATCATTAGCGACATGGTCAGGGAGGCTGCGAAGATGATCGCGGTTTTGCCCCAGCCGGACTCCCAGCTGAATTTCTTCTTGGCGCGTTTTGGAGTGTCGCTCACGTCGTGGTCTCCACCGCGGCCGGCGCCGGCGCGGGCATCTCTTTTGCGGGCATGTCGCGCACCAGCACGTCGCCGCCGGGTCCCAGCAGCACCACGTGCTCGCGGTCATCGACGCGCACAATCACCATGCGGCGGCGGGTATCGATCAGCAGGGTTTCGGTGATGCGCATGCGCTTCACGCCCGGACCGCCCGGTTGGAGCATGCCTAAGCGGCGCGCGAGGTAGGCTGCGCCGACGATCAGAGCCAATGTTGCGAGCAGCGCGAACAGGGTCCGCGCATAGTCCAGGAATTCCACCACCGTCTCCGTTCTGGAGTTTGAGCAACAGTGGCTGGGCCGGTTTGGTAAACGAGGTCTTAATTTTCGCGCGCGAAATTAAGTCCCGCTTAACCACGTTGGGATGCACTAGGCAAAGTTTGCAGCCCTGAGTCGGACTCGAATGGACCTAGGCAATACCCCCTTCTTCGGATTGCTGCGCAGCCGCCTCGATCAATTGAGCGAGCGTCAGCGCCTCATATCCGAAAACATCGCCAACGCTTCCACGCCCGGCTACCGCCCGCGCGACGTGGATACGTCGGGCTTCGAACGCATGGTCGCTTCGGCGGCCGGCGGCGGTGGTCTGCAGATGGCGCGGACGAAAGCTGGGCACATGTCGCCTGGCGGCGGCGGCGCTGGCGGCGTCAGCATCGTCACGCGGGACGACAGCGAGACGACGATCGACGGCAATGCGGTCGTGCTCGAAGAGCAAATGTCGGCTGCCGCGCAGACACGCATGGAATTTGAGACGGGCATCGCGCTCTACCAAAAAGGCCTTGAGCTCATTCGCATGGCCGCGCGCGCGCCTGGGAGATAATCGATGACTGATATCAACGCCGCCATCTCCGCCGCCGCCTCCGGCATGCGCGCACAACAAACGCGTATGCGGATCGCTGCGGAAAACGTCGCCAACGCCAACTCCACCGGCGTCAATCCGAACGAAGATCCGTTCCGCCGCCGCATCCCGCTTCTGGAAAGCACCACGCTTGCATCAGGTGCGCGCGGCGTTCGCGTCGAAGGCGCGGTGAACGACATGACCGACTTCCGCGAAGAATATAATCCATCGCATCCGGCGGCGGATGATCGTGGCTATGTGCGGCTGCCGAACGTCGACACGCTGGTTGAGATGATGGACATGCGCGAGGCGACGCGCGCTTACGAAGCCAATTTGAACATGATCGAAGCGGCGCGAACGATGACCTCGCGCGCGCTCGACCTCTTGAGGAAGTAATAAATGGCGATTGATCCAGTCTCGGCCGCACGCGCCTATCAACAAGCCGCGCAAGCCATGCAAGGCGGCGGCGCGGCAGGCGCTAGCGAAGGCGTCGACTTTGGCAACCTTGTGCAAGAAGCGATCCGCCAGGCGGGCGCCGGCGCTGGCGCTGCTGAACAACAAGGGCTCGCGGTTGCAGCGGGCCAAGGCGACATCGTCAATGTCGTCACCGCGATCGCCGCGGCGGAAACGCAATTGCAGACTGTGATCGCCGTGCGCGACCAAGTGATCAGCGCGTATCAAGAAATTCTGCGGATGCCGATTTAAGGCGCTTTCGCCTTTCTGTTGCATCGCATGGGAACTTCGCTCCGTAGCTGACGTTTCAGCGACATCACATTTGGTGAACGGAGATTTTCCATGCTTGGCTGGGCAATCGGCTTTTTCCTCGCCGCGCTCGTCGCGGCTGTTTTTGGATTTGGCGGTATCGCCTCTGCGTTTACCGGCATCGCCATCATTCTTTTCTGGGTGTTCCTCGGCCTCTTCGTCGTGTCGTTGGTGTTTGGTTCACTGGGACGCGGCCACGCGTCCGGACATGCGATAACTGGTGGCGGCAGCGGACGTACGATCGGCGTGCTCGCGCTCGTCGCTGGTGTTGCGCTGCTGGTCTATGCCTGGGTCGATAACGACATGTCGGCTGAGCGCGTTGGCGCGCAAATCGACCGCACCGCGGTGGAGGTTGCTGAAGGCACAAGCGATGCGCTGAACGAAGGCGCAGACCGCGCCGGCGATCTGGTCGACGATACCTCGACCGAGATCCGCAACGACGCCTCGCAAGGCTTGGACGAAGCGTCTGACAACGTCGATCCGGACAACAACCGCAACAACTAAATCATCCCCGTAGCACCTTTTACCGGCCCGAGCCTCGCTCGGGCCGTTTTGTTTGGAACACTGCTCCCTTGGTCGTGTTGGATTCACATGGCTTTTCATCACGACATCGCATGCCTCAACCGTCTGGCGAACATTCTTGTCGATGCGCGACGGCTCTACGCACGCGCGGCGCGGATCGCTGACGATCCGGATGTGGTCGAGCGAATCGATCGCACCATGGCCGAGCGCGAAAAACTGCTGACGGATATTCGCAGCCTCATCATCAGCCTCCACGGCGCCGGCGAACGGAACAACGGCACGTTCCTCGGCGCAGCGCACAAAGCCTTTTTGAATGTCCGCTCGCTGTTCGATCAGGACGAGCGCGCCCCTTGGCGAAGTGCTGCGCGGCGAGCGCTATCTTTGCGACGAGATCCGCAAGGCGATCCGCAATGATGAGTTGAGCGCCGAGGTGCGCGCTTTCTTGGGCCTGGCGCTGGATCGCATCGTGAACGCTGAGATGCGGATTGAAGGCAAGCTCGAAGAGGTAGAGCACGCGCGGCCGATCGAGAGCATTCATCCGATGCCGCCGCATAGCTGATACTGGCTTCGCGCAACGCGCTTCGGACGGCCCGAGCCTTGCTCGGGTCGTTTTTGTCTAGCGACTCCCCACCCCCTTGCGGGGCGGGGTTGGGGGCTCACCTCACGCACGGCGCTTTCAGACCCCTCTCGTTCGATGCGCAAGATCCAGCGGTGAGAACTCTAGGCTTGTGAGGCCGTGCCAACTGCCGAGCTTTGCTCCGCACGCGCACATGCTTTCACCGGTTACGAACTGGTCGTGCTCAATCACACGCATGATGTAGCGTTGCCTGCAACCGGGGCAGTCGAAGACAGAGATCTCCTGCATTAGGCGTTCGCGACGACCACCAGCGCGAGGGCGCCGAAGCCGATCCACATCAGCGTGATGAGCAGCTCCCGCGCGCGGTCTGCGCTCATGCGAGCACCGAATACACCGCCCAAAGCGCGAACCAAGCTGTCGCGACAATCGGAAGGATTATCCAAGGGAAGCTTCGAGCCGAGTTCTTCATGGCGATCTCCCGACGCGGGAGCGTGAAGCGTCTCCCAGCCGCCGGAGCGCCTCACAAGGAAGCCGACGATACTCTGCATGTAGGGACGGCCACGTTGAATTGCGCGGATTGCGCGAACTTCTTTTCCGCTATGAGCGAGGCGTGGGCGTCGACGCGGTATGCGGGTTGCCGTCGTGGTGGAAGACCAGGTCGAGATCCGCTCGCGTTACCCCACCGCCGGCAATATCAGCGTAAATCGCACCTGCCCGTCGCCGCTCGCAACGCTCAGCGTGCCGCCATGCGCACGCGCGATTTCGTGGGCGATGTAGAGCCCTAGCCCCAAGCCGGATTGCGAGCCGTCACCGCGGACGAAGGGCTTGAAGAGTTGCGCTTCGGCTTCGGGTGGGATCGGCGCGGCCGTGTTCACGACCACGAGTTCGGCGCCTTTCGCCGATGTGTGCAGCGTAATCTCGATGGGCGTGCCTGGCGTGCCGTGGGTGATGGCGTTGGCCAAGAGATTGGACGCAAGCTGGGAGATGCGGTTGACGTCGCTGTGGATCGGCGCGGTGTCGATGATGTCGGCTTTGATGATCTGATCGGGCCACACGGCTTGCAACTCGCCGACGACCTGCGCGATGGCGGGGCCGAGATTGGTGAGCTGTTTATCGAGCACGATGCCGGCGCCGAGGCGTCCGCGTGCGAAATCGAGGACGTTGTTGACGAGGCCTGTCATCCGAAGCGTGCTGGCGCGGATGAGCTGGACGACGCCGCGCTGGCTATCGGTGAGCGCGCCGCGCTCCAGCATGCGCGCGCCAGCGTCGACGGCGCTGAGGGGATTACGCAAATCGTGGCCGAGCACGGCGATGAATTGATCGCGCAGCAGCGCTGCTTCGTTGGCTTGGAGAAGTTCACCGCGCGCGGTTTTTAGATCTTCGACGGCATCGAGTTGCGCTGCGATGAGCTGGGCAAAAAGCTCGAACGTGGCCCGCACCTGCGGGGTGTCGACGATGTGCGGCTCAGGATCGATGGCGCAGAGCGTGCCGAAGAAAGCGCCGTCAGCGCGGATGATGGGCGCGGAGACGTAAGATTGCAGGCCGTAAAGCTTGGGCGTGTGGTGATCGCACCAATCGGGGTTGGCGGCGACGTTGTCGATGAGGATGGTTTGGCGGTGATCGCGGATTTCGTTGCAGATCGTGGTGGCGATCTCGAGTTCGCTGCCAGGCTTTAGGCCGAAGGCGATATCGTCCTTCACGCTGCAAGCGATCCAGCGCTCGTCGGTGACGCGGGCGACGGCGGCAAAGCGCATGCCTGTCATGGTGCAAACAACGTCGAGGATGCGTGCGACGGCTGGGTTCGCGCCTATCCGGTCAATGTCGCGCTGAAAGTGCTCTTCCATGTGGCCCCTGCGCGGCTACGCCCGCCGGGCTCCTACAACCCCAGCATATGGGGAACCTGGAGAGAATTACAAAGTTCCCGGCACGTGAACGTGAGGCGCTATCGACGCCGGGCCGGAATGCCCTAGTCTTAGCGTATCACTGGCAACGAAGCTTCGGGCGCCGGTGACTGAGAGACATGCGCTCCCGCCTGTGGCTGGACCGCGCGATGTCAGAAAACCCCGCAGCTAGAATCATCGATTGCACGTGCGGACTACGCTACATGCGCAGCGCCATCAGCACGCTTGCGCCAGAGAGCGGCCATGTGCGCTGCGCGTGCGGGAGCATCGTGGGATCGTGGAATGGCTCGTACCGGCTGCACTTCGAGCCGGAGGACGTTGCGTTTCAGCCGCAGAGTTCGGCTGACTGAAAGATTTCCGTACATGACAGATTCACTCGCGCCCGCTGCGACCGATGACAAGGCGCGTTTGCCGGAGGCCGTGAAGACGCTCGCGCGCGTTCTGGGCGCTGAATCGAGTTCCGAAGGCGCCTCGCTTACGCAAGCTGGGCGCATGAAGCTCAGCATTGATGCGAAAAACTGGACGCGGTTCACGGCGCGCCAGACGATCGAGACACGCGCATGCGGGTTCGATTGGCGCGCGCGCATGGGCCCGTTCGGCATGATCTCCGTGCAGGACGCGCTGATCGAGGGGCGCGGAAGGCTTTCGGTCAAAGCGCTGGGCGTTATGCCGCTCGTGCGCACTACGCCGTCAGCGGCGCTGACGCGCGGCGAACTGATGCGGTACCTCGCCGAGCTTGCTTGGGCGCCCGACGCTGTTCTGCTCAACACGGCGCTGCGGTGGCGTGAGATCGACGCGGCAACGCTTGGCGTGAGCGCCGGCATCGGCGCGGCGGCGGCGGAAGTGTTCTTTACGCTCAACGGCGACGGCACGATCGCGGGCGGCTATGCGCTCGACAGGCCGCGTTCGCTGGCCGCGCCATTTTTGCCGACGCGCTGGACTTGGCGCTACTCCGACTATCGCCGGTGCGGGCGGCGCACCATCCCGTTCGCCGGCGAAGTTGCATGGGAGATCGACGGCAAAGAAATCGTGTATTGGCAGGGTCATTTGACGGACTGGCATGCTTAGATCCTCACGCGTGCTGGCGCTCATTCGAAGCGTGCACACGATTGTCTATGTCGTGATGGCGGTGTCGGTGTTCGCGATCTTCTATGCGGGCGTTACGGGCGCATCGGCCGCGTGGTTTTGGATACCCGGCCAACTTGTCGCGATCGAAGTCGCGGTGTTCGTGGGCAACGGCATGAAGTGTCCGATGTCGGCAATGGCCACAAGACACGGCGCTGTTGCAGGACACGACACGTTCCTGCCGGAACGGCTGACCCGTCACACGCTGCAGTTTTTCGGCCCGCTGATTGGCGTGAGCGTTGTGTTGGTGCTGGCGCGTTGGTGGATTGCCGCGAACGCCGACGGCTGAAACGAAAACGCCGCCGTCTCGCTTGGCGGACGGCGGCGTAACTGGCTGGACGAAAAGTCCCCGCGCTATTTCTTCGCGGCTTTCTTGTCGTCCTTTTCCTTCTTCGGTTTGCGCTTCTCTTTGTTCGACTTCATCTGACCTTTGGCCATGAGAATCCTCTCCGTCGTTACGCGGACGGATTAGGCAATGGCCGTGCGCGGTAGGCAATAGGGAAATTCACGCGCAAGCGTGGCGCCCCATCGCCTGGCCCCTGAAGATCAGTTGTCGCTGCAGTCGCTATCGAGCAGGCCTTCATCGTTCGGGCCGTTGCACTCGTTGTTGTCGTCAAAGAAGTAGTCGACGGCGGCCGCGCCAACGGCGGCGCCGGCAGCGAGCGCGCAGCTGCTCATGATCGGGGCGCTAAGGCCGAGCAAAATCAGCAAAGCGGCGCGTGTTGGGTTTTTCATCTGGCTCTCCGAGGCGGTATGCGAGCCAACGGCGCGCGAGCGCGCTAGTTCCGTGCCCACCCGTTAGAGCGAGACATTTCGTTTGCCCTTCTCACCCGCGAGGGAGAGCGGTGAAGTGAGTCTAGGCCCGCTGCTCGTTCACGCCTCGGCCGAGCGCTAGGAGCGCGGCGTTGGCGATGGCGTCCGCATCAAGGCCGGCCGCGGCGTACATGAGTTCGGGCTTGTCTTGATCTTGGAAGACGTCCGGCAAGGTCAGCGTGCGGACTTTGACGCCGCGATCCAGGATGCCGTCGCGCGACATGAAGTGCAGGACGAAGGCGCCGAAGCCGCCCTCCGCACCCTCTTCGATGGTCAGCAGCACTTCGTGCTCGCGCGCGAGGCGACGAATGAGGTCTTCGTCGAGCGGCTTGGCGAAACGCGCGTCGGCAAGCGTAGTGGAGAGCCCCATAGCGGCGAGCTTGTCGGCGGCTTTGTTGGCCTCGCCCATACGAGCGCCGAAGTTGAGCAGCGCAACCGACGTGCCTTCGCGCAGGATGCGGCCTTTGCCGATTTCGAGCGGGATGTCTGCGTCGGCGCCAAGCACCCCGTCAGCATCGCCGCGCGGATAGCGGAAGCAGCTGGGGCGATCGTCGATCGCGGCGGCAGTGGCGACCATGCGCGAGAGGTCGTTGCCGTCAGCGGCGGCCATGACGATCATGCCGGGCAGCGCACCCATGTAGCCGACATCGAATGTGCCGGCGTGCGTGGGGCCGTCGGCGCCGACGAGACCGGCGCGGTCCATGGCGAAACGCACGGGGAGCTTTTGAATGGCGACGTCGTGGACGACTTGGTCGTAACCGCGCTGCAGGAACGTTGAGTAGATCGTGCAGAAGGGCTTCATGCCGTCTGCGGCGAGGCCAGCGGAGAACGTGACCGCGTGTTGTTCGGCGATACCGACATCGTAGGTGCGGTCCGGGAATTTCGAGCCGAAAAGATCAAGGCCGGTGCCGGACGGCATCGCGGCAGTGATGGCGACGATCTTCTCGTCTTTCTCGGCTTGGCGCACGAGCGCTTGCGCGAAGACTTTGGTGTAGCTCGGCGCGCTTGCGCCTTTGGTTTGTTCGCCGGTGACGACGTTGAACTTGTTGACGCCGTGATATTTGTCGGCGGCGTTTTCGGCCGGCGCGTAGCCTTTGCCCTTCTTGGTGACGACGTGGATCAGCACCGGGCGATCATCGATCTCCTTGGCGTTGGCGAGAACGCGGCGAAGCACGTCGATGTCGTGGCCGTCGAACGGCCCGAGATAATGAAAGCCGAGTTCTTCGAAGAAGGTGCCGCCGGTGACGAGCGTGCGTGCGTATTCTTCGACCTTCTTGCCGACATCATGCACGGTCTCGCCCAGCGCCGAGGCTACACCTTTGCCCATCTTGCGGATGCGGCGATAGGTTTTGGTCGCGGCGAGGCGCGCGAGATAGGTCGACATGCCGCCGACGGGCGGCGCGATCGACATATCATTGTCGTTGAGGATCACGATAAGCCGCTTGGTGGTCTCGGCGGCGTTGTTCATGGCTTCGTACGCCATGCCTGCCGACATCGAGCCGTCGCCGATCACAGCGATGACGCTTGAGTCTTCGCCGCGCTTATCGCGCGCGACAGCAAAGCCCAGGCCGGCGCTGATCGAGGTCGACGCGTGGGCGGCGCCGAACGGGTCGTATTCGCTCTCGGCGCGCTTGGTGAAACCGGAGAGGCCACCGCCTTGGCGGAGGGTGCGAATACGGTCGCGACGGCCGGTCAGGATTTTGTGCGGGTAAGCTTGGTGGCCGACGTCCCAGATGACTTTGTCCGTCGGCGTGTTGAAGACGTAGTGAAGCGCAACCGTGAGTTCGACGACGCCCAGACCGGCGCCGAGGTGGCCGCCGGTTTGCGACACGGCGCTGATCATTTCGGCGCGCAGTTCGTCGCAGACTTGGCGAAGCTGGCTGCCGTCCAATTCCCGGAGGTCGGCCGGAAGCTTGATCGTGTCCAGCAAGGGAGTGTTGGGCGCCATGTTTCCTCGGCCGTTTATGTGACTTCAGGCTAGCCCCGTTCGGCAGGGAAAGCGACGCCTAGACCATGGCCGGAACATGGTTTTACCGCCCCTTTTCGTGCGTCAGGTGGGCGCAGAGCGGGCGGGTGTGGTCTAAAGGCTAACGCAGCTCTTCCGCCAACCCGATGAGGACGCCTTCGGGGGCCCCCCCCCCCCCCCCCCCCCCCCCCCCCCCCCCCCCCCCCCCCCCCCCCCCCCCCCCCCCCCCCCCCCCCCCCCCCCCCCCCCCCCCCGCCCCCCGCCCCCCCCCCCCCCCCCCCCCCCCCCCCCCCCCCCCCCCCCCCCCCCCCCCCCCCCCCCCCCCCCCCCCCCCCCCCCCCGCCCCCCCCCCCCCCCCCCCCCCCCCCCTCCCCCCCCCCCCCCCCCCCCCCCCCGCCCCCCCCTCCTCAGAACGACAGAACTAAGCCATCGCGCGGCGGCACGTCGCCGGCGGCGAGTTCGGTCCACGCGGCTTGGATTGCATCGGCGCCGGTGATGCGCTTGACGTCCACGAAGGCGTGCGAGGCTGGGTAGAAGGCGCGCAGATCGCGGCCCACGGCGGACATGAGTTGCGGCTCGGCTTTGAGGCGTTCAGCGGCGTAGGTCGGGACGAAGAAGAATTCTGGCTTGGGACCTGGGAGTTCTTCGCCACCGCGCGGTGCGGCCCAATCGGTGACGCCGATGATGATGCTGCGCTTCAGTGAATTGCCGAGCGTGCGATGCACTGTGGCGTTGAGTTCGGCGCGGCCGAGAAAATCGACGTAGGTCGCAGGCGCTTGCACTTTGAGTGACGCGGCGTCGTCATAGAGCACGACGCGATGATAGAGGCCGCTCTCGCGCACGTAGGCTTCGTTGCCGGGCGATGTGAGCCCGATGACTTCGGTGCCGCCGAGATTGCGGAGCTGATGCGCAGTGGCGAGCGCAGTTTTCGATGAGGCGCTGGAGAGGACGACGGTTTTCGCGTCGGCTTGTTTGATGAAGTCCGCCGCCCACCAGCCGGTGCCGTAGAGCGGACGGAAGAGCGTTTGCTCGGGTTCGTAGTTCGCGTTGTAGGCCGGATCGAGGCTGATGTCGGTGTAAACGTTATAGAGCGCGGCTTTCGGTGCGCGGTGTGGCGCGGTGTCGACGAAGCCGGTCGCGGTTTTCTTCGGGATGACGTCGAGCGATTCAGCGAGCGGGTAATAGCCGTAGAAGCGCGAGCCTACGGCGATATCGGGCGCGTTGGATTCAGTCACGGTGCCGAAGCCCCAAACCGGGACTTTGCCGAAGCCTTCGGAGGCCGGGAAAAAATCCCAATAGCCGAGCATGCCTGTGCCCATGGCGGCGTAGGTGACGTTGTTAGAGGTGAGCGCGAAGAGATCGAGTTTGAGACGCGCCTGCCCCTCGCCGACTGGCGCTTGCTTCACGAGCGCGAACTGCGTGTCGCGGATGTTGGCTTTGCTGATGTGAAGTTCGCGCATGGGTGCTCCGTTGCGCCTTGCCTAGCGGCTTGTGCGCTAGCAGTCGACGGCGCCGTTAGGAAACGACGTTCGATATCGCGCGATTGACGCTTGGCGCGTCGAAGGCGCCGAACGCGGCGGTGGGGCGGCCGGTGGCATCGAAGATAAAGAGACGCGGCAGATTGAGTTGGGCCTCGCCGCCGAAGGCTTGGTAAGTCGCAACATCGGCGCGGAGTTGCGTGTAGGTGGGACGCGTTTGATCGAGGAAGCGGCGCACGCCTTCGTCGTTGGCGACGAGTTCGACGTTGAGGCCGATGATGTTGAGGCGCGCTTCATCGTAGCGGTGACGGATGGTGGAAAGATGCATCGCCTCTTCGACGCACGGCGCACACCACGACGCCCAGAAGCTGATCACGGAAGGACCTGGGCGCAGGTTGCGCCCAAGCGTCGTTGCTTCGCCGGTGAAGGTTTGCAGCGGCAAGCTTGAGAGATCATCGAGCGATGGCGGCAACGGAACCGTTGTCGCGTACGCGGGCGTGGCCACGGCTAGGCCAGCAATGAGAAATGTGCGGCGCTGCAGCATGATGTTCCTGAGACCACAGGCTAGCGCACCGCGAATGCGACGAACAGCCGAGACGCCGGACTTGTGCGGCGAAGTTCGATGACTAGTCTGCAACCTTCAAATCATGAGGGTGGCGGAATGAAGATCGCTTCGATCGCACAGGCTTTGGCTGTTTCGTTGATTTTGGGCTCGTGCGCATCCGGCCCTGAGCCAATGCCGATCCCACCGCAAGAACAGCAAGCAGCCGCTGATCCCAATCTCTGGCTCGAGGATGTTGAGGGCGAGCGCGCTTTGGCGTGGGTGCATCAGCAGAATGATCGCTCGCTGCCTGTGTTGGAGAATGATCCGCGTTACGCGGCGCGGCTCGCGGCTGCGATGGAAGTGGCTGAGAGCCGCGATCGTTTGGCGCTCGGCCAAGTGCGCGGCGGCTATCTCTATAATTTCTGGCAGGACCCGGATCACGTGCGCGGGATTTGGCGCCGCGCGCGCCTTGATGGTTATGCGGCGAACAATCCGCGTTGGGAGACGGTGCTCGACATTGACGCGCTGGCGACGGCGGAGAATGCGAACTGGGTTTATCAGGGCGCCAATTGCGATCCAGAAGGCGTGCGCTGCCTGATCTCGCTTTCCAATGGCGGATTGGACGCTTCGACTGAGCGCGAGTTCGATTTGCGGACCCGGCGCTTCGTGGACGCCGGCTTTGTTGTACCGGAAGCGAAGTCGAACACCGGCTGGCTTGATCGCGACACGTTGCTGGTGGCGACGAATTGGGGCGAAGGCTCGCTGACGGAGTCGGGCTATCCGTACATTCTGAAGGCGTGGCGCCGTGGCACGCCGCTTTCGAGCGCGACGGAAATCATGCGCGGTGAGCGCACTGACGTTTCGATCTCGGTGGCGACGTTTGAGGACGAGAGCAACGATCACATCGCCATTGCGGTCGAAGGCGAGACGTTCTTCGAGACGGTGTTCTCGCTGATCACGGCGCAAGGCCCACAACGGTTGACGTTGCCGCGTAAGTCCTCGATCCGCGATTTCTTCCATGACCGGCTGATCGTGACGATCGAACAGGAATGGACGATTGGCGGGCAGACATATCCGAGCGGCTCCTTGCTCGCGATCCCGTTGGCAACGGCAACGAGCGCTACGCCGACGATCGAAGTGATCTTCACGCCAAATGCGCGTCAATCGATCGAGGAAGTTTCGGCCACGCGCGATAGCATTTTGGTTTCAGGCTTCGACAACGTGCGCGGGCGCTTGCAGCGCTTCACGTTGGCGAACGGGCGCTGGAGTGGCGCGCAGATCCAAGTGCCGGCGACAGGCGTGGTGCACATCGCTGGCGCTTCGACCAACGATGCGCGGGCGTTTGCGACCTATGAGGATTTCCTGACGCCGTCGACGCTCTATGCGCTGAACGGCACACGGACGCGCACGGTGCGCTCGCTACCGGCGCAGTTTGATGCTTCGCCCTATGTGACGGAGCAGTTTGAAGCGACCAGCGCAGATGGCACGCGTGTGCCCTATTTCGTGGTGCGACGCCGCGACATGCAAATGAACGGGCAGAACCCAACGCTGCTTTACGCGTATGGCGGTTTCCAGCTCTCACAAGTGCCGAGCTACAACGCGTTCATCGGACGCCTCTGGCTTGATCAAGGCGGCACGTATGTGCTCGCGAACATTCGTGGCGGCGGTGAGTTTGGACCGGCGTGGCACGATGCGGGTCTGCTGACGAACCGTCGGCGCATCTATGATGACTGCTATGCGGTCGAGCGAGATTTGGTGACGCGCTACATCACGTCGCCACGACGCTGGGGCATTTCCGGACGCTCAAACGGCGGCCTGTTGATGGGCCTGCTGCTGAACCAGCATCCGGAAATGGTGCACGCGGCCATCATTGGCTCGCCGTTGTTGGACATGCTGCGCTATGACCAGTTGCTGGCGGGCGCATCGTGGGTGGGCGAGTACGGCTCGCCAAACGTGCCAGCGCAGCGCGCGTTCCTGGAGACGATCTCACCGTACCAGAACCTGCGCGCACGCGACGATTTCCCGACGGTGTTTATCTACACATCGACGAAGGACGACCGCGTGCATCCGGGTCATGCGCGCAAATACGGCGCGCGCTTGGATGAACTGGGCATCCCCTATCTCTATTACGAAAACACCGATGGCGGCCACCAAGCCAACGCCAACCTCCGCGAAGCCGCGCGGCGGCGAACGCTGGAATACATGTACCTGACGCAGCGTTTGGTGGATTGACGGCGTGGCGTCGCCCTTCGACAAGCTCAGGGTGACGCCAATTCCAACAGGTTGGCCACGCCCCGCGTCGGTCGGCGCCTGTCGCAGCGGGACAGTACCGCCGGTCGACGATGAAATCGACGGCGTCCAGCAAGATGCGCGCGCGTGAGCCGAAGATGGCGAGGTGCGCCTTGGCTTGATTGGCCAGCATGTTGATGCGATCGCGCGTGGCGTCGGCGCCCAGAACAGTGACGAAGTTCACTTTGCCGCGCGCTTTGTCTTTGCCGACAGCTTTGCCGGTGTCGCGGACGACGCCTTCAGCGTCCAAGAGATCGTCACGCATTTGGAACGCGAGGCCGACATCGTGGGCGTAGCGCGAAAGTGCTGTCTTTTCCGCCTCTGAAGCGCCGCCAATGAGTGCGCCCGCATCGACGGCGAAAGTGATGAGCGCGCCGGTCTTCAAGCGGTTCATGCGCGTGACGGCGATGAGGTCAGAGCGAATGTCCGCGCCAGCCATGTCTGCAGCCTGACCTGCGACCATGCCTTGTCCGCCTGAGGCCTTCGCCATCGCCGTGATCAGCTTGCAGCGCATTTGCGGATCTGAGTGCGTGGCGGGATCAGCCAACAATTCGAACGCGAATGTCAGCAGCGCGTCGCCAGCGAGGATCGCGGTGGCTTCGTCATACTGACGATGCAGTGTTGGGCGGCCGCGACGGAGGTCGTCATCGTCCATCGCCGGCAAATCGTCGTGAACGAGGCTGTAGGTGTGGACACACTCGATGGCGCAAGCGGTACGCAGTAACGAGCCCTCGTCGGCGTCGAAGATGCGCCCGGCCTCGATCGTGAAAAACGGCCGCAGGCGCTTGCCCCCGCCCAAAGCGGCATAGCGCATCGCGCCGATCAAACCGGCTTCCGAACCGTGTTCGGCAGGGAGCAGGCCGTCCAGGGCGATCTGGATCCGCTCGGCATTTTCCTTGAGACGCGCTTCAAGTTGGGACATGGGCGCCTCCCCTAACAGGTGCCGCGCCGGGCGCAAGCACCCCCAGAGGTTGTACCGGGGAACGCACAACTTCACCCGATTGCTGCTCCAACTCCCTTTATTGGGACAAAGTAACAGGGCAAGATGGTTCCCGGGGGGCAGAAGCGTCCGGTGCGGTCTTTGCAGGCAGCGCCGTCGCTACGGGTCCCCCGTGGTAGAGAGTGGGGAAGTTTGCATGCCGTCTGTGGTGATCATTCACGCCGCGGAAGACACGCTGCCGGCCAGAGCCTTGGCTGAGAAGCTGCGTCTAGCTCAAATTCAAGTCGTTCTGGAAAAGCCTCCGGGCGAAGAACTACGCGCAGCCGTAAAGGGCGCGCCGGTTACCATTGCGCTTTGGTCTCCCCGTTCCACCGCGAATAACGAAATTGCCGAAGAGGTCAAATTCGCACGGGGCAAGAGCAACGTCTTTCACGCGCTCATGCAAAGCGCCCAGGCGCCGGAAGCATTTCGCAGCGACAAGTCAGTGAACCTCACCGGCTGGCGCGGCGAAGATGAATTCCAGCCGTGGCGCGATCTGGCGAAGTTGGTGACGGATAAGGCCGGCGTTGCGCCGCTGCCACCGCCGGCGCCGAAGCCGCCATCAGGATTTTTCCAGCCGGGACGCGTGAACGAAGGCGGTGCGCAAACCGCTGCGCCGCAAGGCCGTCAGCCCCAGCAACAACAGCAACGCGCGCAGCAACAACAGCAGCCGCGCCAGCAAGCGCAACCGCAGCAGCGTCCGACGCCGCAACGCGCCGCTCCGCCGCCGCAGCCTCAGCGCAGCATTCCGCAGCAAGATGCCGAGCCGAAAAAGGGTGGCGGCATGGTTGTCATCGCGGCGGTCGTGTTTGTGCTAGTCGCCGCGCTTGGCGGCGGCGGCTATTGGTACATGACGCAGAACAGCGCCTCGGCGACGTCTGCCTCGTGGGACGCGATCGATCGCAATGACGCGGACGGCTTGCGTGCATTCATCGCCGGCGATCCGGGCGAATATCGCGAAGAAGCCGAGCAAGCGCTTTCATCACTCGAAGAGCGTTCGTTCGAATCGGCCAGCGACACCGACACGATCGAAGCGTTCGAAGCGTTTTTGAACGACTTCCCGGATAGCGCGCATGCAACGCGCGCCAGCGGCCGCATCGCTGAGCTGCGCACGCTGCAGCCGACGACCGAAACGCCGACGGAAGACGTGCCGCTCGCGCCGGAAACCGATCCGGATCTGTTGCCGCCGGGCACGACGACGACGCCTGCGCCAGACACTAGCGGTGGCCCGCAGCCGATCACGCCGCCGTCGGAAGAAAATACGCCGCCGGCGGATCAGCCGACGAACTAAACTGCGCACGGCGCGAACAAACAAAAGGGCGCGGATCACTCCGCGCCCTTTTCAATTCAAACTGTCAGATCGCTCAGTACATCCGGCCGCCTTCGAGGGCGGGGCGGTCGATGTTGAGCAGAACGACATTGCCGTCGCGATCGGGGAAGCCGAGGCAGAGCACTTCGCTCATGAACTTGCCGATCTGCTTCGGCTCGAAGTTCCACGACCGCCGCAACGCGGCGGCCGAGCAGTTCGCCGATGTCGTAGTTTTGCGAAACTTGCGCGCTCGACTTCTTGATGCCGAGCGGATCGCCGAAATCGATCCAGAGTTGGTAGGCGGCCTTCTTGGCCTCCTCGAACACTTTCACATCGACAATGGTGCCGAGGCGAATGTCGACTTTCATGAAGTCGTCAAAAGAAATGATCGGCTGGCGCGCATTGCTTTGCGGGTCGTCGGCCAGTTGCTTTCCTCTCCCTATTGCCCGATCTTTGCGGGCTCGGTGCGTGGGCCTTCAGGACCCATCACGATTTGATCGACTTCGAGTTGCGCGTCCTTCAGCTGGCCCTCACACCGAGCTTTCAGGGGCTGCGCCGCGCTTGTAGATGCGAATCGAATCCGCCAACGGAACATCGCCGCGCTCCAGGTGAGCGACGATTTTTCCAGCTCATTCAAGGAGTCCTCGAAGGATAGGGTGGCGGGGTCTTTTTGATCCGGCGTCATGTGGCTCAAAGTATGTGTTGGCGGGGGCTTAGGGAATAGGCCACCGGGCCTCCTCCCTCAGCTTCACTTCACTTTCTCGTACCGGCGGTAGCTCCAGTGGTTGTCGCCGCCGTCCTCGACTTCGCGCCAACCCTGGGAGCGGAGGATGGGGCGCATCATCCGGTTGAACCAGCCATGGGCGCAAAGCAGCACGTTTTGGCCGCGCAGCGCCTGTGACGTCAGCGTGGCGACGGCGGCTTCGGCGCGAACCTCGGCCTGGTTGCGCGTCTCGCCATCTTCGTGACGGCCGAACCACCAGGCGATGCGGGCCCACACGCCCCAAGCGCGCGGACTGCGCCGGCCCCACACGGGCGGCGGCGGCAATGGCGCTTCGATAAAGACAGGATCGGTAACGATGGTACGGCCACCCGCCACCATTTCGGCGGTGTGGATCGCGCGCGGCAATGTCGATGCGTAAATCACGTCGCTCGCCTCAGCGAGCTTTACCAGTTTTTCTGGCGGCTTCTCATCAGGATGCAGACGCGCGAGATCATAGCCTGCCCACCACTCACGATAGCCATGGTGATCGATGCGCACTTTGCGCTCGGCGTGCGGTTTGCCGTGCCGAGCAATGACAATGGTGCCAATGCGTACGGCTGAACGGCGATCTAGCGTCTCGTTGGGCGCCATGGTCGTCGTCATTCTGACCCTTCGCGCGAACGACGCCCCCTCCCCTTGAGCGGGTCTTAGTCGCGCTGAAGCGCTGCCAAAAATGCCGCAGCGGATCCGGCGAGCGCTCTCAAGTCGTAGCCGCCCTCCAGAGTCGAGACAAGCTTACCGTTGCAGTGCTGTAATGAGAGTTCCCGCAGGCGTTGCCCCGCCCAGGCGAAATCCTCGGTTTCCAACTCCATTTGCGCGAGTGGATCGGCTTTGTGAGCATCGAAGCCCGCCGAAACGAGGATCAGTTCGGGGCGAATGCGTCGAGCGCTGGCAGCACGCGGTTCTCCATTGCCGCGCGCCATTCGGCGCTGCCAGCGCCGGCCGGTAAAGGCGCGTTGACGACATTGCCGCCAATGCCGGTTTCGTTGCGTGCGCCGGTGCCGGGATAAAGCGGCGCTTGGTGCGTGGAGGCGAACATCAAACGCGGCTCGCCTTCGGCGATGGTTTGTGTGCCGTTGCCGTGATGCACATCGAAATCGACGACAGCAACGCGGGAAAGGCCGTGCACTTCGAGTGCGTGCAGCGCGCCGATGGCGACGTTGTTGAAAATGCAAAAGCCCATAGCTGCGAGAGGCTCGGCGTGATGGCCGGGCGGGCGCACAGCGCAGAACGCCATGTCGCCCTCGCCGCTCATCACGGCGTCCACAGCAGCAACGCACGCGCCAGCGGCGCGATAGATCGCTTCGCGCGATCCACTCGAGATGTAGGTGTCGGGATCGAGCCGCACGCGCGCGTCTGCAGTCTCAGCGAACGCGGGTTCGAGCGCGTTGATGTACCGCAGCAGGATGCACGCGCGCGATCGCTTCTTTCTCCGCGCGGCGCTTCGCGGCGATCGAAGGCGCTATTTTCGAGCGCATCAAGAACTGCTTGCAGACGGCCGGGATGTTCGGCGTGGCCACCGGGCGGTTCGTGAGTGAGCATCGAAGGGTGCGTGAAGAGCAACATGCGGCAGATGTAGCGCCGTGCGCTCAAAAGACGAAGGCCGCCGAGGGGGAGCAATCCTCGGCGGCCTTCCTTCAGGGCCGCAGTCGATCAATCGCGGGGAGCTACGCGATGACCAGGGCGGCTTGATTGACGGTCGCAAACGCGACCGGAGCGAAAATCGCAATGGCGGCAAGGAGGGCGTAAAATTTCGTCATCTTGGTTCTCTCGGGCGCTGACCCCTGAGGTTAGGCCACCATCTGAGCGGCTTGGTTCAACGTCGCGAAAGCCACCGGGGCCAACAGCACCGCCGCCAACATCAGGCTGTAAAACTTGGTCATGGTCGTTGCTCCTCTTGGGTGCGGGGCGATTGCCTCGCTTCGATGAAGAGAAGGTAGCGGCGTGTTGACCGCGCCGCCGTGACGGGGGTCACGCATGGCAGAATATGTCGGGTGCGCGCGCATCGCGGGAAAAAAGGGGGCCGACAATACCGCTTTGTAGCCGGGAGCATGATCAAGGTTGCCGCCGGCTGGCGTGTCTGCGCAGCGTTCTAGCGGTCGTATGCGGCGAGGCTGAAATGCTTTCCAGGCACCCCCAGCCAGTTTGCGCGGCCAAAAGAGCCGCCGGCGACGCAGCACAATACCTGTCGCTGGTGGCTCGACCTTTCCCGGTGTGACTGGGTCACACCCTAGCGAGCGCCATTCGGCCTGCCCCGCCGCCGGTTTGCAGCAAAGTGATTGAACGTTCAGGCCGCTGCACGGCTAAAGGGGCTGAAATCCGAGGATGCCCATGAAATTTCGCCCGTTCCTGCTTGCCCTTGCCCTCGCCGCTATGGCGCCCGCCGCTCAGGCGCAGCGGGCCTGGTTCGAGAACGGGCCAACGCCGCTGCGGTACGAGATTTCGGTGACACCTAATGTCGATGCGGCGACTTTTACCGGCGAGAATACGATCACGATCCAAACCGATGCGCCGCTGACGACGGTGACGATGAACGCGCTCGATCTGACGGTGCAGCGCGCGAGCATCGACAACGCGGCGGTGCAGGCCGAAGTGAACGCCGAAGCGCAGACACTGACGCTTACGCCGCGCCGGCCGCTGGCTGCAGGGCGCCACACGATCCGCATCGCCTATAGCGGCAAGATATATGACGATGCGTACGGCCTCTTCCGGGTCGAGTACCAGGATGGCAGTCAAACCAAGCGCGCGATCGCGACACAGTTCGAACCGGGCGATGCTCGCCGGTTTGCGCCGATGTGGGATCAGCCAAACCGCCGCGCGGTGTTTTCGCTAACGGTGACAGCGCCAAGCGATCAGCTGGCCGTCGGCAATATGCCGATCGCCCGCACGCAGCGGCTGTCGGGCAATCGCTCGCGCACGACGTTCGCCGATACGCCGTCGATGCCAAGCTATCTTCTTTTCCTCGCTGTCGGTGATTTTGAGCGCGTGATGCGCAACGTGAACGGCGTTGAGCTTGGCGTTGTGATGCGTCGCGGCGAAGGCCATCGCGCCACGGACGCGCTCGATGCTGGCGAGCAATCGCTCAACTATTACGCCGAATATTTCGGCGCGCCCTATCCGCTGCCAAAGCTCGACATGATCGGCGTGCCAGGCGCAGGCGGCTTCGGCGCGATGGAGAATTGGGGCGCCATTCTCTATTTCGACCAATATTTGCTGGTCGATGAGAATTCGAGCGTCGCTGAGCGCCAGAACGTCTTCGGCTTCGTCGCGCACGAAATCGCGCACCAATGGTTCGGCGATCTCGTCACCATGAATTGGTGGGATGATCTTTGGCTCAACGAAGGCTTTGCCTCATGGATGGCGGCAAAGGCCACCGAACGCTGGCATCCCGACTGGCATCCCTGGATGGCGCAGCTGACAGACGGCACGGCGACAGCGATGTCGCTCGATGCACGCGAAGGCACGCACCCTATCGTGCAGGAGATCAACACGATCGACGACGCCAACTTGGCGTTCGATTCAATCACCTATGAAAAGGGCCTCGCAGTCATCCGCATGCTCGAAGCGTATGTGGGTGAAGAAGACTTCCGGACCGGCGTACGCAACTACATCAACGCGCACCGCTATGGAAACGCGCGCACCGAGGATCTGTGGGCGGCGGTGCAAGCAGCTTCGGGACAACCTGTGCTGGAGATCGCGCACAGCTTCACGGGACAACCCGGATTTCCGTTGCTAACCGCGAAGCGGCGGCCCGGCTGCCGCGGGACAACGGACGTCACCATTTCGCAGCGGCGCTTCGCCATGGATGAAGCGTCGCGCACGAATGAGCGCTGGAGCATTCCGGTGGTCACATCGCACGTGAGCGGCGGAGAGCCGGTGCGGACGCTGCTGGAGCCGAACGGCAATGGCGCGGTGTCGATGGCGTGCGGCGCTTATCTTTTGAACGCGGGCCAATCGGGCTTCTTCCGCGTGAAGTACGATACGGCGAACTTCAATCTGCTGACGCAGCGCTTCGGCGAACTCGAAAGCGTCGATCAGCTTGGGCTTCTGCTCGACTACTACGCCTTCGGGCGCAGCGGCGATGCCTCGTTCACGAACTATCTCGACCTCGTGAACGTCCTCCCCGACGACGCCGATCCGGTGATCGTGATGGATACGGCCGCATCGATGTCGGCCTTCGCCGGCTTCACACACGACCGGCCGAGCGCCGAGGCGGTGCGCGCTTACGGGCGGCGGGTGCTTGAGCCCTACTTCGCGCGCGTCGGCTGGCAGCCACGTCCGGGCGACGACGCGAACCTCACCAACATGCGCGCGAACCTGATCACCACGCTTGGCGGCTTGGGCGATGAAGCGGTGATCGCCGAAGCGCGCCGCCGTGTGCGCGCGTCCCAGACCGATCCGAGCGCGCTACCGAGCGAAATTCGCAACGCGACACGGAGCGTCTATGCGGCGAACGCCACGGAGGAGGACTTCAACGCATTGCTCACGCAGGCGCGCGCCGAGACCGAGTTCGTCGAAGCACGGGCGCCTCTGGCTGCTGCTGGCAAGCGTGCAGGACCAAACGCTGGCGCGTCGCATTCTGCAGATGACGCTCGGCAACGACATCGCGTCAAATCCGTCCGCAAGTGATCAGCAGCGTCGGCGCCAGTCACCAGCGTATGGCTTGGGACTTCCTGGTCGCCAACCGCACCGCAATCGAAGCCATGCTCGATCCGCTGCAGCGCCTGGAATTCCCGACCAACCTCGCTGCCTCAAGCGGCGATCCGGCGATGGTGGATGAGCTTGGCCGTTACGCGCAGAACTTCCCGGAAGGCAGCGCGCGCGATGCAGTGGCGGCGGCGCAGGCGCAAATCCGCATCCGCGCCGAGACGATCCGCGAGCGCATGCCGGCCGTGGAAGCGTGGATTGCGGCACACCAGCCGCAACGCACGCCGCGGCCGATCCAGCGGCACTGACGGTAGCGGGCCCGCGTCTGCTTCGACAGGCTCAGCATGACGCTACTTTGGCGCCGGCATTTGCGTTGGCGTCACCCTGAGCTTGTCGAAGGGCGGCGCCACGCACTTAGAGAAGATGCCGCCGGCTCCAACGCTAGCGCTTGGTCAAGAACTTCGCGAAGGCGGCGGCGGCTTCGGGTGAGCGCAGCCGCTCGGCGAAGATTTCGCCCTCTTCCTGCATGCGCGCCATCAACGCTTCGCGGTCGCGCATGAGCTTCTTGGTGTGACGCATCGAGCCTGCGGGTTTCGACGCGATGACCTGCGCGGCGGCGCGCGCACGCGGCAACACTTCGCCAGACGGCAGCGCCGCGTTGGCTAGGCCCCAGGCAGCCGCGTCGCGTCCGTGCAGCGGTTCACCCAGACCGAAGAGCGCAAACGCGCGCGTGTGACCGAGGCGATCGACCATTGTCATGCTCGACGCGTTTTCAGGCACGACGCCGAGATCGATGAACGGCACGGTGAGACGCGCGTCTTCAGCGATGTAAACCAGATCGCATTGGAACAGCATCGTCGTGCCGACGCCGACAGCGTGGCCCTGCACGGCGGCGATGATCGGCTTTTCCGCCTTGATCACAACTTCAAGGAAGCGGCCGACATGGCGCGGGCCTTCGAAGGCGCCGGACGATTGCGCGGCGAAGTCTTTGATGTCGTTGCCGGCGGAGAAGAAGTCACCGACGGAGCTGAACAAGACCGCGCGGATATCGTCGTTGCGCTCGGCTTCGGTAATCCAATCGGCCATCGCGCCGTACATGGCGTTGGTGATGGCGTTCTTCTTTTCGGGACGGTTGAACTGGACTTCCAGAACCGCGCCGTCGCGGCGGACGATGATGTGCTCTTCGCTCATGAGATGACCTCGTTTCTCCCCGCATACACCGGCGTCCATTGCGCGGCGAGAGACGAAGCGCGCGGTTTGCGCTACGTCACACTTATGCGGGACGGAATTCACGACAGAGCGAACTGGGTGAAGCTGTTGATCGGCTTCGCCATCCTGTTCGCGGTGCTGCAGGGAACGGCGGCCGTCTTTCAGAGTATGCGCGGTGAAGCCGGGCTTTATGTTGCGGCGGCGACGTTGGCGACGGCGTTGCTGGTGCAGCGCGTGCTCTTCAGCAGCGATTGGCGCAGGGAGATCGGATTGAGTCTCGGGATCCCGCGTGCGCGCGGGATCGTCGCAGCGATCGGCGTGAGCCTGCTGGCGCTTTGCGTCATTCCGGTTTTCCAGTTGATGCAAAGCGGCGACAGCGCGTTCTATCCGGGCGCCGCTTGGCTTGCTGCCGGCATTTTCTTGCAGGGCGGCGTCGCGGAAGAGATTGTGTTTCGCGGCTACCTCTACGGACACATTAGGCGCGGGCGCGGCTTCTGGCGCGCAGCGCTGATCTCAGCCGTCCCGTTCGCGGCAGCGCATCTCTATTTGTTCGCGGTCATGGATTGGACAATCGCGCTGACGGCGCTGGCGCTTTCCGTGGCGCTCTCGTTTCCGTTCGCGAAGCTCTATGAAATGGGCGGCCGCACCATCTGGGCGCCGGCGATCGCACATGCAGTTGTGCAAGGCGCGGTGAAGCTCATCGTGATCGAGGCGCCGGAGTTTCCCATCGCCTGGATGGTCGTGAGCCTTGTTGCGATGTGGGTCGTTTTCCTGATCAGTTCTTCAGCCGATAACCGGTCTTGAAGATCCACCACACGGCCGAGAGACAGATCACCAAAAAGACGCTGATCGCCGCAAGGCTGAGGCCTATGTTCACGTCCGCCGCGTCAGCGAAGAATGCCCAGCGGAAACCGCTGATCAGGTAAACAATCGGATTGAAGAGCGCGATGGTTTGCCAAGGCTGCGGCAGCATGGTGATCGAATAGAAGGTGCCGCCGAGAAAGGTCAGCGGCGTCAGGATCAACATCGGCACGATCTGCAGCTTCTCGAAGCCATCGGCGAGCACGCCTAGGATGAAGCCGAAGAGACAGAACGAAACGCTGGTGAGCACCAAGAAAAGCAGCATCACCGGCCAGTTCTGAACCTCATAGTCCACGAACACCCGCGCGGTGACGAGGATCACCAGTCCGATCACCACAGATTTGGTCGCGGCCGCGCCGACGTAACCGCACACGGCTTCCAACGCCGACACGGGCGCCGACAGCAATTCGTAAATCGTCCCCGCCCAGCGCGGCATATAGATGCCGAACGACGCGTTGGAGACGCTCTCGGTCAGGATCGACAGCATGATGAGCCCCGGCACGATAAACGCGCCGTAGGACACATCCCCGATCGAGCCCATCCGCGAGCCAATCGCTGAACCGAACACGATGAAATAAAGCGACGTCGACAGCACCGGCGAGAACAGGCTCTGCCCGAGCGTGCGAATCCAGCGCGCCATTTCGAAACGATAGATGGCTTGAATGCCGTAGAGATTCAGCGCGCCGCTGCTGGCGGGCCTCGCGCGTGAGAGAGCTTCAGACTGGGGCATTTGCTGTGCACCAGGGAAACGAAGATGTCTTCGAGCGAGGACTGCTCGGTGTGGAGGTCTTTGAAGTCGACACCGAGTTCGGTGAGACGCTTCAAGAACGCAGGGATGCCGGTGTCTTCGGCTTGCGCATCGAAGCTATAAACGAGCTGGCGGCCCTCTTTGCAGAGATCGACTGTGTAACCGTTGAGCCCTGCCGGCACTTCCGCGAGCGGAGCCGGCAGATCGAGGAGCAGCTGCTTCTTGCCGAGCTTGCGCATCAACGTCGCCTTCTCCTCGACGAGGATGAGCTCACCCTTCGAGATGACGCCGACGCGGTCGGCCATCTCTTCGGCCTCTTCGATGTAGTGGGTCGTCAGGATGATGGTGACGCCGTCTTTGCGCAGATTGCGCACCATCTCCCACATGTCGCGGCGCAGCTCGACGTCGACGCCGGCGCTGGGTTCATCAAGGAAGAGGATTTTCGGCTCGTGGCTGAGAGCCTTAGCGATCATCACGCGGCGCTTCATGCCGCCTGAGAGTTCCATGATCTTGGCGTTGCGTTTGTCCCAGAGCGACAGATCACGCAGCACTTTTTCGATATGGCCCGGGTTCGGCGCAAAGCCGAAAAGCCCACGGCTGAACGTCACCGTATCGATCACGCGCTCGAACGCATCGGTGTGCAGTTCCTGCGGAACGAGCCCGATTTTTTTGCGCGCCTCTTTGTAGTCGCGCACGATGTCGTTGCCGTCGGCGACGATCGTGCCGCTCGACAGGTTCACGATCCCGCACGTCATGTTGATGAGCGTCGTCTTGCCCGCGCCGTTCGGCCCCAGCAGGGCGAAGATTTCGCCCTTCATGATCTCAAGCGATGTTGGCGACAGCGCCTGGACGCCAGACTTATACGTCTTGCTGACGTCCTGGATCGAAATGATGGGTTGCACGGACGACTCGGGTCTCGTTGGCTAAGGAGGCGCCGACATAGAGGCGCGAACCGGATTGGGCTAGTGGCGTTTCGATATTCCGCAGGGCGATTGCGGAAATGCGCCGCAACAAACCCTATTTACTCCGAGGACGATGCAAGCCGCTCAAATCCTACATCCCCGCCCAGAGGGGCTCTATTGCCCGAAGGCGGATTTGTACGTGGACCCTACGCGCCCGGTTCCGCGTGCGCTGATCACGCACGGCCATTCTGATCACGCGCGCATGGGGCACGGCAGCGTGCTCGCAACAGCGGAAACACTGGCGATCATGCGCGCGCGTATGGGGCCAGACTTTGCGGGCGCGACGCAGGTGCTGAAATACGGCGAAGCGATCGAGCTTGGCGGCGTGAAGTTTTCGCTACATTCGGCCGGGCACGTGCTGGGTTCTGCGCAAGTGGCGGCCGAATGCGGCGGCACGCGCGTGGTGGTGAGCGGCGATTATAAGCGCCAGCCTGATCCCACTTGCCCGCCGTTCGAAGTCGTGCCTTGCGATGTGTTCATCACCGAGGCGACGTTCGCGCTGCCAGTGTTCACGCATCCGAGTGCTGAGCATGAGGTGCGGAAATTGCTCGCCTCAGTCGCTATGTTTCCGGAGCGCGCTCATGTCGTCGGCGCGTATGCGTTGGGCAACGCGCAGCGCGTGATGGCGGAGCTGGTCCGCGCCGGTTGGGACAAGCCAATCTTCGTGCACGGAGCGATGTTGGATCTGGTGAAGCTCTATCAGGAATGCGGCGTTGAGTTGGGCGATGTCCGCCATGTCGAGACGGCGCCGAAGAGTTTCTACGCTGGCGCGATTGTGCTCTGCCCGCCTGGCGCATTGCAGACGCCGTGGGTGCGGCGCTTTCCCGATCCTGTGACGTCGGTGGCTTCCGGCTGGATGCGGATACGGGCGCGCGCGCGCCAGCAGGGCGCGGAATTGCCGTTGGTGATTTCGGACCATGCCGATTGGTGCGATCTGCAGCGCACGATCAAGGATACCGGCGCCGGTGAGATCTGGATCACGCACGGCGAAGCCGATGCGCTGGCGCATTGGTGCGACCAGCAGGGGCTGAAGGCCAGGGCGCTGCATCTTGTCGGCTATGGCGACGAGGAAGAACCGTCAGGCGCGGCGGCGTGAATCGCTTCGCTGCTCTCCTCGACCGCCTCGCCTACGAGCCGCGACGCTTAGGTAAGCTGGCGTTGCTGGAGGCATACTTCCGCGAGACGCCTGATCCCGATCGCGGCTGGGCGCTGGCGGCGATGACGGGCGCGCTGACGTTCAAGAACGCGAAGGCTGGCCTCATTCGCAATCTGGCGGCCGAGCGCACTGATCCGGTTCTCTTTGGTCTCTCCTACGATTTCGTCGGCGATCTCGCGGAGACGGTCGCGCTGATGTGGCCGGCGGATGAGACGCGGGCGAATGCGCAGCTCACCATCACGGACGTTGTTGAAGGCCTGCAGAGCACGCCCAAGGACAAACTGCCGGAAGTTGTCGCCAGTTGGCTCGATCGGCTGGATGAGCACGGGCGTTGGGCGCTGTTGAAGCTGATCACCGGCGCGCTGCGGATCGGTGTTTCAGCACGGTTGGCGCGCACGGCGCTGGCGCAGCTTGCCGGCAAGACGGCGGATGAAGTGGAGGATGTGTGGCACGCGGTTGATCCGCCTTACACGGACCTGTTCGCTTGGCTCGAAGGCAGCGGCGAAGCGCCAAGTGTTTCGACGACCGTGCGCTTCTATCCGCCAATGCTCTCGCACCCGATCGATCCAGAGGAATTCGCGCCGCTCAACGCGGCAGACTTCGTGGCCGAATGGAAGTGGGACGGCATCCGCGTGCAGGCCGCCTCCGGCAAAGACGCCAACGGCAAACACATCGCGCGACTCTATTCGCGCACGGGCGAGGATATCTCCGGCTCGTTTCCTGATCTTGTTGCTGGCTTCGACTTCGATGCCGTGCTCGATGGCGAACTCCTGATCAAGCGCGGCGGCGGCGTGCAGGATTTCAACACCCTGCAACAGCGGCTGAACCGCAAAAGCGTCAACGCCAAGCTGATGGCGGAGTTTCCGGCGTTCATCCGCGTCTATGATCTGTTAGCCGAGGGCGACGACGATCTGCGCGTACTTCCGTTCATCGAACGCCGCGCCAAGCTTGAGGCATTCGTCCGCGCGCATCCGCTGGCCCCCATCGATCTCTCGGAGATGATCCGGTTCGACACCTGGAATGATCTCAGCGCCGCGCGCGCCGATCCTTCACATGGCGGCGCGGGCATTGATGCGGAGGCGGTCGAAGGCGTGATGATCAAGCGCCGCGACGCGCCGTATCTCGCAGGGCGACCCAAAGGCTATTGGTTCAAGTGGAAGCGCGATCCGATGGTGATCGACGCCGTGCTGATGTACGCGCAGCGCGGCTCCGGCAAACGCAGCTCGTTCTATTCGGACTATACGTTCGGCGTTTGGACCGAAGCCGGCGAACTCACACCGGTCGGCAAAGCCTATTTCGGTTTCACCGACGAAGAGCTGATTGAGCTCGATCGCTTCGTGCGGAACAATACCGAGAACCGCTTCGGCCCTGTGCGCGAAGTCACGCACACCAAAACCAAGGGCCTCGTGGTCGAGGTCGCGTTCGAAGGGCTTCAGCGCTCGACGCGGCACAAATCCGGTGTCGCTATGCGTTTCCCGCGCTTCTCGCGCATCCGCTGGGACAAGCGGCCGAGCGATGCGGACACGCTGGAGGCGCTGCAAAAGTTCCTCTCCAAGGGCCAAGCGCCGCCGAGCTAGCTTTTTTCGGCAATACGATGGCGCCATACGCCCGTACAAAGCGTTCGACCGGGTTGGAGACGTACCTTTGCGCCGCTTGTTCGCCGCCCTTGCCGCACTCGCGCTCATCAGCGCCACCCCAGCCTCGGCGAGCCCAGGCGAGGTGCGCCGCGCGCTGCCGAACGCCGAAAAGGTCGGCGAGGCCACCTACACAGTGTTGTCACTGCGAATGTTCAATGCGGAGCTATTTGCAGATGGTGGTTCTTTCTCCTGGGAACGCCCGTTCGCCCTGACGTTGACGTATGAGCGCTCGGCCCAGGCGAGTCTGCTCATCAACCGTTCGATCCGCGAGATGAGTTCGCGCGGCGCCGGCAACGCGCAGGCGCTTGCGCCGCTGCGCACGCAATTGGAGCGGTGCTTCAGTTCCGTGTCACGCGGCGATCGCTTCACCGGCGTCAGCACGGGACAGGAGACGGCGACATTCTTCCTCAACGGCGCGCAACGCTGCGAAGTGCGCTGGCCGAACTTCCGCCGCCACTTCTTCGGCATCTGGCTCGCCGGCCGCGATGGCGACGCGGCACGGATCAGCGCGCAATTGCGCGGCGAGAGCTGAACTCAGCCCGGCATCTGCGCTTTGTCGCGGATGAATTGCGACAATAGCCACTTCTCGCCTGACGTGGGCGGATCGCCCGCATGCTGAGTAAGAGGATCGGGCGCGCCCTGTTCATCGACATTGCGCCAGAACAGCGCGTCGCCTACGCCGCCACGGAACTTCTTGTTGATGGCGAGGAAATTGGTCTGCCCGCCTGCGAACGCTTCGTTGAGATAAACAAGGAAGGTGTGCGGGCGTTGGCCACGTGCGCGGATTTCGGCGCTGAAGTCGGTGCTGATGTAGTCGGCGTGATCAGTGAACGCTTGGCCGACTTCGTAGCGGAAGATCGACGTGCGCTCGAAGTTTACCTGCGACACGGCGAGCGTGTTGGCGATGCGATGCCGCAGCAGGATCAGGGGCATGTTCAAGTCGGAGAGCTTGAACGTACCTGCTGTGTTCGTGCGGCTAGCATCCTGCACCGGACGCCCAGTGCCCGGATCATAAACCAGCGTCGCTTCCTGCAACGGCCGCGCACGATCGACCAGCCAAGCACATAGCTCTGCATCGATGAACCCACGCGACATGCCAATCCGCGGCGCCTCATGCACGTATTCGATTGGCCGCGGCGCGATCCACGATGCGAGATCGCCGCCGAGGTTCATCATGTCTGCTTGTGGTGTCGCATCCGGCGCGCCGGCTTCGTCGGCGATGTAGATGTTCTCGAACGCAAGCGTCAGATCGACGTCACAGCCATAGCCGATGCCGAGCGCGTACGCTTCGAACAGCAACGCTTCCGGCTCGCCCTCGCGGGCGGCGGCTTCAATGATGCGATAGGTTTCAGCGATATCGACGGGGCGATCCGCTTCGATGTCGGCGCGAGCGCGCTGAAACCGGTCGGTCGCCTCGCTCAAGCTTTCGGACCCATACTGACGCCGGGCGGCAGCGGGGTATCCGCCGGCACGAAGAAGTCCGGCATCAGCGGCTTTGTCGGATCGACACGATATTTATCAAAATCGCGCTCGCCGCTGTCGTAGAGCAGCACATCATCGATGAAGAAGTTGCCGGTGCATTGGCGCGCGGGCTTGTTGAAGATCGCGTAGGCGGCGTCGGCCATGATGTCGACGGTGCGGCAGTGGCGGAGCCCCTCTTCGCCCGTCAGCGCGAATTCGATCGCCGCCGTCGCAACGCCGGTGCGCGGCCAGAGTGCGTTGAACGCGATGCCATCATCTTTGAACTCTTCGGCCATGCCGAGCACGCACATGCTCATGCCGTACTTCGCCATCGTGTAAGCGACGTGCCCGGCAAACCAGCGTGGACTCATGTCGAGCGGCGGCGAGAGCATCAGCACGTGCGGATTGGATGATTGCTTCAGATACGGGATGCACGTGCGCGAGGTGATGAAGGTGCCGCGCGCGTTGACTTGGTTCATGAGGTCGTAGCGGCGGATGTCTGTCTGCAGCGTGCCGGTCAGTTGAATGGCGCTGGCATTGTTGACGCAAATATCGATGCCGCCGAAGCGCTCAACCGCCGCTTCCACGGCGGCTTTCACGCTATCAGGCTCGCGAACGTCGACGACGAGCGGGAGCGCCTTGCCGCCGGCTTTCTCGATTTCTTCTGCGGCGGTATAAATCGTGCCCGGCAGCTTCTTGTGCGGTTCAGCCGTCTTGGCTGCGATCACAACGTTCGCGCCGTCCCGCGCCGCACGCAGACCGATGGCCAACCCGATGCCGCGGCTCGCGCCGGTAATGAATAGGGTTTTTCCGTGCAAACTCATGGGTCCTCACCAAGTTTCGGCCACAATAGGCGGTTCTGGCGCGCAATCCAGCGTGAGAAGGCGTCGTCTGGTCTTGACTGTTCGCGGCGGAAGGAGAAATTCCGCACTTGAGGGCAAGGTTTGGAGGAATACGGATGCGCACACTCGCGCTAGCCGCCGCTATTGGCGTCGGACTTCTGTCGGCTGGCGTAGCCGCCGCAGAGCAATTCAACGACGCAGCCGGCCGTCTCACGTTCAACGCACCTGCGGGCTGGCGCGTCCAGCCGCGCAATAACGCCACGCAGACTGTCGTGCTCGCGTTCAACCCGTCGAGCGATTGCTACTTCTTCGGCGTGCAAAACCCTGCGACCGCCGCTTCTTCACCGGGAGCTGTGCGCAACACGCGCGATCCGCTACCCGCGACCGCCTGGGTCACGGCGGCTTCGCCGATCCACGATTTCTTCGAAGGCAGCCCGCGACTTTAGTTTCGCAGACTGTCGATACGAGCGGCTTCTGGCCTGTGCAGCGTGCGGAACTGCGCGGCCCGAGCAAGACCGTTTACGGCGCGATCCTGTCACGCCCCGGCGTTGAAATCCGCGCGTTCTGCTCAGGCGGGGCGTCTGCCACGACCTACGATTCAATCTTTGCATCGTTGGCGCATCCGAACGATGCCGCCTGGCAACAAGCGGCTCAAGCGCAGGAAGCGGCGCATGAAACGGCTGTGCAACAACAAGCACAACAACAAGCGCAGCAGCCAGCTCAGACCCAGCAGCAGCAGCCGCAAGCAGAAGAACGAGCCCGCAATCTGCCGTGATCCGACCGTTCCGGACCGCGATCCGCGCCGCCGCCGCTGCCGCCGTTAACGGCTCGGACATTAGCGTAAACGCTTGGTTATCCTTGCGTTTACGCGCAATTCACGACGATGGCTCAAACCATGAGCCATGGACGGACGACTCCACCAAACCCTTGCAGCGCCTTCAACGGGCGCTGCAAGCCGTTTCAGCGCTGATCGCGGCCTCGTTGCCGCGTTAGCAGCCTTGGCGCTGGGCGCGGTTTCACTCATCTCTCCACCGCTCGCGATTCTTGGTCTCGCGCTGCTTTCGGCACGTGTGCTGCTGAGCGGCGAATCTGTTCGCATCGATTGGGCAGCGTTGCTCGGCCCGGCGCTCGCTTCGCTGCTGGTCGGGATTTTCGTCGGACTACCCGGCGCGATCGGCACTTTGTTCGTGTGGCGCCTCTTCGCAGACACTCGATGGAGCACTGCGGAGGCCATTCGCCTGGCTGCGGCCGCTGGCCGCCCGTCTGAAACGACCTTCAAGGCGCTCGTTCACGCGTGGCTGACGCCGTTCTACGGTTTAACGCTGGTTGCGTTCACCGCGCCCACATGATCGCCGGCTTGCCGCTCGATCTGCCGCACGTGCCGGTCTGGGTCGTGATCGGCGCGGGCGTGATTGCGGCTGGCGCCTTCTTCGATTGGGGCCTGCGGCGCGCGGCAGACTGGCGCCTTGGCGAACTCGCCGCCGCGCCAGCCTCACACCTGCTCATCCATCACATTCTGTTCGTGACGGCGTTCGGTCTGATGATCGATGTGTCGGCGGGCGTGGTGATGCTGCTTGCATGGCGCCTCATGCACGCCGCGCCGCTGCGTCAGAGCTTTACGGCGGTCCCGTAAGCCAGCACTTCCGTCGCTTGGCCTTGGCCAGCGTCAGTGGTTTCGAAACGCACCCCAATCACTGCGTCCGCGTTCATCGATTGCGCGTGCTGGATCATGCGATCGAGCGCTTGTTCGCGACTTTCAGCCAAGAGCTTGGTGTATTCGTGGATTTCGCCACCGACGATCATCCGTAAGCCCGCGACTATATCGCGGCCGATGAAACGCGAGCGCACGACGTTGCCGCGCACCAAACCCAGATGCTGCGTCACGGTGCGGCCGTGGACTTCGAACGTGGTGGAAATAATCATCGTCGCTGCTCCTCAGATCGTCGTGACATAAACAGTGACAGCAAGGCCGCCAAGCCACCAAAGAGCAGCGTAAGGACGCCGGTGAAGGCGCATACACCCGCGACGACCATCCCCGCGAGACCGACAAGCGTCATCGGTGGGTCAGAAGACCAGTAGCCCGTGAAGCTGGTTCCCAACCCACCCCCCCCCCCCCACAAGACCCCCCCCCCCCCACAAAAATTATGGAAAACGAACACGCGTTCGCTCCCTAGCGTTCGACATCGCGGTAGCGTTTCTCTTCATCGCCGCCGCTTTGGTCGGCGATGACTTGGCCAACCATCCAGATGCCGCCGATCGCCATCAGCAGAACGCCGACAACGACCGAGAGCCCCAAGCCGATGGCGGCGAGCAAACCGCCCGCGACGATAGCGGGATCGCCGCCCGTGAAGGCCGCGCCGATGATCGTGCCAACGCCCAAGAAGTAAGCGAGCGTGCAAAGGCCCGCGCCTGTGCAGAACAGAATCATCGGACTCGACGAGCGATGCTCGGGGTTGCGGGTTTCAGGTTGAGACATAACGGGCGACACCTTCGCTATCGACGACGCGTTTTGCGACCCCGCGTCCGATCAAACAATTGGCGTGCGCGATGGCCTCGCCGGTCGCCATGCCCATCAGATCGGGGCCGATCTTACGGGCGAATAGGGCGCCGAAAAGATCGACGGCACGACGCGGTTCTTTGGTGATGCGATCCAACACTCGGTCGAGTGCCTTTTCGTGGCCATCGATCAAGTTCTGCAAGCGCTCATGCAGGCCGATGAACGGTTCGTTGTGCGATGGCAGCACGAGCACGTCGTTCGGCATGACGTTGAGGAGCTTCTTACAGCTGCTGATCCAATCGGCGAGCGGATCGCCATCGGGCTCGGTTGGAAACACTGAGACGTTGGAGCTGATGCGCGGCAGCACCTGGTCGCCGGAGATGAAGAGCTTTAGCTCCTCTTGCCAGAGACACACGTGTTCGGGGCAATGGCCGTTGCCGGTGATGACGCGCCATGGGCGGCCGTTGATCTCGATGGTCTCGCCATCATCCATGCGCCGGTACGCGTCCGGCATCTTCGAGACAGCCTTGCCGAAGCCGCCGAAGCGAACCTTGTAGCTATCGAGCAGATCTTCGTCCCAACCGGCGGCGCGATAGAATTGCACGCCCTCGTCCGGCGCTTCGCGGCCGGTGTCGGCGACCAGCATGCGGCCAGTGATGTATTCGAGCCGGCTCATCCAGAGCGGCGCGTTGAACTTGCGGCAGATCCAACCGGCGAGGCCCATGTGGTCGGGATGCATGTGCGTGCAGATCACGCGCGTCACAGGTTTGCCCTTCAGAGTGGCATCGAAGATGGCGCGCCAATGTTCGCGCGTTTGTTCCATGCCCATGCCCGTGTCGACGATGGTCCAGCCGTCACCGTCTTCGAGCAGCCACAGATTGATCCATTGCAGCGCGAACGGCAGCGGCATGCGCACCCAATACACACCCGGCGCAATCTCGCGCGCGATGCCCGCCTCAGGCGGCTCGCCCAACGGATATTCCAGCTTCGGCTTCACCCGAACCGGGGCTTCGTCTTCAAGGCCATCCATCGACATGGGGTTGAGTCTAAGCCCTCGTGCTCGATCCGTCATCCCGCGCGAGGCTCAGGTTCGCTGGGGAAACCGAGCTAGAAATCAGACGAGTTGAGCACCGCAGCGCCAAGTTTCACCTCGGATAGCCGTGATGGCGCGCGCGCCAGAATGGCGCGGGCGTAGAAGCGCAGCAGCGCGGCTTGCTCCGCGTTGGCATCGCGGACCCCGCCTTTCACCAGCAACATGCCGCCGACAACATCGCCGGCGAGTTGGAGATAGGCGTAAGCGCCAGCTTGTGCGTCCTCCCGCGAGGCGGAGAGCATATAGTCGGTGGCGTCGGCGAGGGCATCCAGCGCCGCATTGAGTTTGGGATGCGATGCGCCAGCGATGGCCCGGCCTTCTGCAATCAGCGCTTGCATGGCGTCGCCGCGATCGCCGAGCAATTTACGGCCGTAGAGATCGAGCGCCTGGATGCCGTTGGTGCCCTCATAGATCGGCGCAATGCGGGCGTCGCGGTAGAATTGTGCGGCGCCGCCTTCTTCGACGAAGCCCATGCCGCCGTGCACTTGCACGCCAAGGCTCGAGCACTCGACGCCGAGATCCGTGCCCCATGCCTTCGCGATCGGGGTCAGCAAATCCTCGCGCGCTTTGTCGCCGGCGTCCGCCGCCACTGCCGTTGCGTAGCAGATTGCGCGGCCAGCTTGGATTTTAGCTTTCATCGTCATCAGCATACGGCGCACGTCCGGGTGCTCGATGATCAGCGCGCCGCCCTGCTTGCGATCCTTCGCGTAGGTCAGCGCCTTTTGATATGCGGCTTCGGCGATGCCGACGCCTTCCATCCCGACATTGATCCGCGCCGCGTTCATCATGGTGAACATCGCGGCGAGGCCGCGGTTCTCCGCGCCGATCAGCCAGCCTGTCGCGCCTTCATAGGCAAGCGTGCATGTCGGCGAGGCATGAATGCCCATCTTCTCTTCGACGCCAATGCACCGCACCGCGTTGCGCGAGCCATCGGCATCGCGAAATTTCGGCACGATGAAGAGCGAGATGCCCTTGGAGCCAGCCGGCGCGCGTTCGATGCGTGCGAGCACGAGGTGGACGATGTTCGGCACTAGGTCGTGCTCACCCCAGGTGATGAAAATCTTCTGGCCGGTGATGGCGTAGGAGCCATCGGCCTGCGGCGTGGCCTTCGTCGACAGCACGCCCAAATCCGAACCCGCCTGCGGCTCGGTCAAATTCATCGTGCCCGACCATTCTCCGGAAATCAGCTTCTCCAGATAGAGCGCTTTCTGATCCGGCGCGCCGTGTTGTTCGATGGCCTCGATCGCGCCGAGCGTCAGCATTGGCAGCAGTGCGAAGCTCATATTGGCGCTGTGGAATGTCTCCATCACCGCGAGCGCCAGCGAACGCGGCAAACCTTGGCCGCCGTAAGCAGGATCAGCGGCTAAGCCCTGCCATCCGCCGTCTTTGAACGCGTTGTAAGCTTCCTGAAAGCCCGGCGCTGCGGTTACCACACCATCTTTCAGAGTAACGCCTGCTTGATCACCACTACGATTGAGCGGCGCTAAAGTTTCGCTGGCCAACGCGCCGGCGCCTTCCAGGATCGCTGCAAGCGTGTCTTCATCGAGTTCGGGAAAGCGCTGCCGCAGCGACCAGAAGTCGGCGCACCCTTCGAGCGCGAAGCGTATGTCGTCGATGGGCGCAGTGTAGGGCATTCACGAGTCCTCCGCTGCGCACAATAGCCGCTACACACGGAGGCGCGAGCCCTCTTGTCGGAGTAAGCGGACCTACATTGGAGGTTCGAGACTGGAGATAGCAATGCGTTGGTCCGCACTTTTTGTCGCCCTTGCCGCAACGGTGCTCATCGGCACCACCGGCGCCTCGGCGCAATCGACACCGCCCGCAGCTAACTTTCCCATCGCGGTCGATGTGCCGGCGGGCACGTATCAACTCGATCCGCGCCATGCGAGCGTCCTCTTTCGCATTCAGCACGGCGGCCTCGCCTGGTTCACGGCGCGGTTTGACACGAAGTCCGCGACCCTAACGCTCGACCCCGCTGATCCAAGCCACTCACAACTCACCGCCAGCGTCGATGCAACGAGTGTCAACACTGGCGTGCTCAATGCTCAGGGCGAGCGCACCTTTGATCAAAGCATCGGCCGCGCGCTTGGCGGCGGGCCGATCACGTTTACCTCCACCGCAATCGAGCGCACGGGCGAACACACGGCGCGCATCACCGGCGATCTCACCTTGAACGGCCAAACCCATCCGGCCACGCTCGACGCGACGTTCGAAGGCTCCGGCCGCGACATCCTGCGCGGCGGCAACATGGTTTTGGGCTTCTCCGCCCAAGGCACGATCGACCGCACGCAATGGGGCGTGAACGATTGGCGCGCTTTCACCGGCAGTGAGGTTCAGATCGTCATCGAGGCCGAATTGGTGCGCGGCTGACGCCCCAATCCCAAGGTTATCGCGTTGTGCCCGGTGGCTGTTGCCGCCAGTCGCGCTACATAGGCGGTTCCACCTGGGAGAACCCTGCATGAGATTGATGTTCGCCGCCGCAGCCGCTTTGACCCTGGCCGCGTGCAACCCACCCGCCGAGACGCCAGCCACCACTGAGACGCCTGCACTCGAGGTAAACGCACCGACCGGCGAATACACGCTCGATCCAAACCATTCGACGGTGACAGTGCGCGCTCAGCACTTCGGCCTCGCGCACTACACGCTGCGCTTCAACAAGGTCGCGGGCACGCTCAACTTCAACGCCGAGACGCCGACGCAATCGACGATCCAAGCGACGGTCGATGTGACCTCTCTGGATACGCCTTACACCGGCGATCGCGACTTTGACTCTGAGTTGCAGAATTCCTCGTGGCTCGACGCCGCCACCTCGCCGACGGCGACTTTCACTTCAACTTCAGTGGAATCGACCGGCGCCAACACGGCGCGCGTCACTGGCGATCTCACGTTGCGCGGGCAGACACATCCGATCACCCTCGATGTCACCTACGATGGCAGCCATAGCCCGCACCCGCTGGGCATGCAGGTCTCGTCTATCGGCTTTTCAGCGCGCGGCACGTTTCAGCGTTCGCAGTTCGGCATCAACGAGCTTATCCCGCGCGCCGGCAATGATGGCGTCAGCGATCAAGTCGAACTGGTGATCGAAGCTGAATTCATGCGCCCGATCGAAAACGCGCCCGTCCCCGGCAACACCACCGCCGAACCTGTGAACTAAGATGGCGGCCAGAGCCCCACGGTACACAGCGGTCGCGATCGTCCTTCACTGGGCGATCGCGGTTGCGATTCTGTTTATGATCCCGATGGGGCTCTGGATGCACGAGAGCGCCGAGCACGGCGATGTCAGTGCTCGGCTCTTCAGCGCCTACCAATTGCACAAGTCGATTGGCCTCACGGTGCTGGCGCTCAGCTTGGTGCGCCTTGGCTGGCGGCTCATGAACCCGCCACCGCCGATGCCCGCGCACATGCCCGGCTGGGAACGTTTTGCCGCGGTGGCGACGCATTGGGCCTTCTATGCGCTGATGATCGGCTTGCCGCTTACGGGCTGGCTTTACGTCTCCGCCGGATGGTCGATTCACGACGAAGCGCCGCTGCCGGTGGCGACGCATTGGTTCGGACTCTTCCAAGTGCCGGCGTTGTTTGGCTTAAACCAAGCCGATCTCGGCGTGCGCGAGGATGCGGCGGAGGCTGCGCTCACGGCGCACGCGTATCTTGCGTACGCCGCGCTCGGACTTGCCGCGCTTCACGTGGCGGCGGCGCTGAAGCATCAGTTCTTTGATAAGGACGAAGTGCTCGCGCATATGGTCCCTGGGCTGCGCGCGCCATGAGACAGAAGCCGCACCGAAGAACCCGGTTCGCCTCGCCGTGATTGGCGCAGGGCTTTCGCTCGTACTGGTGGCGCTCGCGGCGGCTTCGTTCACGTTGCTCAGCGGCGGCGCGGCGACACCGCCGCAGTCGCAATCCACATTCGAGGTGGTTGAGACGCCCGGCACGACAACTGAAGCGCCGGCGACCACGACCACCGCCCCGCCGCCCGTCGCAGCGGGCCAGGCCAGCGCTTGGCGCGTGAACGCGCAGCGCAGCTCGATCGCGTTCGCCTTTTCCATGGACGACGGCTGGGGCGACCAATCGCGCATCGAGGGGCAATTCGCCCGCTGGCGCGCCGACATTCGCTTCGATCCGAACGACCTGGACAATTCTGCTGTCTCAGTCACGATCGAGACCGCGTCCGCCTCGGATGGCATCGCCTCGCATGACGCCTACATGCGCGACACCGGCTGGTTCGACAGCTCCGCGCATCCAACCGCCACATTCCGTGCGACGGACTTCCGCCGTCGCGGCGAAGTCTATGAGGCGCGGGGCGAACTCACGATCAAGGGCCGTGGCCGCGACGTGCGTCTGCCCTTCACGCTCACGATCAATGGCGACAACGCCACCATGAACGGCACGGTGGCGATCGATCGCGAAGCGTTCGACCTCGGCAAGGATGTCGAAGGCTCGGACATGATCTCGCGCAACGTGGACGTGACGATCCGCGTGCAGGCGACGCGATCGCCATGAACGCGGCGCGGGGGCGGAGGTTCTAAAGGCTGGCGGTCTGGTCGTTTTCCCGACTGAGACTGTTTACGGCGTCGGCGCTGACGCCACTAACCCGCACGCTGTCGCCCGCATCTTCGCGGCCAAGGGCCGCCCGCAATTCAATCCCCTGATCAGCCACGTGCTGAGCCTCGCTGATGCGGAGCGGCATGGTGAGCTGCATCCGGTCGCGCGTGCGCTGGCTGAAACTTCTGGCCCGGTCCGCTGACCATCGTCGTGCCGCGCCGCGCTGAGAGCCCTGTTGCCGAACTTGCCTGCGCTGGCCTCGCCACCATCGCACTGCGCTCCCCCTCGCATCCGCTCGCCCGCGAACTCCTCACGGCGTTCGGCGGGCCTGTTGTGGCGCCTAGCGCCAATCGTTCGGGACATGTGAGCGCGACGACGGCGGCGCACGCAGCGGCTGATCTTGGCGACGTGGTCGATCTCATCCTCGATGGCGGCGCGTCGGACGTCGGGCTCGAGTCGACCATTGTCGCAATCGACACGGAGGGCTGCGCCACGTTGCTGCTCTCGGGAGCGATCGGGCGCGAGGCTATCGAAGCGACCACAGGTGCACCGCTCGCCGCGCCAGCGTCGGGCGCGATTGCAGCGCCGGGGATGATGGAGAGCCACTACGCGCCGCGCGCGCGGATTGTGCTCGATGCGAGCACAGCGCCGCCGGGCGCTGCCTATCTCGCGTTCGGCGCTCCTGCGCCTCCTGGTGGGCTCACGCTTTCGGCCTCGGGCGACCTTACAGAGGCCGCTGCAAACCTCTACGCGCACCTTCGTGCGCTGGACGCCACTGGCGCCGACACGATTTCGGTCGCGCCGATCCCCGGCAGCGGCCTTGCAGAAGCCATTCGAGACCGCCTCGCCCGAGCCGCCGCGCCGAGATAGGTTCGGACTCACATGTCCGACCTCAAAAACCAGATCGCCACCCGTATCGGTGACAAGAATGTCGTCTCCGACCCCGATTTACTCGCCCCGCACCTCGTTGAGTGGCGTGGCAGATATAGTGGCGCGACGCCGTTCGCCGCTTATCCCGCCACAACCGATGAGGTGGCCGCGATTGTGAGCCTCTGCGTGGCTGCAGGCGCGAAGATCACGCCGCAGGGCGGCAATACCGGCCTCGTCGGCGCGCAGATCCCGGATGGTGAAGTCCTGATTTCACTCCGCCGCATGAACCAGATCCGCGAGATCGATGCGGCGAACGACTCACTCACGGCGGAAGCAGGTGTCGTGCTCTCCAACGTGCAGAGCGCAGCCGCCGAATCGAATCGCTTGTTCCCCCTGTCACTCGCTGCAGAACACAGCGCGACGATCGGCGGACTCATCTCAACCAACGCAGGCGGTGTGCACGTGCTGCGATACGGCATGATGCGTGAGCTCGTGCTCGGCATCGAAGCGGTGCTGCCAGATGGTCGCACCTTCTCCGGCCTCAAGGGTCTGCGGAAGGACAACACCGGCTACGACCTGAAGCAGCTCTTCATCGGCGCCGAGGGCACGCTCGGCATCGTCACCGCCGCCTGTCTGAAACTTTACCCACAGCCGGCGGCGCGCGAGGTCGTGATGCTCGCTGCGCCATCGGCGGACCACGCGCTCGCGCTCCTGCATCGGATGAAGGCGGCGACCGGCGCCGTCTCGGCCTTCGAGGTGATGAACCGGTTGGCGGTCGACGTGACCGTGAAGAACGTCGCCAGCGTCCGCGATCCGTTAGGCGGCGTCGGCGCGATCACGGTGCTGATCGAGTTCGAAGCCGCACACGCCGAGGGCCTGCGCGACGCTATCGAAAGCGCGCTCGCGGCGGCCATTGAAGCGGGCGAAGCGGAAACGGCGCTTATTGCAGAAAACGCAGGCCAGGCGCGGGTTTTCTGGGCTTTGCGCGAGAGCATTTCAGCGGGCCATAAGCCCGAAGGCGCGCAGGTCAGCCACGACATCAGCGTGCCGGTTTCCGGCGACGCCAACCTTCCTCAGACGCGCCAATGCGGCGATGGAGAAACGCTGCCCCGGCGTGCGCATCGTCGCCTTCGGTCACATGGGCGATGGCAACTTTCACTACACCGCGATGCAGCCGGTCGGCGCCGATCCCGCTGCCTTCCCCGGTCACGATCTGACACAACTCGTCTACGAGACAGCCACCGCACTCGGCGGATCGATCTCGGCTGAGCACGGCATCGGAGTCGCGCGTCGCGGCGACCTCGCGCGCTTCAAGGATCGCGAATCGATGGCGCTGATGCGCGCCGTGAAGCACGCAATCGATCCATCGAACGTGATGAATCCGCGCGTGCTGTTCGAGTGATGAGTGCGTGATGCACGCAGCGAAACGATGCGTGTGACTCAACATCGATGAGTGCAGATCGTGTGCGTGATGCTGTTGCAGATTCAGCGCGCGAATTTTTTTCGCTGGTCAACGCGCTTGCACTTGACTAAGTGAGGACGTACTGCGGCTGCGTTGCCGTAACTAACGAAGGAGCCAGGGCATGGCCAAGAAAGCAAAGAAGGCGACCAAGAAGGTCGCGAAGAAGGCGAAAGCCAAGAAGGCCGCGAAGAAGACGACAGTGAAGAAGGCGAAGGCGCCGCGTAAGACTGCCAAGAAGAAGGCAGCGAAGCAGGCGAAGCGCCGGTAGGCCACGCCTGAGTGTCTCTCGATCGAGACTCTCAACAGAGCTAAGGACGAATGTCCAAGAGAAGCGCGTCGCGAAAGCGGCGCGCTTCTTCGTTATGGGCGCTCAGAATGGCTGACACCGGCGCGCCACATTGTTCCAAATTCCCAAGTTGTTTCAGGAATCTGCGCCGAGGCGCACGTAAGCGTCGTTGGCGGCGCCGCATTCACGCACGCCGCGGTGCACGGTGCGCGTCACGAAGCTGTCGAAGCGATAGTTTTCGCCCTCGCGCATCACGTTGAAGCAATTCCACGCGGCGTCGGGCGGATAATTGAAGCAAGCCTGACCATCCGGTCGGATTTCGAGCTGGCCTTCGACCCGTTCATCGCCGCGTCGATAGACGGTGCGGCCGCTAGGCTCGATGCACTCGCGCCATACATCGCAGTAGGTCTCGTTCACACCGGCTAACTCGACACCGAAGAGTTCGAGTCGCGCCTCATCGGCGGCGAGTCGCGCTGTCTGCGCCGCCGCAATGCCCGCGGCCGAAACGATCGCCAGGACAATCAGGGACATTCCGCGCCGCATCGACGCCTCCCACCTCAACGGACTAGATCAAGCTCAGCCCGGAGGATGGCATGAGCGAGGCGCAAGGCAGACCGATCGCGGCGGCGGGCGTCGTTTGCTTCCGCGGCGACGATGTTCTGCTCATCCGCCGCGGCGCGCCTCCGCGCGAGGGTGAGTGGTCCCTGCCCGGCGGCCGCATCGAGTTCGGCGAACGCGCCGCCGATGCCGCACTGCGTGAGCTACGTGAAGAGACTGGCTGCGAAGGTGAGATCATTGGGCTAATCGATGTCGTCGACGGGCTGATGGGCGATCGCCACTACGTGCTGATCGACTACGCCGTGCGCTGGCTCTCAGGCGAACCCCGCCCCGGCGACGATGCGATCCACGTAGAGTTCGTCGCGCCGGGTGACATCGCAAAGCTCGGCATGTGGAGCGAGACCGTGCGCATCATTGAGGCTGCGCGCCGGCTTATGCCTTAGCCGCGTCCACCCCCCCCCCCCGCCCCCCCCCCCACCCCCGCCCCCCGCCCCCCCCCCCCCCGCCCCCCCGCCCCCCCCCCCCGCCCCCCCCGCCCCCCCCCCCCCCCCCCGCCCCCCCGCGGCCCGCCCCCGGCCCCCGCCCGGCCGCGGCCGGCCCCCGCCCCCCCCCCCCCCCCCCCCCCCCCCCCCCCCCCCCCCCCCCCCCGACGACTGGAATAAGGTTAAGCAAAACTGCCGCGACGAGCGGCCAAGTCTTTGATCGGCCAAAGGGAACTTTAGTCACGCTCGTGCGCTCTCACATCCGGGGTACGGTTTCGCCGCACGGGCTTGCGCACGCGCGGATAGAACCAATCTCCTATAGAGAAGGGCGAGGAGTACACGGCATGGCGAAGGACAGAATGGCCCGAGCCGCCGAGCTTGCTGAAGAAGCACGCGAACGCGCCGAGGAAGCTTACGAAGCGGCGCACGAAGCCGTCGAAGACGGCATCGACAGCGCTCACCGTTATCTGAAGCGCCAATGGCGCGACCGGCCGCTGGCTGTAACGGCAAGCGCGGTCGGCGTCGGCCTCATCGTCGGCATGCTCCTGGGGAGCCGCCGGTAATGTTCGATCGCGCCATGGCAGCTGTCGTTACGACGGCCGCCGCGGCTGCGGCCGTGGTGATGATCGTGTTCGCATTGGGCTTTGCGCTCTACGCACTGATCGTGCCGAACATCGGCCCAGCAGCGGCAGCAGCTTTCGTGGCGCTGGCTGCAGCGCTCGTCGTGTCCCTGTTTGCGCTCGTCGTGGCGTGGCGCAAGCGCAAGCACGAGCGTGAAGCAGCGATCGCACAGGCGCAGCTCATGGACGATCTGCCAATGGGCCTCGGCGACATCGTCCGCGACCGGCCGATCGCGACTTTGGCGATCACAGCTCTCGGCGGCCTGCTTGCGGCGCGTCACCCGACCCTGATGCGCGATCTCATCCACATCGCAGCGCGCTTCCGCCGATAAACTCCACGTCAAGCGGCGCTGCGGCGCCCGCTCGCCTTTACACCGCCCGCTCCGGCGGCGAAGCTCCCGCGAAACACGTGGGGAGTTCAAGATGCGGCTCATCGCTGCCGCCGCGATCGCGGCAATCGTCATCACAGGCGCGGCGGAGGCCAAGACTTGGCGCATTCGTCCAGGCGCGGACGCTGAGCAGCGTTTGCAGACGGCGCTGATCGAAGCGAGGCCGGGCGACACCGTTCAACTGGGGCGCGGCCGCATCGAACTCACCGGCAGCCTGTCGCTCGATGTCAACCGGGTCACCATTCGCGGCGATGGCGCCGAGCGCTCCATCCTCTCCTTCAACGGCCAGCGTCGCGGCGCTGAAGGATTGCTCATAACCTCTGACAACGTGCTGCTGCGCGATTTCGCGGTGGAGAATGCCCGCGGCGACGCCATCAAGGCGCGCGACTGCAACGGCATCACCATTCGCGGCGTGCGCGTTGAGTGGACGCGCGGCCCGAACGCCGAAAACGGCGCCTACGGTCTCTACCCGGTCAATTGCGACAACGTCCTGATTGAGCGCTCGATCGCGCGCGGCGCCTCGGACGCGGGAATTTATGTCGGCCAGTCGCGCAACATCATCGTTCGCGAGAACCTGGCCGAGTTCAACGTCGCCGGCATCGAGATCGAGAACAGCTTCAACGCCGATGTGTTCGAGAACGTCGCGACCCACAACACCGGCGGCATTCTTGTGTTCGACCTGCCGGGCCTCCCGCAGCAAGGCGGCCACGACATCCGCGTCTTCAACAACCGCATCGTCGACAACAACACGCCAAACTTCGCCCCTGCCGGCAACATCGTCGCCGGTGTGCCGACGGGCACCGGCGTTCTCATCATGGCGAACTCAAACGTCCACGTGTTTGAAAACGAGATCGCCGACAACGGCACCGTCAATGTCCTGATCAGCGCCTATCGCGAAAGCTTCCAGGACGCTCACTACAACCCGCTCGCGCGCGACATCGTCATCCGCGACAACGCCTTCGGCAACACCGGCTACGCGCCAGCGGGCGATCTCGCCGCGCTCAGCCAGCTCGGCGTGCCGATGCCGGATGCCTGTGGGACGGCGCGACCGTTTATTCGCGCGGCGGCACGCCGCGAACCGGCTGGTGCGCATGGTCGTAAACGACAATCGCTCGACCCGCACCGGCGTAGGCAGCTTCCTGTCGCTGGGCATGGCTGTCGCCGGCTCGCCACTCACCGAAGCGCAACCCGATCCAACGCCGCCGCCGCTGGTCGCCATCGCCGAGCCTGAGCGAGTGCGGATCCGGGATTGATGCGCGGCCTCCATCCTCGCGGCGCTTCGCGCTCGCCGCGCTCGCATCACCAGCGCCACGGCGCAAGTCGCGCCCGGCGTGAACACCGCCGCCATCGCGGCTGAGCGTCCGCCGGAGCTGCTATCGGCGTATCACTTCTTCCGTGACGCTGGGGCGCGCACGCCGAACGACCGCGTGACCCCCTACAATCTCAACACGCCGCTCTATTCAGATGGCGCTCTGAAGTTTCGCTACGTGTACGTGCCGCCCGGCACGCAGGCGCAGTACCGCGACGAAGGCGTGTTCGAGTTTCCCGTCGGCACGGTGCTGATCAAGACGTTCGCGTTCGCCGCTGACATGCGCCAGCCAACCGAGAACGTGCGTTTCCTGGAAACGCGCTTGCTGATCCGCCGCGCCGAAGGCTGGGTTGCGTATCCCTACGTTTGGAACGAGGCGCAGACCGAAGCGCGGCTCTCGCCGATCGGCGCGAACATCCCGGTGAACTTCACCAACGAGCAAGGCCAAGCCATCGCGCTCGATTGGGCGGTGCCGAATCGCAACCAATGCAAAGGCTGTCATGATCTTGCAGGCAACCTCACGCCGATCGGGCCAAGTGCGCGTAATCTCAATCGTTAGCGTTCCCATCGCATGATCACCGCACGGGCGAGGTCAGCCCCTTCTTCAGTCAGCTCGGACTTTGGCTCACCGCCTACGAGCTGATCGATCGACTTCCCGACAATCCCCCGCTCGTGCCAAACGCCTACGATCAAGGCGAACCGCTCGAACTCCGCGCCCGCGCCTATCTCGATGTGAACTGCGCGCACTGCCATAACCCGCAGGGACCCGCGCATACGTCAGGGCTAGATCTGCGCTGTTCGCAGCACGAGCCGATCGCGTGGGGTGTCGGCAAACGTCCGGTCGCCGCGGGTCGCGGCTCGGCTGGCTTCGAGTTCGCGATCGACCCCGGTCATCCGGAGCGCTCGATCCTGCTCTATCGCCTGCGCTCCACCGATCCCGGCGTGATGATGCCCGAGACCGGCCGCCAACTCGTCGACGATCGCGGCACAGCGCTCATTGAAGAATGGATCGCGCACATGGATGCCGAAGGCCGCGTAACCGAGTGAGCGACGACGACACACTTCTCGAAGAGATCATCGAACTAGCCAAGAACCGCACCGGCAAAAGCGCGGTGACGCCCGAAACGCGCCTCTACGCCGATCTCGGCATGACCGGTGACGACGCGCATGAATTCTTGCTCGCCTTCGCCACGAAATATGACGTCGACATGGAGCGGCTCGTTTGGCTGCGCTTCTTCGATGACGAGCCGAGCACCAACGATCTTATGGCGCCGGCGATCACGTTGGCGGCGTCGGTCCTGAGCCCGTCCTTCGCCATCCGCTGGCAAGCGGCGCGCGATGCGGAGCGCGAGATCACCATCGCGCATTTGGCCGATGTCGCGCGCGCCAAGGTCTGGAGCGATCCAGGCGATGCATTCAGGCGGACGCGCGGCTACTCGCCGCTCGTGCTCATCTTCTCCGCCGCAAGCCTTTCGCTGTTGGCGTTCTTCGTTCTGCTCGGCATTGCCGTCGGCTACGCGTTTCTCGCTGGCCAGCTTGGCGACAAGAACCACATCGCGCTTCTCGGCGTGCTTGCCGTGAGCGTGCTGCCGTTCTTCTTCGCGTTTTCGAGCTGGCAAAGCATCCAACGCAAGCTCGCGTCCGCTTAGTGGGCAAAATCCCACTGCACGAAGCCAACACCGATCGCGGCGTGCACGGTCAACATGATCAGCACGACTGACGCCACCACGAAAATCAGGAAGCGAAGCGGAATGAAATTGCCCAGCCCTTGTACGAACGAGTGCACAACGCGCAGCACGACGTAGAGCCAAGCCAGGCCGATGTTGATCGGCTCCTCGCCTTGACCAAGGAACTGCAACGCAAAGCAGATCGCGTAGAACAGCGTCGGCTGCTCCATCAGGTGATTGTAATTGTTCGCGACGTTGGCCGCGCCGCCCGGCAGCGCTTCCATCTGCGCTTTGGTCGCTTCGCCAGGCTTCACCTTCGCCTTCGCCATTGCCGGAATGCGCGTGGCGTAGAGCCAGATCAGCATAATCAGCGACCAGATCACCAGTGCAACGACTGGCGCGATCATTCCGTGTGCGTACATGAAGCCCTCCCCGGCTTTAGTTTTGCCAGATCATCCGCCCGGTTCCCTTGTGTCGCAACCCTCTCCTTACGCGAGCAGGGTTGGCGAAGCGGCGCCGCGCCCGTAGTTTCGCGGGCGAATTCATGAGGGGACAGATGAGCAAGGACGACGACACCACGCCGACGCACCGCACCAATTTCTTGGAAGCGACAATCGAGTGGCTGATCTACACGAGCCGCTGGTTGATGGCGCCGGTGTATCTCGGCCTCATCGCCGCGCTCGGCATTCTCATCATCACCTTCTTCCGCGAGCTTTATCTGCAAGCGCCGCAAGTGCTGACGATGGACGAGACGGATATCATCCTGCTGGTGCTGACGCTGGTCGACCTCTCGCTGGCCGGCAACCTCGTGCTGATCATTCTCTTCTCGGGCTACGAAAATTTCGTCTCGAAGATGGAGATGGCGCACAAGGATCGCGATCGTCCCGAATGGATGGGCACGATCGATTTCAGCGGACTGAAGATCAAACTAATCGCCTCGATCGTCGCGATCTCAGGCATCCACCTGCTGAAGATCTTCATGAACCTCGGCAACTACACCGAGACACAGCTGATGTGGTACGTGATCATCCACGCCACCTTCATTCTCTCCGGCGTCTGCATCGCCGGCATGGATTGGATGGAAGAGAAGGCCCACGAAGCGCACGCGCGCTATTCAAACAAGCACTAGCGCGTCAGGCGAACCGCGCTCACTGATGAAAGTGTTCCGGAACGACACCGCCTGACGGCGGGGGCCGGGGCGGGGCCCCCCCCGCCGCCCCGCCCCGCCCAGCCACCGCCCCCGCGCCCGCGGCGCGCGGCGCGGGGGCCGCCCGGGGCCGGCCGCGCCGCGGGCCCGGCCGGCCGCGGGCCGCCGCGGGCGCGGCGCGCCCCCGCGGCGCCCCGTGTCGGTCGCCGCGGCCGGGGGGGGCGCGCGCCGCGCCGGCGCCGGCGCGGCGGGGGGGCCGCTAACCCGTAAAACCCCAGAACCGCTCATTTGCAACCACTTGTGCGCCCTGCAACTGATCCCGGATCTGGAAACGGTTCGCGCGGTGCTGCGTCCGCGCGAGCGTGGCGCCAGCGCGCGCCGACAAGACAGCGGCGGCAAGCGAGGAATCGCTGAAGACAGCGCTGCACACCACTACGTTCGTGTCAGCGCCCGCCAGATATTCGATCGTATATCGGATTGCGGTTCTCCGGCCTAAGCTCTCGCCTGCAAGCAGCAACGCGTGATCATCATCACCGCAAGCGGGTCACGATCCAGTCGCTGGATGAGCGCGCTTACGAAGCCTTCCGCCTGCAACGCGTCTGCGACCTTGAACCAATCCTTGAAGCGCCCGCTTTCCGCGAGTTCGTAGGCGCGCGCGCGTAGCGAGAAAAAAACATCGTCACTCATGAGGCTCAGGCTTCCACTTGAGATGCGATTCAGCAAGGTGATGCGCGGCCTGCGCAGCGTCGGTTCTGTCGAACATCTGCCCACAGATCGCACACGTGAGATGGCGACGCACGCGACGTGGATGCATTGCCGCCGTGCGCGCTTCGGCGAAAAGTTGAGAGAGCGTGCCGAACCTTTCACTCATCGTGGCCCGCCGCGTCGCTGCGATGAAGGCGCCCTTCGGCATCTCTGACGCGATAGCCGCGCGCGCCATATCTGGCTCCAATGCTTGGCAACTGGGCCATTGCGTAGGCCAAAGCGTCAGCCGCGCTCGTTGCTGAATGCGCCTCGGAATACATGATGATCCCGCGATGCGGGGAGCTCATGTACTCGATGGTGTAGATGCTTGTTGGTATGAGCCCGCGTTTAACGTCACGCGCGAGGCTGAGCGCGGTCATACGCGTTTGCGATCAATGATGATCTCGCCCTTCGCCATGATGTTGTTTTTCTGAAAGGCGTCAGAGGCTGTCTGACACCTTCCAAGTGGTGCGGCCCGCCAGCGTTACAATGGCGCCGAGCCCCCGCATGGCGTCGTGCTCCGACAAGCTCAGCGTGACGCCCTTCCGGCGTCAGCCTGAGCCTGTCAAAGGCGGCTATCGCACGCTCTAACCCACTGCTTTCGCTTGCTTTAGAGCCCGCCGCACCATTTTCGCGTGCCCGCCTCTTGAATAAGACTGTATTTCGATATATCTGTTATTTCGTTATATCGAACTGGAGTTTCGAATGTTCTCTCACTTCCACGGCCATGGTGGCCGTTTCCGACATGCCCGGCGCGGGCGCGATGGCGAAGGCTTTGGTCCCGGTTGGGGCGGCGGGCGTCATGGCGGCGGCGGTCGCAGCTTCGGACGCTTCTTTGCCCACGGCGATCTTCGCGTCGTCATTCTCAACCTGATCTCGCAAGAGCCGCGTCACGGCTACGACCTGATCAAATCCGTCGAAGAGCTGACCGGCGGCGCCTACAGCCCAAGCCCCGGCGTTGTCTATCCGACACTGACGCTGCTCGAAGAACTCGGCCACGTCACCGTGACCGCTGACGGCGCGAAAAAGCTCTACGACATCACGGACGAAGGCCGCGCGTTTCTCGAAGCCAACCGGGCGCCACTCGATGCCCTGCTCGCGCGCTTAAGCGGCGCTTCCGGCGAACGCCGTCACATGCCGCGCATCATGCGCGCTATGGCGAACGTGAAAATGGCGCTGCGCATGCGCCTCGCCAACGGCTCGCTAAACGAAGCCGAAATCGATGCGATCGCTGCCATCCTCGACGAGACCGCAACTAAACTCGAGCGCGCTTAGACGTTAGCTGCCACGCCGGCCATTACCGACAGGATCAGATGGATCGTTGTCAGTGAGGCCGGATTGTCCACGGCGTCCGCCGCGCCCGTAACCGGCGCGATCGGCGTAACTGCCTTGGTCGTTGTCGGTGACGCCGGTGCCCCCGCCGTTCCCGCGCCCACGACCAACCGGATCGGCGTATTCGCCGGAATCGTTATCGGTCATGCCAGTGCGGCCGCCGCGGCCACGGCCGCTAGGATCGGCGTAGGCGCCAGAGTCATTGTCGGTGACGCCACTTGATCCACGGCCACGTCCGGCGGGATCGGCATAGGGGCCTGAGTCATTATCCGTAATGCCCGCTTGGACACCGCGACCTCTGCCGGCTGGATCGGCGTAAGGGCCTGTATCGGAATCTGAAAGACCGCTACGTCCGTAGCCGGCGCGATCCGCATACGAGCCGCTATCGGCATCGGTGGCGCCAGTATAGACACCGCCGCCGCCTTCGGCCGTCGCGCATCCGGTCAGCGCGGCGAGCGAACCGCCAATGACTGTCGCGCCCAAAATGCGGCCCATGAACGAACGCCGGTTCAGCCGTTTCTTCTCGGACATCGCTTGCCTCCCCTTACTGGCGCGCGCGCCCATGCTATCGACCATGCACGCGCACGCAAGCGCGGCGGGGGAATGATGAGCGAGAAATCAGCGATCGATGCCCCAATCAATCAAACGACCTCGCGTCCAGCGCACGCGCGCGATATGTTCGCTGACATCACACGCTTTGTTTGCGCGACTTACTTGCAACTTTCCGGCTGGAAAGTACGCGGAAATTTTCCCGCGCTCGACAAAGCCGTTCTGGTCGCCGCGCCCCACACTTCCAATTGGGACGGCATCAATATGCTGGCGACCGCCGGCTATTATCGCGTGAAGCTGAAATGGATGGGCAAGAAGAGCCTCACCACTGGCCCATTCGGCGGACTCATCAAATGGCTCGGCTGCGTGCCGATCGATCGCTCAGCCGCCAACGACGTCGTGCGCGTGATGGCGGACGCATTCGCCGCCACGCCGCGCATGATCCTCGCCATTCCGCCCGAAGGCACGCGCAGCGCCACGCGCGAATGGAAAACCGGCTTCTATCACATCGCCCGCGCCGCCAACGTGCCGCTAATCCTCAGCGTATTGGACTACGGCACAAAGACCATCAGCCTCGCTGCCATCATCACGCCCAGCGGCGACTACGACCCCGATCTCGCGATCATCCAAAGCTACTACGCCAACGCGCGCGGCAAACACGCGGACAAGTTCGCGCTCAAGCGCTGACCTTCGCCCGTTCCACGGCGCAGCAGATCGCATCGACAATCGTATCGTACAGCTCAGGCGGCAGATCGTGTCCCATCCCTGGAACGATCCGCAACTCTGCGCCCGCAACGTTTGCGGCGAGGTCCTTGCCGCCTTCGACATTCACCAGCGGATCCGAATCGCCGTGGAGCACAACTGTCGGCGCTTTGATCTTGCCGAGCTTCGGTCGGCGATCACCATTGGCAATCACTGCCGCAAGCTGGCGCGCAACGCCCGCCGGCTCATAGCAACGCAGCACATCGCTGCGCAGACGCTCGCGCATGATCTTCTCGTCGAACGGAAAGCCCGGGCTGCCGATCGTGCGCTGGTTGATGACCGCTTGATCGAGATACGCCTCAAGGTCCTTCTTCGGATCGGGGGCACGCGTGGTAAGCACTGCCATCGCCTCAGGCGTCGACGGCGGCAGCGCCGGATTGCCGGTGGTTGTGAAAACGGCCGTGAACGAAAGCACGCGCTCCGGATAATCGGCGGCGACCAGTTGACCGATCATGCCACCCATCGACGCGCCGCAAACGTGCGCACGCTTGATGCCCAGATGATCGAGCACGCCGACAGCGTCAGCGGCCATGTCATCAAGCGTGTAGGGAATGTCCGGCTTCTGCCCCTGAATCAAGGCGCCGACGACGCTCTCGACGCTCGGCGCGCCGCTGAACTTCTGTGAGAGGCCCACATCGCGATTATCAAACCGAATGACGCGAAAGCCCTTGGCGACAAGCTTCTCGTAAAACGCCGGTGGCCAGCGCGTCATCTGCGAGCCGAGCCCCATGATCATCAGCAACGGCTCGCCGTTGTCGGCGCCGTGAACTTCGTACTCGATGTTGATGCCGTTGATCTTTGCCTGCGCCATCGATCCGTCCCTCGGTTTGACGGGAGTTTGGGCGGCGACGCGCGCGTACGCAAGAAACTAACGTCGCGGCGCCTCTGTACTGCGACCCGGATTGCACTAAGTGGCGGCCCAGAGGCGCTATTCCGCGAACTTAAAGCTCCGGCACGCGGATCGGCACGCCGTCTATGGGCTGGCCGTCCAACATAGCGTCACCCGCGCCGATTGAATGACACGGACGGCCATTTCACCACGCCCAGCATTGCGGGGAGTTTTCTCCATGATGCGGCATTCGTTCATCTCGCCAGTCGCGCGAATGATACAAGTGCACCATAACACGCCGTCGCCGAGGATTCGGCGATGCCGAAATGCGCGTACCAGTGTGACGGCTACATGCGCTCCGGCACGTCGATGCCGAGCAGATCGAGCGTTAGCGTCAGCTGCTTCAGCGTTGCCGCGGCGAGGGCCAAACGCGACGCGCGTACGGCGCCTTCGGAGGGCAGAATCGGGCAATTTGTGTAAAAGCCGCTGAACGCCTGCGCGAGATTGAAGGCGTGCTCGGCCAAGAAGTGCGGGGCTTTCTTGTCGTAGGCGGTGCGCAGTGCGCCGTCGAAGGCATCGAGGGCAAGCGCGAGCGTGGGTTCGGAGTCGTGCTCGATGATAATCGAGCCGGCCTTCAGTCCCTGCTCCTCGGCTTTGCGCAGGATGCTTTTGATGCGGACCGACTGGTAGAGCAGATACGGGCCGGTTTTGCCTTCGAAGCTCATGAAGCGATCGAGATCGAAGATGTAGGACGTGCCGCGGAAGTTCGAGAGATCGGCGAACTTAATCGCGGCGATGGCGACCTTGTGCGCGACGTCTTCGAACTCTTCTTTCGAGAAGTCCGCGCCGATCTCGTTTTCCTTCAAACGCTGACGCGCCTTCTCTTCGGCTTGGCCGATGAGGTCTTGCAGTTTGAGCACGCCGCCGGCGCGGGTTTTGAACGGCGTGCCGTCGGGGCCATTCATAGTGCCGAAGCCGATATGTTCGAGCTGATCACGCTGCGCGTAACCGGCCTTCGCGGCGGCGCGATACACTTGCTCGAAGTGATCGGCTTGGCGCTGGTCGACGCAATAGAGAATGAGATCAGGCTTCTGATCGCGCATGCGCTGCACGATCGTGGCGAGATCGGTGGTGCCGTACATGGCCGAGCCTTCGGACGACACGACGAGCAGCGGGTCCGGGCTTTCGACTTCGACGACCGTGCCGTCGTCGCGCTTTTTCTTCTTGGTCTCGCCCGGGTTGGCGACGCGAAGAATGCGCGCGCCTTGGTCGTCTTCGAGCAGACCCTTCTTGTCGAGGTCTGCAACCATCTCCGGGATCAGGGGATCGGCATCGCTTTCGCCGAGCCAAAGATCGAAGTCGACGCCGAGCGAAGCGAAGTCGCGCTTTTGCGCCGCCATCGAGACGTCGTGCATCGCTTTCCAGATCGTGCGGTGAAGCTCGCTGCCGCCTTGCAGTGCTGCGGTGGCTTTGCGTGCGCGATCGCGAACGTCGATATCGCCCTCTTTCACGCGACGCGCGTAGGTCGGGTAGATCGCTTCGAGTTGATCGAGCGTGAGCGCTTTCAAGCGTACGTCGAGCTTGGCCTTATCATCGAAACCGCCAAGTTCGTCTTCGAGCGCGGTGATGACGAGGCCCATCTGGAAGCCCCAATCGCCGAAGTGCGCGTCGCCCCAAACCTCGTCGCCACGGAAGCGATAGATGCGCTTCACGCTTTCGCCGATGATCGACGCACGCAGGTGCCCGACATGCATGCCCTTGGCCACGTTCGGCCCGCCGTAGTCCACCACGACACGACGCTTGTGTTCGACGGGCGAGGCGCCGGCCTGTCCGTCATTGGCGACGAATTGCGCGCGCTTGGTCAGCGCGTCAGCGGTGACTTTGAAATTGAGAAATCCCGGCCCCGCAATGCTTGGCGCCGGCGAAAGCTCAGTCGCGCTCCACTCCGCGGCCACGGATTGCGCGACTTCTTGCGGCTTCTTGCCAGCGGACTTGGCGACCGCGAGCGCGCCATTGGCTTGGAATTCGCCCAGGTCCGGTCGATCCGAGCGACGCACGTCAGCATGCTTCGGATCGAGTCCAAGCTTGGCGAACACAGCTGCGTTCGCCGCGGTAAATGCGCTGGCGAGGTCTTTCATGATCTTTGCGGGATGGGGTTTTGAGGGCCGCGCGTCAAGCGCAGGCCCTCAAAGTTCTTACTGCCCCGGCGCTTGGGTCTGGCCTGCGTCGATGCGGAAGCGGCGGCCGTCGCGGTTGAACTGGAGCTGTTCGGGCGTCAGGTCGAAGCCGACGAGGATTTCGAAGTTTTCGCCCGAGATTTCCTCGTTAGCGCGCGGGATGACGATTTCCTCGATCCGTTCGCGATGAGTCACGACTTGCTCGCCGCGCGGGAAGCGAACGTCGACATCGAAGTAGACCTTCTCGATCGGCGCACGACCGCGGCGCGTTACAGCGACCCAATAACGGTAGGTTTGGCGATCCGAGGTCGCGGCCGGGCCGCGGCCGAACGACATGTCGATTTCCATGTTCATGCGGATCGGATCGGATTCGACGTAACGGCAGAGGCCGCTCACGCCCTGCATCTCGCCGGTGAACTCAATGTTGGCGTAACGCTGCGCGTTCGGCTGGTTGAATTTCACAACGCGCGCCGTGTCGTAGAGCACACCCATCAACGGGCATGGGCCAACGTTCGGGCGATCATCGTTGCCGATCATGCGGTCAAAGAAATTCGGCGCACGCGCGGCTTGCTGGTTTTCAGGATTCACGCCGCCCGGCAGCTCTACCGTCGGCGTTTCGCGCGAGGCGCACGAGCCGAGCGCAAGGGCCAGCGAGACCATGATGACACGCGAAAGCTTCATTCTGATCCCCGATACCTTCATAGGCCCTGCGGCGGCGGCCGCATGTCTCACCCCGCCCGGAAGGCAAATGGCGCAGCGCCGTGATAGCTTTGCCCCGGACGGCCCGCAACAGAGGGCGGCGCCTACCGACTTAAGTTTCACCAGCGAGCGTATGACCCAACCGGAAAAACCCCAAATTTCAGTCCTCTTGGCCGCCCCGCGCGGGTTTTGCGCTGGGGTCGACCGGGCCATTCAGATCGTTGAGCAAGCGATCCGAAAGTGGGGTGCGCCGGTCTATGTGCGCCACGAGATTGTCCACAACCGGCATGTGGTGGAGCGGCTCGAGGCGCTTGGCGCGGTATTCGTCGAGGAGTTGGACGATTGCCCGGCCGATCGCCCGGTGATTTTCTCCGCGCACGGCGTGCCGAAAGCGGTGCCCGCCGAAGCGCGCGCGCGCGAGATGATCTACGTCGACGCCACCTGCCCGCTTGTGTCGAAGGTGCATGTGGAAGCACAGCGCCACTTCGATGCGGGCCACGAGATCGTGCTGATCGGACACGCAGGGCATCCCGAAGTCATCGGCACGATGGGACAGCTGCCGGCGGGCGCGATTACGTTGCTGGAGACGGTGGCGGATGCCGAAGTGTTTGCGCCGCGCGATGCGTCGAAGCTTTCGTTCGTGACGCAAACAACGCTCTCGGTGGACGACACGGCCGAGATGGTCGCCGTGCTGCAGCGGCGCTTTCCAGGCATCGCTGCGCCGCACAAGGAAGACATCTGTTACGCGACAACCAACCGTCAGGACGCCGTGAAGGCGATGGCCGAGCAAGCTGATTTGGTTTTGGTGATCGGCTCGCCGAAGAGCTCCAATTCGGTACGGCTCGTGGAAGTCGCCAAGCGCGCGGGTGCGCGGGACGCGCGACTGGTGGGCTCGGCCGATGAAGTGGATTGGGCCTGGTTCGACGGCGCGCAGCGCGTTGGCGTGACCGCGGGCGCGAGTGCACCGGAGGATTTGGTCGAAGCTTTGATCGCGGCGATCGCGGCGCGGTTCGATGCGCGCGTCGAAGAAGTGCGCGTGACGAAGGAAGACGTGGTGTTCAAGTTGCCGCGCGTTCTGGCGGAGTGAGCACGCACCCCATCCCGGTTCTGCTTTACGAGATCATCCAAGAGCTGCGTGCACGCAATCCGGATCGGATCCCGCTGATTGGCGTCGCGGGCGCGCAGGGCTCGGGCAAAAGCTACCAGTGCCGCATTCTGACGATGGCGAACCAGCCGCGGTTTGCGCACTTCTCGCTCGATGACGTGTATCGCTCACGCGCTTACCGCGAAGAACTGGCGACGGAAACGCATCCGCTCTTCATCACGCGCGGCCCGCCGGGCACACGACCTTGACCTTGCGACGCGCACGATTGAGCGCATCCGCGGCGTGGGCCGCGATCAGAACATTCGCTTGCCGCGCTTCGACAAGCTGACAGACGACACCGCACCCAAAAGCGAATGGCCGCTTTATACCGGGCCGGCGGAGGCAATCGTCGTCGACGGCTGGTGCCTCGGCGCGGAGCCGCTTGCTCTGAGCGATTTGGAAGCGCCATCGAACGCCCTTGAGCGCAATGAGGATACGACTGGCGTTTGGCGCGAGACGGTTGAGTACGAATTGCGCGCCAATTATCAGCCGTTCTTCGCTGCGTTCGATGCCATCGTGTACTTGCGCCCTCCGAACTGGGAGATCGTCCGCGCTTGGCGCGGCCAGCAGGAAGAGCAGCTGCTCGGCCGCCCCCTCACGGACGAAGAAAGCGCCAAGCTCGATCGCTTCATGATGTTCTACGAACGCATCAGTCGCTGGATGATGACGGGCCACCACAGCGCAAACTGGGTTGTGCAGCTCGACGAAGCGCGGAAGGTTACGCGCATCGAAGAGATGTAGGTCATGGCCGTCTACACGCCGCTCACTGACGAGGACGTCGCCACGCTGGTGGCGCAGTATGACATTGGTCCGGCGTCCGCGTGCGAAGGGCATCGCCGAAGGCGTTGAGAACACCAACTACAAGGTGACGACGCCAACCGGGCGCTACATCCTCACGATATTCGAAAAGCGCGTCGCCGAAACGGACCTGCCCTTCTTCATGGCGGTGATGGAGCGCTTGGCCGCGCGCGATTTTCCGGCGCCCAGACCAATCCCAACGCGCGACGGCAAAATGCTGACGCGCGTCAAAGGCAAGCCCGCCGCCATCGTGTCATTCCTGGATGGCGCCTGGCCACGGACGGTTGAGCTTCATCATTGCGGCGCGGTGGGCGAGACTTTGGCGCGCATGCACGTCGCGCTTGCTGATTTTGCGGGCACGCGCACGAACGCGCTGAGCTTGCGCGGCTGGGAGACATTGCTCGTGCCGCGCCTGGATGAAGCGGAGAAGCTACGCCCCGGCCTCGCGGAGCTTGTGCGCAAGGACATGATGGCCGTGCGCATGGCGTGGCGGAACGATCTGCCCGCGCGGCGTCATCCATGCTGATCTCTTTCCCGACAACGCGCTGTTCACCGGCGCCGCGCTCACCGGCGTGATCGACTTCTATTTCGCTTGCACCGACGCACTCGCCTACGATCTCGCCGTCTGTCTCAACGCCTGGTGCTTCGATGGCCCGCGCTACGATGTGGAGCGCGGTCGCGCGATGATCGCCGCGTATGAAAGCGTGCGCCCGCTTTCGGATTTGGAGCGCAGCATGCTGCCGATGCTCGCACGCGGGGCAGCGCTACGGTTCTTCGCGACGCGGCTAACCGATTGGGCCGCAACGCCCGACGGCGCGACGGTGACGCCGAAGGACCCGTTGGAATACGCCGATAAGCTCGCATTTCATCGCGGCGCGCGGAGCGGCTGATTATGGCGCCTGACCCTGGCGAACACTCGTCGCGGCTAGCGTCAGCTCTGCAGGCGCCTGCGCTGGTGCTCGGTCTCGCGCTCTGATTCGCTGTGCATTGGTGCTGTTTGGTGCCATCGGCAACTTGCGGCGTCAAGTGCTGGGCTTGTGGGCGAAGCACAACTGCCTGTCTTGAGCGAGCCGGTGCCCTTGGTTTGGCGTCTTGGCGACCCCCTTGATGGCAATCGAGGGTTGGCCTTGCGTGCCACGTTTACTGGGTGCTTGCGACCGTTGCCGGGCGCGCTCATCCCGATTGTCGTCGTCGGGCCTGGGCTCATCGCCAAGCGGCACCGACACCGTCGAACTGGCAGTTGCTCCCGTCAATCTCTGGATTGGTTGCCCTGCGCTCGGCGCCTGACTGGCTATTCTTTGGTGGCTCCGCCGCCCAGATCGCGATGCAGCGAATCCCCCTACATCAGCCCCATGAGCACAGTGAACATCTGGACCGACGGCGCGTGCAGCGGCAATCCGGGCCCCGGCGGGTGGGGCGCCATCCTCACCTATGGCGACACGGAAAAAGAACTCTCTGGCGCTGAAGCTGCGACCACCAATAACCGCATGGAATTGATGGCTGCGATCTCCGCGCTGGAAGCGCTCAAGCGTGAAACCAAAGTCACGCTCCACACAGATTCCAAGTACGTCATGGATGGCGTCACCAAGTGGATTCACGGCTGGAAAAAGAACGGCTGGAAGACAGCCGACAAGAAGCCAGTGAAGAACGAAGATCTCTGGAAGCGTCTCGATGCGGCGAATGCGAGCCACGACGTGACCTGGAAATGGGTCAAAGGCCACGCCGAAGACGTCATGAACAACCGCGCCGATGAATTGGCGCGCAACGCGATCCTCACGCTGAAAGGCTAACCCGCAATCGTGGGGTTGCGCACCGCACAGGCAGAGTGCAGCGTCGACGGATGCGCTCATTGCTGTTTCTGCTCGCCCTCCTCAGCGCGCCATGCGCGGCGGCACAAGATATTTCCGACCTTCGCTGGCTGAGCGGCTGCTGGCGCACCGAAGCGCCTAGCGACCCGGAGAGCGGTGCGACTTATACTGAGGTTTGGATCGCACCGCCGGCGCCGATGCTGCTGGGCTTTGGGTTCACAGTGGGCGAAGGCGAAGTGCAAGGCTGGGAGCAAACCCGCATCGAGGTGAACGGACGGCTCGAATTCGTCGCAATGCCGCTGGGCGGATTTCCGGTACGGTTTCAGATCGTCGAGGCTGCTGAGCGCCCGGAGAACGCGCGCCACGCCGACAATTACGTCGTGTTCGAAAATCCGGCGCACGATTTTCCGCAACGCATCAGCTACATGCGCGACGGCAACCGGCTGACGGCAGAGATTTCCAGCATCGATCGCAGCGACGCTTACACGTTCGAATATCGCCGCATTCGTTGTCCGGCCAACCTGCGCCCGTGAGCGGCTTGACTCTAGTTCAATATTGAACCATTAATAGTTCAACGTTGAACTTATGAGGTCCGCCATGCCGTCTCGCCGCCATGTGCTGTCATTGCTTTCAGCTGCGCCGTTCGCGCCGGCCCTCGCGGGCTGCGCCTCCGGCAATTTGCCGGATGCCGTCGCCGGCTGGCGCGACCCGGGCGCTGGCGAAACCGATCCACGCCGCTTCGCGCTCGCGCACGCGATCCTCGCGCCCAATCCGCACAACACGCAGCCGTGGTTGGTCGAACTCGACGACGCAGACGGGATGACGCTCTATTGCGACCTCGATCGCCGCATCCCGTTCACAGACCCACTCGATCGCCAGATCACGATCGGTCACGGCTGCTTTCTTGAACTCTATCGCATGTCTGCGGGGCTGAAGAATTACTGGCCGAACATCGAGTTCTTCCCCGAAGGCGAACCCACCCCGCGTCTCGATGCACGCCCCGTCGCGCGCGTGACACTCGGCCCGCAACAAGCGCAGCCGAACAGCGATCCTTCAACGCTGCAAATCGTCAATCGGCACACAAACCGCAATCCGTACGACGCGCGCGTGCCGACTGCCGAGCAATTGGACGCGCTCGTCAATGTCGTTGTCGGCATGGGCGAGGAATATACCGGCGGCGTCTACTGGACGAACGATGAAGCGCGCGTCGCGCAAGGGCGTGACCTTGTATGGCGCGGCTGGGATCGCGAGCAACGCACCGAAGGCGCGGCGGCGGAGACGTTCGGATGGCTGCGCTTCGGCCGCCGGGAGATCGCTGAACATCGCGATGGGCTCGGCATGTCCGGCGCAGGCATCGAACTCTTCAAGATGCTCGGCCAACTCAATCGCGAGCAGCTGATCGATCCAGATTCGTCGGCCAACAAGACGGCTACCAAGAACTGGCGCGAGATGGCGATGACGTCGCCGGCCTTTCTCTGGATCACCTCGAACGGTGACACACCCTCCATGCGGCTCAACGCGGGCCGCGCCTATGCGCGATTGGCGCTGGCGGCGCAGGACATGGGACTAGCGATCCATCCGTGGAGCCAGACGCTCGAGGAATATGAGGAGATGGCGGATCTTCGCGAGGAGATGCGCGCGTTCCTGGCGCCGCCGGAAGGCGAAACAGTGCAGATGCTGGTGCGGATCGGTTTTGCCGAACCGGTAGCGCCATCGGCGCGCCGGGCCGCGCAGGATTTCATTCGCGCATGAAGCAGGAAGACGCGCTCAGGGTTTCGTTTCAGGTGATGAGCGAGATCGCCATCATCGGCCATCTGGCGGACACCGCGCTCGCAAAGCTGTTGCCGCCGGAGCTTTCGGTCTCGGGCTTTGGCGTGCTCAACCATTTCGTGCGCCTCAATGTCGAAGGCGAGAGCCCTGCTCGCTTGGCGCGCGCGTTCCAAGTCACCAAAGGCGCGATGACCTACACGCTGCAGCAACTGGAAGAGCTGGGCTACGTCACGCTCTCACCCGACCCAGCTGACGCGCGCGCGAAGATCGTGCGGATGACAAACCGCGGCCGCAAAGCGCGCGACGCAGGTGCGGCGTTGGTCAATCCGGGCATGAAGGCGTTGATCGCAGAGATCGGCGGCGATGAATTCGCCAAGGCGTTGCCGTTTCTGACGAAACTACGCGAAGTTCTAGATGCGGCGCGCGACTAGGTTGCGGCCGAGCGCACCTTGAGCGTAGCGCCATCGACGGCATCGATCACAACTGCCTGCCCTGGCGCCAGCGTTTCATCGCTCACCACCCGCCAGATCGTGTCGGCGATCTTCACCGAGCCGGTGCCGTTGGCAAACACCGTGATGACGCCGCGCGTGCCTATCAAAGTTTTGGAGCGCTCGTTCAAGCCCTCGGCTTTATTCTCATTGCGCCAGCGCTGAACGATGGGCCGTCCGAGCGCTGTCAACGCAATCACCAGCACCGCGAAGATCGCGACGTCGGCGACCCAGTTGGTGGCGCCAGTCAGCGTCACGAGCGCGGTCAGGAACGCGGCGACAGCGGGCCAGAGCAGATACGTCGTGCCGCTCGCCATTTCGGCGATGAGCAAGATGAGGCCAAAGACCAGCCAGTGCTGCGGGCCAAGGCTCGTCAGGAAGGTGATCAGCGTGTCCATGCGCTCAATGTAGCGATGCTTGGCCGCTTGCGCGAGTGTTTAGCGCGGCGCCGGCGTTGGCGGACGCGGCGCAGTCCACGGCGAACCGCCGCCGGCCCCAGCTTCGCCCTGCGCGTTCAGCGCACGCAAGCCTTCGACCAAGCCCGCCATGCCCGAAAGATCGGCCGGGATGATGACCGTGCGCTGCTGGTTCGACGTCGCCAACTGGCCGAAAGCCTCGACGTACTTCAAGCCGAGGAAGTAGCGGATGGCGTTGACGTCGCCCTTCGAGATGGCGGCGGACACAGCCTCGGTCGCCTTCGCTTCGCCGTCGGCAGAGCGCTCGCGGGCTTCAGCGTCGCGGAACGCGGCTTCGCGGCGGCCTTCGGCTTGCAGAATGGCCGATTGCTTGGCGCCTTCGGCGCGCAACACGGCGGCTTGCTTGTCGCCTTCAGCTTCGAGAATTTGTGCGCGGCGTTCACGTTCCGCCTTCATCTGGCGGGCCATCGCTTGTGTCAGGTCGGCCGGCGGCGCGAGATCTTTGATTTCGACGCGCATGACTTTGGTGCCCCAAGCATGTGTGGCGGCGTCAATCACGGTGAGCAGGCGTGCGTTGATGCTGTCGCGCTGTGAGAGCACTTCGTCGAGGTCCATCGAGCCGACGACCGTACGCACGTTGGTCAAGCAGAGGTTCAAAACTGCGAGGCGATAATTCTCGACTTCGTACGCCGCCTTGGCCGCGTCCATAACTTGAATGAAGACGATGGCGTCGACGGAGACGACGGCGTTGTCCTTGGTGATGACGTCCTGGCGCGGCACATCGAGCACCGCTTCCATCATCGACATGCGCTTGCCGAGGCGATCGACGAAGGGAATGAGGAAGGCGATACCCGGACGCAGCGTGCCTGTGTACCGGCCGAAGCGCTCGACAGTGTATTGAAAGCCCTGCGGCACGACCTTGATCGCGCTGAAGGCCAGCACAACCGCCATCACAGCAAAGAAAATCACTACCGTCATCGCATCACTCCCACCGCTTCTGCGGCCCTATGCGTTTTCGCGCGAGTAACGTGCGTTAAGCTCAGGCTAATTGGCCGAGCAGGTACTCCGCGCTAGAAACTTTGTATTCACCAGCTTCTTCAATGTTCAACTGAGATACCACCCCATCCTTGACGATCATTGAATAGCGCTTCGATCGCGGGCCCATTCCGAACTTTGAAAAGTCGGCATCGAGGCCAACGGCCTTCGCGAACTCGCCGGAGCCGTCCGACAGCATTGTGATTTGATCAACCACGTTTTGATCCTTCGCCCATGCGCCCATGACGAAGTGATCGTTTACGGCTGTGCACGCGATCGTATCGATGCCCTTGGCTTTGAAGTCGGCCAGATGATCGCGGAAGCTTGGCAGGTGGCGCGCCGAGCAGGTCGGCGTGAAGGCGCCAGGCACGGCAAAGAGCGCCACCGTCTTGCCGCCGAACACGTCCGCGGTGCGCATTTGCTTCATGCCGTCGCTCGTCGGCACATTGAACTGGACGTCCGGCAGCGCGTCACCGACTTTGATCATGGCCTGTTCCCTCGGGCTTGTGTTTCAAGGGCTTATGTAGGCGAGCCACGCCCCAGATGCGAGCGCCCTCTTGCGCGGACCCCCCGGGCGCGGGACCATTGGGCCCAATGAGCGAAAACAGCGACGACACCCTGACGGGCAAACTCCTCGTGGCGATGCCGGGCATGAGCGACCCGCGCTTCGACAAATCCGTGATCATGATGTGCGCGCACGATGCCGACCACGCGATGGGTGTTGTGATCAATAAGCCGAAGGATGATCTGACGCTCAGCGAAGTGCTCGGCCACCTTGGGCTGAAGGCCGGCGATCAAGCCGCCACGCGCGCGGTGCTCGATGGCGGCCCGGTGCGGCCCGATCGTGGCTATGTGTTGCACTCAGAAGACTTCACCGCAGGCGAAGCGACACAGAGCGTGACACCGGGCGTGCGGCTGACATCGACACGCGACGTGCTTGAGGCTGTCGCGGGCGATCATGCGCCGGCGAACTTTGTGCTTGTGCTCGGATGCGCGGGATGGAGCGCAGGGCAGTTGGAAGACGAGCTGAAGCACAATGCTTGGCTCGTCGTAGACTATAACGACGCGATCGTGTTCGACGCCGAGCACGACGATAAATGGGACCGCGCCATCCGCACGCTCGGCTTTGATCCGTCACAACTCAGCGAAGCCGGCGGCAACGCGTAGCTCCGCTTAAGCGCGCTGCGGTTCGCGCAGCTAAAAAATAAATAAACCGCACGGCATCTTGCCGCACCACATCGACATAGCCATGTCCGCCACCGCGCACCTTTGCGCGGATTTTGTACAAAAGGACATGCATGAGCAAATCCCCGCTTTTCGCCTACATTCTTCTCGATCGTTCCGGCTCAATGGAGAATTGCCGTGACACCACAATCGACGCGTTCAACGAATACGTCATGGGGTTGCGCCGCTCCGATGAAGTTGACGCGCGAGTCACGCTTACGATCTTCGACTCCAACGGCATCGATACGCTCCAGCACGTCGAGCCGGCGAAAAGCTTCATGGAACTCAGCCGCGACAACTATGTGCCGCGCGCGTCCACGCCGCTTCTGGACGCTATCGGCCACGCTGTCGCGGACATCGACAAGGTCACGCTCAGACCGAACGAAAAGGTAGGCTTGGTCATCCTCACTGACGGACACGAGAACGCCAGCAAGGAGCACACCAAGGAAACCATCCGCAAATTGCTCACCGATCGGCAAGACAACAAGGGCTGGCTGGTAACGTTCTTAGGCGCCGACATCGACGCCTTTGCCGAAGCCGGCGCAATCGGCATCAAGGGCGGCAACTATCTGGCTCTGAAGAAGGCCAAATTGCGGGAATCGATGCAGCACACGCACGCCTCGCAAGCGCGCTATGCACAGACCGGCGATTTCAAGAGCGCAGAATTCCTCGACGAAGAGCGCCGCGACGCCAACGACGACAGCACTAAAGCCTAAGCCTTCGTGCGGCGCTCCATACGGGAGCGCCGCACCTCTTAAACGCGCTTCTTCAGCACCCGCTCGGTCGACGCTGGATATTTCGCGAGCTTCTCAGCGGGCCTGATCGGCCGACGCTCAAAGTTGCCGCCACAGTTCGGGCACTGCCCTCTCATCTCACCTTCCGCGCACGAAACGCAAAACGTGCACTCGAACGTGCAGATGCGCGCATCCGCGCTATCTGGCGGCAGATCGCGGTCGCAGTTCTCGCAATTGGGCCGAAGCGCCAGCATCAAGCCGCCCCTGTCATAGTCTCGATTGCTTCCCGGCGTTGCTGGGCGAAGGCTGAGAACAATTGCTTCACGGCGGCGACGGTCTTTTCTTCAGCCACCTCTGGCCGGCCTGAGTTGAACGGCGGCGCGGGTGCGTATTCGATGGCGAGTTGGATCATCTTGGCGACGTCCTCGCCCGCAAGCTCAGCAGCGATGGTGAGCGCGATGTCGATGCCGGCAGTGACGCCGCCGCCGGTGATGACGTTGCCATCGCGCACGACGCGCGCATCATCGGGGATCGCGCCGAACATGGAGAGAAGTTCGCGGTAGGCCCAATGGCTTCCTGCGCGCTTGCCGGTGATCAATCCAGCCGCAGCGAGAATGAGTGAGCCGGTGCAGACGCTGGTGATGTACTTCGCGCCTTCGCCGAGCCGCTTCACTTCCGCCATGAAGGCTTGATCCTGCATCGCTTCGGTTTGGCCCGGCCCGCCTGGAATCATGATCATGTCGGCGCTGGCGACATCGCTGAGCTTTGTGAGATCGGTGAACGTGAGGCCCATCTCCGTCTTCAGCACGCCACCATCTTTCGACGCGATGATCACTTCCGTGTTTGGCACGCGCGCAAGCACTTCGTAGGGGCCTGTGAAGTCGAGCTGCGTGAGGCGCGGATAGAGAATGAAAACGATGCGGGTTTTGGCCATGGCCGGGAGACCTCCATTGACAGACGCATAATGGCGCGGGCAGGCTTTGGCTGAAATGTCAAAGAAGCCTCGTTTTCCGCCAAAGCCACGCACGGTGCTAGTCGTGCTGTTTCCGGGGTTTCAGATTGTCGACGCCGCCGGACCGATCGGCGCATTCGAAGTCGCCTCCCGCTTTTCGCCCGGCGCGTACGAGCTTCGCACGGTCGCGAGCGCCGCCGGGCTCATCCCCTCGTCCTCTGGCATCCCAATGCCTGTTGAAGCCATCGGCCGCGCGAGTGTCGATACGTTCATTGTCGTCGGCGGCAATGGCACGCGCGAAGCACTGCAAGACGAAACGCTGATCCGCGCTATCGCACGCGCGCCATCGCGCGCACGCCGAGTGGCGAGCGTGTGCTCCGGCGCGTTTCTGTTGGCGCAAGCGGGATTGCTCGCCGGCAAGCGCGCGACAACGCATTGGCGGCGCGCCGCGCAGCTGGCGCAGATGTTTCCGCAGGTGCGGGTCGAAGCGGACTGCATCTATGTGAAGGACGGCGCCGTCTGGACGTCAGCGGGCGTCACGGCCGGCATCGATCTGGCGCTGGCGATGATCGCGGAAGATCTCGGCGAAGATGTTGCGGCCGACGTGGCCCGCGAGATGGTTGTCTACGCCAAACGTCCCGGAGGCCAAGCGCAACACTCCGCCCTCCTCGATCTCGACTCCGGCGCCTCACGCTTCGCACAGCTCAATGCCTGGATGCGCGAACACCTGGGCGAAGGCCTCTCCGTCGAGCGCCTCGCCGCGCACGCCGCTATGAGCCCGCGCAACTTCGCGCGAGCGTACGCAGCGGAAACCGGCGTGACGCCGGCCAAAGCCGTAGAGCGCCTCCGCGCTGAGACCGCCCGCACCGCGCTCGCACAAGGCGGCGCCATCCAAGAGATCGCGCGTCGCACTGGCTTCGGCGATCCAGAACGCATGCGCCGCGCCTTCGTGCGCCTCTACGGCGCCCCACCTGCTGCAATGCGAAGGACGATGCGCGGCGCTTGACGACGCAACGGTTCCGGCAGACGAACGCCGCCATGGCTGATCAGCAAAAAACCATCTTCGTCACCGGCGCCGGCTCAGGCATTGGCCGCGCCACGGCAAAACTCTTCGCCGAGCGCGGCTACTTCGTCGGCCTCTTCGACGTGAACCCGCAGGGCCTCGAAGAGACCGCGGCAATGCTCCCCGACGGCCAACGCATCTCGATGACGTTCGACGTGCGCGATCGCGCCGGCTGGAAGCGAGCTGTCGAAACCTTCGGCCAGGCCACCAACCGGCGCATGCATGTGCTGTTCAACAATGCCGGCGTTGGCAAAGGCGGCTTCATCGATGAGATGACCGATGACGACATCGATCTCGTGCTCGATGTGAATCTGAAAGGCGTCATCAACGGCGTGAACGCGGCGCTGCCGCTGCTGCGCGAAACGCCCGGCGCGCGCATCGTCAACACCGCGTCGGTTGCGGGCATTTTCGGCGCGCCGCGCATGTCGATCTATTGCGCGACGAAGTTTGGCGTTCGCGGCCTCACTGACGCGCTTGATGTCGAACTCAGCCGCTACGGGATTCGCGTGACGAGCCTGATGCCGTGGTTCATCGACACCGCCATCTTGGATGGCACGCCAACCGACGGCTCAAACCGCCGCATCAGAGATGCGCTCGTTGAAAACAAGACGCCGATCTATCCAGTGAGCATGGCCGCCGAACGCGCCTGGGACGCAGCCCATGGCAACGAGGTTCACTACATGGTCGGCAAGGCCGCGGAGCGCGCGCGCTTCTTCGCCCGGTTCTTCCCCGGCGCGATGCGCAATCAAGTCAAGAAGCAGTTCGGGAACGAATAATCAGCGAGGCTTAGGTCGCGACTTCGTCCGTCGGCGTCGCGGTGTTCTGCGCGCTGGTGTCGGTCACAGCTTCGCTCGCGGCTGGCGCCGTTTCCTGCGTCGCGCCGTCTTCGATGCCAGCAGCCGCGTCAGACGCTTCCGGGATCAGTGCGTCAGCGCCTTCGCTACGGCGCGAGCCCAGCGACCCACGACGACGGGCGAGCGCTTCTTGGTAGTGCGCACGCTCCGAGCGGTTCGGGAAGCGATAGAAGACGTGGCTCTCGATCGTCGTCGTTTCGACGAGGCCCGAATTCCAAACCGGGTTCACGGCGAGCGTGTGGTAGTGCGTTGCGCCTTGCGTGATCGGACGGGTGTAGCCTGACATAACAGCCGTTGCGACGCGCTGAGCGCGGTCCCAAGCACGGCCACGAGGACGATGATTGATCGAGCCGTCGCAGGTGAAGGTGAACTGGCAGCCGGTCGAGCGGTGCGAACCCTGATAGACGACGCCGCAGACCGAGTTCGGGTAGTAGCCGGACTTGGCGCGGTTCATGATGACTTCCGCGACCGCGATCTGGCCGCGCTGGCTCTCGCCGCGCGCTTCATAATAGATCGCCTGCGCAAGGCAGTTCTCTTGACGTGCGTCGATCTGCTGTTGGGTCGGAACGGCTGGCGTCGTCGGCTGTTGCTGAACCGTGGACGGGCCACGCAGGACCGCTTGCACCATCATGGCGCGAGCGTCCGGGCTCTCGAACAAGGTTGATTGGCCGCGCGCGCGCAGGCCGTCTTCAGTGCGGAAGGACGTCAGCTCAACGCGTGCGTTGGGATCAGACGCCAGGAGCTCTTGCTCGAACTGCGCGGCGAACGCCGTCGACGTGGCAGCCCACTCGGCGCCATCGCGTTGCTCAGCAGCTCGGTGCGAGATCACGGGCATCGCGACTGCAGCAGCCGCTAAGCACATGATCGTCGCAGCGCCCTGGCGCACGGCCAGTGGGTTCTTGTCGATCTCTACCATTACCTGGGTCCGAATCTCGCCCGCAAGAATAGTCAGTCGACGCCAGAACAACGACAAATGCATTAAGCCCCGCTTAATGGTGTGCAGAATTGGCACAAACGAAAGCCAAATATTCCGCAGCAGCCCAGAACGTTTCGCCTGAGGAATATTGTGTCCTCGGGTTCCGGGGGGATACAGGACGCGCGCCCGAGGGGCGATTGACTTTTTGTTCATAGTCTCGCCTCCCCGCTGAACTGGTCCATTTCTTTCAGGGGTGAAACCGTGAGGTCACGCCGAGAAAGGCCAAAGCCCGCAAAGTCTTGCGAAGCTCGTGCCACTTCACCAACGAGGCGAAATAGCCCGCGACGGCGGGTCGCGCCGGTCGCAGGCGAGTGACGTAACGTTACTCGGAAGGCCCGGAGGCGCTCAGCGCTTTCCGCTAAGGGCGGCCTGGGCGGCAGCCAGACGGGCAATCGGAACGCGGTACGGCGAGCACGAGACGTAATCGAGCCCAACGCGTTCGAAGAAGGCGACCGACGTGGGGTCGCCGCCATGTTCTCCGCAAATGCCAAGCTTCAGCCCATGCCGGGTGGCTCGCCCCCGTTCGCAGGCGAGCCGGACCAGCTCCCCCACGCCTTCGGCGTCGGCGCGGCGCGGGGCAGTTCGATCATCGTGCCTACCAGGTACTCAAGCTTGACGCCGCGTTTGCCAAACACCTCGGCAGCGATCGCATCGACCCGGCCTTTCAGGATCTCGAATTCCTTTTTGGTGATCACGAACGGGATCATGATTTCCGGGATCGGCGCATCGCCTTCTTCGGCAACATCGCAAGCGGCCTCGAACACGGCCCGCGCCTGCATGTCGTAGATCTCCGGGAAAACGATCGCCAGCCGGCAGCCGCGGAAGCCGAGCATCGGATTGCTCTCGGCCAGCGCCTTGACGCGCGCCAGCCAGCCAATCAGCGCTCACGCCAAGCGAAGGTGCAACTTCGGCGATGTCCTCTTCCGAGTGCGGCAAGAATTCATGCAGCGGCGGATCGAGGAAGCGGATCGTCACCGGACGCCCGCCCATCGCTTTGAAGATGCCGACGAAGTCGGCGCGCTGGTGCGGGAAGAGTTCGTCGAGCGCTTTGATGCGCGCGCTGACCGTCTCCGCGACAATCATCTTTCGTACAGACGCGATGCGCTGCGCATCGAAGAACATGTGCTCGGTCCGGCAGAGGCCGATCCCTTCGGCCCCGAACTTAACCGCGACGTCCGCGTCCTTCGGCGTGTCAGCGTTCGCGCGCACCTTCATGCGGCGCACGCCGTCAGCCCATTCCATCACCTTCGCGAAATCGCCAGTGAGTTCCGGCTCGACCATACTGGCCGCGCCGAACAACACTTCACCGGATGAACCATCGACGGTGATGGTCTCGCCCGCTCTGATCACACGCCCGACGGCGCTAAACTCGCCCGCCTTCATGTTGATGCGCACATCGCCCCGCGCCCGACACGCACGGCCGCCCCATGCCGCGCGCGACCACCGCCGCGTGACTGGTCATGCCGCCGCGCGCCGTCACGATCGCTTGCGACGCGTGCATGCCGTGAATGTCTTCCGGGCTGGTCTCGACGCGGACCAGGATCACCTTCTTGCGGTCGGCGTTAGACGCTCCGCTTCATCCGGATCGAACACGACAATGCCAACTGCCGCGCCAGGCGAAGCCGGCAAGCCCTTGCAGATGATGTCGCGTTTGTAGCCGGCGCGATCGTCGGGTGCAGCAACTGATCCAGCGCCGCCGCATCAACACGCAGCACCGCCTCGTCCTTCGCGATCAGCCCCTCGCCCACCATGTCGACCGCGATCTTCAGCGCCGCTTTCGCTGTGCGCTTCCCGTTGCGAGTCTGGAGCATGTAAAGCGTGCCGCGCTCGACCGTGAACTCCAGGTCCTGCATGTCGCGATAGTGCGCTTCGAGCTTTTGGTACGTGCGCTCAGCTCGGCGAAAACTTGGGCATCGCCTCTTCCAGCGATTGGCCGGTCTCCTTCATCTCTTCGCGCGAGGCCTTCGTCAGCGCCTTGGGCGTGCGAATGCCGGCGACGACATCTTCGCCCTGCGCGTTGATCAGGAATTCGCCGTAAAATTTCTTGTCGCCGGTCGAGGGATCGCGCGTGAACGCAACGCCGGTCGCCGACGTCTCGCCCATATTGCCGAACACCATCGCCTGCACGTTGACGGCCGTGCCCCAGCTTTCGGGGATGTTGTTGTGCTTGCGATAGAAGATCGCGCGATCGTTCATCCAGCTTGAGAACACGGCGCCGACAGCGCCCCAGAGCTGTTCTTTCGGATCGTTTGGGAACGGCTTGCCCAGCTCGCGCTCCACCGCGCGCTTGTAACCAGCGACGACGGCCTTCCACTCGTCCGCCTTCATCTCGGTGCCGGACGAATAGCCCTGCAGATCTTTCTGCGAGCCGAGGATGTCTTCGAACTCGCCATGCTCCAGTTCGAGCACCACGTCGGAATACATCTGAATGAAGCGGCGATAGCTGTCGTACGCAAAGCGCGCATCGCCTGAGAGTTTCGCCAGACCTTCAACAGTCTCATCGTTGAGACCAAGGTTCAGCACCGTGTCCATCATACCCGGCATCGACGCGCGCGAGCCTGAGCGCACGGACACCAGCAGCGGATTGGACGCGTCGCCAAACCCTTTGCCGCTCTTCTTCTCGAGCGTCGCCATCGCGGCATCGACTTGCGCGGCAAGTTCAGCCGGGTAATTGCGCTTGTTGGCGTAGAACTCGGTGCAGACTTCAGTGGTGATGGTGAAACCCGGCGGCACCGGCAGCCCAAGCTTCGCCATCTCAGCCAGGTTCGCGCCCTTGCCGCCGAGCAACGCCTTCATCGAGGCATCGCCCGCGCTCTCGCCGCCGCCAAACCCGTAAACCCACTGCTTCGCTGCCATCGACACTTCCCTCGCGACCCTCGCGAGGCGCGAAGCAGTCGTTAGCCCTCGATCTTCGAGAAATCCGCCACGGCGGACAGCGCCTCCCGTAACCGCGAGAGCAGCAAAGTCTATTGCGGCGCAGCATCGGATCTTCGGCGTTGACGAGGACTTTTTCGAAGAAAGCGTCGACCGGCGCGCGAAGGCCCGAGAGCGCCTTCATCGCCGCGGCGAACTCTTCTTTCTCCACCGCCGCGCGCGCGGCGGGCAGCGCTTTTTCCAGCGCCTCGTAGAGCGCCTTCTCGGCGGGTTCGGCGAGCTTGGACGATCCACTTGGCCCTTGCGCCTCGCGCGCTCCATTTCCCTTCTTCTCCTCCGCCGCGAGGATATTGGCCGCGCGCTTGTAGCCCGCCAGCAAGTTCACGCCGTCTTCGGTTTTCAGGAACGCATCGAGCGCTTCAACGCGCGCGACGATGCGCACGAGATCGTCATCGCCGAGCGCAAAGACTGCATCGACGAGATCGTGGCGCTTGCCTTGGTCGCGGAGCTGAACTTTCAGGCGATCGGCGAGGAAGGCGAACAGGCCCTGCACAAACTGCTCGGCGTTGTTGTCCCAAACCACCGCGAAGCGGGCCGCCGCCCTTCTCAACAGAGTAGGCACTTAGCGCATGGATTATCGCGCTGTTGCCAACATGGGCGCCGGCGCCAACCTGAACGCGAACGTTGTTGGTGAGCAGTATCCGCACAAACCCCAACGCGGCGCGTCGCAGGGCGTACGGGTCACTCGAGCCTGTGGGCTTTTCATCTATCGCCCAGAAACCAACGAGGGAGTCCAACTTGTCAGCAAGTGCGAGCGTGAGCGCAACCTTATCAGTCGGCACACGATCATTCGGCCCAAGCGGCCGATAGTGATCTTCGATCGCGGCGGCGACGCTTTCGTGGTTGCCTTTGGTCAGCGCGGAAAGCTGGCGTCCTACCTGCCCTTGCAGTTCGGGGAATTCGCCGACGGTTTCCGTCACCAAATCCATTTTGCAGAGACTGGCCGCTTCGCGCACCAGTTTCGGATCGGCGCCGGTGACGGCGCAGAGTTCTTCGGCCAGCGCCTTCACGCGCTCGACCTTATCCCACACGCTGCCCAGCTTTTGGTGGAAGACGATCTTCTCCAGCTTCGCCTTGCGCTCTTCGGTATAGAGCGGAGTCGCAGTGTCGACCTTCCAGAAGAATTGCGCATCGTTCAGACGCGCCGAGAGCACGCGCGCGTTGCCCGCGGCGATGGCCTTGCCGCCATCCTTCGCTTCGATGTTCGCCACCACGACGAAGTGCGGCGCGAGGCCCTTCGTCTTCGGATCGCGCACGGCGAAATACTTGGTGCGTGCGCATCGAGAGCCGGATCACTTCGCCCGGCAGATCAAAAATCCGGGTCCATGTCGCCGAGCAGCACGACCGGCCACTCAACCAGACCCGCGACCTCTTCAAGCAGGCCGACATCCTCAACCAGCTCCAGCCCCTTCGCGGCGCAGAGCTTCTTGGCTTGTTCGAGGATGATCGTCTTGCGCTCCTCGCGCTCGATCAGCACTTTGGCGCCACGCAGCTTCGAGGCGTGATCGGCCGCGTTCGTCACCGGCATCGCTTCCGGCGCATGGAAGCGATGGCCCCAGGTCACGGCTTCCGAGCCCACGCCCTCAACCGCGATCTTCACCGCCTTGCCGTCGAACACGCAGCAAATGTTGTGCAGCGGACGCACCCATTGCAGGTCGCTCGATTGCGAGCGCATCGATTTCGGCCACGGAAACGCGCGCACAATTTCGGGCATGATCTCCTGCACGATCTCCGTCGTCGCGCGGCCAGCGCGCTCAATCTTCGCGACGTAGAACGAGCCCTTCTTGTCCTCAACGATCTGCGCTTGATCGATCGACGTCAGCCCTGCGCCCTTCAAGAAGCCCTGCAACGCCTGTTCAGGAGAACCGACGCGCGGCCCTTTGCGCTCTTCATTCACGTCCGCCGCTTTCGCCGGCAGACCGTCAATGAACAAGCCAAGACGGCGCGGCGAGGAGAACGTCTTGATCGCCTTCGCGTCCAAGCCCGCCGCCTTCAGCTTTTCGCCAAACGCCTTCGCCAAATCCTCTTCCGCGCGCTTTTGCATGCGCGCTGGGATTTCTTCAGAGAACAGTTCGAGCAAAAGTTGGGGCATTAGCTTTGCCCTGCGCCCAAGCACTCGCGCGCAACCTTCGCCAGATCGCGACGCGCGATGAAACTCTGCCGCTCCGTCGGCGACACGACACCACGCGCATCAAGCAGATTGAACAGGTGCGAAGCCTTCAGCGTGTAGTCGAACGCCGGCAGCACATTGCCCTCTGCCAGCAAACACTTCGCCGTCGCTTCAGCATCGGTGAACCAGCGGAGATTTTGCTCCGGATCGCTCAGCTCGAAATTAAACCGCGATTGTTGCTTCTCGTTTTCGAGGAAGATGTCGCCATACGTCAGCGGCGTGGCGCTATCCGGATCGTTGAACGGCAAATCGTACACGCGATCAACGCCGAACACATACATCGCCAAGCGCTCAAGCCCGTAGGTCAGCTCGCCGCTTACCGGGCGCACGTCCAAGCCGCCGACTTGTTGGAAGTAGGTGTATTGCGACACCTCCATCCCATCGCACCAAACTTCCCAACCCAAACCCCACGCGCCGACAGTCGGATTTTCCCAATCGTCTTCGACGAAGCGAATGTCGTGCAGCAGCGGATCGATGCCGATGCGCGCGAGCGAGTTGAGATAAAGCTCCTGCAGGTTCGGCGGGTTCGGCTTCAGGATCACCTGAAACTGATAATAGTGCTGCAGCCGGTTCGGGTTCTCGCCATAGCGGCCATCCTTCGGCCGGCGCGAGGGCTGCACGTACGCAGCGCGCCACGGCTTCGGCCCAAGCGAGCGCAGCGTCGTAGCCGGGTGCAGCGTGCCAGCGCCGACTTGCTCGTCATACGGCTGCAGGATCGCGCAACCCTGCTCAGCCCAGTAAGTCTGGAGCGTCAGGATCACGTCCTGAAAACAGCGGGGAGCTTTGTGCGCAGGCATGGGCGGACGCGTACAGGCGCCCGCCTTCGCAATCAACCGCCTAGCGGAGGAAATCCCGCCACCGCGGCGGAACGCGGCCGGTTGGTCGAACATGATGAAATGGTAGGAGCCGTCGATGCGCACGAAGCTCACGTGCGGCGCTGGCGTATACTGGCCACGATAGAGGCCGCCGATCATCGCTTCTGGGCCCATGGCGGCATCGTAGGCGTAGACGACCGTGATCGGCGCCTGCACGTTCGCGACTTCGCCGCGCATGTCGGTGGTCATCACTTCGTACATGGCTTGCGCGAACGTGGCGCGATCGGACGCCACTCCCCAGCCGACAACTTCGGCGCGGTGCGGCTCCGACTTCACCAGCCGCGCGATGCCGCCATTCTGTTGCGCCGTGAACGTCGCGTCATCAGCGGCGGCGATCGCGTCGCGCATCGCCCGCGCTTGCGGCTCGACATTCTGCGCCGTTGCCTGCGGTCCAAACATGCCGCTGAAGAACGGCAGCGAGTCCACGATCATCAAGCGGCCGACATCGCCTGGATGCTGACGCGCCAGCATCAACCCCGTAAAGCCGCCCATCGAGTGACCAATAACAGCCGGATGATCGAGGTGGTTCGCTTCGATGTAGTGCGCCAGTTCATCCACAACCGGCTGCACCACCTGCCCCGCCGGCGCGCCGACAGGTTGGCCGGCAAAGCCGTTGAGCTGCACGAGATGCAAGCGATGCGTCGCGGCGAGCGCGTCAGCCTGCGCCGCCCACACGTCGCGGCTTGAGCCCAAGCCTGGAATGAAGATCACATCCGGTCCTTGGCCGAGCACTTCAACAGTGAAGCGGCTCGGCGTGAAGGTCTGCGCACTACTCGGGCCGACTGCCGCGCTGATCACCAAGGCGGCGAGCGAGCCGACCAAAAGTTTGCGAGTGATATCGAACATGACTTCTCCTTCGGCGCTCACGCGCCTTAAAATTTGAGCTAAAATCTTAGGCGATGCTGAGCTTAGCGCGTGCGCAGCCAGTGGATCGTCGAGAATCGCGACAAGCGCCGTGAGACGACCCCAGTACCAGGCCGCGTAGTGCGCGTGTTTGGCGACCTCATCGAGCGCGCCGAACTGAAGCGCCGCCAATGCGACCACCGGCAGCAATGTCAAACGCGGCGCCTTGATGAACCTCGACGCCCGAACGAGCGGCTGACGAAAGCAAGCACGCCAAGAATAGCAATCAAGCCAACCATCAGGTTGCGATAAAGCGCGCGGCGTTTGTTTTGAGACACAGGCAGAACAGACATAACGCGTTCCTATTCGGCGGCTTGTGCGACTTCATCGTCGCTGAAAATTTGTTCGATCGGCAGGGCGAAAACCTTGGCGATCCTAAAAGCGAGCGGCAGCGAGGGATCGTACTTGCCAGTCTCGATCGCATTCACGCTTTGGCGTGAGACATCGAGTTTGTCGGCAAGATCGGCCTGGCTCAACTTGCGCTCGGCGCGCAGCACCTTGAGACGATTTCTCATTGGTGTCTCCGCCGCACGATCAGGCGATCACTCCAAGCGATGCAGATCGCGGAAACACCCAAAGCATCAAAGACATGCGGGAAGACCGGCAGGTCTTCGAGCCCCGCCGTCGCCAAGGCGACAACCGCCGCGGCGATCATCATTGACTCGCTATGCAAGCGGCGATGAAGCTCATCGAGTGAGCGCGCTGTAGCGAAGCGCGCGCGTCAGCAAAGGCGGGCCGATCGGCGCGAACGCAAGCAAAGCCGCGACCCATTGCGGGGGATCAACCACTTGATCGCCAACGCGCCGCCCAAAACCGCCGGCAGTACACCACGCGGCGATCAGCAGTCGCGGAAGATTCTTACGGCGCCTGTCTTCCCGCGGTGTCGAAGAAGTGTCATGACCGCCCTCCTCACTTGTACTTCAGGCGAACGATGCAGAGCGCGATGCCCCACGACCCGATCAAAATCGGCAACACCCAGATCAGCGGCAGATGCGGAAATCCCGCCCACTCTTCCAGGAAGCCGTAGGTGAAGGTGCCAAAGCCGGTGACGCCCGCGGCGATCATCACAGCTTCAGTTTGAATGCGGCGCTGAAACTCATCGATGCCGTTCACGAATGTGATGTACGCGCAGCAGCATCAGCAGCCCGGGAAGATCGGCACAATGGCGGCGACGACAATCACCCAGTGCGGCAACTCCATTCGCGTCGCATACGCGCCCGCGAACACCACGACCGCATAAAGCAGCGAAGCGATGATCATCTCGCGCGCATAGCGTTGCGCGACGGGTTTCAGTTTATCGGGCACATGCTCGATCATTGGTGATCCTCAAAATGTGAGCGTGACGGCGAGCGCGTCGTGACTGATGCGCAGCGATGGGCCTTCCGGCTGCAGCGCCAGTGTCACCTCGACGGGCGCGCCCGCGTGCTGAACCGGCGCCGACTGCGCCCCGCTATTCGTCGCCGCCCAAATGGCGACCACGATCGCGGCCACCACGCCAACGCTGAACCGACCCCGCATCCGACCCTCCATCAAGCGACCTTGTCTGCTTGTCATGCTTACTTGACACCACCTCCGCCGATTGTCAAGCGCCCTTGTCTAAAAGCGCACTGTCCTTGACGTTTGCCCCGCGCAACGAATCCGCCCCATCCTGTGCCCATGGGGATTTGTGGGATCGACGAGGCGGGGCGCGGGCCCTGGGCGGGGCCGGTGGTCGCCGCGGCCGTCATCTTGCCCGCAAAGAAGCGCCCGAAGGGGCTCGCGGATTCCAAGCAGCTCTCAGCCGAAGCGCGCGAAGAACTGGCGCTCGCGATCCGCGCCTGCAGCATCGTCGGCGTTGGCGTCGCAAGCCCCGAAGAGATCGATCAGATCAACATCCTCCAAGCCACGTATCTTGCGATGCGCCGCGCTTTTGACCGGCTTTCAGAGCGCCCGGTTGCGGCGCTCATTGATGGCAACCAAGCGCCGGATCTGCCCTGCCCAATCGAGATGATCATCGATGGCGACGCCTACGTCGCCTCGATCTCGGCCGCCTCGATCATCGCCAAGGTTGAGCGCGACCGGATGATGGTCGCGTTCTGCGCGCAATATCCCGGCTACGCCTTCGCCAAGCACAAGGGATACGGTACGCCAGAGCACCAGCGGGCCTTGGCCGAGCTTGGCCCCTGCCCAATCCATAGGCACAGCTTCAAACCAGTGCGCCAAGCCGCAGGCATTATCGCGGCATAACGCGTAGCTGCGTTTACAAGTTAAAGCGCCACACTATGTTCCGGCCGATGACTGGGGACGCTACCAAACAAACGCGCGCCGATATTTCCGCGCTCGCCGTATGGCTCGTATGCGCGGCGCTCTACGTGCTCTTCATGTACTTCGCTTTCACGAGCTCCAGCGTGCTCCGCGGCGAACTCGGTCTGCTTGAAACCACCAAACCGTCTTCCTACTGATCGCGCTCGTGCTTGGCGTCTATATGGCGTTCCAGAACAACGAGAAGTGGTTGCGTTGGTGGCTCATCGTCATCTGCCTTGGCCTCGCCTATCTTCTCGGCGAGGAGACGAGCTACGGCCAACACTATTTCGACTTGCCGATGTTTGACGCCTTCCAGAACTTCAACGACCAGGGCGAAAACAACATCCACAACTCGAGTTCGTGGTTCGATCAAAAACCGCGTGCAATCCTTCTGCTCGGCATGATCCTCGGCACGATCGTGCATCCGCTAGTGAAGCGCTTTCGCGGCCGTGGCCTGTTCGACAATCCGTGGTGGCTTGCGCCGACGCTCGCGTGCCTTGGCTGCGTTGTATTCTCACAAGTTGGCGCCATCCCCGAGCGCATCGACGACCTCAACATGTTCAGCATGTCGGCGCAGGCCTTCACCGGCGGCTATCGCTCGAGCGAAATGGAGGAAGTGTACATGTACATGTTCTTCGTCGCGTACCTGCTCTCGCTCCGGCATCGGCTAAAGCTCCACAAAGCCGCCGCCGCCCGACTTGAAAAATAAACATGGTTAACGGTCGCGGACTCTTGATTCGCGGACTCCGTCAAGCGAGATTCCCCCGTCGCGGCGGCTCCTGAGCTTCCGCGCTCGGGGGATCAATGGCGCGGCACTTCAAAGACAAGATCATCGAAGGCGACTGCATCGAAGAGATGCGGAAGCTGGCCGATGGCAGCGTCGATCTCGTCTTCGCCGACCCGCCCTATTTCATGCAGCTCGGCGGCGCGCTGACGCGGCCTGATCAATCGAACGTCGATGGCGTCGATGATGAATGGGACAAGTTCGCCGACTTCGCCGCGTACGACGCGTTCACCCGCGAATGGCTCACCGAAGCGCGCCGCGTGCTGAAGCCCAACGGCGCCATCTGGGTGATCGGCTCCTATCACAACATCTTCCGCCTCGGCACGGCGATGCAGGACCTCGGCTTCTGGATCCAGAACGACATCGTGTGGCGCAAGACCAATCCGATGCCGAACTTCCGAGGCAAACGCTTCACCAACGCGCACGAGACGCTGATCTGGGCCGCGCGCTCGAAGGAAGCCAAATACACCTTTCATTATGACGCGCTCAAAATGCTCAATGACGAACTGCAGATGCGCTCCGATTGGACGCTGCCGATCTGCACCGGCGGCGAGCGCCTGAAGAACCGCGAAGGCCGCAAGCTGCACTCGACGCAAAAGCCGGAAGCCCTGCTGCATCGCGTCGTGCTCGCCACCACCAAGCCGGGCGAAGTCATCCTCGATCCCTTCTTCGGCACCGGCACGACCGGCGCCGCAGCCAAGCGTCTTGGCCGCCACTACATCGGCATCGAGCGCGACGCCGAATACGCCGAAGGCGCCCGCGCGCGGTTGAAGAAAATTAAACCGGTTTCGATCGAAGATTTGGCCGTGACCAAGTCCAAGAAAGAGGAGCCCCGCGTGCCATTCGGTCAAGTCATCGAAGCCGGCTTGATCCATCCAGGCGCCTGGCTGGTCGCGCCCAACGGCAAACGCGCCCGAGTTCGCGCTGACGGCTCACTCGCACTCGGCGATGCAACGGGCTCGATCCACCGCATCGGTGCCCTCGCCTCCGACGCGCCCGCCTGCAATGGCTGGACGTTCTGGAGCCTGGAGACCAAGCAAGGCCCCAAGAGCATCGACCTCTTCCGCCGCGAAATCCGCCGCCAAATGGCAATGGCGCCGAGCGTCTAGCTCGGCAGCCGGAAACGGATCGTGCTTACCCACCGTCCCGGTAACCGCCCGAAAGCGTCGCACGACATCGCCGCTTCCCTGGCGGCGCCGCGCCCCGGACGCCGCGCGCATCGAATATCACTGCGCTGGGACGTGGGATGCTCATAGAACCGATGCCAATAATCTCTCATGCCGAGATCTTCGCGCGCTTCCGTCACGACCAAGTCGCGATGACGCGCCCTGCAGTCCGCATCGCTGAGCGGCAGCTCAGCACTCAGGCGCGCAACCGATACTGCGTTCGCGCCATAGGTCAGCAACACCTGAAACGGAACGCCGTGAAGTTCCACCCCGGCCCCTGCCCCCGCTGCGCTGGCGTCATCGTACACAACCTGCCATCCCCCCCCCGGCCCCCCGGCCCGCGCTTCTTCAGTGGTCATGGAAATTGCAAACGGACCCAGCGGCGCTTGCGGTCCTGGGTCGCACACTGCCCGACGCCCAAGCGGCGCAAAGCCATCACCGCCAGTATCAGACGTTTCATCCCGTGTTCCCCACCACCCGTGTGCGCCTAGGAGGCTGCAACCGATTGACGCCGCCGCACACCGCCACCAATGTCCCCGCGCTATGGCGGACAAGCAAGAGCTCCTGAACGTCGAGGCGGCGCTGGCGAAGGCCGAGCTGATGGCCGCGCTATCCGACGCCACACGCGCCCGCCTCGCCAAGCAAGGCGTGCCCTGCACGGTTGAGCCCGGCAAACTCCTCTTCGCCAAAGGCGACAAGGGCGACGCGCTCTACGTCCTGCTCGAAGGCGAAGTCGAAGTGCGCTCATCCACCGAAGGCGGCAAAGACGTGCGCATGGCGTCGCTGAAGCCGCCCGCTTTGATCGGTGAGATGGCCGTGCTCGATGGCGGCACGCGCTCAGCCGACATCGCCGCGATCCGCAAATCGCGCTTCCTCCGCATTCACCGCGACCAAGCGATCGCCGCGCTGGAGTCGGAGCCGAAGGCGCTCCTCAAGCTGTTGGCTGAGATGAGCCGCCGCCTACGCAGCGCTGACGCCGCCATCGAAGACGCGCACACGCTCGACCTCGGCGGGCGCCTCGCCATGCGCATTCTCGAAGAAGCCGGCGACAGCACTTCGGTGACGCTCACCCAAACCGAAATCGCCCGCCGCATCGGCGCCAGCCGCGAGAAGGTCAATCGCAAGCTCCACGAATGGGCCGACGAAGGCTGGATCAGCATGGGCCGCGCGGGGATCAAGATATTGGCGCGCGATCAGCTGAAAGCGCTGATCAAGGAAGCGCGGGCGCACTAGCTTTAGCCCAACGCCTTCACGCCGTGCTTGTAGGCCGCCTCGCGTACGTCCTCGGCCAACTTGGAACTCGGCAACGTACGCGCCAGCACCATGCCTCCGACACTCAACGCGGCCAGCACCAAAGCCTTTTGCCGTGCCGCAGCTCGCCGCCCCGGCAAGCTCCCCTCGAACAGCGACACCATCGCGACCAACAATTGCTGATAGGCCGCCTGCACCTCAGCGCTCGCGCGCGCCACATCGGAAGGCAGCGCGATCATCGGGCACTGGCCTTCGAGATCACCCAGATGCTTCCGCGACAAATATCCCGCTAGCATTTGCCGCGCCGCCTTTCGCGGAGGACCACTTGTATCGACACCGGCTTCCGCGCGCCATTGCGCCCCGCGCCCCATCAAGAAACTTGATACGGCGGCTGCGAACAATTCCTCTTTGCTCTTAAAGTGGTTGTAGAAGCCGCCGCGCGTCAGTTCGGCTTCTTCCATCACCCTGTCGATGCTGACGTTGTCATAGCCGTAGCGGTTAAAGAGCATGCGCGCGCACTCGACGATGCGCGCTCGGGTTTGTTGTTTGTGAGCTGCGGTGTACGGCACATTGGCCTCCACGAAATGGGTAGCAGACGTCACAATATGTTCTTGAACATATTTTGGCGAGAACGCACGAAGAGGAAGGAGAGATCATGCCAGATACGTTTTCAGGTCGCTGTTTGTGCGGTGCGGTGAGCTACACTTGCTCCGCTGAACCAATGATGGCTGGTCACTGCCATTGCGAGGATTGCCGGCGATCGAGCGGCAGCGGCCACTGCTCGCACCTTGGCGCACCTGAGGAGAGCGTGACGATCACGGGCAGCACAAAGGCCTACGAGCGCACCTCCGACTCCGGCAACATGATCGCTAGACATTTTTGTCCCAATTGCGGTTCGGCGCTGTTCTCCAAGAACGCAGGCATGCCTGGGTTATTGTTCCTGCGCGCCTCTAGCCTAGACGATCTCGAGGTCTTCAAGCCGCAAATGCACGTCTTCGTCGCGCGCGCCGCAAGCTGGGATCGTCCCGCATCGGACATCCCAACGTTCGAAAAAATGCCGCCGAACATGTGATGGGAGCCAAGATGAAACGCTTCATGCTGCTGCACGTCGGATTTGAAAAACCCACGCCGGAGATCATGGCGGCATGGGGAGCTTGGTTTGCCGCCGTGAAAGAACACACCGCCGAGAACGCGGGATTGCGCGGTGGACGAGAACTCTCGCGCGATGGCATGCGGGAATTGCCATGGGATCACGACGCTCTCACAGGCTACACAATCGTGAACGCCGAGAGTATCGAGGGCGCCGCAAGGCTTGCCGAGGGCAACCCTTTCATCACTGCGATCCGCATCTACGAAATCACCTCCCACTAGCGGTCAGCTAAGTTCGCGCGCGACACTAGTGCGCTTGCCCCCTTCCGAGCCGCGCGTTACGGCGCCTTAGCAGTTTTGGGGACGTTTTTCCGATGATCGAACGGCGCACTTTGCTAGCGGCAACCTTGGCCGCACCTGCACTTTCAGCCTGCGCGACCACAGATATGCGTCCGGCCATGCCCGCACTGCCGCACGATCCGCACTCCTACGCCAAGCCCGACGAAGCGCGCGTGCTCAATGTCTCGCTCGATCTCAAGGCCGACTTCGAGCGCAAGATTCTCGCCGGCACATGCACGCTCACCATCGCCGCGAAGGATGACGCCCGCGAGATCGTGCTCGACGTGCGCGACCTCAACATCGGCATCGTCAGTGGCAACGGCCAAACATTGCCTTTCACCATCGGCGCAAACGACGGCGAACGCGGTGCGCCGATGACGGTGCAACTCAACGGCGCCCCGCGAAATCACCATCGTTTATGAAACCGGGCCCGGCGCCGAGGCGCTGCAATGGCTGACGGCAGAGCAGACCGCGAGCGGCAAGCCGTTCTTGTTTAGCCAGGGTCAATCGATCCTGACACGCACTTGGGCGCCGACGCAGGACAGCCCCGGCATCCGTCAAACCTACGATGTCCGCCTCGTCGTGCCGCAAGACCTCACCGCGGTGATGAGCGCCGAGATGCTGACGCCGAACGGCGAGCCAGCCGAGGGCGGCCATGCCTTCCGCTTCCGCATGCGCCATCCGGTGCCGATCTATCTCATGTCGATCGCTGTCGGCGATCTCGTGTTCGGCGCTGTCGGCCCACGCACGGGCGTCTGGACCGAACCGACAGTGCTCGAGCGCGGCCTCTACGAATGCGCCGACATGGAAACGATGGTCCGCACCGTCGAAGCGCTCTACGGCCCCTATCGCTGGGGTCGATATGACGTGCTCATTCTGCCGCCGTCCTTTCCATTTGGCGGCATGGAAAACCCACGCCTCACCTTCCTCACGCCAACCTTCCTCGCCGGCGATCGGTCACTCGTCTCACTGATCGCGCACGAACTCGCGCACTCATGGTCCGGCAATCTGGTCACCAACGCGGTGTGGGCCGATAGCTGGCTCAACGAAGGCTTCACCAGCTACATCGAAGGCCGCGTCACCGAAGCGCTCTACGGCGAAGAACGCGCCAACATGGCGCGCGTTCTGGATTGGGCCGGCATCCAAGAAGCGATCGCCACCATCCCCGCCAACTCGCAGCGTCTGCACTTGATCGGCGATCGCGGCGCCGACGATAGCAACAGCGCCATCGTCTACGACAAAGGCGCACTTTTCCTTCGCACCATCGAGCGCATCATGGGCCGCACGCGCTTCGATGCGTACCTGCGCTCCCTATTTCGACCGCCACGCCTTCCAGCCAATGACGACCGAAATCTTCCTCGCCGATTTCCGCGACCGCGCCGTGCGCGGCGACACAGCGCTTGAACAAGAGTTGCAACTCGATGCCTGGGCGTACGAACCCGGCCTGCCGTCAAACGCCCAAGCCCCGCACTCCGACGCTTTCGATCGCGTCGACGCAGCCGTCGAAGCCTTCAACGCTGGCGACGCACCCGATGCGTCGCTCTGGGACGGTTGGGTCACGCAAGAGCGCCAGCGCTTCTTGCAAAAGCTGCCACGCCAAGTCGACCGCGCGCGACTTGATGCGCTCGAAGGCGCCTTCCGTCTCAACGCCACCGGCAACAGCGAAGTCTTGTTCAACTGGCTCGAACTCGTCGTCGCCAATCACTACGACGCGGGCGTTGAATCGCTGACGCACTTCTTGTCGAGCCAAGGCCGCGGCAAATTCGTGCGCCCGCTCTATCGCGCGTTGATGGCGCAAGGCGATTGGGGCCGCCCGATCGCGCGCCGCATCTACGCAAGCGCCCGCGCCACGTATCACCCCATCGTCGCAAATGCGTTGGATCGCATTGTTACGGGCTAAGCGCTGCCGCCTTCGACAAGCTCAGGCTGACGCTTGTGTAAGACAAGCGCCATTGCCCAAATTGGCGTCACGCTGAGCCTGTCGAAGCGCGACGCCACGCACGCACTGTCAACGTGCAGACTTCGACAGACCCAGGCGCTAGCAATGGGTCAGTCTGCTTTTGGCCCATTGCAGACACTGGACATTGGTCAAACGAGAACAGTGGCGGTATCCTCGACGAGTGAAGACCTTCGTCAGGTCCTAGTGCGGCTTGTGAGGCGTTTTGATCGTGGGGACGCCTCGCTGCAGGCGAACCTAACGGTCGCCACGGTGCGCGCAATCGGCAGAGCAGATGGTAATGCCTCGAAATGCCGAGCCACTGAAAGCTACTTTCGCTTTTACGCTGATGAGCAATTGTTCGGCCGAGCTGCTATTAGAGGCGTTAATCTTCGCTCACCCGGTGCTCGGTGGAGGCGCGAGAAAAATGGACGCTGTGCCCGTTCCCGGAATTCCGGAGCTTTCACGGTAGAGGCCGGGACACCTTCCAGACTTGGAACGCCGGTTGAGCGCTGTCGTCAGCATCGTCAATTCGACGTAGCGACCCAGCGCCTGTTGCCGATTGTCAGCGCGGAAGTTAGGATGCGGCCCGGGAACTTGAGTTGGCAACGGGTACGCGTGAACGACGCCTTTCGGCGCCGAAAGCGGACCAAGCATCATCACGTGACCACCGTCACTGCGCCCGGCGCCGCGCCGCTACCTTCTCCTCATCGAACACGGGGACGAAGACATGACCACCACCATCACCACAAAGCTTGCAAGCCTGGCGCTCGCCGCAGCTCTCCTCCTTCCTGGCGCGCTGGCCGCTCTGAACCAGGCTGCACAGATCGTCGCCTAAGAGCCCTATGGCGACGATCACCTAAGCAAGGACGCGGAGATGCTCCCCTCCGCGTCCTTCGCTTTTTTCAGGATTGCGTCCACGGCGAAAAGCGCGGCCGCCAGCGCGGCACGTTTTCAAAGTACGCCGGATAATCGTCCGGAAACACACGCCGCAGGCGCGGTTCTTCGCGATAGATCACAAAGAGCGCGAACACGAACCACATCGTGATCCCGTACGCGATCAACGCTGCTGACGCGAATAACAGCGCCTGCCCGAAGATGAGCCCCATAACAGCGACATACATCGGGTTACGCGCGGCGCGCATAGCGCCGCTCACCACCAGCTTGCTTGTCGGCGCGATCGGCGCTGGCGTGCCCGCGCCATGCGTGGCGAAGCGCACGAAGCACTCAATCAGCAACGCCAGCGACAACACGATGATCAAAGCGCCGGCAATTGAAACGCCAGGCGTTGCGCCGTCGCCCATGCGCCAATGCGTGGTCAACCACGGAATGAGCCCCGCCACTGTGCCGGGCGCCAGCACAAAGAACGCGGCGGAGCCCACGAGCGCGCTGGTGCGGTTCATCTCGCTCATGCTTTGGCTGACGCCGAAGCCGCGTCGCGGCGCGCCATGCTCTCAGCCGGCCACTCCGCTTTCATGTCGTAGAAGATTTCGAACGCGCGCTGGCCCTCGGGAAGCTGCACCCAAGGCACTTTGCTCTTGGTGAAGATGTGTGCATCGGGCTCGATCGCGTGCGGCGTATCCAATGTGGCCACGCGCACAAAGCGCAGATACGGACGCCGCCCATAATCGCTCCAGACCGCGACTTCGCATTTGGCGCAGCGATACACATCATGCCCGCGCCCACTCGGGCTCGGCATCTCAACCTTTTGCGGCTCGCCGCTCAGCATTTCGATGCGCGCCGTCTCCATCAGCGCATTGATCGCAAAAGCGCCGCCGGTCTGCTTCTGACAATCGAGGCAATGGCAGCAGTGCGTAAACATCGGCCGCGACGTGAGCTTGAAGCGCACCGCGCCGCACGAGCATCCGCCTTCGAAAGTTTCGCTCATTCGCCGCCTCCCGCCTTCGCCGCCTTCTTAAACACGGTCGGCAGCGCACTCGCATCGCCCCACCAGCCATCGTTCGGCGGCGCCGTTTGCGCGCTATATACATCCAGCGTCAGCGCAAAGTGCGTGAAAACGTGCTCGATCGCGCCGGTCTTTTTCCAATCGCCCGCAACTGGCGCATGCTTCAGCGCCTCGGCGCGCGTCCATTTCTTGTCGCGCCATTCGGTCGTCGGCAGCGCCGCCATGCCACCGAGCAGACCTTTGTCCGGCCGCCGCACCAGCCAAAATTCGCCGTCGCGCTCGATCCAGAAAGACCGCGCCATATCGGCGCGGGCGCTCCGCCTTCGCCGCGCGGCGCGGATACGTTTCGCGCCGCCGTGCGCATCGCCGCGCACTCCGCCATCCACGGACAAGCCTCGCACTTCGGCGAGCGCGGCGTGCAAACCGTCGCGCCCAAATCCATCAGCGCCTGCGCCCAATCGCCAGGCCGGTCCGCTGTCACCAACGCGCCCGCAAGCGCGCGCAGCTCCGCCTTCGCATCCGGCAACGGCGTCTCCACCGCGCGCAGCCGCGCGATCACCCGCTCGACATTGCCGTCGACAACGTTGGTCGCCTCATCAAACGCGATCGCTGCAATCGCCGCTGCGGTGTACGGGCCGACGCCCTTTAGCTCGCGCCAACCCGCCTCGCTCTGCGGCACGCCGGACGCCGCCATCGCTTGCGCCGCTGCATGGAGATTTCGCGCCCGCGAGTAATAGCCAAGCCCGGCCCAGGCCCCGAGCACATCGTCCCGCGGCGCCCTGGCCAGCGCCTCGACACTCGGCCAGCGCTCCAAGAATCGTGTGAAGTACGGGGCGACGGCGGCCACCGTTGTCTGCTGCAGCATGATCTCGGAGAGCCAAACCCGGTAAGGATCTGCTGTTCCGTCACGCAGCCGCCAGGGCAGATCGCGGCCCTCGCGATCATACCATTTTAGCAACGATTTCCACAACTTATCCCGAGCTGCCGACCTCTTATCCACAGGCCTAGATCGTTTTTGAGCGAGCGCGGGCATGGGACGTCTTTACCCTTTGTTCATGGGTTTACGATTCGCTCAACGGTCCATGTCACTACGCGACCGCTTCCGTGCGGCCGAGGACGCGTTCCTTGGTCCCAAGGCCGGCCCCTCCGAGGGCGAGGCCGCGCAAGCGCTTGCGGCGAAGCGCGGCCGCCAGAGCGTGGCCCCGCCGCCGAACGCCAACAAGTCTCTCGCATCGGTCCTGCGGCCGCTTCTAAAGGATACCGGCCTGGGGCTGGCAGAGATGAAGCGCCGCTGGCGCGACATCGCCGGCGAGAGCTTCGCTCGCGCCACCCCCGTAAAACTGGCTGCGGGAACCCTCACGATCCACGTTCCGAGCGCCTTGGCGCCTTTCCTCCAGCAGCAAGCCCCGCTCCTCGTCGAGCGCCTCCGGGTCGCTGGGGCCAAGGTAAAGGCCATCCGCGTCGATCATCGCGCTCCAGCGAGGCCCCCGGCCCAGGCCCCCAACATCCGCCCCCTGCAAAGGCCCCTCAGCCAGGCCGAAGAGGCCGCTCTGGCCAAGACCCTCAGCCCGGCCAGCGACGACGGCCTCCGCTCGGCCTTGATGCGCCTCGGGCGCGCGGTGAAGCAGGGCTAGAGGTTTCCACCGGTTCAAAAAAACTCTATGCCTCCCGGCCAATCTGGAGGTTTTGCATGCTCGTGTTCGGACGCCGCAATTTGCTTTTGGGCGGGGGCGCGCTCGCGGCTCTGAGTGTCGCCGGCTGCAATGGCTCTGGCGGCGCGTCTGGTCTCTCGCCAGACGATATGGCGCTCGGCAACCCGGACTCAGGCGTGACGCTGATCGAATACGGCTCGACGATGTGCAGCCACTGCCGCGAGTTCGAGGAAACAGTCTTCCGTCAGATCAAGACCAACTACATCGACACCAACAAAATCCATTTCATCTTCCGCGAAGTGCTGGCGCCGGTTGATCCGCAACGAGTGATCCCGACCATCGCCCTCGCCGAATATCAGGTAGCACGCTGCAACAACGCCACTCCGGAACAGTATTTCAGCCGTCTCGGCGTTTTGTTCGAACAGCAACCGGCGATGTTCCAAGCTGGCTCGCGCCAAGGCATTGAAGCGAAGCTGATCGAGATCGGCGGCGCTGCGGGCCTGTCGGCCGACGTCGTGCGCGCCTGCATTTCTGATGCTTCGGGCCAAGACCGCATGACCCGCCTAGGCGAACTGGCGACACGCGATGGCGTCACCGGCACGCCGACTTTCTTCCTGAATGGCGAACTGATGTCCCCTGAGAGTATTGGCAACTCGACGGGCGGCCACGACTACGCGAAGTTTGCTGCACTTCTCGACGCTGCCATCGCTGCGCACGCCGCTGGCGGCTAACCCAGGAGAGCGCTGCTCCCCGTGCAAATCACAGAGCTGCGCCTCCTTGGCTTTAAGAGCTTTGTCGATCCGGCGCGCGCGCCGGTGGAGCAAGGACTGACGGGCGTCGTCGGTCCGAACGGCTGCGGCAAATCCAACCTGCTGGAAGCGGTGCGTTGGGTCATGGGCGCGACCAGCGCCAAATCCACGCGCGCCTCCGACATGGACGACGTGATCTTCTCCGGCAGCGCTGGGCGTCCGTCGCGTGAGTTTGCCGAAGTGACGCTCGTGCTAACCGAAGCGCGCGGGCGCGCGCCTGCGCCGTTTCACAACGAAGACGTGCTCGAAGTCACGCGCCGCATTCGCCGCGAACTCGGCTCGACCTATCGCATCAACGGCAAGGAAGTCCGCGCTAAGGACGTGCAGCTTCTGTTCGCCGACGCTGCGACCGGCGCCAACTCGCCTGCCCTCGTGCGACAAGGGCAGATCAACGAACTCATCTCGGCCAAGCCGCAAAACCGGCGCCGCATTCTCGAAGACGCCGCCGGCATCGCTGGCCTGCACGCACGCCGTCATGAAGCGGATCTTAAGCTGAAGGCGGCCGAGACAAACCTCACGCGTCTCGACGAAGTGCTCGCCGAGATCGAAAGCCAAGCGGCGAGCCTGAAAAAACAAGCGCGCCAAGCCGAACGCTATCGCGGCCTCGCGCAAACGCTGCGCGAAACTGAGGCATTGCTCCTGCATCGCCGCTGGACCGAAGCACGCGAACGCGAAGCCGAAGCCCAAACGCATCTGCGCGAAGCCGAGCGCGCCGTCGCCGCCGCCGCCTCAGAGGCCAGCGCCGCCGAGCGCCTCGCCGAACAATCGCGCGAAAGCCTCGCACCGTTGCGCGAGCAAGAAATGATCGCCGCCGCGGTGCTGCGCCGCCTCGAAGGCGTGCGCGTCGGCCTTGAGCGCGACCTAAGCGAAGCGCAAGGCGTGATCGAACGCTGCGACGCGGACGCCGCGCGCAATCGCGATGAAGCCGAGCGCCTCGAAGCGCTGAAGCAAGACGCACAAGCGACCCTCAGCCGGCTCACCGAAGAATCGTCGTCGCTCGGCGCCGACGACGGCGGCAAGTCCCAAGCGGCTTTGAAGAAGGCGCAAGAGGCCGAAGCGATCGCGGTCGCAACGCGCACCAAAGCCGAGGCCGAACTCGAAGCGCTCGCCGCCGCTGCCGCCGCCGCCAAAGCGCGCGCGCAAGCACTCACCGCCGCCGCCGATGGCGCACGCGAACGCCTCGCTCGCGCTGAAGAACGCAAGCGCGCCCTCGATGCGCAGATCAAGGCGTTGCCCGCCTCTAGCGATCTCGACGCAAAGGTCGGCGCGGCGAAAGCCGCTGCCGACGCCGCGCGCAAAGCCAACGAAAAACACCGCGCCGACCTCACCGAGGCGGAAGCGGCGTTGAAGCGCGCTGAGGCGGCTGACGACGCATCGTTCACGCCGCACCGCGCCGCCGAGAAGGCGGTTCAAGAACTCGACGCCGAAGTGCGCGCTCTCGACAAGCTCGCGCCGAAGGATGCCGCGAAGTATCCGCCCGTGCTCGCCTCGATCGACGTCGAGCCCGGCTACGAACGCGCCCTCGCTGCGGCGCTAGGCGATGACATCGACGCCTCGACCAACGCCGAAGCGCCAGCGCGCTGGGCCGGCGCCGATCTCCCCACTCCGGCTTTGCCCGCGGCCGCAGAGTCACTGACGCGCTTCGTGAAGGCGCCGCCGCAACTCGCGGCGCGCTTGGCGCTGACGGGCGTCGTTGATGCGAAGGACGGCGCGGAACTGGCGAAGCAATTGCCGCCAGGCGGACGCTTAGTGTCACGCGAAGGCGATCTGTGGCGCTGGGATGGTTTCGTGCGCCGCGCCGACGCGCCGCAACCGGCCGCCGTGCGTCTGGAACACAAGAACCGCCTCGCCGCCGCGCGCAAAGAATTAGAAGCAGCTCAAGCCAACGCCGCAAAGGCAAAAGCCGCGTGGGAAGCCGCGAAGGCCGAGCGTCAATCAGCCGACGTCAAGGCGAAGGCGCTGCGCGCCGACGCGCCGAAGCTCGCAGCCGCCGAAGCGACCGCGCAGCGCGAATTCGAACGACTTGAAGGCGAACGCACACGTATCGCCGAACGCAACGCCGATCTCCCTACCCAAGCACAAGCGTTGGCGGCCGAGATAAGCGACGCAAGCGCCGCCGCGGGGAACGCAAAAAACGCAGCTGGTGAGGCGCCGGCAAACGTTGATGAAGCGGCCATCGCTGCTGCACGAACAGCTGTGGACGCTGCTCGCTCGGCGGCAGCGGAAGCGGCGGCCGCCACCCAAAGCATCGTCCGCGACAAAGCCCAGCGCGACGCACGCCGCAAAGCCGTCGACGCCGAGACGATGCAATGGCGCGCGCGGATCGACAGCGCAGACGCGCGCTTGAAATCGCTCTCCAAAGAATTGGATAAAATCGACAAGCGGCGCGATGCAGCGAAGGCCGCGCCCGAGACGGCGCGCGTGAAGCTCGAAGCCTTGATGGACGAGGCTGGCGCAGCCGAACAGCGTCGCGTCGAAGCAAGCGACAAAGTTGCCGAGGCCGAAACCGCCGCGCGTGTCGCTGGCGATCGCGCACGCTCACTTGAGCAAGCCCATTCCGACGCCCGCGAACGCCGCGCCAGCGCCGATGCCCACACGCAAGCTAACGCCGCACGCGTCACCGACATCGCCACCGCCGCACAAGAACAAGCAGGCGTTGCGCCAGAGAAATTGGCCGACCTTTCAGGCGCCCTGCTCACGAGCGCGCTAGGCTCGGCACCGATCGGCGAAGTCGAACGCCGCCTTGAGCGCCTCAAAGCCGAGCGCGAGGCCGCCGGCCCGGTGAACCTGCGCGCGCAAGAGGAGTTGGCCGAAGCACAAGAACGCATCGACACGCTGGCGCGCGAAAAGGAAGACGTCGCACAAGCTGTCGCCAAACTCCGTCGCGCCATCACGACGTTGAACAACGAAGGCCGTCAACGCCTGCTGCGCGCCTTCGAAGAAGTCGATGCGCATTTCGCGCAATTGTTCGCAACTTTGTTCGAAGGCGGCCGCGCCAATTTGAAGCTCACCGAAAGCGATGATCCGCTTGAAGCCGGCCTCGAAATTTTTGCTGAACCACCAGGCAAGCGCCTGACGAACCTCTCGTTGCTCTCAGGCGGCGAACAAGCACTCACGGCAACAGCGCTCATCTTTGCCGTCTTCCTCGCCAACCCCGCCCCGCTCTGCGTGCTGGACGAAGTCGACGCGCCGCTCGATGACGCCAACGTCGATCGCTTCTGCCGCATGCTCGAAGAAATGAAGCGCCTCACCACCACGCGCTTCATCGTGATCACGCACAACCCTGTCTCGATGTCGCGCATGGACCGCCTCTACGGCGTCACCATGCAAGAACAAGGCGTCTCCCAACTCGTCAGCGTAGATCTCGGCCGCGCCCAAGCGCTAGCGGCGGAATAACTACTTGTCGCGGAGCGCCGACGAGGCGAGCACGGGGATGAGGTAGGTCACCATCAGCGCGGTGTTGGACACCGCGTTGAGCCAAAACCCCGTTGAGATCGAGATCGCGCTGTCGATCACGTACCAAGCAAGCAGCGCGAAGGTGAGCGAGCGCCAGATCGGCGCGCCAATCGTCTTGGCTGCCTGAATCACCGCGAACATCGTCATCGCCCAGCCAATCGTCAGCGCGCCCTGCAGACCAAGCCCAAAACGGACCGCCGGCAAATCGAAAGTGGCTGCATTCGCGGGATTGCCCGCAAACACTTGAAACAGCAGACGCGCCCCAGCATCCAAGCCCGGAATTGCCGCCGTCACCAGGAGCGCGCCGAAGGCCAACACACCCCAGCACCAAACCAAAAGCCAATTCGACCACAAGCGCGACATCGTTTCCTCCATTGGCGCATCTGAACGCGGCTACGTAACCGGCGCAATTACCTCAGAGGTAATGGACATACGCACGCCACTCGCGGAAGCATGGCGCCCATGGCTGTCCACGAAACTGGCGCGAGTGACTTCGGCGCGATCCTACGGCGCTATCGCAACGCCCGCCGCATGAGCCAACTTGATCTCGCAAACACGTGCGAGATCTCGGCGAGGCATTTGTCGTTTCTCGAGTCCGGACGGTCTCAGCCTAGTCGCGAGATGGTGCTGCAGATCGGCGCTGGTCTGCTGCTGCCGCGCAGCGCCCGCAACGCGCTGTTGCAAGCAGCTGGCTTCGCGCCGGCATTCCCGGCGTCACCTCTCGCTTCGCAAGCCCTCGGGCCCTTTCGCGCAATCCTCAATGAGATGATGGAGCGCCACACGCCAAACCCAGCGCTATTGGTCGATCGGCATTGGAATGTGCATGAGGCGAACGCGAGTGCGCGCACGCTGCTCGCGGCGCTTAGCGGCAACGGCGGCGAGATGAACATTGTCCGCATGCTCACACGCGGCGAACACATCGCCGATGTGATCGCCAACTTGCCGGAAGTGCTTGAGGAGATGGCCTCGCGGCTGCAGCTCGAAGCACTCGAAGCGGGAGACGATCCTGTTTTCACGGCGTTGCTTGCCGCCTTGGAAGGCGCGGGCGCGAAACTTCAAACGCATGAGCCGCGCAGCCGCAGGCCAATCGTCCCGCTCGTGATTAACACGCCCGGCGGTCAGCTCAGCTTTCTCTCAGCCATCGCCCATTTCGGCACCAGCGAGGACGTAACGATCCGCGACCTGCGGCTCGAACTTCTGTTTCCCGCCGACGACGCGACGCGCACCGCGATGACCGCAAACGTCGCGATCGCGGCGCCCTACTCGAGCTTGCCTTTGGCGACGACGTTCACGGAAAAATCGTAGAAGCTTGCAACGCCATCGCCGCCAGCGACGCCGTTCTCGAATTGCTTGGCCACTTTCGCGTACGGAAAACACACGCTGGCGCTATCGCCGACTTGAAACGCGATGCCGATGCCGTCGTCGCTTTTCGTCCATTCGCCGCCCGCTTCAGCGATAATCGCTTCACCCAAGAACGAGCCCAGCACGCTGACCAGATTGCCGTGATCGACGCCGCGCACGCGTTGGCGCTCGATAAAGCCCTCAAGCCACTGCACGCTTTCGCGATTGTAGCCGAACGGAAAGCCGGCGCCGCCGCCGAGCTTCTCGACCGCAAAGGCCGCACTCATGCGAATGCGATCGAGAGTCTCCTTGTCCATCGCGTTAGCGCGCGCGCGGCGGACGGCGCTTGGCCGGGGCTTCGTCGGTCTCGAACATCGGGTTCGGATCGTACTGACCGGCGAACGGCGCATCTATCAGATAGTCGGGCAGACGCGCGCTGACGGCTTTCTGGTTGGAGATCGAGATGATCTGCTGCTCTTTGGTCATCGCGCGCAGGCGATCGGCATCGATGTCGCCGATGAGTTCGGAGCTCTCCTTCGCCATCAGATGGTTCGCAACACCGAAGAGTTGGAAGACACCGGCATTGTTGAAGATCGTGCGCCAATCCTTCGGATAGAGCCGCTGCAGTTGCGACAGATCCTGGAAGAACGGCCACACCTGCAAGCCATAGCCACGCAGCAACGTCATCGACTGACGCAGCGGACCGAATTCGCCGAGCTGCGCGCACTCATCGAGCAAGAACAGCGTCGAGCGCTTCGGACGGCGCTTGCGGCCCATCACCGTCAGCATCAGCGCGCCAACCCACAGGCGCAGCAACGCGCCGTGGCTTTCGAGTTTATCCGGCGGAATGACGATGTAGATCGTCATCGGATCGCCGCGGCGCACGGCATCAAGATTGATCGTCGACTTCGACAGCGAACGCAGCGCCGAATCCGAGTTCACAACTTTGAGATAGCTTTGCGCCGTCGAAAGAATGCCCGAGCGCGTTTGCTCGGTGATCGGCAGGAAGCTCGAAATGTTCTGCTTCGAGAGCCGGTTCAGATTCTCGTGGCCTTCGATCAGCGCCGCGAGATTATAAACCGCGTCGTCGCTCATCAGGATTTCGCGCACTTTGCCGAAGTGACGCTCGCCTTTCGGCGACGTCTCGGCGACAGCGGCGATCACGCCAGCCATCAGCGAGCGTCCCCAATTGTCCCAGAAGGGCTCCTTGTGGAAGCCGACATCGCCGGCCAGCAGCGAGGCTAGCATTTCAGCGTCTGCGTCCAGCAGCGCGCCTGGGCGATTGAACAGGTCGAACGGGTTCAAGCTATCGGTGCGCTTCGACACCGCGCCGAACGGATCGAGTAGGCGGACTTCCTGGCCCATCTCCTTCCGGCGGCGGGCGGTCACGTGCCAAGTCTCGCCCTTCGGGTCGATGACGATCACAGAGCCTTCAAAGCGCAGCAGGTTCGGGATGATGACGCCCCGGCCCTTGCCGGCGCCCGTCGGGGCGATGGTCAGCAGGTGGCGGTCCTCGGCAAAGACCACCGGGATTTCGCCCTCAATCGTGGTCTCGGCGCGCGGCGCGCCAAAGCCCATTGGTTCGCTTTTGCCGTGGTCGGACTGCCAGCCAAGGAGCAAGTCCATGACTTCAGGGCGCAATCCCTGCCCCGAAGCCTCGGTGGGCTTCTTCTTCGGGCGGGTCGTGCGCTGCCGGGCCATAGGTACCTCCTCCGCGGTCGCTCGGGAATCGCGTCCGTGAATCAAACGTAAACATCAATCTGGGCCGGACCCGCACCGCTTTGCGGCGGAACTCGCCTAAATGGTGAACGGACCGGCTGGAGGCTTCTCCCCCGCCAGCTCCCTACTCCACCTGGAAAATAATCCCCGCGCAACGCCTTGAAGCTGCGCGGGGCAGAACTATCCGAAAAAGTTACTCACCGGCCACGCATGGCCGGTGAGTATTTGTTTTCATTAGACTTTTCTTTTTCGCCTTAGCGAACGCCCTGCATGCCTTTTTGCAGGAACGGCGCGAGCAGCAGCAGAACGCCGGCCGAAACCAGGCCCGCGATACCGATGGTCTGGAAGACGTTGAGATAGCTGTTCAACGAGACTTCCGGGTTGAGCACTTGGCCACCGACAGTCTCCGTCGAAGCGAATTGCGCAATGATGCCACCGGCATATTGCGCCATCGCCGATGACATGAACCACACGCCCATCATGAGACCGACCATCTTCTGCGGCGAGAGCTTCGTGATCATAGAAAGACCAACCGGCGAGATGCAGAGTTCACCCACCGAGTGGATGAAGTAGGTCAGCGCCAACCAGAACAACGCGACTTGGAAAGCCTCGTTGTGGAATTGCGCGCCGAACACCAACGCCAAGAAGCCGATGCCCACCAACGCCAGAGCGATGACGAACTTGAACGGCACGGACGGCTCGAGATTGCGCTTACCGAGCCAATTCCACATCAGACTGAACAGCGGCGCCATCAGCACGATGAAGACCGGATTGAAGGCTTGCGCCTGGCCAGCCGGCATCTCGTAACTGCCGAGCATACGGTCGGTGTTGCGCTCAGCGAAGAGCGTTAGCGACGAACCGGCTTGTTCAAACAGCGTCCAGAAGACGACCGAGAAGAAGCAGAGCACCACCGCCACGATGAGCTTGGAGCGCGCTTCCTTGTCGAGACCCGCCATCGCCCAGATCGGCAAGCCGAACATGGCAAGGATGTAGGCGCCGAACATGATCTTGCCGAGCAGCGGCTGGGCCAGGATATAGCCGACCACGCCGCCAGCGGCGTCGCCCTCTGAACTGCCCATGGAAGCAGCTTCCATGGCATTGTTCATGAGGAACCAGATCACCGGCACCGCCAGCAGCGAGCAGATGAAGATAATCCAGCCGCGCTTTGGCGCATCAGCCGGCGGGTTGCCGTAATCCTTGAGCGAACCACTGGCGATCTGGAAGCGAATAGCCGCCAAAAGCATGCCGAAGCCTGCAAGCGCAAAGCCCCACATGTAACCGTAAGTAACGGCGATCCACGGGGCCAGGAGCTGCGAGAAGATCGAGCCCAAATTGATGCCCATGTAGAAGATCGTGAAGCCCGCATCGCGGCGGCGGTCGGTTTGCGAATAAAGCTCACCGACGATCGTTGAAATGTTCGGCTTGAAGTAGCCATTGCCAACGATGACGAGGCCCAGCGACACGAACAGCAGAATGACGTTCAGCGGATTGCGCTCAGCGTCGAACTTGTAATTGGCCGCTGGAATGTTGCTGGCGAGCGCGCCTTGGCCGCCTTCCAGCGTGATCGAGCTATCCTCGTTGCCTTGGATGCGCAGCTGCTGGCCGTTGTCGACCACGTACTGTGTGCCCGCGTCGTCGATGGCGATCTCGTAGCGCGCGCCATTTATGGTGACGAACGGATCGGCTTTCTCACCGCCCGTGAAGGCCAGCATGAGATAGCCGACCGACATCAAGACTGCGCCGAGCTTCACGGCATTCTTGTTGCCGAGATAGCGGTCGGCGATGAAGCCGCCGATCAGCGGGGTGAGATAAACGAGTGAGGTGAATGCGCCATAGAGGCCGTTGGCGACACGATCGGCGAAAACGAAGTGCTGGACCAGATACAGGATCAGCAGCGCGCGCATGCCGTAATAACCGAAGCGCTCCCAAGCTTCGGTCGTGAAGAGAAGTGCGAGTGGCCGGGGATGCCCAAACCAGGTCTTCTCGCCGCCGCCACCGGCGGTTTCCGTTGTGCTCATTCCCCCTGCTCCGTCTTATCTAGTTGCGCCCTCGCGCGATTGGTCACGACCCTTGCCTAAGGTTCATCGTGAAGACAAGCACGCTGTCCCCTAGCGCATCAAGCGCGGTGCTGCGGACGGAGGTCTGGCGCCAGCACCCACCAGAAGGTCTGGCCTGGATTAGAGTCGAGCCAGAAGCCGAGGCGGCGGAGGGTTTTCACTGAAGCAATGTTCCCGGCGTCGCAGCCCGCGAGGACAGTTTCCGCACCTGCGTCCTCGAACAGCCAGTCGATCACTCCATTTACCGCCTCAACCGCATAGCCCTGACGGCGGCGGCTGCGGGCGATGCCATAGCCAATCTCAAACTCGCTCTGCGAGCGGGTCGACGGTTCGAACCGCACATCGCCAATAACGACGCCTTCCTGGCGGTGGATTGCGATCGCGCGCGTCGGCGCAGGCGCATTGCCAACGTGAGAGATAGAGCGCGCAACAAGCCCCAAGCTCGCAGCGCACCAATCGTCCGGCGCATCAGCGCCAATCACGTGTGCAAATGCGTTCGGACCCACACGCGCGGCATCCGCCATTTCCGGCGTCACCGGTTCTAGACGCAGGCGCGCCGTAAAGAGCGGATGGTCGAGGACGTTCATTTCGGCCCTACATTTGACCGGAGACGCGCCGCTCGCAAAGGAAAACCCGCAGCGAGGCGCCACGACCGGGTCATTCGCCTGCTGCGCCGCCGAACAAAACGTGCATCACGCGACATGTGGCGCCGCCGCCTCGCTCCGCCGCTTCTTCGTTCTTGGCCTTTGCCGCCGCCGCGACGCTCTATAGCCAGTCAGGCGAGTGCGCGGGACACTTTTCGAGCAAAAGAGGAACTCACGGAATGATCAAGAAGCTCTCGACTCTGAGCGTGATGGCGCTCGCCTTCGCGGCAACACCGGCGCTGGCGCAAACCGGCCATGTCGGCCTCAGCTACACATCCAACGATGACTTTGAGTACGACACCACTGCCATTGAGGGCGCCGCTGCGTTTGCGTTCGGCGAAAATTTCGGCGCGCAGATTGATGGCAACATCGCCTCGGTCGATGACGGCGGCGACAGCGAGACCGGCTACCGCGTCAACGGTCACCTCTTCTACAACGCCGGCGCAGCCCGCATTGGCGGCCTCTTTGGTTACTCGAAGTTCGACTATAGCGGCATCGCGCCGGAAGCGACGCATTGGGGTGTCGAAGGCCAATATGATTTCGGCCGCTTCACGCTTGGCGCCAGCGCCATCTGGGGCGACGCTGAAGGCATCATCAGCCCTGAACTCGACTACGAGCAGATCGATCTGCGGGGCAATTACTATGTCACCGACAACTTCGTTCTCGGCGCCCGCTACGGCTTCGGTAATGTGGAAAATATCGGCGGCGACGCAGACACGACCGACTACTCGCTCGATGCTGAATACCAATTCTCCAGCACGCCGATTTCACTCCTCGCCAGCTTCCAGCACTGGGAAGTCGACGGCACCGCAGTCGAATCCGACAGCTTCACAATCGGCGCACGCTGGAACTGGGGCGGCACGCTGAAAGAGCGTGACGGCGCTGGCTTCCGCAACACGCCGCGTTCGGTCGTCGAAAACTTCTTCGGCACGCCGTAACGATGGAGCACGCAGCGATCGGTCACCGGGCCGGTCGCTGCACCTCTTCAAGCCGGACTTTCTTGCGTGGTCTCGGGCTGATCGGCTGACGGAGAACCCGGTGCGTAAGCCAGCGCCCGCGCACTCATCTCAGCCAGAAATTTCTTCTTCGCCGCCCGATAACGCATACGCTCGGTGATCCGATCCCAGGTGCGGCAGAGCCACCACCACGCCGGGTACGACAAGAACCCGAACATGATGCCAAGCCACAAACCGCTGATCCCGCCGTTGCTACCGGGATTAACGACGAACGTCGCAACGAACCAACTCACGAGTGCGACGCCAAGCGAGATCACCGCCGCCTTCCAGAGCGGCCCAAAGAACGGCGTGTGCCCGAGGAACGTGCGCAACCCGCCTTCAAACTCACCGCGCTCGCCGCTCGATACATTGAACAGCACGATATTGTACGGCCCACGATCGAGCTTGCCCTTGCCCTGTCCGCGCACGATCACGACACGCTGCGTCTCGCGCACGCCAAGCTCAGTATCTTCAAAATCGAACTTCTGCTCGGCGCCGTCCGTCAGCTTCACGAACAGGCGCATGCGGTTGGTGATGTGCCCCGGCTCCACCTGGCGCCGGTCCGCGCCCTCGATGACGACCGTCTCGGAGGTCAGCTGCACGTCGATCACGTCGCCGGCCCGGACGAGCAATTTGTCGGCCATCTTTCCCCTCCGCAAAAGCGGCGGGATGGAGCGCCAGGGCGGAGCTTAGGTCAAGGGGAAGACTTGCACGCCGGACGCGAGCGCGGCAGCAAGGACACGCAATGCCAGAACCGCGCCTGTTGATAGATCAAGATTTGCGCACCGGCGCCGAGATCGCGCTGGACGAAGCACAGGCGCGCCATGTCGGCACGGTGCTGCGCCTCGATGTCGGCGGCATCCTCCGCCCCTTCAATGCGCGCGACGGCGAATGGCGCGCGCGCGTCACCGTGCGCGAAAAGCGCAGCATGCGCGTGGTGCTGGAATCTTTGCTACGCGAGGCAACGCCATCGCCAGATCTGGATTTGCTTTTCGCGCCGGTGAAACGCCACGCGACGGACCTCATCGTTGAGAAAGCCACCGAACTTGGCGCGCGCCGCATCCGCCCTGTCGTTACCCAACGCACCATCGCAGAAACCGTGCGCGTCGATCGCCTCGAAAGCATCGCCCGCGAAGCCGCCGAACAAACCGAACGCTTCGACGCGCCAGAAATTTTCGACGCCGTATCACTCGTGCGCGCGCTGGACGGCTGGGACACAACACGTCCGCTGATCTACGCCGACGAGAGCGGCGACGAAGACGGCAAAGCCTGGGGCGGCGAGGCGGGCCGCGCACAACCCATCGGCGAAGCGCTAGCCGCAGCCAAAGGTGAGAAACTCGCACTCCTCATCGGCCCCGAAGGCGGCTTCACGCCGGACGAGCGGCGCCTCCTGCGCAACTTTACCTATGTCATCCCGGTGTCGCTCGGCCCGCGCATCTTGCGCGCCGAAACCGCAGTGATCGCAGCGTTAAGCATCATCCAGTCGGTATGGGGCGACTGGCGGCGGGCGTAACCGCTTGCGGTTGGCCGTCGAAGCCTTACATGCCCGCCATAAGAGCCTGCGCCCGGGAGGAAAGCTTGGCCGACGTTACTGAGAAGTCTCCCGTGCTCACGGGGTTCAATGATCTTGTCGCGCATTTGGAGAAAGGTCCCCGCCCGGACCGCTCGACTTGGCGCATCGGCACTGAACACGAGAAGTTCGCCTTCTATCGCGATACGCTGAAGCCGGTCCCCTACGAGGGCGAGAACGGCATCGGCGCGTTGTTGAACCGCCTCGCCGATCGCTTCGGTTGGGAGCGCGTGTACGAAGGCGAGAACGTCATCGCGCTGAAGCAAGGCTTGGCGTCAATCTCACTCGAACCCGGCGGCCAGTTCGAACTCTCCGGCGCGCCGCTTGAGCATCTCCACCAAACCTGCGCCGAAACCGGCTCACACCTCTCGCAACTGCGCGAAGTGTGCGGCGACATGAACATCGCCTTCCTCGGCGTCGGCTTCCAACCGCTCTGGGCGCTTGAAGACATCCCGATCATGCCGAAGGGCCGCTATAAGATTATGCGGGACTACATGGCGAAGGTCGGCCGGCTCGGCCGCCAGATGATGTTCCGCTCGTGTACGGTGCAAACCAATCTCGACTTCGCGTCCGAAGCCGACATGGTCAAAAAATTCCGCGTCGGCATCGCGTTGCAACCGATCGCCACCGCGCTCTTCGCCGCCTCGCCCTTTGCGGAAGGGCGCTTGAACGGCTTCCTCTCCTATCGCGGCCACATCTGGAGCGACACCGATCCAGATCGCACCGGCATGCTGCCGTTCGTGTTCGAAGACGGCATGGGCTTTGAGCGCTACGCCGACTACGCGCTCGATGTGCCGATGTACTTCGTCTATCGCGACGGCAAATACATCGACGCCTCCGGCCAAAGCTTCCGCAAATTCATGGAAGGCAAACTGCCGGCTCTGCCGGGCGAACTGCCGACGCTGAAAGATTGGGAAGACCACCTCACCACGATCTTCCCCGAAGTGCGTTTGAAGACGTACCTCGAAATGCGCGGTGCCGACGCAGGCCCTTGGTCACGCCTCTGCGCGCTGCCCGCCTTCTGGGCCGGCATCTATTATGACGACGCCGCGCTCGAAGCCGCGTGGTCGCTGGTGAAAAGCTGGACCGCGGAAGATCGCGAAAGCCTGCGCCGCGCCGTCTCCGTCATGGGGCTCCGCGCGCCGATCCGCGGCAACAAAGCCCAAGACATCGCCCAAGCCGCACTCGCGATCGCGCGCCAAGGCCTCAAGGCACGCGCACGCGTCGACAATGCCGGCATGGACGAGACGCATTTCTTGACCGAGTTGGACGACATCGCCTCCACCGGCGTCACGCCCGCCGAGCGCCTGATCGAACGCTACAAAACCGAATGGGGTGGCGACGTAAGCGCGTGTTCGAGGCGTGCGCATACTAGAGCGCAATGCCGCCTCAATGTCGCGATGCACCCGGCGCGACCAAGACATGTCGTCCGTGGAATCACCGGCGTGCGTCAGCACGACGATCACCGCTTCCGCGTCGTTGTAGGCATAGATCAATGAGTTCGCAGTCCGCCGGGTGAAGCCGGCTCTGGCACCCCCCGCAACGTCGTTGCGCGATACCAACGATAAGACCCCGCACTATAGACGCCCGCCCGCCCCGAGGATGCGTCGACGCTCCGGCAACGCTCGCGCGCCGCGCTGATAGCGGCGTTGGCGCCTGCAACCTGTGTTCGCGAACGCCCCGGTAGCCACCTAGGCCGCCTCATCCGCCAGCACATCTCCCCGGCTCAACGCGTTGAGCTTCGCATAAAGCCCGTGCGCGTGATCAGTTCAGCGTGCTTGCCTTGCTCGACGATGCGCCCTCGTTGAAGACCAAGATGCGATCGGCTTCACGGATCGTGCTGAGCCGGTGCGCGATGACAATCGTCGTGCGCCCCTGCTTCAACTCCGCCATCGCCGCCTGCACTTCGCGCTCGGTCGCCACATCCAGCGATGACGTCGCCTCATCAAGGATCAGGATCGGCGCGTCCGCCAAGAACGCCCGCGCCAACGCCACACGCTGACGTTCGCCGCCCGAGAGCTTGACGCCGCGCTCACCCACTTCGGTCTCGTAGCCGAGAGGAAGCTTCTCGATGAACTCATGCGCCCGCGCGCGTTTTGCGGCGGCGATGATCTCATCCATCGAAGCGCCAGGCTTCGCGTACGCGATGTTCTCGCGCAGCGTGCGGTGAAACAGGGCCGGATCCTGCGGCACGAGCGCGATGCTCTGCCGTAAGCTCGCCTGCGTCACCGCGTGAACGTCCTGGCCATCAATGCGGATGTGCCCCGCATCGACGTCATAGAGACGCTGCACCAGCTTCACGAACGTCGATTTCCCCGAACCTGTCGGCCCGACCAGCGCCACCGTCTCGCCCGCCGCGATCTCCAGCGAGAAATCATTGTAGAGCGCCTCGGCGGCGTTCTTGTAGCCAAACGACACATGCTCGAACGCGATCCGTCCCGCACCCGGCGCAAACGCGCGCGCATCGACAGCATCGACCACGCCCGCCTTCTCGGCCGCGTAAGCGACCACGTCCTCGATATCGGCGATGCCCTTCTGCAAATTCTGCACGTTCTCGCCCAGCGTCCGCAAATAGCCGGACACCAGCATGAACGAGGTGATCGCGAACACCGCGTCACCCGCCGTCGCGCGGCCCTTGCTCCACTCCAGCAGCACCAAGCCAAGTAGGCCTGCCTGCAACAGCCAAAGAAGCAAATTCTGGATCACCCACGCATTGGTGAAGCGCGACCACGTCTCGTTCGCTTCTTTCGTCCAAGCCTGCACGACGCCATCGAATCGCTTCTGCTCACGCGCTTCCGCGCCGAAGGCTTTCACCGTCGCGTTCGGACGCAACGGCGTCCGCCAAAGCCGCGCCAATCGCAGTATCCGCCTTAATGTAGCGCTTCAGCGGTTCGGCCACATAGAAGCGGCTCGACAGATACGCCACCGCCACAAACAGCAGGATTGTCACGCCCGTGAACATACCGATGACCGGCCATTGCAGGAACGTCAGCACCGTCACGCCGATCAGCACGCCGATCGCCGGGATCATGAACCACACCAACGTGTCCGAGATCGTGTCGTAAGCGTTCATCGCCCGCGACACGCGCCGCACCGTTGCGCCAGCAAAGTTGTCAGCATGCCAATCCGCGGAAAACCGCTGCACGTCGCGGAAACCATCCGTGACGATCCGCTCCATGTTTTTCGAAGCGAACGGAATGTGGAAGCGCACGCCAGTGTTGCGCGACATGTAAAACACGAACGCGAGGAAGATCAGCACGCCATAGCCAAACGCAGCCGCGCTTTGGCCGCTTGCAGAGGGCCCCGCCGTCAGCGCATCCACCAGACCCTTCGATGCAAACGGCATCGAAAGGTCAGCAACAATCGCCAAGCCGAACAGCAATGCGACCGCGGCCAGCTTTCCTGGCTGGCTTGACCAATGTTTCCACATAAAGCCGGCCACTTGGCGCAAACTCGCTTTGCGCTGGCCGTCTTCGCGTGTGTCGTCGTTATCGTATGCGTCGCTCATTTGAATACCGAAGATGAATCGCGCCCGCGCGCACGCGGGACATCGCGATAGAGAAATGGGGTCGAAGTGCTGGAAGCGAAGCGCTGAAGACGCAAAATCACCCGCAACACGGCTCGGCGAACAGGTCTCCCAGTGATTGCGAAAACTGCAATCCGTCTCGGGATTTGGAGCCGAGGCAGCTAGCGCCTCCTCAAAGCTCAACGGCGACCGTTCGCGGCGCCGTATTATTTCGTGCGGGTGTTCATTCAGCTTCTCCGAAGGCGGCTCACATAGCGTTTGTGTCGCCTTGCGTAAAGTCAAAGCCGCTTGCATTACGACGATGTGAGCGAATCCAAGCCTGCCGATGCGTTGAAGCAACATTGGACCGACGCACTGCCCGTCGGTTGGAAACCGTTCGCGCAGCTGTCGCGCCTCGATCGGCCAATCGGTTGGCAATTGTTGCTACTGCCCTGCTTCATGGGCCTCGCCGTCGCCAACATCGGCTACGGCTTTTACTGGGAAGACGCGCGCTTCGCCGTAGCTTTCATTCTCGGCGCCATCGCCATGCGGGGCGCCGGCTGCACCTATAACGACATCCTCGATCGCGACATCGACGCCCAAGTCGAACGCACGCGCCTGCGCCCACTGCCCTCCGGCGCAGTGACCACAAAGGCCGCATGGGCGTGGCTCTTCGCACAATGCGCCGCCGGTCTGATCGCGTTGCTGATGCTGCCGCCGCTCGCGCAAATCGTCTCGCTCATCGCCATTCCGCTCGTTGCGCTCTATCCGCTGATGAAGCGCATCACCTGGTGGCCGCAAGCTTGGCTCGGCATCGTCTTTTCATGGGGCGCCCTCGTCGGCGCCGCAGCCTCCACCTACGAAACCGGCATCGTCCCGCAGGAAGCCTTCGCGCTCTACGCCGGCTGCATCATGTGGACCATCGCCTACGACACCATCTACGCGCTGCAAGATCGCGAGGACGACGCGCTCGTCGGTGTCCGCTCCACCGCGCGGCTCTTCGCCGACAAATGGCGCACATGGACCAGCGTCTTCTACATCCTCGCGCTCGCCTTCTGGGCCGCCGCCGGCGCGATGTCCGGCGCCGGGCTTTGGGTCGCCGCCCCGCTCAGCCTCATTGGCGCGCTGATGATCTGGCCGATGCTCGCCGGCGTCGACGACAAACGTCCGGAAACGGCGCTTGCGGCGTTCAAGTTCAACGCCATCATAGGGGCGGCCGTCTTGCTGGCGTTCGCAGCTGAACCCATCTGGCGCACCATAAGGCCGTGGCTGGGAGTGTGAGATGGGCGAAGCGGAAGAGCATCTCAGCAAAGTCTGCAAACGCTTCGCCCGTGTCGTCCCCAACCACGAGCCCTACCCGACGACATTCGAAAAGAAGAAAGACCCGTATCGCTCGCTAGTGCGCTCGGTCGTCTACCAGCAGCTCTCCGGCAAAGCCGCCGGCACCATTCACGGCCGCATGATCGCACTCTTCCCAGACAAAGATCATCCCGATCCCGAAGATCTGATCGAAGCCTCGCCGGAATTGCTGCGCTCCGCCGGTCTTTCCCGCCAGAAGATCGCCGCGATCAAAGATGTCGCGCAAAAGCGCATCGACGGTGTCATCCCCGAAGCGCGCAAACTTTCGCGCATGCCAAACGAGGAAATCATCGAACGCCTCACAGCCGCGCGCGGCGTCGGCCGCTGGACAGTCGAGATGTATCTCATGTTCACGCTCGGCCGCCCCGACGTACTGCCGATCGACGATCTCGGCGTCCGCAAAGGCGCGAAAAACTCTACCGCCGCGAGTTCACCCCAAAGACCCTGGGCGCCTACGGCGAACGCTGGGCGCCCTTGCGCAGCGCCGCCGCCTGGCACCTGTGGCGCCTGCTCGACACGCAGACGCCGGAGCAGAGCAAGATTTGACTCCGTCATCCTGGATCGCGCGGCAGCGCGAGCCGGGATCCAGGGCAACAAGCCGCGCTTTACGATCCCCTGGATCCCGGGCTCTTGGCTTCGCCAAGCCCCAGGATGACGACGGAGTCCGACGGCGCCTCTCCCCGCTCCCGCATCCCATAATCCCGCACCACTTCCGCAACCCGCAGCCGATAATTCCGGAAGACGCCACCTCGCCCCGCTGCCTGCGCAACGCGGTGCGCTTCCACATTCCGCCAAGCCGCAACCGCCGCCTCGTCCCGCCAAAACGACAACGACAGCACACGCCCGTCATCACTCAAGCTCTGAAACCGCTCGATCGAAACAAACCCGTCGATCTCATCCAGCAACGGCCGCAACTCGCCAGCGATCCGGAAATACGCATCGCGATCCGCAGGCTCGACCTCGAAGATCACCGCGATCATTTCGAGCACAATTTCAGAAACGTCCGATCCTCGCGCAGAATGAATCGTTCCGCTTTCGCGAACTCGTAATTCTCGCGTCCCGCCTGATCGGCCGCTAAGCGCGCCCGATATTCCTCATACGCGGCCAAACTAGCGATGTTGTACAGTCCGTACGCAAGCGTCGCCGATCCCTCGTGCGGCGCGAAATACCCAATCAAGTCCGCCCCGCAGCGGGGAATGGCTTCTCCCCAGACGCGCGCATACCGTTCAAACTGCGCCTTTTGAACGGATCGATTTCGTAACGAATACAGCATGTCAGCATATCTGGGCTCCTTCACCGCCAAACCTAGCGGATTGCGAGACGCCCATGGTTCGACTATGGTCGAACCATCCCCATATGAGCTTTTGATGAGAGACGGTCCCAATATCGCAGCTATCGCCGCAATGGTCGGCGATCCCGCACGCGCCAACATGCTGACAGCACTGTTGAACGGCGACGCATTCACTGCGAGCGAACTCGCGCTCGAAGCCGGCGTCACCAAACAAACCGCAAGCTCACATCTTTCAAAGCTTGTTGATGGCAGCCTCGTCGCTGTCGAAGCGCAAGGCCGCCATCGCTATTACCGCCTTGCTGACGCTGACGTTGCAGGCCTGCTCGAAACGTTAATGGGTGTCGCCGCGCGCGAAAGCATTGCGCACGCGTCCTGGCCCCAAGGAACCTGCGCTCCGCCACGCGCGCGTTTGCTACGATCACCTCGCCGGCGATCTCGGTGTCGCGCTCTTCGACGCGTTCCTCAAAAACAAGTGGATCATCCCCGGCCCGGAGAAGACATTCACGCTCACCAAGCTCGGCCGCGTGAAAGTGCAAACCTTCGGCGTCGATCTTGAAGACCTCGAAAACGGCGCGCGCCCTGTCTGCCGCGCGTGCCTCGATTGGAGCGTCCGCCGCCACCATATCGCCGGCGCGCTCGGCGCCGCGATCCTCGATGAAGTCTTCGAACGCGGCTGGGTCACACAAAAGCGCGGCAGCCGCGTCTTGGAGTTCACGCGCGTCGGCGAAGCTGGCTTACGCCGCGTCTTCGCATTTGCGGAAACACTGCCCACAAGCTGACACGCCTGCGACTATGCGCTAAACCACGCCCATGCCTGCCGTCGCGCGCATCGATCCGAAAGACGTGTTCACGCACGAAGAATGGGCGCGCTTCTCCAAGCGCTCATCGTGGTTGGGTCTCGCCTGCGTCGCCGGCGCTTGGGGTCTCATCTTCGCCGCCGGCGCGATGTTCGTCGTCTGGCCGAACCCGCTCACGTATATCCTGGCCGTCATGCTCATCGGCGCGCGCAACTCGGCCTTGCGATTCTGATGCACGACGCCGCCCACGGCGCGCTGCTCCCAAACACCAAGATCAACAATTGGGTCGGCGAATGGCTCTGCGCCGCGCCCGTCGGCGCGCGGCTCGCCTCGTACCGCGCATACCATCTGAAGCATCACCGCTTCACTGAGCAGCCCGAAGATCCCGACAAATCGCTCTCCGCGCCATTCCCAATCACGCGCAACTCGCTCTGGCGCAAAATCGCGCGCGACCTCACCGGCCAAACATTCTTCAAGCAACGCACCGCGCAAATCTTCGGCAACCGCAAGCCGGGCGAAGTCGTCAACGGCAGCAACGCGCACTTCTTGGTTGCGAATGCACTCCTGCTCGTCGCCCTAAGCGTCGCCGGTTATTGGTGGGCGTACTTCGCACTCTGGATCGTGCCGATGGCGACCTGGCTCCCGCTCGTCACGCGCCTGCGCAACATCGCCGAGCACGCCTGCGTCAAAACCCAAGACGATCCCTTCACCCACGCGCGCACAACGCTCGCCAACGTTCTCGAACGCCTCTTCATCGCGCCCTACTGGGTCCACTTCCACGGCGAGCACCACGTCTTCATGCACGTGCCCTGCTATCGCCTAGAGCGCCTGCACAAATCGCTGATGGACAAAGGCTACTGGTCGCGCATGCACATCGCGCCGGGCTATGTGAGCGTACTGGGTGAAGCGACGAACAAGCCGGTGGCGCAGCCAGCTTGATCTCCGACATCCCCGCCTTCATCCGCGAAAACACACGCGTGCTTGCGCCGAGCCATGTGCCGGAGCTTTCGCTGTATCTCGCCGATGACGCCGTGAGCTTATGGCAGCTCACCGAAGACCAACTCGGCGAACTCGGCCTCCCACCGCCGTTCTGGGCATTCGCGTGGGCGGGCGGGCAAGCGCTCGCGCGCTACATCCTCGATCACCCCGAAACCGTGCGCGGCAAAACCGTGATGGATGTCGCCTCCGGCTCAGGCCTCGTCGCCATCGCCGCGATGAAAGCCGGCGCAAGGTCGACGCTCGCGATCGACATCGACGCCTTCGCCTCACACGCCGCGGTCCTCAACGCCGAACTGAATAGCGTCGTGGTCGAAACAAGCGGCGACGATCCCGTCGGCAAGCCAACGGACGCGGAAGTCATCCTCGTCGGCGATCTCTTCTACGATCGCGATCTCGCCCCGCGCGTGCTCGCTTGGCTCATCGAACAACAAGCCGCCAGCAAAACCGTGCTCATCGGCGACCCCGGCCGCACCTACTTACCGCGCGACCAACTCGAACAAATCGCCGCCTACGACATCCCCGTCACCCGCGCGCTCGAAGACGCCGAGGTTAAGCGCGCCGGTGCGTTGGACGCTGCGCTGAAATCTTGGCCCGCAGGGCCAGCCTCCTCCATCCGGGCAAACCGCCATCCGCTCATCTTCCGGCACGCGCGACTTCGGCATCATCGCAAACCGCGCCCCGAAAGGCATGCACTTCCTCGCCGAGCGCATTGCTCCGCGACTGGATTTCTTCAAGCGTCGGCTCACGCGTCGCGGGCTCGGACATCCAAACCGGCTCGTAAGCGGGCCCGCACGCGCGCTCGACGAACAGCCCCTTAGAGCAAAGCTGCGAGCGCTGAAGGTTGTAGGCCCAAACCGCCTCGCGCAAACGCCGAGCGAGATCGCGTTGCGATGTGTAATCCGGCTCAGTCGAACCCGGCCGCTCGGCGGTTTGATCGCTGACTTGAGACAGCATCGCGCCATAGCGGCCGATCTCGATGTTCAGCGTGGCAGGATCAGGCCCCGCGGGCCCTGTTGGAACTTCGGCTTGTTGCTCGCCAGTTTGTCCGCACGCGGCCAAAGCCAACGCCAACACGATCGCACGTAATTTCATGAACACGCCTCCACGCGCGCGACCTTAGCGGCGCGGCGTGATGCGTGTCGTTTTGTTTTTTGTAATTTAGTCGGCGAGGAACTTAGTCGCCGAGCATCGGCGCGAGCGCATTGTAGCCCGCCGCGAAATCGTAATCGCTATCTTCAGCTTTACGGAACAAGGCTATCGCGACGGCTGCAAGGCCAGTGCCTGCTGCCGCCGCGAACATCGCCCATGCGACGCCTAAGATGAAGCTCGCGTCGATCAAACCACCCAACCCTGCCTTCGAGGCATTCTTTGTTGGGCAGATAATGCCTAGTCCGTGTGAACACGCGGTTTCTGAAAGCAAAACAAAAGGTTGAAATGCGGATTGTCTGCGGCTTAGAGCAGACGCGTAGGGAGTTCATTCATGCTGCGTCTTGAGGTTGCCGCGCTTTATGCAGGCGTAAACATACTCATTCTGCTGGTGCTCGCAGTGCTAGTGGTCGCCGGTCGCCGCAAGCACAAGATCACGTTGGGCCACGGCGACAACGAAGCTTTCGGCCGCGCCGTGCGCGCTCACGGCAACGCCGCCGAGTACATCCCCGCGGGCCTCGTCGGCATCACTTTGCTGGCTCTTTTCGACCCCGCGACCCCCATCTGGCTTTTGCACGCCTCAGGAATTTCTTTGACCCTCGGCAGAATTTTGCACGGCTGGGGGCTGCACACCGGCACACTCAATGCCGGACGCATGTTCGGGATGGTCCTGACCTGGATCGCCTACGCCCTGATCGGCGGCGGCCTCATCTGGGCCGGGCTCGCCCAGCAGCTCTGAATAATCGGTTACCGCAGCTAGCCAATTGCCCCGGCGGACCGGCAGGGCCATGTTGCCGGGATGGCCTTCGACACTGAGTCCCACGCCGCTCTCGCGGCCCTAATCGATTACGCAAAACAAGCCGGCGCCGACACTTCCGAGGCCTCCTTGGCCATCCGGGAGAGCATCTCGGCCGAAGTGCGCATGGGCGAGCTGGAAGGCATGGAGCGCGAGGAAGCCCGCTCCGTGGCTCTGCGCGCCTTCATCGGCAAAAAACAGGCAGCCGCCTCCTCGACCGACCTCTCCGCCAAGGGCCTGAAGGACCTCGCCGAGCGCACCGTCGCGATGGCCAAGTTCGCGCCCGAGGACAAATTCGCGGGCCTCCTCGACGCCCGCTATCACGCCAAAGGCGCAGCGCCCGACCTCGAACAATCCGACACCGCGCGCCCAACGCCCGAGCAATTGCTCGAACTTGCCAAACGCTGCGAAGCCGCCTCGCTCGCCATCCCTGGCATCGCCAATTCCGGCGGCGGCGGCGCATCGAGCGAGCACTCCACCTTCGTGCACATGACCTCAACCGGCTTCGAAGGCTTTGAAGCCGGCACCTCCTATTCGCTCGGCACACAGCCGGTTGCGGAGAAGGACGATGAAATGGAGCGCGACTATGAGTGGCGCACCAAACGCTTCTTCGCCGATCTTCCGTCACCCGAAGAAATCGGCCGCATCGCCGGCGAACGCACCGCCAAGCGCATCGGCGCACGCAAGATCAACAGCCAAAAAGCTTCTGTGATTTTCGAGAACCGTCTCGCCGGCCGCATCATCTCGCCCTTCTTCTCAGCGATCTCGGGCGCTGCCGTGGCGCGCGGCGTGTCGTTCCTCAAAGACAAGATGGGTCAGCGTATCTTCGCGGAAGGCTTCCGCATCCATGAAGATCCGTTCGTGAAGCGCTTGCTCCAGCAGCCGCTGGTTCGACGGCGAAGGTGGCGCGGTTTCGCCCGCGGCGCTCATCGACGACGGCGTGCTGACGATGTGGCTCCTCAACGCATCCGCCGCACGCCAGCTCAATCTCGAGCCCAACGGCCACGCCACCGCCGGGCACGGCGGCCCGCCGGGCATCGCCACCTCGAACGTCTTCGTGAAGCCAGGCACGGAAGATCTGCCCACCATGATGAAGAACGCCGGCAAAGGCGTCTTCGTCACCGACATGTTCTCGCCTTCGCTCAATCCCAACACGGCGGATTGGTCGGTCGGCGTCTCGGGCTACTGGTTCGAGAATGGCGAGATCGTTCATCCCGTCAGCGAGATCACCGTCGCCGGCAATCTGCTCGACATATTCAAACGCCTGCGCACCGGCTCCGACGTCGACAATCGCGGCTCCCTCGAAATTTCCAGCTTGATCGTGGACGACCTTGCAATCGGCGGCGTCTGAACTCGAACTGCTGGAGAGCTGTGCTCGCGAAGCGGGAACGTTGGCGCGCGAGCTGTCGCTGAAGCCGCTTGAGATCCAGTCCAAAGGCGAAGCCGGCCCCGTCACCAACGTCGACAAAGCCGTCGACGCGATGCTGGAGATCAAGCTTCTCTCCAAGCGCCCGGATTACGGCTGGCTCTCGGAAGAAACGCCCGACAATCCCGAATATCGCATCGGCAAAGCGCGCACCTTCATGCTCGACCCGATCGACGGCACCGCTTCGCTCATCGGCAAGACGCCGCAATGGACCATCAGCATCGGCCTCATCGACGGCACGCGCGCCTATGGCGGCGCGATCTTCAATCCAATGACCGACGAGATGTTCACCGGCATCGTCGGCCACGGCGCGTTCTTCAACGGCATGCCCATGAAGGTCACCGACATCGCCAATCTCGAAGGCGCGCGGATGATCGGCCAAAAGAACCGCTTCGCCGACAAACGCTGGCCGACGCCCTGGCCAAAGATGGATGTCATCGAGCGCCACTCGATCGCCTATCGCCTGGCGCTGGTTGCCGCTGGCATGGGCGACGCGACCATGCTGTTTGGCTGGAAACACGAATGGGATGTCGCCGCGGGCGCCGCCATCGTCGAAGCCGCCGGCGGCGCGGTCACCGAACTGTGGGGCGGTCCGCTTGCCTTCAACAACCAGAACCCGCGTGCCCGGCGTCGTGGCCGCTGGCGCGGGCCCCCCCCCCCAGGCGGCGGAGCGCCCAATTACCCCTCCAAACCAGGCCCCCGCAACCCCGCCCCCCCCCCCCGGGCCGGCCGGCGGCTAAAGGCACATGAGCGAGCAACAACCGCCAGCTTCTCCACCTCGTCATCGGCGGCGAGATGAAGGACCTCGATCGCCCCGAGTTCATCGATCTCGCGGCGGTGCACTTTGTCGGCGCCTATCCGAACTACCGCGCCGCTTACGACGCCTGGAAAGGCGCCGCACAGCGCACGATCGACAACGCGCGCATGCGCTATTTCATCATCCACGCCCATCGCCTGCTCGATCCCGGGACCGATCCCGAAGGCGAGATGTGATCTGACGCGATGGAGGCTGGCGCTGTCCTTTCCCGGCTCTGGCGCCAGTACATCTGGCGCTACAAGATCGACCTGCTGGCGCTCGCGCCCGTGCTGGTGGTCGTCGCGGCCGCGTCGGCTTCTTATGCCTGGATCCTGAAATTCGCCACCGACAGCATCGCGGCCAAAGACCTCGACAAGATCGCACTCGTGCCGGCCGTAGCGATGGGCATCGTCGTGATCCGCGCCGCAGGCATGTGGGGTCAGGCGATCATGACCCAGGGCATCGCGCTCAAAATTCTGCGCGATCTGCAAAGCGCCATGTTCGCAAAATTGATGAGCGTCGATTTTGCACGCTTTGCCCGCGAAGACGTCGGCCGTCTCGTCTCACGCTTCACTAACGACATCACCATCGTCGGCTACGCACTCGTCCGCGCCGCGCAAACATCACTCCGCGACAGCCTCACCGTGATCGGCTCCATCGCGATGATGTTCTGGCTCGATTGGGTGCTGGCGTCGGTCGTCATCGGCGTCTTTGCGCTCGCCGCACGCCCCCTCAGCGCCATCGCCAAACGTGCGCGCAAGCAGACAAGCATCGCACAAGAACAGATCGGTCACGTCACCGCGCTGCTCGGCGAAATCTTCGGCGCCTCGCGCTTTGTGAAAACCTATAGCCTCGAACGGCGCGAGACCGAGCGCGCCGACGCTGCGTTCGAAGAACAGCGCCGCCTCGGCATGCAGCTCGCACACAATCGTGCACGCAGTCAGCCGCTGCTTGAAATCTTGGGCGGCCTCGCCCTCGCCGGCATCCTCTATCTCGCCGGGATTCGCATTGCGCACAATCTGATGACGATCGGCGATCTCATAGGCATGATCGCCGTCGGTGGCCGCGGCGACGCCCGCCGCGCGTTCGATCAGCGGCTTCAACACTATGCTGAACGAAGCGCTGGCTGCCGTGACGCGCATCTTCGGCCTCATCGATGAGCCCATCGCCATCAACGACAAGCCCAGCGCCAAGCCGCTCCACGTCGAAGCTGGCCGCATCGAATTTTCAGGCGTCGGCTTCAGCTACGGCGACGCCCCGGCCGTCACGGACGTCAGCTTCACCGTCGAGCCCGGCGAAACCGTCGCACTCGTCGGCCCCTCTGGCTCCGGCAAGTCCACCATCTTCAACCTACTGCCGCGTCTCTACGACGTCACCAAAGGCTCAGTCCGCGTCGATGGCCAAGACGTCCGCGACGTGCAAGTCGTGTCGCTGCGCAATTCCATCTCTCTCGTCGCGCAGGAAGCCGCGCTGTTCAACGACACCATCCGCAATAACATCGCTCTGGGCCGCGCCGGCGCCTCGCACGTCGAGATCGAGGAAGCCGCGCGCAACGCTGCCGCGCATGACTTCATCGTGTCGCTGCCCAACGGCTACGACACCCTAGCCGGCGAACGCGGCGGCAATCTCTCCGGCGGCGAACGCCAACGCATCGCTCTCGCCCGCGCCTTCCTCCGCGACGCGCCGATCCTGCTGCTCGACGAAGCCACCAGCGCTCTCGACGCACAGAGCGAAGCGCAAGTGCAAGACGCGCTGAAGCGCCTCTCCAAAGGCCGCACCGTTCTCGTCATCGCCCATCGTCTCGCCACCGTGCGCGACGCCGATCGCATCCTGGCGCTCGAAGGCGGCCGCATTGTCGAAGTCGGCCGCCACGACGAACTCGTCGCCAAGAACGGCCTCTACGCGCGCCTTTCGCGCCTCCAATTCCAATCCACGGAACAAGCGAGCTAAGCCGGAAAAAGACAAAACGCGCCCCCCCCCGCCTCCCCCCCCCCCCCCCACACGCGCGCGCGAGACGATAACCTACACAGACAAGGCGTGCGTAGCCGGTGGTGTAAGCACCTCAACTAGCGCGCGGCCGCCCAATGCCCCCCGGTGAACATAGCCGCTGGCTGCCCATGCCTCGCCGCAGGGCACCAGTCCCAAGGACGCGACCGCCGCGCTGCGACCAAAGCGCAGGGGGGACGCACCCTTCACGGAGCGCAAGCCGCCAACTCCTTGGGTAAGCGCTCAAGCGGCCCGCCCGGGGAGCAGTTGCGCGTGCGGCAGCGTACGCCAGAACCGGGCTGCCGCCATCCGGCATCGCACCGACGCAAGTAGCGCGCCCGCGCCCGCCCCCCAACGGCGCTTCAGCACCGACACCCCAATCGCGCGGTTCACCGCACCTGCAGCTGGCGCCCGCAAAGCCAGGGGCTGCCCCCCGGCGCCAGCTGAACGGGCCCGTCTCGCCCGCGCCAAGCGCCGGCGAGCAGCGCCCGCACCGCCAGAAAGCGCACCCGGCGCGTGGCGGCTCGCGCCCACCACGCCCGCCCGCCCCCGCGAATCAGCGTGGCGATGCCCGAACCCGCGAAAGACGACAAACCGCAACCCGCGCCGCGTCCCCGCGTCAATCCGGCCCCTGCTCGCGCTTCCGCAGCGGCTGGCGCGAACTCGCCACGTGGCCCCCCGCACGCACACGCGCTGCCCGCCTGCGCAGCGCCGCACCTGGCGCACGCGCAAACGGCGCTTCAGCCCACGCGCGGCAGGCGGCGCATGTTCGACGCTCGCGTCGGCGTCCTCGCGACCAGCCCAAAAGGCCGAGATAGGATCCATCGCCGGCCAAAGCCCGCTACCGCTCCCGCGCATAGCAGCCAGGCGCCGCGTCGCGACGGCGAACATGTGAGCGACGCTGGTTGGTTTGCCAAAGCGCAGCGGCCACCCGAGCAACAGCCGCCGACAACGCGCGACAACCGCCCCCCCCAACACTGAACGGCACCCGCCCCCGCCCGCAATGGGCTTCGCTCACTCCCGCCGCAGGATTTTGTCGACGAGGATGTTGGCCCACCACTGCCCCGTGAACGCCGCTTTGACGCGCTCCTGATCGTAGTCTTCGTTAACCCAATCGATGAACGGCTTGCCGCTTTCTTTGGTCTCTTCGAGATACGTCTCGAAGAAGAAGTCGATCATGCCGGTCTTGCCCTGCTTCACGTGCAGGTACTTCAGCGAGAGTTGCTCCACCGCCTCGCGGATCGGCAGCCCCATCTTGAAGTGCTTGTAGAGCACGGCCGCTACGCCAGCGCGATCCGCGCCCGACTTGCAATGCATCAAGGCCGGATAGTTGATGGTCTCGAATATCTGCTTGCAGCGAAGGATCGCTTCGATGCTCGGCGGCTCGCGCGAGCGCAGGCGCAAATCAATGAGCGTGATGCCGTGCTGCTCGCAGGCTTCCTTTTCTAGGAAGTAGTAGCCCGTGTCCGACTTACCGCGCGCGTTGATGATCGTTTTGAACCCCTGCGCCGCGTAGCCCGCGATCTGCTCGGGCGACGGCTGGTTCGAGCGCGCCATGACGCCAGGCTCGATCCAATGGAAGTTCTGGTAGATGTTCCGCAGGAAGCCGTGATCGGCCCAGATCAGGTCGTGCTGCGCCGCCCGGCGCCCTTCCGGCGTCGAGAGGTCAAAGGCAGGGAATTTGACCGAGTTGGGCATGAGTTCTGTTGACGGCTCGCTTGGGCTTCTGGCGCGGTACGGGGGACGCCCCCTATAAGGGGCGATGGCCCCGTTCGGAAGCGGGTGCGCCAGCAGGTCCCCAAGCAGGTCGAAGCGTGAAGTCCTTACTCGGCAATCCGGTTTTCCAGTTCATCCTGGGGCGTCTGATCGGCAGCTATATGCTGTTCGTGGGCATCACCACGCGCTGGGAGCGGGTGAACGAAGCTGCCGTAAAACCGTTCTGGGAGCCGAACGGCGGCAAAGCCATCGGTTGCATCTGGCACGGCCGTTTTCCGCTCATTCACAAGATGTGGTCGTTCAAGCGCGGCGTGCCGAAGGCCAAAATGCTGATCTCGAACTCTCGCGAGGGCGGCATCGTGGCGCACACCTCGCGCGCGGTCGGCGCCGAAGTCGTGCGCGGCTCCGAAGCCAAGAAAGGCAGCTCCAAACCCAAGCGCGGCGTCGAAGCCATGCGCGACATGGCCCGCCACATCGACGGCGGCGGCGTCATGGCCATGACCCCGGACGGCCCGCGCGGGCCACGCATGCGCGTGAAACGCGGTCCCATCATCTTGGCGAAGATCGCCGGCGCACCCCTCTTGCCCCTCGCGTGGGCAACATCGAACCGGATCGTGTTCGAAAAAAGCTGGGATCAGTTCGTGTTTCCGCTTCCCTTCGGCAAAGGCGCCTTGATCTGGGGCAACCCGGTCGCGCCGCCCTCAGCTGACGCAAGCGTCGCCGAAGTCGAAGCCGTGCGCCTTCAGCTTGAAGTCGAGATGAACCGCATCGCCGCCGAGGCCGATCACATCGCCGGCGTGCCCGTGATCGAGCCCCGCGCCCCGCCAGGCCGATGATGGAAGAAGCCGAAGAACCGGCGGCGCAGACCACGTGAGCTTTTCGCCCGTTCTTGCCTTCTATCGCGCCGCAAGCTCGGTGCTCGGCGCGTTCGCGGGCCTTTACCTCGATAGACCGCGCCAAGCGCGGCAAAGAAGATCCCGCGCGCCTCGGCGAACGCTTCGGCCGCTACGCACAGACGCGACCCGTTGGCGCCATCGTGTGGCTCCACGCCGCCAGCGTCGGCGAAAGCGGCGTCGCGCTCGCGCTCATCGAAGCGCTCGCAAAGCAAAATCCCGCGCTCTCGTTCGTGCTCACCACCGGCACCCGGACCTCCGCCGAACTCATCGCGCGCCGCGCACCGCCACGGACAACACACGTCTACGTCCCGCTCGACCGCGCCGATTGCGTGCGCCGCTTCCTCGATCACTGGCGCCCAGATGTCGGCGTCTTCGTCGAGAGCGAACTCTGGCCCAACCTCATCCTCGAAGCCGAAGCACGCGGCGTGAAGCTCGCGCTCGTCAACGCCCGCATGAGCCCCCGCACTTTGCGCCGCTGGACCAACTGGCGCGCGGCGGGCCGCCGCCTCGTCGGCGCGTTTCGATATGTCTCGGCCGCCGACGAACGCACCAAGGACGCACTCACCAGACTCCGCCCCGCGCCTCTCGGTGCCCCGGCAATCTCAAACTCGCAGCGCCCGCCCCGCGCGTTGACACGACCGCGCGTGCAACGCTCGCCGCCGAAATCGGCACACGCCCAGTCTGGCTCGCAGCCTCCACGCACCAAGGCGAAGACGAGATCGTGCTCGCGGCCCACGCCATCCTGCGGCGCGATTTTCCGAACGCACTGCTGATCATTGCACCGCGCCATCCCGAGCGCGGCGCCCATGTCGCCACCCTAGCCAGCAACGCACCGCTCCGCTCCACCGGCGCCGGCCCAGGCAACGCGCCAGTGTATGTTGCCGATACATTGGGCGAACTCGGTCTTTCTACGATCTCGCGCCCGTGTCGCTCGTCGCCGGCAGCTTGCTGCCGCAGCTGAAAGGCCACAACCCGATCGAACCAGCCAAGCTCGGCTCCGCCATCATCACCGGGCCTTCGTGGAGAGCTTCCAAGACCTGTTCGCCGAAATGCTCGCCGCAGGCGGCGCACGCCGCATCACCGATGCCGAAACGTTGGCGACCGAAATCGCAAATCTCTGGCGCGAGGAGCCCGCGCGCACCAAGCAACTCGAAGCCGCACGCACCGTCACCGCCCAAGGCGCCGACGCCTTCGCACGCACGCTCAACGCCATCTTGGCGCTTGCACCAGCGGCCGGAGCGCCGCAAAGCACCGCCAATGCGTCCGCCTGAGTTCTGGAAAGACAAAGACCAAGTCGAAGGCCGCGACTCCGCCGTCGTGCTGAAGGCGCTGCTGACGCCCGTGTCGTGGGCCTACGCCGCTGTCGCCGCACAACGCCAACGCACCACCATCTCGCGCCACGCGCCCGTGCCCGTCGTGTGCATTGGCAACTTCACCGTTGGCGGCGCCGGCAAGACACCGATCAGCCGCGCCATCCGCGCCAAGCTCGGACCGCATACACACACGCTCTCACGCGGCTATGGCGGCCGCGCCATCGGCCCGTTGCGCGTCACGCCGGATATGGAAGCCGGCGAAGTCGGCGATGAACCGCTCCTTCACGCTCGCGACGGCGCAGCCTGGGTCTCGCGCGATCGCTTCGCCGGCGCACTCGCCGCCGCGCAAGCCGGCGCCCATGTCATTGTCATGGATGACGGCTTTCAGAACCCTGCGCTGGCGAAAGACCTCAGCATCGTCGCCGTCGATCCCGCCTACGGCGTCGGCAATGGCCAAGTGTTTCCCGCCGGCCCCTTGCGCGAACCGCTCAGCGCCGGCCTCGCGCGCGCCGATGCGATCGTGATGCTGCACAACACCTGGAGCGCCGACACGCCCGAGCAGCCCGAGTGGCTAAACTCATTTCGCAGGCCCGTGCTGCACGCCGCGCTCTCACCCGTAGGCGACGCGCCCACAGGAACGCTCGTCGCGTTCGCCGGGCTCGCGCGCCCGGAAAAATTCTTCGACACCCTCGAAGCAGTCGGCGCTGAAGTGGCCGACGTCGTGCCGTACCCAGATCACCACCCCTACACCGAGGATGATCTAACTTGGCTCGCGCAAATGGCCGAAGAACGCAGCGCGCGCCTCATCACCACCGAGAAGGACGCAGCCCGCCTCTCGCCCGCATGGCGCGAACGTGTGGCCGTGTTACCCGTGGCAGCACGATTTGCCGACGAAGCGGCGCTCGACGCCTTGCTTGCGCCCATCCAATCGCGGATTACGGCAGCGCATGGCGAAGCCTAAGCCGAACAATTTTGGATTTCAGGTCGAGGCCCTCGCCTGGAACACGTATGTCGGCGGCTTAAGCGCGCTCGGCCTAGAACGCGCCTCGCGCTGGGGCGCCGCCATCGTGCCGGCCATCGCGCCGATTAACAGCGCCTGGAAAACAGCGATCCGCAACATCCGCATGTCATTCCCGAACGAGAGCGACGCGTTCCACAACGAAGTGCGCAAAGAGACCTTCGCCGAACTCGGCCGCATGACCGGCGAATTTCCGCACATGCCGGAATTCCTCGATCTCTACCGCAAAGGCGTCGTCGAATTTCACGGCAAGGAAATTATTGAGGCTACGCGCGGCAAGGGCGCGGTCTTCATCGGCGGCCACTTCTCGAACTGGGAGATCACCTCGCTCTGCCTGGCGCAGGTCGATCCAGACTCCCACTTCACCTATCGCCCCGCCAACAACCCGATCATCGACAAATACATCGTCGATACGCGCGCCCAGTTCGGCCTCACGCTGCAAGCGCCGAAGGGCAAAGAAGGCGGCATGGGCCTGCTGCGCTCGCTAAAGAAGGGCCGCTCCATCGCGCTGATGAACGACCAAAAATACAATGCCGGTCTCGCCGTCCCGTTCTTCGGCCATGACTGCATGACCGCCGATGGCCCCACGCGCCTCGCGCTCAAATTCAAAGTGCCGCTCATCCCGATCACCGGCCGCCGCATCGAAGGCACGAAATTCATCGCCACCGCCTACCCGGCAATTCAGCTCGACTACAACAAGCCCGACGACGAACAGACCGTGTTCGACGGCGTCAAACGCGTGAACGAATTCATGGAAGCCCGCGTCCGCGAAGCCCCCGGCCAATGGTTCTGGTCACACCGCCGCTGGCCAAAGAGCGCGTGGGTCGAAGCGGGCGTGATGTGAACCCACTCCCGCTCCACCGCTTCCAAATCACGTCAAGCCTAAAGCGCCAGGACGCCGCCGCCGCACTTCGCGCCCACCTCGTCGAAGCAAAGTTCTTCCGCCTCCGCATCCCCAACAGCGCCAACGACAAACGCTTTCAAGGCGCCGTGAACGAGAGCAATTTCGCGATCTCGCGCGTGCTTGGCTACAACAACGTCTTCGCCCCCTCTCGAGCGGCACAATCGAAGGCGCCGGCGTCGGGTCACAGATCAATGTGACGATGAAGCCGCCCGTCTTCGTCATCATCTTCTACCTGACGATCCTAGCCTTCGGCGCGATCGGCATCGCGACGGGAAGCGGCGATCTCAGATTGATCGCTTTCCCCGCTCTCATATTGTACGGATTGGTGATGCTCGGCTTCTGGATGGAGGCCGAGAAACAGGAGCGCACGCTCCGCGAGATCTTGAAGGCGCTTTGAGCGGGAGGGTTCGACATGTGGCGTGCACTTTTGACAGCATCGCTTTTGGCGGGGTGCTCAACGGTCGATCGCGTCGGCCAAACCGTGGACGGCATGACCGATGGCCGCCCACGCACGCCCGATACAACGCTCGAAGCCATCCTGCACGCCGCGCCGATCGGCTGCCCTAATGGTCGCACGATGCAAGGCGCCAATCACGAAGCCTTCGGCCCACAACACGGCGTCGTCGGCACGGATATCGCGCTCACGCCCCTGGCGAACGATCCCACCCGCGCCGTGCGCATGCGCCGCCTCATCGTCGAGCCCGGCGGCGTGATCGCCTGGCACACGCATGACCAGGTGCAGGGCAACGCTATGGTCGTCTCAGGCGTGATGACCGAGATCCGCAACACCTGCATGGACCCGATCCGCTACCGCGCCGGCGATGTCGCCATCGAAGACGCAAACACCGCCCACGGCTGGCGCAATGACGGCGACGTCGAAGCCGTCATCATCACCGCCCACGTTGTAGCGCGAAACTAGTTCTCGCCGAGCAACTCGCGGCGCGCCGCGGCCAAGCCATCAATCGCCACACTCGGATCAAGCTGCTGCGTGTTGCGCAGCTTCATACGCCAGCACAGGTGCGGCCCCGTCGCGCGGCCACTTGAGCCAACAGCGCCAATCACCTGACCCTGCTCAACCGTATCGCCCGCATGCACGTCCAAACGACTCGTAATGCATGTCCGGCTGCGCCAATGTCACTACGCCCGCCGCAGGCGCACGGATCGGCGTGCCCTCTGGAACAGCGATGTCGTAGCCAAAGTGCGGCGTTGACGGCGTGCCGTTCAAGATGCGCTGGTTGCCCCAGCGTGCCGGATACGCGCCCGCCTTCAACCGGACGAATAAACCCATCGAGAAAGCCCTCGATGTTTGCTGCGCTCTGAAACCCCGCCTGCTTCAGCGCGCTCCGCGCTGAATGCGCGCGAGCACCGCCGGATCATTGGGCGTCACCGTCTGCTGCGGCAGACCATCGACGCGCTGAATATCAAACGCGCGCGGCGCGATGTCATAGCTTTGCAAGATGCTGCCGGTCGCGATGGTGGCGGTGGCGCCGTGCTCGCGCGTGAAGCCGACGATGATCCAGCCGTCAGCGTCGGCACGGCCAATTTCGGCGCCATCGAGTGACACGGCGGCGTTGGCCATCGTACGGCAAAGCGCGATGCCGCCTTGCGTGAAGGCGCCAGCACAACGGAGCGATGGCGTCGTTGGCGGCGCGTTCGGCGTCACAACGGGCGGGGCTTCGGCGACTTGAGTGGCGGCTGGCGCCTCAGGCTGCGCCGGCGCCTCCGCCGCTGCGCACGCCACGAGTAACAGTGCTGCAAGCCCCGCCAGTGCTCTCACGATTTTTTCTCCGCGTGCGTCTGCTTCCAGCGCGCCGTCGCCTCCGCCGGGCCGCGATACGCCTCTTGCAAATCGACGCTCCAATAACGCAGCGCGTCCAGCGTGATCGGCTCACCCGTTACCGCGCAGCGCACATGCGTGCCCTGGCGCAGGATGGTGATTTCGTTATCGCCATAATGGACCTTAGCCTCAGGCCCGCCGGGATCGTGCTTGTTCATGCGAGTCTTTTAGCGCTCACCGCCCGGCCAACCAAGCGCTTCAGACCGCTGAATCAGCCCGCCCAGCCGATAATCCGGCGCAGCTCCGCCACACCGGCCGCGAGAATATCGGCGCCGGGCGCGGTCTCGACATCCGGCGTCAGCAACCAGCGAGGCTGATCATTCACATCGTAAACCGGCTCCGCCGGAGTATTGCGCGCCAACGCCCGGCCGATCCAAGCGCAACGAAAACACCGCCGCGCCTGGCCCCATCATGCGCGTACCGACAATGCGCGCGCCGGCGACCGCGCGCATGCCCATCGGAAAGCCCTCAGCCATGCTGCCGCTCCAGTGATCGGTCAGCACGACGACTTTGCCGTCGTAAGTGAACGGCCCGCGCGGATCGACCGTCTCGATCCAAGGTTGACTGAGGCCACGCCCATTGCGGCGCCGCATATGCGCGTAAGGCCGCGTTTCAGTGATGAAGCGGCCCATCATCGGCCGCGCGACCGCGGTATCGCCGCCGCCATTGCCGCGCACGTCGATGACGATCCCGCGCGTTGTGCCGAGCAGGTTCAGCGCAAGATCGAACGCCGCGACCGCGCCTTCATTCGAAAATGTGCGGATGCGAATGTAACCGAGGTCTCCATCGAGCCGTCGCGATTCAATATCCGGCGCATCCGGCCGCCGCTTCAGCGGCAACGCCACGTCGCGTTCAACGCCGTCGCTCCCGCGCAGGCGCATCTGCCGCGGTTGCGCCGTATGGCCCGCCACCGCCACGTTGATGGCATAGCGATCCGCTTCCGGATCAGGTCGCGTCAAGCAGCGCGGCATCAAATCGGCGATCACACGTTCAATCGGCGCACCATCAACGCCAACCACAACATCGCCAATCCGCACGCCAGCATCCGCTGCTGACGAATCTTCCTGCACGGCGGCAATGCGCACATCGCCACCCGCACGCTCCGCCAGCACATCGTAAAGCGGCCAACGCGGCGCACCATCCGGCGGATCGCTCAGATGCGTGTGCGCATCGTAGAGTTCGCACAGCACCCGCCGCGTAATCTCCTGAAACGCCTCATACGACGGCGCCGCGATGGCTTGCGGCCGATACAAACGTCGCACCCGATCCCAATCCGTGCGCTTCTCAGAAAAGAAGCAGTAATGATCGCGCAGCGTCGTCCACAGCTCGTCGAAATCCTGCGCCAGCGTCGTGTCGTGCGGCGGCTCGCTTGCGCTCGCTGGGCTTACGCCCGCCGCCAACACACCAGCACCAAAGGCCCTCCGAGGAAACTGAAGCGGCGGAGTCATGGAGCAGCCTTCCGAACGCACGTGGGACGGGCTGCCTAAAGCGCCATGGGCCTGATGACCAGCGCGCGGAAGTCGCAATTTGCGTTTGGCGGAAATGCCCGTGCACTGATAGCAAAGCGCCATGCTGTCTGCGCCACTCTCGCTAGGTGAACTCATTGACCGGCTGACGATCCTCGAGATCAAGTCGCGCCGCATCGCCTCGCCAACCAAGCGCGCGAAAGTGCGCCGCGAGTTAGAAGGTCTCCGCCAGATCGCTGCGCCCTACGAAAAACTCGCCGCGCTGATCGTGCTCAAACGTCGCCTCCGGGCGGTGAACACCGTTCTGTGGTCACTCGAAGAAGCCTCGCGCCAACGCCTCCGCCGCGCGCCAAACGCGCCCGCAAAAGCCGCAGCATTGCTCACGCGCATCGCACGCGGCAATGATCTGCGTCACCGCATAAAGCAGCGCATCAGCCGCCTCGCCAAGGGCGGCTTGGTCGAGCAGAAATCCTATTATTCCTGAAGCGCCGCGTGCAGTCCGCGATCACGCTTTGCCAATCGCCAAAGCGCTGCTGCCGGAAAAGCCGCATGTTCGGATACCAAGGCGTATCACTGCGATTCCGCAACCAGCGCCAATCGGCCCGGAACGGCAGCATCAGCAACACCGGCTTGCCCAACGCGCCTGCAAGGTGCGCGACGCCGGTATCGATACTGACAACAACATCGAGCGTCTCAATCACCGCCGCCAAATCGGCGAAGTCTCCAATGTCGGCGCCGAACTGAAGAACACCGTGCTTCGCGGCTGCGGCGCTGCGCTCCATCTGTAAGCTGACAAACTCTTG
>JADJCG010000004.1:192500-195598 GCA_016703335.1 Caulobacteraceae bacterium | reverse complement strand
ACGCGGATCTTGCAGACCCGGCAGCGACCTACTCTCCCACGCCTTAAGACGTAGTACCATCGGCCCTGGGGGACTTAACTACCGAGTTCGGGATGGGATCGGGTGGGGAACCCCCGGCATAGCCGCCAGGTCGGCAAGACCCGCGCGAAAGCTCCTGTACAAGACAGGAGAAGACATTGTCTGTTGCGTTGTTTGTTTGCGTAACGTTGGCGACGCAGTTGTCGCCGTGCATGAACGATGATCGTTCAAGCCGATTGAGCGATTAGTACCAGTCAGCTTCAAGCCTCGCGGCTCTTCCACACCTGGCCTATCAACGTAGTAGTCTTCTACGGCTCTCTAGGGAAACCTAGTTTTGAGGGGGGTTTCACGCTTAGATGCTTTCAGCGTTTATCCCGTCCGCACTTAGCTACCCAGCTGCGCCATTGGCATGACGACTGGTGCACCAGAGGTGCGTTCATCCCGGTCCTCTCGTACTAAGGACAAATCCTCTCAAGTTTCCAACACGCACGGTAGATAGGGACCAAACTGTCTCACGACGTTCTGAACCCAGCTCACGTACCACTTTAAATGGCGAACAGCCATACCCTTGGGACCTGCTCCAGCCCCAGGATGTGATGAGCCGACATCGAGGTGCCAAACCGCCCCGTCGCTATGGACGCTTGGGGGCGATCAGCCTGTTATCCCCGGAGTACCTTTTATCCGTTGAGCGATGACCCTCCACACACGGGATCACCGGATCACTATGACCGACTTTCGTCTCTGCTCGACTCGTCAGTCTCGCAGTCAGGCAGGCTTATGCCATTGCACTCAACAACCGATGTCCGACCGGTTTGAGCCTACCATCGCGCGCCTCCGTTACTCTTTGGGAGGCGACCGCCCCAGTCAAACTGCCCGCCATGCTGGGTCCCGGATCCAGATAATGGATCGCGGTTAGACGTCACCGAAAATCAGGGTGGTGTTTCATCTTGCGGCTCCACGAAAGCTGACGCCTCCGCTTCAAAGCCTCCCACCTAGCCTACACAAATCGTCGATAACGCCACAGCAAAGCTGCAGTAAAGGTTCACAGGGTCTTTCCGTCTAGCCGCGCGAACTCCGCATCTTCACGGAGAATTCAATTTCACTGAGTCTATTGTGGAGACAGCGGGGAAGTCGTTACTCCATTCGTGCAGGTCGGAACTTACCCGACAAGGAATTTCGCTACCTTAGGACCGTTATAGTTACGGCCGCCGTTCACCGGGGCTTCGATTCAAGGCTTGCACCTCTCCTCTTAACCTTCCGGCACTGGGCAGGAGTCAGACCCTATACGTCGCCTTGCGGCTTCGCAGAGCCCTGTGTTTTTGATAAACAGTCGCCACCCCCTGGCTTGTGTCACTGACGCTCACTTGCGTGAGATCAGTCCCTCTTCTTCCGAAGTTACGAGGGCAATTTGCCGAGTTCCTTCACAATAGTTCTCTCAAGCGCCTTGGTATACTCTACCTGACCACCTGTGTCGGTTTCGGGTACGGTCTATGTTGGGGCTATTTCCTGGAACAACTAGGCTGCGCTCGGACACCAACTGCCTCACACAACTTCCGTCATTCGTCACACACCAACTGGCGCACGAATATTTACGTGCTTCCCATCGACTACGCCTTTCGGCCTCGCCTTAGGAGCCGGCTAACCCTGCTCTGATTAACATTGAACAGGAACCCTTGGTCTTTCGGCGACAGAGTCTCTCACTCTGTTTGTCGTTACTCATGTCAGCATTCTCACTTCCGATACCTCCAGCAAACCTCACGGTTCACCTTCGCAGGCTTACGGAACGCTCCGCTACCGCTCAGTATTGCTACTGAACCCATAGCTTCGGCAAATGGCTTAATCCCCGATACATTTTCGGCGCAGGTACGCTTGACCAGTGAGCTGTTACGCTTTCTTTAAAGGATGGCTGCTTCTAAGCCAACTTCCTGGTTGTCTATGCATACCCACATCCTTAACAACTTAGCCATTATTTGGGGGCCTTAGCTGATGGTTAGGGTTGTTTCCCTCTTGACGACGGACGTTAGCACCCGCCGTCTGTCTGCACTGCTGTACTCTCAGGTATTCGGAGTTTGGTTAGGTTTGGTAACGTGGTGAACGCCCCTAGCCCATCCAGTGCTCTACCCCCTGAGGTAATCACAGAACGCACTACCTAAATAGTTTTCGCGGAGAACCAGCTATCACGCGTTTTGATTGGCCTTTCACCCCTACCCACAAGTCATCCCATACTTTTTCAACAGTAATGGGTTCGAGCCTCCAGTGCATGTTACTGCACCTTCACTCTGCTCATAGGTAGATCAACGCGTTTCGGGTCTAATGCGACGAACTGAACGCCCTGTTCAGACTCGCTTTCGCTGCGCCTACACCTAACGGTTTAAGCTTGCTCGCCACACTAAGTCGCTGACCCATTATACAAAAGGTACGCGGTCACTCCGAAGAGCTCCCACTGCTTGTAAGCATTCGATTTCAGGTACTTTTTCACTCCCCTCGTCGGGGTTCTTTTCACCTTTCCCTCACGGTACTTGTTCGCTATCGGTCGGTAAGGAGTACTTAGGCTTGGAGGGTGGTCCCCCCATGTTCAGACAGGATTGCACGTGTCCCGCCCTACTCGAGTCCTCATCTAACTTTACCGCTACGGGGCTATCACCCGCTATGGCCCGGTTTTCCATCCGGTTCGCGTTGGTTTTGATAAGGCACTGGCCTGGTCCCGGTTCGCTCGCCACTACTACGGGAGTCTCGGTTGATGTCCTTTCCTCCGGGTACTGAGATGTTTCACTTCCCCGGGTTTGCTTTATTTCCCTATGTATTCAGGAAACAATACCTTGTTTAGAAGCTAGAAACCGAAGCCCAGACGTTGCCGTCTGAGCTCTGATATCTAGCCTCAAAGGTGGGTTGCCCCATTCGGAAATCCACGGATCAAAGGGTGCTCGCCCCTCCCCGCAGCTTATCGCAGCGTGCCACGTCCTTCATCGCCTCTTACCGCCAAGGCATCCATCGAATGCTCTTGAGTCGCTTGATCGATCATCTTTGATGTTCATGCACGGTGAGGACTGCGCCGCGATCCGAAGATCACGACACACACG